>DHQY01000014.1:303694-405072 GCA_002408205.1 Bacteroidales bacterium UBA5326 | reverse complement strand
CGGTTCTTTTAGACACTAATATACTCAAAGAATTTATATTGAGTTCCGGCTATACGACACGTTGTTATATGTTCAAAAAGTTTCTGCATGCCATAATAACTTGTTTTGAAACCCGACAAGCATGCCTGATAGCCCAAAGCAGAGGCGAGCCAGCTTTTACCGGCGCCCGTGGGACCTGTAATGATGATGGGGACCCCTTGCTTAATGTATTCACAAGTGGCCAATGACATGATTTTACTTTTATCTAACCCGCGGGAGGAGTCAAATAAAATGTCTTGCAAGGAAGTCTGATAACGGAAGTGCGCTTCTTTTACCAGGCGGGCCTGACGACTGGCAAGCCGGCCATCCTGTTCGGCTTGCAAAAGGAATTTCAGACCATCTTCCAATGATAGTTCTGCATGACGACGAGTTTCCATCAATGAGGTCCAGCACTGGGCCATTGAAGGCATTCTCAGAGTCTTCATCTGGTGTTCGATTGCATTCATTTTGTTTATTTTTTTGGGTGGTTATTATTGAAAGGCTGATGCCCCTCGGATATTATCATGACTGGTTTTAGGGGATCTGGGTTTGTCTTTTTTCATTAGGCCATATCCTTTATTTTCAACGATGTTCTTTACAAACTTATAACTGTATATACCCCTTGATAAGGCTGCATTACACGCTTCTTGAAAAAGCAGCGGATCAGTTCCTCTCTGGAGGTGTAATAAAGCCTCGCAGCTGTTATAATACACCTCTTCAGGTTGATTGCCGGTAGTAAACATATAGCTCATCAGCGTGGCCATTTCTTCCATAACAGGTAGCGCTTTGTTGATGTAGTATTCTTTGGAACGGCTACGCCATGCCTGGCAGTGAGAAGCAAGATGTTCATTGATCAGCGTGTATTTTCCCGCAGTCGTATCGCGCACATGAGTGGCAATACATTCTTTGTTGGCATATATCTTTACCAGGGAACGCGTATAATCAACATCTACCTGCCTGCCTGCATATTGGTGGGGAACTGAGTAATAATGCTTATCCCGGCCAAGAAGAATACAGCCGTTAAATTGTACTTTCAGACGGGTACGAAAACGTATCTCAAAATCGTTCTCCGGGAGCGGCCTAAGCGCCGGCTTCTCAACAGAGAGGAACTGTTCCTCACGAGTGTACGGCTTCAACTGCATTCTTTTCTGATTGTGCCACTTCACCTGCTCGGCAATGGCATCATTCAGCTCAGATAATGAATAGAATAACCTGTTACGCAGCGGCGCATAGACGCGATTGTAAATCGTTTTTACCATGCCTTCCACATTCGCCTTGTCTTTGGGATGCCGGGGCCGGGCAGGCATAATTACTGCCCCATAATGGTTTCCCATATCCTCCAACAGTTGATTCAGAGAAGGATCATACCGGTTGGCTTTAATGACAGCTGCTTTGAGATTGTCCGGCACAATGATTTTTGGAACACCCCCCAGATGGTGCAGGCATTGTATAAAAGCATAGACAAAGTCTTCTTCCCGTTGTGATGGTACCGCCATAGCAAAAGCATAATCGGTAGCCGGCAGGCACGCCACAAAGGTCTGTACTTTTATCAGTTCCCCGGTAGCTATATCAACGTATGATAGCTTGTCTCCGGAAAAGTCCAAATATATCTTAGCTCCGGGAACGTGGAGATCCGCCAGTATCGTACTGACCTTTTGGGTAGCCAATGTGTTTTGACGATAATGATATCTGAACTGGGTCAGCTCATAACCATCCGGATTATTCGCTTTATATTCAATCCACAGTTGATACAAAGTAACATGGTTATGTGGATCAGCCATTTGTTCTACAAAATACGGAAGATGCTTTTTAAACACCTCAAATCGTGTATCTGTGTACGCGGCATTGCCCCCTCGGAGACGGATGTCAAGTACAAAATCATCGAGCTGAAGTAACTCTTTTTGACTTAATGAATCTGCATTTGCCCTGCTAATATAATTGTTTACGGTCTCTTTATTGAGACCCACCAATTGGGCTATCTTACGATTGGAGTAGCCCTCTTCCTTCCATCGAAGGACCTGTTTTAATTTACTCATTGCTATAGTTGTTCCTGCCATTTTAGAGCGCCTTTTTGATTATACCTCACAAAGGAACAACTATTGACTGAGAAAAGTGAACGGATATGCTCCGTTTATTACTGACTCTCAGCCTTTTGATGAAGCAAAGTGAACGGACATGTTCCGTTTTGCAACGGTCAGCCGGCCTGTTGGCCTGGTTGGCAATACCACTGAACGGTTATTCTCCGTTTTTTTGCCCCATCTTTAGTAAAGTGAATGGATATGCACCGTTTTTTAACCGGGTTTTGTGGATATTTTTGGCGTTTTTAACCCTTTTTATACCGTTTTTCTGGGTGGGTATGCTCCGTTTTATACACACGTCAGGCACAAAGCAGTCCAGTCCGCCACCAGCAACAATCTTATACCTCATATCCGGAAAGGTCCAAAGCTTACGCCAATAAATTAATATATGTTAAACAAATGGTGCAGGGAGTTTGTTGTTTATTGTTATAACACACAGGTAACATTTCAGCATTGTGACTACCTTGTCCCAGCAAACTGTTTTGTTATGCTGCTTAGTGGATTAGATTATTTTTATATTTGCACCATAAACATTGCCGAGAGGCTAAGTTTAACGCAATAAAAGGCACTCATTTTTGAGTGCTTTTTTATTTATCTCGCCATTTTCTCGCCAAAAACAGATGAACCCAAATGAAATAAAAACGCCAATTAACTGAAAAATAGTTAATTGGCTTTCTATGGAGCGGTCCGGACGGGACTCGAACCCGCGACCCCGTGCGTGACAGGCACGTATTCTAACCAGGCTGAACTACCGGACCCTGATTGTTTGGGAGTGCAAATGTAGACAATGTTTTTGAAACTGCAAAAAAACTGAAATGTACGTTTCCGTATTTTTTTTCTTTCTGAAAACAGGGATGTGCAGCAAAATTAAAAGCGGCCGGATGTTCAAGAATAAATATTCCGTCTTCTTTAACTATGCCCGAAGCCATTACTTTATCGGGTATATTTTCCAGCCCCGACAGATCGTAGGGGGGATCTGCAAATACTATATCGTACCTGGCAGTGCAAAGGCTCAGGAAGTCAAATACATTATGGTGAACAACCTGGAGTTTTTCCTTAATCCCGAAAGCCGCGGCCGTGTCCCTGATAAAACGTGCGTGTACGGGATTCATTTCTACGCAGGTGACCGAGGAGCAGCTCCGGGAAACAAATTCCAGTGATATGCCTCCGCTCCCGGCAAAAAGATCCAGCACGGAAAGTGTACTAAAATCGTAGTTGTGTTCAAGCATGTTGAACAAACCTTCCTTTGCGAAGTCTGTTGTGGGACGGGCCTTGAATGATTTTGGCGGAATAAGGACGCGTCCTTTTAAAGATCCGCTGATGATGCGCATACCGGAAAAAGATGGGGAGCGAATTGAAGATTCACAGACTCTGTAGGAAACAGAAATTCATTGTTGCTGGCAACGGTTACGGAAGAAAAGAACGAGCATAATTGCCTGAGATGTGCCGGTTTAAAGGGGCCGGTAATATACAGACTCAGGCTGTGCGGGTTCAGCTGCCATTGTTTGAGGGCAAAAAACAGAAAATACAAGGACGTACTAAACCGGTCAACAGCATAGGAATTACAGAGCAACAACTTGTCACCCTGCATGAGAATAAGATGAATCTGGGTTTCACCATAGCAAAGCAGGGCCCGCGAATAATCTTTCTGCGTTCTCAGAAACTCATAAAGGGGCAGAATAGAGGCATAGAACCTGGCATTGCGCTGACGTTTAACAATAGTAGTGCTTACCGGACCGGGCAGGGCATAAATGCATGTAGCCCCGGCAGACGGGATGTCCATGTGATTTATTTCATCCAGGTCTGCGATGCTGAATAGTTGTTGTAATACCTGTACGGCCTGCTCCGGCCTGAAAAGGGGCGAGGGGATGAGTGTATGCTTACAAGTGTCTAAGCATACTTCACAATGGGCAAACTGTTTTTGCAGCAGATCTGTCCTTCTGAAAATGCCGTCAATCTCACGCGCCCAGTCGTTGTAATCGTTGCCCGGGATTGTATAGGGGAAATACTCCCATACTATACATTCTTTTGTGGTCTTGTCCTGTACCACAAAAGAAAGTCCATTCATGCTTACGTGAATGGACAATCTGTGTTGCGCCTGCGGTATTTTGGAATTCGCAGACATATGGTTTATTCCCAGTTGCCGGCGTTGTTGTTGGGCTGGTCTATGCTGCCCACTTTCATGCCCGGATAACGGTTGGAAATTTTACGTTCTTCGTTCAGGTTGACAATAAGCTGACGGTCCATGCCAAGAAGCAATACATCAAAAGGCGTGCAGGCTTCGAACAGGGGAACGTCCACGCCCGAAACTTTCTTAACAATGGCTCTCATTTCAAATTCCTTTCCTACAAGGGGAACGTAGCGCAAAGAATCAGCAACAAAACCGGGACGTTTAAGAAGTGTGTCCCTGACAGACAGTTTAATACTGTCTCTGAACACGCGTTTCTGGGCCACAGCTATGGAGTCGTCCAACGAGCCTACCTGCCTTACAACAGTAATAATACCGTTTTTGTAGAAGTCTATAAGCGTGTCAAAACTGCCGGTAAATTTGCCGAATTCGGTTTTATAAGAGGACTGAAGTGTACGAATATCTTTTAGGCGTTCAACAGCCAGTTGCTCGCGGTATTTGCGATCTTTCTCGAAATTGACAGGTTTTGTTAAACTGGCAAAAATAGCATAGCCCAAACCAATGATAATCAAGGGCAGAATGACAATGGTAAGTATTTTTTTCATTATTTGATAATTAATATATATTCTTTAATGGGTCCTGCAAAATTAGGAAAAAAAATAACCTCTGCAAGAATTCAATTATATTTGCATCAATATCTTTTGTATGAAAACCTTATTTCCAAAGAATCTTTATCAAAAATGGGATGAAATGCTGGCAGGTGCGACTGATGTATTACTGGCCACTCATGTAAACCCCGACGGAGACGCGCTGGGTGCTATCACCGGCCTGGGATCCTGGCTAAGGGACAAAGGATATTCCGTCTCTATGATCTGTCCCAACGCATATCCCTCATTTCTGGAGTATCTGGACAGGGATAACAGAGTTGTTTTCTATGCCGCCGATACAGCGCGCGCCCGGGAGCTTATAGACAATGCGCAGTTGATCATAGCCCTTGATGTCAGCAGTTTAAACCGGATGGATGATCTGGGCGAGGAACTCGCAGAAAGGGCAGTCCCTAAGATTCTCATAGACCATCATCTTGAACCTTCGGGAGAGGATTTTGAACTGATTTTTTCCTGCACGGAAGTCAGTTCAACGTGTGAACTGGTGTACAGAATCCTTAAAACATGGAAACCACGGACACATTTATCCAAAGAGCAGGCGGTGTCACTTATGACGGGCCTGATAACAGATACCAATCAGTTTGCCAACAGTGTTTTGCCTCAGACGCTTGAAGTGGCTGCCCATCTTATGAGGTACGGAGCGGACATCAATCAGATATACGCATTAATTTACGGAACGTTCAGCTACAGTCGCATGAAGCTCATGGGGCTGGCATTGCAGAAGATCACGATCCTGCCTCAGTTCGGAGCCGGATATATTGTTTTATCAAAAAAGGATCTGGAAGGATATAATTATCAAAATGGCGATACGGAGGGCTTCGTCAATCTTCCGCTGGCCATAAAGGGCATTTCCGTATCTGCTTTTTTCCTCGAAAAAGATGACTATATCAAAGTTTCTCTGCGATCAAGGGGCGATATTCCCGTTAATATTATTGCGAAACGTTTTTACAGCGGAGGAGGCCATCTGAACGCCGCGGCCGGGAAGAGCCTCGATCCTGTTGAAATGATGGAACCTGTTTTGGTTAAGGCCCTGGGCACAATAATTGCATAGGCTTGAGGTGATGAAAAAACGGCTTTCCATAGGGCTAATCCTGATTATTATGCTTGTTTCCTGTACAAAAGAAGACAGGCGGGCTCTCATAATAAAACAGGAAACCGCTATAGACGAATTTGTTAAAACACTTGTGGCAGATACCGTATACTACAGAAACGGAGTAGTGCGTGCCGTTTTAAAAAGCGGAATTTCAGGTGTGGAAGGCGATACGCTCGCCCCGGGAGACTCGGTTTTTTTTTATTATGCCGGTCATCTGTTCAGCAATGGTAAAGGAGCCATTTTTCATACCAATTCAGACAGTGTGGCAAATGTTTACAGTTGGCCGTTATCCGGAGCGGGGGCTCAGGTTTTGTCCCGGGTAGTGGGAGAGGGAAAGCTGATCAAAGGTCTCGATAACGGAATGCCCGGTATGCGGAAAGGGGAAAGAGCGTACATTATTTTTAACGCCGATTTTGGTTTTGGGAACAATAAAGTAGGGCAGATCCCCAAAATGTCTCCGCTCCTGTATGAGATCTGGCTGGAACAAATTATCAAAAAATAGATACCTTTGTCTTATATGAAGAAGTTTCCGCAACTAATTACCGCCGCCCTCATTGCAGGTGTGTGTGCCGGAATGACATCTTGTGCAGAAAACACAACAGAATCTCTAAAAGATATCCATGAAAAGATACTTGCGGCTCACGTAAAGACGATCCATCACGATACCCTGCAGAAGACCGAATCGGGCCTTTATTATACGATCCTTAAAGCCGGCCACGGGGCCTCAACTACAGACTCTTCCTGTGTATTTATCAGAGAGACAGTATATGATCTGAATTACAATATTACAGAAAGTACAGACGAAAATATTAGCCGTCAGTTGGGCACTTTCAGTTACGAGGATGCTTATATTCCCCTGTTGTGGTATATGGGGAACTCGACCATTATGATGGGGCTGGAAGAAATGCTTTTGCAGATGCGTGAGGGAGATGTCCGCCGGATTTGGCTTCCTTACTGGCTCTCTGCATACTATGAAGACGGGACTTCACAGAATTCCAGCACACAGGTGTACGATCTTGAGCTTGTTAAGGTTGTCAACGATATTGACAAGTACCAAATTGATACGCTTGAATCGTTCAGAGACCGTTTTTACCCGGGTCTCGACTCGCTGGAGCGCGGTTTTTATAAAATGACTATTGTGCCCGGTACCGGAGATTCTCTTGAGTATGGTACAACGGTAAGTGCTTATTATGTGGGGAAATTTCTTGACGGACATGTCTTTGACACAAATGTGGCAGATACAGCTGTAAAATACAGAATTTACGATTCGTCCGGCGAATACTCATTGCTTGATGTGACACTTCCGGATGAAGATGATGAAGACAGTGATGAGACGTCCACCAGTGAAAGTTCCGTGGTAGAAGGCTTTAGTAAATGCATGCTCAATATGAAGTACGGAGAAGTAGCCATTTGTTTCTTCCATTCCGATTACGGCTATGGATATAGCGGGAAGAGCAAAAGCAGTGTTTCCGGCACCTATCCGGGGGGAGGGATTCCGGCTTATATGCCTTTATTTTTCTGGATCTATGTTCCCCTGGATGAGGATGACTCTTAATCCGGTAAAATTTTTATAAAACTAATGCGGGTGTATGCAGCGTTTCTGCATACACCCGCATCTATTAATCGGTTTTAGGTTTATAGGTTTCAACGGTAGAGGTTGGTCCGGTTCTCGGGCCATCCTCTTGTTGATTTTTACCAGACTGTTTCTTTGATTGATTCAAGTCCCGGTTGTCCGAAATATTTGACGTTGCTGGTTCCTTTCAACCACACCCTTCTGTTAAGATTGCTGTTATTCCGTGAAAGGCTAAGCTGGGCCTTCAGGTTCTCGGTATCCAGCCTCACCGATAATGTTTTATCTGCCGCCTGCTCGCCGGGCTGATCTGCCAAAGCAATATTGGTATCGGCAGTGATGCTTCCGGGATTATACGTGGTGCTTCCCGAGTAAGAACCGGTAATGTAGCCGCACACCCAGATCCCCTCTGTGCCGTCCGTGAGTTCCCTGGCCTGGGTTACCGAGTAAGCCGAGGCTCTGGTTTGTCCGTCCCCGGAAGTGACAGAAGTGTCCCAGTCCTGGGAGACCCAAACGTGCGTAGTGTCAACGGAAAGGATAAATGATGATTCCACAATGCCTTCAGGATCCTCTGTATTGTTTACAAGAAAAGTGTACATATGTTTCTTTTCCAGAGTTCTTTCTATGGATCCCAGTAATGAATCGTTGTCTTTGAGCGATAAAGTCACTTCACCTGCGGAAAAATAACCCCAACGGCCGGAAGTCAGGCTGTTATAATCCAGCGAGCCCAAATCACCCGTGACGGTCATTGCGTATTGAGGATACTTTTCCATGAACTGGTCTCCGAAGAGTACACGTATTCCTGAATTTTCCTGCAGGCAGGTCAGCTCGACTTCAGAAGTTTGACCGCTTATTATTTCTGCGGTTTCTTCCGCATAATAATACGGGGCGTCAAATTCCGGTGCCGTGAAAGTGCGGTTATAAACAATTACCTTATACAGTCCAGGTTCCAGGGAGAGCGGCGTCCCCGAGATCTCGCTTACCGTAGCTTTCCTGATGGTGTCTCCCGCAGCATTAACCAGCAGGAAATGATAATCATCTGTCCCGGATGCCCTGGTTTTTACGCCATAAGACTTTTCTGCCGAAACGTTTACATTCAACTGCCCATTGGGCCCCGGGACAATTTTAAGCCCATTACAGGCCACTGCACATGCAAGGAGTCCCAACCCTGCAAGCATCCATTTTCTACACATAATAACTCCTTTGATTTAGTTTGTTAATAATCCGGTAGCTAAAGTATACCTTTTGCTTTATAAAAGGAGGACAATTCGTGTAAATCTTCAAAAAACATTCATACATTTGCCCCACTATTTCCAAGAAAGTTTACCATGCCATCTATCAAAAAACATCCTATTCTACCTATTCCCGAAGAAGATAAAGTCGCATTTCAATTTGAAGGTCAAACCGTTTATGGTCAACGTGGTTTTACCGTTGCCACCGCGCTGCATCAGGCCGGACTGCTGGTACATAAACACAGCCTGGCACACCGTAACCGCAGTCTTTCCTGCGGCATTGGGAAATGCGGCGCCTGTGAAATGCTTGTCGACGGCAAAGTCCGCCGGATTTGTATAACCAAAGTAGACTCCGTTAAAGAAGTACACCGTATTCCCGATTCGTTCATTCCCGGGGAGGTTGCTGCTCCTGCACAAAAACAGCAGAAAGTATACAGAACAACTGTAGCCATTATTGGTGCCGGCCCGTCCGGACTCGCTGTACGGGAAATGCTCAACAAGGCCGGGGTGGCTAGCCTGGTTATTGACAATAATTCCAAAATCGGAGGTCAGTTTAACATGCAGACCCACCAGTTTTTCTTTTTTGAAAAGGAAAAACGCTTTGGGGGAATGCGTGGCTTTGACATTGCCTCGAACCTTGCCGGAGAAGACAAAGAAGGGATCCTGCTGAATTGTACCGTTTGGGATATTCTTGACAACCAGAGACTCGCAGTAAAAAACATTGAAACACAGGAAATTTTATATGTAGATACCGAGTTTCTGGTGGTAGCTACCGGAGCTGTTCCTTTCATGCCCGCTTTTAAAAACGACGATGTGCCCGGCGTATACACTGCCGCTGTAGTTCAGCGTATGATGAACAGCGAATTGACGCTGCTCGGAAAAAACATACTTACCGTAGGTGCGGGTAATATCGGATACCTGACTTCATACCAGGCCATGCAGGCCGGCGCCTCGGTTAAGGCCATAATAGAAGCCATGCCCAACGAGGGGGGATTTCCCGTGCAGGCCAACAGGGTCCGCCGGCTGGGCATTCCCATAATCACTTCCCATATTCTTCTTGAGGCTGTCCCCAACGAAGACAGGACCGGTATAGTTGGGGCTATTATTGCTGAATGTGAAAACTTTAAGGCGGTTCCGGGAACAGAAAAACGGTTAGACGGTATCGATACCATTAATATATGTACCGGCTTGATGCCCGACAGCCAGTTGCTGAAGAAAGGACTGGAGTGTTTCAGTCTCAAATGCCACGGAGTGGGCGATGCCACCCGCATTGGAGAAGGGACCTCGGCCGTTCTCAGAGGCAAACAATGTGCACTGGAAATCATGCAGCAAATGGGAATGCGCATTAATTACGATGAATACCTTGCTATTTCCAAAGAATACATAGATTCACAGCAACATCCGGTCAGGGTGCTGGAAAAACCCGTATTGCCTTCGGCCGAACGTATGGCTGCCCGTCCATTTGTGATTCCTGACTGTCTGTACGGTTTTGCATGCAATCCATGTGCGTTTGCCTGCCGTTACGGTGCTATTACCAAATCGTCCACCTCGTCGGTACCCAGGATCGATTACGACAAATGCATCGGCTGTATGGATTGTATAAATCAATGTCCCGGACTGGCCTTTTTCGGATACGATACGGCCAGGCAGATCCTTTCCCTGCCTGTTGAGTATGAAGTACATGAAGGCTCGGACGTCTTTCTTGTAGATAATTACGGAAATAAACTGGGAGAAGGTTCTATTCAGAAGGTGCTCCTGAAGCCCAATAAGACCAATGTGGCCCGTGTGAAGGTTTCCCGGGTGGATGAAGGGCGGTTTACGGATGTCCGGGGTTTCATTGTGAAAGAAAATTATCCCCTCCCCATAGTGCTTACCCCGGCACAACAGGATCCGGATGCCAAAACATACCTCTGCCACTGTGAAGACGTAAGCGTAGAAGAGATCCTTGAACTCGTGGGGGACCGGACCGTGATTACGGCAGATGAATTAAAACATATTTCACGCATGGGCATGGGGACCTGCAGGGGTTCGCGCTGTATGCCGCGTGCTATCCAGTATCTCCGCAGCCACGGGGTACAGGTTATATCCGAACTGACACCCAGGGGCCCAATGGCCAACCTGGTGCAGATGGGCGAATTATATCCGCCAAAAGAACCCGCTGTTAATATCCTCCCGCACACTGCCAAAGAAGCCGACGTTCCTGTGGAAGTGGGGGCTTTTATTGCCGGAGGCGGTATTGCGGGCAGTGCGCTGTTCCGTTACATGGCTGAGTCCGGTTATAAACCGTTCCTTGCCAATAACGAAAGAGGCAGTTCCTGGCGCAATATTGCCGGTGGTCGTCCCGCTTTCAGCCTTCCCGCGCTGGCCGATATTTCCAACCATAACCAGGAGATTTTCCGTGAACTGGACCGGATAGGGAAAATTGATTTTCATCAGTCAAGGTATGTGAATTTTGTGCACGACCGGCAGACCTACGAATCACTCGATGCATCCAGGGCATGGTCCGATGCCTATATGATAGAAGCCAAAGATTTCCGTAAAGAAATTTCAGAATACTTTAATCCCGGCCTGAAGCTCTATTCTCACGCCCTGATCTCAAATAACTGCTGGCAGGCAAGCCCCGGAAAGACTCTGGACCTGATACGTTATATAGGGAAGCAGCATGGTGGAACAGTACTGGAGCAAACCCGGGTTGTTGATCTGCACAAACAGGGTGATACCTATTTTATCCTGGTTTTAAACCATAAACACGAATACAGAACGTATAGCACAAAATTGTTTATTAATGCATTAGGTAATAACGGAGCTGAATTTGCCCGCAAACTGGGTTACGAGACCGGTCTGTATCCTGTCAAACACCAGGCGTTTATTACTAAACGCATGCCTTTACTGGGCAAGGACGGAAATGCGCTCGATATGCTTATAGACCGCCGCAAATACAAATCATTCTCTGCCGTATACGGCCAGCAACTTACCGATACGGGACAGATAATCGGTTGTGCTTCTCCGCTGACAGATCCCCAGGAAGCGGGCAAAAACCTGAAAATCAATACAGAGGAATTCCTGCAAATAGCCGCCGAAGTATTTATTGACTGGATTCCCCAGCTGGCCGGCGTAGGATTCCAGGCCGTGTGGAGCGGATACTATGTGGAACCCAGGTATATTATTGATCCCCAAAGGGGTTTGTTCCTGGGTATGCGGGGTCATGGGTTCATGTTAAGCCAGTATCTGGGTAAGCTCTATGTAGATGCACTCTCCGGAAAAAAAGTGCCAGACTACTTCAGGCAGCTGGCACTCGACGGTCAAGGATTAAGTGAATCTGCCTTCAAATAGGCAGTACAGCAGCCAATAGGCGGGCCGTATGGCCTGCCTATTGGCAACAATTTAACTGACGCTCAATATAGCTCTCCAATGAATGGTACAGCGAGAAGATCTCTCCTTCTGTACGCAGCCGGTAATTTGCAGTAAATGTTTTCTTTATACGGCCTCCATTGTCTACAAGGATAAAGGCAGGTACGTAGTTTGAAACCTCGTCCGTAAATAAAGCATCTCCATAGAACAGACGTGTGAATTCATTTTCTTTTACGGCAGGCCACGGTCCCGGAGGAGTAAATACCGGCCTGCTTTCCCACCATATCTTCTTTCCTGTTGCGGAATCTATATCTTCCAGCCCGTTTTCTTTAATATAATTTAAATAAGCCTCTTCGTCACCTTCCGTTTCCAGGAAAACACCATATACATTCAGTCCGTAGGGATGAAATTCTTCATACAGCTCTTTTACCTTGGGCAGGAAATTATGGCAGTCGGGGCACCACGAGGCACCAATATAAAGCATGGTCATCCTGGCCTGGTTCCGGTACACTTTGCTAAATGCCAGTTCCGTTCCGGCCGAATCGGGAATGGAAAGTACAAAATCGGCAGTGGGGGCTCCGAATTCCTGCAAGCCCAACTGGGAAATCTCTACAGATATCTGTAATGAACCGCCCGCCGAGGCTATAATGTTTCCGCTGCGGCCGGCGGCAGAGGGAATGTCGGCGACTGAAACAAAGAGAGTGTCCACCACTCTTTCATAGGTAAGCCAGTCCCCGTCGCCTTCGGAAACCGAGGGAGTCCAGTTGGGAACGTTCGTATTGATCATGAACTTCAGAATATTGTTATCCCTTGGATTAACGATAACAAAGGAGCCTACTTCTCCATAAAACGAAAGATAGGCATTTGGATCCAGGATATTCTGCTGCTCCACATAGATGTCTTTTGTCTGTCCGGCAGAGGATCTGACAGTGAGAATAGCCGAGCGCGTCGATGAGGAAGGCAGCGGTTGAGCCTGAATGGTAACGGGAGTGGTGCCGGCAATGAATTTATCCGGATAAACAGTAAGCCACCCGGCGTCGGCAGGCTTTTCAACAGTCCAACTTTCAGTTGATTTTACGGTAAAGGTCTTTTCACCTGCTGTCGCACTGAAGGAAATGGTAACAGGCGACACGGTAAGGGTACTTGTCTGATCGGGCTTAATGCATGACCATGCCAGCATCAGCGATAAGGCCAGTACAGATCCTTTGAGAATAAGAGTTTTCATAGAAATAATTAATGTTTACGTTAAGTCAAAGTAAAACATTTTTTATGAAAAGGCAAAACAACGTTCAAATGCTTACCTTTGCAAATTGGAGATATCATTCATATGCCTGTAGTTACACTTACCAGTGATTGGAAGCGGCAAGACTATTATCCCGGTATTCTTAAGGGTGAATTACTGGGTATGGCTTCTTTGGTGACAATTACCAATGAGATCAACCCGTTTGATGTGCGTATGGGCGTTTTTGTGCTCAGGCAGGTTTTCAGGCATTATCCCAATGGAACCATTCACCTGCTGGCCGTCCAGGCCCAGGCGACTGACCAGATGCCTATGGCAATTGCTTTTTACGGGCAGCAGTATTTTATTTCGGTAAATGACGGCCGCTTTTCTCTCCTTTTCGATTCGGAACCGGAATGGATCAGGGCCATTTGCACTTCTGTGCACACCATGGCAGAAGTGGATGCCTACGTTAAGGGAATCCGCGCTGTGGTTGAGGATAAGCTCAATGTCATGACGCTTCCGGCCGAGATGATGACCGAAGTAAATCCCAGTCCCGTATCTGAAGAAAATTATATCATGGGGCAGGTAATATATATAGATTCCTACGGGAATGCCATCACAAACGTGACACGGGCATTATTTGAAAAGACAGGCCGGGGCAGGGCTTTCAGGATATATATTCAGGGACCGTACACTAAAATAGAAAGAATGTGGCATCAGTACGGCGGAGTACGTCCCGGGGAATTACAGGCGCTGTTTAACAGTGCCGGCCTGCTTGAGCTGTGCATATACCTCGGGAATCTGGCCGTACTGGAAAACGTTTCGCTTTACGATGAAATACAGATACAATTTCAATAAGATACATGGATAGAAAAAAAGTAACGGAGGATTTTGGAAAACTCCTCGACATAATGGACCGGTTACGTGCCGAGTGTCCCTGGGACAGGGAACAGACTTTAGATACCCTTCGCACCCTTACCATTGAAGAGACGTATGAGCTCAGTGATGCCATTCTTGAAAATGACCTGCACGAGATCTCCAAGGAATTGGGCGATTTGTTGCTTCATATAGTGTTCTATGCAAAGATAGGAGAAGAAAAAGGCGCATTTGACATGGATTACGTGATCAATCGCCTTTGTGAAAAACTGATTTACAGACATCCGCATGTTTTTGGAACCATAGAGGCTGATAATTCTGCCGAGGTTATCCGGAATTGGGAACAATTAAAGATCAAAGAAAAAGACGGAAACAAGTCGGTACTTTCGGGAGTCCCAAGTGGTCTGCCGGCGCTGGTCAAAGCGTACCGTGTCCAGGATAAAGTACGTGCACTGGGATTCGACTGGGAAGTCCGGGAGCAGGTGTGGGATAAGGTCACCGAAGAATTAGGGGAATTTAAGGCCGAATGGGAAAAAGCCGACGCGGACCGGATGGAGGCTGAATTCGGGGATGTGTTATTCGCCCTGGTTAACGCGGCCCGTCTCTACGGAATTAACCCCGAGACGGCGCTTGAACGAACGAACAGAAGATTCATTGACCGCTTTGAATACCTCGAGGAAAAAACAATAAAACAAGGTCGTTCACTAAAGGATATGACATTGGGACAAATGGAGGAGATATGGCAGGAGGCAAAATGTCGCGATAAGGAATGATTGTATGGACGAACATTGGCTGACGAGATCTGAATGGCTTGTAGGTACTGACGGACTGGATAAATTAAAAAAAAGCACTGTGCTGGTGGCCGGTCTGGGAGGCGTAGGTTCCTATGCGGCCGAGATGCTGGCCCGGGCCGGTGTGGGTCATCTTATTCTGATAGATAACGACAAGGTAACCCTTACAAACCGCAATCGTCAATTGCCTGCTCTGGTGAGCACAGAGGGCCTTATGAAAACGCAGGTAATGGCGGCCCGTCTGAGGGAAATCAATCCTGTCATCGGGCTCACGCTCATTGAAGAATATCTTGATGAACAATCCGTTCCCCGTCTCCTGGAGGGATTCATGCCCTCCTATGTGGTGGATGCCATAGATACGCTTTCCCCAAAGATTGCCCTTATATGTTATTGTATGGAACATAGCCTTCCCCTGGTGAGTGCCATGGGTGCCGGCGCCAAAATGGATGCCACGCAGGTAAGGGTAAGCGATATATCCAAAAGCTTCAATTGTCCGCTGGCCTTCATGTTGCGTAAAAGATTACGCAAACTGGGTGTCCGGAAAGGGTTTAAAGTGGTTTTTTCCCAGGAGCTTCCGGACCCGGGAGCGGTCATTCCCTGCGACGACAGAAACAAAAAATCACAGGTGGGTACTATATCCTACCTCCCGGCTGTTTTCGGATGTGTGTGCGCCCAGACTGCTATACGGGATATAATAGATTTTTGTATCTTTGAAAATTCCCTTAACGAATTGATATGATTTTTGACATAAGAGAGATCACCACACGGAAGGAACTCAGACGGTTTTGCAGATTTCCTTTACGGTTATATAAAAATTGTCCCCAATACGTTCCCACGCTTGTTTTTGACGAAGTTAACAGCATATTCGATTCCCCCTGTATGTCTTACTGCAAAAGGAAAATCCTTATTGCATGCGACCAAAAAGGACAAATAGCAGGACGTATTGTGGGAATAATCAATCCCCGCGCCAATCAATTATATAATTACAAACGGGTGCGTTTCGGCTGGTTTGATGTGATAGAAGACTTTGAGGTGGCCCGGGCGCTGATAGATGCCATTGCCGCCTGGGGCCGGTCGCAAGGTATGGACCAGATACACGGTCCGCTGGGATATAACACCTGGTATAAACAGGGAATGCTGGTTGAAGGTTTTGAGAACATCCCACAGTTTAATTGTATCTACAACTATGCCTATTATCCCGGATTCCTGGAAAAACTCGGATTCATTAAGGAGGTGGACTGGCTTCAGTATATCATGCCGGCAAAACAACCTATACCTGATAAAGTGGAGCGTCTGAATGACGTGATTCTGAAACGCTATAACCTGCATTTGTTAAAATGGAAGTCTCCAAAGGATTTTCAGCCTTATCTCGATGATTTTTTCAAAATGTACAACAGGAGCTTCATGGCTGTATATAATTTCATTCCCCTTACCCCGGAAGAAATAAAAGCCAATGCCGGTTTTTATATGAAACTCATTACTCCGTCTCTTTCCTCTTTTGTGATGAACGAAAATAATCAGGTTGTCGCATTTTCAATATGTTTTCCCAGCCTCTCCAAGGCGCTGCAGAAAGCCCGAGGATACCTGTTTCCCTTCGGCTGGTTCCATTTATTGAAAGCTTTTCTGTTTTATAAGGATATTGACCTCATGCTCAACGGGGCCCATCCCGAATGGAAGGGAAGGGGGCTCAGCTCTATTTACCATTACAAAACAAACCACACGGCCATAAAACGCAACCTGCGATGGGCTGTTACCAATCCGCAAATTGAATCCAATCACGCCATAGATGTCTGGAAAGAGTACGATACCAGACTTTATATGCGCAGACGTTGTTATATAAAAAACATTGATACAAAAAAATAAGATAAAATGACTGTTCAGGAAATAGTGTCACTGGTTAACGGTACGCTTTTATGCGGTAATATAAAAGAAGATGATGTGGTGGATTATTGTTTTGCATCGGACCTGATGAGCGATGTATTAACTGTTCGCCGATCCGATTTCTTGCTGATGACAGGACTTGCCAATGTGCAAAGCATACGAACGGCCGAGATGAGTGATCTCCGGTATATTCTGCTGGTTAGAGGCAAAGTACCTACTCAGGAAATGTTGGACCTTGCATGTGAGAACGATATGGTTCTTATCCAGAGCCCGTTCTCGATGTTTAAAACGGCAGGAATTTTATACAGCGCCGGAATGAAAGGTGTGTTTTAGTGAACTTATCGTTTAATATACAGGGAGGAGATTTTACAATGGCCGGGACAGCTTCGTCCCAGGTAAAACGGGCTCTTAAACAATTGGGAGTTGATGCGTCCGTTATCAAAAGAGTTGTCGTGGCTTTGTATGAAGCCGAGGTAAATATAGTTGCTCATGCATACAAAGGAATTATTACTGCCGATATAGATCCCGAGCGTGTTTTTCTGAGACTTGTGGATGAAGGGCCCGGTATTGAAGATATAGAAAAAGCCATGACCCCGGGTTTTTCCACAGCTTCACAGGAAGTTCGCGAAATGGGATTTGGCGCGGGAATGGGGTTACCCAATATCAGCCGGAATGCCGATGTCCTGAACATACATTCCATTCCCGGAAAAGGCACCACGTTGGAGATAACCATACTAATTAAATAATATTATGGATAAGCAACCGCATATGTTTCATCACGCACTCCGGATCCGCCAGGAAGCGTGCATAGGGTGTTCGCGTTGCATGCGTGTTTGTCCAACCGAAGCACTCAGGGTAACCGGCGGAAAGGCCACACTCCATCCGGGTTTATGTGTCGATTGCGGAGAATGTTTTAATGTCTGTCCTTCCAGAGCCGTTGTGGTGGAAGATGATGATATTACGCAGATATTCAATTATAAACACCGTATCCTCCTGATCCCGGCCATATTCTTTGCTCAGTTTCAGGAGAAACTTACGCTGGAAGAGATCAACAGTGTCCTGTACGAAATCGGTTTTACTGAATTATGTACGGTAGAACAGGGAGTTGACCTGCTTGTAGATGAGATAAATAAGTATATTGACACCTTTGAAGGGTCAAAACCGGTGATCTCCTCGTTTTGTCCGGCAGTTATCAGGCTCATCCAAGTGCGTTTTCCCGTGTTTGCAGATCAGATTTTGCGGTTACTGCCCCCGTTGGAGGTAACCGCTCAATATTACAGGGGAGATTATGCCCGACATGGGGTTCCCCTTGACGATGTGGGTATTTTTTACGTTACGCCCTGTGCGGCCAAGATTGCCGCCATTAAAGCTCCGGTGGGCGGGTATGTTTCGCCCATCAACGGAGTCATTAACATGACGCAGCTATATAATAAAGTGTTCCTTGCTTACAAACAAAAAAGGAACGATTCTGAACATTGCTCGCTGGTACACTCTTCTCTTTCCAAAACCGGCATACAATGGGCGACTACCGGTGGTGAAGCCTCACATATACGGGGCCGCTCCCTGGCCATTGACAGTATGCCCAATGTGATTGATTTTCTTGAACGACTTGAAAATGAGGAGATAACGGGTGTTGATTATCTGGAACTTCGTGCCTGTGATATGTCGTGCTGCGGAGGGATCCTTGTTCAGAGTAACCGGTTTCTGGTTAAAGAAAGACTGGATCAGCTGGCCAAAGACCTTCCCGATAAGCATCCATTGGATGAATCTTTCCGGGAGACCTGTTCGGGGTGTATACCTATGGATAAGATAGAACCCCGGGCCATGGTAAAATATCATTCCGATATTAATATAGCCCTGGAACGTATGGAGGAATCGCGCAGATTACGCCGGCTGCTGCCGAATATTGACTGCGGGGCCTGCGGGGCTCCTTCGTGTGAAGCCCTGGCAGACGATATCGTCTGCGGCAGGGCATCACTGGACAATTGCCTGCTTATCCACGCCCACGAAGCCGATCCTGCTACAATTGAACAAATCTGGGGAAAGAAGCGATTTAACAAATAACTGTGCTATGACTGTAAAAGATATGAAAGACGCGTTGAATCTGCGCGTTTTTGCCGGAGAAGGCAACCTGGGAAACGTTATTAAAGGAGGTTATACTTCTGACCTTCTGAGCGATGTTATGGGACATGCCGAGGCCAACCATGTGTGGATCACACTGCAAACCCATAAAAACATAATGGCGGTGGCGTCTTTGAAAGAACTGGCCGCCATTGTTCTTGTCAAAGGCTATGAACCCGACGCAGATACCCTTGACCTGGCTAAACAGGAAGGAATTCCGATACTCGGAACCGGGGAAGAAGCATTTGAAACATCGGGGCGACTGTACGGGCTGCTCCACTGCTGATCATGATCTCTGTAAAGGCAGATCTGCATATCCATACCTTTTTATCGCCCTGCGGCGATATAGAGATGACACCACGCCATATTGTAGAAGCGGCTCTTGGGAAAGGTGTGCAGATGATTGCCATAACGGACCACAACAGCACTTTGCAGGCTCCCGTAATACAGGAGCTTGGCGCCGGGCTGGGTTTGGAGGTGATCTGTGGCGCCGAGATTACCACCAAAGAAGAAGTGCATTGCCTGGCATTGGTAGAAACTCCCGGACAACGACAGGAACTCCAGTCTTTTCTTGATACATACCTTCCGCATATTGAGAACAATCCTGAAAAATTCGGATACCAGTTCTGGATAGATACCAACGAGCAGGTGTTGGGCGAAGCTCCCTGGCTGCTTATTTCTGCACTGGACAGAACCATTGAACAGGTAGAAGCATTTGTGCATTCCATTGGCGGTCTTTTTATCCCTGCCCACATTAATAAAATGCGGGACTCGATGATCAGCCAGCTTGGTTTTTTGCCCCCCGATTTGAAAGTAGACGCCCTGGAACTCTCCAGGCATATCACGCCGCAGGCTTTTATTACCTCCAACCCCTACCTGAAAGACTATTTTTTCATTCGCTCATCCGACGCTCATTTCATTCAGGATGTGGGGTCGGTATTCACAGAATTTCAGATGGAAACAATAGATTTCCATGGACTTAGAAACGCCTTTATCAGACAGTAACTATGAATGATCTCGCCTTGCATTTGCTGGATATTGTCCAAAACTCACTGGTAGCCGGGGCTACCTTTATTAAAGTATATATCGGGGAAAATCCTGTGGATAACCAGGTGACCATGACCGTTGAGGATAACGGGAAAGGCATGACACCCGAACAGCTGAGTAAACTTTCGGATCCCTTTTTCACTTCAAGAACCACACGAAAGGTGGGTTTGGGCGTGCCGTTGCTCAGGCAGGCAGCCGAACAGGCCGGAGGAGGGTTGGAGGTCTCCTCGGAACCCGGAAAAGGAACTTCCCTGACCGTCTGGTTTGAATACAGTCATCTGGATCGGCCTCCCATGGGCGATCTGCCCAATGCCATGGTACTCCTTATCTCGGCAAATCCCCGGGTTGAGTTTGAATATACCTACGAATACGATCACCGTTGTTACCGCATTGCCACCCCGGAAATAAGGGAAGTTCTGGATGGTCTTCCGCTGACGGACGTTCACGTAATAAAGATGTTGCAGGAGATGATCACAGAAAATCAAAATGACCTTAAAGTTTGCCAAATCCAATAATTTGGGCTTATTTTGCGGATTCATTTAAATGATACATTATTTTTTAACAGTTTATTGATATGACTAAAATTAAATCATTGGACGATTTGCGAAACAGAAAACTGCAACTCGAACAAAGTATGGACATTAGGGAGAAAAGCAATAATCCCGAAAGTCTGGTGCAGATAAAAGTGGCTATGGCTACCTGCGGGATTGCATCGGGCGCACGCGAGGTTATGAATGCTCTTCTTGAAAAGGTTGAAAAAGAAAAGGTACCCGCCGTTATCACACAGACCGGATGCATGGGTTATTGCTATGCTGAACCTACGGTTGAAGTTAAGAAACCCGGACACGATCCCGTGGTATTTTCATATGTAGACGTTAAAAAAGCAGGCGAAATAGTAGATAAATACATTCTTAAGAATGAGTTGCTTGACGGCATTCTTCCAGTAAACTACCAGACGATTTAATACTAATAACATAAGACCATAATGTATAAAATGCAATTACTTGTTTGCGGAGGAACCGGATGCCGGGCTTCTGCAAGCGCACAAATTGTAGAAAACCTTAATGCGTCCCTTAAAGCCCATGGGCTGGAGGAAGATGCTCAGGTGGTTACCACCGGATGTTTTGGTTTCTGCGAAAAAGGACCTATTGTGAAGGTGATCCCCGACAATACTTTTTACACCCAGGTCAAACCCGAAGATGCGGAAGAAATTATTGCCGAACATGTTCTCAAAGGAAGAAAGGTAACCAGGTTACTCTATGAAAATCCCAAAACGCAGGAGCATGTGGCTGACTCCAAACACATGGGATTTTACCAGAAACAGATCCGTATTGCTTTACGTAACTGCGGCTTCATCAATCCCGAAAATATTGACGAATATATTGCACGTGACGGTTATTCCGCATTGGCACAGGTGCTTGCCGACCTTACTCCGCAGCAGGCCATTGATATGGTCAAGCAGAGCGGTTTGCGCGGCAGGGGCGGAGCCGGTTTTCCTACCGGTTTAAAATGGGAGATCGCCAGCAAGAACAGTGCAGATCAGAAGTATGTAGTATGTAACGCAGACGAAGGAGACCCGGGTGCTTTCATGGACCGTTCCATCCTGGAAGGTGACCCCAACTCAATCATTGAGGCTATGGCTATTTGCGGCTATTGCATTGGAGCCAGCAAGGGGCTGGTTTACATTCGTGCTGAATATCCTCTGGCTATCAAACGTTTGCAAATTGCCATTGAACAGGCACGCGAATGCGGACTGTTGGGCGAAAACATACTGGGAAGCAAATTCTCATTCGACATGGAATTGCGTTACGGTGCAGGCGCTTTTGTCTGCGGAGAGGAAACCGCTTTGATCCACTCCATGGAAGGGTCACGGGGTGAACCTACATTCAAGCCGCCGTTCCCTGCTCAGAGCGGATACCTTGGCAAACCCACCAACGTGAACAACGTGGAAACGTATGCCAATATCCCCGTTATCTTCCTCAAGGGACCGGAGTGGTTCTCCAGTATCGGTACGGAAAAATCAAAAGGCACCAAAGTATTCGCACTGGCCGGCAAGATTAATAACGTAGGTCTTATTGAAGTGCCCATGGGGATTACCCTGCGGGAAATCATTTATGAGATCGGCGGTGGTATCAAGGGCGGCAAGAAATTTAAAGCCGTTCAGACGGGCGGTCCTTCCGGAGGTTGCCTTACCCAGAAACACCTCGACACCCCCATTGACTTTGACAGCCTTGTGGCTGCGGGTTCTATGATGGGATCGGGAGGCATGATCGTAATGGACGAGGACGACTGTATGGTTGGCATTGCCAAATTCTACCTGGAATTCATTGTAGAGGAGTCCTGCGGAAAATGTACACCCTGCCGTGTTGGCAACAAGCGTATGCTGGAACTGCTGGAGAAGATTTGCAATGGGAAAGGCAATATGGGTGACCTGGAACAATTGCGGAACCTGGCTCTGGTGATTAAGGATACCGCTTTGTGCGGACTGGGTCAGACCTCTCCCAACCCGGTTCTTTCCACTCTTGATAATTTCTATGACGAGTACCTGGCCCACGTGCAGGATAAGGTTTGTCCTGCCGGTCAATGCCGGGCTTTGCGTCACTATTTCATAAATCCTGACGTATGTACGGGTTGTACTCTCTGCGCACGCAATTGTCCCGTTCAGGCCATCACCGGTGAAAAACGTCAGCCTCATACCATCAACCAGGAGATTTGTATCCATTGCGGGGTATGTTATCAGAAGTGTAAGTTTAATGCTATTACTGTCCAATAAGCGAGAATATGGAAACGATAAAACTGACTATAGACAATAAAGCCGTTGAAGTTCCCAAAGGAACCACTGTATTGAAGGCGGCAAAACAAGCAGGGATACATATTCCTACGCTTTGTTATATGAACATGGAACACTTGGGTATTGAGAACAAACCCGGCGGCTGTCGTGTATGTGTATGCGAGGTCCAGGGACGCAAGACTCTGGTTCCCGCCTGCGTTACCGAATGTACAGAAGGTATGGACGTTAAAACGCATTCTCTCCGCGTGCTGAACTCAAGGCGTACGGTGGTTGAGTTGTTGTTGTCCGATCACCCAAAGGATTGTCTGACCTGCCTTAAATCGGGACGTTGCGAACTGCAGGCCCTGGCCAATATGATGGGTATCCGCGAGATCCACTGCGAGGCTACCGCTGCCATGTCTACCTACAGAAAAGATGCTTCTCCCGCACTTATCCGGGATATGGACAAGTGCGTCATGTGCCGCAGTTGCGAAACAGTATGTAACGATGTTCAGACCGTTGGCGCGCTTAGCGCCGTGAACCGCGGTTTTATGGCCGTTGTGGCGCCCGCTTTTGAACAGGAATTGACAGATTCTCCCTGCACCTTCTGCGGACAGTGTGTGGCTGTGTGTCCTACAGGTGCTCTTACCGAGGTTGACCATACTCCCAAGGTTATCCGTGCCCTGGCAGATCCTGCCAAAACGGTGGTGGTACAGACCGCTCCGGCCGTACGTGCCGCTTTGGGTGAAGAATTCGGTTATCCCGCAGGTACTTCCGTAACCGGAAAGATGGCCGCTGCCCTCCGTGCCCTTGGTTTTGACAAAGTATTCGATACGGACTTTGCTGCCGACCTTACAATCATGGAAGAAGGCACCGAACTGCTCGATCGTATAAGCCGTCACCTCCAGGGAGACAAGAGTGTCAGACTGCCTATCCTTACCTCGTGTTGCCCTGCCTGGGTCAACTTCTTTGAATGCAATTATCCCGATATGCTGGACGTGCCTTCAACGGCCCGCTCTCCGCAACAAATGTTCGGTTCCGTTGCCAAGACCTATCTGGCAAAAAAAATGGGTATCAAACGCGAAGATATGGTGGTAGTATCTATTATGCCCTGTCTGGCAAAAAAATACGAATGTCAACGTGAAGAATTTTCCGTAGACGGAAACCCCGATGTAGACTATGCCTTGTCTACCCGTGAACTGGCCCAGCTGATAAAAATGGCCAATATAGATTTCAGGAGCCTTCCCGATGAAGATTTTGACCATCCGATGGGCGAATCTACCGGTGCCGGAGTTATCTTTGGTGTAACCGGCGGTGTGATAGAAGCAGCTACCCGTACTGCCTACGAAGTATTTACCGGCAAGAAGCTCGAAAAAGTAGATTTCACCGAGCTTCGCGGTCTGGAAGGGATCCGTACCGCAACCGTGGATTTCAACGGAACTCCTATTCATATTGGGATTGCCCATACTCTGGGGAATGCACGCAAATTGCTTGACGGCATTAAAAAGGGAATGTATAACTTCCATGCCATTGAGATCATGGCCTGTCCGGGCGGTTGTATTGGCGGTGCCGGTCAGCCGCTGCACAGAGGCAATTCTTCATTCATAAAGGCCCGTATGGAAGCTATTTATAAAGAAGACGCCGGGAAACCCATTCGCAAATCACATGAGAATCCCGAGATCATTGCCCTGTACGAAGATTTTCTTGGCAAGCCGCTCAGCGAAAAATCACATCATTTGTTACATACCCATTATTTCGGTCACCCGAAAAAATAACCCTTAATAGCTAATCTTATGAATAAATTGATTTTAAACGATTGTCACAAAAAGACCATAAAAGATATTTGTGATTCTTTTGGGAATAAACCGGGTGAACTTATAAATGTATTACACAAGACCCAGGAGCATTTCGGATACCTTCCCGAAGAAGTGCAGAATGAGGTGGCCGTTAATCTGAATATGCCTCTTGCTAAAGTATACGGAGTGGTTTCATTTTATACTTTCTTTACCATGACTCCCAAGGGAAAATATCCCATTTCCATTTGCATGGGCACTGCCTGCTTTGTAAGGGGAGCAGAAAAGATTGTGGAAGCTGTTGAAAAAGAATTGAATATTAAAGTTGGCGGTGTTACGGAAGACGGAAAATTCTCAGTGGACTGTCTTCGCTGTATTGGAGCCTGTGGCCTTGCTCCCGTAATGATGATTGGAGGTAAGGTGCATGGCCGTTTGGAACCGGGAATGATCAAAGGCATTCTTGACAGTTACGAATAAAGGTCTTATTTTCCGGAAGAAGCTGCCTCATTTGGGGCAGCTTCTTTTGTTTTACCTAAAAATAGTATCTTTGCGCGATTAATAAAAAAATATGCCCGAAAATTCATTACTGACAAAACTGGCGGGTATTAGCCGCAAATATGAAACGCTGCAGCAGCAGTTATCGGATCCCGGTCTTATCCAGGATATGAAACGCTATGTTGCCCTGAATAAAGAATATGCCGAAATTGGCCCTGTTATTGAAGCCGGGAAAAAATACAGGACGGCGCTGGACCACCTGAACGAAGCCA
The DNA here is from genome assembly GCA_002408205.1 of Bacteroidales bacterium UBA5326. Classification (GTDB taxonomy): domain Bacteria; phylum Bacteroidota; class Bacteroidia; order Bacteroidales; family UBA932; genus DMER64. Next base: position 379,669 of record DHQY01000014.1, on the reverse strand, counting down.
AAGAGATTCTGGCTGTTGAAAAAGACGAGGAAATCCGTGAAATGGCCAAAGAAGAAATTGCGTTACTGGAAGAACAGATCCCGGATATTGAGAACCGTATTAAAATTTTACTTATTCCGGCAGATCCACAGGACAGCAAGAACGCCATAATGGAGATACGTGCAGGAACCGGAGGAGACGAAGCCTCCATTTTTGCAGGGGACCTCTTTCGTATGTACAGTCGGTTTATTGAGAAGAAAGGCTGGAAAATGGAGATTACCGGTGTGTCCGAAGGAACCTCCGGAGGTTTTAAAGAAGTTATTTGCAAGATCAGCGGTGCGGGCGTGTATGGAATACTCAAATACGAAAGCGGTGTACATCGCGTGCAACGTGTCCCCCAGACAGAAACACAGGGGAGGGTACATACTTCCGCCGCCTCGGTTGCGGTGCTTCCCGAGGCCGATGAATTTGATATTGAACTCAACGAAAAAGATATCAGAAAGGACACATTCTGTTCCTCTGGGCCCGGCGGTCAGAGCGTGAACACTACTTATTCGGCCATTCGCCTCACTCACATTCCCTCGGGGATTGTTGTACAATGTCAGGATGAGAAATCTCAGCTGAAAAATTACGACAAAGCACTGGCCGAGTTGCGTACCAGGTTGTACAATATGGAGTACGAGAAATACCTGAATGAGATCTCGGCCAAAAGGAAAACAATGGTGTCTACGGGGGACCGATCGGCCAAGATCCGCACCTACAATTACCCTCAAAGCCGTGTAACCGATCACAGAATCAATTATACAATGCATAATCTGCCGGTCTTCATGGACGGTGAAATCCAGGAAGTGATTGAGCAGCTGCAGATTGCCGAAAATTCAGAAAGATTAAAAGATGACGCTTCGGACGCTAAGTGAACAAATTGGCCTTAAGCACAGTTGCCTGTGTGTGGGCCTCGATACGGCTTCTGCCTCTTTTACCTTCAATAAAGAGGTTATTGATGCAACGGCTCCGTATTCCGTTGCATACAAACCAAATGTTGCCTTTTACGAAGCGGGAGGCTCGGAGGGTTGGAAATGTCTGGAAAAGACGGTCGCCTACATCAGATCACACTATCCGGATCATTTTGTGATTGCCGATGCCAAGAGAGGTGATATTGGTAATACTGCGGTGCAGTATGCCAGGGCTTTTTTTGAGCATATGGACTGCCATGCGGTAACCATGGCTCCATACATGGGCTACGATTCAATTGCTCCTTTCCTCGAATATGAAGGTAAATGGGTAATATTGCTTGTGTTGACGTCGAATCCTTCTGCCTGTGATTTTGAAACACTCACCTTGTCAGACGGTCGTCCCCTGTACCGGAAGGTTATTGAAACAGCCAATACGTGGGCCGGTCCCCAAAAAATTATGTATGTTGCGGGAGCTACACGATCACTTGTGCTTGAAGAGATTCGCCAGGCTGCCCCGGATCATTTTCTGCTGGTTCCCGGAGTGGGAGCCCAGGGCGGTTCTGTTGAAGAAGTGTTCCGTTATGGAAAAAACAGTCAGGGCGGGCTTCTGATAAATGTGTCACGGGGGATCGTTCAGTCGCCCCTTGGTCCGGAAGCTGCTGCACGCAATTACGCCCAGGAGTTTGCGAAATACCTTTAGGTGCCGGGTTTGTTGATCAGTAACCCGGTATAGTTCCTGTCAATTATGTCAGCTTTTCCCTGTTTCAGTGTTTGGTACCACTTTTGTATTTGATTCAGGACCTGCGGCAGCAGTGTTTCGGGAGAATAAGTTTTTCCCGTTTCAAGTGCCAGTGACGAGGGATTGGGCGCCCCGTCGAACCGGGTTTGGTTTATATTAATACCAAATCCTATGATACTGGAGACCAGTTGGCTTCCCGATAGCTGATGTTCTATGAGTATCCCGCAGATTTTATTGGGCCCAATGTAGATATCGTTCGGCCATTTGATTCCCGGTTTCAAATGGAATGTGCGTAAAAAATCGCAAATAGCCAGAGCGGTACATTTTGATATAAGGAATTGTTCGTTAGCCGGCAGGAATACGGGACGAAGCAGGATTGTAGCCAGCAGGTTCAGTCCCCGTTCGCTTTCCCAATGGCGGTCGTATTGTCCCCGTCCCTTTGTTTGAAAACCGGCCGTCCAAACAGTACCTTCGGCGGCTGTGGCTAAGTTTCTGTGTGCTTCTGTATTGGTGGAATCAATCTCGTCAAACCGGATTATCTGGAAGTTTATCATGGGCGCAAAAGTAGCAATTAATAATTATCTTTGTAAGATATTGAATAGTATATGAGAGAAATTGAGATTATCGCCGGCGCTATGCTGGATAAGAAAGCCGGGGAAGTCTGCAGTCTGGACCTGACAAAGCTGGGCACCACCATTTGTGACCATTTTGTCATCTGTCACGCAGATTCCGGTGTTCAGGTGGGTGCTATAGCAGATGAAGTGGAAAAGCAGATGGCGGAAAAGGCCGGGAGAAAAGTAAGAAGATGTCAGGGAAAGGAAAACAGGTTCTGGATCATACTGGATTATTCAGATATTGTAGTCCATATTTTTCAAACGGAATACAGACGTTTTTACAGACTGGAAGATCTGTGGGCCGATGCGGTGATTAAACATTATTCAGAGTAACATTTTAGATTAGATTATGAACGGAAACATACCCAACAAGCCGGGAAAATCTCCGGGGACACCGCAGAAACGGAAAATAAATCCCATCTACTGGGTTTATATCCTCGCCCTGGGCGTTATTATTTATTTTATGTTTGCCAATGGCTCCGGCGATCCTGTAAAAACGGAATGGCTTACGGTAAAAGAACAGATGGTCCCGCAACGGGAGGTCGAGAAGATTGTATTTATTAGTAACCTGCAAAGGGGTGAGGTATATATTAAGCCAGACAGCCTTGAAAAATATAAAGCAAAATTCGGAGACAAGATACCCAAGTTTGCACCACAATTTTATTTCATCGTTTCTGAGAACTTCGACGCCGAATCCCAGATTGAAGAAATCCGCAGTGCTTTGCCCGAAGACCAGCGTTTTAAATTTGAGGTAGATCTTCGCTCCAACTATTGGGGCAGGATTTTGGAATGGCTCATGATTCCCGTTATTATGATTCTTATCTGGGTTTTTATGTTCCGTCGCATGTCACGCGGTGCAGACGGCGGAGCCGGGGGGGGCGGAATATTCAACGTGGGTCGTTCGCAAGCCAAGCTTTTTGAGAAAGAAAAGGCTACAGCCAACGTCACATTCAAAGATGTTGCCGGCCTGGAAGAAGCTAAGGTGGAGGTAATGGAAATTGTAGATTTTCTGAAAAACCCTCAAAAGTATACTAACCTGGGAGGAAAGATCCCCAAGGGAGCTCTGTTGGTAGGCCCTCCGGGAACCGGAAAGACCCTTTTGGCCAAGGCTGTTGCCGGTGAAGCCAACGTCCCCTTTTTCTCTATTTCCGGATCTGATTTTGTTGAAATGTTCGTGGGGGTAGGCGCATCGCGGGTTCGTGATCTTTTCCGGCAGGCAAAGGAAAAAGCACCCTGTATAGTCTTTATTGACGAGATAGACGCTGTGGGACGTGCGCGAAGCAAGAATGCGGGTTTTACCTCGAATGATGAGCGTGAAAACACACTTAACCAGTTGCTTACCGAGATGGACGGTTTTGGTTCCAACAGCGGTGTAATTATCCTGGCCGCAACCAACCGGGCCGATATTCTGGATAAAGCACTCATGCGTGCCGGCCGTTTTGACCGGCAGATCCATGTGGACTTGCCTGAGTGCAAAGAAAGACTCGAAATATTCAAAGTACATTCCCGCCCGCTGAAACTGGAAGAAGGTTTTGACCTGGAGTTTCTGGCAAAACAAACGCCCGGCTTTTCGGGTGCCGATATAGCCAACGTATGTAACGAGGCTGCACTTATTGCAGCCCGTAAAGACAAACCGGCCATCCAGAAGCAGGATTTTCTCGATGCCATTGACAGGATTGTAGGTGGTTTGGAGCGCAGAAGCAAAATCATCAGTCCGGAAGAAAAGCGTACAATTGCTTTTCACGAGAGCGGTCACGCCACCGTGAGCTGGATGCTGAAGTATGCCAATCCACTTTTGAAGGTTACCATTATTCCCAGAGGACGTGCCTTGGGCGCTGCCTGGTATCTTCCCGAGGAAAGACAAATTACCACCGTTGAGCAAATGATGGACGAGATGGCTGCCACTCTGGGCGGACGCGCAGCAGAAGAAGTAATGATAGGCAAGATTTCGACGGGAGCCATGAACGACCTGGAAAAAGTCACCCGGCAGGCTTACGCCATGGTTTCATACCTGGGAATGAGCGAAAAAGTCGGGAATATATGCTTCTACGATTCGTCTGAAAGCGCCGGGTTCACCATAGGCAAACCATACAGCGAAACAACGGCACAACTGATAGATAAAGAGGCAAAGAGACTTATTGACGAGGCCTATGAAACGGCCCGTAAAGTATTGAAAGAGCATAAAGAAGGATTCCTTAAACTGGCCGAACAACTGCTGGAAAAAGAAGTTATTTTTGCCGATGATCTGGAGACGATTTTTGGTAAACGACAAGTAGCAACAAGTGAGCACGCTAATTAAAAGAAGCCTTTCCGGCCTGGTATTCATTCTGTTGATGGTCGCGGGCCTGCTGGTGCATCCGTTGGGATACGCAATTCTTATGACGTGTTTCGTGGGCATTATGGTCATTGAATTTTACAGAATGACTGTCAAAGAAGAGAATAAAACGGGTCAGGTATTGGGTTTCCTATCTGCGCTTTTGCTTTTCCTGACCACTTATGTGGTCGCCAGATATGGCGTTGGTGCCTCACGCTATATGATGCTTTTGTTAATCCTGTCCGTTACGGCAACCTGGATAAGCGTTCTTTACCACAGATCGGAATCTGCTTACAGAACGGGTGCCTTTCTCTTGTTGCCGCTTGTATATATCGTTTTTCCCTTCTCCACATTCAATTTTTTAGTCTTCAATTCTTCGGGGAGTTTTCAGGGAACCTGCCTGCTCGGGCTTTTTATTATTTTATGGGCTTCCGATGTGGGTGGGTATGTCATTGGAATGAGTTTCGGCCAAAAAAACGGACATAAATTGTTTCCGAGAATCTCCCCTAAAAAATCCTGGGAAGGGTTTGTGGGTAGCGTCGTATTTTCATTCGGAGCGGCTTACGCCCTTTATGCCACGGGCCTCCTCCCTTTTGCCTGGTATCATTGTCTTGTGCTGGCCGTGATAATTTGTGTGGCAGGTGTGTTTGGAGATCTTATTGAGTCTGAACTTAAGCGGTATGCCGGGGTAAAAGATTCCGGTCGTATTATGCCCGGACACGGTGGTTTGCTCGACCGTTTTGACGGGGCATTGCTGGCCTTCCCCGTGGCTGTTTTTTATGTTTTATTTGTTGTTCTTATACCCTGATACTATGCGGATCCATAAAGAAGGATATACCACAATTCTTATCGTAATGCTTGCTTTTCTGGTCTGTCTGGTAGTAATCCTGTCGTTCCTGAAAGATAACTTCTGGATAATTGGAGGGTTCCTGGTGCTTTCGGTCCTTGTGCTCATACAAACGTTCTCATTTTTCCGGATCCCGGGACGGGAGATTGTGCTGGACGATCATTCGGTGATTGCTGCTGCAGACGGAAAAATTGTGATGATTGAAGAAGTGGAGATCAATGAATACCTGCATGAAAAAAGGCTCCAGGTCTCCATTTTTATGAATATTTTTAATGTACATATAAACTGGTATCCTGTAAAAGGTTCGATAATCTATTATAAATATCACGCGGGTGATAAAATGGTAGCCTGGCATCCCAAGTCTTCTGAGAAAAACGAACATACCACAGTCTTTCTTAAGAGCGGGAAACAGATCATCGGGGTACGCCAGATTGCCGGACTTATAGCCAGAAGGGTTGTATGTACCGCTAGAACAGGAAAAGAGGTACAGCAATGCAGCGAAATGGGCATTATTAAATTTGGCTCCCGTGTAGATATTCTTCTGCCTTTAGATGCCGATATCAAGGTCGGCATTGGCGATAAAGTACGAGGTTGCGAGACGCTGATCGCAAAAATCAACTGATAGAACGGATCGCTTCCAGCGGATCCGGGGCACTGAAAACAAAATGGCCTGCAACAAGGACATCGGCTCCGGCATCATACAAATGAGTTGCATTTTCTGAAGAAACACCCCCGTCTACCTGAATCAGGAAAGAAAGATCCCTTTCCCGGCGCATTTGTGTCAATTGGTTTATTTTTCCATACGTTTCACCAATAAATTGCTGGCCACCGTATCCCGGATTGACAGACATAATCAGTATCATGTCTGCATAAGGAAGTGTACTGTCCAGTAGATGAACCGGGGTAGCAGGGTTAATGGCAACGCCTGCTTTCATGCCTAAGGCATGTATTTGCTGTATATCCCTGTGCAGGTGAGTGCAGGCTTCGTAGTGGACTGTAAGCCATTCAATGCCAATTTCTTTACAACGTGCATAATGATTGGCGGGTTGAACCGTCATCAGATGGGCATCCATGGGCTTGCGGGCATAACGTGCAATAGCTTTTATCACAGGGAAACCGTAAGAGAGGTTGGGAACAAAAACACCGTCCATAATATCCAGATGGAACCATTCTGCACAACTGGAATTGACCATTCTGCACTCGTTTTCCAAATGCCCGAAATCGGCAGATAGCATAGAGACGGCAACTTTTCCCATTATTATACGGTTTTAAGAATTTCCAACAATAATAACCAGAATTTCTGAACAGTGGAAATTTCCAGGCGTTCCCCGGGAGAGTGCACTCCTTTGAGTGTAGGACCAAAGGAGATCATATCCAAATGAGGAAATGCATTGAGGAACAAGCCGCATTCGAGACCTGCATGTATGGCCCTGACTTTTACCTCTGTATTGAAAAGGTTCTCGTAGGCTTCTTTACAAACACGGAGAATAGGGGAGTGACTGTTGGGGGCCCATCCCGGGTATTCGCTTTCGTGAGTAACCAGAGCGCCGGCCAGGGCGAACAGGCTTTCAATGCGCATGGCCGCATTACGTCGTGCCGAATCTATGGCACTTCGCTGACTGGTACCTACTCTTATTTCACCATCGACATCCATTTTTACCGAGGCCAGATTTGTTGAGGTCTCAACCAGACCGGGGATTTCTTTGCTCATGGCCAGCACTCCGTGAGGACATGAGTACAGCGCCGCAATAATCCGGTCGGCGATGTGGCGGTCTATCATACCGGAAGGGCTCCCAACGGAAGTAATCTCGGTACGTAGAAAAGGATCTGTAATTCTGTATTCTCCGGTCACTTCATCGGAGTATTGTACGAATAATGAGCGAAACAATTCCATGTCCCTGTTGGGGATTACACATAAGGCAAAAGCTTCGCGCGCAATAGCATTACGTTTATTGCCCCCGTTAATGGACGCAATGTCAAAGCCAATCTTTTTTCTTACATTCCACAAGAAACGGGCAAGGACCTGAACGGCATTACACAAGTCTTTATGGATTTCATCGCCGCTATGTCCTCCCGTGCCACCACTTACAGTTACTTTTACGGTTTTTGTTCCGGACGGCAGGGGAACCTGAGTATATTGAAAACGTGCTGTGGTGTCTATGCCCCCGGCACATCCAATGAACACTTCTCCCTCGTCCTCCGAATCCAGGTTAAGCAGGATCTCCCCGGTAATGAATCCCGGAGCCAATGCGCGGGCGCCGTCCAGACCGGTCTCTTCCGAAACGGTAAAAAGGCATTCAATGGGACCGTGAACAAGCGTCAGGTCATCGAGGACTGCCAGCTGCGCCGCCACCCCAATTCCATCATCTGCTCCGAGTGTAGTGCCCCGGGCCTTCATCCAGCCGTCTTCAACGTAATAATTTATAGCGTCTTTGGAAAAATCAAAAAAAACATCCTCGTTTTTTTCGCATACCATATCGGTATGGCTTTGCAGGACAATGACAGGAGCGTTTTCTTTACCGGACGATGCAGGTTTACGTATCACAACGTTTCCGGCCCCGTCTGTGCGGCATTCCAGGCCTCTGCGGTCGGCAAATGCCCGCAGATATTCGGTCATGCCACGTTCATTTCCGCTTTCGCGCGGGATTTGGCAGATTTCGTGAAAAAATGAAAAAATGGATTCCGGTTGCAGTGTATTCATGATTTAACAGATATTAACCGTGTCTGAGTCGTTTCTCAATATCCGTCACGTATTGACGGAAAGAGCGGTCTGTATCCATTAAATTGCACACGGTATTATAGGAATGCAGTACGGTAGCATGATCTTTGCCTCCAATCATTGTTCCTATTGAAGAGAGCGAATTTTTGGTCAGATTCCTGCTCAGATACATCGCGATCTGACGTGCCTGACAGATTTCTCGCTTCCGTGTTTTAGAGACAAGACTGTCCGGTGAAAGTCCAAAATAACTGCAGACGGTTTTTTGGATGTCGTTTATGGAAATCTCATGGGGTGAGAGACTTACAAGTTTATCCGTTATGGATTGTGCCAGTTCTAAGGTTACAGGCTGCTTATTGAAAGTGGATTGTGCCAGTAATGAACAGAAAGTCCCTTCAATTTCCCGGACATTGGTTGTAACGTGCTCGGCAATGAACGCAAGGACTTCTTTGGGGACCTCTACGCCTTCGTTGTAGCATTTCTTTTGCAGTATGGCCAGCCTTGTAAAGTAATCAGGCGACAGCAGTTCTGCGGAAAGACCCCATTTAAAGCGTGAAAGCAATCGGTCATCCAGGTCTTTAAGATCCACCGGAGCACGGTCGCTGGTTAGTATCAATTGCTTTCCCGATTGATGCAGGTGATTGAAAATATTAAAATAAGCATTCTGGGTCCCCGGTTTTCCGGCAAACTCCTGGACATCGTCAATTATGAGCACATCTATCATCTGATAGAAATGCATGAAGTCAGTAAGCTTATTTTTTATATTGACTGCATCCATAAACTGGATCTGGAACAGGTTGGCCGAAACATACAGGACAATTTTTTCGGGCATTTTGTTCTTGATCTCAATACCTATGGCCTGCGCAAGATGTGTTTTGCCCAGCCCCGAACCTCCGTAAATAAACAATGGATTAAACGGGCCGCCGGGTTTCTCGGCAATGCTTAACCCGGCTGTGCGGGCAAGTCTGTTGCAGGACCCTTCCACAAAATTATCGAAAGAATAAGCGGCATTCAACTGGGGGTCAATCTTGACCTGTCTGACTCCGGGTATCACATAGGGACTTGCCAGCTGTTCGTCGCTGCTGCGGTGAAAAGAGACCGACTTGTTTTGGAATTGCCCTTTTACCTGATGGGGTACGGGAACTCCCTTACTGCCGGAATCTACTTTTACGCTGTATTCCAGTTTAGCCTGACTCCCCAGCTCCTTACGCAGACAGGGCCCAATCAGGTCAATAAAATGCTCTTCTATGTATTCCCTGAAAAAATGAGAAGGAACTTCAATGGTAAGGACATAATTCTGCAGCCTTACGGGAACAATGGGCTCGAACCAGGTACTGAAGCTTGCAGGCTGAACAATATCTTTAATAATATTCAGACAATTATTCCAGACAATTTTGTGTGAGGATGGAGACATGTATGATTTCAGGTTAGTATTACAAAATTGGTTGAAAAAAATGGTAAAAAAAAATGAAAATCGTTTGGATTTTGTAAAAAAGTTTTAATACCCTCATTATCAACAATAAAATTTTTACTTTTTTTAAATTGTTGATAATCAGGCCTGTATTTTGTTGGTTTTCTGTTTTTTAAGCAGGACAATAATTACGGACAATTATAGTAGATTAAAACACAGTTATTTTAAAGTATTTTTTTGGGTTATCGCTAATTCTTTGTACCAGCGAATCCACACTGCCGAGCACCCGGGTAATATTATTGTATAGATCGGGGTTGTTCATAACTTGTCCGAGTGACCCGCCGGGGTTGTTCAGGTGTTTGACGAGGGAGGTTAGTTCGTTTACGGTTTCCGAGAGTCCTGCGTCTTTTAATTCGAGAGAGAGCGCCTGCAAATTGACGAGGGTTTGGTTGAGATCATTCATGCCGGTGTTTAGTTTGCTACCCAGGGTGTCTACGCTTCCCAGTATGCTTCCTATATGCGGGGCATTGTCGTTAAGTGTCCCAATGAAGCCGTTGAATTGATGAAGAGAAGAATTAAGAGATGCGAGTGCCTCCCGTATCTCCTGCTTGTTTTCTGTCCCCAGAATTTCGTTCAGATTTGCCACGGTGGTATCCAGTCCCGAGATCAGTCCGGCAATTTGTTCTTTCAAAGAAACCAGCTCTCCGGTAAGAAGCGTAATAAGGTCTTTTTGAACCGATGATAACAACGTATCTCCCGAACGGTGAAAGTCTGTTTCCTCTGACAAGATAATTTTTACGGCTTTACCTCCCAGAATATCGGCGCTGTAAATGTCGGCTACAGATCCTGCAGGAATTTTATAGCTTTTTTTCAATTTCATGCGGACGATCATTTTTCGGTTAATCTGATTGTAGGATATCCGGTCAATCGTGCCCGCTTTCAGACCCAGAATAGAGACAGGACTGGTAGGAGCCAATCCTTCCACGCCCGGGTAGACGGCATAGTAGGTGGCGGTTCCCTGGAAAACATCGTTGCCTTTCAGGAATTGTATTACAAAGTATAGCGCAATCAGTACCAACAGGAAAAACAGACCTATTCGGATTTCTTTTGAAATTTTTCTTTTACTCATAATGTATTATTTGACAGGCACCTGTTTTCCTTCCTGAACGGCAATAACAAAAGCTCCAGGGAAGTCTTTGCTTCTGAGTTGCGTGCAGAATTCCTGAGCCTCTTCAGGCGTATCGAAGTTGCCTATGGTGTACTTATATTTATATTTCTGTTCCGGGCATTCAATGTAATCAACCTGACCATATCCTTTAAAAACGGCAGAGGTGGCATGGATTTTTTCGTTTCCTGCCATGACCTGCACCCGGTATTGTTTTTCAACTGCTTTCCGTGGGGAGGCGGTAACATTGTTTTCCTGTGTGACAGCCTTATAGTATTTGTCAAAACCAAGGAAAAGCTGACGGGCAAGTTTTTTGCGGCCGCTGTCTGACCCCAGAATCTTTCTGTCGGATGCACTGTTAATAAAACCCAGCTCAACCAGTATCGCAGGCATAGAACAATATGCCAGGACCATCAGTCCTCCTTCTTTCATACCCCGGTCTTTTGAGTTTCCTTTTAATGGCCCGGAGCGTAATGTCTGCTGAATACAGGTTGCCAGGATCTTGGACTGTCTGGTTATGGCGTCTTTCTGAAAATTAAAGACAATCATGGACTGCGGGTTTTCGGGGTCGAACCCTTCGTATTTGGCCCGATAGTTTTCCTCAAATTTAATCACTTCGTTTTCTTTGAGTACTACCTCGTAGCTGTCATCTTTCCTCAGGCTCCGGTCACCCCCGAAAACCCATGTTTCAGGTCCCAACGGAACGGTTACGGATTTGCGGGTGGAGTTCACATGAATGGAAATGAACAGGTCTGCATGTCCCTCGGTGGCCAGCATGCCCCGTTTGTCAAGGTCTACGGCTACATCGGATGATCTGGTATATAACACTTCAATGTCGGGATAGCTTTCCCTGATGGCCCCACCCAGGTACCTGGCAACTGAAAGGTTAATATCTTTTTCCCTTAATTTCCGGTCCGGGCTCAATGCGCCGGGGTCGTGTCCTCCATGACCCGGATCAATTACAATTTTACCAATAGAGGTGGAAGGAATACTTTGAGCAAAGATGGCATATGAATTGCAAATACACGAAATGACCATCAATACGGGAATCAGTTTTTTCATATATATTTGCAGCTTATGTCTGCAGCAGACAAAGATAATAAAACTATTTTGTATACCGTGTGTTTAGTGGTGTTCCTTCTGGCAGGGAGGTCGTCGCTATGTGCTCAGGATAAGCGGGTTATAGATAATGCTCTTACACCGGTAAGCAGTACGTACAGACAGGGCATGAAGTCTCCGGTATCCGGACTGGGCACCCCGCCGACACTGGCCTCCATGTTGTCCATATTGGGGAGCCGGCAGGGGATTGGGCAGGAAAAGGCCGGGCTTACCGTCTTCTCTACAGACAGTTCGGCCCGCATGGACAGTCTTCGGGCACGATCCCAGCTGGAAGCTCCTGCTTTTTCTGTGGCAAGGGATTCGGTAGTGGAAGATTTTTCCAATGGTAAAACCATGCTGTATTATTACGGAGACGTAAAGGTGACTTACGGCAATCTGGAAATAACTGCGGAATACATGGAGTATGATGTCAATTCAAAGATCGTATTTGCCACAGGGGTAATTGATTCCACCGGTGTGATGCAGGGAAAGCCTGTGATGAAGGAAGGCAAAAACAATTACGTGATGGAATCTGTCTACTATAATTTTTCTTCCAGAAAAGCACGGATCAATAATATGGTAACTCAGGACGACCAGGGATTCCTGCATGGAGAACACCTTAAAAAAATGCCGGATAATTCCATAAATATTCACGGGGGAAAATATACCACCTGTGATGCAGAACATCCTCATTTTTACCTGAGAATGACCAATGCGAAAATCACTTCCGGTCAGGACGGAAAAATGGGGCAAACCATATTCGGTCCTGCCTATGTGGTTATTGAAGATGTGCCTACGCCCATTGCGCTTCCCTTTGGTTTTGTGCCTCAGCGCCCCGACCGGTCAGGCGGATTGCTCATGCCCAGTTACGGAGAAGAAACTTCCCGCGGTTTCTTTCTCAGGGACCTTGGTTATTATTTTGTAATTGGAGATTATCTTGATTTTTCCATTACCGGTGACATTTATTCTATGGGTTCATGGGCAGTGAGAACAACGGCCCGTTACAAGAATAGATATAAATATAACGGGAGCCTGAATGTTAACTATTCAAAGAATATTACTGGCGAACGCGGATCGTCCGACTATTCCGAATCGGGTGACTTCAGCATCAAATGGAGTCATACACAGGATCCGAAAAAACGGCCGGGGACCACTTTCAGTGCTTCTGTAAATTTCTCGAGCCCTACAAATAACCGTTATAACAGCCAGACGATCAACGAGGCTCTGCAAAGTCAGACCTCATCAAGCATTTCATATGCCAAAACCTTTGCGGGCACTCCTTTCAACCTGTCCGTTAACCTGTTGCACAGTCAGAATAACCGTGACTCTTCCTACTCTCTTACTTTGCCCAACTTTACGTTTACCATGAGCCGAATTAATCCTTTTGAAAAAAAAGAACGCGTTGGTAAGAAAAAATTCTATGAAGAGGTTACCCTGAGTTACAATACTTCGTTTCAGAATAAAGTGAATTTTAAATCGTCACAGTTTGGTACGCCCGATCTGTGGAAGGATTTCAAGACAGGTATGCAGCACAACTTTGCCATTGGCTTACCGGGTTTTACTTTGCTTAAATACCTGAATTTCACACCAACCGTTTCCTATGGGATGAACTGGCATTTTATGAGTGAAACACGCCGGTTCGACCCCGTTACACAGACTGTGATCTCGGAGTATTCCAAACCGTTCAGTGAATTTGGTCTCACTCAATCCTATTCCGGGGGAATTTCCATGTCTACAAGGATTTACGGTCTTTTCAATTTCAACCCTAAAGGCCGGCTAAGGGCTATACGACATATGATAACTCCTTCTGTCGGCTTCTCATTCAGGCCGGAACTCGGAACGTCGTCCAATGGTTTTGTAACGTTGAACTATACAGACAGTCTGGGGAAAGATCATTCCGTTGATTATAATAAATATTCGACCAAATCTGTTTACGGGCCGCCGTCAAAAGGACGTACGGCTGCTATCAGCTTTTCTTTCGGAAACAATGTTGAGGCTAAGGTATTCAACAAAAAAGACACTACCCAGGACGGTGGAATAAAGAAGATTAAATTAATAGATAATCTTTCTTTGTCGGGATCATATAATTTCCTGGCTGACTCATTAAAGCTGTCCAATATCAGTGTTACATTATCCACCACCGTTTTTGAAAAACTCGGGTTGAACGCAAATGCTACTTTCGATCCCTATGCCATTAATTCGAGGGGGCAAAAGATTAATACACTGAATATTATCAAAACCGGAAATCCAGCCCGGCTGACAAATGCCAGTTTTTCCACTTCTTATTCATTTTCGGGCGGAGAAAAGAACAATAAAAATACGTCTTATCAATTAGTTTATGAAGACCCTCTTACTGGAGAATACATTCCCGGAGGCTGGGTTTATTATATGGACCCGGAGATTCCCTGGTCCTTGAATTTTAATTACAGTTTTTCATATAACAGATCCTATACATATGCGAACGAATTATTGAATACAAATCATAATTTCTCTCAAACTCTTGGTTTTTCGGCTCAGATAAAACTCACTAAAGATTTGAATATCAATGTAAACAGCGGTTTCGATCTGATGAAATTCAAACTTACCACAACCCAGTTAAGTGCCACGTACGATCTCCATTGTTTTCAGATATCTTTTTCCTGGGTTCCAAACGGGAAGTGGGAAAGCTGGAGTTTCCGCATTGCCGCCAAGGCTTCTGCCCTGGCCGACCTGTTGCAGTACAAGAAGAACTCAAGTTTCTGGGATAATTAAATTTTTTATATATTTGCCACATCTTTGCTTCATTACGTAGCCCTTAACCCTTTTTAACATATTTACATGTACGATATTATTGAGCTTAGCAGCAAATCAATGGAAGACCTCCATAAGATTGCTCAATCGCTGGAAATTAAAGAAATTGAAACTTTTGCAAAAACCGACCTGATTTATCAGATACTAGACGTCCAGGCTGAAAAGGGGACCTCCGCCGCCCGTTCATCATCTAATCAGGCTGGTCAGAATAAGCAACAGAAAAAACGTGGACGGAAACCCCAGGGTACATCCGGCCAGGAGACGGGCCAAAAGCCCCAGCAACCTCCTCAGCCTCCCAGAGTCCCTCAACCCCAGCAATCTCCTCAGCCTCACAAATCTTCTCCGCAGCCCCCTCAACAGCTGCCTTCTCAATCTCCACAGCCTTTGCAACCCAAACAACCAGAACAGTCTACTCTAATACCACAGCCACAGCAAGCTGCAAAGGTAATTACTGTCGTTCAGGATAAGCAGGAGAAAAAAATTCAGAAATCCCGCAGGGGCAGACCCAGGAAAGACGAAAAAGAGAGCGCAGAAAAGGTTCGTGAAGCCCAGGACCTTAGGGAACCAAAGATTCCTGTGATGGTTATTCAGGAAAGTAAAGTTCCGGGTAAAGCTGAATTGGCAGAAGAAAAACAGACCGGGGCCGTTGAAACAGCAGATAAATCAGTCGAACTATTTCCTGCACCTGAAGCTCCTGTTACCGGGAAACGCAAACGTACAATCGGCTCACAGAACAAAATGTCCGAGAAATCTCAGGAAAAATCTCAGGAAACTGCGCCCGATGCCGCTCCGCATCAGAAGCATCAGGCCCAGGAACATAAAGCGCCTGTTAAACAGCCAGAATATGAAGGAGTTGTTAAGGCTATTGGTGTATTGGAGATGATGCCCGACGGGTATGGCTTCCTTCGTTCTTCTGACTACAACTACCTGAACTCTCCGGACGACATATACCTCTCACAGCAACAAATCAAACTGTATGGTCTGAAGACTGGCGATACCGTATGCGGCGAAATACGTCCCCCCCGGGAGAATGAAAAATTCTTTCCGCTGGTAAAGATACTTCAGATTAACGGACGTGATCCGGAGTTCATACGGGACAGGATTCCTTTTGATTTTCTCACTCCTCTTTTCCCTGACAAAAAATTTGATATTACATCTAACGGGCATAATACTTTATCTAACAGGATCGTAGATTTGTTTACACCCATAGGTAAAGGTCAGCGCGGTCTTATTGTAGCGCAGCCCAAGACCGGCAAAACCGTGTTACTTCAGTCTATTGCCAATGCCATTGCAGACAACCATCCGGAAGTTTACATGATAGTTCTCCTTATTGACGAACGGCCGGAAGAGGTTACGGACATGGCCAGGAATGTTAAAGCCGAGGTGATTGCTTCTACTTTCGATGAATCGGCGGAACGTCACGTTAAGGTCGCAGGCATTGTTCTGGAGAAAGCTAAACGTCTGGTTGAATGCGGTCACGATGTTGTGATCCTGCTCGATAGTATTACCCGTCTTGCACGTGCCTACAATACCGTGCAGCCGGCCAGCGGTAAAGTGCTTAGCGGCGGAGTGGATGCCAATGCCCTTCAGAAACCCAAACGTTTCTTTGGTGCGGCCAGGAACATTGAGAACGGCGGATCGCTTACTATCCTTGCCACAGCCCTAATTGATACGGGATCAAAAATGGATGAAGTTATCTTTGAAGAATTCAAGGGAACGGGCAACCTGGAGTTACAGCTCGATCGGCGCCTGTCCAATAAGCGCATGTTTCCCGCTGTGGATGTTACCCTCAGTTCTACACGCCGCGACGATCTGCTTATGGAAAAAGACAAACTCAACCGTATCTGGATCCTCCGCAATTACCTGGCCGACATGAATTCCGTCGAGGCAATGGAATTTATGAAAGACCGCCTGTTGCGTACCCAGGACAACGATGAATTTCTGATTACAATGAATAAATAAATTGTATACAGTAGGCCGTTATAACGGCAATTACTACTTTAAGGGCTTTGGCAATAACAAAGCCCTTTTTTGTTTCTGCCAGCAGAGGCAGTCCCGCGTGACCTTCCTGTACAATACTGTTTGCCAACAAAATACTCAGGGGAATGGTCCCCGTCGCGTATAACGAAATGAAAAGAATATGAGGTCCCGATTCGGGAATCAGCCCTACAATTACCGCCACAAGAAGCATAAGCCAAAAACGGTCGTACATCCAACTCTGGAGGTCTACATAGTGCAGGGCCACTTCCAGGACCAGCAACGCGCCAAGAGTCCAGAGAAATATTTTGATGAAATGGTGTTTGACTATATGGTTCCAGATGTGTTCTTCAATAAAGTGATCCGATGAGAACAAAGTAAAAACGAGCGTTACAAGGGAAAAGCCTGCAAAGATCATGTTCATCCATTTTTCTGAGAACATACTCTCTGCGGCGTGTTCATGTTCGTGTCCCGATACCTGGATATGTTCGTGCGAAAGAAACCCGAAAACTATACAAACAAAAAAGAGTGCCAGACCAAGGAGCAGAACTATTCGGTGCCTGCCGGGAGGGTTAAAATTCTTCCCGATCCCTTCCCATACACGGATATGTCCATGTGCGTTGAATTCCTCTGAATGTATGGAAAAATGGTCCGGACCGAAAGGCCGCGGGACCCGGCGGATCACTTTATCTGTAATCCAGCCCGACACGATGGCCAGTATCAATAATCCCATAAATAAATAAAGTGACGTACCGGGGATCATCGCCAGCATGACAAATGCCTCGTCTCCCACGGTGGCGATCATCATTGCCAGCAATGCCCCGAAAGACACCATATTATGGGCATAGAGACTGACTACAATAAATCCGCCGCCACATCCCGGAATAAGGCCTAGCAGTGCAGAGATCAGAATTTGCAGGAACGGCCGGTCCCTGAGTTTTTCCAGAGAATGTCCCTTGCTAATAATATTTATGTACTCAAGAAAGATCATCATCACCATAACCAGGCCGGTAATGAGGACGCTGTTCTTGATGACTTCAATTAAGTGCATAACAGTTTATATGATGTTAAGTATCCTGCCGGCGGCTTCGAAAGGATCCGTTTCCCCGGTAGCTACCTGTTTCTCAATAATGGTAAGTGCTTCTGTAACGTTGGGATTATTGTAAAAGCGGGAAAGCAGGCTTTCATCTATACTTTCCTTCATCCAGTAAACGGCTTGTTCTTTTCTTTTTCTGAAAAAGTATCCGTTGGATTTTGTCAGGTCCATATAGCGGAAAATAGCATCGAGTATTTCTTCCAGGCCGGTTTCTTCAATGGCCGAGGCTGTAAGGGCAGCCGGTGTCCAGCCGGAAGGGGAGGGAGGAAAAAGATGAAGTGCGCTCTGGTACAGGATGCGAGCCTTGGTCGCTTTTTCTATGTTACTACCATCTGCCTTGTTGATCACCAGAAGGTCTGACATCTCCATGATCCCCCGTTTAATGCCCTGCAGCCCGTCTCCGGCGCCGGAAAGCATAAGCAACAGAAAAAAGTCGGTCATGGAATGGACCGCGATCTCGGACTGACCAACGCCAACGGTTTCAATAAAAATCACATCAAAGCCGGCTGCTTCACAAAGAATTACCGCTTCGCGGGTTTTCCGGGCGACACCTCCCAGTGAACCTCCGCTGGGAGAAGGCCTGATAAAAGCGTTCTCATTGTTGGCAAGGCTTTCCATACGTGTCTTATCTCCCAGTATGCTTCCTTTACTGCGTTCACTGCTCGGATCAATAGCTAAAACCGCCAGCCTGTGCCCGAGCCTTATGATGTATTTTCCGAACGCTTCAATAAAGGTACTCTTTCCCACGCCCGGTACTCCGGTAATACCTATCCGTATGGAGTTCCCGGATAAGGGATGGCAGGCCGTAATGAGCTCCCGCGCTTTTTCCCTGTCCTCAACGAGTGTGCTTTCAGTAAGAGTAATAGCCTGAGCCAGGGTAGGAATATGTCCTGCCTTAATACCTTTCAGATAATCTCCTGTAGTCAGTTGCCTGGCAGGTCTTTTCTTCAGGAGCTTACTGGCATTGGGATTTATTATGGGAGGCTGGGGTATACCGTCGTTAACGGTCAAAGCAGAGTCCATAGCCGGATTATTTAATGATTTTGCCGTATATCAGCAGGTTAATAGTCGGTCTGGATGGCGCATTGGTTGTCAGACTTACGGTATAGATCACTTCCCCGGGAGTATCAGTTTTAGGGATGGAGACCAAAACTGATACGGTCTCTCCCGGGTTTACCGTTGTGGGAAACTCTGCCTTTATTCCGGGATGACTGAAGTCGGCCTTAAAAATGATAAGAGGTGCCTTTCCCTTATTGGTCATGGAAAATCGTGTTTCAATAGAAGACCCGATTTTTTTTTCAGAAAATTCATAAGCGCTTTTGTCCAGCTGTGGAATGGGTCCTTTCTCTTTTTGTTCACGAGTCATAGATGAGGTGTTGATCTTAATGGACCCCTTTACTGTAAGAGAATGTACCGGGTTGACCTTATCGTTAATCACGACCTGAACAGGATAGATAACATTGCCCCATTCTTCTTTTACGCGTGTGTCTATGGTATAGACAATATATCCTTTTTCTCCCGGATTGAGTTTCCCCGGATTCGCATACACTTTCACATTCCCGTCATGTGTTTTGAATTTCAGCAGGAGCGGTTGTTTACCGGTATTAACAACTTCTACGGAATCTGTTTTTTCTGTACCCTGCTTAATCTGTCCCAGTTCCAGTTCGCTTTTCCGCAGGCGCAGGGTTTCCATTAATACCGGATGTGTATCTTCAATGGAAAAAGCTTTTTGATGGACAACCCCCCGGATATGCAGCGTAAAAGGGTTTGTATATCCGGTAATATAGACCGACAGCAGTTTATCAAAAGGGTATGGACCCTGATTATTCAGAAACGTGGCAGTAACGGTTCCCTGTTTTCCGGGAGGAATGGGCTCTTTTGTCCACTCCGGTACCGTACATCCGCACGAAGAAATAACGGTTTGGATCACTATGGGCTTATCTGAATTATTGGTTAAAGTGAATGTATGCGAACGTGAGCCGTCGTTTATGCCAAAATCTCCAAAATCATGAACGGTCTTATCGAACCTGACGGATGTGTTTTCCTGAAATGCCGGTGAACCGTGGAAAAGCAAGGATACTGCAATAAGTAATGGAAGTGTCATTTTCACAAAAGTTTGTAGGAGTACAAAGGTAGTAAGAATTTAATTCATATATTTGCCGCCGGATTTACTAAATATTTGATGAATCATGGCACACAAAATTACTGACAGCTGCGTAGCATGCGGTACCTGTATTGATGAATGTCCCGTGGGAGCAATTTCTGCCGGTGACATTTATGTTATTAACCCCGATGAATGCATTGACTGTGGTGCCTGTGCTGCAGCATGCCCTACAGGAGCTATTGAAGCTGAATAATCTGAAGATCTGATTTTGATCTGGAAAAGCATACTTTACGGTATGCTTTTTTATTTTCTTTTCAGGGAAAAACAAAATTCAATACCACCTCCTTCCCTTTTTCCGGCTGTAATGGTCCCTCCGTGCAGAACGATGGCGTTTTTGACAATGGAAAGTCCCAGACCGGTTCCCCCCAATAAACGACTTCTTCCGGTATCGACCCGGTAAAAACGTTCAAAAATCCGGGGCAAATGTTCCTCCTCTATGCCTATTCCGTTGTCTGCGTATACAAATTGAAAATGATCTTCATCCGATTCTTTGAGCGAAACAAACAGAGTGTCACAACCGGAATAAGCTATGGCATTGTCTGTCAGATTACGGAATACAGAGTGCAACAAACTGTGATTTCCATTCATAATCAGAGACTGTGGAATATCAATTACCGCTTTTATTTTTTTCTCCTGTAATGCCCCTGCCAGGTCTGCAAATACATCTCTGATAATATCGCTCAGATTGATCTCTGATTTTTCAATGATCTCACTGGCTTCATCCATACGGGTTATAGTTGAAATATCGTTCAGAAGCTGTACCAGGCGGTTAGACTGTTTATAACTGCTTTCTATAAATGCCTTGCGTCTGGTTTCGGGGATTCCCGGATTGTTCACAAGTGTTTCCAGATAACCCTGAATACTGCTTACGGGCGTTTTCAATTCATGATTGATATTCTGAGTGAGTTGTTTTTTCAGACGCGTCTGTTCCTGTTTCTGATGCAAAACCATACTGTGTTCGCTTTCCAGCGCCTCTTTGGTTTGTCTTAAACGCGAGTATAGCCTGATGATATGATTGGAAATCTCTCCAAGTTCGTCTTTTGGGAAGGATCCAATATCTTCAATCGGTTCTCCCTTGTCTGCCAAAAGGGCAAATTTTCTCAGGCGGTTAATATTATTCCCCAGGCGTCTTGTCAGAATGAGCGCCAGCGCGCTTACCAAAAGAGATATGCCTGTCATGACCAGAAGGAACAGACGGTCGGCCCTGAGGGTTTCCCTGAGTGAAACGGAG
Organism: Bacteroidales bacterium UBA5326; assembly: GCA_002408205.1. GTDB lineage: Bacteria > Bacteroidota > Bacteroidia > Bacteroidales > UBA932 > DMER64. The sequence continues at coordinate 358,575 of DHQY01000014.1, read as the reverse complement.
TAGGGAATGGCAGAACGAATAATAATATTTCCATAACGTGTGGCGGAATAAAAATATTCAATATCCGTGGTTTCAGAGAGGCGGCGGGTAGTAAAGCCGGTTCCGGATGCCATGGCCTGCTTAACTTCCGGTCTGTCCAAGTGATTGGAGAAGGAATTCAGGGGCCGGGTCTTCTCAGAATCATAGAGAACATTTCCCAAAGTATCCATTATTGTAATCCTCAGATCGCCGCCCAATGATTCTTTTTTCATCAGAACCAATGAATCTATGGCTGACGGATTCGAAATAAATGGATTCAATTGTGTGTTAAAGATCTGTAACCGGGCATTCACCTTTTCAGCCTTGAACGTCTTTTCCCTGTGTTGCTGGAAGGCGAGAAAAGAAAGCAGAAAAAGCCCAAAGAGGAGCATCAGGTACAAAAAAAGCCGTACCTGGAAAGGAAACTTATACTTCAAACCCGTATCCATAGCCCAGACGTGTGACAATATGATCTCCGTATACCCCGATTTTTTTACGTAAGCGGGTAATATTTACGTCTATGGTCCTGTCCAGCACAATCACTTCGTCGCTCCATACCTGACTGAGGATCTCTTCACGAGAAAAAATTTTGCCTTTATGCTTCAATAATAACGCAAGGATCTCAAATTCTTTTTTAGTAAGAGGAATTTCCAGTCCCTCAACGGAGCAGCTCTTTTTTGAAAGGTTCATGGTTAAGCCTTTATAATTGAGCAATTGCTGGCTCTCAGGATGAAGCACCGATTCTGTTCTGCGCAATACACTTTTGACACGGGCAATGACTTCCCTGATAGAAAAGGGTTTGGAAATATAGTCATCGGCGCCCAGGTTTAAGCCGGCAACCGTGTCGTCTTCGGTATCCTTGGCCGTACAGAAAATGATGGGGATGGATGCCGTCTTCTCGTCTTTTTTCATCAGCTGGGCCATCCGGAATCCACTCATGGGTCCCATCATGACATCCAGAAGAATAAGAGAGTATCCCGACAGGTCAAGTGTAATTGCCTGTTCGGCACTATAAGCTACATCTACCGTGTACCCTTCCACTTCGAGGTTAAACTGTAATATTTCACAAAGCGACTCCTCGTCATCGACAACAAGAATCCTGATATCTTCCTTTTCCAAAATGTTCAGTTTTATTTGGCACAAAGATAATTGTTTATGCCTTAAGCAAACATTGTTACATTCCGTGTAAGCGTTTTTTAACTGAAATGTAAAGTGACTGTATGGGTGTTGTAACATGGTGCCGTCACCTTTGCATCAGATTTATGAAGAAAAGCAAATGAGAAGAAGAACAAGATTATTAATCCTTTTATTCACGGCATACTCCGGATTGTTACAGGCTCAAACGATAATAAGCGGTACGGTCACCGATAAAACGGCCTCGGAACCTTTACCCGGAGTGTACGTGATGGTCTCGGGTACCGGCACCGGCTCGGTAACAGATAACAGCGGTTTTTATGAACTTCCTTTGAATGAAGGTGTATATACTTTGGAATTCAGGTATATATCATATAAAACGGCCGTAACCGGACCTATGGTTGTTTCGGGAGAACCGGGAGCGATAAAAGTAGACATGCAGCTCCAATCGGAGGAGTTGTCCGTTGGAGAAGTGTACATTATAGCACGAAGGGACCTGGAAACCGAAAAGAGTCTGTTGACGGAAAGGCGACTGTCTTCTGCTGCTGTCGAAAATATTGGAGCAAGGGAAATGAGCAGAAAAGGGATTTCTTCGGTGGCCGAGGGAGTAAAAAAGATTGCAGGGATTTCACTTGCCGAAACAGGCCAGCTCTTTGTGCGGGGCCTTGGAGACAGATACAGTTCCACCACGCTGAACGGACTGCCTGTAGCCTCGCCGAACCCAGATAACAAACTTATTCCCCTGGATCTTTTTCCCTCGCGTCTGATAAGGAATATAACTGTGAACAAGGTATACAATGTGAGTGCTTATGCAGATTATTCGGGTGCTCATATTGATATTGGCCTGAAAGAACATACGGGAGACGATTTTTTTTCTTTAAACATAGGAACAGGCGGTAACTCCCGGGCTTTGTTTTCCGGCTTCTTTGAAAGCGATAAAAAAAACGAAATCTTTTTTACCCGCAATCTGCCGCTCAATGTAAAAGATATGACTTCAAATGAGTTTTCATCCTATATAAAAAATCATGACCCCTTTGGAACCTCATTCTCCGTTACAAAAAGAACATTATGGCCGGGTATAAACGGGGCTATAGGTTTTGGAAAATCATGGGAAAAAGGCCAAAACCGGCTGGGAATGCTTGTTTCACTGAGCGTAGATTACGACAATGAAATACAGAAAGATGCTTATATCTCAACTATAAATGCACAGGGAACGGTTCTCAATGAGTTTAACTACAACAGTTATTCCACGAATTCAGATATGGCGGGACTTATGCATCTGGCTTACGATCTGGGTTCATTCCACCATTTCAGCTATACGTTTTTATACGCCCGCAATGCGGTGGATAATTACAAAAGAAGGGAAGGATACGACTCGGAAGGTATCCATCTGATTGGGAGCAACAGTGTTTTCCATGCTTATAGCTTATTGAACAATCAACTTGCCTACGGTTATTCTGCCGGAGACCGTTGGACATTGAATGTTAACCTTTCTTACGGAATAACGGGAAGTTACGAGCCGGACCGCAGGCAGGTGATGTATCGTGAAGACGACCGCAAGCTGTCTCTTTTTAAATTGAATCGCCAGGAAACCATGCGTTATTTTGGAGAATTGGAAGAAAGGGAAGCCGTGGCAGAACTTTATGCCGTATACAAAATGGGGGAAAAGGGATCGATAAGGTTTGGAGCTTCTTATAAGAACAAATTACGGAGCTATTCATCGATCCGGTTTTATTATAATCTAAACAATCTGAATCCTGAAATTACCGATATCTATGAAACAGACTTTTGGCTTAATACAGCAAATATTGCCGACGGAACCATTCAGATAATTAAAGACGCTCAGCCCAAATCTCATTATTATGCCGGTCATCGTATGGGAGGAATATATGTGCAAACCGACTTTCTTCTTTTCAGAAACTTTAACGTCAACCTTGGGTTGCGTTATGAACCTTCCGCACAATGGGTCCGTTACTGGAATGACGCTTCGGTTGAGAAACGATCCGTTCTGTCCGGTCACGATCTGTTCCCTGCTCTGAATCTTAAATATTCATTCCGTGAAAAACATTCGGCACGATTTGCCTTTTCGCGTACCGTTACCCGGCCCCTGTTCGTGGAAATGGCGCCATTCCTTTATAAAGAATCGTATGGAAGTGCCGAATTAAGAGGCAACGAAGCACTGCAGAACGGCTATAATATTAACGCCGATCTGCGTTACGAATATTATGGCACACAGGACAATCTGTTCTCGGCTGCCCTCTATTACAAGTGGCTGGAGAACCCCATAGAGCGGGTCCAGGAATCCTCGGGAGGATCGGCGGTCCATTCATTCCGCAATGCAGAAGAAGGGATGGCGGCAGGAGTGGAAGCGGAGATAAGAAAAACAATTGTGCCGGGCCTCCGGATAGGCTTGAACGCTTCGTATATGTATACCAATGTAATATTGCCCGAAGGCGGTGGTGTGTATACCGATTCCCGCCGGGCCTTACAGGGGGCTTCGCCGTACTTGGTGAACGCCGATATTATGTACGGATGGAAGACAGGCACAGAAGACCAGGTGACATGTACCATGCTTTATAATCTTCAGGGACCCCGCATTCACGCCGTGGGGATCTACGGGATGGGGAATATTATGCAACAACCTCTTCATACGCTTGATTTTGTGAGTAGTTACCAGGCCGGGAATCGCTGGAATCTCAGATTGTCAGTTAAAAATATCCTGGACAGTAAGGTGCTATTCACGCAACAGGTCAAAACAACAGGAGAGGTTGTGACAGTAGAATCGTACAGGGCTGGGGTTTCCCTTCAGATAGGATTTACTTATACACTTTAAATCAACAAATTAATTGAAAATGAAAAAAATGAATTGGAAAATGGCCGTAATGGCTTTAGGGATACTGATATTGGCAGTCTCCTGTGAAAAAGAACCCGAACCCGAAGAAGAATCTACGGATCTTTCCGGCGAGCTGACGACCGACAGAACGCTTAAAAGCGGAATGTCCTACAACCTGTCCGGTGGAGTTCATGTTAAACCGGGGGTAACCCTTACTATTGAGCCGGGAGTCATCATTGTGGCCAAAGACGACGATGTGGTAGATTATATCCTTGTAGAACAGGGCGGTAAGATTGATGCCCGCGGAACGGCCACAAATCCTGTTGTCATGACCTCGGAAAGGAAAGAAGCGGGAGCCTGGGGCGGGGTACACATCTGCGGTCTTGCTCCCATTAACGTAACGGGAACCACCTCGAAATCTGAAATTGGCGATGCCCTTTACGGCGGCAGTAATACGGCCGATAACTCAGGGATGTTAAGCTATATTCGGTTGGAATATACCGGGTATGCATTCAGCGAAGAAAAAGAGGCTAACGGATTTACTTTCTATGGAGTCGGTAACGGGACCGTGGTGGATCATCTGCAGTCGTACAAGGGTTCTGACGACGGTTTTGAATGGTTTGGCGGTACGGTAAATGTGAAATACCTGGTGGCAACCGACAATAGTGACGATTCGTTCGACTGGACTGAAGGCTGGTGCGGAAAAGGACAATTCCTGGTAGCAATTCAGGGGAGCGAGGCTGTTATAGGCTACGAGTGCGACTGTCTGATTGAAGCCGATAATAACAGTAAAGATTTTACCGCTGCACCTGTTTCTTCTCCGATATTGGCGAATCTGACACTGTGCGGAAACGGTTCTTCAGTAAATAAACGCGGGATTCGTTTAAGAGCAGGCACCCGGGTGGGGATATATAATGCCCTGGTTACGGGGAAACCCAACTGCCTTACCACTGAGACTACAGAGACAGAAACGGCACTGGCAAACGGTACCTCAGTTCTTGATCATATCTTCCTCGCCGGCGGAGTATCTGCCGCCGCGGGTATCTATTCTCAGGATCTGTTTACCTCCAATGCCAATAACGGAATAAACAAGACCTTTTCGTTTACGTCCGCTTATGTAGGAACGGTTTCGGGCGGTAAAAATATGAATGCCGTCGATCCGTTCTTTACGGCTGCAGATTATAAAGGTGCGGTGCCATCGGGGAATGACTGGACCGCGGGTTGGTGCAGATAAAGCGAATAATTGAGAAGAATAATGTACATTTGCAGGTTATAAGAAGAATTATCGAAAAACTGCAAATATGGCCTCAATAATAAACGTAATAGGGAAGATTTTCGGTTCCAAAGCCGACAGGGACTTGAAAGAGTTAAATCCTTATGTTGAAAAGATTAAAAAAGAATATGAACGTATAGATTCGCTCGACAATGATGCGCTTCGTGCCGAAAGCCGTAAAATCAAAGAAGAGATTGCCGCCTACATAGCGGAGGAGGAAAAACATAAGGCTTCGCTAAGAGCGCAACTGGAAGATGTTGAAATTGAGGTGGATAAAAAAGAGGTTTTGGCCACCGATGTGGACAAACTTTCCAAAAAGATAGATGAAAAGATAGAGGAAGTGCTTAACAAAGTACTTCCTCAGGCTTTTGCCATAATGAAATCTACCGCCCGCCGGTTTCAGGAGAACAAAACCGTCACGGTAACGGCCACCGATTATGATCGTAATCTCTCTGCAAAAAGAGACCATATAGCCATTGAGGGAGATAAGGCCGTCTGGCAGAATTCCTGGATGGCCGGGGGAAATATGATTACCTGGGACATGGTACATTACGATGTACAGTTAATAGGAGGCGTGGTGCTTCATCAGGGAAAGATTGCCGAGATGGCCACCGGTGAAGGAAAAACACTTGTTGCCACATTGCCGGTATTTCTGAATGCACTGGCCGGCAAGGGTGTGCATGTAGTAACCGTCAACGATTACCTGTCCAAACGTGACTCCGAATGGATGGGGCCGCTTTATGAATTCCACGGGCTTAAGGTGGATTGTATTGATAAACATCAGCCCAATTCAGAGGAACGCAAGCGGGCCTACCAGGCAGACATCACATTCGGGACCAACAATGAATTCGGCTTCGACTACCTTCGGGACAACATGGCCGTTAACCGCGAGGACCTGGTCCAGAGAAAACACCATTACGCCATTGTGGACGAGGTGGACTCTGTATTAATTGACGATGCCCGTACTCCGCTTATCATTTCCGGACCCGTTCCCCGTGGAGAAGATCAACAGTTCAATGACTTCAGACCTATTGTGGAACAACTCTACATGGCTCAGCGTTCGCTGGTGCAGCAGCTACTGGCAGATGCCCGCAAGCTGATCACAGAAGGAGACGAGGAAAACGGCGGTAAGATCCTGCTCCGTGCATTCAAGGGACTGCCTAAATACACTCCACTTATCAAATACCTGAGCGAACAGGGTATCAAACAGTTACTGCAGAAGACAGAGAATTTTTACATGCAGGACAACAACAAGCAGATGCACCTGGTCACAGACGACCTGTACTTTGTGATTGAAGAACAACAGAAATCCGTTGACCTGACCGAGAAGGGGCATGACCTTATTGCAAAAAAGATAAGCGAGCCTTCTTTCTTTATCCTTCCCGATATGGGGACCGAGATCTCCGAACTGGAAAAGAAAAATTTGTCGCCCGAAGCCAAAGCAGTAGCCAAAGATGCGCTGTTGAGCGAATATGCCGTTAAATCCGAAAGAGTACATACAGTGCACCAGTTGCTGAAAGCTTATGCAATGTTCGAAAAGGATGTCGAGTATATTGTGGTGGACAATAAAATAAAGATTGTGGACGAACAGACCGGCCGTGTCCTGGAAGGCCGCCGTTATTCAGACGGACTGCACCAGGCCATAGAGGCTAAGGAAAAAGTGAAAGTAGAAGCGGCCACACAGACGTTTGCCACTATTACGTTGCAGAATTATTTCAGGATGTACCATAAGCTGGCCGGTATGACCGGTACGGCAGAAACCGAAGCGGGTGAATTCTGGTCTATATACAAATTGGATGTGGTGGTGATCCCCACCAACCGTCCCGTGATCCGGATTGACGAAGACGATCTGATATATAAGACCAAGCGGGAAAAATTCAACGCTGTGATTGATAAGATCATCGAATTGACCAAAAAAGGACGGCCCGTACTGGTGGGTACTACGTCTGTAGAAGTGTCCGAACTCTTAAGCCGAATGCTCAAAATGCGCGGTATTAAGCATAATGTATTGAACGCCAAACAGCATGCCCGTGAGGCCGAGATCGTTGCCGAAGCCGGTCAGGCAGGTGCAGTGACCATTGCCACCAACATGGCAGGTCGTGGTACCGACATCAAATTGGGGCTGGGCGTAAAAGAAGCCGGAGGCTTGGCCATTGTAGGTACCGAGCGTCATGACAGCCGTCGTGTGGACCGCCAGTTGCGCGGTCGTGCCGGACGTCAGGGAGACCCGGGATCTTCTGTCTTCTTTGTTTCTCTCGAAGACGACCTCATGCGTCTGTTCGGAAGCGGCCGCATTGCCTCCATTGTAGATAAAATGGGCATGAAGGAGGGAGAAGTGCTGCAACACTCCATGCTTTCCAGTTCCATTGAGCGTGCGCAGAAAAAAGTGGAAGAGAATAACTTTGGCATTCGTAAGCGTCTGCTGGAATATGACGACGTAATGAATTCCCAGCGCGAAGTGATTTATACACGACGGCGCAACGCATTGTACGGAGAACGCGTAGATGTGGACGTTGCCAATATGATGGCCGATTATGCCGAAACGTTCACCCAAAGTATGTCGGGTACAGACTTCGAAGATTTCAGTTACGAGCTTATCAGGCAGATTTCCATTGAACCCGGCTTTGACGAGAAGACTTTTAGTAAAGCATCGCCTTCCGAGCTTTCCGCTGACTTGTCAGGACAGATTCAGTCTGTATACAACCGCAGGGCAGAGGCGCTCATAGGACAGGCCTGGCCTGTGATGAAAAACATCTATGAAACACAAAGCGCTACTTACGAGAACGTGGTGGTTCCCGTAGGCGACGGCAGGCGGATCTACCAGGTGGTTGTGAATCTGAAGAAAGCATATGAAAGTAAGGGTAAAGAACTCTTGCGGGCTATCAACAAGACTATTAACCTGGTACTTATTGACGAATACTGGAAGGAACACCTCCGCGACATGGATGACCTTAAACAGTCTGTGCAGAATGCTACCTACGAGCAAAAAGACCCTTTGTTGATCTATAAATTTGAAAGTTTCAAACTTTTCAGCGAAATGCTTGAAAAGAATGCGCGTGAAGTCCTGGCATTCCTGTTAAAAGCGCATGTTCCCCTGCGTCAGAATCAGGACCGGCTGGATAATGCCGGGAATGCACGAAGGCGTACCGACCTGAGTAACACCAAAGCTTCCCGGCCCGAATTGCTCGACCGTTCGGGAGAGCCCCGTTCCAATGCACCGGTGCACGTAGAGAAACAAGTGGGAAGGAACGATCCCTGCCCCTGTGGAAGCGGGAAAAAGTTTAAACAATGCCACGGAAAAGATTTATAATAAATTATGGTATTTGACATAGTGATTATTGGCTCGGGTCCGGGCGGATATGTGGCAGCCGTGCGTGCTGCACAACTGGGTTTTAAGACAGCAGTGATTGAGAGGGCACAACTGGGCGGTATTTGCCTGAATTGGGGATGTATCCCAACAAAGGCGCTCTTAAAAAGTGCCGATGCGCTTAATACGGCGCGTAACGCAGAATCTTACGGTATTAAGACAGTAGGGAATATAGAACCCGATATACAACAAATAGTTGCCAGAAGCCGTGCCGTTTCTGCACAAATGTCAAAAGGCATTGAATACCTCTTCAAAAAACATAACGTAACGCTTATCCCCGGCAGAGGCAAGATAGCGGCGCCCGGTGTTGTTGCCGTGGGAGAAGACCGGATAGAATCGTCCCGGATAATTATTGCCACCGGCGCCCGTTCCAATTCATTGCCGATGGCTCCTATTGACGGGAAGAAAATAATCGGATACCGTCAGGCACTTATTCCGGAAAAAATACCCGCTACCATGGCCATAATCGGTTCGGGGGCCATTGGGAGCGAAATGGCTTATTTCTACACCAGTATGGGGACTAAAGTCACTCTTATCGAATACATGGAGCAAATTGTGCCTACAGAAGACGAAGAAGTAGCTGCCCAATTAAGCCGTTCGTTCCGTAAGCTGGGAATGAAAGTCATGCCCGGGGCCAATGTGGTTTCTGCGGAAAAACATCCCGACAGGGTTATATTGAACGTACAGACCAGAAAAGGGGCCGAGGCTGTTGAAGCCGAGGTGGTCTTGTCTGCCGCGGGTGTTATTCCCAACACCAACGATCTGGGACTGGAAGAAACGGGCGTTAAAATGGACCGTGGCTATATTTTTGTAGACGATTGTTATATGACTTCGGTGCCCGGAATCTATGCTATTGGCGATGTACTGAGAACGCCCGCTCTGGCTCACGTTGCGTCTGCCGAGGCACTCAGTTGCGTGGAACAGATAGCCGGTCTGAATGTATCCCGGGTAAACTATGCAAGTATTCCGGGATGTATTTATACTGCACCTGAAATTGCTTCTGTTGGTTTACGTGAGCGGGATGCCAGGGCTAAGGGTCTGGATATTAAGATTGGGAAATTCCCTTTCACAGCCTCTGGTAAAGCCGCTGCGGCCGGAGAAAGAGACGGATTTATTAAGCTCATATTTCTGGCAGATTCCGGAGAATTACTGGGAGCGCACATGATAGGTGCGCATGCCACGGAAATGATTGGCGGCTTGGTTGCCTTACTCAACAAAAAAGTCACGGCCAGAGATTTAATGCATTCTGTTTTTCCTCACCCCACTATGAGCGAAGGGATTATGGAAGCAGCCGCCATGGCCCTGGGTCAGGCGGTGAATATTTAATTTTTTATTCAGATGAAGAAAAAAACTTTGGCGCTTGTGGCGCACGATCATTGCAAAAAGGATCTGATTGAATGGGTGGAATTTAACAAAGAACGCCTGGCCAATCATACCCTTATTTGTACGGGCACTACGGGACGCATGGTGGAAGAAGCCATAAACAAGGCTCTTTCCGTAAGCCATCCCCATATTGTGATTAACCTTCTTAAATCGGGTCCCCTTGGCGGAGACCAGCAGCTGGGCGCACTTATTGCCGACGGAAAAATAGATATGCTGTTCTTTTTCTGGGACCCCATGCAACAACAGCCTCACGACGTAGATGTCAAGGCTTTGCTGCGTATTTCCAACCTGTATAATATTCCTACGGCCAGCAACCGTGCTACTGCCGATTATCTTATTTCGTCTCCTTTGTTTGAAAGTTCATACAGTCCCAGGGCCCAGTCATACGATAATTATCTGAACCGGCCGCTCTGATTGTTTTTCAAGGGTCCTTCCTGCTACAAAGCACAACCGTCTCTACGTGCTGTGTGTGGGGGAACATATCCAGCGGCCTGATCTCTTTTACGGCATAGCCTCCTTCACACAATTGTTTCAGGTCCCAGGCCAGAGAAACCGGGTTGCAGCTTACGTAAATAATGTATTGTGTCTGCGATGCAATAATGGCTTTTTTTATCTCGATGAGTGTGCCGCTGCGGGGCGGATCGAGCACAACCAGTGCCGGTTGTGAATATCCGGCCACAAAACCGGTGGTATAGGTTTCAAGAATATCCCCAGTTATAAAATGTACATTTCTCAACCCGTTCCGGGATGCGTTTTTTACGGCGTCGCCTACGGCAGCGGCATTTCCTTCAATACCTGTAACCGGCCTGTCCTTATCCATGCCGGCGAGCATACAGGCTATGGTCCCGATACCGGTATACAGATCGAAAATGGGAGCCGCAGGGGGAATGGAATTACGGTCAGTTGCCAGTGCTTTATTGGCCATTTCGAGTACGGTCCCATACAGACGATTAGCCTGCCGCGGATTGGGCTGATAAAATGCAGCCGGACTTATTAAAAATTCAAAGCCCAGTGAAGTTTCATGTAAGTATGTATCGCCGGAAAAATAATAAAATACCTGATCTGCACAATAATACCAGCTGGTTACTCCGGGGCAGGAAGCACTGAGTGCCTTCATGAAAGGCTCAATAATTTCTGTCTCGCGGCGGCTGAACCCTGGCACCACGCACAGGTCTCCTTCTGTGGTACAGCGCAGCAATACGTTACGAAGCAGTCCGGTGCGGCCGGCGTATTGGTAGAAAGGAATATTTTGCTCCAGTGCAATCTTTTTTACCTGCAGTGCCAGTTTGTGTATGTTTTCCGGGAGGAGAGAACATTCGCGGCAGTCGAATACGTTGTCCCGGTCTTCCGTGCTGTGAAATCCCATTATATGTTCCTGCATGCCCGGTGTCCCGGCCTCGAAAGTATATTCGGCTTTATTGCGGTATCCTTTTATAAGCGGACTCGGCAATACATCGGGGACGCCCCCGGGAGGCAATGGTATTTCATATTTCTTCAGCGCCCCCAGGAGGATCTCTTTCTTCCAGAGGAGTTGTCCTTCATAACTTATATGCTGCCAGGGACAACCTCCGCATTCCTGTGCATGAGGGCAGAAAGGCAATGTTCTGTAAGGCGAGGGGGCTAATACCTTTGTTACTCTGCCGCAGCGGAATCCTTTTCGGCGTTCTTTGACGATTTCTACTTCTTCGCCGGGGATGCCGCCGCTTACGTAGACTTTATCCGGGGAAAAAGCCCTTCCTCCCGGGTGCATCTGCGTCAGTTTAACACTTTTCGGAGATATTATAGCGGTTTCGCTCTGTTGCATTGCGCGAAATCAATTCTCCCAGAAAACCGGCCAGAAACAGTTGCATGCCCAGGATAATGGCCAGCAGGGAAAGGTAAAAAAGAGGCTGATCGGTAACATAACGGAACGGCATGCCGTGAGATTGCCAGTAGATCTTCTGAATGATGAGCCACAGGGCAATGATACCCCCGGCAATGAACATCAGTGACCCGAATAATCCAAAGATATGCATGGGCTTTTTTCCGAATTTGGACAGAAACCAAAGGGAAATAAGATCGAGGTATCCGTTTACGAAACGACTGAGACCGAATTTACTCCGGCCGTATTTCCGTGCCTGATGAACCACCGGCTTTTCGCTAATACGGGAAAATCCGGCTTCTTTTGCCAGGTAGGGGATATAACGGTGCATTTCACCGTAGACTTCTATGTTTTTCACCACTTCTTTTCTGTAGGCCTTCAGGCCGCAGTTCATATCGTGAAGCTTTATGCCGGTGACCCGGCGGGCAGTGGCATTATAAATTTTTGAGGGAATGTTCTTGGAAAATAATCCGTCTTTCCGTTTCTTTTTCCATCCCGAGACCAGATCGTAAGTGCCTCCGGCCACCATGGAATACAGTGCGGGAATCTCGTGCGGACTGTCCTGAAGGTCGGCGTCCATTGTGATGACAACATTTCCTTTTGAGGCTTCGAATCCGCAGAAAAGAGCTGCTGACTTTCCGTAATTGCGTCTGAAACGAATTCCGTGCACCCTCGGATCCTTTCCGGCCTCGGCAGTAATAAAAGACCATGAAAGGTCTGTGCTTCCGTCGTCCACAAAGATCACCTCGTAGTCAAGAAGGCGACCTCCGCTGCTCTCCACGGGCCGGGAGAGTACTTCCCGGATCAGAGACAGTAATTCGGGCAGGGATTCCTGCTCATTGAGCAAAGCAATGATAACGGACAGGTCCATGGGTTATCTGTCAAAAGGAGTTGCAGGTTCTTTGTGTTTTGTAGAACTGCCCAGAATGGATGACCATAAAAGGCCCAGGATGTTCATGTAAAAGAACTGTGAAATACAGACAATGAGCGGCAGGTTGGCTATTAGTTTATCTGTATTCATTTCCGAGGTGGCACCGGTTTGTTCGAGACCCATAAGAATTGCATTGGACATTTGGGTGTTCACGTCGGGGAAGAGGAAGGCAACATGTACAAAATAATAGCACGAAGCAATGATAGATGAAAAGAATGAAACCGCCAATCCAAATTTGAAGGCATCTGAATAGGTGTAGGTTTCACACTGTTTCCCAAATTCTTTCATGAAATAATAAAGCAGCCCCACAGTTCCTGCCAGTTTTACAATCCACAGGATTATGTCCATTGCTTTGCCCATATCGAATACGGTTTGTATGACCATCATGACGATGGAAACAAAAGCCAGCAGCAGACCGTTTATCGCCGCTTTATTCCAAAATGAAGAGTTCATCAATAAATCGTTTAAGTTTAAGATACAAAGTAACGGATTTTTTTAAAAAATACCTAAATTTGCAAGTTCAAATAAAAGGTACTAAAATAGATATATATGATTACCATTACTTTCCCGGACGGAAAACAGCGGCAGTACGAAGCCGGAACAACGGGGTATCAGATTGCCGAGAGCATAAGCCCCAGGCTGGTTTCAGAAGTGTTAGCCGTGAGTGTGAACGACAAGACCATGGACCTTCAGATACCCATCAGGGAGAATGCCACGGTAAAATTTTACAAATGGGAAGATGAGCAGGGCAAGCAAGTCTTCTGGCATTCTTCATCGCATCTGATGGCAGAGGCTCTTGAAATTTTGTATCCCGGGGTAAAGTTTGGCATTGGACCGGCCATTGAGAACGGTTTTTACTACGACGTGGATCTTGGGGGAAGAGCTCTTGTTGAAGCCGACCTGGCTGCCATCGAGCAGAAAATGCTCGAAATGGCCAGAAGTAAACAGCCTTTCGTACGCAGAGAAGTATCCAAGGAACAGGCTATGAAAACTTACCTGGACAAGGGTGATCCTTACAAATGTGAATTGATAGGGGATTTGGAAGACGGAACCATCTCATTTTACACAAACGGTTCTTTCACCGATCTGTGCCGCGGACCTCATGTTCCCGACACCTCAGTCATTAAGGCCATTAAACTGACTTCCATTGCTGGCGCTTATTGGCGTGGTGACGAAAAACGCCAGATGCTCACCCGTATTTATGGCATAACCTTCCCAAAGAAAACCATGCTCGATGAGTACGTGGCCATGATGGAAGAAGCAAAGAAACGCGACCACAGGAAACTGGGTAAGGAGTTGGAATTATTTACATTCTCGGCCCGTGTCGGCCAGGGTTTGCCCCTGTGGCTGCCCCGCGGTGCCGCTCTCAGGGAACGTCTCGAGAATTTCCTGAAAGGCGTTCAGAAGGCATACGGTTATCAACAGGTGATCACTCCGCATATCGGTCAGAAGGAACTTTATGTTACCAGCGGACATTATGCCAAATACGGAGCCGACAGCTTTAAGCCTATCAAAACACCCCAGGAAGGCGAGGAGTTCCTGCTCAAGCCCATGAATTGTCCTCACCATTGCGAGATATATAAATCTAAACCCCATTCTTACAAAGATATGCCAGTGCGGTTGGCTGAGTTTGGAACGGTTTACCGTTACGAACAAAGTGGTGAATTGCACGGTTTAACCCGTGTTAGGGGCTTTACACAGGACGACGCTCATATTTTCTGTCGTCCCGACCAGATAAAGGAAGAATTCTGCAAGGTGATTGATATCGTGCTATATATTTTTAAAACACTAAGCTTCAATGAATTTACTGCCCAGGTTTCTTTGCGAGATCCTAAGGACAAGAACAAATATATAGGTTCGGATGAAAACTGGGAGAAGGCCGAGGCTGCCATTATTGAAGCGGCTGCAGAAAAAGGTCTCAAGACAGTTGTAGTTCAGGGTGAAGCCGCCTTTTATGGCCCCAAGCTCGATTTTATGGTTCGTGATGCGATAGGCCGTAAATGGCAGCTGGGAACTATCCAGGTGGACTATAACCTGCCCGAACGGTTTGAATTGGAATACATTGGAGCCGATGACAAACGATATCGCCCTGTTATGATCCATAGGGCGCCTTTTGGATCGATGGAACGTTTTGTTGCTGTTTTACTGGAACATACGGGTGGAAAATTCCCGCTTTGGCTGGCTCCCGAACAGGTTGTTGTACTGCCTGTAAGTGAGAAATTTAACGATTTTGCAAAAAAAGTTTGTGATTTCTTGAATAATTCCGAACTTCGCGCCTCGCTGGATGACCGTAATGAAACCATAGGTAAGCGGATTAGAGAGAATGAGTTAAAGCGGATTCCGTATCTTTTGGTCGTGGGAGAAAAAGAAGAAATGGCGGGAACGGTATCTGTGCGTAAACAGGGAGAAGGCAATAAAGGTTCCATGACAAAAGAAGAATTTGTGGCCTTTATTAATAATGAAGTAAAACATTTAACAAACTAATAGGAGGAATAAACTATCGCAACACCGTACAGACCAAACTCTTCTGCTCCGAAAAACAGGAACGGTCAGAACAGAAATTATCAAAGGGCCCCTCAACATGATGACGGACCAAGAATAAATCGGGAGATAAATGTCCCCGCGGTACGTGTTGTGGGAGAAAACATTGAAAAACCGGGTGTATACCCCATTGCTGAAGCTATACGTATGGCAGAGGCTTTGGAACTGGATTTGGTGGAAATTTCACCTCAGGCAGACCCTCCTGTGTGCAAGATTACTGACTACCAGAAGTTCTTGTACCAAAAACGGAAAAAAGCCAAGGAAATGAAAGCGAACGCCACCAAAATTGTGGTGAAAGAAATTCGTTTCGGGCCCAATACAGATGAACACGATTACCAGTTCAAACTAAAACACGCAATGGAGTTCCTGAAAGAAGGCGCCAAAGTGAAATCATATGTTTTTTTCCGAGGGCGCTCCATTATTTTCTCCGAGCAGGGAGAAAAACTATTGCTCCGTTTTGCAGTTGATCTGGAAGAATACGGCAAAGCAGAACAGATGCCAAAACTAGAGGGTAAACGTATGATTATGATGATTGCCCCAATAAAAAAGAAATAGAACCAGAACTAATCAATTTAATATTACTAACATGCCCAAAATGAAGACCAATTCCGGCGCCAAAAAACGTTTTACGTTAACAGGAACCGGAAAGATCAAGCGGAAACACGCTTACCACAGTCACATTCTGACCAAAAAGACCAAGAAGCAGAAACGTAATCTGACTTACTCGGCATTGGTTCATAAGACTGATGCAAAGCGTATCAAGAACTTGATTTGTGCTTAAGCACTTTAAAATTATTATTAATCAGATTGCCCAGCAGGAAAAGAATCTCGAATGGTGGAGAGCGCTGACAATCGCAAAGTAAAAAATTATGCCAAGATCGGTTAATGCTGTAGCCTCAAGGGCTCGTCGCAAAAAAATTCTGAAACAGACAAAGGGTAATTTCCTTGCCCGCAGAAATGTCTGGACGGTTGCAAAAAACACGTATGAAAAAGGTTTGACCTATGCATACCGTGACCGTAAAAACAAAAAACGCACGTTCCGTGCACTCTGGATCCAACGTATCAATGCCGCCGCACGCATGCACGGTATGACCTATTCACAATTTATGGGAAAGATCTCTAAGGCCAATATAGGACTTAACCGAAAGGTGCTTGCAGATCTGGCCATGAATAATCCACAGGCTTTCGAAACGATCCTCAACTCGGTTAAATAAACTGCAGATACATGATATGAAAGGGCTCTGTATATACAGGGCCCTTTTTCATGTCCCACGTATTATGACAAAAGTTTCTTTACGGTTTCCGAAATCTGACGTCCGTCTGCCTGCCCGGCCAGTTGTTTGGTTGCAACACCCATGACTTTTCCCATATCGGAAGGGCCGGAAGCTCCTGTTTGGGAAATGATCTGTCTGAGAGCCGCTTCCAATTCTTCTCCGGAGAGGGTCTTCGGGAGGTAAGGTTCCATAAAGGACAGCTCGGCCAGTTCATTCCCGGCCAAATCCTCCCGGCCGTTCTGCTTATAAATTTCGGCAGACTCCCTGCGTTGTTTTACCAGTTTTTGAATAATTCTGAGCAGATCGGCATCGCTGAGTTCATGAGAGGCCCCTTCTGCCGTTTTCGCCAGCAAAATAGCGGCTTTAATAGCCCTGAGCGCTGTAAGACGTACCTTTTCCTTCGCCAACATGGCGTTTTTAATGTCGTTGTTAATTTGCAATTCGAGGCTCATATATCTATATTATTATGTTTGTTGTTTTTTCAGGAACAAATATAACCAGAAAATTTCGGCTTAATCTTTGTATTTATTAGATCCATATCCTGTATATTTGTGCTTATACATGAATATGAAAAAAATTTTACTCATTGGCGTATTTTTATGGACACTCACGGGCTGCCTGAATGTCCAGACCAATCCGGATAGTCACAAGCTGTATTGTAATGTCCGGGGCGAGAAGGAAGAATACATAGAAGGGATAAAAGTGGCCGTTGAGGCTTACAATACAGAAACAGAACTTACTGAATTGCGTGAAAACGTCACCGACTCCGAAGGTATTACCGAGTTCGGATTTTATAACCTGTACGGCAGTATGATCTATACTTTTACGCTTACAGATACCGATTCGCTGTCGCACGGGAACTACAAGACTATGCGCGATACCCTGTATATTGGCTACCAGGGAGGATTGCAGCTTACACTCAACCTGTATTTCGATCTGGAAGAAACCAACTCAAACACCAACAATTAAATCTGAGCAATCACCATGCAGAAATTAAGGGATTTTTTCAGGAACCGCTGGTTCAAGTTTGCCTTAACGGCTCTCTGTTACTTGTTATGGGTCATATGGATGGGAAGCTATTGGTGGCTCCTGGGCCTTATTATTGTTTTTGACATTTATATAACAAAAAAAGTAAGATGGGCCTTCTGGAAAAAAAGCAATAAGGGTGACGGAAAGCGCAATATATTGCTCGAATGGGTAGATGCCATTATTTTTGCACTCATTGCAGCTACTTTTGTGAAATACTTCTTTTTTGAGGCCTATATGATCCCCACGTCCTCCATGGAGAATACGCTTATGACGGGGGATTATCTTTTTGTGGGGAAGCTCAGGTACGGACCTAAAAGACCACAACACCCCCTGACAATTCCGCTTACACGTAACGTGATTCTGGGAAAGGAATCCTATTCGAGGCTCATTGAGCGTCCGTACAAACGTATGGCCGGGTTCAGGGATGTGAAACGCAACGATGTGGTGGTTTTTAATTTTCCTCACGGAGACACCGTACTGGTTAATTTCCCCACGGATGACTACTATACGCACGTGAGACTCAACGGGCGTCAGTCTACACTGGACCATTACGGACCGGTTAAAGTGCGTCCGGCCGGTAAAGAAGACAATTATGTGAAACGCTGCGTTGCTCTTCCGGGAGATACGCTTCATGTACGTGACGGCCAGGTATATGTCAACGGCCAGCCACAGCCCGCTATTAAGGGTATCCGAAATACCTATACCGTAGTTACGGACGGACAACCTTTTAATCAGCGAATACTGGAAAAATACGGCATATCGGTGGCTGAACTGTACTTCGACCCTAAACTTCCCGGATACCCCGGGTTCCCTGTAAATGAAAATAATGCGGCAGCGTTGTCAAAATTAAGGAACGTAATTTCCATTACAAAGAACGTAGATGTATATCCGCCAGACTATCCCGACTCTCCGCTTATGTTGTTCCCGTTTGTGTCTTCATCTGATTTTGCCTGGACACGCGATAATTACGGCCCGTTGTGGATTCCCGCCGCCGGTAAAACCGTATCCCTTACAACAGCAACCCTGCCACTTTACCGCCGGATCATTACCACGTATGAAAACCATACGCTTGAAGTGCGCGACCATACAATTCTGATTGACGGACAGGAGACGAATGAGTATACTTTCTCGCAGGATTATTATTTTATGATGGGAGATAACCGCCATAACTCTCTCGATTCGCGCTATTGGGGATTTGTCCCTGAAGACCGTATTGTAGGCACGCCAGCCTTAGTATGGTTCTCTACAGATAAAAACAAACCTTTTCCTTCAAACATTCGCTGGAGTCGTATTTTTAAGTTAAAGTTTAAATAAAGTTTTGGGAATACGAAAAAAATGCTGATATTTGCAGCCCCAAAAAATGGCATAAATCACAAAAAATTAGATACAATGGCACGAGTTTGTCAAGTTACCGGAAAGAAAAGAATGGTTGGGAATAATGTATCTCACTCCAAGCGCCGCACAAAACGCGAGTTCGCTCCTAACCTGAAAACCAAACGTTTCTGGTCAGAAGAAGAAGGACGTTTTATTACCCTTAAAGTATCCGCAGCGGGTATCCGCACCATTCATAAAAACGGTTTGGCAGCAACTTTGAAAGATGCCCAGGCCAAAGGTTTGATTGATATTGTATAAATCCACTGGTTATGGCAAAGAAAGAAAATAGAGTACAGGTTATTCTTGAATGTACTGAACAGAAAGAGAGCGGTGTTCCGGGAATGTCCCGTTATATCACCACTAAAAACAAAAAGAACACAACCCAGCGGCTGGAACGGAAAAAATACAATCCTTTCCTTAAGAAAGTGACTATACACAGGGAGATTAAATAATTCTAAAAGCATAAATTCATGGCAAAAAAAGCGGTTGCAACATTACGCGACAAAACAGCCGGAAAAGGCGTTGTTAAGTGTATACGTATGACCCGTTCGGAGCGTACGGGTGCGTATATGTTCAAGGAGGAAATCATCCCCACTGACAAAGAAAAAGAATTTTTCTCAGGTAAATAATTGCCTGTCCCCAGATATGAATGAAAGGCGCAATACCATGCGCCTTTTTTTATATATTTGCATTCTTTACGCACCAGCATGAGCAAAGAAATTCTCGATAAGGGCCTTGAAAAAACAAAGACAGGTATTTTTTCCCGTATCTCCAGGGCGGTTATGGGGCGTTCTCGCGTGGATGACCAGGTGTTGGATGAACTGGAAGAGGCGCTTATTGCTTCTGATGTAGGTGTAGATACTACACTAAAAATCATTGAGCGGATTGAAGCCCGTGTGGCGCGTGACAAATACCTGAATACCCAGGAACTGAATCGTTTCCTGCGGGAAGAAATAGAAGCGCTCCTTCAGGAAAATACTTCTACCAATCAGATCATTCCCTTTGATTTCACAAAGAAACCCTTTGTGGTGCTGGTAGTGGGAGTGAACGGTGTAGGTAAAACCACGACCATAGGGAAATTGGCTGCTCAATTGAAAGCAGCAGGAAAACAGGTCATGTTGGGAGCTGCCGACACATTCCGTGCCGCAGCCGTGGATCAGTTGACCATTTGGAGTGAAAGGGCAGGCGTACCTATCGTAAAACAGCCAATGGGCAGTGATCCGGCTGCTGTCGCCTATGACTCTTTGTCTTCGGCCATCGCCCGTGACATGGATGTCCTTCTTATTGACACTGCAGGCCGGTTGCATAATAAGGTCAATCTCATGAATGAACTGGGAAAGATACGGAACGTGTTGCAGAAGCTTATGCCCGATGCTCCCCATGAAGTGTTGCTGGTGCTGGACG
Organism: Bacteroidales bacterium UBA5326; assembly: GCA_002408205.1. Classification (GTDB taxonomy): domain Bacteria; phylum Bacteroidota; class Bacteroidia; order Bacteroidales; family UBA932; genus DMER64. Next base: position 338,153 of record DHQY01000014.1, on the reverse strand, counting down.
GTTCTACGGGACAGAACGCCTGTCAGCAGGCCAAAGAATTTTCCAAAGTTACCCGGGTTACGGCACTTGCCGTAACCAAACTGGATGGAACCGCCAAAGGCGGTGTGGTCATAGGGATCAGCGATATGTTACAGATCCCTGTCAAATTCATTGGTCTGGGTGAAGGTATTAACGATTTGCAAATATTTGATAAAAAAGCTTTTGTAGCTTCTCTTTTTGAACGATAGATACATATGAAAATTTCTTATAACTGGCTGAAAGATTATTTGCCGCTGGACATGGCCCCCGAACAGACGGGACGCGTACTTACCGATATCGGACTGGAGGTTGAGTCGATGGAGATAATAGAATCCATACCGGGCGGATTGCAGGGCGTGGTAACCGCTAAGGTCCTTACCTGTGTTCCCCATCCCAATTCCGATCATTTACATCTGACCACAGTAGATACCGGTAAAGGAGATCCGGTGCAGGTTGTGTGCGGTGCTCCCAATGTGGCAGCGGGACAAAAAGTGCTCCTGGCAACCATAGGGACCGTCCTGAACTTTACCGGCGGAGAACAGGTAAAAATTAAAAAGGGTAAAATCCGGGGAGAAGATTCGTATGGGATGATTTGCGCAGAAGATGAGTTGGGACTGGGCTCGTCACATGAAGGTATCATGGTGCTGCCTCCGGAAACTCCTGTTGGAGTAGCTGCTAAAGAGTATCTGAATCTTTCTTCCGATGTCGTTTTTGAAATCGGGCTGACACCTAACCGAATAGATGCTGCTTCACATCTGGGGGTGGCCCGTGACCTCTCGGCATGGCTTGCCGCCCGGGGAAAGCAGGTTCAGGTAAGGATCCCTTCTGTATTGTCTTTCAGCGAAAACCCGGCAACCAAAGGGGTTGCGGTAGAAGTAACCGCCTCTGAGGCGGCCCCCAGGTACAGTGGCATAACTTTGAGTAATGTGTCGGTGGCTCCGTCTCCTGACTGGATGCAAAACAGGTTACGTGCCGCCGGCATCCGGCCCATTAACAATGTAGTGGATATTACTAATTATGTGTTACTCGAAACCGGTCAGCCGCTGCATGCTTTTGACCGGGATAAGATCAGAGAAGACAAAGTAATTGTACGCTTTGCGGACCCGGGCAGCGTTTTTGTTACGCTCGACGGGGTGAAACGTACTTTGGATGCCCAGGATCTGATGATATGTAACGGGAAATACCCCATGTGTATCGGCGGGGTATTTGGCGGACAGGATAGCGGAGTGACAGATACTACAAAATCTCTTTTTCTGGAATCGGCTTATTTCCATCCCGTTTATATCCGTAAAACTTCTAAACGCCACGGTTTAAAGACAGAGGCCAGTTTCCGTTTTGAACGCGGAGCCGATCCCGGAATTACCCTGTATGCGCTTAAGCGTGCGGTTCTCCTTATGCAGGAGCTTTGTGGCGCAAAAACAGAAGGACATATAACAGATATATATCCTCAGCCTGTGGAGCCCGTTGAGGTGTGGCTGAATTACAAGAGGATGTTTGCCCTCATGGGAAAAGATATTGGACATCAAAAGACCGATGAAATACTTGAGGCTCTTGAGATGAAGATCCTGGAACGCAGGGAAGGAGAGGTGCTGGTACGTGTGCCCCTGTACCGGGTGGATGTCAGACGGGAATGTGATGTGGTAGAGGATATTTTGCGCATTTACGGATACAATAATATAGAGTTGCCGGCTCAGGTACGCGCTTCTATTAACCAGATCCCAAAACCCGATCAGGACCGCATGAAGAACGACCTGGCCAATAAGCTGGCTTCTGCCGGATTTCGCGAGATCATGTGCAATTCCCTTACTAAAGCTGAGTATTATGCTGCCCTGGAAACCTTTAATGCCTCTGATTCCGTAAAGATTCTCAATCCCCTGAGCAACGATCTCAATGTTATGCGGCAGACGCTTATCTGGGGCGGATTGGAAACGATTGCATACAATATTAACCGGCAGCAGTACGATCTGCGTTTCTTTGAGCAGGGCAATGTTTACACCTACCTTTCACAGGCCGATACCCCTGAAAATGCAGCTGAAGGTAAAAGCCTAAGGGCTTACAGAGAGTATCCCAGACTGGCGCTTTTTGTTACCGGTAATGATAAGCCGCAAAACTGGCATTCTCCGGCTGCTCCCGTCGATTTCTTTTTCCTGAAGGCTTATGTGGAACAGCTCTTTTGTATTTACGGGCTGCATATTGGTATTCTGGATTACCAGCCTTCCCCGTCTGATGTCTATGAAGAAGGGGTACGTTACCTGTTCCGCGGCAAGGTTCTGGCAGATATCGGGCAGGTAAACAACAAACTGTGCCGTGTACTGGATATCAGGCAGGCCGTCTTTGCGGCCGAAATAGCATGGGATGTTTTCTTTAGTATAATTAAAAATAACTCGGTGCGTTATTCCGAGATGCCCCGTTTCCCTGAAGTGCGCAGGGATCTGGCGCTGGTGCTGGAGGAATCGGTTCCTTACGCCAGATTACATGAAATAGCTTTTAAAACAGAGAAAAAGCTCCTAAAGAAGGTTCAATTGTTTGATGTTTACCGCGGTAATAAAATCCCGGAAGGTACCAAACAGTATGCCCTGAGTTTTGTCCTGCAGGATCCTGAAAAGACCCTGACCGATACGTATGTGGGACAGATCATGCAACGATTGCTTGACGCATTTGCCAAAGAGACGGGAGCCGTTTTAAGGTAACTTTAACCACCTCTGCCATAACTGACGGAACGAGTTGAATTCTTCCTGGTATACAAATCCGCCTCCGCTCCGTTGCGTATTGTCCAGATAATTGGAATACTGATCTGCTGAACGGCTGAATGCCTTTATTCTGAACTTGCCTTTTTCATCGAGTTTCAGTTCTATATCTATATTACCCACCAGATCGTTATTGTTTTGGGTATAGGGGTTATTTCCCATATTCCCGTTTACGATAACACGGTTATTGAATAGCTGGGTAGAGATGGCTACATCAAACACATCTCCGCTTTGTCCGGGCTGATAGTTGAATCCGACATCGAGCGGAATATTCAATTGGGCGAAAATGTTATTCAACTGATTGGACAGGATTTCCGTAGCATTGGAATACAGTATGTTTGAGTTGTTTACAATTCCGGACTCCTGATCGGGCATAAAGCTGCTTGAAATAAGCAGCGTCATGAACTGTCGCATCATCTTGTCATCTGTGTTCAGGGCGCTTTCCACGCGTGCACGGGTGGTGGGATCTATATCGTTGATATTAATATTAAATCCGAGTGTGGGGTTAAGTAAAGCTCCCGACATGAGTATCTGGCAATCCACATCGCGGCGGTTACTAATCATGGTTGTGTCTGAAAGCAGAGTATTGAGGGAGGCTTTCGTATGATACGATGCGGTCAGGTTGAGCTGCGTGTTCATGACGTCCCCGTTAAATGAGATGGTACCTCCCGGTACTATCTGGAAGCGTTTGGATATAATACCCTGAAGAACAAATAAATAATTGCCGCTTTCAACGGTACAGTCACCTAAAATGGAGAACCCGTCCTGCCGGGGGTCCACTCCAATATTTATTACTCCCCGACCTCTGCCCGATATCACATCGCCGGTGGCTTTATTTATCTCGAGCAATATTTCCGCATCGGGCGTCAGCTCTGTTTTCATATTAAAGCGGAGCTGAGAATTCTGGCGGTGTTTATTCTGGGCCTCGATGGCTGCCTGTGCGTAAGGATCTCGCCCCTGGTAGGTGACGGGGGGCCTTACAAAAGAAAGGAGATTTGTTTCTTTGGCTTCGGTCGCTGAAGAGAGTGGAATGTGAATTGCGGTATGTGGTTCCGAGCGGGCGGAAAGATCTATCAGAAGGTCACTGAGAGCACCCTTTATGTCAAGGGTGCCGGTAGCAAAAGCGGTTCCGTAAAAATCTCCGTTATCTTTCTGTGTGGTATTAAGTGCATGGAAGTTCACAAAATTCAGGTTCAGATCCGCTGCAATATCGCGAAAATGTTTGTACTTAAGGCCTCCTTGAACAATGGCGTAATGCCCGTGTGCATCGTAAAGCGTATCCTGTGGCAGGTAAAGTCCTTCAGGTGTCAGCCTTACGGGGCCGTTAAGCTTATATGGAACACGGGTAAAATCTATGGTAAATTCCAGATTGTTTACACAAGTGTTGTCGCTGGTAAGGGTCAGATCGGGCAAGTTTCCGGCAAGAAGCATATCTCCCGAAAGATATCCGTTCATTCCGGATACAAGCCCGGTCAGGACGGGAGCCACCAATGAGGTCTGAAAACGGTTAAATCCGGCTCTGAGTTCCAGGTAACTGTCCGATGGACGAAAAGATCCGGTGGCGATCAATGGCCTTCTGCCGTCGGGAAGTGTGAGGCTCGAACCCAGCTTGAATTGACCCTGTTCCTGGTTCCAGCTGCTCAGTACTCTAAGATCACCTGCCAGTGTATCGTTTACATAGAAATTCTTTCCGGTAAGATCTACAAATAAATAGCGGGACCCATAAAAGTCCGTTATGCTGCCTTTCCCGGAAAATGATCCTTTTATGGTAAAGGGATATTCTGCCGGGAAAAAAGGATTGAGCATGGAGGCATCAAAATCATGCAACGTTACTTTTAATGTATCGGCGGGATTTTCCGAAAGTATGCCCGCCAGAGTAATATTTTCGAATCGGCCCGGTGGCGTACTGTGCTGCAGCCGGAATTTATTAAACGATATGTTTTTGCCACTCAGAATGACACTGTCTGCAGAAAGGGTCCAGACCTTATTGTCCACTACAATTGGAGATGAAGGTATGCGGCATTCTATTACGGGTGTCTGCGAAGAATCATCCCTTGAAAAAATGAAAGAGGCCGTTATGTCCGAACGGTTTCCCGGAGCATTCTGATATCCTGTTTTTAAGCCGGCCGTGAGTGTGTTATTAGACCCGGTCATCATCAGGGAAACGTTTTCAACCGGAATACTTCCTATAGTCAGGTTCTGGCAGTTGATTCCTGCACTAATTCCCTGTTTGCCGCCCGTTGCAAGTATCTGCAGGTCTTTAATATTATGTTTCTGATACCCTATCCGGGGGGAATTAAACCGGAGTTCCAGGCTATCTATGCGGGGAGATGCCATTATCAGCCTGGTCTGAGGAGAGATGAAGAGACCGGGCAAAAAAAGTTCTTCCAGAAAAGCGGAATTCTGGACTTCTGCTTCCAGTCTGGCGGCAGGCAATATCCCGGTTACAGAAACAAGGCTGTCCGCTACAGCAGATGTGAAAAAGGCGGGTATATGCTTTGCAAGAAAACGGTCGTATACTTCCGAAACAAAATGAATAAGACCTATTCCGCCGGAATAGGAAACATTTAGGGCATCGGATTGAAGCGCAGCTCTGAATGTCGTTGAATCGATCCGCTTACTTTCAAGGAACAGTGAATTCAGGGCATGTGTCCCTTTAGAATTTTTAAATGACAAACCACTGCCGGCAATGATTCCTTCAATATCACCCACAGCGTTGATGTGAGAGAAATCCGCCTCAACAATACCGCTAAGCACAGCAATGGAGTCTGTCTTGTACAGGTTTAATTTGTTGAGGTCTGCATAACCGATATTTGCAAATAATTTGGCCGCTGCTCCGGTGTTGTTTGAAAGATTTGCACGGCCCTGAACTAAAAATCGCAGGTTAGGATCCGATCCGGTCATGCGACCTTCAATGAATCCGTTTTTGAATTCTCCCCGGACCTTAAAGTCCCGGAACGTATAGTTATTGAAAACGAGACTGCTGATTGAAAGAGTGTCCAGACTGGCGTCAATCCCCCCGTTATCTTCGGAGCCAAGCATAGCCCGGGCCTTGGTATAGAGAGAACAATGTCCCAGTAACGGGATTCCCGTGAGGACACCCAGGTCCAGATCTTTTGTCTCAATCACGCCGGATAGCAGCACATTTTGCGGAGAAGCGTTGCTGTTAATGACCATATCAATATCTACTTCGCCAAAGAGTCCTTTCAACAGACCGTCAACGGCAAAATCGGTCAGAAGGCCTGCAAGGCGCCCGCTGAACAGGAAAGGCGTATGTCCCCCTACGGTTTTTTCCAATTGCGGAATCTGAACGCCGGCAATCGAGTAGAGTACTTTATTAAGATCCCCGATATTTGAAGCAAGCTGGGGTATATCTATTTGCAGGGTGGTCTCAGGTACATTGGGCAGACCTTTCATTTTAAAACCGCACTGAATATGGGTCATTCCGGAAAGGGAATGTATATCCAGACTGTCTGCAGACAGACTGTTCACCGTTCCCGTAACCTTGCCCGAAGCGCGTATTCCCAGAGTAAATGCAGGGTCCAGACCGTATGCAAAATATTGAATAGTTCTGAAGGAAAGGAATGCATTGTCCATGTCCAGCTCCATTACGACTTTATTGACGTAATCACTCAGGTTCTCCGAATTGCCGTATCCCATCCTGAAATAATGTGCCCTTACATCCGAGAAATCATCCAGAATATGAACGTTTTCTATCAGGGCTGCCGTTCCGTCCACTTTGACATCTCCTTCCAGATGGCGGATGAAATAACCCGATTTCTCCCTTCCGTTCAGGTGCTCCAAACGGGCATAAACGGTATTGTCGCGGAAAGCGGCGTTACGTATATCAATATTGATCCCTTTAATTTCCATGTTCTGGTAATCGATGCTCGAAGGATTATTGTGCGATGGCCCCCGGAACGTATCTTTCATGCTGTAAGTAAAATCTCTCACCAGTACCTTATTTGCACGAATATCCCAGGCAAAAGGCCGGCTGACTGTGTCGCGCAGCGTATCTTTTTTAGGAAAAAGAGTTTCCACGTTGGTCACACTGTCTCCGATAGTCAGGTAGAATCCTCCGCCCGAAACAAGAACCCGGTCTATAAGTATCTTTTTATTAACAGGATTCACAGAACGAAGACTTACCGATAATTTACCGGCATGGAACAAAGTATCTCCCGGCGCAGTCTCGATAGTGATATTGTGTATAAGCCATTTTTTAAAAAACAGAATATGAACCTTCTCTATGGTAAATCCGGCTCCAGTCTGCTCAGAAAGCCATGCGGCCGCACGATGGGCGGCCTGACTCTGGACAGTAGGAAACTGAACAGCAATGGACAGTGCCGTGAACGCCAGAACCGCAATAAAAAGTACAGAGAGCAGTATGTTTTTTATAATCCGCATGGAATAACCTTAACTTACAAAAATAAGAAAAAAATGCCCACATTTGCAGTTTAAATTGATCTGATGTATGGCTTATATTTTAGGTATAGAATCTTCCTGTGACGACACATCTGCAGCAGTCCTTAAGGATACCCTTTTGCTCTCCAATGTGATGGCTTCACAGGAAGTACACAGGAAATACGGCGGAGTGGTGCCCGAACTGGCCAGTCGTGCGCACCAGATGAATATTGTGCCGGTAGTAAGCCAGGCCCTGGATCAGGCATGCATCAAGGCCTCTGATATTGATGCTATTGCTTTTACAAAGGGTCCCGGCCTGCTGGGATCACTACTTGTCGGGACTTCTTTTGCCAAAGGACTTTCTCTGGCTACCGGGGCGCCTCTCATTGAAGTCAATCACCTTATGGGACACGTGCTGAGTCATTTTATTCTTGTTCCGGGCGCCGATGGCGGAGCTGCGGTTCCTGCCTCGGGTAAGATTCCTGAGTTCCCATTCCTTTGCCTGCTCGTTTCGGGGGGGCATACGCAGATTCTCAGGATGGATGCGCCGTTGCGGTTTGAAATACTGGGAGAGACCATTGACGATGCGGTAGGAGAGACATTCGACAAGGGGGCCAAACTCCTGGGCCTCGAATATCCGGGCGGCCCCCTCATTGACAAATGGGCAAAACTGGGAGATCCCAAAGTGTTCGCTTTTGCCAGGCCACATATTAAGGACCTTGATTTCAGCTTTAGCGGGGTCAAAACATCTTTCCTTTATTTTTTACGGGACCGTCTGGCCGAAGATCCCGAATTTATTTCTGCGCATCTTGCCAATCTGGCTGCCGGTCTTCAGCGTACGCTTATTGATATTCTTACTGAAAAAGTGATAAAAGCTGTCCGGAAGACAGGTATCACCCGTTTGGCACTGGCCGGAGGGGTGTCTGCCAACAGCGGATTGCGGGCGCGTATAGAGGATGAAGGCCGAAAAAGAAAATGGGAGGTGTATTTGCCTCAGATGCGTTTTACTACAGACAATGCGGCAATGATAGCAGTGACCGGATATTATAAATGGAAAGTGGGTCAGACTGCCGGACTGGATGTGGCTCCCGTTACACGTTCCATAGAAATGAATGATTAATATATGCAACGTATTCAATACCGGATAGATCCGCTGGATGGTGTTACTCCGTCAAACCTTAAAAAACAGGCTGCCAAAACGCTGAACTGCCATCCCGCAGATCTGGGAAAAATTCATCTTGTACAGCAGTCTCTGGACGTCAGGGACCGTTATCCGGTCATTCATTGTGTCGTGGATGTATACCTGAAAGCTGAGAATCCCGGTGAATGCCGTGTGTCGTATCGGGATGTGTCACAAAGTAAGGATGTTATTGTGGTAGGCTCCGGGCCGGCAGGCCTTTTTGCCGGACTGACTTTACTGGAGAAAGGATTTAGGCCTGTCATCCTGGAACGGGGGAAAGATATTCATGCCCGGAAAGCCGATATTGCGGCCTTAAACAGGGGCCTGGGTGTAAACCCCGATTCCAATTACTGTTTTGGGGAAGGGGGTGCCGGCACTTTTTCTGACGGGAAATTATATACCCGCTCTACAAAGCGGGGCGATACGGGAAAGATTCTGCAGACTTTGGTGGCGCACGGTGCTTCGGATGAAATCCTGAGCCAGGTACATGCACATATAGGCAGCGACAGGTTGCCTGCCATTATTGAGAAGATCCGGCATACCATTGAATCACATGGCGGAACGTATCATTTTAACACACGGGTCACCGACCTTTTGGTAAAAAACAATAAAGTGCTTGGCGTAAGGGATAGCAACGGCACCGAATGGAAAGGCGAGGCAGTCATCCTGGCTACAGGACATTCGGCTCGTGATATATACCGGCTTTTCAAATACAGGGGATGGGCTCTGGAGACAAAGGGTTTTGCAATGGGTTTGAGGGTAGAGCATCCGCAGCAACTGATAAATGACATTCAGTATTCACACGTAATGCCTTCCTACAGGAAAGTTTTACCGCCGGCTACCTACAATCTTGTGACACAGGCAGGCGGCCGGGGAGTTTATTCCTTTTGCATGTGTCCCGGTGGGCAGATCATTCCGGCCTGCACCGATGCAGCAGGTTTGGTTCTCAACGGAATGTCGAATTCAAAACGTTCGGGAAAGATGGCCAATGCCGGTGTTGTGGTTTCCGTTGAACCGGGCGATGCAACCTGTCCTGACGACCCCCTGTCATTAATGTATTTGCAGGAAAGTATTGAGAAAGCAGCCAAAGTGGCTGGTTTTGCCGCCCCGGGGCAACGAATGACCGATTTTGTCCGGGGCATAATCTCGGCCAATCTTCCGGCGAGCAGCTATTTTTCCGGATGTGTGGAAGCTCCTCTGGGAGCTATCCTGCCCGATTACGTGACCCGTTCACTGCAGGAGGCATTTGCATTATTCAATAATAAAATGCATGGTTATTTTACTTCCGAAGCACTTTTGCTGGGCGTGGAATCACGTACCTCATCGCCGGTGAGGATTCCCAGAGAAAAGGAGACCTTCCGGCATATTACGCTGGAAGGTCTGTATCCTTGCGGAGAAGGTGCCGGTTATGCCGGCGGGATTGTCTCTTCGGCTCTGGACGGAGTTCTAGTGGCAACCGCTGCAGCCGCTGCAATCGTGTTCGCACGATGATTCGGCGCGTTCGCCAAACAGCCCGTCGTTAAGTTCCTTTTCTGTTGCTTCACGTATTTCTACCACTTTGCCCGTGAAATTGAGTTCACAGCCGGCCAGCGGATGATTGAAATTCATGGTGACGGTATTTTCAGATATTTCTTCAACCACTCCGTTCATTCGGTGACCTTCCGAATCCTGCATGGGAATGATTTTATCTTTTACCAGAAGGCCTTCTTCAATTTTACCGTTTATCATAAAAAGGTCTTTCGAGAGTTCCACTACGGCATTGGGATCAACTTCTCCGTATCCTTCTTGTGCACTGAGCGTGAAATTAAAGTCGTCACCGGTTTGCTTCCCTTTGAGTTTTTCTTCAAAGGCAGGCAACAGGTACCCCAATCCGTATATGAATTGCATAGGTTTCTCTTCTTTCACGGTTTCTATCACGTCTCCGTCAACTATCAGCGTATAGGAAAGTGAAACTACTTTTTCGTCTGAAATGATCATAAATAATATATTAATTAGTTGGTTAATTTTCTGATTTTATATCCGATGGCTGCCGCAAAAAGAGAAAAAAACGGCGTGATGAGATTAAAGAAACAATAGGGGAGATAGGTAAGCGTGGCTACGTTAAGTACCGTAGACTGTGCCACTGCGCAAGTATTCCAGGGCACAAGGACTGAAGTCACGGTAGCCGATTCTTCTATGGTGCGGGAAAGCAATTCGGGAGCATAGCCCTGTTTTTTATAGCTTTCACTGAACATGTTTCCCGGCAGGATTATGGCCATATATTGATCTCCAAGTGTCATATTGAAAAAAATGCAGGTTCCCAGTGTTGAGGCAACGGTGCTCAATGTGTTCTGCATCAGTTTCACCAGTTGTTCTGTAATGACACGAATCATCCCGGATGCGGTCATTACTCCGGCAAAGGCTACTACACATAAAATGAGCCAAACTGTATTCAACATACCTTCCATACCCTTTGTTGAGGTCAGATTGTTAAGAATTTCATTACCGGTCTGGATATTCACGCTGCCGGATATCATTCGGATTGCTGCTGCAAAACCGGTGGGTGCAATAGCAGAACAGACGCCGGGCTGTATAATGACTGCTACAACGGCGCCAACAGCAGCTGCGACAAACAGGGTAATGAACGGAGGAATCTTTCTTACCACCATGAGAATTGTGATCAGCGGAATCAGAAGAAGCCACGGCGATATCGTGTATGTTTCCTTTATTGCTGAAAGTTGTGCTCCAATATCCGGTGTGTTGTCTGCAGGGAGAGCAAGCCCGGCAATGATATAAATGATAAGTGATATAATGAATACCGGAACGGTATTATACAGCATGTATCCGATATGTTTGAATAAGGGGACACCGCAAAAAGAAGAAGCTAGATTGGTCGTGTCAGACAGGGGTGACATTTTGTCACCGAAATAGGATCCGGATATTATTGCTCCTGCCAGCCAGGGGACAGGAAGTCCCATCATCTGACCGGCGCCCAGGAGGGCGACCCCAAAAGTTCCCACTGTGCTCCAGGAACTCCCGGTCACAAGGGAGATAGCAGAACACAAGACAAATACCAGGGGCAGAAAAATGACCGGATGAATGAATTTGAGACCGTAGTAGATCATGGAAGGTATAATCCCGCTATTCATCCAGCTGCCGCTGAGCGCCCCGATGGCTAATAAAATAAGGATGGCCGGACCGGTGTTCTTCAGGTGCGTCATCATTGCCTTTTCCGATTCATCCCAGGTCAGGCCGTAAAAAATCCGTCCAATGATAAATGCCAGCACGGCAACGGATAATAAAGCTATCTGGGAAGGTCCGGCGGTAACTTCATCGCCGAATATCTTTACGCAAGTGAAGATTACACAGACCAGAACAATAACCGGGATAAGACTTACAAACAGGGTGGGTTTTTTCATAAGCGGTCTATAATCCTGCAAAGGCAATGTTTTCGAATAAAAGCGATGGTATCTGCCAGGCAGAATAGTGTAATGCATCATCGGCTGCAGACAGGAATCTTAACCACAAGTCTTTCATATTCCCCGATATGATCATTTCGTTCAAAGGTCGTAAAATATCTCCGTTCTCAAAAAGAAACCCTTCAATACCGTATGAAAAATCCCCGGTGGTCCCGTTGCAGTTACCCCCGTTAAAACCGGTGACAAGCACCCCTTTTCCCGCTTTTTGAATAAGTGAATGAAGATCTTTTTCGCATCCCTCAAGCTGAAGTACCGAAGGTCCTTCTATGGTAGGGGTCATTTGCATTTTCCCTGCAAAATAGGTGCTGAGAAAATAGAGGTTTAATATGCCGTTCTCAATGATCGTCCGGGGTTTTGTGGCCAACCCTTCGCTGTCGAAATACCTCCTCCCCGGCTCATTTGGAAGATGGGGCTCGTCTTTCAGCGTAAAGTGGCTTGCGGCTATTTGTTTTCCGAGCATGTTCAGGAGAAATGAACTTCCCTGCTGCAGTGCGCTTCCCGACATAGCCTGTATGACAGGGGCAAGTAATGTGGATGCTACCCGGTTCTCCACAACCATATTATAATACCCGGAAGGGATTTTCCCGGGGGCGCGTTTTGCAAGGGCTCTTTCCAGCGCTAAACGGGCACAGTCGCTATGGGCACTTTCCCCAATACCAATGGCGTCCGGAGCAATGCCTCCTTTGACGTACCAGTCCGAAGGACGTGTGTTGTGTGGGCCGTTTACGGCACATTCGGCGGAAAGACTGTAGTAGGTGTCGGCAGAAAAGCAGTAAAGATCCTGTGAATCTATAATATACAAACAACTGCGGCTGTCTGAGTAATCTGCCGTAACATGCACCAGGGAAGGATCTGTTCCCCAGACCCCGGCAGCACATTCAAAGGCTGTCTTTTTCTTTGCTTCTACGGAAAGCGGGTCGGAAGGCAAGCAGCCTCCGGACCGGATTAATCCATTATAGCACTTTTCGGCCGGAGGCAGGGCCCTGTACGGATCGGCTGCCAGCAGGCGGGTAGACGCAATGGCCGTGTCAAGTAATCGGTCAATTTCTTTTTCCTCCGGACGGTTAGTGGAACAGGTCCCGTACCGGCCGTCTGCAAAAAGATGTATAAACAGGGAGGATTCTCCAGCCTGGTAAAGTTTTTCGAGTTTGTCGTTTCTTACTGTGAACGAATCGGATACATCCTGCATTGCAGTAACGCGAACCTGCTCCACCCCTTTGCGCAGGGCTGATGTAAGGGCGTATTGTGCCATATCTTTTAGTGTAAATGGTGTGCTCATGCTCTGCCTCCAACCGTTAAAGATCCTACAAGAACAGTAGGCATTCCGCATGAAACGGGGCAGGATTGTTCTTTCCCGCAGGTCCAGGTGCCGTTATCCATTATAAAATTGTTTGCCACGCCTTTGATGTCGGCCAGTGCGGCGGGTCCGTTTCCTATGATGTTGACATCTTTTACTGGGCGTGTGAGTTTCCCTTTTTCTATCAGATACCCGCTTTTAACATAAAATGTGAAATCACCTGCCCCTATCTGTACCTGCCCGTTACTGAAAGTATCTACGTAGAGACCTTTTTTTATTGACGCAATAAGCGACTCTTCCGTTGAAGGGCCGTTTTCCATATAGGTGGCTCTCATTCTGGGCAACGGCATAAACCGGAAAGATTCCCTTCTGCCGTTCCCTGTAGCGGGAACTCCGAACTGTACGGCAGAAATGCGGTCATGTAAAAAGGAAGTGAGGATACCGTCGGTGACCATATATGTTTTCTGTCCGGGCGTTCCTTCGTCGTCTATATTGATTGAACCCCTGTTAAAAGGAATAGTGCCGTCGTCTATTATGTTTATGCCGGGCGCACATACCCGGGTTCCCAGTCTGCCGGAGAAGATAGAAATGCTTTTACGGATAAAGTCGGCCTCAAAGGCGTGTCCTATAGCTTCGTGCAACAAAATCCCGGAACCTCCGGCTGCCATTACTACAGGCATCTCGCCCCCTTTCGGCTGAACGGCAGAAAATTGGAAGGCCGTACGTGCAACAACCTCGGCAGCAAGTTCTTCTATAAGGCTGTGTTGCAGAAACTCACCTCCCATTCTGAAAGATCTGGAACAGGAAGCTGTCTCGGTCTTTCCGCCAGCCTCCATTATACACGATACGGATAGTGATGCCATAGGCCGCAAATCGGTAAAACCTGTGCCTTCCGAATTATAAAAACGGATAAAGGTGGTGGTGTCGGAAAGCCTGGCAATTACCTTTTTGACACGTTTATCTGCACCGAATACCAAATCGTTCATTTCCTGAAGAAAAGGGATTTTCCGCTCCGGGGATATATCATTCCAATGATCGGTTACGGGATAGAGATTCTTTGTTTTAATGGTTTGTAAACGAATAGATTGTGGTGCGGGGTTTGAGCTGTCGGCAATAAAAGCCGCTGTGTGCGCGGCCCGTTCCATATCTCGGGCTGCAACTGACTCGGTGAAAGCATAACCGGTCTGGTCTCCGGTCAACACACGTATGCCCAGACCGCTGTCGGTATGAGTTCCGGCCGTATTTACCTGGCCATCCCTGAGGGTAATATCGTGATAAATGGTTTGCTCAAAGAACAGATCGGCATAAGAACCACCTCTTTCAAGCGCCAGACGCAGCAATCTCTTCCATGGTATGTTAATCGCAGTTTGTAAATCCATAGCCTACCTGTTGGGGGCAAATATAAAGTGACGGTTTCCAAATGTTTTCGTTCCAGCAGGTATGTTGTTTCATGAGCTCGGGTATAGTCCCGGACAAACGGTTCCCCTGCAGCCTTAACTGGGTGGAGACAATGGGTATATTCACCCAGCTTTCGGGGATCGTGCCTGTAAAGTTACAGTTTTCAAGGCGTATACTGAGCCGGTCCGAAGTCGTTGTCAAACGTCCAAGACCTTCAGGCAGCGGGCCGTTAAAATTTGCATTCTGATGGAACAATATGGATGAAAGGTGTGTTAATCCGTCAAAAAATTCGTCCGGGATGGGCAGACTGAGTTTTGTGTTATAAAGGCCCAGGTTTTCGAGACTTGCCAGACGCCCGAACTCGGGAGGAATAGTGCCTGTCAGAGGTACATTGTTGAGCTGTATGTTTTTAAGATTAACCAGTTTGCCTATTTCCGGTGGTATGGAACCGCTCAGGCCGGAACAACCTACCAGATTAAGATCGGTGAGATTAACCAGTTGTCCAATAGATGCAGGAATGGATCCGGTGAGTCCGCTCATGCTTCCCAGAGACAGTCTTTCCAGCCGGGTTAATTCGCCAATCCATTCAGGGATAGGCCCGTTTACCTGTGGATTGGATCCAATATTCAGACGTCGGAGCAGTTTCAGATTCCGTACGCTTTCCGGGAATGGTCCCGTAAATGAATTGCTGCCCAGAGAAAGTGCAACTAAGTCCGTAAGTTCCCCGATACAGTCCGGTATGGTTCCCTGTTGGGATATTACACCTGAGGCCAGGCTCAGCGAATCTACACGTCCTTGGGTATTAAGCCGTATACCCGTCCATGTATCTATGGGAGAGGCAAGGTCCCATTTGTCTTTTTGCCACGAAGATCCTCCGGTTTCGGTGAAAAAACAAACCAATACAAGGCTGTCGAGCATTCTTGGATTAACTACGTAACCTTCCTGGTTTACCGGAATAAGCCTGGATATACCCAGACCGGCATTGCCCAGGCTTATGACAGCCGTTCTGGGCTGACTGGTGCTATTTTCAGAGGCAGATACCAGAAGCACACCGTTTCCGTCACCCGAAGCAGGAGAAACCTGGCACCATTGGGCATCGGACGAGGATTCCCATGCAAAATTGCATACTATATCCAGTGCGTATACTTCCTGAGACCAGGAAGCTTCTATTTGTTGCGGACTAACGGTAAGAACCGGAGCAATACCCGGCTGTGTTACAGTAACCACAACCGAAAGGTTTTCTTCCCCGACTACAATAAAAACACCCGAACGCACCGAGGCCACCTGATTGTTGGGTTCAGTGGTCAGCCGAACGGTAGTGCTGCCTTTTCCGGAAAGCGAGGATAAACTGAACCCTTCGGGGTTGTCAATATGCCACGAAGTATTGGTAAAAATATTGAAATCCACATATCCGCCGGATTGAGGAATGTTGATGACCGGTGAGGCAAGAGATAACTCAGCCCCGGGCTGATTCTCACGACATCCGGAGATCATGCTCAGAGAAATGAACAGGATGAACAGGTATTTCAGGTAAGAATCGTGTTTCATCGCATGCAAAAGTAAGTATAATTTCCGTTAAGCATAATTAAAAAAATGTCTTACTTTTACATTTGAATAATTGAAACGAAGAGAAAGTGAGAAATTATCCTGTCTGTTTTTTTATATTATTTCTTTTTCTTTCTTTTTCACTGAAAACCGGGGCGCAGGAAGTTCCGAAAGTTACTGTGGCCGGCGTTGTGAAAGATGCCGATTCGGGAGAGTCGATACCTTATGCCACGGTGGTGATTGAGGAGCTCGGGCTGTGGTATATATCTGAAGAAGGCGGGCAGTTTCATATTGGGAATGTGCCTGTTGGTTCTTATAGAATTCGTGTAGAAATTCTGGGTTACGAAACAAAACAGTTTCCTCTGAAGGTGCAGGGACCGGTGTCCGGTCTTATACTGTCGGTTTATGAAAGCAGTCTCCGTCTGCAGGAAGTAGTGGTGACAGCAGAAGAAGGCGGCCGTCTGAATTCTTCTTCCCGTATTGAAAAGCAGGCTCTGGAGCACGTTCAGCCTTCAAGTATTAAGGATGTGATGCAGCTTCTCCCGGGAAACATTACCGAGAATCCGACGTTAAACAGTGTCAATCAGCTCACCATCAGGGATATTTCCACCAATAGTGCTAATGCATTCGGTACTGCCCTTATACTGGACGGGGCCACTGTTTCCAATGACGCCAACTTGCAGGTCAGGAAGACTTCCTCGCTGAGTAGTAACGGGGAATCAACAGCCGGCACCGGTGTGGATGCTCGCCAGTTATCTACTGACAACATTGAATCGATAGAAGTTATCAGGGGGATCCCTTCTGTAGAGTATGGCGATCTTACTTCCGGGGCCGTTGTTGTGAAAACAAGAATGGGACTGACCCCGTGGCAGGTAAGATTGAAAGCAGATCCCAAACTGAAGCAGGTGAGCCTCAGCAAAGGTTTTTCACTCTCTTCCGGTGAAAAAAAACATTTTGGTAATCATCGGGGACGCGCCCGCAACCGGAATATGGCCCGCACCCATGTTGCAGGCGTGGTGAACCTCGATGCCGACTATGCCCTGTCCTATGCAGATATCCGTACGCCGGCCGATGTCTATAGGCGCTTTAACCTGCAGCTGGGCTATTCCAATACCTTCAGAAAGAAACTCGTATTTAACGCCAAAATACGTGCTAACTATTCAGATGCCAGCAATGCCACCGACCCTGACAATTTTCTGGAGAATATCTCGAGGGATACAGACAAAGGACTGGGCCTGTATTTCAACGGGAAGTATATTATTAACAAACCATGGATCACAAACCTGGAATTTGTGATGGCCGGCGATATCACCAAACAGTATTCACAGGAAAAAGCCTATAGAAGTTACGGTCGTGTGGCGCATTCCCTTGCCATGGAATCCGGTGAAAACCTCGGCTTTTTTACTCCTTTCCAATATTATTCCAATCTTGAAATATTCGGGTTACCCGTAAATCTTCAGAGCAAGCTGACTGCTAACCTGTTTGGCAGATACGGTCAGGTCAGCAATAAGGTGCTCCTTGGTGTTGAGTGGACGTCAAAGGGAAATAAAGGAGAAGGCAAGGTCTTCGACCCGTATCTTTCGCCCGATGCTTCATCCTCTTCCACCTTCAGGGAACGTTCCTATAAGGACATTCCTTTTCTCCACCGGTACACAGCTTTTGTTGAGGACAAAATGGCTGTACCCATAAAAGGGAAAGTGCTTGAAATTCAGGCCGGGGTTCGCGTGAACGGGATTGTTCCCCACGAAAAATTCAGTATGGCCCGGTATTTTTCTGCGGAACCCAGGTTTAATGCCCGTTACCAGGTGATACACCGTCAGACCGGCTTCAAAGAACTCGCTGTACGGGCCGGCTGGGGCATCAATTACAAAATGCCTTCTATGGTCTATTTGTATCCCGACCCCACTTTCCTGGACGTGGTTTCCTTTTCGTACAATGATATAGATGACAACGGAGTGGGGACGGTTCTCTTTACGACTAAAAGGCTCGATAACGAGGTAAGAAACTCCCTTCTGGAGATGCAAAAAAGCGTAAACATAGAAGCAGCGGCCGAATTTCGGATAGGAGACGTATGGGGCTCGCTGGTGTATTATAACGAGGACATGACCAACGGATACGGGTTCAGCACCCGGGTTATGCCCGTTGAATATAACCGTTACGGATACGTTTGGGAAAACGGGAGCCCCTCCCGTATATCCATACCGTCCGGCAAATTGCCCATGTACCGTGACGGATCTGTATATGTAGACGGTCAGGCGCTTCCTTATATTACCGACACCATTTTCCTTACGTATCAGAAGCCGGTAAATAACATTAAACAGAAAAAATGGGGTATAGAATATACCCTGAATTTTCCCGAGATCAAAGTCATTAATACTTCGGTATCCGTCAACGGAGCCTATATGAATGTCAAAACGCAGGATGAATCGGAGGGTGCTATCCTGGTAGGTACACAGGTTGCGGGCAGACCTTACCGTTATGCAGGAGTCTATGCCGCCGGGAACAAGACCTCGTCGGGCGACAGGAAAGAACGACTCAACACGAACATTCGTTTTATTACCCATATTCCGAGGGTAGGGATGGTTGTTACCGTGACTGCCCAGATGATCTTTATGGACCGGACCACGTATGTATGCGAATTGAACGATCAGGTACAAACCTATTATTATGATGATAAAGGCATAAGACATTCAGGGAAATGGGCTTATGATGACGATAAATACACTAAACGGGTGAATCCCCTGTATCTTATAGATATGAAAGGGAACGTAATTCCGTTCACACAGGAGATGGAAAACGATCCGCAATACCGGGAGCTGATTGGAACCACCAACAAAGCATCCTATTACCTGGGATCGAGGTACCCGGTTTACGGCATATTGAACATCAGGTTAACAAAGGAGATTGGCCGTTGGGCTACAGTATC
Source organism: Bacteroidales bacterium UBA5326 (assembly GCA_002408205.1). Taxonomy (GTDB): domain Bacteria; phylum Bacteroidota; class Bacteroidia; order Bacteroidales; family UBA932; genus DMER64. Next base: position 319,183 of record DHQY01000014.1, on the reverse strand, counting down.
CTTCTATGCCAATAACTTTCTGAACATAGATCAGCTGGTCACCGAGAAAATATCGGGGACAGCCTTTGCCCGTAATCTGCCTCTGTATTTTGGCGCTGAGGTAAAATTGACATTGTAGGTATGACAGCTATAAAAAACACACTATTATATCTATTGACGGGATTTTTTTCGTTTGTCCTGCTGACCGGTTGCCTTCAGGCTGTTCCTGACTTTGCCACGGTGAAGATTAAAATACACGCTCCGACCCAACAGCCCGGTATGGATCTGACACGGGTTCCGGTAAGGATCCGCAGTGTGGTGGAACCTGTGTACTATGAGTGTTATCCCGATGCTCAGGGAAACGCTGTGGCCGAGGTGTCTCCGGGCCGTTATTTCATCCTGGTTTCGGCCAGTTTCCCCGAGGGATTTTCCGTAAGTGCAACAGCCGATGAATTTATTATTCTGGCTTCGGAAACTTCCGAATTTTCATTGCAACTGGACCTGGCCCTTTCCGGCGGTATTATTTTCCGGCAGATTTACTATGCCGGAAGTAAGACATTCGAAGGGGCGAATTACACAAAGGACCAGTTTCTTGAATTGTATAATAATTCCGACGGGGTTCAATATCTGGATTCCCTTTGCATAGGGGCCCTGGCTCCGGCCAACTCCACCACGTCAAGCAATCCGTGGGCGGGTCGCGATGTCCTGGGCCTGTTCCAGATGACCTGGATGATCCCGGGTGACGGGGATGATTACCCGCTTGCTCCCGGAGAATCTGTGGTCCTTGCGTTCAATGCTATTGACCATTCAGCCCGCTGTACCAGCGGCCTCGACCTGTCTAAGGCGCACTTTGGTTTTTATGACGAAGCCTTGTCAGGACATGAAAAACACCCTAATGTCGTAGCCCTTAAGCGTATTTTTGCCGGACAGGGAACGGCATATACCATGAGCGTACATTCTCCGGCGCCTGTGATCTTCCGTCCTGTTATGGGCGTCAGAAAATGGCTGGAGGATGTGGCCACCTGGCAGGCCTATCAGCCGGGGAGTACCAGCGGATTAATATATATGCATCTGGACCGCTCCTGGATTTTGGACGGGGTGGAATGCGTGCAGGGCCCCTCTAATGCGTTGAAGCGTCAGCCGTCTTCTGTAGATGCCGGTTATGTGTACCTGCGGGAAGGGCAGAACAAGGGAAATGCGGTGGTCCGGAAAGTTAAAGAAGTGTTGGAGAACGATCGGATTATATACCAGGATACTAACAACTCGGCTGAAGATTTCGTGTCCGATGTGCCTGCCTCACCCATTCTTAAAACATTATGGCCATGAGAAAAAAAATCTTTCTAATTTCGGCTGTAATGCTTCTGTCTGTATTTTCTGCCCCTGCCCGGGACACTACAGGATACAGGTACCTGACTGACCGTACTCTCATGGAATGGGAAAACCCGTGGCTGGGAGGACGTTCGGCGGCAGGAATGATATTTACCGAAAGGGGATTGTCCGATATTTCTCTAAAGGGAAGCCATGAACAGGGAGATTTCAGGAATGTATACGATCCGGCTTCACGACAGACTTACGGCCTGAGCACCAATTCGGTTATGAAAACCGGGAAGGTGGTTGTTTCCGGTACTTTTGCCTACGATTATTCGGCACATTCTGAACAAAGATGGCTGGGTCTGCTGGACCCGTACCGTAATCCTTTTATGCTGGCAGACAGTGTGCCGGGGAATTACGCGCTGGAACATTACAGAATGTCTGCAGGTATTGCCGTGCCCGCAGGGAAAAACTGGACGTGGGGGATTCGTGCCGATTACAGTGCTTATAGCGGTGCAAAACACAGAGATCTGAGGAACCAGAATACGTATATGGATTTTGCCATTATACCTTCCGTAATTTATGAACAGGGTCCCATGCGGATAGGCGTACATGCCGGTTACCGAAAAATAACCGAACAGGTGGAGTATACCCAGGTAGAGACAAGCACTAACAAAACATTGTTTTCATTCAGCGGTATGTGGTTCAATACTCAGGATATTTACGGTTCGTCCGTACCCGATTCCAGGCGCCTGACTGACCATATTTTTACCGGTGGCATTACGTGGCACTATACCCTGGGCCGGTTTGTCCTGTACGAAGCTTTTACCTGTGACCTTGGGAAGAGTCTGCAACGGGAAGATGTTTTGTTGCCCGAGCATTACGGAACGGAGTCTGATATTTCCTGCCATAACACGTTATCTTTCATTTTTGGCACAAAACATAGATTGAACACTTATATTGCCTGGTCAAATCTTCTGGCATACAAACCTATTCAGGTTCAAGAACTTAACGAGGTTTCCCGTGTGTGGGAATGGATTCAATACGGGACCACACTCGGTTTCACTCAATCTGTATCTGAGGCAGATCTGAATTATACATTCAGGATTAACCGTAATCGCTGGAACGATTCCTGGCAATTTCATGCAGGAGTGAAGGGATCTGTTTTCGGACAGGTTTTCCACAAATATCCGCTGGCTGTAGACCGGGAATGGAAATATGCGGAAATTTATGCCCGGGTTACTAAAAACTGGCTATGGCACAGTTCTATGCTGGATTTTGTACCGCAGGCGTCTTACGGTACGGGGATACTGCACCAGTCCGGCGTAGGGACTGAAGAAAATTCACATTCAGAACAACATCTTGTTTTTAATAATATTGAAGATAATTGGCTGGCAGCCCCCAGAGATCAGGAAAACCGCTATATGACCGATACACGTATTTTATTGGGACTTCAGCTAAAATATACACAGTTTGTCAATAAAGACAAAGGGATTAATGCATTTGCCGAGGCCGGTTACAGGTACTTGCGGAATCTTTCCGGACAGGGAAGCTCCCGTCATTCTCTCTGGCTGACTTTTGGTATTACTTTTTAAAAAATGAAAAAATCGATTCTTGTTATTTTCCTGCTTACATTACTTGCCCCTCTGGCCCGTGCCGATGAAGGAATGTGGCTTGTGCACTTTTTTGAACAAAGTCTGATCCGTCAGATGAAGAGCAACGGCCTGAAGATGGATCCCGGCCTTATTTTTGACCAGGACCGTGTATCGCTTTCAGATGCCATTGTCTCTATGGATTTTGGCTGTACAGGTTCCATGATCTCGCAAAACGGCCTGCTTATTACCAACCATCATTGTGCCTACTCCGATATTCATGCTTTCAGTACTCCTGATCATAACTATCTTGAAGAAGGATTCTGGGCCCGTACTCCCGGCGAAGAAAAATGGGTGAGCGGAAAGAGTGTTTATTTTCTCAAAAAGGTCTTTGATATAACCGACAGGGTGTTAAGTCTCAGGGACACAATGCCCACAAGAAGGATGTATGCTACGCTGGAAAGAGAATACAAAGAATTGACGGGTTATGAGAGCATGTGCGCTGCTATGTGGGGAGGTTCAAAATACTATATGTATTGTTACGAACAATATAAAGACGTAAGGCTGGTGGGAGCCCCTCCGGTAAGTATTGCAGCCTACGGTGGCGAAGCGGACAACTGGATATGGCCTCAGCATAAAGGGGATTTTGCCCTGTACAGGGTCTATACCGCACCGGACGGTTCGCCTGCCGAATACAGTCCCGGTAACGTTCCGCTTGTTCCCGTTAAAACGCTAACCATTAACGCGGGAGGTATTAAAGAAGGCGGATTTACCATGGTTATGGGATATCCCTACAGTACCGATCGGTATAACTCTTCGTTCGGCATCACCCAGATTCAGAAAACCACATACCCCGTTCTGGTCAAAATGACAAAAAGCCGTCTTGAGATCATGAAAAAATGGATGGAAAAAGATCCCCAAATACGTTTGCAGTATGCCGATATTTACTTTGGAGTATCCAATGTATCCGAATTGCGCGAAGGCGAGGTTCTCAGCCTTATACGGCATGGAGTGGCGGGCATGAAGGCGCGTGAAGAACAGGCCATGCAAAAATGGATTGACGCCAATCCGGAGCGACAGGCTAAATGGGGAACGCTGCTGAGCGATATGTCCGTTGCTTACAAAGCTGTTAACGACCTGACAGCCTGGCGTGAATGGCATAAACAGACAATTATTTCAAGCCAGTTCCTGACCATGGGGCGGCGTGCTTCCGGATTGCGGGGCAGGCAGAACAGATACCATGAAGATTCGGTGGACTGTACCTGTAAATACGGGAAAGAGTATTATGATCGTATGCTCAGGTTTTATGACAGCTATAATCCCGATATAGAAAAAGAATGGTTCATCAGGGCATTGAACGAATTTTGCGATAATGTACCCAGATCATTCTGGGGGGAATACCTGGAAGGAGAATTCGACCGTTTTGGAGGCGATACGGGTGCACTGGCCCAATTCATATGGAATAATTCTCTTTTCAGCCGTAAGGAAAATTTCAGCGAATTCTTTTCTTGTTCCCGACTGATTGATTCTGTGCTGGCCGATCCCGCCTTCAAATTATGCGAAAGTGCCTCTGTCCAGCTTTTTAACAAAGCCGAGGAGGAAATCCTGAAAGGAGTTGAGATTCATTCTCTGGATACTCAGTATAAACGGGCATTGTATGCTTTTAGAAATGATATGGGGCAGGCTCAGTATCCCGATGCGAATGCCACCATGCGATTGACCTTTGGCACCACAGGCCCTTTGATGCCTCAGGACGGTATCACATATAGCTGGTACAGTACGGTTCAGGGCATTCTGGACAAATGGAATCCCGATGATTATGAATTCCAAAGTAATCCCAGGATGCTTCAATTCCTGAAGAATCCCGACTGGGGCCGCTGGGCCGATAAAAAGGACGGTTCCATGCATGTGAATTTTATTTGCGATCTGGATATTACCGGCGGAAATTCCGGCTCTCCGGTTCTGGATGAAAAAGGTCGTCTGATAGGACTGGCTTTTGACGGCAATAAAGAGTCGCTCGGTGCCGACACTTTTTTCCATAAGGACCTCAATAAGTGTGTTTGTGTGGATATCCGCTATGTTTTGTGGATCATTGAGAAATATGCCCAGGCAGATTATCTGCTGGATGAAATGAACCTTATTTTTTAACTTTTTTAATCATTACCGTTATGACAAAGTATGAATGCAATCTGTGCGGGTATGTATACGACCCCGCCAAAGGAGACCCTGAAAACGGCATCGCTCCCGGGACAGCTTTCCATGATATCCCGGATGATTGGGTATGTCCCCTCTGCGGAGCCACAAAAGATAATTTCTCTCCCTTATAGTCTTTGACAGCTCTTTTTTCCGGCCCGCATGCAGTAAATCCGGGATCTGTGCATTTATTGAATGTATCTTAACCCGAAAGAATATGAAAACTCGTAAAATCTTTGTTGGATTGGCCCTTGTATGCGGGCTGGCTGTTTCTTCCTGTTCCAAATATCAAACCGATATGCCAAAAGAAAGAGAGGACATAATCCTAACCAAAACACAACAGGCTGTTTTGGACAAGGGCAATGGTTTTGCCATTGATCTTTTCCGGGAAATGTGTGCCGAGAACGGATATGAAAACCTGTTCATATCACCTTTGAGCGCCACACTGGCACTTTCTGCCGTAACCAATGGGGCTGCAGGTCAGACCATGGAAGACATGAAAGCCGCCCTCGGGTTTGGGTCTTTCAATCTGGAAGACATGAATGTTTTTTATAAAACGCTCATCCCCGCCTTAAAAGATGTTGATAATACCGTAAAACTACAGATTGCCAACGCGGCCTGGATAAAACAGGGTTTTGCCGTTGAAACTCCTTTTATTAATGCACTTACCAATTATTACGATGCTTCGGTCAGGGAACTTGACTTCAGTTCTCCTGCTGCCGTAGAGGCCATTAATCAATGGTGTGCCGATAATACCAACAATCTTATCAAAGAAATCATCAACGAAATAGATCCGAACGCCAGGATGTTCTATACCAATGCGCTTTATTATAAAGGCCAGTGGACTAACAAATTCAAAAAGGAAGACAACTACAAAGGTCCGTTTACCTGTTATGATAAAACACTTGCCGAGGCTACTTATATGAGACAGACATCAGGGCTGAACTGTTATAAGGCCCAGGATGTGGCCATTGCAGAATTCCCTTATGGCAATGAGGCTTTTAGTATGGTTGTGGTTTTACCGGACGAAGGTGTTTCTGTTTTTGAAGTGGCTTCCCGTCTGACGCTCGATGAATGGAACGGATGGCTTTCCGCATTGAGTAAACGTGAAGTGGAAGTGCAATTCCCCAAATTTAAAGTAGAATACGATACGGAAGACAAATTATTCCCGGTATTGTCCCGAATGGGTATGGGAGTTGCTTTTGACCCGGACCGTGCCGATTTTAGCAATATAAGTAAACTGGAGGATTTGTACATTGCTCTTATAAAACAAAAAGCATATGTGGAAGTGGATGAGCAGGGTACCGAAGCCGCAGCGGTTACCATTATTGGATTTAATATTACTTCCGCAGGCCCCGGTAACACATTCGCATTCCATATGAACAGACCCTTCCTGTATTTTATCAGGGAAAAGAGCACCGGAGCCATTCTGTTCTCGGGACTTATGAGCAAAATGCCCTAAAATGAAATGATTTCGTGGTATACGCGGATGGCGAAATTGTCTGTCATCCCGGCTATATAATCTATAATAGCCCTTTTATAGTCGGTGTGATCAGACAAATTGTAAATGATTTCGTTGTCGAAAAGTTCTTTTTGTCTTTCTTCTGGGGCTATATTACTGTATTTAATGATCCACTCCCGGAAATAACGCATGAGAGTGGGGAATTTAGTCAGGTTGGCCGTCACAGTCTCCAATAAAGAGGCTCCGTACAGGCTGTCAAGGAATCTGAAGATGGTAACAATGATACACTTGGCGTAATCTTTATAATACAGCAGACGCGGATGACTGTAAATATACCGGTAATTGAATTCTTTTACTTTAACAAGAAGACTGTGGTATTCGTGCGAGAGATGCAGTCCCTCTGCGGGTGAAGAGTTTCTACACAGGTCGTTTATAAAGAGCTCAATAAGGGCCGTGTTGTTTATTACGCCTTCTGCAGCTGAGACCAGTTTCATAAGTGAGCGGAGTTCATTCAATTGTGAGGGGTCCAGCAGGTTCAGTTCAATCGCGTCCTCAATGTCCCTTCCCAGGTAAGCGATCTTGTCTGATATCTTCACTATGCAGCCTTCCCATGTGTAGGGCCGGTATTGATTGGGCCTTTCCACCGAGGCCAGATTTATGGCTTCGTTTCTGGGAAAAAGCCCGTTTTCATCGGTTTCCCCGCAGTGGGAAACAATACCGTCGCGAACGGCGTAAGTCAGGTGGAGGTTTTTATGAATACCCGAGGCATTGGGCAATGTGGCAATTTTATCGGCCGTATAGAGACCGTTTTTCTCATGCCAGAAATCTTCGTTCCACTGGCTCATGATTTCCGATAGCAATCCTTCGCCCTCGTGGCCGAACGGACTGTGTCCCAGATCGTGTCCCAGAGCAATGGCCTGTGTGAGTTCGGTGTTCAGGCCCAGGTATTTGGCAATAGTATAACTGATGGAGGCTACGTGGTTAACGTGCTCCATCCGGGTACAGATATGATCGTTCTGGGTAGCAAAGAATACCTGCGTCTTATGTTTCAGGCGCCGGTATGAGGTACAGTGCAGAATACGCGAATAATCACGATAAAATTGAGAACGGGTTTCTTCCGTTTTGGTTTCGGGAGCCTTGAATACATTACCCCGCTGGAGGGCCTGTTCCCATTTGGGATGGCCTTCCCGCATCTGTAGACCGGAAAATAGGTTAGGTTCCATCTTTTATCCCTCTGATGTGCTTTTCCCAGGCCCAGGCATTAGCCAGGGTCTCTTCCGTGGAACTGACAGCTTTCCATCCAAGTTCCCGGTTGGCCAGCGAAGTGTCTGCCCAAATAGCTTCGATATCACCGGGTCGCCTGGAAGTAATCCGGTAATTAAGCTTAATACCGTTGACCTGCTGGAATTTTTCCACCAGTTCCAGCACGGATAATGCCTTTCCGGTCCCAACATTAAATATTTCACAGGAAGATTTGTTTCTGCCCTCCAGCATGCGCCTTAGGGCGGCAGCATGTGCACGGGCCAGGTCCATAATATCTATGTAATCTCTGAGAGCCGTACCGTCCGGTGTGTTGTAATCGTCACCGTAAATACTCAGTTCCTGTCTCAACCCGGCGGCCGTCTGGGTTATAAAGGGGACCAGGTTGTTGGGCACACCCCGGGGCAGTTCTCCTATCAGGGCCGAGGGATGAGCTCCAATGGGATTGAAATACCTCAAGATAATCCCTTTGATGGAAGGAAACGCAGTAGCCGTGTCCCTCAGAATATCCTCACACATTTGTTTGGTGCTTCCATACGGGCAATTGGCCGGATTCCGGGGGCTTTCCTCGGTGACCGGTAATTGGTCTGCCTGACCGTATACAGTGGCAGAGGAAGAGAATACCACGCTGCCTCCTCCGTTCTCCTTCATAACATCAAGCAGGTTAATAAAAGAAAGCAGGTTGTTTCTGTAATATTTCAAAGGCTCATGAACGCTCTCTCCAACCGCTTTAAAAGCTGCAAAGTGGATGGCGGCGTCTATGCGATGTTCCCGGAAAAGAAGTTGTAAGGCCTCTTTATTGCAGCAGTCTGTGTTATAAAACGGGACTTTTTTCCCGGTAATCCGCTCAATGCCTTTGAGGCATGTGGTATCTGAATTGGAAAAATTATCGATAATTACAATGTCGTAACCGGCCTGAACCAGGTCCACGGCCGTATGGCTTCCTATAAAGCCTGCACCACCGGTGATCAGTATCTTTTGTTTCATGGATTCAAAGATAAAAAAAGCTGCCGGATTTTCCGGCAGCTTTCTTGGAATAGCAGAGTATTTATTGCATATTCCTTATGGCAGCCTGCGCAGCGGCAAGTCTGGCAATAGGTACACGGAAGGGAGAACACGATACATAAGTAAGGCCGCATTCGTAGCAGAATTGTACCGATTCGGGATCACCTCCGTGCTCACCGCAAATACCAATTTTAATATCCGGATTGGTGGCACGTCCGCCGGCGATACCCATCTGGATGAGCTTACCCACCGATTCCCGGTCAATATGCTGGAAAGGATCGAACGGCAGAATCTTTTTATTAATATAATTGCCCATAAAGGAGCCGATATCATCACGGGAGAACCCGAAAGTCATCTGGGTAAGGTCGTTGGTTCCAAAGGAGAAGAATTGGGCTGTTTTTGCCATTTCTTCAGCAACCAGGGTAGCGCGGGGTATTTCAATCATGGTGCCAAAGAGATAATTGAAAATAATGCCAAACTGCAGTTCCACCTCTTTATGGACCTGTTCTGCAATCATTTTCTGGTTATCAAGTTCTTTAACCGTAACGGTCACAGGGATCATGATCTCGGGTTTGGGGTTGTATCCTTCTTTGATCAGTTCTGCCGTGGCGGTAAAAATGGCACGGAACTGCATTTCGGAAATCTCGGGATACGAAACACCAAGACGTACGCCGCGGTGTCCCATCATCGGGTTCACTTCATGCAGGAGTTCGCCCCGTTTCTTTACGTCATCTATGGTAATGCCCAGTTCGTCTGCCAGTTCCTTTTGCTTGTCGGGTGTCTGAGGCACGAATTCATGCAGGGGCGGGTCAAGCAGCCGGAAAGTAAGAGGCAGACCGTCCATGACTTTAAGAGTCTGTTTGGCAGCGGCTTTAACATAGGGTGCCAGTTCATGCAGGGCGAGTTTGCGTTCTCCCACCGTATCTGAAAGGATCATTTTGCGGAGTTTGGCAAGGGGAGCTTCGGAGTTAAGGCCGTAGAACATATGTTCAATGCGGAACAGACCAATCCCTTCGGCCCCGAAGTTCAGCGCCATCTGCGCATCTTCGGGAGTGTCTGCGTTGGTACGGACGCCCATTGTGCGGAACGAATCCACCATTTTCATAAATTCTTTGAAACGGGGATTTTCAGAAGCATCCATGGTTTCAATGGCCTGGTCGTAGACAAACCCCCGGGTGCCGTTCAGACTGAATGTTGCTCCCTCTGAATATTTCTTTCCGTTAATGGTCAGTTCCCTGGTAGCCATATTAATATGTACTGCGTCACAACCTACAATGGCGCATTTTCCCCAGCCTCGGGCCACTAAAGCAGCGTGTGAGGTCATACCTCCGCGGGCGGTAAGGAGCCCGTCGGCAGCACGCATTCCTTCCACATCCTCAGGGTTGGTTTCTTCCCGGACAAGGATCACCTTTTTTCCTCTTTTGTGCCAGTCAACCGCGTCTTGGGCCGTAAAAACGATCTGCCCCACAGCTCCGCCAGGGCCGGCAGGCAATCCTTTGCCTACGACGGTAGCGGCTTTTTCGGAAGCGGGGTTCAGAATGGGGTGAAGAAGTTCGTCTAACTGATTGGGAGCAACCCTCATTACAGCTGTTTTTCTGTCGATGAGACCTTCCAGCAGCATATCCATGGCCATATTGAGGGCAGCCACTCCGGTACGCTTGCCCACACGGCATTGCAGCATCCACAGACGACCGTCCTGGATGGTAAACTCTATGTCCTGCATGTCGCGGAAATGGGCTTCGAGGTTCTTCTGTATCTGGTTCAATTCACCATAAACCTTAGGCATGGAGGTTTCCAGCGAAGGCAAATGGTGATTTTGTTCATTTTTTGTGGCTTCGTTCAGCGGGTTGGGGGTGCGGATACCGGCAACAACGTCTTCTCCCTGGGCATTCACAAGCCATTCGCCGTAAAATTTTGCCTCTCCCGTTGCCGGGTTTCTTGAGAAAGCCACGCCTGTGGCGGATTTGTCTCCCATATTGCCGAAGACCATAGATTGTACCGTTACGGCAGTTCCCCATTCGTCGGGGATACCTTCAATACGGCGGTACGAAATGGCGCGCTTGCCGTTCCAGGATTTGAATACGGCGCCAACGCCGCCCCAAAGTTGCTCCATGGCATCGTCGGGGAAGGGTTTGCCGAGTACGTTCACTACGCGTTTTTTAAATGCGTCGCACAGCCATATCAGATCTTTTTCGGTAAGGTCGGTATCGTTTTTATAGCCTTTTTCTTCTTTGAGCCGATGCAGCATGCCATCGAGCTGAACACGGATGCCCTGACCTTCTGCCGGTTCAATGCCTTCGGCTTTTTCCATTACCACGTCTGAAAACATCATGATCAGACGACGGTAGGCATCGTATACAAAACGGGGATTGCCGGTTTTTTTGATAAGTCCGGGGATGGTCGCAGAACATAACCCGATATTGAGAACAGTTTCCATCATACCGGGCATGGAGCTGCGTGCTCCGGAACGGCACGATACAAGTAACGGGTTTTCAGGATCGCCAAAGCGTGTGCCCATGATATCTTCGGTTTTCTTCAGAGCCTGGGCCACTTCTGCAGACAAATCTTTAGGGTAGTTGCATCCTAATTCATAATACTCGGTACATACATCGGTTGTTATGGTAAAACCGGCAGGTACCGGGATGCCCAGCAGGCACATCTCAGCCAGGTTAGCCCCTTTGCCACCCAGCAAATTTCGCATAGATCCATCGCCATCGGCGGTTTTGCCACCAAAGCAATAAACTCGTTTAATTTCTGACATAAAATATATTATAAGGTTAGTTTTGGACTAAAGTCGGTTAGGGGCTGCAAAATTAACAAAAATCTACAATATCGTACCGGCAACTTCTGCGAGCCGGCTGCGCTCTCCTTTAACCAGGTTGATATGCGCGAAGAGCTCTTGTCCTAACATTTTATCCGTCAAATATGTAAGGCCATTTGAATGCATGTCCAGGTAAGGCTGGTCAATCTGATGAATATCTCCTGTGAACACCAGTTTGCTGCCTTCGCCGGCACGGGTAATAATTGTCTTTACCTCATGAGGCGTCAGGTTCTGTGATTCGTCCACAATAAAGAAAACTTTTGAAAGACTTCGTCCGCGAATATATGCAAGCGGCGATATGAGCAGTTTCTCGTTCTTAAGCATTTCTTCAATGCGGATGAATTCCCTGCTGTTGCTCTTCAGCTGGCCTTTGATCACACTAAGGTTATCCATGAGAGGCAGCATATAAGGGGCCAGTTTTTCTTTAATATCTCCCGGCAGAAAACCCATTTCCTGATTTTTCAGGGGAATAACGGGGCGTGCAAGCAGAATCTGGTCGTACTCGTCTTCCTGCGCCAGTGCCGCTGCCAGGGCCAGCAGTGTTTTTCCCGTTCCGGCGATACCGGTTAAAGAGACAAGGCTGATATTGGGGTTCAGTAACGCATCGAGAGCAAAATTCTGTTCGGTGTTCCTGGGCGATATTCCATAGGCCCTGTGGGAAGAAACAGGCACCAGACGGCGGGTGGATGCTTCATAACGGGCCATGGCCGTGCCGTTATTGTTGCGCAAAATATAATATTGGTTGGCGTGTGCGCCTTTGAGTCTGATATCCTTTGAACTGAGTCCTTCGGGTGTCTGGTACAGGCGGGCCATCGTCTGTGGAGCAACGCGGTTGAGTTTGACAATTCCCTTGGATAAGCTTACAATACTCTCTTCTTTAACTTTATCCGTTAAATAATCCTGAGCCTGTATACTTAAGGCTTTGGCTTTGATTCTCAGATTGACGTCTTTTGTAATGAGGATCACCTGCCTGTCCGGGTTGTTTTCCTTCATGTATTGAGCCACAACCAATATGCGGTGGTCGGGGGTATCTTCATAGAAAGAATCCTGCATGACTTCGGGGAACGGATGACCCATTTCCACTTTCAGACGGCCTCTGCCGGGACCCATGCCTATCCATCCGTCAAGCATTTTGTCTCCAAGGATCTTGTCCAGTTCCCTGGCAAATTCACGGGCATTGAAATTGATCTGATCGTTGCCTTTCTTGAATTTATCAAGTTCTTCCAGTACAATAATGGGAATGACTATGTCGTTTTCCTGAAAATGGTCCAGGCATTTGTGGTCGTGTAGCAGCACGTTGGTATCGAATACAAAAATTTTGGGGTATTTAGACATATGTAAATGGTTTTAATCATTAAAGATAGTAAAAATTATTGTCTATCTTCGTCCACCGTATGAATTACAACAAAGCGATCGCCTTTTTGAACTCTCAATTTCCTCAATACCAAAATATTGGAGCGGCTGGTTATAAGCCCGGACTGGAACGAATGCTCACTTTGTCCCGTTGGCTGGGCCAACCGCAGGATGCATTCAGATCCGTTCACGTTGCCGGTACCAACGGCAAAGGCTCTGTTTCGCATATGCTGGCTGCCGTTTTCCAGTCTCTTGGTTACCGCACGGGATTATATACCTCGCCCCACCTGATTGATTTCAGGGAAAGAATAAAGATTGACGGACAGATGATAGAAGAGGAGGCTGTGGCGTCTTTTGTAGAAACGTATATCAGGGAAAGGGACCTGGCCGATGCTTCCGGCGTCCCGTCTTTCTTTGAAATAACGACGGCAATGGCTTTCCGCTATTTTGCCTCAAAAAATGTCCAGGTGGCCGTTATCGAAGCAGGACTTGGAGGCCGGCTGGATTCAACCAACGTGTTGTCTGCGGACGCGCTTGATCTGACAGTTATCACAAATATAGGATTGGAACATTGTGATATCCTCGGTCATACCATAGCCTTGATTGCCGGCGAAAAAGCAGGCATCATGAAACCCGGCGTTCCCGCTGTGATTGGAGAATACGATCCGGAATCTTACCCCGTTTTTGAGGCCCGGGCCAAAGAACTGGATATTCCATTATTTCTTGCTTCTTTCAATACAACAGACAATGCTGTTCTGACCTCGGAACTCGATCTGAAAGGCAGTTATCAGGAGAAAAATCTTAAGACCGTTCTTTGTGCGCTTGATGTCCTGCAAAAGAAAGGGGCATTTGATGCTCTCCCTTTTTCTTTAGCGAAAATTCAGGAAGGTCTGCGTCATACTTCAGCCATAACGGGACTCAGAGGCCGCTGGGAAAAACTTGGCGAACGGCCTGCCATTATAGCAGATACGGGACATAATGCACACGGTCTCCGTTACCTGCCTGTTCAGCTCGCCCGTGAATCTTACGAAAAACTATTTATCATTCTGGGTTTTGTTACCGGAAAGGACCTTGAGCCAGTTGCTCCGTTTCTTCCGTCCGATGCTTTTTATTTCTTTACGCAGGCACGGATTCAAAGGGCTCTCCCGGCAGCCAGCCTTGCCGCGTGGGCGGCCGGGAAAGGACTCAGCGGACGAATCTTTCCTTCCATTGAAGAAGCATTTATCAATGCCAGGGCGCAGGCCGGTCCCGGCGATTTGATCTTTATTGGCGGAAGTACGTTTACTGTAGCGGAAGTTCTGGAAAAATTTTTTTGCAGGAAAGAAAAATAAATCTACCTTTGCAGTCCCTAACACAAAGGGAGCTTAGCTCAGCTGGTTTAGAGCATCTGCCTTACAAGCAGAGGGTCGGGGGTTCGATCCCCTCAGCTCCCACAAACAAGAAAACCCCTCAAAATTAGCAACTTAACGTTAATTCTGAGGGGTTTTTGTATGCACTAAAATGTGAATCACCTATTTCAGCTTATTATCACGGCGGAATATCCGTAAGAGCCTTTCATCATTTCTTCTGTCGGGAACAGGAAAGGCCGGGTTGAGACCGGGGTATCCCAACTTTACCTGCAGTTTATTGTCTACACTTGACATACATGGATCTATTACAATCCAATCGCAGCTGGCGGACGAATACATAGGCCAGAAATATCCGGTGTAGATAAGAGTATTGTCAGCCTTTATAGCAAAAGCTATTCCGTGGGTAGAATGTTCAAGATCTTCTATTTTCTGCTGTGCGCTGCCGGTTATTTCAAAAGTATATTCACCGGAATCGTATGAAAGAAAATCTGAATAACAGAGTAGAGGAACGGCTCCGGTAACTACGGTCATTTCATCTATTTGGGTCGAATGACCAACTGTGCTGAACGAATCGATCAGGTATAATTCCACTTGTGAGTTGTTGCAAATTGTTTCGCAACCGGATAAAAATACACCAGACACCAGAATGATGTAATACGGAATTACGTTTCGCAAAAACATTTTTTTATTAACTTTTTGTGATAAATATATATAATAAATGCAATGAATCCATAAATACTGCGTAGAATGTTTCCAGACTGAGTCTTGGAGCTTTGGCCTGGTCGTCAAGGGTCAAATTCGACAAATTGTTAATACGCATTATATCAACACTCTACGCACAAGTGCTATTTGACCCTTGATCTGACACTCACGTATTCATTGCGTTTCCAGCGAGCATAGTGTCAAGAGTCAAATACGGATAAAAGTCAATTGACAGACTGTTAGCTATTTGCGATTATATTGATTTTGACCCTTGCCTATACAGCTGGGATTTATATGCGCCATTTTTTCTTATGAATTTTTAAGAGCAAGATTATAAGCGACTTAAAATTACCCGCTTGAATTTGGCGCACACAGATCCCATCTATCTGCGTCACTACGCCACAAAATACGCTACAGCCTGCATAGAACGTCACAGGAAATTCAGAAAAGGGAAACCTCGCG
>DHQY01000014.1:117894-303616 GCA_002408205.1 Bacteroidales bacterium UBA5326 | reverse complement strand
CCTCGCGCCCGCGGAGGGAAGGACCCGTTGGCGCAGCCAACAGGGAGGCGTTTACCTTCTAAATTTCCTGTGTGATGTTCTTTTATTGCTTGCGGACCCCGTTCTCGTAAACAGTGATTATACAGTCGCCACATCCCGCCTGATTGACTTTTTTCATCACTCGTAAAGCTTCTGCCCTGGATCCGAAAGGTTGCGAAACATAATGATAACGTCCATCTGCTTCAAATGATTCCTGGATGGTCAACTCGGGCAAGGCCTTCATCAATTTATCAAAAATGGAGTACTCCTTCAGGGGCTTGTTGAATACAATAAATTGCAGACGGTAAACAACACCTTTCAGCTTTTGAACTGAGGTTGTTGTCTCTTGATCTGGGGTTATCCTGGTCGGGACAATCTTCTTTTCCTGAACAGGCTTTTCGGTTGAAACAACTTTTTCTGCCGGAAGGGTCTGTTCTTGAGAGACCGTTTTAGCGGTCTGAGTGAATGTGACCGGCCGAGCCACTGTGTCGCGGAGAGTAATTTTCTGCTGAGGTGTACCCGTTTGCGGCGGAGTAATCGTATCGGGAGTAGCAACGGTAACAGGAGGTGTTACTGTGTCCCGGGATACAACCTTTTGCTGAGGTACAACGTTCTGTTGCAGGCTAACCGTATCGGGCTTAGCAACGGTAACCGGTGGCGTAACCTTAACAGGCGGAGTAGCAATTTTTGGCTGAAGAGTGGTGGCGGGAGGCGTAGTATCGCCGGACTTTGCAATGACAGGTTTAATTGATGCAGTCTCACCCGGAGCAACGCTTGTCGTGGTTGTTATGGCTGTAACGGTAAGACTGTCTTGTCCGGAGACGGTGTCTGCCGGGTGCTGCTCCCGAATGATAAACTCCAGATCGCTTATCAGGTCGCCGTCAAGACTCGGATATATAGTAAAGGGTATATATGCGGGCGATGCGGTCATATTGAGTTTATTCATCTGGAGAGCATCTACGGTTGCTATGTATTCGCCGGGTCCAAGGCCGAGGAAGCTGAAATAACCGTCCGATTCAGACATAGTGCTTGATACAAATGTAGAGTCATTCCTGTAGAAATTCAATAAGATACGTCCCTGTCCTTTTTGAGCGCCCCTGGCAGATTCCATATAGACCATACCGGATGCTTCACCCATGACGAGGATGGGGATGTTTATTCTTTTGAACTGGTTGGGATCTACTACCACACTAAGGGTCTTGTGTTTCATTTGCCAGGATATGTTGTCAAATTTGCTGCCGTCCAGAGTAACCAGGTATTCTGCATAAGGCTCGAGATCAAAAATCCGGGTGATGGTATCCCGCTCTGAATATTCGGTCCGGCCACCGCTCACCTGAGCCTGCAACCCCTGGGCCTTTGGTTCGTCTTTGTCGTGCAGCCCGTTCCAGTTAAGATCTATGAAGGGCGTGAGTGTCATTCCGCCTTTCCCTACGCTGGCTCTCCGGGTCGCGGTAAGGAGCCTTGTCCTCGGGTCGGCAATAAGGCTCCCGCTGGCGTTTTCCACAAAAGTCATGACCCCGCTGCTTCTTCTGGCAGATAATCCAATCTGCGCAAACGAAAAGTCATACCTTAATCCGATTTCCATGTTGGTCAGATTATTGGTAAAGTTTTTTTCATAGGAGAGGGTCATGTATCCGTTCTGAAACAGCCTTTTTTCCAAACCGCAGCGCAAAAAGACGAATTTACCCAGGGAGTAATTAAACTGTGTTTGTGGTGTCAGTATGAATGACCACGGGAGCCTCACGGAAAGAGCCAGTGTGCTGTATACTGTTGTGCCTGACAGATCCGAAAGGGTGGCATAGGTGGTCAAGTTGGTGTTGACGCCAAATAAACTGCCGGAAAGCAACAGTTCTGCCGTTGTGTATTTGGTGTAAGGCATAACTATCTGGTTCACGCCAATTCTGGTGAAAAGAGAGCCTTTCGCAAAACGGATAGGTGCAGTAAATGTAATCTTTCGTTCTTCCAGATAATTGGTATTGATGGCTTTTTGATCTTTATCGTATTTGGTGTAATTGATCTCGAACTGAATGCCTTTTTTTAGCCTCCAGTTCAGAATTCCCTTCACGTTGACTCCGTGGGTGTATTCACCCGAGATCATTAACCCGGGGGTAAGGCGAAGCGAGGTGTTCACAAAGGGCATCACTTTCCCCGACGATATAGATGAAAGGTATTCTACGCCTCCGCCTAAGGTCATAAACCGGGTAATTCCGTAATCGAAATTCGCTCTGGTGAACCGGCTAAGCAGCGTATCTTCCACAATACCCGCTGTAACATTGTATTCAAAGGTCCCGGATGGCAGGAAATTGTAAGGAATGTTCAGCGATTGTTCTTTTGAGCGTTCTTCGCCCCATGGGCCGTAAAACTGGAGTTTGACATCTGTATTCCCATAGACCATAGGTACTTCAAATGTGAAAAACCCCGATGCGTCCGCCTTTTTATAATCGACCAGCACGTTATTGACATACAACTCCACCAGCCATCCCGGCTCAGTAACGTCGCTGAGGGTATAGGTCCCGAATGATTGACGGTAAGTGGTGGGAGTGTTGGTTACTCTCAAACCAATTACTGGCGAAGTAAGTGTTGAAATGGCCTCAGTGGCAATTTTTCCAAGCAGGACCTGTCTTATAGCCTTGTGATCGTTGTTGGCATATCGCCACTGGTAGTATTGGTTCTTTTCGGAAAATGTGCCGGAGGTGTTGTAGTTCAATGTAACATTGGCCTCTCCGCCTGCAATAACAGAACCTAAGGTCAGTGCCAGCTGGGCGTCTTTTTTACCTCCTATCTCCTGCGAGAGGACGGCAGACCAGTCTGCCATGCCAAAATGAAACAGAGGATATTTACGTCCGATGGTCGTGTCTGCCTCAATTTCGCCCGTTATTTTTCCAAGGCTCTTGCGCATTTGTTCCTGACGCATCTCCCTGATTACAGGCAGTTCTATCTTTGTGTTAAGCGTTACGGACAGGCTTCTGAAATTGAATTCGCACTCCAGTCCAAAGATTTCTCCAAAATAATTGATTCTTAGATATAAACTGGTTTCTGTTCTGACCAGGTCCCCTGGTTTGATGGGGTATTCTTTACCTAGATAGGTTATTCGGTTATTTACCCGGTCAATCTCGTAATTAGCATTTTCAGTGATAAAAAAACCGGTCACGGAATCGAACCCGGCCGTATAGGAGTTTTTGATTTTTAAAAAATCCAATACATCAATTACAGAAAGATAGATATTTTCATCGCTGATCAGAGCCGGCAGGTCTGCCCCTCCGATCCTCGGGACGCTGAAATAGACGGAGATCTCGTCGTAATATACTTCATCCTGAGCAATTCCTTTGTGTGAAATTACCGTACACAAGAGGAAAATCGAAAGAATCAATTTTTCAGATCTCATTAAGGTATGAAGTAATAATCCTGCAAAAGTAACAAAAATCAACCCAATAGAAAGACGTACCCACAAAAGGCATAAAATTACCTATTTACACGTCTTTTCCATCAATAAATCTTATATTTGCATTATAATAAACTTGAAGATAATGGCCCTTCAAAGAAGAGGTTTTATAAAGAAAGCCTGTCTGGGAGGTTTATGCCTCTGCGGTTTTGGGCAGGTACTCGGTGCACAGGATACAGTTGCCCCGGAAAATAGTATGCACCGGGAATGGATATGGCAGCTATTAAACGGAATGGAAAAAGAGACAGACCCATCAACGGTTCATCGTTTGCTCAAAGAGGCGGCAAAAGCCGATTACAAACGATTGAATATGGACAGGGTTCTTGCACCCTATGCAGGAGATCCCGATGGTTTTTGTTCATTTCTGGAGCAGGAATGGGGCTGGAAAATCTCTTTCGACCGGGAAAAAGAAATAATTCTGGCAGACGAAAATAAGCCTTCCTGCGTATGTCCTCTGCTAAAGGATGCTGAAAGGCTTTTTCCGGTATTGTGTTATTGCTCGGAAGGCTTTGCCGAGTTAATGTTTTCGGCGGTATTCAAATGTCCGGTCCGGGCCTCGGTGGTTTCGTCCATACAGCGGGGTGACTCACATTGTGTCTATAAAATAGAAACCGGCAAAACTACTGTATAATTGTTCACGTATTTATGACGGGAAATACTTTCTTCCGTTTCCGGAAAAAATTCGCTTAGAATGTCATATAATCTCTTGTCATAGGTGCGCAGTTCCTCACGAGTGTTTATCTGGTTATGCTTGCCGTCTGGGAAGGGAACTTCTGCATTCACATTGAACCAGTTCTGAACGCCTTCGGCCCAATATTCAGCAATGTTTGTAGCCGCATAGGTGTTTTTCCATTTGCCTTCTTTTATAGCCGCATTTAAAGATTTCTGAAGACGTTCGTTAAAATCGGGATATACATAAATAAGGGCTATCAGATGAATGGAATGTGCAAATTCATGTATCATTATATCTTCTGCATGGTACTTATCTATCTGGTAAGCCAGAATATTTTCTTCGGCACAGGTAGACATGGGCAGTTCGCGATCCCCGCCGAGGCCCCTTGCACGGACGTCCCAGTTTAAGGTGGTATCGTTTACCAGAAAAGCATGTTCGGGGATATCTGTAGTGCCTTCGTAACGGGCCATAACACCTACGCGTGTGTTGAGATCGGTCATTGCTTTGAGCACCTCTTTGGGCAGGAACCCGGTAAGGGCATCGAGCGTTTTGCAGGCGGCAACAAGAGCCGAATCGGGAACCCGGTGAGAGGAAATGAGGTGAATGCCGTTCACATTAACGTATTTCTTGTAGAACGGATGCAGGTTCAACTCAGCAGGCGGTGTCGTTATGGTTTGGGCCACGGCATTATTCACAAAAGAAAACGCGCAGGCCGCGGTAAGAAGTAAAAGGAAAAATGTGTTTTTATTCATAGCATTGTATGTGTTATTGTAAAAATTGCCCCATAAAAATGGGGCAATTCCACCTAATTATTATCCGTACCTAACTGAACTAATAACCGGGATTCTGTTTAAGATTGGGGTTCGCCTGGATTACTTCCAGGGGAATGGGGAATATCTTGGTATGGCCATCGGTTACGGCCGTATGGTTAAACCAGTTCTTACTGCTGAAAGTCCCAAAGCGGATCATCTGGGTGCGGCGTTGTGCTTCGCAGGCAAATTCCCAGCCCAGTTCATCGTAGAGACCGCCGAATTCCACCGGGGTTTGGTCTCCGGGGTTGGCGATATTGTTATCCCAGTCCAGTGTGCCGTATTTTATTTTGGAGTCGGCCCTCAGATCGGCCTCGGTAACGGCGGCTTCAGCCGGATTGTCAAATACGCGGGCGCGAACCTGGGAAACGAGTGCTGCTGCTTCATCACCGTTGCGGTTTAAGCGGAGCAGACATTCTGCCTTGGTAAGCAGGGTCTCTGCATAGCGGAAGAAAGCAAAGTCGTTGCCCCAATAATAGGAAGTAGTGTTATCGAATTCCCACTTGTAGACACGGTACCCGTAATCAATGCTGGTATAATTCACGCCGTCTTTGTAACAGGTAAGTGAAGGCAGGTAATTTCTGCAGGTCCAGATGAGCTTCCCTGAAGGGTCGTACTGGGGTCCCATAAGCCATGTTTTTTCCAGACGCTTGTCACCGGGCTGATAAGAGTTGATGAATTGGGGGTTTGCACAGGACCCGCCCCAGCATTGGAATTTTGATTGGAAAACAAACCGGGATACCGGGGGGTACCATTTCATGTGCTGAGCGCTGCCAGCCAGAATGTTGTCATAAGGAACGGCAAAGATCACTTCTTTGTTCGTGTAATCCAATGCCATTTTAAAGTTGTCGGAAAAATCGGCAGAAAGTGAGAACTTACCCGAGTTGATAATGGCGTTGCAGCAATTGAGGGCTTTCTCCCATTGAGCGGTCCCGGTGTACACCTTGGCGTTCAGGTAAACGCGTGCCAGAGTCATATACGCAGCCCATTTGTTCATGCGGCCGTAGGTGGTGGCATCGGTCAGGTCACTCAGTTCGTTAAGCACTTCTTCCAGTTCTGAAGTTACGAAATCGTATACTTCCTGACGGGTTGCCTGGGTGGGAATTTCGTCTGTGAAAGCGGTCACGATGGGAACGTTGCCGTGGGTGTCGAGCAGCATGGCATACCAGAAAGCACGTATGGCACGCAGTTCGGCTACGGTGGCATCGTACAGGTCCCCTACGGGCAGAGAGCCATCTTTAACCTGATCAAGCACCCGGTTGGCGTTGTTGATTCCTTCGTATGCGGTAAGGTAAACGTTCCAGGGTTGCCATTGCTGGTCTGTCCACTGATGCTGATGCATTCTGCGGTAGGTACCGCCGTCGTCCCAACCGTTGGGGCGGGTAGGTGTAATGATGTTATCTCCGGGTTCTTCCTGTACGTCAAAATAACCCTGCCAGTTGAGGATGAAAGTCAGCGGAGAATAAGCGCTGGCCATAAGTGCAGCTACGTCTTTGTCGGTAGGAATGAAAGATGCTTCCGTAACTTCGGAGAACACTTCCTCATCCAGATTAAAGCAGCTTTGGATAGTAAGTGTGGATCCGGCCAGGATTATGGCGAGGATTCCTATTTTAATTTTTTTCATATTCATTACGCTTGTTGGTTAGAATGTAATATTAAGCCCGAAAGTATAGGAACGTATGGTAGGATACTTGTCCCTGCTGTCCGTACCGGCATCCAGACCGGTCATTCTGACCTCAGGATCGAGACCGGTATACTTAGTGAATGTAAACAGGTTCGCACAGGAGCCGTATACACGGATGTTGCGGATGAATTTGATCTTTTTAGCTGTGTTGAAAGAATATCCGAGGGTCAGGTTGTCTATCTTCCAATAGTCGCCGTCTTCTATATACTGGCTGACATAGCGCTGGGAATCGTTAATAACCACTTCCTGACCGGTAGGTTGTCCGGTGGTCAGATCCACTACGGGATGTTTGTCAAAAGCGCTGTTCAGCACGTTGTACTGAATGGTCGGGTTAGCATAGTACATTTCCTGGTAGTTCAGGATCTGGAATCCGAATGCACCTCTCATGGTTACGGAAAAATCCAGGTTTTTATATCTGAAATAGTTGTTCCAGTTCAGGTAATGTTTAGGAACACCATTGCCCAGAACCTGCCAGTCTTCATCTCCGGCATCTGCTGCCAGGTCGTAATAAACTCCCGTAACATTTCCTTCAGCATCTTTCTGAAGACGTTCCACAACCCATTTGCCTTCTGTAGAAAGACCTACGGATTTAAGTCCGTAAAAATTGCCCACGGGGTCGCCGACTTTTACCCTGTGGGTAGTTGTCTGAATAGGTTCTCCCGTATGTCCTGTGGTAAACCAGTCGGTTGACATGGAGAATTGGTCGTTCGAGATAGACACCAGTTCGTTCTTATTGGTCGAATAGGAAAGATTGGAACTCCATTCCATGTTTTTATTTCTCACGGGAACAGCGTTGATAGCTACTTCCACACCGGTATTCCGGATTTGTGCCACGTTAGCTGTAATGGATCCGTAGAGATAGGGAGGAACGGGTACCGAGTAATCCCAAAGACCGTCTTTGGTGTCTCTGCGGTAAACGTCAATGGCACCGCCCAAACGTCCGCCGAACATATCAAAGTCAAGACCAAAATTGTACTCCAGTTTCTTTTCCCAGCGCAATTCGGCGTTGGGGTTACGCACCGGGGTAAGGGTGCTGATCCACTCGTTGTTATAAAGGAAATAACCTGAGTAGGAGAGAGAGGAAAGTGAAAGATACGGGTCGCCAACGTTAATACCGGTAACACCGTAACCTGCACGTACTTTTAAGTTATCCAGCCAGGTGATGTCTTTCATGAATGATTCGTTGTTGAGCCTCCATCCGAGAGAAACACCCGGGAAAGTTCCCCATTTATGATTGGCCCCGAACTTGGAAGAACCTTCACGACGTACAGAAACCATTAACAGGTAACGGTCATCGTAGTTGTAAGTTGCCCGGGCGAAAATACCAATGAGTTTGTCGGATTCCTTGTATGAATACATGGTGGCGGTTCCGTCTGTCAAACCCATCCCGGTTTCCAGGTTGTTGTAGGTATAGGCGTCTGTAGGAAAATTCCTGTTGGATACTCCGTAGTTTTCAGACGTGTTGTCTTCGTAGTTGTATCCCACAATCGCCGTTACATAATGCTTTCCGAAATTTTCATTCCACTCTGCCGTGATCTCGGCCAGGTTGTTGATGTAATCTGACGTATAACGCGAAGCATAACCGTTGTATCCCGATTCAGTAGTGTTGGGGTGCTTTTTGGTATTGTAATAGCCGCTCAGGTAGCTTTGGCCTTTACGTGTATACATGGCTTTTACGGCAAAGCTTTCAACAGGACGGAATTCCACACTTCCCGTAAAACGCAGGTTGCGTGCACGGCCTTCACCAATGGTTTCATTGATCAGGGAAACGGGGTTGTCGTAAAAGTATACAGGACGTTCTACATAGGTGCCGTCCTCGTTGTATATGGGCTGGGTCGGGTTCTGAATGCAAGCGTAGCGGTAAACGTTCGTATTGAACGAGGGGGTGGTAGTCCGCTCGTTGGCAATCATGGATATATTGGTGATAAGCTTGTTGTTAAACATCCTGTGGGAGATCTCCATACGGCCGCGCAGGTTAGTGGCACCGGATGCCTTGAAAGTACCTTCGCGATCTTCGTAGGCAATGTTTGCCAATACGCTGGTCTGATTTGAACCGCCTCTCAGTGTGACGTTATGTACGTTGGCAATACCTGTCCTGCTTACTTCGTCAACCCAGTTAATGCTGGCTCCGTAATCCTGATCGTTTGCCCCGGAAAATGACCATCCTTCAGCCCAGCGGGAACGAAGATCTTCTGCGCTCATGAAATCGGCTTTTTTAAGCTGGTGTGATATAGAAACATATCCGTTGTATTCGATGGTCGTGGGCATGTCGCGGCGGCTGCTCTTTGTGGTAATGATGATCACGCCGTTTGTACCCCGGGTACCGTAAATAGCGGTTGCCGAACCGTCTTTCAGTACATCTATGCTTTCAATATCTTCCGCAGCCACTGTGGCGAATGATCCCGGCACTCCGTCCACAAGGATAAGGGGAGTGGTGGACCCTTTAAGTGATGAAGTACCACGCAGCATAACAGCAGTACTTGCCGTCGGGTCCCCGTTGGGTAACGAGATCTGGAGACCTGCAACCTTTCCCTGTACTAACTGACCTGCATCCAGAATGGCGCCTTTGTTGAATGATTCTGATTTTACACTGGCGACGGAACTGGTTACATCGCTCTTTTTCTGCGAACCGTAACCGATGACAACCAATTCATCGAGGTACTGCTGGTCTTCCAGCAGGACCGTTTCGATATAACCTCTGCCCGATACGGGTACCGTTTGTGTTGAGTAGCCGATGTAAGAAATGGAGATCGTAGCCTGGGGTCCGGAAACAGTAATAGCATATTTTCCGTCTACGTCTGTAGTGGCAGCATTTTGCGTACCGGGTTCAAAAACGTTGGCAGCAATGATCGGTTCTCCGTTTTTGTCTGTAACAAGACCGGAAACTTTAAAGGATTGCCGGGCATCAGCAGCATAGGCTTCCGATGAAATGCCAATCCAAGTAATCAGAAGAACTGATACAACCGCTCTCAGTATGCCTTTACTGAAAGTCGTCTGATTGAGAAAAGTTTTTACATTCATTTTCTGGTTTTTAAAAGATTAAATATTTATAGGTTGGGCTCGTTGACTTTCCATTCAATGATACCTCCGGATTCGCCTTTCTGTAATTTTGCTGTCAGCTTTAAAGCACGGGTAGTTACAGGTTTGAAATCAAGCTTGTTATAACAGTCTTTGTTTACAGTGTATTCGGTTGTGGCTTCCACTTCGTACCATTTGTCGTCTTTCTCGTAGTATAGTTTCCAGCTTTCAGGCACACGGAAATTGCCGTCGTAGTGATCAAAATCCAGCCAGTAAACTTCAACGCTTCCTACGTTCTCGGGCTTTTCGAACACATAACCCACCGATTCCTCGCTTCCGTAGCGTAACCACCAGTACAGATATGGTTTGGAACGGTCGGCCGAGTTCATGGGATCCCATTGGTCGTTTATGCCGTCCGCCCAGCCTCTGAGTTCTTCCAGAGCTCCTGTCCGGGCGGCAGGGGTGTCCTGATGACGCCTGTGCCATACAGCAGCCGGACGGGCGCGGGATGCTATAGTTGGTTCGGGTACGGGACGGGCGTATTCAGCGGCCTGTGGAATCCAGACGGCCATTTCATCGGCGCCCCGGTTATTCCATGTCGAGTAAGGGATAGCGGAAAAAGGTACTTTTTCTTCCACTCCGTCTTTTTCTACCTGGACCGCAGTCCCGGTAAGCACTACCACACCGTTAAGAAGTTCACTGTCGTAATGAGTGGTGAAAGAGGTGTTTTCCGGTATGTATTTGTTGAATACCGTGCTGTCATTCTGATCTTTTCCCTCTATGCAATAAACAATGGGACCGCGCTGAATAGCCAGCTTCCCTCTGTCGTCAACAACTGCTTCGTTGGCCCTGATCTGACGTACTTCCATCGGGAATTCAATTTCAACCACATCGCCTTTTGACCAGGTCCTTTCTATGGTTACATAACCCATTTTGGGCTTCGGGGTAACCTTTTTTCCATTTACGGTAATCGTGTATTCTCCCTTCCCGTTAACAAACGAATACAGATCGGTGGGAACGGGGGCATCCTGAGCCCAGCCCGGGATACGGAGTTTAAGTGCGAACCTGGCGTCTGTGGCAGGATTTACGTTCAATTTGACATTACCTTCCCATGGATGTTTTGTTACCTGTTCCAGTGTGATTTCTCCGGCCGGTGTCTCTACCTGTGCGGTTCCCTGAACATAAAGGTTCACAAAGATGTCCTTTCCCTGTATGGCATAAATATAACCGGGTACCGAGGCCATAAAACGGGTTATGTTTCCCGGGCAGCAGGCGCATCCGAACCAGGGCTGACGCAGATGCTGGCCCATGGATTCAAGCGGGTTGTCATAGAAGAATTCGTCTCCTTTAAGAGAAACTCCGGAAATTACTCCGTTGTATAAAGCTCGTTCCAGTACATCCATGTATTTGGAGTCGCCGGTTGCCAGGAACATACGGTAGTTCCAGTATACGTTGGCAATTGCTGCGCATGTCTCGCAGTAGGCATTGTGATTGTGCAGTTCGTAGTTGGGGCCAAAACCTTCTCCCTGTGAGCGGGATCCTATACCGCCTGTGATATAAAGCTTTTTACCGGCCATGTTATCCCAGATACGGCACAAAGCATTGAAATACTCCTGATCGTTTGTAAGTGAAGCAACATCAGCCACTCCGGAATACAGATATCCTGCGCGAACGGCGTGTCCGACTATCTCCTCCTGCTGAAGAATGGGCATGTGGTCCTGGCTGTAAGCATTGAGTTTATGTCCGTCGGTGCCGCGGCCGGTTTCTTCTACAAAATACTTAGCCAGGTTCAGGTATTTTTCTTCTCCTGTTACTTTATACAGTTTGGCAAGCGCCATTTCTACAATGGGATGTCCCGATGGAACATGCTTCTGGCCTTCGTTGGGGCCAAACACTTCGCAAATAAGATTTGCATTCTTGACAGCTACATCCAGGAATGTTCTTTTTCCTGTTGCCAGGTAGTGAGCCACTGCAGATTCGTACATGTGTCCGCAATTGTATAATTCATGGCTGTTAATTTTTTCCCAGCGTGAGGAGCCCCACCATCCCGATAGTCTTTCCACTTTATTTGTAACACAGGTGGTAAGGTAACCGTCTGGTTCCTGGGCGGAGGCAATAATGTTGATTACACTGTCCAGATAATGGTCCAGCTTGGGATCGTATTTGGCGGCAAGAGAGTACGACGCTCCTTCAATGACTTTATAAGGATCTGTATCGTCAAAAGAAAAATCACCCTTGTGTTCCCCTTTAATCAACCCGCCGGCAAGGGCGAAATTGTCAAAACGTCCGTTTATTTCACATTGGTAAAAAGCAGACGGAATTGAAACGGTCCTGTTTGTCTCTATTCTGGGAGCCCAAAATATGTCATCAAAATGGATTTTGGTAAAAGGAACCTCCGTAATCTTTACATCGGAAGAATCTGAGGGACTGCAACCGGAGAACAGGATTACAATTCCTCCCGCTGCAAGCATGATTTTCTTTCGGAATGATAGTTTTTTCATTGTTTATGGTCAGATTTATAATGATTATACAAAGGTTGCAGGAAAATAAAACTGGTCACCGAATAATAATCCATAATAATAAAAAGATAGTACACGGCTGGACTATTTTATTGTTCTTCTGGACAATTTTTACAATAGCTTTTCATACATTTGACGAGTAAAACTATGAATGAAAAAGTACTGGAAAAACTTAAGATTTTGGCAGAATCGGCCAAATACGATGTCTCCTGTGCTTCCAGCGGGACCACAAGAAAGGGAAAGGACGGAGCCTTGGGAAGTACGTCGGGATGGGGTATATGCCACAGTTTTACCGAGGACGGGCGCTGTGTCTCTCTGCTGAAGATTATGCTTTCCAATTATTGTATTTACGATTGTGCCTATTGTGTGAATCGCAGGAGCAACGATATCCGGCGGGCAACGCTTTCTGTTGCCGAGCTTGTCAATCTGACCATAGAGTTTTACAGAAGAAATTACATAGAAGGATTGTTCCTGAGTTCGGGAGTCCTGAATAATCCCGATTATACAATGGAAAGAATGATGCAGGTGGTCAAGGACCTGCGCGAGGTTCACCGCTATAACGGATACATCCATCTTAAAGTCATTCCCGGCGCGAGCCAGCATCTGATAGATGAAGCCGGGCTGTATGCAGACCGAATGAGCGTGAATATTGAGATACCAACCGAAACAAATCTCAAATTTCTTGCTCCCGAGAAAGATCACACAAGCATTTTCAATCCCATGAAAGCCATAGGTCAGGGCATTGTGCGTTATCGGGAAGAAAAACATAAATATCGTTACGTACCGCGTTTTGTGCCTGCCGGGCAGAGTACTCAGATGATTGTGGGTGCTACTCCCGAAAGCGACCGGCAGATCCTGAATTTGTCGTCGGATTTATATAACAAATCGGCAATGAGAAGGGTGTATTATTCGGGGTACATACCTGTTAATGAATACGATAAAAGACTGCCGGCTCTTAAGCAGGCACCCCTGGTTCGTGAGAACAGGCTGTACCAGGCAGACTGGCTTATGCGCTTCTACCAGTTCAACGTTAATGAAATAGTAGATGAAAAATATCCCGATCTGGATCTGACCATCGATCCCAAATTGTCCTGGGCATTACGACATCCGGAGTGTTTTCCTGTAGATATCAATACAGCCGATTATGCCATGCTTTTGCGTGTGCCGGGCATAGGAGTCCGTTCAGCCAAACTCATTGTTATGGCCCGCAGACATGGTTCGCTAACGGCGGCTGCTATAAAAAAGATTGGCGTTGTAATGAAAAAGGCGCAATATTTCATTACATGTCGCGAATTGCCGGTTTTCACAGTTCACGAAGTATCGCCGGATTACATAAGGACCGTGCTGACCGTTTATCCCGTAAAGCAAAAAGTACCGGATGGTCAATTGTCTCTTCCTTTTGTGGATGATTCAGTCCTATGAATGTTTCTCTTTATGATAAAACGTTTGACGGACTGCTGACAGCGATTTTTGACGCTTACAGCCTTAAGTGTTTTCCCGATGTTCTCCTTGGCGAAGGCGAACCCCTTCCCCTGTTCACACAACATTCCTTTACGGTGGTTACCTCGTCAAAAAAAGCCGACAGGGTATGGAAGGCTTTGGAAAAAAAATGGTCAGACCCGGGCTGTCGGATGGTCCGTGCAGTATGGCTCTCCGGAATAGAAAATGCCGATATGCTTTTATTCCGATATATGTGTAAAACACTGGACCGCCAGGAGTCTATAGAAACCGATTTTGCCGACCCTCTGGTTACGGATTTAATAAAACTGGCCGGATCGGTATCGAGAGAGGCGGAATATGTAAGACAGTTCGTACGTTTCAGAAAAACAAGGGACGGTTATTATTATGCCCCTGTTGCACCAAAATATAATGTACTTCCTTTGACCGTCGCGTATTTCCGATCAAGATTCGGTGATCAGCTCTGGGTGGTATTCGATACATTGCGCCGTTACGGATATCATTATGATCTGAAAGAAGTGGCAATGTTCACTTTCGAAGAGGAAATCCCCGGAGTTTTCAGCGGCATATTACAGCCCGAACAGATGGACAATGAAGAGGAAATGTACCAGGATTTTTGGCGTTCTTATTTAAAGAGCCTGACCATCAAAGCAAGACTCAATCCTAAACTGCAGCGCCAGCATATGCCGGTAAGGTTCTGGAAACACCTTACAGAGAAACAAGGCTGAGGTATTTTTCAACTACCATAAGTCCCGTGATTTTTTCTATGGAAGGGTTTCTGAAACGTGATACGTAGGCATGAGCGTTCTGGATGATCTCCATGGCCTGCCGGGAATGGCCAATATAATAATTAAGCCGTTCTTCCAAGTCTGAATAATCAGGTTTAATTTCCACATAATGCACGTTTGGTATAAGCTGTCCCTCCATAAACCAGGTTTCATAACGGGGACTGGGCATAACTGCAAGTGAATTGGAGGACATTACCCACTTTAGATTTGAGGCCACGTCGTTCCCTTCCAGACAGAGAATAAATTTATAATCCAGATGGTCTTCAATCGGAAGCGGCGGAACAATCCATTCGGGATGTCCTGTTTCCCCGGTGTTAATTGTTCCCAGGTCACAGAGAGGATGATTGAAATACATTTCCCAGAATTTTCTGCGATGTGGCTGGGTAATGTATGCCCGTCCAATAAGCTTGTCTTTCTTACTGTTAAAATCCCTGTTGTCTTTTACGAAAGTAAAATGCCTGATCCTGTCCAAAGGAAGTATTACGGAACAGGCATTATGGTTTCCTATGGGTCTGCTTTTTACAAATGCGGGTATGCCGGGGACATGGGTAATGTCTCCAAAAAGAAAAGCAGCTTTGTTACGGGGATTGAAATACCGGGTATATTCATGCGTGTCCAGAAGGTACGCGCTATTTGCATGCCGGCCGTTAATCATGGCGCCCGGTTTAATCCTGCTGAGAGTAATTGGTTCAGGATTGTCGTTAACCTGTTTCTCCGAAAAGAAAAAGGTCTCCTGTAATTTGTTGTAATAGGCCACCCGGTCCTTTATCTGAAGCTGAGTAGCCGTGTCAAGTGTGTGAAATTGGTTTAATATATGTTGTTTTCTCCACCTGTTTAGAAAGTTAGGGATGACATATTTGAAACAGCCGGAAAGATAATATTGGATCTTACTGTTTCTGTGTTTTCTGTATCTTTGATACCGCCCGATGCCAAGTTTCATAACAGATGCAAAGCTACTGAATTATTATAAACCGTATATAACTTATGAGAATATGGTCGTTACATCCTGAATTTCTGGACAATAAGGGACTGGTTGCCGTGTGGCGCGAAACGCTTCTGGCCAAAGTTGTTCTGGAAGGCAAGACCACTGGATATACCCATCATCCCCAGCTTAACCGTTTCAGGGCATCTGAATATCCCCTGGATGCTATAAATTATTATCTTTCAGAGGTATATAAAGAAGCTGTAAAAAGAGGATATCGTTTTGACAAAACGAAATTTAATGTTCCGCAAAAAACACCGACCATGCCGGTAACCCGGGGGCAGGTACAGTACGAAACCGTACATTTGCTTGAAAAGTTGAAGAAAAGAGATCCCGAAAGGTTTAATGCGCTTGCCTTATACTCTTTACCGGGAGTACATCCTGTGTTTTATGTGGTTGAAGGTGAAGTTGAAGAGTGGGAGAAACGATTTTGATCTATATTTGTATTCTATGGTTTCTGTTGTTTTGTCTACATATAATCAGCCTATTTGGCTTTATCTCGTATTAGAAGGCTATGCCTGTCAAACTTATACCGGTTTTGAAATAATTGTAGCTGATGACGGTTCTGACGACAGAACCAGGCATATGATAGAAGGAATAAGACCACTGTTGCCGTATTCGCTCAAACATGTCTGGCATAAAGATGACGGATTTCGCAAATGCACCATACTTAATAAGGCAATAGGAGTGTGCTCGGGAGATTATATAGTTTTCAGCGACGGAGACGTGATCCCCAGAAAGGATTTTCTGGAACAGCATATGAAATACAGGAAGAAAGGACGATTTCTCTCCGGTGGGATTGTGAGGTTGCCTGCCTCATTGTCGGAAAAAATCACGGCAGAAGTGATCAGGAACGGTCTCTGTTTTGACAGGGACTGGCTTATCGCGAACGGACTGATACATTCATTCAAAAACAACAAACTCACTGCACACGGCTTCACGGAGTGGCTTCTTAACAGATTTACGCCCACAAAAGCTACCTGGAACGGTCACAACGCTTCGGGCTGGACCAGAGATATCCTGGCCGTGAACGGTTTTGATGAGCGGATGAAATACGGCGGCGAAGACCGCGAATTCGGAGAGCGGCTTATGCGTCTGGGCGTCAGGGGCCGTCAAATCAGGTATTCTGCAGTCGCCGTCCATCTGGATCATGGCAGAGCTTATGTGAGCCGTGAGGGAATTGAGGAGAATCTCAGGATTAGAAAAGAGAACAGTAAATCTGGCCTGATCAGAACAAAAAATGGAATAACCAATTATAATTTAATATAGTATGCAAGTTATTAATGACATTCCCGAATTCAGAAAAGATCCCCTGGTTGTTTTGCTTCTGGGCATTATTACCTGCGGTTTATATCTCATTTACTGGAACCTGAAAGTATCAAAAGTTTTCAATGCACTGGCCGGCCATGAGGTCTTATCGCCCGTTGTGGCGGTTTTTGCAGGTTGTATCTGGCCTGTGAATATGTACTTCTTTTTTATTGTAGGCAGGGAAGGTTTTCCCAGGCTATACGAGTATCTTCAGGAAGAACCTAAAGATCAGTCCATTCTCCTAATGATTCTTGGTTTTTTCTTTCCCATGGTAGCGGCAATGATTGTACAGGCCGAGATCAATAAATTATATAGATAGGTGTTTGTTAAACAAAGGCTGATTTGGGCCGGGATTATCTTTGTTTTTTTGATTTTCCCGGTGATTGTTATTTGGTTTGATCCCAATGTGGACCTGATAGGGTCGCGTCAGTCGTTCTGCCCCTTTAAGTTGCTTACCGGCCTTCCCTGTCCGGGATGCGGGTTCCTGAAGTCCATGATCAGTCTGTACCGCGGTGAGATCGTTCAGAGCATGCGGTATCATTTGCTGGGCATTCCCCTAATGGTCTTATTTGTGGCCGGTTTTGCGGTTCTGATTATATCCGCCATAAGGAAAAAAGACATACCAATGCCCTGGCTTTATAACATGAAACTTGCCTATGGTGTGGCCATTGCTTTAGGAACTTACCATCTGGTACGGCTCGCGGTCTATATTGCCACACACAGTTTTTATGAAATTGCCAGGGAGTCTGTATGGATGTAATAATATCATAAGGAGGCCGGGTTCCCCATATTATGTATCTTTATAGAAAATACAATGATTATGAAGACCTTTATCGATGATCATTTTCTTCTGCAGACCGGTACGGCTAAAAAGCTTTATCACGATTATGCCGAGGGTTTGCCAATAATTGATTTTCATTGCCATCTGAATCCGGAATATATTGCCTCGGATCATGTCTTCGAGAACCTGTCGGGCATCTGGCTGGAAGGAGACCATTATAAATGGCGCGCCATGAGGGCCAACGGAGTGGATGAAAAGTATATCACCGGAAAAGACACTTCAGACTGGGAAAAATTCGAAAAGTGGGCTGCCACGGTTCCCTATACCATGCGCAACCCGCTTTACCACTGGACGCATCTGGAATTAAAAACGGCTTTTGGAGTGAATAAACTTCTAAATCCGGACTCGGCACGGGAGATATACGATTATTGCTCCGATCTTCTCCAAAAGCCTGCTTTCAGTGCCCGGGGACTGATGTTGCATTATAAAGTGGAAACGGTCTGCACCACGGATGATCCTGCGGACAGCCTGGAACATCATATAAAAACGGCCGGCGACGGTTTTGCCGTAAAAGTCCTGCCAACCTGGCGTCCCGATAAAGCTATGGCCGTGGAAGACCCTGTAGCTTTCAGGGCTTACATGGAAAAGCTGGGCCTTGTTTCCGGTGTGACTATCACACATTACCCGGATGTTATTGAAGCCCTGCGTATACGCCACAGCTTTTTTGAAGAAAAGGGATGCCGGCTTTCGGATCACGGCATAGAAGAGTTTTATGCCGAAGATTATACTCAGAAAGAAATTGATGCCGTTTTCAACAAAGTTTTTGCGGGTAATTCTTTAACTCCCATTGAGATCAGAAAATTCAAGACGGCCATGATGGTGGAATTCGCCATTATGGATTGGGAAACGGGATGGACCCAGCAATTCCATTACGGAGCCATACGAAATAATAATACTCGTATGCTTCGCCGGCTGGGTTCCGATACCGGGTACGATTCTATAGGAGATTTTAATGTGGCCAGGCAATTGTCCGGATTTTTGGATAAACTGGATTCTCAGGATAAATTGACCAAAACCATTATCTATAATCTGAATCCGTGTGATAATGAACTTGTTGCAACTATGATAGGTAATTTTCAGGATGGACGTACAGCCGGAAAGATCCAGCTTGGAGCGGGATGGTGGTTTCTTGATCAGAAAGACGGGATGGAAAAACAAATGAATGCTCTGTCTCTCCAGGGATTGTTGAGCCGGTTTGTGGGCATGCTTACCGATTCCCGCAGTTTTCTCAGCTATCCGCGTCACGAATACTTCCGCAGAATCTTGTGCAACTTGTTGGGCAATGATATTGAAAACGGCCTGCTGCCACGTGAAGAGATTGATTTCATAGGAAAGGAGATCGTTCAGGCGGTATGTTACAAAAATGCGAAAGACTATTTCAATTTTTAACTGTGGAAGAATCAGTAACAAAAAATTATAACAGGAAATGAGTTTAGAATGCCCCAGGGTAAAAATGACAAATTACAGATGGGTAATTTGTGCCATGCTGTTTTTTGCCACCACGGTAAATTACCTCGACAGACAGGTACTGTCGCTTACATGGAAGGATTTTATTGCACCTGAATTTCACTGGACCAACGTACATTACGGAAATATTACCGCATTGTTTTCCATCATGTATGCTGTATGTATGCTTTTCGCAGGCCGTATTGTTGACCGGCTCGATACAAAGAAAGGGTATCTGTGGGCCATAGGTATCTGGTCAGTCGGAGCCTGTCTGCATGCGTTGTGCGGAGTGGCCACCGAAGCCTGGGTGGAACTGGACAGTGCGGCAGCCTTACGTGCCGCAGAAGGAATCGATCTTGTGGCCAGGATCACCTTTGTGAGTGTTACCCTGTTTATTGTTGCCAGGAGTGTCCTGGCACTGGGCGAAGCGGGAAACTTTCCAGCAGCCATTAAGGCAACAGCAGAATTTTTTCCAAAAAAAGACCGGGCTTTCTCAACAAGTATTTTCAATGCCGGAGCCACTGTGGGTGCTCTGGTGGCGCCGGTGACCATTCCGGCCATTGCCTCTAAGTTCGGTTGGGAAATGGCATTTATCATCATAGGGGTGCTGGGTTTCGTCTGGATGGGTTTTTGGGTGTTCGTATATAAAAAACCACACGTCAATCCCAAAGTAAATGCATTAGAACTTGCCTATATCCAGCAGGATGGCGAGGATGTTGCCGTCCGTGGTAAATCATTACAACGGCAACAAAAAATATCTTTTTGGAAATGCTTTACTTTCAGGCAGACCTGGGCCTTTGCCGCCGGAAAATTTATGACCGACGGGGTCTGGTGGTTTTTCCTGTTCTGGACTCCCGCCTATCTGAGTTCGGTATTCGGGTTGCCTTCAGATAACCCTACGGCACAGGCGTTGATTTTTGTTCTCTACGCCATTACGTTATTGTCTATTGTGGGCGGCTGGCTTCCAACATTCTTTGTAAACAAAAAAGGCATGCAGCCCTATGAAGGACGCATGCGGGCCATGCTTATATTCGCCTTTTTTCCACTCCTGGCCATGTTTGCCCAGCCGCTGGGCCGTTATTCATACTGGATCCCGGTTATAATCATTGGTATTGCGGGTGCTGCCCACCAGGCATGGTCTGCCAATTTGTTCTCTACCATTGGCGATATGTTTCCCAAAAGCGCCATTGCGACCATCACAGGCATTGGCGGTATGGCGGGTGGGATTGCTTCTTATATTATTAACAGGGGATCGGGCCGGTTATTCGATTATGCCGGACGTACGAATATGAAATTTATGGGTTTCGAAGGGGAAGCATCGGGCTATTTCATCATCTTCTGTATTTGTTCCGTTTCATACCTTATTGGCTGGATTATCATGAAAAGCCTCGTGCCCCGGTATAAAAAGATTGAGATCTGAGACAGAGCGTTCTTCTTTTATGATACATAATGTATTTTTGCATAAAAGGGTTATCGTTTCCCAGTCCCCTGCCTCGACGGTTTTCTGTGGAAAAAGCTGGGATCCCATGCCCACACAGGTTACTCCGGCCATAAACCATCCGGAAAGATTTTCCCGGACGGGCTCCACGCTGCCCGTTACCATAAGCATACTCCAGGGCATAGGGGCCATCATGCTCTTCACAAAAGAGGGACCGCCCACATTCCCGGCAGGGAATATTTTACACAGATCGCACCCTGCTTCCTGCGCCGTACCCACCTCGGTTACGGACCCGCAGCCGGGCATATAGGGGATTAGCCGGCGGTTGCACGTCCGGGCCACACGCAGATTAAACAGAGGCCCGACAATGAAATTTGCTCCGGACTGAATATAGAGCGCAGCCGTTCCTTCATCTACAATCGAACCGGCACCCATAATTAGGCCGGGAAGTTCCCGAGCCGCATATTTTTCCAGTTCGGCAAATATCTCATGGGCAAAATCACCTCGGTTGGTGAATTCAAAAGCACGCACTCCGCCTTCATAGCATGCCCTGAGGACCTGTTTGGCGGTTGTAGCATCTTTATGGTAAAAAACCGGTACCATGCCGGTGTTCTTTATAACCGAAAGAACTTCCAATTTTGAAAATCTGGCCATAATAGTATATGTTTATCTGCTAACCCTTCCCGAGGCATCTCCCCGCATGAGAGTCTCTACCTCTGCAACAGTTACCAGGTTGAAATCTCCGTAAACAGTGTGTTTCAGGCATGAGGCGGCCGTGGCGAATTCAATGGCCTTCAGATCATTACGGGGGTAGGTCATGAGTCCGTAGATAAGTCCTCCCATGAATGAATCTCCTGCTCCCACGCGGTCAACAATATGAGTAATGTCGTATACGGAAGACCGGTGCAGTGTGTTGCCGTCCCACAGTACGCCGCCCCAGGTATTATGATTGGCGTTAACAGAACCCCGGAGGGTAATGATAATCTTTTGGGCGCGCGGGAATCGCTCATTCAGCTGGCTGCATACACTAAGGAAATCTTCTGCGTCTACATGCCCCTGTGTTGCCGTAACATCAAATCCCCGGGGCTTAATACCAAATACTTTTTCTGCGTCTTCTTCGTTCCCCAGGATAATATCGCTTTTTGCCACCAGGGCGGGCATGATCTCTGCGGCGGTTTTTCCGTATTTCCACAGATTCTTTCTGAAATTCAGATCACATGAAACAGTTACACCCATCTTATTGGCGGTAGTTACAGCTTCAAAACAGGCATCTGCGGCCCCCTGGCTCAGAGCCGGTGTTATTCCGGTCCAATGGAACCAGCTGGCATCGCTGAACACACTTTCCCAATTGATCATACCGGGAAGAATTCCTGCTATTGAAGATCCGGTACGGTCATATATTACCTTGCCGGGGCGGGCGACAGCCCCCGTTTCCAGAAAGTAAATTCCCATGCGGTCGCCCCCGTATTGAATATGCCGGGTGCCTACTCCGTATTTTCTCAATTCCCGAACGCAAGTGTCTGCTATGTCGTTCTTTGGAAGTCGCGTGACAAATTCTGTTTCCATGCCGTAATTAGCCAGCGATACGGCAACATTGGCTTCGCCTCCCCCAAATGTGGCCGTGAATTCTTTCGTCTGGACGAATCTGAGATTACCCGGTGTAGCCAGTCGGAGCATAATCTCTCCGAAAGTAACGATTTTACCCATAAAAATCTGTATTCAAAATGAATACAAATATAGAAAATTTTAGTACTCGTCTTTTGAAGCGTTCCAGCCAAACAGTTTCATGAGTTCAACCACAATCATGGGTATAAGTGCCAGGCCAACGGCAATATACCAGTGTACCGAATCAAGCGGAACAAAACGGAAGGCTTCCCTTATCTGGGGGATGAGCACAACAGTCAGCATCATTACGAGCGAAATAAGGATTGCCCCCAGCAGGTACAGGTTATGCTTCAACGGAGTCCGGAAGAACGAAGTTTTGTTTGAATGCAGGTTGCGCACGTGAAGCAGCTGAACGGTAATGAGTGTCACAAAGGTCATGGTCTGTCCCGTGCTTTCGCCTCCGTCCTTAAAACCTATCAGATAAGCAAAAAGTGATACAAGACCGAAAAGTAGTCCCTGGTAACAGATACGCCATATCATACCTTTGGTGAAAATCCCCGTACGGGTGCTCCGGGGCTTTCGGTTCATAATGTCCTTCTCGGCGGGGTCCATGCTCAGGGCCAGTGCGGGCAGACTGTCTGTTACCAGGTTTACCCACAGGATGTGTATGGGCAGCAGTGGAATACCCAGGTTCAGCAGCGATGTGATAAAAAGCAGAATAATCTCGCCTACGTTGGTAGACAAAAGGAACTGTATGGCTTTAAGGATGTTGTCATATATACGGCGTCCTTCTTCCACCGAGGCTACAATGGTGGCGAAATTGTCGTCGGTCAGGATGACATCGGCCGCATCTTTGGCCACATCGGTTCCCACAATACCCATGGCGGCGCCAATATCGGCTTTCTTAAGCGCCGGAGCATCATTCACGCCGTCGCCCGTCATGGCCACGACTTCTCCATGTCGTTGTAAGGCGTTTACAATGCGCACTTTATGTTCGGGCGATACGCGGGCGAATACAGATACTTCAGGTATGATTTCGAAAAGACGGTCGTCATCCATGGCCTGGAGTTCAGCTCCGGTGATTACTTTCTGATCTCTTTGTGTTATGCCAATATCATCGGCTATGGCGCGGGCTGTTGCCTTATGATCCCCGGTAATCATAACGGGTCTTATGCCTGCCGTCAGACACTTGCTTACGGCGTCCCTGGCTTCGGGTCTGGCCGGGTCGATCATTCCCACCATGCCCAGAAAAGTTAGCGACTCTTCCACATTTGATCCCGATTCGGGAATATTATCCGTGTATTTATAGCCAATGGCCAGTACACGCAACGCCTTCCCGGCCATCATAAGGTTCTGTTCCAAAAGGGTTTCTCTTATTCCGGGAGTGAGAGGGACCTCTTTGTCCCCCTGTCTGACTGTGCAACAGCAGGCCAGTAGTTCGTCCAGCCCGCCTTTTGTATTTACACGGAATGTCTCGTTCCATGTGTTAACGGTGGACATCAGTTTTCGTTCCGAGTCAAAAGGCATTTCAAATACCCGTTTGTATTTTTCTTCAAGGAAGTTTTTGTCCAGACCTGATAGAAGGCCCTTGTCGAGCAATGCGGTTTCGGTTGGGTCGCCAATAGTCCCTTCCGGGGTGAGTTTGGCGTCTGAACACAACACAGCGGTAGTCAGGAGCTCCTCGTCAGGGACTCCTTCAAAGCTAAAGGATTCCGTAACCGTCATTTTATTCTGGGTTAACGTGCCGGTTTTATCGGAACAAATAACCGTGGCACTACCCAGCGTTTCGACGGACGGAAGTGTCCGGATGATGGCATTTCTTTTGACCATCCGCTGTACTCCAATGGCCAGCACTACGGTTGATATGGCGGGCAATCCTTCGGGGATGGCGGCTACGGCCAGACTGATGGCCGTCATAAGCATGCTAATCAGGGAATTCCCATAAATAAGGCCAACAATAAGAATCACCGCACAAATACCTATTACCGCATATCCCATTACTTTACCCAATTGTTCCAGCCGTCTGCTCATAGGGGTCTGGGTATCTTCGGTATTCTGTAGCATCCCGGCTATTTTGCCCACTTCTGTATGCATTCCGGTGGCCTCGACTATACCTGACCCCCGGCCATAGGTAACTATGCCACTGGAAAAAGCCATGTCGGTCCGGTCCCCGACGGGAATATTCTCTCCGTTTACCGGAACAGTGCTTTTTTCAACGGGAACCGATTCGCCCGTAAGCGCTGCTTCCTGAATTTTTAGATTAACCGTTTGGGTTAGTTTTATATCGGCCGGTACAAAATCTCCGGTTTCAATGACTACCGTATCGCCTGGTACCAATTCTTCGGCCGGTATCGTCTGTAAGTTTCCGTCCCTGTATACTTTGCATTTGGGCGCACTCAGCTTCTTAAGCGCCTCGAGCGAGGATTGGGCTTTCTTTTCCTGAACCGTGCCAATTACGGCATTCAGTAAGACAATTCCGAGTATGACAAAAGTATCGAGCAATCCTTCGTCGTTGTACAATCCCAGTACACCCGAAATGATTGCGGCAATTATCAGTATAAGAATCATAAAATTCTTAAACTGAGAGAAAAACATTTGAAGCACCGTGCGCTTCCTGGCAAATTCAATTTTGTTGTAGCCGAATCTGGCTCTTCTTTCAAGAACTTCCTGTGAAGTTAATCCTGGTATCAACGTCAGTATTATGTTATTATGTTAATTTCTTCTGGAGAAAAGGGTAATATAGTAGAATAAAGTTGCCAGGGAACTGATGGCGGCCACAATGTAGGTGTAGGCAGCAGATTTCAGAGCATCCTGAGCCATGGGATAAGTTTCGTAATTAGTTATTCCTGAATGACTTAACCAGGCGAGGGCCCTGCGGCTGGCATTGATCTCAACGGGCAGGGTAATAATGCTGAAAAGAGTGGTCAGCGCAAAGAGTATGATACCAAAAAGCATCAGCTGGGGAAAAACATTTATAAGCAGCATGCCACCCAGGATCAGCCACATGACCCATTGGGAAGCAAAATTGACCACGGGAACCAGTGCAGAACGCATCTTTAGCGGAGCATAGCCGTTTGCGTGTTGTACGGCATGTCCGCATTCATGAGCGGCAACAGCTGCCGCCATGATACTGTTTCCGGAGTATACGCTTTCACTAAGATTGACTGTACGTGTGGCAGGGTTATAGTGATCTGAAAGAACCCCTCTCGCAGAAGAAACAACAACATCCGTTATGTTGTTTTCCGCAAGCATTTTCCTGGCAACGTCGGCTCCGGTAAGCCCGGAAGATATACGTATTTTACTGTATTTTTTGAACTTACTCTGAAGCAGTGCCTGAACCAGCCAGCTGAGCAGTGCCGTTCCTAAAAAAATGATCCAATAGAGTGATACGGGGTTTGCCTGTTCCATATGCTTATTTTTTTAGACACATAAAATTCACAAATTTAGTGCCGTTTCTATTTATTTGTAACTTTGTAATATTAACCTATAGATCATGTCTGTTATGTCACGTAAAAATCTAATCAAAGCTGCCCTTTTGTCACTTATTTCATTAAGTGTACTTGCTTCCTGCGGTCCCCGTTACTCTTATGAAACGGTGCCGGATGATCCTATGAATGCCCGTATCTATACACTGGATAACGGTCTGAAGGTCTATATGACCGTTAACCCCGAGGCGCCACGTATCCAAACCTTTGTGGCTGTTCATGTAGGGTCAAAGAACGATCCGTCAGAAACAACGGGCCTGGCTCACTACTTTGAGCATTTAATGTTCAAAGGTACTCAAAGTTTCGGAACTCAGAATTATGCGCTTGAACAACCCATGCTGGACCGGATAGAGGAATTGTTCGAGGTCTACAGGAAAACGACAGATCCCCTTGAACGTAAAGCCATCTACAGGCAGATAGACAGTATCTCTCTGGAAGCTTCGCGTCTGTCCATACCCAACGAGTACGATAAACTCATGTCTGCAATAGGTGCTTCGGGTACCAATGCCTGGACCAGTTATGACGAGACGGTGTACACAGAGGATATCCCCTCTAATCAGGTTGAGAACTGGGCAAAAATCCAGGCAGACCGTTTTGCTCATAACGTGATAAGGGGTTTTCATACGGAACTTGAGACAGTATATGAAGAAATGAATATGTATTCCGTGATGGACAGTGAAAAGGTGATTGATAAACTTATGGCGGTCCTCTTCCCGGATCATCCTTACGGACAACAGACAGTAATTGGCAAACAGGATCACCTGAAAAATCCTTCCATTACCAATATAAAAAACTATTACAAAACATATTATGTTCCAAACAACATCGCAATATGTCTTTCAGGAGATTTCAATCCCGACGAGATGATAGCCGTCATTGACAAACACTTCGGGTCATGGGAACCTAATCCCGATTTGCCTCTTCGTACTCCTACCGAATCGGCACCCATAACCGAACCGGTTATGATGGAAGTAACAGGTTTGGAATCTGAATACTTAACCCTGGCCTGGCACGGACCTCATGTGCTATCAGACGAAGATGTGTTGTTCACAATATTGGGTGAAGTGTTAAATAACGGCAAAGCCGGTATTATTGATCTTGATCTCATTCAGCAACAAAAAATTCTGAGCGCAGCTGCCATGCCATACACTCTGGCCGACAGAAGCGCTCTTGTTCTGCAGGGGAATCCAAAAGAAGGGCAGTCACTGGACCAGGTAAAAGAATTACTATTGGGTTCTTTGGCCAAAGTGAGAAATGGTGAATTTGAAGAGTCATTGCTTAAGGCTATTGTGAATAACAATAAATTGAATTTTATGCGCCAGCTCGAAAGCAACCGGGGCCGGGCAAATCAGTTTGTTAGGGCTTACATTAACGATATCCCCTGGGACCGCCAGGTAAAATATATGGATCGCATGGCTGCCGTAACCAAGGAGGATCTTGTGGCATTTACAAATAAATATTTTAAAGACAACAATTACATTGCCATCTATAAAAAACAGGGCGTCGACACCACCTACAAAAAAATTGAGAAACCCGAAATCACACCCATTTTCACTAACAGAGACACCTCTTCTGTCTTCCTGAAAGAAATCCTTACTGCCGAAGTTAAACCTATTGAGCCGGTATTTGTGGATTTCGAGAAGGATTTCGCCAAAACCACAATAAAAGAAGGAGCCTCGCTGGTTTATGTACCTAACAAAATGAACGATCTTTTTACCATTCAGTTTGTTTATGAAACCGGCAGCCTGAACGATAAGGCCCTTCCGCTGGCTTTTAGCTATCTTGAATACTTGGGCACTTCCGATATGAAAGCAGAAGATATACAGAAAGCTTTCTATCAGCTGGCCTGTTCTTTTAGCGCATCGGTCAATGCCAATTCCTGTACGGTTACTCTTTCCGGCTTAAGTGAAAACATGGAACCCGCTATGGAACTTCTTGGAAAGCTAATGAAAGAAGCCCGTCCCGATGATAACGTATACCGGTCTCTGGTAACCGATATGCTCAAGAGTCGTGCCGATGCCAAGTCGGATCAAAGGACGAATTTCCAGCGTCTGGTTAACTATACACTATACGGGCCGCTTAACATTCTGACAAACATTTTGTCAGAAAAAGAACTTGAGTCCATGAACCCGAAGGCTCTGACAGATAAAGTGAACGATTTGCTCAGATACAACATGGATGTATATTATTACGGTCCTGCGGAAATGGCTCAGGTAAGTGCTTCGGTCGGGAAACTGTTCCCTATGGCTCAGGAATTATTGCCCCTGCCGGAAAAGCAGTATTATAAACTCAGGTATACGCAGGAGAACACTGTCTACCTGGCGCAATACGATGCCAATCAGATGTACTATTCCTCATATTCCGTATTACCCGGCGAGACATATGATAAAGTTCCCTACGTTACGGCCAAAATGTACAATGAATATTTCGGATCTTCAATGAACGCGATAGTATTCCAGGAAATGCGCGAGGCCAGGGGACTGGCCTACAGTGCCAGCGCGAGTTACCAGGAACCGGAACGCAGGGGTGAGGATTTCCCTTATGTTTTCAGCAGCTTCATTGCCACGCAAAATGATAAGATGGCTCAGGCAATGGAGGCTTTTCACGATATAATAAACGATATGCCCCAGTCTGAGAAATCATTCAACCTGGCCAAGGAAGGATTGATATCGGGCTTACGTACCCAACGCATTACCGGCCGTTCCCTGTTAAATTACTACAGGCAGGCTAAATACAAGGACGTCTGGGAGGATACCCGCAAAACGCTGTATGATGGAGTACAAAATATGACCCTTCAGGACCTGGTAGCTTTCCAGGAACAATGGATCAGGAATCGCAGGCACAACTATTGTATCCTAAGTGATATCAAGGCTTTGGATATGAAAGAACTTGCTAAATACGGCAAGGTTACTGTACTCTCGCAAAAAGAGATTTTTGGGTATTAAAAATATGTAGAAGAAAAAAACCGTTTGGTAGATGAAAAAGGTGGTTTGGTTGAAAAAAGCACCTTTCCGGATGAAGGGAGTTTGTTTAATTCAACGTACGGGATTACCTTTGCAACTAGGATAAATAATGAATGGTTTTTTGAACTAAGAACGTACACAAAAAAGATGCGAAATCTTTTTAAAGGAGGGATATCTAACATCCCTCCTTTTTTTTATCCTCTAATGTCGTATATTTGTATGTTATTTCTCTTGAATGGAGCAAGAAGGCTATCAGGTATCAAAAGAGCTCAGAAAGCTTAGGTGGTTGGAGAACCTGACCGTTGGCGGTTTTGTTTTTATTGCCTTCATTTTCCCATTATTCACTCAACAGGACGTCCTGACCCTCTGGGCTATTATGTCGCCGTTTTTTCTGAGTCTGATCATTCACCATTTTCTTTACGTTCCGGGTTTCCTTT
Organism: Bacteroidales bacterium UBA5326; assembly: GCA_002408205.1. Taxonomy (GTDB): domain Bacteria; phylum Bacteroidota; class Bacteroidia; order Bacteroidales; family UBA932; genus DMER64. The sequence goes on along the minus strand of DHQY01000014.1, from coordinate 274,702 downwards.
TTAGCGGTCATTATTTCACTTATATTTTTCTTTTACTCATTCTGATGCTGGGCACCGTGTTCGGGTGCGAGGCCATTGTAGATCTGCTGGATGTTCAGTACGGAGCGGCGTGGAGTAATTTCATCCCCTACGAATCCACTTTGCTGAGTAATTTTGTTATCGCATTACTACTCATGGGAATGGACGTGGCCATACGTATGGTGTTTATGAACCTGAAAGACAAGATGCTTTCCCACGAAGCCGACAGCCGCCTGATGAAATATAAAATGGAGTTTCTGCAGTTCCAGATCAGTCCTCATTTCCTTATGAATACGCTCAATAACATCCATGTGCTTGTGGATACCGACGAGGAAAAGGCAAAAGACGCCATTGTAAGCCTGTCCAGGCTGCTTCGCCATATGTTATACGAAAGTACCCCCGAAGCCAGGATCTCTCTCGACAGGCAACTGGAAGTGTTCAGGGCTTATTGCAATCTGAATCTCCTGCGTTACGGAGATAATGTGAAGGTGAATATTTCTGTTCCCCGCGATATTCCCAATCTTCAGCTTCCCCCCCTTATCATGATTGTGTTTATTGAAAATACCTTTAAACACGGAATTGCTTACGGCGAGGAGACCCACATCAACATGAACTTCTGGGTCGAACCCGGAGCTTTTCATTTTTCTATATCTAATACGTTCTTCCCCGATAAACCCAAATCCCACCAGCAGGGTGGAATAGGCATAGCTAATGTGAAAGAACGTCTTAATCTTTTATACGGGAATAAGTATTCCCTGACAATGGGGCCGGTAGCATCCGATTCCGGAACCGGTTATGAATATGTGGTTCATTTAGTTCTTCCAATTTAATTACATCATTATGAATATCAGATGTATAGTTATTGATGACGAGCCTCTTGCATTACAGCAGTTGAGTGCGTTTGTAAAAAAAATTCCTTATCTGGAATTGGTAAAAGCCTGTTCCGGTCCTACACAGGCAATGGAAGTCCTTGCATCGGAGCCGATCGATGCCATTTTTACGGACATAGAAATGCCGGATATCAACGGATTGGAGTACATAAAAACCTTAAAAGACAAGCCCATTGTTGTTTTTGTAACGGCATATCCCAATTTTGCCATTGAGGGTTTTCAGGTAGATGCTACCGATTACCTGCTTAAGCCTTTTGGTTTTACCGATTTTATGAAATCGGCAGAGAAAGTTAAAACGCAGTATGAACTCAGACAGGCTGCCGCTGCGGTAAAGACAGGGAATATCCCTTCATCTCCGGTTGGCCCGACCGATGAGAATGGCTTGGCCGATCCTGACGGCGCGTTAAAAAAAGCCGGATCGTCCATGAGCGATGAATATGTTTTTGTCCGGGCGGAGTCACGGACTATCCGGATAAAGATTTCCGATATTCAATACGTTGAAAGCCGCAAAGAATATGTGGTCATCTTCTCCGAAAACAGTATTCCCGTTATGACGCTTTTTAGTCTTAAATCCATTGAGGACCGTCTTCCCAAGAATACCTTTATGCGCGTTCACCGTTCATTTATTGTAAATCTTACAAAGATCGTTGAGGTGGTACAGAATAAAATCATGTTTGATAAAGACACCGGGGTTCCTATTGGCGATCAATACAAAAAAGACTTTCAGGAATTCTTGTCCGAGCACTTTCTGAAATAATAAATGAAAGCTGTCGTCAGAAGCTTCAGACTAAGAACCATTCCGTTGTCTTTGTCCCCCGGCATGGTGGGTATTTTCATTGCCAGGGATACTGGCTGTTTCAAATGGTCAGTATGTCTTTTTCTTCTGCTTACCATTGTTTCGTTGCAGATCCTTTCAAATCTCGCCAATGAATTGGGCGACTGGAAAAAGGGAACTGACAGGGAACAATCCGGCCGTCAGGCCTTAAGTCTTCAGAAAGGGAATTTGACGGTATATGCCTTTCAATACATCATTGGATTTTTTGTCTTTCTGTGTGCCGTTTTTGGTGTGTATCTGATTTATTTCTCATTTGGGACATTATTCACAAGGGAGCCTTTGTTATTCCTTGCCCTCGGGGCTCTTACCATTGCTGCGGCAGTTTATTATTCCCTGGGAAGGCGGCCTTACGGATATTATGGATTGGGAGATTTGTCAGTATTCCTTTTCTTTGGTATAGTGGGTGTAGTGGGCAGCTATTATCTTTTATGTAAGGAAATTGTTCCGGAAATTTTTTTGCCTGCCGTCTCTATGGGACTTCTTATTACCGGTGTACTGAACGTAAATAATATCAGGGATATTGACAATGATGCCTGTTTTGGCAAAAATACTTTTGCCCTGCTCTTGTGCCGGAAGTTTGGAAAAGATTCTTCAACAGTACCTGCCAAATGGTATCAGGCAGGACTTTTGGCGGGAGCGTTGGCGGCGTCTGTTGTCTATGCGTTCATTGCGGATCATGGTAACTTTTTATTCTTACTCTCCATCCCGTTATTAGTATTTCACACTGTAAAATTGTGGAAAGGAAAAGGCGCCCAACTCGATAGCGCCTTCAAAATTCTTGTAGCCGGTGTGCTTCTTTACGCACTTCTGTTATTTTAGCCGTTTACGGGTAGGATAAGTTATCCGGGCATGGTACATCTCCTGAATATGAATTTTAAGTGTCTCCTGAACCCTGCGCAGGTCTCTGTATGAAATATCGGCGTTCTGCAGTTGATCGCCGGAAATACGTTGACGGATTACTTTATTGACCATGTTGGAAATGCTCTCGGGTGTATAGTCCTTAAGACTTCTGCAGGCAGCCTCAACCGCGTCTGCCATCATTACAATGACTTGTTCCTTGGAGGCAGGCAGTACGCCCTTATAGGTAAAGTCTTCCACGTTTGCAGGATCACCTCCGGTATTACAGTATTCAGTATAAAAATATTCCGTTTTTGTCTGTCCGTGGTGACTTTCAATAAAGTTACCCACCAGCGCAGGAAGCCCGTATTTCTTTGCGAGAGATTTGCCGTCTTCCACATGCTGAATTACAATCCGTGCGCTTTCCTGAGGTGCGAGCAGTGTGTGTGGATTGAAACCGGCTGCCTGGTTTTCAATGAAATATTGCGGATTGTTTATCTTTCCAATATCATGATAAAGCGCACCAACACGGCAAAGCAGAGCATAAGCGCCAATATTCCTAGCTGCCGATTCGGCCAGATTGGCTACCTGCAGAGAATGCTGCATGGTCCCGGGTGCTTTTTCGGATAGTTCACGCAGCACTTTGTTTCCCGTATCGGCAAGCTCCCGGAGTCTTGACAACGATACAAATCCGAAAAGCTTTTCAAGAATAAAAACAAACGGATAACAGGCAACAAGCAGGACAGAGGCAATCGCATAATTGCGAAAGACCGATGCATGAATGCCCAGAAAGTTTCCTTCCGAAATCAAATGGAACGAAAGATCAACTAATATATAACAAATAAAAACAAGCAAAACCGAGAGAAACTGTTGCCAGCCTCTTCCCCACGAACGAAAGGCGAAGACTGCAACTCCTCCGGCAAGAATAGTGCCTATGACCAGTTTGTAGTCGTCTGTAATAAAAGTCAGCGGAAGCATAGCCGCAATAAATAACGGCAGCGAAACCCTTGTGGGAAAAAACGAATCAAGGAATAATACAATAACCGGGAAAGGGAGCAGATAAAGAATAGCCGGGTTTGCCTTGTAGGTTCCGGAAGCAGCCATAACTACCAGGACGCAAAGAGAAAGGATAAAGCTTAATTCGGCCACCGAGGAAAGCATGACGGGCCTTAAGGTCCTGATAAGGATAAAAAGCAGTAACAGGCACAAGGCAATCAGGAACGACTGCCCTATAACAAGCAGTACCAGACTGCCGGAGAATCCGATTTTGGAATTGTATTCTTCCCGGAGGGAATTGAGAACCTGTTCTGTGCTGCCGGTTACCACCTCTCCCTGGCTGATAATGCGTTGTCCGGCATACACAATGCCTTTGGTTAGCGAAATGTCCTGAACCATTGTGGATTGTACCGCCAGAGTGGTAGCTTCATCGTAGATCAGATTGGGTACAAGAAACCTCATAAGTTCCAGCCGGGAATGATTAAAGGTATTGATCTCGTTTTTATTAAAAGTGGTGAGTTTCTGGAGCAGATAATTATAGGCCGAAGGTATCGTATAGATCTCGCTTACAGGTCTTTTTTCAGCTGTTTTTCCTGATAATACAGCTATTCCTATTTCGGGATCAAGTTGGTTATACCGTGTTTCGTCCATTATACCCCATCCGTATAATTCTTTATAAAAAGAAAGCAACTCCCCTGAGACCATATCGGGAAGGCCGGCGTCCAGGGCTGCGGCAGAAAAAGCCCGGAGCTGTTCCGCTTCTATATCGGATTTAATGGAAAAATAGGGTGTAAAATATTTCGCAGCCTTTTCACGTTCCAGCCTCAGCTCCTCTTCTGTTTTCAGAATTGGGAAATCAAAACTTGCATCGAGGTTTTCATACATCCAGGGACTGCCTTTCTGGTACTGGTACTTAAACTGACCTTCGCGAGGCATCACAGCTACCATAAGAATGGTAGAAACAACGAAAAGTAAAGGGATAACAAAATGGTCATGTTGTGCTTTATTCATCTTTTTTGTCTCTTTGGCAAATACTAATAAACGGACAATATTTACAATGTTCTGAATATTCAGTCTGAATGAACGGAATATTAAAGTTAAACAATTCTTCCAACAACACTTTCAGCCGCGCGTAAAAGTCATTTTTTAATTCTTCCACCCCGGTCGGTTCAGTCAGTATCGAACGTCCATAGGAAAGATATCCGTTATTGCGGCCCGTAGTTAAAGTACGCAGGTAATACAGGAGCGGCACAGGTGTCCCGGATCCGGGATTCCGCTCGGCATAAAGGAAAGAATAGCACAACACCTGAAATACGTTGTCATTTTTTAAAGCCGGTTTTCCGTTAAAAAGTTCTTCAACCGAGGTAAAGACATTTTTCTCTGCTCCGGTTTTGTAATCAATCAGGAAAAGGTTGCCGTTTCGCAGGTCCAGCCTGTCTATGATGCCGGCAATGGTTACATTACTGAATCCGGCACTAAACCTCATTTCGACGTCTTTTACCATAAAAGGCGCCTGATCTGCATCAAAGCGGATAAAGTTTCCGACGTACAGAGTGGCTACTTCTGAAAGTAATGACCACCGGCCTTTTAACATAGCGCTGTCTTCTCCAAAGGTTCTGTCCAGATAGTCTCCGGCTGTCTTGTCTACCAGGGTTTTAAGAGAAGCTTTATTGTCAAAAATTGCCATAAGCTGAGCCTTGTCCATCATTTTGTTCAGATGAGGCCTGTACAGTTGTTCCAAAACAGAATGAACAATGTTCCCAAAATGCAGTGAATCCATCTCTTCCGGTTTTTCGTCCGGACTTTTTAACCTGGCAACATGTTCAAAATAAAAACGAAGGGTACATTTGATATAGGTCTGCAGGGCGCTGGGGCTGATTGATCTCCTATTTTCCGGCAAAATGAATTGCCGGAGTTGTTCGCTTACTGAGCCGGTTTTGGGTACCGATACAGGAAGAACGGCCGGAAGGGAAAGGCTGTAGGAAAGCCCAGACCAAATAAATTCTGCTGTGGACAGTTCACAGGTAACCTGCCGGACAAAACGGCTGACCTCGCCTTTTGAGGATCCTTCTGTTTTATTATTGTATATAAATGTGATATGTCGGGCACGCTGGATTAGCCGGTAGAAATAATACGCATGCATAGCCATATGTTGTTCCGGAGAAGGAAGCCCGAATGCTTTTTTTATATGATAAGGGATGAGAGAATGATCACTTTGATCGCCGGGAAGCACGTTTTCCTGCGCAGAGAGTATGATCAGATTCTCGAAATCAAGACAACGGGTTTCCAGGAAGCCCATAATCTGTAGTCCTTCAAGCGGTTCGCCGCTAAAGGGGATGCTTACCGTGGCTAGATGGGTAAGCATCAGTTGTGCATAAAGTTTAAGGCTCATGTCCACTCCCGTCTGCACAACAGATAAATAGATCCTGTTAAGTTGTTTCCTGGTTTCCCTGACAATTGGAATGAGCATTTTATCGGTTTGGCGCAGGTCTTCTGAATCGTCCAGTTTATCGAGCAAGAAGGTAAGCAGTTCGTGCAGATCTTTAATACCTGCAGGTTTCACGGACAGCTCCTTTTCAATGTTGAGTGTCTGAACATAAGGGTGCATGCGCAGGGGTCTGGCATCTGTATATCCTTTTCCCGAGCATCCATATCGGACAAGGATATCAATGAGATTGAACGCCGAGGTCCTTTTCAGCGGGAAGCCCATTGTGACGTTTAGCGTGCCTGATCCTGAATCCGTATCGGGAGCCAGCGAATAGAGTAAGGGGACAAGCAGTTCTTCGTCGGCCAGCACAACGGCCGAACGAATGTCTTTAGGCAGATTGTACCTGCTGAATACCTGAGGCACTATCTTGGCCTGCATAACATAGGAAGGGACAGGCAGAACCTCAATAGTTGATGGTTCGCTCAAAGGAGAAAAGGTCTTGTCATACGGTTCTGCCGGCGGGAAATTGCGGATATTCTCCCGCATGAACAGGCCCGCTTCCTGTATTTGATTTTCAATATAATAAGCATCGTAATCCCAGAAGAAAACCGCCCTGCCGGCCTCCTTCAGGGCATTGAACATTACCTTTTCACAGGCATTCAACGCATTAAACCCAATGAAAGCATACAACGGATGATCTTCAAACAGGGGCAGCGGGCCTTCTTGTTTTAGCTTTTCTGCCATCCTTCGGTACAGAGTACCTTCATAAGCCTGGTCCTTATCCAGTAATTCTTTGTTAAATGCCCGGTAGATTATCGGCAGTTTTTCCCAGAGAGATGCGAACTGTTTATTGAGTTTGTGGTCGGGGTTCACTTCAAACGCTTTCCAGAAAGACCGGATACACTCAATCTGTTCAGGCGACAGGAAGCTATAATCCTGTTCAATATGCTTCAAATCCCGGATATTGTTGTAAAGTTGAACCGGGTCTGCCAGGTATTTGTCAATGAGGTCAAAATCTCTGAGGAAAATGGTTCCCAGGGCATAGAAATCGCTGAAAGAAGTGTCTTTTGATGTGACCTGAGTGTACACACGGTACAGGCTGGCCAACAGACAAAGATCATCTGAGGTTTTACTCCCGGTAACACGTTCCACCAGTTGACCGATACTGCACGAATGCGGCATCCAGATATCCCGGCTAAGTATACCTGACAGTTCTCTGTTAAAGAAAAGACCTGCACGTCTCCCCGGGAACACAAGACAAACCTGAGAAAGGTTTTCTCCGCAGGTATTGTACAAAACTCGGGCAGTACGTCGCAAAAAGGATTCCATGGCAGGGATTTTGTAACAAAAATAGTATAATTTTGCCTAAACTCCTTGATTGATTTCCTATGATTCGGTTGCACAGTATTCTGATTTTCCTTTTTCTATTATTCTTTTATTACGTTGCCGGTGCTCAGGAGCTGGTTGTTATACAATCCGCCCATCTCCACATGAATGACAGCGTTTATGTATTCACTCCCAAAGATTACCAGACCGGGGATACCTGTCCCACGCTATACCTGTTGCACGGGTTTGGGGGCAACTACAAAGACTGGAGTGGGAAGACAGACCTGCAGGCATTGGCGGACCAGTATGGATTTATTATTATCTGTCCCGATGGTTTTTCAAACGGATGGTATGTTAACAGTAATAATCCGCGGGGCCCCCAATGGCGCAGTTTTTTTGAACGCGAACTCTATCCGCAGATGCAGTCCGCCTTTTTTATTCATCCTGATCGTTGTTTTATTACCGGACTGAGTATGGGTGGACATGGTGCCGTTAATATTTTTATAGACAATCCCGATCGCTTCCGTGCCGCGGGGACAATGAGCGGAGTAATGGATCTGCATCATACACCTCTTCGTGACAAATATATATCTGAGCTCCTGGGTGAATACAGCGCTTCCAACGCCCGATTTTACACCGAATCTGCCATAAACCGGCTGGAGCTTCTGGGGGAGACAGATAAACTTATTGTGATAAACTGCGGGTACGACGATTACTATGCTTTCAGCTCCAAACTTTTTGCAGACAAATGCAGGGAATTGAAAATCCCTTTCATTCAAACGATGAGTCCGGGTGACCATTCATGGATTTTTTGGACGTTCGCTGTAAAAAAACAGCTGGACATTTTTGCCCAGCTGGTAAAAGATGAAAACATGGGGTATTGACCTATTTTTTTTGTCTGAAATAGGTGGCTGTTCCGCGGGTACCCGGGAAAAGTCCAGTATCACCTATGTAATAGCCAATAACAGAAGCCATTTTATTATAATAGAAGATAAGGTAAGGTTCAAAATCTTCCGCAGTGTTCGTCATGTGATAGGTTACTTCGGTCACGTTGTTGTGGGAATCGTATTTGTATGTATAATCACCTATATGTAACCACGTACGGGAGGTCTCATCCCATTTGTCTTCAGATTCCATGATCACATTGTCTCTTTTGTCTCTGGTATACAGATAACGGTACAAAGGTGCCCATTGGCCGGTGAGTTTGTCCCAGCAATCTACGTTCCCTCCGGTCGCCGTTCCTTCCTGACTGTAAGTAAAAGCATCCCTAATATAATTTTCCCATCCCACTACGGCTTCTGTAAGAACTTTAGCCTTAACGGTGAATAGTCCGCGCAGTGTGACGTCCCGGCTGATCTCGCCGTTATTCCATTTCTCTCTCACCACAGATAAAAGATCACCTTTTTCGTTCCGGATGTAATGGTCTTTATAGGAGTCTTCCCATTCGTTTTTTTCGGTACGCCACAACTGACACGATTCGGTGTCCATCAGATAAGTGTTTGTATTGTATGTATAAAAAATTCGCGAACTGGGGTTCCAGCTGTTCGTTTCATTGTCGCGTTTCTCTTTAAGTGCGCCCGTTCTGATCCCGTATGCATCGTACGAGTAGGAGATCCTGTAATCTTTTTTCCAGGTTTCAGAGACATTGTCCCAGACTTCACCAATTTCTGTAAAGCGGTTACCCCTTTCATCGTAAGTAAACTGATACCTGTTTGTGGCCTCATCCTGTGAATTATAGGTGGTGACGGTACGTGGTTCCCACCAACTGTTGTTTTCGCAGCTGCCGAATAATATAAGACTTGCGGCCAGCAAATAGATTTTTATGTTCATGACATGTTCACATAAACGATTGATTGTTATACACTCATATAATATGGTGGAGATGGGCGGACTCGAACCGCCGTCCAAACAGCGCATCCAGAAGCTTTCTACACGTTTATCCCACACTTGATTGTCGGGAGGAAACTGCCTGCAGGCGGGCCATTTCAACCGTATCCCCTGTTATCTTGCTGCAATGTAGGAGAGTCGTTACAGCCAGCCCTCCGTGAATGATACCCCATATACTTAAGCCCGGCGGGCTGAAACTTAAGCGGGATACTCGTCGCTCCGGACCTGGTCCTGAGCAATTAAGCCATTAACCTTGGGTTAATTAGGCTGCGAGTGCGTAATTATTGTTGCCAGTTATGGCTTGTGCTTTGAGATTAAGGAGCCAGAACACAACGCTCCACGTGCTTACTTCCCAATGTCGTCTGCTGTCAAAACCAAAACATCCCCGGGAAATCGCTACAAAGATAGGAATATTTAGTGAATAATTATCCGGAGAAGATTGGAAAGACCCTCAAAAGCGGCCGCAATACCTAAAAGCATAATAGCGATGCCGGCAATCCGGTTGATCATCCATAATTGACGGAGCCTGAATTTTTTTCTAAAATGGTTCACTATAGTGCTAAGAAAGAACCACCAGGTGGAGGCCCCAAGGAATACGCCCAGTAAAATGGCAGATATCATGAATGACCCCGATTCCCTGGTTACTTTTGTTCCCATAAACGCGAAAACTCCCAGGATAAGAAAAAGACAACCCGGGTTAGAGATGGACATAAGGAACGCGGTCAGATAATCTTGCCAGAATCTTTTTGACTCTTTTTTCTGCCTGAGCTGTTTAACCGGATTGGTGGAAAATATGGCCAGTCCAATAATCATAAGGGCCATACCACATATGAAAAACAGCAGGTTGCGGTTTTTCTCAATGATATCCATTACAAAAGAAAGGCTAAAGACAGCCAGCGCGGCATAGATGGTATCGGACGAGGCCGTTCCCGCTCCGGCAAGAAAACCCGACAGCCTGCCTTTGCTTAGCGTACGCTGGATACAGAACAAACCGCCCGGTCCAAGAGGTATGGAAACGGCTAATCCGGCAGTGATACCTAATAATAAATTGTATGGAAAATCATACATAGGGGCGCAAAGATATAAAAAAACGTGCATCAAAAGATATTTTGTAGATTTGTATTATGAATTCTATACGCAACAATCTGGTCTTCTCGGTTTTGTCCGGCATTCTGCTGAGTATTCCATGGCTCGTGCCACATACCGGTGTTATATTATTTTTTGCATTTATACCCCTGCTGTGGATGGAACATGCTTTCACCACCAGCGGTAAAAAAGGATGCTGGATCTATTATGGTCTTACTTTCCTGATTTGGAATGCCTGTACGGTTTTCTGGATCAGTTTTGTAAGTGTGATCCCGGGAATACTCGCCGTAATTGGCAATGCGGCACAGATGTTCATTATATTCGCAGTATTCCGTCGTGTCAAGCGTTGGTTCCTGAGAAAAGGGAAACCGGATCTGTTTGCGTACCTGTTTCTCCTGACTTTCTGGATCGCCTGGGAATATTTTTATTTCGATGCCGAAATCTCTTTTCCCTGGCTTGTACTGGGGAATGGTTTTGCCACTAATCTCAGGCTTGTGCAGTGGTATGAATGGACCGGAGTACTGGGAGGAAGTTTATGGGTGTTTACCTCCAATCTATTGATATTTTATATTCTTAGAGGAGTGCGGTCCAAGAGCCTTTCAGTGGTTCTTGCCCTGTGGATATTTGTTCCCGTTACCTGGTCAATTATCAGATTTTATACATACAAAGAAAAACCAGATCCGGTTGAAGTGGTTATAGTTCAACCCAATATAGATCCGGTACACGAAAAATTCCATAATATGCCCCAGGAAGAACAGGACAGGCGGATACTGGGCATTGCTTCGGAATGGGTTACTTCATCCACAAATTATGTCGTTGCTCCGGAAACAAGTATTCCGAGTGTTGTGGAAGGACAGTATTTTGATAGTGAGTCCATGAGGAAATATAAAGACTTTGTACTTGATCATCCGAATATTGCATTTATTTTTGGGGCCAATACGTATGGCTTCTATCCGTATTCACCAGTCAAACCTTCTCCCTCAGCAAGACCTTATAAGGATTCCTGGTACGAAGTATATAACACGGCTATACAACTCGATACTACAGAGAGAGTACAGGTATATCATAAATCCAAGTTAGTTGTGGGTGGAGAAAAAATGCCCTTCATTGATGTCTTTCCTTTTATTGAAAAATTATCGCTGAATCTTGGCGGAACAACTGGCACTCTTGGCAGTCAGCCGGATCGCACGGTGTTTACCCGGCCCGGCTCTCGTGCGAAAACGGGTGTTGCTATTTGTTATGAATCTATTTACGGCGCATTTGTTACAGAATACGTTAAGAACGGAGCCAATTTTTTAACTGTGATCACCAATGACGGCTGGTGGGGTGATACACCGGGCTACCGGCAGCACGTAAGCTATGCCTCTCTTCGGGCAATTGAAACTCGCAGAAGCATTGTACAAAGTGCCAATACCGGCATATCTGCCTTTATCAACCAACGCGGAGAGCGGGAGCAACAAACAAAATGGTGGATCCAGACCGGTTTAAGGGGCAAAATTAACCTGAACGAAAAATTGACTTTTTACGTAAAAAATGGAGATTACCCGGGCCGTATTTTCACCTGGGTATTTCTGTTATTGTCAGTTTACTCACTGATTATTGCCTTTCCATCCCGCAAAAGAGGGTGAAATTTGAGTGAAGGGGAGGGTATTTTCTTCCCGATTTTCAGTTTATCCCAACAGGCATCTACAGTCTTTATGGTTTCTAAAGATGAACAGGAAACATTGGGCCAGGGTCTTGTCACTCCACGATCTCCCGGGCGTTTGATACATGCATCTACGAATAATTTCCCGTCTGAAAGATGAATGTCCCTAATGGGATCGGTCTGATTTATGGCCTGCCAAAGGCACATGGAATGGTCGGAAAGATCGACCTCGTTATTTAATTTAATGTATATCAGCGATTTGGGGTCATTTGCGATCGGGTCTTCCTGTTTTTCATGATAGAAGCAGAAAGAAAGTGCGCCATGACATGGTTTAGCAGGCGATGACGTTTTGCGGGTGGCATCGATGCATATCTTACCTCCGAATCCCAAAACGGGAGCTGCATGATCTGTCAGACTCAAAGGACCTCTGCTGAAAAAAGTATCTGTGACCGGATTGTAATAGTTCGCTATACAGGCATTTACCTCGTTCCAGTTTTCAACATCAACAGCTACGTCTACAACTATCAGCAGTTTATTGAGTGTAGTAAGTGTGGATCCCCAAATGGCATGGGCGATCTTATGGGTTTGACCCTGAAAGTGCTTATCGATGGCAACGACTGCGGCATTTCCGTGATGTGAGAAATGAGGGAAACAAATGCTGCGTACCTCCAGAGCTATATTTTTTTCTATAAAATTTTCCAGAAAAACCGAGTATGCCTTTGTAATATAACGCTGCGAGCGTATAAGACCTAAAGCCGGGATATTAATAGAAATTACAGCGTTCTTTCTGCGGGTAATACAGGTCACAAACATGAGCGGTTCCTTTTCTCCGCTTGAATAAAAGCCTGTATCTTCTCCGCACGCAATAGAAGGAACAGATGCTGCATTTTTGTCCAGGTATCCTTCTACGACCATATCGCAATTATCGGGGACTTCCAATGGCTGGCTCAGACAGGGGACCTTAATGATGTTCTTTTTGCGCAGATACCCCAGCATAAACATGGGGTCGATATCCGAAACCATTGGAATAAACGATAATATGTGATATAACGGATCTCCGCCAAACAGAAGGGCCATGGGAACCCGTCCCGAGGGTGATGCGTTCAGGAATACCGATGCCAGCGAACTGGGCTCGAAGCGAATCTGTACAGTAGTCTTGGAATGCCAAAGCACGCGAGCATTTTCTATGTAATAATTCCCATTTACATAGGGATTTTTCATAAGCACAGTAACGCTGCCCATACTTTGTGCCTCGTCAAAAGGTCTGTTTTGGAAAAACGGAATACGGTTAAGGTCGGGAGGAAATAAAGCGATTTCCTGGCAGGCTCCTGAGTCGGCTGTACGGGGTGTATAAGGAGAGAGCTTGGAAGAAGGGGCTATATTCATAAAACGCCTGTAATTCCTGGCAGGTAACATGGCCTGTAGAAAAGCCGCGAGCCGGGTAGAAGCGTCCTTTATTTTGTCTACATCAAAAGCCATGGCTATCCTGTTCTCGGAAGAAAAGAGATTGGTCACCACGGGAATCCCTGTTTCCGTGTTTTCAAAGAGTACCGCTTTTCCTCCGTGAGGCGTGCTTGCCTGTCTGTCGGTAATTTCTGCCATCTCGAGTACCGGATCTACCCGACGGGTAATTCTGACCAGTTCTCCGGCATGCTCCAGGGCTTCTATATACTCATTAAAATAATGGTTCATCTGGCATTAAAGTTTTTATGATGTATGACAACTCTTCAACGGATAAACGTTCGGTCAGGATCCCTTTGTCTCTGTCCAGTAATATAATCAAAGGCGGATCCTGTACATTATACAGGCGAAAAACATCCCCACTTCCTCCGGCATCCCATACATTTACCCATTCCGTATAGCCTCCCTCGGCAAGCCATACTCTCCAGGCATTGTAATCAGAACCCGTGTAAACGGCATAAACTTCAATGTCTTTATTCCCCGAGGAAATGTACAGATCATACAATTGTTTTGTGACCAGTCCGCAAACGGCACAGGCGGGATCATAAAAATACAGGATGGTATGAAAGGCATCCACGTCATAAAGAGAAAATGAGGCTCCGTTTTCAGTTTGAAGAGAAAGCTGCGGAGCTGCCGGACGTTTGGGTAACCCGGTTTTATTCCTTTGATCGATGAGGGTTTTAAGTGTTTCGGTTCCCAAATCCCTTCCGATTATCCTTTTCTGCCTGTCCAGCAAAAAAAACCTTGGGGTGCCGCGGACATTGTATTTTTTGTGAAAGTCAGATTCAAAACACGGATCCCAGACGGTAATCCATCCCGTAGGGAAAAAATCGGCATAACGTAGAAAAACATCCTCTTTATCTTGTGCATATACGGCATAGACGCGAATCTCCGGACCTTTGTATTCTTCAATAAAACGCCTTAGTTTAAGCAGTTCATCGCTGCATACGGGACACCCGTCCTCAAAAAAAACAACCAGCGTATAGGGAGCGGCAATGTCCAGGACCGATATTTTTTCGCCGGTTCTGTCGGGAAGTGACAATTCCGGGGCCTTCATTCCCAGCAGACATTGCTTGTTGAAAAGCACAAAATTTTCCATCTCGCGCCGTGTTTCTTCGTCGGGATATTCTACAATACCTGTCAGAAAATACTTTTCTGCAAGATGTACTGCCACGGACTCCATTCCCATTATTTCTCCCGTAAAAAAATACGTAAAAAGATAACGGGCACAGTAATTCATGACCTTTGGATGCATGGGACGTTCAAAAAATCGGTCTACATAACGGATTAGGGAATCGGGAACAGGCACCGTCATACGGGAAAAAAACTCATTCAGCCTGAGAGGAAGAATGGCTGTATTCAGAAAACGGGGGTCTTCAAAATCGATGTAATCGAAATAATGTAACAAATCCCAGTCGGCAGAGTGAGGGGGTGTGAAGATATTCCTGGCAATGATGGACAGCATACTTCCTTCATAACGTTCAGCTAAAAATTGCGTGTATTCGCGGATCGTTTCTTCCATACGGACGACTTCTGCCATATCGGTCATTTTTTCGATCATCGCATATTTGTCCTGAAGAAATTGGTAAAAACGGATATAGGCATTGTTTTCTTCAGATCCTGTAACATGGATCTCCCGGGTCCTGGAGTCGTTTATCGTGGCTGTAAAGGAAATATCGGTACGATTGGTATCCGAGATAAGAAAATTAAAAAGACGTCTGTTGTTCTGAACAAACATATATTGGCCGGGCTCCAGCGCCTTTTCTCCTTCAAAACGTACACATCCGGTATGGTCCGGCGCCAGGGTGTCTACCGGGATAATCTGCTCTCCCTGCTGAACGGCAAGAATAACTGGCGATGAGCTGCCCCCGTTAAGGCAAAGATTAATACTATACAGTAGTAATGTACATAAATACAGCATCTTACATTTTTAAATATTTATTCAGGTCCAGGCCGGGTGGAACCATACATCCGGCATCTCCCCCGTTAAGAAGCACATCGCGTACCACAGTAGAAGAAATGAAAGAATATTTGGGACCGGAAGGGATAAATATGGTTTGAATTTCAGGCGCCATCTTAGAATTGACCTGAGCAATAACCTGTTCGAGCTCAAAATCTGTTGTGGTCCGTATGCCTCTGAATATGAATCTTATATCTTTTGAACGGCAGAAGTCGATAGTCAGTCCGGTATAGGAACATACTTCAACAGAATGCAGGTCTTTAACGGCTTCCCTGATCATCTCCACACGGGCTTTTGGAGAGAATAAACTTATTTTTTGCTGATTTACGCCTACGGCAATAATGATCTTGTCGAATAATTTTAGGGCGGAATGAATAACATCCAGATGACCGGATGTGAAAGGGTCGAATGAACCGGGAAATACAGCTATTTTTTCCATAGCAGGAATTGTAAGTATGCCCCAAAAGTAAGAAAATTATCAATAGAAATTACAAACTCCAGTCAACAGGAGGGATTCCGTTGGCATGCAAATACCTGTTTGTTTGGGAGAATGGTTTTGAACCGTAAAATGCCCCCCTGGCCAGGGGAGAAGGATGAGCCGCCTCGAGAATACAATGGCGGGAAGAATCAATTAAAGCTCGTTTACTGCGTGCAAAATTACCCCACAGTAGAAAAACAACGTGTTCTTTTCTTGCCGATACGGCAGAGATCACGGCATCTGTAAATTGCATCCAGCCGATATTACCGTGTGAGGCCGGTTTCCCGGCTTCTACCGTAAGAACGGCGTTTAGCAACATAACACCTTGCCCGGCCCACTTCTCAAGGCATCCGTGAGCCGGAGGCATAATGCCCGTATCGTCCTGCATTTCGGAAAAAACGGTTCGCAGCGATGGAGGCTGAGTGACACCGTAAGGGACCGAGAAAGAAAGACCGTGAGCCTGGCCGGGTTGGTGATAAGGGTCCTGGCCCAGCAGCAGCACTTTCAGACGGTCAAACGGAGTTTGTTCAAATGCATTAAAAATGAGCTTTGCCGGAGGATAGATAACCTTGCCCCTATTAAGCTCTTCGTGAAGGAAAGAAGAGATCCCGGCAAAATAAGCTTTCTCAAATTCGGGTTTGAGAACCTCTTTCCAGCCGGGTTCAATTCTTACATCCATAATTACAGTACGTATTCCAGGACCTCGGGAATGGTCTTCATAAATCTGAAATCCAGTCCTTTTATAAAATCGGGTTTGATCTCTTCTATATCTTTCCTGTTTTCGTCGGATAAGATAATGGTTTTAATGCCGGAACGTTTGGCTGCAAGTATTTTCTCCTTGATACCGCCCACAGGCAGTAAACGGCCCCGCAGGGTAATTTCACCGGTCATGGCAATTCCGGTCTTTATGGTTTTGTTCATAAAAGCACTGGCCATGGAACAGATCATGGTGATACCCGCCGAGGGACCGTCCTTGGGAATAGCTCCTTCGGGAACGTGAAGATGAATGTCTGTCTTTTCAAATACTTCGGGATCGAGCCCGAGCAACGAGGCATGAGCCCTCAGGTATTGCTGGGAAATAATGGCCGATTCCTTCATCACATCGCCCAGGTTTCCGGTTGTGGTAAGGGTGCCTTTCCCTTTACTGAGGCTCGATTCTACAAACAGAATTTCGCCTCCGACCTCTGTCCAGGCCAGGCCGGTTACAACACCGGGGAACTCATTGCCTTTTTGTACATCCTGGATAATGCGGTGTACTCCCAGGATGTCCCTTACATTGTCGGGGGTAAGTGAAGGATCGTATTCTTCTTCAAAGGCAATTTTTTTGGCTATGTTCCGGGCTATTTTTGCCAATTGTTTATCCAGATTTCTCACACCGGACTCACGCGTGTACTCGTTGATTATAACATCGACAGCCTGCTTGTTGAGTTTTAGTTGGGCCGATGTAAGTCCGTTGGCTTCCAGCTGTTTAGGCAACAAATGTTTTTGGGCGATTAACCGTTTTTCTTCCGCAAGATAGCCTGCAATGGGAATCATTTCCATACGATCCCTTAGGGCCGGCTGGATATTTCCGATATTGTTGGCTGTAGTAATGAACAATACCTTAGACAGATCGTAGTCAATATCCAGGTAATTGTCATGGAACGTGTTGTTCTGTTCCGGATCCAGTACTTCCAGCAACGCCGATGAGGGATCTCCTCTGAAATCGGTACCCACCTTATCTATTTCATCTAACACAATTACCGGGTTGGATGTTTTACTTCTCCTGATACTTTGTATGATCCGTCCCGGCATGGCACCAATATAGGTACGCCTGTGACCCCTGATTTCCGACTCGTCGTGGAGGCCACCCAGTGAAATTCGCGCAAAATTTCTGCCAAGAGCCCTTGCAACCGACCGGCCCAAAGATGTTTTACCTACACCAGGAGGCCCGTAAAGGCAAAGGATAGGGGATTTTAAGTCTCCTTTAAGTTTAAGAACAGCAAGGTGTTCCAAAATTCTGTCTTTTACCGTATCCAGACCTGAATGATCGTGATCCAATATCTTGCGTGCACGCTTCAGATCCAGTTTGTCTTTACTGTACTCACCCCAGGGCAGATCTACCAAGAACTGCAGGTAGTTTAATTGAATGCCGTAGTCGGGTTGATGGGGGTTGGATCTTTCGAGCTTCTGCATTTCCTTTTCAAAAATGTCAGCCACCTCGGCACTCCATGTCTTTAAGGCGGCTTTTTCCCTGAGTGCATCTATCTCTTCCATATCCTGGGTAATACCCAGTTCATCCTGAATGGTTTTCAGCTGGTTACTCAGGTAATATTCTTTTTGTTGCTGATCTATCTCCCCCCTTACTTTTTGATGAATCTGTTCTTTAAATTTAAGCAGTTCCAGGTGTTTATACAGATATTCGAGCAATAGCGAAGCCCTGTCTTTAAGGGAATTGATGGCCAACAGGTTAAGTTTGTCCTTTGTGCCGTCAAAATAAATGTTCGAGGCAACAAAATTAACAAGGAACGCATTGTTATCTATGTTCTTTAACGCGAATTCGGCTTCGCGCGGAATACTGGGGGTAAGCTGAAAGATCTGCGAGGCAACGTCTTTTATTCCTTCAATAACGATCTTATAACCGGCATCGTCTTCCTTGGGAAGGAGCTCAGGCTGGTATTCTATCTCAGCAGCAAAATAAGGTTCGCTTTGTACTATTCTGTCTATTTTAAAACGTCGGCTGCCGTGTAATATGACTGTAATGCCTCCTTCCGGCATCTCTATGATCTTCAATATTTTGGAAAGACATCCATAGGTGCTTATCTCGTCCGGTCCCGGGTTGTCCTCTTGCGGGTCCAGTTGTGTGACCGTCCCCACCCATTTATCTCCGGAATAACTTTCACGTACGAGTTTTATAGATTTTTCCCTTCCCACGGTAATGGGAATAAGCGTTCCCGGGAACAATACCGCATTGCGCAGTATGAGCAACGGCAGCGTTTTAGGAAAATCATCCTCTCTCGTATTCTCCGGTGATTCATCCACTTGCATCTCCATCAAGGGGATAACCGTCATTTTATCACTCAATGTTATATTCATAGCTCTTTTTTCATGTCAATCTTCGTGCCACAGGCAGTTGCTGACAATTTGGCGCGAGATCAGATAAAGGGCACTTTAATGGAGAAAAAGAATCCGTCTCTTCCCTGTTTGTTTATTGAATAATCAAAGCCGAGGACCAGATCGTAGTATGTGACTATATCTAGCCCTAAACCTCCTGCAAAAAGAAATTGGTTACTGAGCGTATTAAATGGGTAAACAGATTTGTTAAAGGCATATCCCATATCAAAATGGGCATTGGCATAGATAGAAAGGTGGATCTTGCTGAACTTGGGCAGCCAGGAAAGCCAGTTGAGAGTAAACGTCCTTTTAGGCAGAATGTTGTATTTTAATGTGTTATTGGACACCATGAACGACTGTCCGTCGGCAACGGTATATTCGTATCCCCTTAACATGTTATGATCGTACCCAATGGCTTTTTCCAGAATATAGGCTTGTGCGTTGGAAATGGAAAGACCTCCTGAGAAAACAGTTGATACATACCAGCGGGATTCAGCCAGCTGTTTGAAATACTGCAGGCCAAGCGTGATCTGCGCATAGCGGACAGAAGCGTTGGAGGAAATATATGTGTTTAGACCGGCCCTTACATAATAACCATTCAGAGGGTAGGGATGATAATCCCTCTGATCGAGGCGGTAATAGTAATTCAATCTGAACGCATTACGTTGGGTTTTGTTATCCCCCCAATAGGTTGGATTGAGCAGCAGGACCGTATCGGCCAGTTTGGTGAATTCGTGAAAAAAAGTAATATTATGAATAGTCCTGATATCGGGCCTGTAAGAATAATTAACCTTGCTTTCGACCTTGCTTTCCAGAATGATTCCGGGAATATTGAAACGAGCCGGTTTGTTATCCCGGGAAAAAGCATCAATATTGTGACTGATATTACCTTGTACGTCCAGGCTGATAAAATGTTTGCCTTCGCGGTCCAGAGAAATGTCCCGGTAACCGAGGAAGGCTCCCCACTGGTATCCTCCGTGGACCGATACAACCAGTTTATGTTTCAGTCCCAGAAAGTTGTCTATTCTAACACCGCCCTCCAGCGTGATCTTGGTAAAATCCCAATGTTGCAGCCAGGTGCTCAGGTTCCGCTCTTCCAGTTTTATTTCAACAAGAGGCCATACATACCATCTTTCTTCTACAGCTATGGTTACACTTACATTGTCCGGCCGGTCGGCCTCTTTTTCCAGGACAATATCAACAAAATTAAACAGCAGCAGATTATTCAGATTTTCGCGCGCACGTTTCACCAAATCGGGTAAGGCCGCTTCGTCCACCGCGTCGCCGGGTGTAAAGGGCAGCTCCCTTAGAATGATATAATCTTTTGTGATGTGATTCCCTGTCAGAACAACGTTGTCAATCTTCACAGGTTGTGCTGTTACGGATTGTAACGACAGCACCAGGCTGAAAGATATAAGGAGTACGATCCGGACAAAGGGCGCTTTCATAAGTCAGCAAAAATATGCAAAAAATTTAAATATTTCTCTGTCAGCCTGGAAACCGCATATTCCGTGAGCGCTTCCCTTTGAATACACAAATAATCATTTTGTAATGAGGCACTTATATTTTGAATCTTTATACGGAAAAATACAGCGGAGATGTTTCGGTGGCTCAGTTTATGGATCTCCGGTTCCCAGGTTTTAAGAAGGACAAATGAATTGTCTTGTATAATCTCTTTAAAACGCCTATGGGCTATCAGCTGTTCCATATCCGCCCTGCCGGAAGTTTCTATGAGAGGAAATTCATAGAGTCCCTGCCAGATGTCTTTTTCTTTCCGCTGTCCGATAAATGTTTTGCCATTCCATTCCAGATCCAGGTAATTGAAGTATCGGTCCCTGATGGAGGTTTTTGTTTTTCCTGCCGGAAGGAGGAACACCGTATTTGTGTTGTATGCCATACAGGCTTCCTGCAAAGGACATTGAACACAGTCCGGTCTGGGCATACAGACAAGAGATCCAAAGTCCATAAGCGCCTGGTTGAAGCGGGCACTGTAGTCAGGAGGCAGAAGGTTTTCAGCTAATTCTGCAAATTCTCTCTTTCCGGTGGCAGAATTGGGAGAAAGGTCCAACCCAAAAAACCGGGCCAATATCCGGTATCCGTTGCCGTCCAAAGCCGCTACGGGCCGGTTGAAAGCAAATGAGGCCACGGCCGCCGCCGTATAGGGCCCTATGCCCCGGAGCTTTTTCAACTGATCGACCTCCCGTGGAAAGACACCGCCATAACTGTCTGCAACGGTCTGTGCCGTCCGGTGCATATTCCTTGCCCTGGAATAATACCCCAGTCCCTGCCATACTTTGAGGACCTCATCTTCTTTTGCACGGGCCAGATCCTGAACGGTAGGAAAAGATGCAATAAATCTGTGATAGTATTCAAGTCCCTGAGAAACACGTGTTTGTTGCAGAATGATTTCAGATACCCATATATAGTAGGGGTTTTTCCCGGATTGCCAGGGTAATTCCCTCCGGTGCTCCATATACCAGGCCAGTAATGTTTCAGTAAAATCCATGGGCCAAAGATACTCCTTTGACTTGTTTTTCTTCTTTTTTTACAGGAAACGTCTTGATATTTAGAATTAAATATTACTTTTGCAGTCCATTTGGAACTCAATTGATTCAATAATAACATCTAAAAACAAAGGTATTATGACTAAAGCTGACATCGTAAACGAAATTGCCAAGACAACAGGCATGGAAAAAATCGCTGTTCAAAAAGTGGTGGAATGCTTCATGGAGAACGTAAAAGGTTCTTTAGCCCAAAACAAGAACGTTTATCTCCGTGGTTTTGGCAGCTTTATCCTCAAGAAACGTGCACGCAAGACAGCCCGCAACATTTCTAAGAATACAACTATAGTGATTCCCGAACACTTTATCCCCGCTTTCAAGCCCGCTAAAGTTTTCATGAATAAGGTAAAAAACAGTGTTAAATAATCATTATTATGCCAAGCGGAAAAAAACGTAAAAGACATAAAATGGCTACGCACAAACGGAAAAAACGTTTGCGCAAGAATCGTCATAAAAAGAAATAAGCCATTAAGATGTCTGATGAACCACGGAAACCTAAAGCTACTTTTTACAAAGGACACTTTAGGTTTCTTACTTTAACGAAGAATGGAAAAAGATCTCATTATTGATGTAAGTTCTTCTGAAGTGTCTATAGCACTGCTGGAAAATAAACGACTCATGGAGCTTCATAAAGAAGAAACCAGTTCCGAACATTTTTCAGTGGGTGATCTGTATCTGGGTAAGGTCAAAAAGATCATGCCCGCTCTCAATGCCGCATTTGTTGATATCGGACATGAGAAAGACGCCTTTATCCATTACCTGGATCTGGGCCTGTCTTTTAGTGCCGTTAACTATTTTACGCAACACGTACTTTCCGGTCAGGGAACACCCGCCGAGATCTACTCGAGTCTCAAGATCGGGTCTGTGTTGCCCAAGGAAGGCAAGATAGCGGATGTGTTGAAAGTGGGCCAGCCCATATTAGTCCAAATAGTAAAAGAACCTATTTCCACCAAAGGGTCGCGGCTTACTTCCGATATTTCAATTGCCGGAAGGAATATGGTGCTGCTTCCTTTTTCAGAAAAGGTCAATCTGTCCTCAAAAATTACGCTAAAAGAAGAGCGCGGCAGACTGGAACGTCTTATTCACAGTATTCTGCCTCCTAACTACGGGTTAATTGTCCGAACAGCTGCAGAAGGAAAAAAGGCAGCTATCCTCGACTCCGAGTTGAATGCGCTCATCCGGAAATGGGAAGACTCCTGGTCTGTAATCAGACAAGGCAAAGCTCCCAGCCGCCTGCTTACCGAGAACAGCCGGATTACTACTGTAATAAGGGATCTGTTGAATGATTCCTTTAACAGCATTCATGTGAATGACCCGGCCGTATTTGAAGAAATTTGCTCTTACATTGCCACCATTGCTCCTGAAAAAGAAAAAATTGTGAAATTATACAAAGGCACCGAGACAATTTTCGATGCCTTTGATGTCAATAAACAGATCAGAAGCGCTTTTGGAAGGGTGGTTCCCTTGAGACAGGGTATTTATATTATCATTGAGCATACAGAAGCACTTCATGTGGTAGACGTAAACAGCGGAATCAGGTCAAAAATGGCTTCGGGCCAGGAAGACAATGCTTTTGAGGTTAATATGGTTGTGGCCGAGGAACTGGCCCGCCAGATGAGACTGCGGGATCTGGGAGGAATTATTATTGTGGACTTCATTGATATGGATTCCCCGGAACACCGGCAGAAGCTGTTTAAACGGATGCAAGAACTGATGGCAACGGATCGTGCCAAGCACAATATCCTGCCACTGACCAAATTTGGTCTGATGCAGATCACCCGTCAGAGGGTAAGACCTGCCATGGAAATCAACACCAGCGAAAAATGTCCCAGCTGCAACGGCACCGGGAAAATTGCGCCGAGTTTACTCTTTACAGAAAACATTGAAAATCAGTTGGCCTTTTTTGCCAATGAAAAACAATTAAAAAACGTCAGCCTGGAAGTACATCCTTTTATTGAGGCCTATCTTACCAAAGGTTTTATTTCCAGAGCCAAAAAATGGTCCCGGAAATACGGCTGCCGTCTGAATGTCAGGGTCTCGCCGGAACTGGCGGTCACTCAGGCCCGCTGGCTGGACGATAAAAATGAAAAAATTGAGGTCTAGCTCTGACTCATTGTTTTTGTAAAAGAATCCCTGAGAGTGCATATGCGGTTGAATACGGGTTTCAAGCCGGTACTGTCGGGGTCGGGAACGAAATAACCAAGACGTTCAAATTGTACGCGGGCACGGGATTCATCCTGTGCCTGTGTTGCTTTACCGGCCAGAGCTGCCAGATCTTCATCTATGTAAGCTTCCTTTGTGCACAGCGATTCGGGATTTAGAAAGTTTTTATAGTCATTTCCCTCGGGGATAGCTCCCATATATGGCTCAACGAACAGACGGTCAAACAGTCTGACCTCGGCTTTACGGGCATGGGGAACGGAAACCCAGTGGATGGTTCCTTTCACGCTGCGCCATTCATCCGAACCCGGACGGGAAGCCGGATCGAGGGTACATTCCAGTTGTGTGATCAAACCCCGGCTGTCCTTCACAATACGTTCGCAGCGGATTATATAGCCGTATTTCAGACGGACCTCACCGCCCGGACGCAAACGGAAAAACTTTTTGGGAGGTTCTTCCATAAAATCATCCCGCTCAATATACACTTCACGGGTGAAAGGAATTTGACGGGTGCCGGCTTGGGGGTCTTCGGGATTAAGAGGCGCGCTGAAAAACTCAGTACGATCTTCGGGATAATTGGTAATTACTATCTTTACAGGGTCAATAACCGCCATATAACGATTGGCACTTTTGTTCAGTTCTTCGCGAAGGCACCACTCCATAAGTGAAATATCAATCACGTTGTCTCTTTTTGCCACACCCACCTTTTCAGCAAAACGGCGTATGCTGGAGGGAGTGTATCCGCGCCGGCGCAGCCCGCAGATGGTAGGCATGCGCGGATCGTCCCACCCCGATACAAGGCCAAGACGTACCAGTTCAAGCAGTTTTCTTTTGCTCATTACGGTATAGGTCAGGTTAAGCCTGGCAAATTCATATTGGTGGGAGGGGTATATGCTTAATTTTTCAATAAACCAGTCGTATAAAGGTCTGTGTACGTCAAACTCCAGTGTGCAAACGGAATGGGTAATATTTTCTATGGAATCGCATTGCCCGTGGGCATAGTCATACATTGGATAGATGCACCATTTGTTCCCCGTGCGGTGGTGTTCGGTATGGATAATACGGTACATAAGCGGATCCCGCATGAGCATGTTCGGATGGGCCATATCTATTTTGGCTCTCAGGACTTTGCTCCCGTCGGGGAATTCTCCGTTTTTCATTCGGGTGAAAAGATCGGCATTTTCCTCCACGTTTCTTTCCCTGTAAGGACTGTTCACTCCCGGGGTGGTAACGGTTCCCCGGTTGAGCCTTATTTCTTCCTGCGACTGATCGTCCACATAGGCTAATCCTTTCCTTATGAGTTCATGTGCCCATTCATACAGTCTTTCAAAATAGTCCGAAGCATAGAATTCGTTAGCCCATGAAAAGCCGAGCCACCGGATGTCATCTTTAATGGAATCTACGTATTCTGTGTCTTCTTTAGTGGGATTGGTATCGTCAAAACGAAGATTTGTATAACCTCCGTATTGTTTAGCTAACCCAAAATTCAGGCAGATACTTTTGGCATGTCCAATGTGCAGGTATCCGTTAGGTTCCGGAGGGAAACGGGTAATTATGGTTTTATGTTTTCCCTGTGCCAGGTCTTCGCGGATTATTTCTTCCAGGAAATTCAGGGGCCGTTCTTCAGAGGCAATGGTTAGTTCTTCATTCATAGATGGGTATTTAAGCACGCAAAAGTAATGATATTTTGGCGTATATTTGTAAAAATTAAAAGCAGATGATTCGATCCATGACCGGCTATGGAAAAGCCCAGGTTTCTTTTGAAGGGAAAAAATATACTGTGGAGATCCGTTCCGTTAACGGCAAGACAGCAGATATTGGGTTCAAAACTTCACAGGTTCCCCGCGAAGCAGAGCCGGAATTACGACAGCGTCTTGCCGCCAGGCTTCAGAGAGGAAATATTGACCTTTTCATTACACCGGAACAAGAAGACAATGGCGTGGAAAGTTATTTTAATACCGAACTTATCAAGCGATATTTTGTTGAACTGCAGACTGTTTTTACCGGCATGGGGCAGGATGTGACCGCTTCCGACATAGCTGCTGCGCTACTCAGGATGCCCGAGGTCCGGGAAGTCAGAAAAAAAGATCCCGATCCCCGCGAATGGGAACAGCTGAGTGACTGTATAGATAAAGCTGCAGACGATCTGGATGCTTTCCGCATAAAGGAAGGAGCGCGTTTGGGGCAGGTCCTTCTGGCCCATACCGACCTGATTGAGGAATACCTTCATATGGCCGAGCAATTAGACCCTGAGCGCAGTGCCACCGTTCGCAAAAAACTCGATGAAAGACTTTCGGGCCTTGACTCCGAAATTTCTATAGATAAAAACCGCTTGGAACAGGAATTGATTTATTACCTTGAAAAAGCAGATATTACAGAAGAACGCATAAGATTGCAGCAGCATTGCCGCTATTTTAGACAAACGCTGGCTCAGGAAGAATTTGCCGGCAGGAAATTGGGCTTTATTGCCCAGGAGATGGGCCGGGAAATCAATACTCTGGGCTCCAAGGCAGGGCACGCCGGCATGCAACAGTACGTAGTTATGATGAAAGATGAATTGGAAAAAATTAAAGAACAGGTCTTAAATGTACTTTAGAAAAATCACTTATTTTTTACTACTGTGTTTATTAACGGTCTCCTGCGTCAGGCCTGAAGAACATACATATACTTATGTGGTTGAAGGGAAGGTGCGTAACCTGGTAAACCAGCCCATTCAGGGGATTCGGGTGATTATGCAGCGTTCCTACTCCACTTTTATTGAAGCAGACACTGTATATACAGATGCCCAGGGGTTGTATACCGCTTCTATGAAACTCCAGTCCATGCAGCGCACTTTTGTTGTTTCTTTTAAAGATTTTTCAAAGAAGTACCGTGACACAGTACTCCGGTTTACCTACGAAAATGATGACGACACGTCTGTAAGGGATCATTATTATTATCTGAAGGATACCCTTATCATGAAAGCAGCCACGCAGATAGATCCCGAATTGCCCTTCTGATGCGCGGTGTCAGGAAATAGTACTGTAGTCGATAACGTGTTTTCCCAACCATTGAAGCTGCTGACGCAGAATGGTGCATTTTTGCGATTCCAATAACGGGTCTTCGTCAAGAATCTTCATGGCTTCCTGCCTGGCCCATTCAAGTATTTGTCCGTCCTTTGCCAGGTTGGCTATTCGCAGATCAAACGCCAGACCGCTTTGTGCGGTGCCTTCCATGTCTCCGGGCCCTCTGAGTCGCATATCGGCTTCGGCAATTTCAAATCCGTTATTGCTGGTACACATGAGTTTTAGCCTTTCCCGGGCTTCTTTGCTTAATTTATTGCCGGTTAAAAGAATACAGAAAGACTGACCGGTACCCCGGCCCACCCGTCCCCGGAGCTGATGCAGCTGGGAAAGCCCAAAACGCTCGGCGCTTTCTATAACCATTACCGAAGCATTCGGGACATCCACACCAACTTCTATTACGGAAGTAGCCACAAGGATCTGGGCGGATCCTTTAACAAAAAGGGCCATATCGTATGCTTTGTCATCGGGTTTTTGTTGCCCGTGTACCACGGCCGTTGTATACAGAGGCGGCGGAAAGGCACTTACAATATCGCGGTATCCGGTTTCAAGGTTTTCATAATCCATCTTCTCGGATTCCCGGATAAGCGGATACACTACATAGATCTGTCTTCCGGCCTTAATCTGTTCACGCATGAAAGAGTAAACGCCGTTTCTTCTGCCGGCAGAAAAATGAAGCGTTTTAACGGGTTGTCGTCCCGGGGGCATTTCATCTAAGACCGAAACATCCAGATCTCCGTAAAGAGTCATGGCCAAAGTCCGGGGAATGGGTGTGGCGGTCATAACAAGTATATGCGGAGGTTTGTCAGGGGTCTTTCTCCATAATTTAGCGCGTTGCTCCACACCAAATCTATGCTGCTCGTCAATAACAACAAATCCAAGATTATTGAAAAGTACCGTATCTTCAATAAGGGCATGCGTTCCAATGAGAATATTCAGGGTCCCGTCCTCCAATCCTTCCGCAAGGATTTTTCTTTCGGAAGTTTTAGTGTTCCCGGTAAGCAATCCGGCACGCACTTCGGTGTTCTTTAGAAACTTTGAAACAGTGGCATAATGCTGTTGAGCAAGGATCTCTGTCGGGGCCATAATACAAGCCTGGTATCCGTTATCAACGGCAATAAGTGCGCATAAAAGTGCCACGAGGGTTTTTCCGCTGCCCACGTCTCCCTGTAAAAGGCGATTCATCTGGCGTCCGCTTTTCAAATCGGCCCTGATCTCTTTGATGACCCGTTTTTGTGCATTGGTCAGGTCAAAGGGCAGGTTCCTGTAACACATATTAAAATCCTTCCCCACAGAAAGAAAAGGAATCCCGTTATCTGCCCTCAGACGTACGGCCCGTTGTTTGAGTAATCCAAGCTGGATATAAAACAATTCCTCGAATTTCAGACGTGTCTGCGCAGCCTGCAGGTTTTTAAGATTTTTAGGGAAATGGATCTGTTCCAATGCCAGGGGCAAAGGCATGAGCTTTAAGCGCCTGACCAGCCACTCGGGTAGCGACTCGGGAATCTGTCCCTCTACCCGGGTAAGGACAGATGCCATGAGTTTTGAAAAGGCTTTTTGTGTAAATCCTTTGTCTTTAAGCGACTCGGATGAAGAATACACGGCCTGTAATCCTGCGCTGCCCATAAGACTCTGATCAGAAGGTAAATCGAGTTCTGGATGCACAAGATTCAGTTTCCCGTTAAAAACAGACGGCTTCCCAAAAACAATATATTCTGTCTGGGTTTTAATCTTTTGCTGAATCCATTTGATTCCTTTAAAAAAAACGAGTTCAACCGATCCCGTTGGGTCTGAGAATATGGCTACCAGACGCTGTTTATGCGGACCCTGTCCTACGATCTTCATGTCCGAGATGGTTCCGCGCAGCTGAATGTACGCAAGATCGGCGCTCATCTCGTTTACCGCATAGTAGCGTGTCCGGTCAATGTAACGGAAGGGGAAATAACGGATAAGCTCGCCGAATGTGGTTACATTCAGTTCTTTCTCCAGTTCTTTGGCCCGTTTGGGTCCCACTCCCGGTATAAACTGGATGTTCGTATCCCAGATGGAACTCATACCACAAAGATACATCAACCAAATAAAATATCTTGTGTATATTTGTGTCATGAACATTCTTGGCAATATTTTATGGCTGTTGTTCGGGGGATTCATGATAGCCCTTGAATATGTGGTTTCCGGTTTCCTTATGTGTATAACCATAATCGGAATCCCTTTTGGTCTGCAATGCTTTAAACTGGCAGGGCTGGCAATATGGCCGTTTGGAAAGACTACCAGAGTGGCCGATACTAAATCGGGCTGCCTCTATACGTTTATGAATATTCTCTGGATCTTTCTGGGCGGTATCTGGATTTCACTTACTCATTTATTCTGGGGTGTAGTCCTTTGTATTACTATCATCGGCATACCTTTCGGGAAACAGCATTTCAAGATGGTCTCACTGGCATTTACTCCCTTTGGCAGGGAAATCGTTTATAAGTAATCATTATGCAGAAAAAAATAATTGTGGGCATCACCCAGGGTGATACGAACGGCGTAGGCTATGAAGTACTAATTAAAGCGCTGGCAGACAGTAGAATAAACGAGTTGTGCACACCCGTCATTTACGGTTCTTCCCGTTTACTGGGCTTTTATAAAAAATTATGCAGCGGTGTGGAGCAGTTCAATGTGCATGTGACACAGTCGGCGTCCGAATTGCATTACAAAATGGTAAATCTTGTTCCCTGTGTGCCGGACAGCTATGTGGCCGAACCGGGAAAAATGACCGAGGAAGGTGCCAAGGCTGCACTTCAGGCTCTGGAGAGAGCCGTTGAGGACCTTCGTTCAGGAAAAATACAGGTTCTTGTTACGGCTCCGTTCAGCAAAAGCAATATGAGCCGGGAAGGATTTTCTTTTCCGGGTCATACCGAATACCTTTCAGATGCTTTTAAAATAGCCGAATCGCTTATGCTGCTTTGCAGCCCCGATCTCAGGGTGGGTGTGGTTACAGGCCATATTCCCGTCAGCCGGATATCCGCAGACCTCACCAAAGAAGCCATTGTAAGCAAGATCAAAATTCTGGCCAAAACACTTGAAACCGATTTTACTGTACGTCATCCTAAAATTGCTGTGCTGGGACTGAACCCTCATGCGGGAGATGACGGTCTTATTGGCAGTGAGGAAATCAATATCATTGCGCCGGCCATTGAGGAAGCTTCCCGTGAGGGGATCCTGGCTTTTGGGCCTTTTCCTGCCGACGGTTTCTTTGCTGCGGCAGAATACAGACGCTTCGATGCTGTTCTTGCCATGTACCACGATCAGGGGCTCATCCCGTTCAAGGCCCTTTCCTTCCAGCAGGGCGTCAACTTTACCGCCGGACTGCCCGTTATCAGAACGTCCCCCGATCACGGTACAGCCTACGGCCTGGCAGGTAAAGATAAGGCTTCTGCCGAATCTATGATGAACGCCATTTTTATGGCTTGCGACATTTACAGGCATCGGGAACGAAACAAAGACCTGCTGGCCAATCAACTCTATGCAGGTTAACATCTTCACCGATGGCTCCGCCCTCGGAAATCCGGGACCTGGCGGATACGGTGTTATTCTTCAGAGCGGAACCCATTATAAGGAATTATCCCGGGGTTATAAACTTACAACCAATAACAGGATGGAACTGATGGCCGTTATTGCCGGCCTGGAGTCTTTGAAAAAGAAAGGACTTGATGTGACCATTCATTCAGATTCCACTTACGTGGTCAAAGCGGTAGAACTGGGGTGGCTGTCCAAATGGCAGGCAACCGGATTCAATAAGAAAAAAAATACTGACTTATGGATGCGTTATCTGAGAGCTGCAGAGGGTCAGCGCATTCATTTTGTGTGGATTAAGGGGCATGCCGGGCATCCGCAGAATGAAAAATGCGACCGCCTGGCCGTTGCAGCAGCATCGGCGCCGGAATCCGAACTCAGGGTCGATGAGGGTTGTGTTTCACAATAGCCTCCAGTGCCTGGGGGTGTACAATCTGGTAACTGTTCCGGTCAATCAGACGAAAATCGGTTGCCCCGTTGTCCCAATAGAACGGAACCATCCCGTAATTTATGGCAGCCCGGGTGACGTAATCGAGGTAACGAACCCGGCTTGCAGCATGTTGCGTCAAACGTTCCCCTTGCAGATAAGACCGGTAAATGGCTCCGTATTCACCCAAAATAACAGGGATCTTCTTTGAAGTAAAATGCTGTTTCATTTTGCCGAATGAACTGTCCACCCAGTTCTCCTGCCCCCAGCCCGATACATCGCCCGTTGATCCTGCTCCCCATTGTGTATTGTAAGGCTCATCTTCCTTAAGGGCAAATTCGTAGGGGTCGTAATAATGGACTTCTACCATCAGCCGGTCAGTCGCCGGATCCTGCGGCATTTGAAACGAAGTACAGGCCAGTTCAATATTGGTCAGGTAACTTTGTACAATCAAATGGCGTTTTGCATTTCTTCCCCCCGTGGCGCGTACCGCATTTACGAATGTCTGATTGAAAGAGTTCTGGACGGCAATATATTCCTTTGGAGGCTGGGACGACCAGTCGTTCTCCATATGAACTTCATTGGACCCGGCAAAAAGCAGCCGGTCGTCGTAGGCCTTAAAATAGTTGGCAATCTGTGTCCAGATGGCTGAAAGTTTCTCGTTCACGGCTTTCTGCCGGGCAGGGGTGGGTTCGTTCATCCAACCGCCGTCCCAGTGGATATTAATGATCGTGTACAGATTGTTGTCCAGTGCATAATTGACCACTTGCCCCACGCGTTGCATCCAGGCGTTATCTATCTTATATGTTTTCTGATCCGTAATATGGACAGACCAGGAGACCGGTATCCGCACGGCAGTAAATCCTGCAGCCCTGACCGCCCTGAACAACTCATTCGTAATTTTTGGATTTCCCCAGGATGTTTCGCCCCCGGTTGCTTCGAGCGTGTTCCCGACGTTCCATCCAACACCCATAAGTGCTGCCAGTTCACAGGATGTGATTTCCCGCATTCCGGGGTCGGGGGTACCTCCTTTTTCTTTATTACACCCGCCGCAGGATAGCCAGGCAAAAACTATTATGACAAGACATTTTTTCATGAACCCAAAGTTATATTAAATCTGCTAAATGTCTTATCTTTGAATAATTAATCCTAAAACCCGATACATGAAAAAGATCATAGTTTTCCTTCTATCAGGAATATTGCTTGCCTCGTGCAGTCATCAGGTTACCGACAACGGGAAAAGCGTTACGGTTGCCATAAAGGGCAATGTGAAACAGATAGTTCGCATCGAACCGGTAACCGACAGTATTATAAGGATTTCCGCAATTCCTGAAGGGAGCTCTTTTTCTGATAAGCCGAGCCTGATGCGTGTGTCGTCACCTAAAAAAAAGATAGCATATGTTTTCTCCCGGGACGAGGAAAAAGTCAGCCTGGCCACCGCCGCTCTTACGGTTACCGTTGAACTGTCCACCGGACGTGTTTCTTTCTTTAATAAGGACGGCAGCACCTTATTGCAGGAAAACAACGGAGGCGGAAGAACATTCGTTCCCATTGAAGTGGAAGGTGATAGGGGATATACGGTACGTCAGGTTTTTGAGTCGCCGGATGAGGAAGCGTTTTACGGCCTGGGGCAGCATCAGTCCGATGAGTTCAATTACAAGGGCAAGAACGAAGTTTTGTATCAATACAACACAAAAGTTTCTGTTCCTTTTATTGTGTCAAACAGGAATTACGGTTTGCTCTGGGATAATTATTCCTTGTCAAAATTCGGCGATCCCAGGGATTATATGCCTTTGAGCGAACTGGCGCTTACCGATGCCGACGGTCAGGAAGGGGCTTTGACAGCAGTATATACTAGCAGGGACGGAAAGAAGGAATACCTCTCCCGTCGCGAATCGGATATAGATTACGTAGATCTGGAAAAGGTAAAGAAATTCCCCGGTGACATTCCCTTTTACGATACCAAAATCACCTGGGAAGGCACAATAGGGGCTAAAGAAAGCGGAATCCACCGTTTCCTGCTTTATTATGCAGGATATACCAAAGTATTCCTGAACGATCAGGAAGTGGTTGGTGAGCGCTGGCGAACTGCATGGAATCCTAACAGTTATAAATTCCAATACGAGATGGAAGCCGGCGAAAGTTACCCTCTGCGTATTGAATGGATCCCTGACGGGGGAGTTTCGTATCTTGGATTAAGTCTGCTGACCCCTGTCGATCCTGTGGAACAGGCAAAACAGTCGTGGTGGTCGGAAATGGCCGACATGATAGACTATTATTTTGTTTACGGAGGGAATGCAGATGAGGTGATTGGCGGATACCGCACCCTCACCGGCAAGGCTCCGATCATGCCCAAATGGGCCATGGGCTTCTGGCAGAGCCGTGAACGCTACAAAACGGCCGACGAATTGCTGGGCGCCCTGGGTGAATACCGCAAACGGGGAATTCCCATCGACAACATTGTTCTGGACTGGTCTTACTGGCCGGTAGATGCATGGGGAAGCCATGAGTTTGATGCGGAACGGTTTCCGGACCCCAAAGGCATGGTAGACAGTGTACATGCCATGAATGCAAAGATCATGATCTCGGTCTGGCCCAAATTCTATCACACTACGGAACATTACAGGGAGTTTGAACAGAACGGCTGGATGTATATGCGTGCGGTAGAGGATAGTATACGTGACTGGATATATCCCGGTTACATAGGTTCTTTCTACGATGCCTATGCCCCGGGTGCACGTAAGCTGTTCTGGGAGCAAATGAAAGAGCATCTGTATTCGCAGGGGTTCGATGCCTGGTGGATGGATGCGTCTGAACCCGATATCCTTTCCAACGCAAACCTCGAATACAGGAAGACCTTGTCTACGCCTACCGCCCTGGGACCATCCACACGTTACCTGAATGCCTATGCACTGGTGAATGCCATGGCTATTTACGACGGGCAACGGGGCGACGATCCCGATAAACGGGTGTTTCTGCTCACACGAAGCGGATTTCCCGGTCTGCAAAGATATTCCACAGCTACATGGAGCGGAGACATTGGTACGTGTTGGGAAGATATGAAAGCACAGATCCCGGCCGGCATCAATTTTGGCCTTTCAGGTATCCCATACTGGACTATGGATATTGGCGGCTTTTGTGTACAAGGCCGTTTTGAACGGGCCAAAGAAGGATCCCCCGAAAGGGAAGAATGGCGTGAGCTGAATGCCAGATGGTTTCAGTTTGGTGCCTTCTGTCCGTTATTCAGGAGTCACGGACAATATCCGTACAGGGAAATATATAATATTGCCCCCGAATCTCATCCCGCCTATAAGAGCATGGTCTATTACGACCGGCTGCGTTACCGGCTTATGCCGTATATCTATACCCTGGCAGGCAGGACCTGGTTAGACGATTATACCATTATGCGCGGCCTGGTGATGGATTTTGATGACGATCCCAACGTGACGGGAATCCAGGATCAGTACATGTTCGGCGACGCCCTTATGGTCTGCCCCGTGTATGAATACAAAGCCCGTTCGAGAAATGTTTACCTGCCATCCGTCTCGGGCTG
Organism: Bacteroidales bacterium UBA5326; assembly: GCA_002408205.1. Classification (GTDB taxonomy): domain Bacteria; phylum Bacteroidota; class Bacteroidia; order Bacteroidales; family UBA932; genus DMER64. Next base: position 240,438 of record DHQY01000014.1, on the reverse strand, counting down.
GTACGATTTTTATTCCGGCATTTACTTTACCGGAGGTCAGTTGCTGCAGGCTGCCGCTCCGTACGAACGTATGCCTTTGTACGTAAAAGCGGGCTCTATTTTGCCTGTGGGTCCGGATATCGTATATACCGGTGAGAAAAACGACGGACCTTTGACACTCTTTGTTTATACCGGGTCCGATGCGCATTTCTGCCTGTACGAAGACGAAGGAGTAAACTATAATTATGAAAACGGCGCCTATTCCAGAATCCCGTTGGAATTCAACCAGAACCAGGGCACTTTGCGGATAGGGGCAAGGGAAGGTTCTTTCCCCGGCATGCCGGAAGAACGCCAGTTCCGCGTAGTAATGATTTCTCCCGAAAAACCGGTTGCGGCAGATCCGGATGTGAAAGCATCTTATTCCGTTGATTATGACGGTTCCGAACAAATAATAAAAATCATGCCCTGATAAAATGGTTATGCACTTCTCCAGATATCAGGGCACTGAAAACTGACAGCGACACTAGATTCTCTTTCGGAGCGCTTCACCCTGGGCCTCAAAACCGGGCTTGTTGAGTAAAGCAAACATATTTTTTTTGTAAGCTTCCACACCCTCCTGGTCGAACGGGTTTACGTCAAGAACGTATCCGCTTATACCACAGGCTTTTTCAAAGAAATAAAGCAGGGCTCCCAGATGGAAAGCGTTTAGCGAAGGGATTTCAATGAGGATATTCGGTACGCCTCCGTCCGTATGGGCAAGACGTGTACCCAGTTCGGCCATTTTGTTGCATTCGTCTACGTGTTTTCCCGCAAGGAAATTCAACCCGTCCAGGTCCTGTCCGTCACGACCAATGGTCAGTGAACGTTCTGGCGCAGCTATACTAAGCACGGTTTCGAAAAGGTGTCTCTCACCATCCTGAATGTATTGGCCCATGGAATGCAGGTCGGTTGTAAAATCAACACCGGCGGGGAAGATGCCTTTATGCCCCTTGCCTTCGCTTTCTCCGTACAACTGCTTCCACCATTCAGTAACATAATGCAGCTTAGGATGATAATTAACAAGAAGTTCCACCTTCTTTCCTTTAGCATACAATGCATTCCGGATGGCGGCATATTCTATGGCAGGGTTACCGGCAGAAAGTTCAGCAGAAATCTGTTCCATTTTTTCGGCACCAGAGAGAAGCTCTTTGATGTCAATACCTGCCAGGGCAATGGGAAGCAGGCCCACCGGGGTGAATACGGAAAACCGGCCTCCCACATTATCCGGTATGATAAAGCTGCGGTACCCTTCCCCGTTGACCATGGTGCGAAGGGCTCCACGGGCTTTGTCGGTTACAGCTACAATACGTCTTTTGGCTTCCTCAATGCCGTATTTGTCTATAATAAATTTCTTAACAAGTCTGAACGCAATGGCAGGTTCGGTGGTTGTTCCCGATTTGGATATTACTACGCAGGCTACTGAATGTTCTTTCATGAGATCCTCCAGTTCGGCCAGGTAGTCTTCACTTATATTCTGTCCGGCAAAAACCACACGCGGCCCGGGGGTTTTCAGAAGTCCGGCAAAAGAATGAGACAATGCCTCTATGACGGCTTTGGCTCCGAGATATGATCCCCCAATGCCAATAACAACGACAAGGTCAATATCCCTGTTCCAGTCGCTGCATATTTCTTCAATCTGCCCCACAAGAGCGGGAGTGGCCGAGGAGGGAAGGTTAATCCATCCCAGGAAATCTGCGCCTTTTCCTTTTCCCGAATGCAGCAGGGACAAGGCCTGAAGCGAACGATTCGTCCAGTTTTCCAGCTCGGCGTCAGGAATAAAGGAACGTGTCGCTTTTGTATTTATTTTTATGGATTGCATAGATTGTTTATTTTAAATGTTGACATAAGGCTTTGAACACTATAGCCGGAGAACGGAACTCATAAAGAATTTTGTACATGGCTTCTGCAATGGGCATATGCAGGTTGTACTTGCGGTTTATTTCATGAATACATGCGGTGGCATAATAACCTTCCGCCACCATGTTCATTTCCAGCTGAGCGGCTTTTATGGAATAACCCTGACCTACCATGTTCCCGAACGAACGGTTCCGGCTGAACTGAGAATAGCAGGTCACCAGCAGGTCGCCCAAAAAGGCAGATTGCGCGGTGTTGCGTGATTTCTCGGGATAGGTCCGGTTCAGGAATAACCTCATTTCCTGATAGGCACAGGAGACGAGTACCGCCTGAAAATTGTCTCCGTAGCCCAATGCCCTGCTTACGCCGGTGGCAATGGCATAGATATTTTTTAGCACTACGGCGTATTCCAGTCCGTAAATATCCGTCCCTATACTGGTACGCATGTAGCTGCAATTAAAAGCTTCGGCCAGATTGAGGGCAGTTCTCTCTTTTTTACAGGTTACACACAGGTAGGAGAGTCTTTCCATAGCGACTTCTTCTGCGTGGACAGGTCCCGCTATTACCCCAATGTTATCATAGGGGATCTGGTGGATACGGTTAAAATACTCGGTTATGGATATGTTCCTCTCGGGAATCAGTCCCTTGATAGCCGTGACAATGAACTTATTTTCCAGCGATACCGACAGGCGGATCATTTCGCTGATAAAATAAGTGGAAGGGATACAGAAGACCAGAACATCGGCGTATTCCACTATTTTGTTAATGTCGGTATTCATATACAGCCGTGAGGCATCGAGCTCGGCTGCCTGAAGATATTTCGGGTTCCTGTTGTTTTCCATGATCGAATCTATCATATCCTGCTCCCTGACAAACCATCCTACCTCTGACTGGGTGTCGAGCAGTATTTTGATCAGAGCGGTCGCCCAACTGCCGGACCCGATTACAGCGTATTTAGTATTATTGTTGTCAAAAACTCTTCCCATAGTTTCATTGATGAAAACGCCCAAAGATACGGTTTATTTGTCTACCTTTGTACAAATTATGATTATGTGCCATTCTTATTGTTCTGACAAATACCAGTATACTATGGGGAAAACCTTTAGGGATACGGGGTTGGATAAGGTGCCGGCCATATTCAATATGTTCTACCGGAAGGCGCCCGATAATAATAACTGGGCTGTCGTCAGCGGTATTAACGAAGTGCTGGAAATGGTCCGGGGTTTCGGGTCGAAACCCGTTTCTTTTTTTAAGAAATTTCTGCCGGAACCGCAGTACGCTCCATTCTGTGACTTTCTTGCCACCATGCGTTTTACAGGCGATATCTATGCCATGGATGAAGGCCAGATAGCTTTTCCGGGTCAACCCGTTATAACTGTCAGAGCCCCACTGCTGGAAGCGCAGGTGCTTGAAACGCCTCTTTTATGTATAATGAATCATCAAATGGCAGTGGCGACAAAGGCTTCGCGTGTCACTCGCAGTACCTCAAAGCCTGTGAGCGAATTCGGTTCCCGGCGGGCTCACGGCCCCTGGGCGGCACAGCACGGGGCCAAAGCGGCGTATATAGGGGGTTGTTTGAATACCTCAAATATTCTGGCTACCACTGAATTCGGGATTCCTTCTTCCGGCACTATGGCACACAGTTTTGTTACGGCATTCGGTTGCAGTGTAAAAAGCGAACGCGAAGCCTTCAATGCCTATATAGCGAGCCATTTAGGTGAAGGCCTTATTCTTCTGATAGATACATACGACACGCTTAAATCCGGTATTTTGAATGCCATTGAGTCTTTCAAAGAGAACGGTATTAATAATGATTACAAGCCTTTTTACGGTATAAGGCTCGATAGCGGCGACCTGGCTTATCTTTCGCGTAAATGCAGGGAAATGCTGGATAAAGCAGGTCTTTCTGAGTGCAGGATCTTTGCTACCAATGCATTGGATGAATACCTGATTGCCGATCTGGAACGTCAGAATGCTGCCATTGATTTCTATGGCGTGGGCGATGCCATTGCCACGAGCCGGGACAATCCCTGTTTCGGGAATGTATACAAAATGGTTCAGATAGGGGATACCCCTGTGCTAAAACGTTCGGAGGATAAGGCTAAGGTCATTAACCCGGGATTTCAGGTCACATACCGGGTCTTTGTAGATGATGAGAACAAGGCCGATGTTACCTGCCTCCGTGGCGACCGGATGACCGATGACATTGAAGCCGGCCGCACCATTGTATTGCAGGATGAAAATGACAGGACGCGTACCACCACTTACCGTGAAGGAACCTATACCTGCGAGATACTGCAGAAGAAATATATGGAAAACGGGGTCCGTATCATTGCCGACAATACGGCACAGGAAAAGAGGGACTGTTACCTGAGGGCGCTTTCAAAAATGAACCCGACCGAACGCAGGATAATTAACCCGCATTATCATAAAGTGGATATTTCAGATGGTTTGTATGATTTGAAAATGAAGTTGATTTATAAAATTAAAGAAGAATTGGATTATGTACGGTAATCAGAAGACCCATATAGTGGTGGATATGCTCAATGATTTTATTTCTGGCCCCATGGCCTGTCTTAATGCGGAAAATGCAATGAATCATAGTATTAACTATATTACTTTGCATCCGAACGATAAGGTTATTTACGTTTGCGATGCACATCCGGCCAATCATTGCTCGTTTACCGAAAACGGAGGCGTCTGGCCTGCCCATTGTGTTGTGAATACTCTGGGCCAGGAAATACATTTGTCGTATTATACGCGGCTTAACGAACCTTCTCACAGACCGCACCTGACCAGGATCTTCAAAAAAGGAACTCAGGCAGACAAAGAAGAATATTCGGCCTTTAATGCGATCCGTGCCGACGGGGTCAGGTTAAAGGACGTATTGACCAAATCCGTCATAGTAAGTGGAGTTGCCACAGAATTCTGTGTTTTTGAGACCGTTAAGGATCTTGTAGAGGCAGAATTCGAGGTTCAGGTGTTGCTGGAAGGGCTGGGCTACGTGAGCCAGAAAGAACACAGGGCAGCTATAGAAAACATGAAAAACCTGGGTGTTAAGTTAATTTAGGATACTCTATGCAGGTCATTGGTATTGATCTTGGCGGAACAAAGGTGGTTGCCGCACATTTTTCTGAAAACGGAGAAATGACAGGCACACGGTCGGCTCTGCTGGAAGGCAGAACCGGAACTCATGTTGCGGCATTAATTGCGGATCTTTGTTCTGCGCTGCTCGAAGACCTTAACCTGGATATGCAGGAAGAGAAGTGCATAGGCATTTGTGTACCCGGCATAGCAAACAGCAAAACCAACAGGATTTGGGCTCCCAATATTCCCGGCTGGGAAAATTTTCCTTTAAAGGATTTTCTGGCAGAAGCCATTCCAAATACCCGTGTTCTTGTTGAAAGTGACAGGACCTGTTATATTCTGGGCGAAGTATGGAAGGGGGTGGCGCAAGGCTGCCACAATGCCATTTATTTGTCAGTGGGAACGGGCATTGGGGCCGGGATCCTCATTGATGACAGGGTGTTGCACGGAAATGCAGACGTCGTGGGCGCTATCGGATGGATGGGCCTCCATTCTCCTTTTTCTGAAGAATATTCGCTTTGCGGTTGTTTTGAAACGTATGCTTCCGGGACCGGCATTGCCGCCCAGGCTCGCAAATTGTCGGGACAGCCGGGAGTCTATAAAAATACCAAATCTGTTTTTGAGGCTTATGAACGCGGAAATACGGTGGCATTAAGGGTAATAGACAAGGCTATTGAATGTTGGGGAATGGCCTCGGCCAACCTGGTAAGCCTGTTCAATCCTTCCATGATTGTTTGGGGAGGCGGGGTATTCGGACCTGCTGCCGCTTTTCTGGAAAGAATATATTATGAAGCCTGCAAATGGGCACAGCCTGTAAGCATCAGACAATGCACATTCACTCAAACCGGATTGTCGCAGCTGGCCGGCCTTTACGGCGCGGGTAAAGTGGCGATCGATTCATTCAAACAATAAATATGGAATCTCGTAAAGCTCTTTGGGCCGGGTATCTGGGAATGACCTTTTTTGGAATCTCTTTCCTTACCCTGGGCTCCATTCTGCCCTCACTTAGGGAATCTCTGGGCCTGGATATGGCGCAGGCTTCAACGTTGGCCGGCGTATTGCCTTTTGGTGTCCTTTTGGGGTCAATTATTTTTGGACCCTGGTGTGATCGTTACGGTTATAAACTTCCTTTCCAGACGGCAGCCGCTCTGGTGATTTTGGGTATGACCGGGCTGGTTCATTTCCGAACTATGCCGTGGCTTGTGGTTTGTATCTTACTTATCGGTACGGGGGGAGGCATGCTTAACGGGGCAAGCGATGCCATTGTGGCCGATGCGTCGGATGATCGCAAAAGAAGTTCGAATTTGAGTATTCTGGGAGTTTTTTATGGAATGGGTGCTATTTTCATGCCTTTGTTACTGGGCGTTTTTGACCGGGTACCCTATACGGTTATTCTCCGGTATGTGTCCTTTATTCTGTTCATTGCTTTTGTGTACTTCAGTATTATCCGGTTCCCCGCGGAAAAGGCAAAACAGCGGATTTCCCTTAAAGACGGTCTGGCGCTTGTTAAAAAGCCCGTGCTGCTTTTCTTCAGTTTCATTCTCTTCTTTCAGTCTGCCCTGGAGGGTTTATGCAGTAACTGGATCCCGACGTACCTTCAGGATGTTCCGCTATACGGGCTTTCTTCCCAGCGGTCCCTGTTCGTGCTTATGTTTGTGGTTATAGGTATTACGGTAAGCCGTATCATTCTCAGTTTTGTCCTGCTTAAGTTTGCTCCGCATAAGGTCTTGTGGATTTTTCTGGGTATCTCGGCGTTGGGTTTTGTTTCGCTGGCCCTGGGATTACCCCCTATGATGGCTACATTTTTCATCGGATTCGGCCTCGGGGCCACGTTTCCCATTATTGTATCCTATATTGGCCAGGAATTCAAGAATCTTTCGGGAACGGCTATAGGTATGGCACTGGTGATTGCCCTGGCAGGAAACACCCTGTTGAATTCACTGGTAGGCTTTCTTTCCATTCGTGTTTTTCCATTATATTTGTTAGGCGTTTGGGCTCTTATGACGTTGTTGTACGGAATAATGCTCAAAGTTGAAGGTAAATCAATACTAAAATTGAAGTAATCATGTTGGCGTTAGAATGGTTGAATAATGTGCGTGCGTTACAGACAAAGATCGAGGAAACGCAGCTGGATAATATTAAAGAAGCCGCCCGGCTTATGGCGGACAGCATAGAATGCGACCGGTGGGTCCACACTTTCGGTTGCGGACATGCCACGCTGCCCATAGAAGAAATGTACCCCCGGATTGGGGGTTTTGTGGGCTTTCATCCCCTTATTGAACAGCCCCTTACTTTCTTTACCCGTATAACGGGAGAAAGCGGGATACAGCAATTCCTGTTCCTCGAACGGGCCGAAGGATATGGCAACGCCATAATGAGCTCTTGGAACTTCGATGCCCGTGACACCATGTGGATATTCTCCCATACCGGCATCAATGCGGTGAATATAGATGTGGCCATAGAAGCCAGAAAACGGGGCATGAAAGTGGTGGTATTCGGTTCGGCTGCCGAAACAAAAGGTAAAAAACCCCGGCATTCCAGCGGAAAAAATCTGTTTGAACTGGCCGATGTGGTAGTTGACTCCTGTGCACCGCTGGTAGATGCCTCGGTTCCTCTGAAAAACCATTTTGACAAAGTGGGCCCTGTGTCCACCATGTGTTTTATCACCCTGGTATGGATGACGGTAACCACCTGTGCCGAGATGCTTGCAGACCGGGGCGTGAAGCTATTTATCCACCCGTCCCATAACGTACCCGGAGACACAACGGCTATGGAGCGGCTGAATGCCTGTATAGATGAATATAAGAAGAGATCTTTTGGATTATAAACAAACTGAATATTTGAATATGAAAAGAATGGTATTATGTTTTGCGTTGTTACTAATGAGTTTCAGCGCATTTGCACAAAGTTACGGACCCGTTCGGGATCTGGGATACAGAAATGAATTTTTCATTACTCCGTCTGCTTTTTTTGACGGGACCTTTGCTTTGGGCTACCAGAGAAATTTTGAAACATTCGCCTTATCGCTCATGCCGTCCATTACTTTAATGGGAGATTCCGTGTTTCATTCAGAAGATGATTTTTACAGCGCGCTGGAAGGCTATGGCCTGGAAGGTGTTTTCAAAGTGTTTTTTGCCCGGATGCCCCGCAAAGCACAGATTTATGCCGGCCCTTATATTGGATACCGGTTTGCAAAGGAAAAAAACACACTGCCTTCTTACGTAGATCCCCAGGAGATAGGGATTATGAGCAACAGTGAACTGTATACCCGATACAACACGCTCACCGCCGGCGTATTGTTTGGACTTCATTTCATGTGGGGCCGTTTTACCATGGACCTGAATATCGGCGGCGGAATCAGGTATCCCGAGGTTACAGGCTTCAGAACCCAATTCCCGTCGGTGGTTTCGGTACCCGATGATTTTGGTGAATTAGGATATAAGGGAGTTGTTCCCAAAGGTAGTTTCACGCTTGGGGTAGCCTTTTAGTTATGCGGAAGTTCTTACTATTGTGCATAAGCAGCCTGCTGATTTCTGCTCACTCTTTTGCGCAGTTTTTTGAGCAACCCGTTACATGGAATCAAAAGGTAACCGCCCTTGAAGACGGGATATATGAGCTACATTTTATTGCCACGGTAGAGGAACCGTGGCATATGTACGATCTTGGCCCGTATGAAAACGGTCCGCAGGCCACGCATTTTGTATTTGACCTGCCCCAGGGTGTTACCCTTGTAGGAGAAACCTGTATGAAGGATCCTCCCGCAAAGGAATTTGATCACCTGTTTGGCATGGATATAGGCATGTTCGGCGGAATCGGAGAGTTTGTTCAACAAGTGAGAATAGAAATTCCTTCTGCAGTTTGTAACGTGACGGTCGAATGGCAGGTCTGTGACGGATCTTCCTGTCTTCCGCCCGAGGAAGAATCATTTTCCGTCTCGCTTACAGGAGGTCCGGTTTCCGGTACGTCTGCCGGCAGCGAATCGTTATGGCGCATCATACTCCAGGCGATAGCTTTCGGTCTGGTCGCGCTGCTTACTCCCTGTGTGTTCCCCATGGTTCCCATGACCGTCTCCTTTTTCCTGAGGGGAAGCAAAGACAAGCGTAGCAGCCGTCTGAATGCGGCTTTATACGGGATTTTTATAGTGTTGCTCTACACGCTGCCCATTGCCGTGATCATTGGAATAACCTATTTCACTGGAGGTGCAGCCGTAACGGCCAATATTTTCAACTGGCTGGCTACGCACTGGATTCCCAATATCATATTCTTTTTATTGTTCCTGATTTTTGCCGCTTCGTTCTTTGGAGCCTTTGAGCTGGTGCTTCCTTCCAAATGGACTACTAAGACAGATGCCAAAGCCGACAGGGGAGGGGTACTGGGTACGTTCTTTCTGGCTCTGACTTTAGTGCTTGTTTCGTTTTCCTGTACGGGCCCCATTGTGGGAACGGTTCTCATTGAATCTACACAGGGTGCTGTTTGGGAGCCTGTCGTAACCATGTTCGCTTTTTCTGTTGCTTTCGCGTTGCCATTTACCATCCTGGCCTTTGTTCCTTCGTTACTTCAAAGGCTTCCGAAATCGGGAGGGTGGCTCAATGCTATAAAAGTTGTGCTTGGATTTATTGTACTGGCCCTTTCGCTGAAATTTCTGAGCACTATAGACCAGATCTATCAATGGCGATTGCTGGACAGAGAGGTTTTCCTGGCCATATGGATTGTGATTTTCTCCCTTATGGGCTTTTACCTCCTGGGAAAGATCCGTTTCCGCCACGATTCGCCCCAGGAATATGTGGGTGTATTTCGCCTGGCACTGGCCATAGGGGTATTTTCTTTTGTCGTATATCTTATACCCGGTATGTGGGGAGCTCCACTGAAAGCCATATCGGGATACCTCCCGCCCCTAAAAACACAGGATTTTGTTCTGAATGCAGCCTCCTCTGCCACATCTCTTCCTGCTGTATCTGACAATACAGAAAGCGCTACTTCCAATAGAAAATACAGTAATCTATTCAGTTTGCCTTACGGCCTTAAGGGCTTTTTTAATTATAAAGAAGCCATGGATTATGCGGTAACGAATAACAAACCCGTTTTTTTTGATTTTACGGGACTGGGTTGTGTAAACTGTAAGGAAATGGAAGCACGCGTGTGGAGTGATCCCCGCGTACTTAAATTATTGCAGGAAAAATATGTGATACTGGCTCTTCATTCAGATGCCAAGAACCAGGCTGCCGAAAGTGACTGGGTCACCGACGAAAAGGGCAGAACACTTAAAACGCTTGGGAAGATCAACTCGTATTTTGCACGTACAAAATACCGTGTTAATGCTCAGCCCACATATATAATACTGGACCACAACGGAGATCCGTTGTTACCTCCTCGTGCGTATGATTTGGATGTTGAAAAGTTTGTGGCTTTTTTGGAGGAGGGACTGACCGCCTATAACAAATAAAGCTATATGCAAGATTTCCAATTATTTATTAGCAGGTTGAGTGGCTTGCTCTGGGGATGGCCTATGATTATCCTGCTACTGGGAACCCACCTGTTCCTTACCATACGCCTTAAATTTCCACAACGTAAAATTTTTAAGGGCATAGCCCTTTCCGTCAAAAAAGATCCGGGCTCCAAAGGGGATGTGAGCCAGTTCGGAGCCCTGGCTACCGCTTTGGCTGCAACCATCGGAACCGGAAACATCATTGGGGTGGCCACTGCTGTTTCCCTTGGCGGACCGGGTGCCGTTCTCTGGTGTTGGCTTACCGGGGTCTTTGGTATTGCCACAAAATATTCAGAAGGGCTGCTGGCTGTTAAATACAGGGTAAAAACCTCGGACGGGACCATGATGGGTGGTCCCATGTATGCGCTGGAACGTGGATTGCGCATGAAATGGCTGGGTATACTGTTCTGCGTTTTTACTGTTTTTGCGGCTCTTGGGATCGGGTGCTCGGTTCAGGCCAATTCCATCTCGGCCATGATGTACGAGTCGTTCCATATACCTCACTATGTATCGGGGCTTATAATGACCGTTCTGGTTGCTCTGGTGATTTTTTTTGGCATAAAGGGTATTGCGAGGGTATGCAGTATCCTGGTTCCTTTTATGGCTGTTTTTTATATTCTGGGCTGTCTGATAATCCTGGTGATGAATGCCGGTTTTCTGGGCGAAGCCGTATCGTTGATCGCAAAATCGGCTTTCTCGGCCAAAGCCGTAGGCGGGGGGCTTGCCGGAGGCGGACTGATGGTAGCCATGCGGTACGGAATTGCCAGGGGTCTCTTTTCAAATGAATCCGGGATGGGTTCGGCGCCCATTGTGGCTGCCGCAGCACAAACCCGAAATCCGGTAAGACAGGCGCTTGTGTCATCTACCGGCACTTTCTGGGATACCGTTGTTGTTTGTGCCCTTACCGGGCTTGTACTTGTAACAAGCATCCTGCGATACCCAGACATCGATTACCATCAGGGTGCGCTGCTTACTAAAATGGCCTTCGGGAAGGTTCATATTCTGGGGCCGATAATCCTTACAGTGGGGCTGGTAACCTTTGCTTTTTCGACCATACTGGGCTGGTCCTATTATGCCGAGAAGGCCATCGAATACCTTGGCGGCAAAAAAATCATAAAGGTATACCGATTGGTGTGGGTGGCCGCTGTTTATGCGGGCTCGGTAGTCAACCTGGCCATGATATGGAACATTGCCGACTGTATGAATGCGCTCATGGCCATTCCAAATCTTATATCCCTCCTGTTCCTGAGCGGTGTGCTGGTTAAAGAAACCAACAAATACCTCTGGAGCGGCAACCTGGACGAGACAGCATAACAAAATTGCTATTTACATCTTGTATCCTTATTAGAAAAGCAAGAGTTGCTTAGCTATCTGTTCTCTGTGATTGTCTCTAACTCCACAATCTTTAGCTATATCATTCCATTCGCGAATAACATTAGTTATTTCATCGACAATTTCATTGGCACGACGTACACCCACATTCTTGGCCCCAGACAGGAGGTCATCTTTGGTGAAATCGGCCTGTTTACCATTTAACGACATCTGATGATGCGCAGTCCATTTGCCTGCCGGGTTGTAGGAATAACAAAGATCGTATGCTGGAGCCAGGCTCCAACTTCCATTTCTGTCCATCAGGAAAGAGATGTTTTTGGTATGGTCGTCGTTATTGCGAGTCTCCACATTAAAGACCATACGTCGGAACAATTGCTCGGCATCGGATGCTGTAAAGTTCATCCTCCTGAGGACTCCAAACAACTCCTCGTAAGAATGACGGGCATCGCGGTCAAAATGAGCCAATCCCGCAGCAGTGAGCATGTGTATTTTATCCCCTGAATCGGTCCTGTCAAATCTCTTTGTCATAAAGTGATGACAATCTCCCTCGTCAAACAACCGGCTCTCAGTCATTGTAATTCCGCATTTGCAAGCCATATTATAGTAAGCATACTCTATATTGCCTATGCCTTGTGGATTGTCCGTTATTTCATTATGCTCTGAATATGTTCCTCCATCGAATTTAAGAAGCCAATAAGAAAATCCTTCGGGTGCTTTTATCTGTCCGCAGCGTACCTCCCCGGTTGTTTCATTATAGGCAATGATGGCTTTCGGTTTGGCTCCACCTGCTGATGTTCCCACTTTCAGAATGTCAAGAATACTCTTATTTTCCTGACGCAAGAGAGTCTGAAAGTTATCACGTTCCTTGAAAAGAGTCTCTGATACGTTCATCAATTCGCGGATATACACCTGCGTAGATTCTTCTACGCCTGCAATATGTTCTGCTGGGATAAACTCAAGCGCCCCCATGGTTCTTTTACCCACATAACAAAGGCGGTCAAGGGGAGTAATAAAGCTCTCAGTTTTTCCTTTTTGAGCGAACCACTCATTTATGAGTTGACTACCGAATTTGTCGGGCAAACAGTCGGCAATTATTCCCGGCAAGCCTCGGAAGCAATTCGTGCCGGCATGTGAAGGAAACGAAAAAGGAACTCTCCACCGGCTTATCGGCATGGTAAGAGGAGCAATATCGAGACCAAGACGTGGAAAATCCTCATCAAACTGGAACTCCGAATAGCCACGATCTTTATTCCATGTGAGGGCACCGACAAAATTGTCCCAAATATATATTTTAATTACCGGGATCTCGTCCATATTCTATATTATGTATTTCTAACCCTTTTTATTTTTTTCTCTTGCAGTTTAAGCAATTGCATGGGTGTGAGCTTTGTTTCCGGCACAAGCATGTCTATATTCTCCAACAAGCCAAACGTGCGAAGAATGCTGATAAGCAATAGAATCGAAACCGGCCTACCTTTCTCTATCTTATAGATAGTATTCGTGCCAATTCTCGACATTTTTGCCACATCAGATTGCTTTAAGCCCATCCTTATTCGATAATCTTTAATCCTTTCGCCCAATTTGACGAGGATTGCGGGGTCACTCATTTCCGTCCACATGATCAAAATAATTTGTATTTGGTTACAAAAATAATATTCAATTCACTCAAATGCAAATATAAAGATAGATATACATACTCTATTCACTCATATGAATGACCTTTAGATGGCCTTTTTTTAGTATTTCCACATAGTTGTTTATATCCTGCATTCCCGTCAAATACATAACGATGACGCACCCGCGGAGTCTTTGCCCGGGGTCATGAAACATTCAATCACATCATGCTCGTCGAGCAGGCCCTGTAGCGTGTATTTTTTGAAGAGGTTTTTATCCTGCATATGCTCTTTATAGAGGGAATTCACATTCCCGGCGCTGTAAAAACCACGGTCAGTGACCAGCTTTACCCTGGAATAGCCAAGGATATCCAGATCCCGGATGAGTACCTGCAGGGTCTTCACGTCCGGAATGTTTCCGGCAAGCTTCCGGTAATAGAATGGAAGATAGGACTTCTCTCCAAAAAGTAGCAACAGATTAATCTGCGGAAGATGTGAAGGAATAGAGTAGTTGACTTGGACGGCTACGTTTAACAAATGTTTCTCCTGAAGACTGAAATAGTAAAGTGTTCCCAGTTTAATCTTAGTAGGCAGAGAGTACGGTCGTATTTGTTTGGTATTGGTGGCCGCTGTTTATGCGGGCTCGGTAGTCAACCTGGCCATTCCAAATCTTATATCCCTCCTGTTCCTGAGCGGTGTGCTGGTTAAAGAAACCAACAAATACCTCTGGAGCGGCAACCTGGACGAGACAGCATAGTTTGCCGGGAATTTAATTCCGTCTGTGTGTAAATATGCTATTTCAAAGAAGCGTATTTAGTTATTATTTGCTATTTATAAAAAGCATTTTGTATCTTTGCGGATATATGGAAAGTTTAATAAAAATTTATCTGCGGCTATTACAGGAAACAGAAGCAAAAACTTTTCGTTACCTCTATCCAAATATTGATTGGAATGAGCATTGTATTGGCATTATCGGTGCTAGAGGCGTTGGAAAAACAACAATGCTGCTTCAACACATTAAGCATACTTTTGCGAACAAAAACGAAGCACTTTTTGCGAGTTTGGACAACACCTGGTTTGCCAATCACAGTATTTTTGACTTGGCTGACGAGTTTTATCTGAACGGCGGAACACATTTGTTTCTAGACGAAATTCATCACTATCCTAATTGGGCAACCGAAATTAAAAATATTTACGACAGTTTTCCTAAACTGAAAATTGTTTTTACCGGCTCTTCGCTTTTGCAGATTTACAAATCAACGGCGGACTTATCAAGAAGAGTTGTTTATGAAAAATTGGAGGGCTTGTCTTTCAGAGAATTTTTAAAATTTGAAAAAATGGGCGATTTTCCTGTGCTTTCAATGAAAGAAATTGTTGAAAATCACCAAGATATTGCTTTTCGGATTACAGAAAATCTAAAAATAATACCCTTATTCAAAAAATATCTGAAAAACGGCTATTTTCTATTTTATAAAGAAGGTTTAGGTAAATACGAAATAAATTTGCAGGAAGCGGTAAATAATGTTATTGATATTGATATTCCTGCCATAGAAAATATTGAGTTTGAATCGCGGCACAAATTAAAAAGGCTATTGGCAATTCTTTCAACATTAGTACCTTACACACCAAATATTACAGATTTGAGCGTGGCAATAGACAGCAATAGAAACAATACCGTCAAATATTTATTCTTGTTGGCAAATGCAAAATTGCTGAATTTGGTTTCATACAAAAACAAAACGATTGGCGACCTGACAAAGCCCGATAAGGTCTTGCTGAATAATACAAATTTGTCATACTTATATGGCGACAATGCAAACATTGGCAGTGCTAGAGAAACATTTTTTGTTAATCAGTTAAATGCCGTTGCAAATGTTATACTTGCGCCGCAGGGTGATTTTATGGTAGATAACTACACTTTTGAGGTCAGTGGAAAGAGTAAATCTTTTAAACAAATAAAAGATATTCAAAATAGTTTTGTAGTAGCCGATGATATTGAAATTGGACACGGAAACAAGATCCCGCTTTGGCTGTTTGGAATGCTGTATTAAAAAATTACCTGCCGGTACTTTTGTTATCTTGTTAATAACCAATCTATTACATTTACCTTTTGTATGCCGTCTATTAAAGCATTATCGTAATCGAAGGTTAAAATATATTTGGGATAACTGTCTCGAAGTGTTCTTAATGACGAAAATTCTCTTTCAAATGTTTTTTCGTCATTAAGCGTATAAGATACTTGATAATACTCTCGCTCATTATTTGGTTTTTGTACCATAAAATCCACTTCTTTGTCCTTGTTTTTTCCTACAAAAACTTCGCCACCACGTCTTAACAGTTCAAAATAAACAACATTTTCAAGTTTGTGTCCCATATCTCTTTCGTAATAAGTACTTTGTAAAATATTTTTCAATCCCAAATCTACAACGTAATATTTTTTATTGGTCGTCAGAAGTTCTTTGCCTTTTATATCGTAGCGAGATGCAGAATACAACAAATAACTTTCTGTTAGAAAATGAATTAATTTGTTGACAGTGTTGTGCGAAATCGTCTTATCAGAATGCTTGTTTAGTGCTTCGGCAATATTAGTTGGAGAAACAAGCGAACCGACGGTGTCAAACAAATATTCTATAATTCGCTGTAAATTATTGGAATTACGCAATTTATGTCTTTGCACAATGTCTTTTACAACAACAGTATTGTAAATTGATTGCAAATAATCGTTTACTATTTCGGGTGCTATTTTAGAGAGATTTACGGCTTCTGGAAAACAGGAGTTGTTCATATATCGACGAAAAAGTCGGTCGGTATTTTTCTCTTCGGGAAAGGCAAGCGTGTATTCGTAAAACGAAAATGGGTACAAATTTATAGCCACATACCTACCTGTAAGCAATGTTGCCAATTCGCTTGAAAGCAGATAGGCGTTAGAACCTGTTACATATAAATCAAGGTGCTTTTTGACAAAAACAGCATCAATAAATTTTTCAAAATTTGTCAATAATTGAACTTCGTCAAGGAAAATATAAAATTTTTCATTAGGATTTGTCTTCGCTATAATTTCGTCATAGAGATCAGTCCATTCAGAAAATTTTATGTTTTCTCGTTCTTCAAAGTTAAGTGAAATAATATTCTTTTCGCTTATGCCTGAAAGTTGTAATTCATTGCGAAATGCTTCTAAAAGTGTGGATTTTCCGCAACGGCGAACTCCTGTAATTACTTTTATGAGATTTGTATCTCGTAAAGAACGTAATTTTTTTAGATAAATTTCTCTTTGTATCATATCAAAATAATTTTTGAAAGATACCATTTCTTATTCAAATACAAAAAAAGTTATTGACGAAAATTTGTGTTTTTGAGAGTTTCAGTCAATAATAAATATAAGTAACTACTTTTTCCTCCATGTTCCATAATCTGGTACAGCGAAAATGGGTCAACTACAATATATTCCGATGGCCATTCATTAAAATGCCCACCCAAGCCCAACGCTCAGGCTGTTAGCCAGGGGTGAATCTTTTTGTGCCAGAAGATAGGCGGCGTTCAAGGTTAATCCCTTGAAATTGAGGCCCAAGCCGGCGCTAAGATGTGACGGGATCCCCTTCTCAGGGTCTCCGTAATGGCCGCCAACCCGCAGGGATATCAGGTTGTTATATGAATATTCCAACCCTATACCGGCTGTTATTCCGGAATTCACTATCAGGTAACCGGCCTGTACGGTCGCGGTCAACAGGTGTTTCTCCTGAAGACTGAAACGGTAGCCTGCTCCCAGTTTGATCTGCGCAGGCAGTGAGTATGATCCGTAACCGTAATCGATCTTTGAGCCCAGGTTTGTGGCCGTAAGGCCCAGGGAAAGGTTCCCGGGTTGATACATCAGGCCCAGATCGGCGGCAAAGGCACTGCCCGCTGCCTGGGGACCCATCTTAGATGAAATATAATGAACGGTGGCTGCCGCAGAAAATGATCCTGAAATATTGTATGCATAGCCCAGATCTACCGAAAGTTCCCGGGGGTTGAACGCCCCGGTGACGATTCCCTGGGGATTGGAGAGATCGTACGCGGGATATAAAAACAGGCGCGAACCCAGGGAAATAGCACTTCTTTTGCCCATCTTAATAAAGCCCGACAGACTCATGAGCTGGTTATCTGTTGTGGCCGGCTGCCACATGGTGTACGAAGCGGCGAACGCACCCTTGAACGGCGAGAGTGCAGTAGCTGCATTATTATTATAAATGGCAAAGGCACTGGCCGGGGAAATCACTCCTGTTCCTCCCAGAGAAAGAGTACGGGAGTCCGGAGATACCGTCAGAAATTGTGCGGTTTGCCCGGAAATAGAAGTAACAGAAAGTATAGAAAGGATAAGGCTGATAATATATATACGTTTCATACTCGGTTACAATTTTACTATGTTTCTGATAATTTTTTCACCGTTAAAATGTATGCCGACACTATAGACTCCTGCGCTGAAAGAGGACATATTCACTTGTGCTGGCTGAAATGGCGAAATGGTAACTGAGGTCGCTTTATATACCTGAACTCCGGTGGAAGAAGTAATAATTATATCTGCAGAGGTTGTTTCTCCAACACGAATATTAAGTATGTCTTTGACCGGATTTGGGTAAAGATCAACTATCCGAGTGCCATCACGTAACAAAATTAGGATTGTAAAATTAGATTTGGCCCCTAACGCATCGGACGCCGTTAAAGTAAGGGAAGCGGTGCCATAGTTGTTCCCCTGGATAGTAAGCGTGCTGCCGTTTAGAGTCGTTTTTACTATATTTCCGGTAGTAGATGATGTGACCGCAAAGTTAAGAGGTTCGCCGTCCGGGTCGGAAAAATAAGAGGACAGGTTAATGGTTTTTACTTCACTTTTGCTGCTCATGTATATATTTTCCGGTATGGAAATGACCACAGGAGCCTGGTTAGGTGCAATGGTATAGGTTATTTCTTGTGTAGTTGAAGCACCATAAGAATCGCTTACCACCAAAGAGGCGGTATAGGACCCAGCAGGAGCTTGGGTTCCAGTGACAGAAACGGTGATTTGGTTGTCTTTAAGGCTGGCGGATGCCGCTTTGGAACCAGCAGTGAATTGGAAGGAAATTATATGTGCATCCGGCTCGTAAAGGTTAAAGGCTAGGGTTTTTGTTTCAAAAGCTTTTAATAAGAGAGATGTACCGTTGACAGGTGAAATAACTGGCGGGTGATTGCCCAATGTGGTTTGTTTTATGCAATCAGTAGGGGGAGTGCGGTGGTTATGGTTGTCGTAGGCCACTATCCGAAAATAATAATCTGAATTAAAAGACAAGTCAGACAGGGTAGTGGATACGGTGTCTCCCACAGCAATTTTGCCGCTATAGACGGTGGTAATCCAGACGTCTTCTGCCAGCGGCAGTTGAAGATCAGATAAGTCAATTGGGCGGGTACTTGCAAAGATATCATACGCAAAAGCTTTCCCGCTGTCTTCGTCTGCGGGAACTGTCCATGCCAACGTAATAGAATTGGATAGAACTTTGGCGTTGACGTGGCTTATGGGAGAGGGGGCAAGGGGACCTCCAGAGGCCATGCAACGATAGGCGTCAACAAGGCCGCTTCCAAGTTGGCCCGCATAGTTTGGATTGTAAGAGTCCACGTTGGTTGTGTTGCTTACTAAAATATCCCATAACATTTCGTTGGTGAAGCCTTCTTTCCCATATTTAGAGAGAACAAGTGCTGCAATGCCGGAAACGTGAGGACATGCCTGGGATGTTCCCATCATTCCACCATAACTGTTACCGGCAATGCAACTAAACACATATGCGGTACCAATGGTAACATCGTCTCCACCCGGTGCAGCAATATCAACCCATTTGCCAAAGTTGGAATATGAAGCTCTTTTATAGCCGGGACCCAAAGCGGCTACGGCCATGACACCCTCATACATGCCGGGATTAACGAAGTCACTATTGTCATTACCAGCGGCAAAAATGACGATTCCACCTCTCATGGGGCCTGTCTGAACGTTATGTTCATCTATTCCCGCGTACTTGATAAAATAATCAATGGCATCTTTCATGGAAGCGTCTAGTGTTTTATCTTTTGAGCTCCAGCTGTTCTGCGAAATAATAGCGCCGTTGTCCGCAGCATATTTCATGGCAGCAGCTGGGTAGCCCGCATTATCCATGATCTGACAGGACATTATACGTGTCCCCGGGGTTTTCCCGTTTCCGCCAGCTACACCACAGATGCCTTTCCCATTATTGTTTACGGCGCTGATAATACCGGCCACATGAGTGCCGTGGTTCCCGGGTTCTATTGTCCCGGCCATTTGATTGTTGCTGGCTACGGTAAAATTATAACCGTAGATGTCGTCTATGTAGCCGTTGTTGTCATCGTCCTGTCCAGTGGCTCCGTAGTACTCAGATTCATTAATCCACATGTTGTCCGCCAAATCTTCGTGGTCCCATTGTACTCCGTTGTCCAGTACGGCAACCACCACATCGCGGCTGCCAGTGGAAATTTCCCAGGCGGGAAAAAGGTTGATATCTGCCCCTGCCAAGTAGTCATTGAGCGTTCCGGGGTTACTATAATGCCATTGTTTCCTCAATATGGGGTCGTTGAAAGGATACACTGTATCGTCTTCCAGAACCAGAGGATGGATGTATTCAACATGCGTAATGCCCTTCGTCTTGGCAATGGTTTCACTTGCCTTGGTAAGGGGAACAGAGGGGTCAAAAGTGATATCGTACCACAAGTCCAGGCCTTCTGCGCGGGTGCGTGACTCGAATTTGCCGCAGTAGGGGAAAGTGCGTCGTATGGATGTGATTTTCAAATTGGGAAAGAGGTCGTCTGCCGCTTTGGTAGAAGAGAATTCCTTCTCCATTTTAACTCTAATATGGCCTTTTAAAGCAGTAACGGCCCCTTGGTCTGTTTGGAAAGTTTCTGTGATAAAAACTTCTGCGAGTTCCTGCTCAGGTGCGTTTCTGTTGCAACCAGCTAATAGTGCTAGAACAAGAAGCAATATACAAAGCCTATTTTGCATAATATTTCTGTATAGATAATTTAACAAATATAAGAACTATCCAAACAGGAGAAAGGGTTTTTCGAAGGAAATAATTATTAATTATGCGAATCGGTATATACTCTATAAGAAAACAAATGCAATAATTATTTTTCCCATTGAATGAATGAACTGGCCAGGAGTTTTCAATAAGTTGTGGTTCTTTAGAATATTTCGGCCAATAAAAAGAGGGCCCCCTAATGGGGACCCTCTTTTTATGTATAATTAAGCTGTGCTTTTATAATATATCGTACAGATTGGGACCACCGGGTAAAGAAAGAAACATTTGCTTAAGACCAAATCCTCCCAAACCATCAATATAAATATAAGGTACCAGTCTGAAGAGCTTATCTGAAATGTCAGAGTAAACAAAACTCAAGGCGTCATTAGCCGCTTGAGAACTGCTTAAAGCGGAAGGCAGATAAGCTTTGATTACGTTTCCTTTTGTGCCTTGATAATTCAGACCTAATGTCCAGAATTTGTCCCAGGTAATATACTGTTTTCCGGCAGAATTCGGATTGGCCACAAAAAGTTCAATGTATGCAGGAATCAAAGAGGGATCAATCCAATTCTCCCATTCATCTGCGTTTAAGGCATCCACTGTATAGGGGCTGAGAACTCTATAGCGCAAAGGGGGAATCTTTGATTTGAGCACCTCTACTTCCTGAATTGTTTGGGCTTGAGTCCAGGAATCATACCATTGACCTTTACCCAGTTTTTCCCAGAGGCAATTCAACGCACCGCTAAATTTGCACGAACCGGCACCATAAAGAGCCACGTAAGCGGGCTCTACTTCAAGATTGACGCTGGTGTTAGTGGCCGGTACGCTAGAGAATTTGATGGTAAATGGAGCGGTTATTTCACCGTCTTTAAAAGTAATGGAAGCAGGTACGTTAAAAACAGGATCACTTTTGTTGATGATATTAACCGTAAGACTACCGGCGCTGCTGGTCCTGCCCAAATAATAGGTAAACTCTGTATCTTCTGCATCTACTGTATATTCAATAGGATTGACAGTAGCATTAGTAGGAAGAAAATAGACTCCGCTAGGTATATCAGTGGGAGAGGGTTCTCTCGTAGGTTGTTCTTCTAAACAACCTGTCAGAATAAGAGAGAATGCAATAAAAAATAATGATATATATTTTTTCATTTTATAATCTATTTAGAATTACTATAAGGTAGGATTGATAGTGCCTGAAGGATCCGGGTTAATGAAACCTTCAAGGGCAATGTTGTTCTGTACCTCGTTATTGGGAATTACATAGTTCCATCCCGGTTTAATACCGACAGCATTGATTTTGAACACGTCACCGGGAGCGTTAGTCCCCGGATAGCTTTGCAGAGAGCCGGCACGGAGTCTCTTGGCATCAAAAAAGGCCAGACCTTCACCCCAAAGTTCCACTCTCTTCTGGAATAGGATTTCTTCCTGGAATGCGTTGGCGGCGGTAATGGCACACATATATTTAGGATCTCTGTAAGAAGTCATGAAAGAAGTCAACGCCGTTACTCCAGCATTTACGCCACTGCTCATACCAAGAGCTTCTGCTTCAATCAAGTACATTTCTTCTACACGCATCAACGGAACATCACTGGCACCACCAGTAGCATAATTTTCCCAGTCACCCCCAACGCAGCGGAACTTGATACTGGTATAAGGTTTCAGACCTTTGATGAAAGCCTTGTCACGGCAAGTCTTATAGTCATAATAATCGTAGTACTTCGGGTCAATGAAACTGTGTTTGCGGAAGTCGGAATCCGGAATACGGTCATAAATCCAACGATTAATACCAAATTGAGTAAGGCTGTTATAACCCCAGTCTGCTTCACCGGCAATCCATCCGGTCCAGTTACAAAGGTTGCCCATGGCTTCTGCACTGTAAGAAATATACCACATCCAGGAATCGTTGGCGCTTGCCTGGCAAAATCCAGAATTGGGATCTTCCCATTGCGCCTGGCTAAGAGGAGTACAACCGCTGGCGTCAATGGCCTTGCGTGCATAAACGGCTGCGTTGGCATAGTCCAATCTTGATAGGAAAGCGCGGGCTTTAAGGCCGTATACGACTGCCAGATTGGGGTATCTCTTTGTGGTTGGGGTGTAGGTGTTAAGGAATTCTTCTGCCATATTAAGGTCAGACATAATGAAATCATAAAGTACGTCTTCACTTACTCGGGGGTTGTTCTTACCATCAGTCTCTGCCGTCTCGTCCGTAACCAGGGGAACGGTGAGTCCTTTGATCTTGGCATCAATAGTGGTATACTGATTTTCAACGGGAACATACATGTTCCACATGTGCCAGTAGGCCCATGCGCGGTATGCGTAACCCATTCCAAGATAACCTTTTTGCAAGTCGGAAGGTTCTGCCACTTGTTTTACAGCAGAAATGATATCATTGGCAGATTTGATAAACATATAGAAGGTACGCCAGGGAAGGTAGGCGGGATATGAATTGGGGCCGAGTCCAGTCTGAATATTAAACTGACGATACCAATCGTAAGCAGGGTTGGTCCCTTGAGGGAAAATATCACCAAGAGCTTCGTTGAAACCAAGCAATATGCCTGGGTAAGCCATATCACGTTCATCTGTCTGATTACCATAAACAAGATAGCCCTGGGACAATTGAGCAGGAATACCGCTCATGGCAGCATCCAGAGCAGAAGCAGACTCACCAATCTGTTTGGCTGTAGCAGAATCATCTTGAGGGAATGTTTCCTTGATACAGGACTGTAAGGTGAATACGCTAAAAGCAATTATAGAGAAAATTTTGATCAAATTTTTCATATCAGTGATTTTTTAGAATTTAACTGTGATACCACCTGAGATGGTTCTCATAGGAGAATAGTAGGACGAGCCTGTCCCTGTATAGGAGATTCTAGGGTCAAATCCTTGTCGTTTTGACCAATACCATACGTTCTCGCAAGACACGTAGAAACGAAGAGAAGTTCCACCAAGTTTCTTTACAATATTATTGGAAAGAGTGTACCCCAAATTGATATTTTCAATATTTAGATAACTGGCATCTGTCAAGAAACGGGTAGATTGACTGGATGAGTAGGTGTCATCAAATTGGAAACGGGGAATGTCGCTGCTTGTGTTTTCCTTTGACCAGGATTTCAGCACGTCAACGTGATAGGCATAGCCAGAGTTATTGGTTGTGGGAGAACTCATGGCACTGGCGTAACCGCTATCATATTGTTTTCCACCCAGTTGGTAAGAGAAATTGATAGAGAAATCAAATCCATATGCATTGAGGGTTGTTCCAAAACCGCCATAGAAAGGAGAAATGGAAGTAGCGTTATTAATATAATAGTCAGCTTCTGAATATTGGTTGGTAGTAACACGAGTGCCTGTACGTTCACCGTCGGCACCCTTTTCGTCTTTATACCAGAGTGACTGACCATCTTCTCCTACGCCAGCATATTCCTTTAAATACCACGAGTAATGGGAAACGCCTTCAGCTACAAAGAAACTGCCGTTTTGGTAACCTTTATATTCATTGCCATTGGCGTCATAGGCGGTCTTGGTCTTCTTACCTTCGTCGAGCATAGTGATTTTGTTCTTCAAATAGGTGACATTGATGTTAATATCCCAAGATACCTTGTTGGTTTTAATGGCATTGAAGTTCAATGAAAGTTCAGCACCATAGTTCTTCATATTACCGACGTTGGCAAAGTAGGATGTATAACCCATAGAAGGAGCTACAGGGAAGGAGAACAACATGTCCGTTGTAATACGGTGGTAGTAGTCAAAAACACCGGTAAGTCTCTTCCATAGGCTGAATTCAATACCTGTGTTGATATTGGTAGTAGTTTCCCAAGTAATGTTTTCACTACCTTTTGAACTGAAAATGGTAGATACGTTGCCAGAGGAATTGGTAATGTCATAAAGGTCAATATAACGGTAAGCACCGATGTTGTCATTCCCTTGCTGTCCGGCACTTGCCTTAATCTTCAGTTCGTCTACCCAATCGGCAACGAACCAAGGTTCTTTATTCATCAACCAAGAAGCACCAACTGACCAGAAGTTACCCCAACGGTGGCTGGGATTAAAACGACTGGAGGCATCCCGCCGATATGATCCAGAGAAATACAATTTATCTGCGAAATCATACTGTAAACGGCCAAAAAAACCTTCCTGATTGTATTCGCTCAGAGAAGAGTAAGCACTCTGTCCATCAACTACCGCACCACCCAGTTCCTTGTTCTTTTGTGAGAACATATTGGATTTTGAACCATACAGATAGTAGGACTTCGTATTAAAGTATTCATGCCCCACAAGTACAGATATGGTGTTTCTTCCAAAAGTCTTGTTGTAATTCAATAATTGTTGGAAGTTAACGTCAAAGCTTCTGCTGTGTGATTTACCTACGGTACCTTTGGTAGATGCAAACTGTCCGTAATATGGGTTGAGTACTTCTGTATTGCGGGTTTCATCCAGGTTGAATGTGCCGTTGATCGTAAGTTTCAAATCTTTGTAGAAGTTAATGTCTACAAATCCGTTACCGGTAGCGGCGTTGCCTTCATTGTTACGGGTGTTCAGGCGGAGGTCTTGTAAGGCGTTGGCGTTAAACAGGAAAGGACGTGCCAAACCGGCATTCTGACCGTCACCGTAGTCCATCATTTCAATGCCATTGGCATCTACTTTGCGGGTACCGTCTGCATTTCTAATCCACAAAGGATAAATGGGAGCCATTTGGGACGTAAAGGCCCATACGTTACCGGTAGAAGTAGATGAACCGTTATTGCTCAAATAATTGGAATTAAAATTGGTGTAGGACATATTCCCGCCTACTTTCATCCAACTCTTGGCCTGGTAACTCCCCCTTAATCTGGCGGTTAAACGTTTCAGGTCAGAACCGGCGGTAATACCTTCATTACTAAGGTATGCGACAGAACTATAGAAAGAAGCCTTTTCGTTGGCTCCGGATACAGTCATAATATATTCCTGACGCACGCCTGTACGGTAGGCTTCATCTGCCCAGTCATCAGGGGTAATGTAGTAGTCACCAATAGTGCGGCCCAGGGTGGCATTGGGATTAACCTTACCGTTAGTTCCGATGAAAGATTGTCCTTGGGGGAATTCATAAATCAAATATCCCAGACCGGCATTGGAAGAACTCAGTCCAATATTCTGGTTGGCCCTGACGTTGGCATCTTCTAGAGACAAGCCCAACTTGTTCTGGAAGTAGTTCATCATGGCGCCATAATGTGTTTCATAATGCAGCAAAGGATCCTGAATGGTGTTGTAGTTTTGTAATGCCCTCATGTTGCCTCCGTACTTGACATCAAAAGTAACAAGAGCTTCACCAGCTTTAGCTTTCTTGGTGGTAATCATAACTACACCGTTGGCACCACGTGCACCATAAAGGGCGTTGGAAGAGGCGTCCTTTAAAACGGTTATGCTTTCCACGTCAATGGTGGCAATATTAGAAAGATCCCCACTGTAGGGAGCGCCGTCAACAATTATAAGAGGGTCATTACCAGCGGAAAGAGAACTGAACCCACGGATACGGATGGTAGAAGAAGCACCCGGAGCACCGTTGCTAGATGTCAATTGGATACCGGGAACGGCACCTGCAAGCGCGTTGATTACAGAACTCGACTGTGATTTGGTCAACACTTCTGAGCTTACAACTGTTGCAGCACCGGTAAAGGACTCTCTAGTGGACGTGCCGAAGGCAACAACAACAATGTCTTCCAGTGCAATGGCATCGGGAGACATAACAATATCCACAATAGCTCTGCCGTTAAGTTCTGCATTGACAGTCTGCATACCCACAAAGGAAAAACGGAGCATGTTGTTGCCTGTGGGTACATTAATGGAGTACATACCATCCAGATTTGTCTGTGTGGAAATTGTTGTTCCTGCCACAACCACTGTCACATAGGGCATAGGAGCACCGTCTTCAGAGGAGGTAACCGTCCCGGTTACCTTTTGCTGCGCAAACAATGCTGTGAACCCCATCATGACTGACAAAGTCAATAAAAGGAATTTTTTCATCTGTCTTGTTTTTAGTTAGTAAATAGTTTATAGGGTTTATCAAATTCTTCTGGCTAGTCTACAAAGATATACAAATAATTTTAATATAAACTCAATCCTTTCACTGCTTTTTGTCTTGTGGTGACACGATTTCTCTGCAGAGCCTTTCAATTTGTAATATAAAAAAATTTTTTTCTTCAAATGAATAGGTGAAGAACCGTTTTATATTCGGATTATCATCTATTTAAAAAAAGTTGCGCTTTAATGATTATTTACATAAATTTGTTCAACCTAAACCGTAATCCACATAACCTATATATTGTTTTTTATTAACCTAAATTCAACTGATGATGAAAAAAACCAGATCAATCCTGACCTGCCTGTTTCTGGGTATCTGTTCCCTTGCTATGGCACAGAATATCCAGGTAACAGGTACGGTTACGGATGCGGCTGACGGTCAGCCGCTCCCCGGTGCCACTATCCTTGTCCAGGGAGAACGTACCGCGTTTGTTACCGACAACGACGGTAACTATGCCATCACTTGCGCTTCGGACGCTGCCCTCGTATTCAGTTACGTCGGGTATGTGAGCGTAGAGGTGGCAGTGAACAACCGTTCCGTAATTAATGTAGACATGCGTGCTGCCAATGTGCTCGACGAGGTCATTGTTACTGCACTGGGTATCACCCGCGAAAGAAAATCAATCGGGGCTGCTATTCAGGATGTGAAAGCAGATGAGCTCACCAAGGCAGGTCACATGAATGTCTCCTCGGCCCTTTCCGGACGCGTGGCAGGTATGCAGGTGACCCAGGCCGGAGGCGCTGTCGGGGCCTCAAGCCGTATTGTGGTTCGCGGTAACTCTTCGCTGGGAGGTAACGAACCCCTGATTGTAGTAGATGGTGTTCCTATTTCCAATGATAACTATATGGAAAGGTCTATTAACTACGGGTCCGGCTTATATGATATTAACCCCGAGGATATAGAGAGCATCTCTGTCCTGAAGGGCGGTTCCGCCGCTTTGTACGGAATGCGCGCCGGCAAGGGAGTCGTACTTATCACTACCAAATCCGGAAAATCTGCTAAAGAAGGCGTTTCAATCAATTACAGCGGTAGCTTTACCGTAGACAAAGTATTCAATTTGCCTCCCCTGCAGAACCTTTACGGACAGGGCTATGAAGGTGCCGAATACGAATACAAAAACAGCGATTTTAACGGCACCTATGCAGACTGGGTGTATGATGTGCTCGGTTACAGCGACCTTTCCAGTTATATGGGTGCTGACGAAAGCTGGGGCCCGCGTCTGGATATAGGGCTGAACATTCCCCAGTGGGACAGTCCTTATGCCAACGGGGTACACCAGGCAACTCCCTGGGTTTCTCACCCGGATAACATTAAGAGTTTCTTCGAGACAGGCTATTCGCAGAGCCATAACGTTTCTGTGGTTACTAAAGGCGACCGGGCAACCACCCGTGCCTCCCTCGGTTTCAGGGACCAGAAGGGAACGCTTCCCAATACGGACCAGAAACGTATTTCAGCGCAGATGAATACCAACGTAGATATTAACAAATACATCTCGTTTGATCTGAGCATGAACTATACCAGGACTCAGAGCGACAACCTTCCCCAGGGTTCCTATAACGCCGGCAACCCCCTGCAATCATTGCTGCAGTGGTTTGGCCGCCAGGTAAATATGGAATCTTTGAAAAGTTTATACGACCAAGGTAATGACCCCTATACCGGCAAACCGTACAGCTGGTGTCCGGATTACCACCAGAACCCGTATTATTCCATGTATAATAACACAAACAGCTTTGAACGGAACCGTTTCTTTGGTAAGACTTCGTTGTGGATAAAGCCTACCAGCTGGTTAAAGTTCGAAGGTCGTCTGGGTTATGATTATTATGACACCTATACCAAACAGGTGGTACTTTACCATACCGACTATCCCGATGGCGGGTTCTGGTCCTATAACCGGAAAAATGCCGAGATCAATGCCGATTTCCTGGCATACTTTGACAAAACCTTTGGAGATAACCTGTTGAGCGTTAATGCCGTTTTAGGCGCTAATTACCGCGATGTGGACTATATGAACTCTTCTCTGACTGCAGAGGCTCTTATCGTCCCTGGTCTGTTTACCATTTCCAACGTTTCCGGCAGCCCCGGTACCAGCATGGGCGGCTCCCGTATCCGCTCCAACTCTGTGTATGCCAACCTGTCCCTCGGATTCAAGGGTATGCTCTACATAGATGCCTCGGCACGTAACGACTGGAGTTCTACCATTGCAGATCCTTTCTTCTATCCTTCCGTATCGGGCAGTTGGCTTCTTACCGAGACGTTCCCCGCCATGAAGGGAAGCGTGCTTGAGTTTCTGAAGTTGCGCGGGGGCTGGGCCCAGGTTGGAGCGGCCACTTCCGCCTACCAGACAGACAGGTACTATAGCTCAGTGGGATATAACATCAATGGTTCCGGTCAGTTTTTCAACCCAACCACATATCCGCCGGCAGGCCTGAGACCCGAGTCCGTTGAAACGGCCGAGATTGGTCTGGAAGCCCGGTTCTTTGGCAACCGCCTGGGACTTGATGTGGCATTGTACGACAAAACGACCACAGACCAGATCCTTTCGGCTGAGGTATCCCGTGCCACGGGTTACAGTGCTATGAAAGTCAATGCCGGGGAAATCAAAAACAAAGGTATTGAAATCCAGTTAATGGCTACTCCCGTCAGAACAAGCAACTTTAACTGGGACATTACCCTCAACTGGTCCAAAGACCAGAGCAAGATCATTTCTCTTTATACTGACGAAGCAACGGGCCAGAATATTACTACCTATAACATTGGATCATCCTGGTCTGTATATACCCAGGCCCGTGTAGGTGAACCCTGGGGTGCTATCTACGGGACAGGTTCTGTTACCGATGACAACGGGAACATTATTGTTGGGGCTAACGGTCGGGCCAAACGCGAAAGCAAGATCCTCGGCAATGTAAACCCGGACTGGATTGCCGGCTTGAACATGGATTTCAGCTGGAAAAACCTTTCTTTCGGCTTCCTGCTCGATTTCCGTAAAGGTGGCGATGTCTTCTCTGTGTCACAGATGTTCGGTACCTATACCGGTATCTATGAGTATACCGCAGCCAACGGCGTCCGGGAGAACGGCGTGGTATTCGGTAAAGATATTCTCACCGACAGGACATTCGTGAAAGCAGACGGTACCGTGAATGACATTGTGGTTGCGCCTACCTCTGCTTTTGCCGATTTCTACAGTAACCGTTCGTTCTGCGTATTTGACGGTTCCTACCTGAAATTGAAAGATCTTTACATAACTTATACCATTCCTGCATCCAGATTTACAAAGAGCAGCCTGGTTAAGGCGTTCAACGTGTCTCTTGTGGGCAGCAACGTGGCTATTCTCTGGCTGCACGAGTCCAACATTGCCAGGGTAGATCCCGAATCGAGCCTTGGCTCCGGTAATGACGGTGTGGGCCTGGAGTCCAATGCATACATGCCTACCCGCAGCATTGGTCTTAAAGTAGGTATCACTTTCTAACCCCAAATAATTGAAGATATGAAAACACAAATACTCAAATTTTCTGTAATCGCCGTATTCGGTGTGCTGTTGATGGGGTGTACTAAAGATTTTGATGAAATCAACACTAACCCCAATGCTTCTGCAGATGCGCCCATAACCAATGTGTTGGCCTATTGTATCAGGTATACCTGTGATACTTATTTTGATCCCTGGGCCGATATGAACGAACCCAGCACCTACGCAGGGCATCTTGCCAAAAAGCAATATATTGACGAAGCCCGATATGTTTATCGTTCGGGCGTTGTGGCCAACAACTGGCACTATTTATACATCACGCTCAATAATGTCAGGGATGTCAGAGACAGGGCTGCTGAAGAAGGTCTGACCAATATGGCCAGTGTGGCTAAGATATGGGAAGCCGTTATTGTGCAGCTTGGAACCGACAGATGGCGTGATATTCCTTATTCAGAAGCCATTGGTCTGGATAACGGTATTGTGACCCCCAAATATGATACCCAGGAAGAGATCTACCCGGCTCTTATGACCCTGCTGAAAGAAGCCGCCGACGGACTGAATGAAGGCAGCATTGACGATCTGGGTTCAGGTGATATCCTTTTCTACGGCGATACCGATGCCTGGCTCCGTCTGGCCAATTCGCTCCGTTTGCGTATGGCCATGCGTATTGCCAACGTAAATCCTTCGCTTGCCAAACAGGTGGCCGAAGAGATTGCCGGTAACCCCGCCAAATATCCTCTTATCAAAGAGAACAGTCAGAACGCTTTCTTCTGGTGGCCGGGAGAATCGCCCTACTATGAGCCCTGGGCCGATGATTTTCGTACGCGTGATGACCATTGCGTTTCCGATATTCTGGTTAACGTAATGAAAGGCCTGAGTGACCCGCGTCTTCCCGTCTATGCCCAACTCAACGGTTACGGAGAATATGCCGGTTGCGAAATTGGCGGACCCGATGCCATTACTACCGGTCATGCTATGAAGTATTCGCTCATTGGTGCACGTTTCCGTGAAGATATGGCCGGTTTTTCGGCTATCTACCGTGCGGCTGAAACGTATTTCCACCTGGCAGAAGCTGCCCAGCGCGGTTGGAATGTGGGGACAACAGCTAAGGCTGCCTACGAAGCCGGCGTTACCGTATCGCTGGACGAAAACGGGGTGGCTGCCCAGGCTGCTGCCTACCTGGCCGGGCCGGCTGCCTTTACCGGCACGCTGGACCAGATATACATGCAGGAATGGATCTGTCTCTTTAAGCAGGGGATGGAAGCCTGGTCGTTGTACAGAAAGACGGGTATTCCCACAACCCACCATATTGCCAGCTCAATGGCAGAATGTGGTTATACGGGACATAATACGCCTCCGCTGCGTTATCCCTATCCGATTGTTGAAGGTACTCTTAACGGAGCCAACTCGGCAGGGCCCATGTCAGAAGTAATTGACGAATTCTGGGGCAAGCAAATGTGGTTTGATACCCGTACAGGACTAAAATAGAGGGATATTTTACTTCTTATTAAAAGGGCGCCTTTTGGGTGCCCTTTTTTATAATAGCAGTTGTCTTTTTTTTCGTATATATTTGTTACATGAATTATGCAATGAATTTTTTCCCTTTAAGGGAAGTTAAACGTTTTGATCTCGCAAAAATGCCCCAGCCTGTCAGCTGGTATCTAAGGCCCATTACCTGGTTATTAAGTTTTCCGTCCCTGTGGAGGCACCATACCAAAATAAAAAAGGTCAATATGGAAGGGGTTAAACCTCCTTATCTTCTGTTATGCAACCACAACGCATTTTATGATTTCATGGTGGCAACCGTGGCGACTTTTCCTCATCAGGCGTTCTATGTTGTGGCGGTTGACGGTTTTATAGGCAGGGAGTGGCTTATGAGACGGGTAGGGTGCATAGGGAAAAGAAAATTCACCAACGATATTGCGCTTATACGGCACCTGAAAACGGTAGTGGAAAGAGGGAAGATCGCAGCCATATATCCCGAGGCCAGGTATTCGTTGTGCGGAACAAATGCCGTGTTGCCGCCTTCGTTAGGTAAGCTGGTTAAGCATTTGAATGTGCCCGTGGTGACACTCATTACGTACGGACATCATATCAATGCCCCGTTCTGGAACCAAACAACCAGGGGAGTGCGAACTAAGGCCACCATGACACAAATCATCAACGGAAAAGAAATAGGGACTCTCTCAATTGATGAAATTAACGACAGGATTAACCAGGCATTTGAATACGACGATTTTGCCTGGCAAAGAGAGAATAAAATTCCTGTAAAGTACAAAAACAGGGCAAAAGGACTTCATAAGGTCCTTTACCAGTGTCCGGATTGCCGGACTGAATATAAAATGGCCTCGGGCGGAGACGAAATATGGTGCGAACATTGCTCAAAACGATGGAAAATGTCCGAACTGGGAGAACTTAAGGCGGTTGAAGGGGATACGCGATTTTCTCATATCCCCGATTGGTATGAGTGGGAGCGGGAGCAGGTCCGGCATGAAGTGGAATCAGGCACCTATTGCTTCCGCTCTGATGTAACGGTGAGAATGCTGCCCAATTCCAAAGGGTTCATTGATATCGGTCGCGGAGAAATGGTTCACGATATGAACGGCTTTGAGCTTACCGGAGCATACGACGGAACTCAGTACAAACTGACCATTCCGGCGCAATCCGTTTATTCATGTCATATTGAATACGAATACGGAAAATACCGGCGAGACTGCGTTGATCTCAATACACTGAAAGATTCGTTCTGGGTGTTTCCCCGGGGGGATAATTTTTCGGTGACCAAGATTTCCCTGGCCACCGAAGAGTTGTTCAACTACAGAAAACTATAAGCTTTGCCGTATGCAAGGTGTTGTTGTATAAAGTCTTTGGCGTACTCAATACGGTAATCGGTTACCTGACCGTTTTTATCGGTCACAGGTATAATATCGGGGTTCATAAACCCGCCGTAAGGTTTCAGTCCCAACGCAGCATAACGCGCACGAACTTCTTTGTGTAATATCGGATCTGTCTTCACTCCGTAAGTTTCTACCATATTTTTGCCCGCCAGGTAATCTCCTTCCGATTTAATCCGTTGCATCTCTGCCAGTAATTCTCCAAAAAGATTCCTGAGGGCATCAAAATCATTGATTACAAAATAGGTTTTGCCGTCACTCATCTTTTTTTCAATAACATCGTCTTTTTGACCTTTCTCGTAACACCACGATGCAATCAGCTGACGGCATTGCATATGGGCCTGGGTTACGTCTTTACCTTCTTCAATACGTACCAGCTGGGTAAAAAGCCCGTTCCGTATATAATTGATATATTCGGCCTTGTATGCCTGGCCATCTGGTAAAATGCCCAATTCTGTCATTTTGGGATCGGCAATGTAATACAGGGCAAAAAGATCTGCCCGCGACTCTTCCAGCGGGGAAGAGTATCCTTTGAGGGCATTGGGAGATGTGCCCGGAAGCAGCTGTCCGGAGCCATGTCCCAGGCATTCGTGAAGGTCGGTATGAAGGTCCCCCGTAAGGCTGCCATATTTTCTCAGGAGGGCCACTTCAGTAGAATCCCAGGAGAATTCGTCAATCATGTTCTTGGGCGACTCTTCGGCTGCCCGGTCATAGGCATTGGATATATTGGCAATGGTCACCGATTTTGATCCGTATTCTTTCCTTATCCAGTCCGAGTTTGGCAGGTTTATTCCTATAGGAGTCGAGGGAAATGCATCTCCTCCGAGCATGGCTACATTTATTACCTTGGCGGATACGCCCCTGACTTCGCTCTTGCGGAAGCGGGGATCTATAGGGGAGTGATCCTCAAACCACTGAGCATTGGCGCTTATAATGGAAGTCCGCTTGGAAGCCTCTTTGTCTATGTAGTTTACGTTGGCTTCCCAGGCACCTTTCATTCCCAGCGGATCTGCATAAACCTCTACAAATCCGTTCACGAAATCCACTTCGCTGAGTGTGTCCTGTGACCATGCAATGTTGAACTGATCCCATGATTTTAGATCCCCGGTCTTATAATACTCAATAAGAGTTTTCAGACAGGCTGCCTGTTGGGGTGTTTCGGACACTTCTGCTGCTTTTTCTAACCAGTGGCATATCTGTGTAATAGCCGGGCCGTACAGACCGTCAATACGGTAAATGTCCTCTGTGATCTGACCGTCTTTTTTTATCAGTTTACTATTGAGCCCGTATTCCACCGGGCGGGGATCTTTGCAGTCAGACATTCTTTCATAAAAAGCCTCGGCCTCGGTCAACGAAACATCACCGTAGAAATTGCTTTCTCTCCTGGGATACAGAGCTGGATCGCACATGATATCCAGCAGTTCTTCCCCAAGACTGTCCTGGGAATTTTGTATCAGGGAAAGCATGTAATCAGAGCTGCATTCGGGGAGGATCTTGTCTTCTGCGTAATGATGATGGATTCCGTTACTGAAAAATACTCTTTTGGCGTAGGTCAGAAATTGGCTGAATTCAGGGGTATCCCTGTCTCCCGAATAAGTCTCCAGAATGTTTTCCAGGCATTTTCTGACAGCCAGGTTGTATTTAAAATTTTGATCCCAGAAAATATCCCGGCCGCTCTTGGCCGCTTCTCCCAGGTAGTAGATGAAAGACTTCTGTTTTAAGGTCAGATCGTCCCATCCGGGGAGGCGGTAACGGATGACTTTCAGGTCCGCAAATTCGTCAGCCAGGTATTTGAACCCGGGCTCAGGTGATGTGTTTCTGCCGGAGTTACCTGAACAGGAACACCCTGCTATACCAACCAGGCAAGCAAAAACGATTTTCATTATTATCATATTAAACTAATGGTTACGGATTTTTCGTACGAATCTGTTTATTTGACGTACAAGAGAAAAAGCGATAATAGCCGTGGGAATGATTACTGGAAGCAAGCGGGATACGTTGCCATCTTTTGGAAAAGAGATAAGAGAACCTCCTCCGCAGATAGAATCTTTCATGCGCTTTTCAATCCCTTTTATGTGCCACGAAAGCGAATTGCGCTCGGCTCTTAACTGTTCTATAGTGCTTATTTTTGAATATATAGCCCTTCTGCTGCTCATAGATTATTCCTCCCTGGCATTAGGGTCTTTTTCTTCAAAAAAAAGTTTGGAGAAAAGTCGTACGAAACCATTGACAAACAGTTTCTTTCTGTATAGAAAAAGCACAAGGAAGATTAGCAGAAAGAAACCACCTGTGATAAACGATGCCATCACCTGGTTGTCCAGAACCAGTCCAAGCCATTTGTTTACCCCGGCAGCCATAAAAATCAGGGCGGTCATCAGGGTAAGAATAAGCACAATAGTTACAAGGAGCTGATTAATGACCATCGTAAGATTCTCGATCAATCCCAGCTTGAATGCGTCTGTCTTAAGGCCAAGGTATTCCCTGACCGATTCTTTCAGATCCATTATCGTGGCCTTTATTCTTCAGGACCTTCTTCCCGGTTCTTTGGGAAACGTTTGTCATACTCCTTCTTGATCTCTCCCATGCCTTTGTCAAAGGTTTCACGGATCTTTTCCCTGGTTTCGCTGCCTTTGGCAGGCGCAAACAAGAGCGCAATGGTAGCACCTATTATGGCGCCGCCCAGCATAGCTACAAAGTGTGAACTTTTCATAATGAATTATTATTGCGGTATTTGTTCCTCTTACAAAGATAGAAAAAAGGATTATCTTTGCCTCATGAAAAGGCTTAAACTTTTTTGTTTCCTGTTTGTTCTCTTATTCTTAAAAGGTTGCGGCCGGTGTATCATGCCGGAAGACGGTTATGTACACAATCTTCTTATTTACATGGCAGCCGATAACAGTTTATCTGATCTTGCCCTGGAAAACATGAATGAAATTATTGCCCATGCCGATGTCCCCGAAGATCATGCCCTTCTGGTATTCATTGACCGCAGGAATACAGGGGCATTTCTTATTCGTCCAAGGAAAGTTAACTCACAAGTTATTCTTGACACTATTCAAAGGTACGGGACCGTAAATTCCGGTGAGGTTTCTATGCTGACCTCTGTTATTACAACGGCCCGCCAGGAATGCCCTGCCCAAAGCTACGGGCTTATTTTGTGGTCTCACGGTACCGGCTGGCTGCCCAAAGGCCTTTACGGCGAATCAGCTACGCCGGCTATTGCGTTACAGTCATTTTCACCTTCGGGAGCTTTTAGATACAATATTCACGACAGCGCCTATCCGGGGGTCAAAACCTTTGGCCAGGATGGCGAATCTCAGATGGAAATAGCCGATCTTTCTTATGCGCTCAAAGCGTATCATCACGATTATATTTGTTTTGATGCCTGCCTGATGGCAGACGTTCAGACATATTATGAGTTAAAGGACGCATGTGATTATTTTGTGGGATCTCCGGCGGAAATTATAGATACGGGGTTTCCTTACGACAAACTGCTTTCGGTGATGATGCCCTACAAAGGCCGCGAGAACCTGATTGTTCTCTGCGACGCTTATTATAATAAATACAATGCTATGGCCGGGTATAACAAGTCGGCCACCATCTCTCTGGTAAGTACACAATTTCTGACTCCGCTTGCAATGGCTTTTGGCGAGCTTGTTGCCCATACATCTGCTGACCCGGAAACCGTAGACAGAGAATCATTACAGACTTATGACAGGTTAAGGGAACATGTTTTTTTTGATATTGAAAGGATGGCCAGGGTGCTGGGGGACGATACACGATACAATGCTTTCTGTGAGGTTCTTAACAATGTAGTAGTATACAAGAAGTCAACCGAGTATTTCATAACCATACCTATTAATCATTTTTCAGGACTGGCTGCTTACCTGCCCACTGAACGACTTCCAAGGATCCAGAGCGGTTTTAGGAATACTTCATGGAACATGACTATTGGGGGATGGGTATCGGAATAATTTTGCAAACTTCAAGTTTTTAACTACTTTTGCCCGCCCTTAGAGGACCTTTAGTAAGGTGCCATGGGATTCGTGCAGGGTCACGGATTGAGTAACACTAATCACTAAATTTACAATTATGAAACAATTTGAGATCGATGCACAAAGACGCGCTTCCTTTACTAAAGCCGCTGTCAAACAACTGCGCAAAGACGGACTGGTTCCCTGTGTTATTTACGGGAACAAAAAAGAAAATGAACATTTTACGGTAATTGAGAAAGACCTGAAAAATCTTATCTATACGCCTGGTTCATACATTGTCGCCTTGAATATAGAAGGAACAAAACAACTCTGTGTGCTTCACGAAGCCCAGTTCCATCCTGTAACCGACAAAATATTGCATCTTGATTTTCTCGCCGTTAAGCCGGGTGAGCCCGTGACCATACATATTCCCGTTGTGATCACCGGAACCTCAGAAGGTGTACGCCAGGGAGGTAAGCTTCAGGTTATCACCCGTAAGCTTTTAGTTAAAGGTACCCTGGAACACCTGCCCGATACCCTCGATATAGATATTACTAACCTGCCCCTGGGCAAATCGATTGTGGCCGGCGATCTGAAGTACAAAGATATCCAGATCATCTCCCCCAAAGCGACCATTATCTGCATGGTCAAAATGACCCGTGCCGCCACTGCCGCTGCTGCTCAACCCACTGAGTAATAATTATGTGTCTGTGTCATATCTCATTGTCGGATTAGGTAACATTGGCGCTGAATACGCCAACACCCGCCACAATATCGGATTCTCTGTGTTGGATGCCCTCGCTGTGGCATCCAACACTTCTTTTTCCGTTTTGCGTTACGGATCGTTAGCCCAGTTAAAAATCAGGGGAAAGAAGGTCTGGCTGCTTAAGCCGTCCACGTACGTTAATCTGAGCGGCAAAGCTGTTAATTACTGGATGCAGGAGGAGCGGATCCCCATCGAGAATGTATTGATTGTGCTGGACGATGTGGCCCTTCCTTTTGGTAAACTGCGTATGCGGGCACAGGGCAGTGACGGCGGACATAATGGACTTAAAAATATTTCGGCCGTTCTGGGAACGAATGCTTACGCCCGGCTGAGGATTGGTGTGGGGGATAATTTTCCGAAAGGCGGTCAGGTAGATTATGTACTTGGTACCTGGACTAATGAACAGGTAAAAGAAATGCCTTTTATCTTAGATAACGCGGCCTCGGCAGTAAATCTTTTTGTCTGCGAGGGCGTGACCAGGGCTATGAATACTGTAAATACCCAATCTTCTGAGGATTGAGATCATGAGACTTGATAAATACCTTTGGGCCATTCGTGTATTTAAGACGCGATCCGAAGCTACCGAAGCCTGCAGGAGCTCCAGGGTTAAGGTTAATGAACAGGAAATTAAGCCCTCAAGGGAGCTCCGGGAAGGTGATGTTATTACTGTGAGGAAAGGACCGATTTTCTATACCTATCGTGTAATTCAAAAGGCAGAAAACCGACAGCCGGCCAAAAACGTACCTCTGTATGCCGAGGATCTGACACCCGCGGAAGAATATGCCAAATTAGAACAGCCCAGAGAGACCATTACCATATACAGAAAAAAGGGAACAGGCCGTCCCACCAAAAAAGAAAGACGTCAGCTTGACGATCTTATTGATCACTAGATAGTTACCTCCAGCAGCGTCGTTGCTTTATTACCGGGAACAATCACCCATTCATCCACTGCCTCGGGGATCATAATGCACCGCTGGGGCTCTACCCGATAAGTGACTCCACTGAAAATAATTGAAAATGGGTCATCCAATGCAGTATACACCACAAACCCGTCTCTTGTAATGCCCTCACATTCCAGCGATTTTTCAACGGTAACCAGTTTGACTGTAAAATAGGGACAGGAAGCCAGTGTCCCTTCCGTAACAGGAGTGGGATCGTATTGGTTAAAATCAATACAATCCATTGCCAGGTCCAGGTGCATTTCGCGTGCTGTGGCAGGATCGTGTTCGCGGCCCCAGTCATATATGCGATATGTAATATCGGAAACTTCCTGAATTTCGGTAATGGACAGTCCTCCTCCGCAGGCATGGATCAATCCCGCAGGAATGAAATAGCACGATCCCTTTTGGGGAACAATACAGTTCATAACATCGGGGAGCGTCTGGTTCTCGCATCTTTCCAGAAATTCTTCGGGAGATATGTCTTTATTAAATCCCAGAAAAAGCCGGGCATCGGGACCTGCATTTGTGATGTACCATACTTCGGTCTTACCGTATGCATTGTGCAGACTTTTGGCCTGCTCATCGTCGGGGTGTACCTGAACAGAAAGAAATTCGTTGACTGTCAGATATTTGACAATTAAAGGAAATTCTACTCCCGAGGTGGAAAAGGTTTTCATCCCAACGAGGTCCATCAGGTATACCTCCATCAGTTCGTTAATGTCGTTGCCGGTAAGGAACCCGTTCTCCACAACCGAGGTATCGCGGTTCAGTCCGCTGAGGGCCCATAACTCAGAACCCCAGACCATTTTTTTTATAATGGGTTTAAAAAGGAGCGGATATAATTTATGTTCGCTCATAGGTTGTTTCTTTAACCGGGATATAAGTCAATTTTTTGTGCAGATAATAGATGACGGCAAAAAACAACACTAAGGAAATACCTAAGCTTATGAAATAGGGTTGATCTCCAAGGAATGCCCTGATGGACATATCTGCCGGAAGATCGGGAAACAGATAGGCCAGCAAAAAAGAAATACCGTTATTGATGGCATGCAGTGACACACAGGCCCAGTAAGAGCGCGTCCTGTAATAAACCCAGCCGAAAAGGCACCCCATTAGAAACGCCGGTATGGCTTGCCACGGATTGCCGTGTATGACCCCAAACATAAGAGCCGACCACATAATGGCCTTCCAGGGAGCCATATGCTGAAGCATGCCCCCCAATGCGATTTTCCTGACCAGCCATTCTTCCAGCAGCGGCGCGGCAATGACTACGGCAAGAAATGTAGGGAAGTTGTTTTCAGTCATTTTCTCGAACAGATCCTTTATGAAATCGGGCATTTTCATCCAGGAAGTAAGAGGGTCCATAATAATGGAAAGAGTGACGACCAAAACGGGTATCAGAACGGCAAAAACAAGGAAAGGAACCTTACCCAGGCTGGATGAAGGCTTAGGAAAAGGTGATCTGCCCGAGACAAGTGCTGTCTGGTAAGCATTTCTGGCCCGGAGGAATACGAATAAAAAGACTAATATAAACGGAATAGGATACAAGATAGCCGTGCTCCATCCCGTGCCTGTTGCCGAAATACTTCCGGGCGCAATCAGATTTACGACAAATACAACAGCACTGGATAATATAAAGCCTCCAAGAAGCAGAATGGCCAACATGATCAGCCAAGATTCACCCAATCCG
Organism: Bacteroidales bacterium UBA5326; assembly: GCA_002408205.1. Classification (GTDB taxonomy): domain Bacteria; phylum Bacteroidota; class Bacteroidia; order Bacteroidales; family UBA932; genus DMER64. Next base: position 200,235 of record DHQY01000014.1, on the reverse strand, counting down.
GGCCGGTAATAGTCTAAATATTTTTTCATATTTTATTTATTTCATGTAAACAACGGACTGGGATACAGGCCCTGTTCGTGTAATGATTTCAGTCGGGCCATTACTCCTTCCCGGTCATCCCTGTAGGTAACTCCAAACCATTGTGCGTTAGTTTTTAGTACTTTGCAGGCTCCCTTGTTAGATTTAATAAGGTGGTTTACCATGGTGGGAAGATGGTATTCCGAGGCAGGGCGGGCGGCGTTCTCCTTAAGAAAATCAACAACCAGATCATGAGCCTTGGGATAAACGTCGGGCAGGAATCCCCAACAATTCATTGAGCACAGATCGTCGGCTTTCAGCTCCATCTCGTAAGCTGGTTTGCCGTCTTCCTCGGGAACCACGCATACAATCCGTCCGTTACCTGTATCCCGGATTTTGTATCTTTCCACCACATCGGTGAGCAATTCATTTTCGTCGCGCTGACAAATTCCCCTGGAAACGGGACCTGACGGGGAAAGTGTGTTGTCCAGCCTGTAGCCCACCATGGCATACAATCCCGGGAGCAGGTTGGGGCGATTAAGGTATTCCGCCAGAACTTCAAAGGTATTTCTGCCGTAAAAGTCATCGGCATTGATAATCCCAAAAGGTGTATTGACCACCCTCGACGTGGTCAGTAAAGCATGACCGGTGCCCCAGGGTTTCTGCCGTCCTTCCGGAGGGAAAAAAGGAGCAGGAATATCTTCCAGTTCCTGAGCAACAAAAGTAAAATCGAAATGGGATCCATAACGTGATGCGCAGACCCGCATAAAATCATCCCTGAATGATTCACGGATAACGAAGACAATTTTTCCAAAGCCGGAGCGCAATGCATCGTAAATGGAATAATCCATTATGGTTTCACCCCCGGGGCCCAGCGTATCGAGCTGTTTGAGACCTCCGTAACGACTTCCCATGCCGGCGGCCATAATAACAAGTGTAGGTTGCATAAACAAAAACCTTATATTTGTGAAATTTCAATTCATATGTGGCAGCGTTTCAAATCTACCAGATTTTTTAAGGTAATAAGGAACAAGTATTTTATTGTCAGTTTGATCTTTATTGTCTGGATTTGTTTCTTTGACAACAATAACCTGGTTGACTGGGTTGGGTCATTGAGGGACTATTCCGGAAACAAATCCCAACAAAGATACTATAAAGAACAAATCCGTCAAACTGAAAGCAAGCTGAGCGAAATACAATCAAACAAAGATTCTCTTGAAAAGTTTGCCCGTGAGAATTATTACTTCCATAAAGAAAATGAAGATGTTTTCATAGTCACACCAGAGCCTTCAGATCCCTCAGATCGTCTCCCGTTAAAGTAGGCGCCCCGTCGCAGGGCAGATGTTGCGGATTATAATAATATTGATCAATACCAAAGATCTGCGCTCCTTCAATATCGTTAACAAAATTGTCGCCGACCATCAATGTCTCTTCTTTCTTTCCGTTTATAGCCGTTAGGGCAGCTATGAACATTCTGGGGTTGGGTTTATGATATCCCACTTCTTCTGAAATAAAGATCCTTTTGTTAAAAAAACGGTCCAATCCGCTGCTTTTAATTTTACTGTATTGTACCTGCTTAAATCCGTTGGTCAACAGGGCCATGCGGCACCCTTTTCTTTCAAGATCTTCCAATACCTCCATCGCATGAGGCATGAGGGCCGTGCGGGTAGGCATCATATCCAGGTATTCTTCGCTGAACAGGGGCGACAGGGCCTCGGCTCCCGGAATTCCATACTCCTGAAAAGTCCGGGCAAAGCGAATGGTACGCAACGTCTGTTGCGTAATTTCACCGGCCTCGTACTGTTGCCAGAGTAACTCGTTGTGGGCTTTGTAACGTCGGTAGAATTCGTAACCATCGGGAACAAACGACTCCAACCCGCGGGCGCGGATCAGAGTCGTAATACAATCCCTGGCATTTGTGTCGAAATCCCAAAGTGTGTTGTCAAGGTCAAACAGAAAACAGCGATATTTCATTGGCAATAGTAGTCAATCATACGGCTGATGGCTCTTTGGCATACCGGGCAGAATCCGGGAGCGGTGTTGGTATGCATACGACAATCGTCGGCCGGACGGAATACACCCTTGGCCATGTAGCCTCCGCCTTCAAAAAGCCCTACACCTTCCACTTCCATCATGTCTTTCCATTTGGATCCGAAATCTACCATGGTAGTGATATTGGGTTCCCAGGGTTCAATATTCAGGGGGTACATGTCTATATATGCGACTTGAGACGTGTAGTATTCGTCGGCCAGTCCGGCAAAACTGTGACCAAATTCATGCACGAAAACTTCCTTAACGTCACGATGGTCAGCCATGCTCAGACCGTAGTAATTATAAATGCCTCCGCCTCCGTACTTCTGTGTGTTGACGATCACGTATATGGCATCGAAAGGTGCTCCAGAGACCGTTTTTGCCAAAGGCAGGTAATCAGGTGCGGTCATGTACCGGTCTACATAAAATGTATTGAAAGAAGCTCCTATACAAGTGCGTTTCCAAATATTCTGTTGCGGAATATCGGGTCCTGACTCTTCAGATGCCGGGGAGAGCGTCCAGATATTAAAATCGTTCCTGCGGGATTTAAAAGGCTCGTAATCGAAAAGATATCCGCTAAAACGGGCAGCATCTGCAAGAAATTTATCCATCTCCTCCAGGGTATAGCCTTCCGCCACAAAAAGAAGGTCGACCTTCTTCTCAACAGGACCGTTATCTATTAATTTTTGGGCGCTGTATACGGGCTTTTCGTTTGAGATTAAGGCATCTGAGGGATCAATAGAAAATTCAAGTATTGGTTCGTAAGTTCCTTTTTTAGCAATACGTTGGTACATGACAAAAACAACTGGTGCTTTCGGGAAAGGCATCCAAACCGAGGAATTGAAAGCCATATCCCTGTGTTTGGCCTCTTCTGTAGTGCGCCATTCCTGGAAAAGAGAATTAAAGCCTTTCGAGAAAAGAAGCCGACCGTCCGGGGTAAAAATTTTATAATAATATTCTCCGTATCCGAAAGGATCAATAAGCTGAGTTCTGGAACCGGCCCATACAGGTTCTTTGTGTATGGATTGCAGGAAAGCATCCTGTGCTTTTGAATTACCGGTGAAAACAAGGTCAATGCGCAACCGTTCCGTTGTAAAGTACTGGTCGAAAGAAGGGGACTGGGCAAGAGCCGGGGTACAGAATAAAACAATGAACAATAATAGAGCTGATGTTTTCATTAGGGTGAATATTGGGAATTAATTACCGGTATAGTTATGAGGTGTTATGCTTAACAATTCATTTTTGACCTCATCGCTTACCTCCAGATTGCGAATGAAATTATGCAGGTACTCTTTATCTATATGCATATTGGTACGGGTAAGCTGTTTGAGCGTCTCGTAAGGTCTGGGGTATTTTTCTCTGCGAAGTATAGTTTGTATGGCTTCCGAGATAACGGCCCAGTTCTCTTCAATATCTGAATCGATAGCCGGTCTGTTAAGCAGTACCTTGCCAAATCCTTTCTCGAGTGACTTAAAGGCCAGAAGGGTATGTGCCAGAGGAACACCAATGTTACGGATCACCGTGGAGTCGGTCAGGTCCCGTTGCAGGCGCGATATGGGCAGTTTGGAAGCAAGATGGCCGAAAACGGCATTAGCTACTCCAAAGTTTCCTTCGGCATTTTCAAAATCAATGGGATTCACTTTATGCGGCATAGCGGAAGACCCTATTTCTTCTTCTTTAATATGCTGCTTGAAATAATTCATGGAAATATAGGTCCACATGTCCCGGCACAGATCAATGCAAATTGTGTTAATGCGGCTAAGACTATGGCACAAAGCAGCCAGATGGTCGTAATGTTCTATCTGGGTGGTAGGGAATGAACGGTAAAGACCCAGCGTGTTGTTAACAAATTTTTCTGCAAACTTATGCCAGTCAATCTGGGGATAAGCAACATAATGAGCGTTGAAATTCCCTGTAGAACCGCCGAATTTTGCACCAAAAGGTACCTGCTCTAGGCTCTTGAGCTGTTCTTCTATCCGGACTTTGAAGACCAATATTTCTTTGCCAAGACGGGTAGGAGAGGCCGGCTGGCCGTGTGTGTGGGCCAGCATGGTTACAGGACCCCATTCCTGTGCTTTGTCGCCCAGCATCTCAATAATCTTTTTGAGCATGGGGAGATACACATGCTGGATACCATGCTTAAGGCTTAACGGGATGGCGGTGTTGTTAATATCCTGAGAAGTCAGTCCAAAATGGATGAATTCACAATAATCACCCAGTCCCAACGCTTTCATCTTATTTTTCAGGAAGTACTCAACGGATTTGACGTCGTGGTTGGTAACTTTTTCCTGGGCTTTAATCACCTGAGCGTCGGTAATGTTGAAGTTCTTATATACATTACGCAAAATGGGATACCAGCGTGAGTCAATATCTTTCAGCTGGGGCAGGGGTAGCTTGCAAAGGGCAATGAAATACTCTACCTCTATCTGGAGCCGGTAACGGATGAGCGCATATTCTGAAAAATATTCGTTTAATTGCGCTGTCTGAGCGTAATAACGGCCGTCTATGGGCGATATGGCGAGCAACGGGTTAAATTCCATATAAAAAAAATTAGGATGTTGATTTAACAAATGTACGCAATTTTTTGTACAATCTGACCATCTGAACGGCGGGAGCCACATCGTGTACACGCAATATCCCCGCCCCTTTATAAAGCAAATGAAGATGCAGGGCTGTGGTGCTTAAGAGCGCATGGTCCGGAGTCAGGCCCAGAGGAAGATAAGTCATTCTTTTCCTGGAGATACCCACAAGGAGGGGCGCTACAGGCTCGCCCCCGTTATTTACAGGAACTATTTCAGGAAGGTGTTCCATGAGTTCATAGTGTTGTTCCATGGTCTTGTTAAAACCGAACCCGGGATCCAAAACCAGATCCTTTATGCCCGCCTTTTCGGCTTCTTCATATTTTTCCTGGAAAAAGCGCTTTACACCGGCAGGTCCTTCGTAAGAAACCTGATGCATGGCTATCCAGGGCAATCCAAGCTGTGCCACCAGCGGAACCATTTCTTTATCGAAAGATCCGGCTGATATGTCGTTTACCCAGAAAGGTCCGGTAATCCGGTAAGCTCTTTCAACGATTTGAGGCCTGAAGGTGTCTATGGAAAGACGGAGACCGGGAAAAAATTCCGAAATGGCTTTTAAAGAGGGTTCAAGCCTGGCCCATTCCTCTTCACAGGAAGGGATGTCAGCCCCGGGACGGGTGGAGCAGCCACCGATGTCAATAATTTCTGCCCCTTCCTCCAGGGCATTCCTGATCTTTTGAACGGTCTGCAGGGGAGAATTGGACCGGCTCGCAGCATAAAATGAATCCGGCGTGCAATTCACTATGCCCATAACAATGGGTTCTAGAAAAATCATAGACAAAAGTAAGGAAAATACGTAAATCAGAGATTATCGTGTAAATTTGCCCTATGTTTATTGTTTTGGAAGGTTTGGATGGAGCCGGTAAGTCCACCCAACTGAAAGCCCTTGAGGCTTATTATCAGAAGCTTGACCGCGCAGTGCGTTTTATGCATTTTCCGCAGTATGAAACCCCCGTGTTCGGTGAACTGATAGCCCGTTTTTTGAGGGGAGACTGTGGCCCGATAGATACTGTGGATCCATATCTTGTGGCGTTACTGTTTGCCGGAAACAGATTTCAGTTGTCTTCCAGGATAAAGGAATGGCTGGACGAAGGTTCTGTCGTCCTGCTGGACCGCTATGTTTATTCCAATGTTGCCTTTCAGGGAGCCAAACTGAAAACTTCAACGGAAAGGAATAAGTTGAGGGACTGGATTCTCAATATGGAATTCAATTATTTCAAGCTGCCCAGACCCGATGTAAATCTGTTTCTGGACGTTCCCATTTCTTTTATTCAATCCAAGCTCAGGGAAGAAAGAAAAGGTGAAGACAGAAATTACCTGAAAGGGAAAAAAGATATTCACGAGGCTTCTGTCCAGTTTCAGGCCACGGTAAGGGAAGTTTACCTGGACCAGGCTGCCAGGGATGATTCTTTCAGGGTTGTACCCTGTGCTAATGAACGTGGAGACATGGCTTCATGGGAAGATATTTTTGAACGGATAATCGCGTATGTTAAATGAGAAGAATTTCCTGCATAATAATTGGATTGCTGTTTGTTTTCTCCGGTTTTGTTAAAGCGGTGGATCCTGTTGGGACCGGCCTGATTTTTTCTGAATATTTCAATGCGTTTGGATTGCATTTTCCCGGGTCTTTTGGTTTGGTTGCCGGAGTAATGCTTTCTACGCTGGAGTTTCTGCTGGGGGTAATGCTTCTACTTGATTTCAGAAAGAACCTTACAGCCTGGGGAACATTTCTTTTAATGAGTTTTTTTACTGTGCTCACGTTATTCCTTGCCTTGTTCAACCCGGTAAGCGACTGCGGATGTTTTGGAGAAGCCATTAAATTATCCAATTGGGAAACATTTATTAAGAACATAATTTTCTGGCCGTTTACTCTTTTTTTGTTTATCGGACGAAACAGGACGGCTCCGTTGGCGCGTGAATGGGTAGAATACCTGGTAGGTGCACTTTTTGCCCTCTTTGCGGCTGGTATTTCGTTTTACAGTTACCGTCACCTGCCATTGATGGAATTTATGGCTTTCAGAGCAGGCAACAATGTGACTGAAATACTAGATAACGCCAGGAATGATCCCGGAATTACATTTGAAACCGAGCTGGTTTACAGTAAGAACGGCCGTGAAGCTTTATTCTCTATTGATGACCTTCCGGACAGTACCTGGACTTTTGTGGATTCGCGTACCAGGGAAATATCCTCGGGCATACGTCACAAAATAACCGATTTTACGGTCAGGGACGAAGAAGGCAGAAATGTGGGAGATTCGCTTTTGGCTATCAAACCCGCTGCCCTGGTGCTTTTGGTGACTACAGAGCAGCGTCTGAACAATAAAACATTAGACCCGGTCAAGCCTCTTTTAGCAGAGTGTATTAACAGGGAAAGACCATTTTATGTCATAAGTTCGGTCGCTCCTTCTGTTATACTTAGCGCCCTTGAACAGGCAGGTCTTCAGATGCCCGTTTATTATGCAGATATAAAGACTCTTTTGACAATGATCCGCTCTACGCCCGGGCTTATGGTATTACAGGATGGTGTAGTGAATGCCAAATATGCCTGGAGGGATTTTCCTTCGTCTGAGGAGTGGATACGGCTTATAAACACAGATCCGGAACTGGTTGTTGCCCAATCCCGAATCCATAACCGGCTGAGAATAGAAATACTTGCCCTGACAGTATTTCTGGTGATCTTTCTGCTGCGTAAAGGATTTTGGTTTAGCCGCAGACATATGTGATAATCAAAGCTTGCGCTTTATTTCCACAATGTTGTAGGATTCAATTATGTCGCCATTTTTAATATCGTTGAACCCGTCTATGTTCAGACCGCAGTCATAGCCTGCCTGAACTTCTTTCACATCGTCCTTGAAGCGCTTGAGGGACCCCAGTGTACCTGTATATACGACAATGCCGTCGCGTATAACGCGTACTTTGGCATTGCGGATAATCTTGCCCTCTTTAACCATACATCCGGCGATTGTGCCCACTTTTGAAATTTTGAACGTTTCACGTACTTCTACAGTTGCTGTGACTTCTTCTTTTTCTTCCGGCGCAAGCATACCCTCAATACCACTCTTGACTTCTTCAATGGCATCGTAGATAATCGAGTAAAGTCGAATTTCTATTTCTTCTTTTTCGGCCAGTTTACGGGCAGATGATGATGGTCTTACCTGGAATCCGATAATAATGGCATTCGATGCGGTGGCCAAAAGAACATCCGATTCTGAGATTCCTCCTACGGCTTTATGGATCACATTGACCTGAACCTCTTCGGTTGAAAGCTTAATAAGCGAATCGGACAAAGCCTCTATGGACCCGTCTACGTCGGCTTTTACTATAATGTTCAATTCCTGGAAGTTGCCTACGGCAATACGTCGGCCGATTTCTTCCAGGGTAACATGTTTCTGTGTCCTCAGGCCCTGGATGCGCATTAACTGTTCACGTTTTCCGGCAAGATCACGGGCTTCTTTTTCGTCTTCCATGACATTGAATAATTCCCCGGCAGCAGGAGCCCCGTTCAATCCCAGGACAGATACGGGTGTTGCAGGGCCGGCCTCGGTAATTTTCTGACCGCGCTCATTGAACATGGCACGTACTTTCCCGGTATTGGAGCCGCTCAGAAGTACATCTCCTACATGCAATGTGCCGTTTTGAACCAAAATAGTTGCGAGGTAACCGCGTCCTTTATCCAGCGAGGATTCAATAATGGTGCCCGAAGCTCTTTTCTTTGGATTCGCTTTCAATTCAAGAAGGTCTGCTTCCAGCAGAATCTTTTCGAGCAGCTTTTCCACATTGGTGCCCTTCTTGGCAGATATCTCCTGGCATTGATATTTGCCACCCCAGTCTTCAACCAGGATGTTCATATTGGCCAGCTGTTCGCGTATCTTTTCCGCATTAGCGCCGGGTTTGTCAATTTTATTAATGGCAAAAATCATTGGGACACCGGCTGCAGTAGAGTGGTTTATTGCTTCGATGGTTTGTGGCATAATGGCGTCATCGGCAGCAACAATGATAATGGAGAGGTCTGTTACCTTTGCTCCCCGGGCACGCATGGCTGTAAATGCCTCGTGTCCAGGCGTATCGAGAAAAGTGATAAGCCTTCCGTTATCGAGTTGCACACTGTAAGCTCCAATATGCTGGGTTATGCCTCCGGCCTCACCGGCAATTACATTGGCATTCCTTATATGGTCAAGCAGCGATGTTTTTCCATGATCTACGTGTCCCATGACTGTGACAATAGGCGGGCGTTCGCTCAGATCGCCGGGCTCGTCTTCTTCCTGTTGAATGTGATCTTGCAGATCTGCTGTAACAAATTCCACCTGAAATCCGAATTCCTCGGCAACTAATACCATGGCTTCGGCATCGAGCCGTTGGTTTATAGAAACCATCAGACCAAGATTCATGCACGCTTCTATAACCTTTACGACGGGTACATTCATGAGTGTGGCTAACTCGTTAACAGTAACAAATTCAGTAACTTTCAGTACATTGCTCTCCATTTCCCTGCGTTCCTGCTCTTCTGCCATACGCTGGGTGAAAATATCTCTTTTTTCACGACGGTGCTTGGAGCCTTTGGTTTTGCCTTTGCCCTCCGTCATGCGTGCGTAAGTCTCTTTAATCTGCTTTTGTATGGCGTCTTCGTCTACTTCTACGTGTATGGGTTTAAAGCGGTCTTTCCCGTGTGAACGTACTCCCGCTTTGGCGGTATTGTCGTTTCGTGGTTTTGGAGTGACCTTATTTACGTCTACCCGTTCACGCTGGGGTTTTTGGATTCGTTCACGTTTTCCTTTCTGTTTATCACGTTTATTTTTGTCGTCTGCTACCGGTTTTTTCTTGTCGAAACGAGACAGGTCAATTTGTCCCGTGATCTTGGGGCCGGCAAGTTTTTCCACTTCGGTTTCAATATGCTGAGGTTCAGTCCTCGGTTCCGGTTTTGCCTCGGGTTCTGCTTTGGGCTCGGCTTTTGGCACTGTTACCGGGCCGGGTTTCTGCCCGGTCTTTGTCTGCGGGCCCTGAAAAGCTTGCTTTTCATGTTTTTGTTCGGTTTTTTTAACCGGAGTTTTTGAAAAACGGCTCAGATCAATTTGTCCAATCACAGTGGGACCTCCCGTTTCATTGTCAGAAACAGCGGGTTTTTCTATAGGAGGAGCCTGTTGTGAAATATCTTTTTTAGTCGCAGGTTCCTGAATCCCGGGAATTGGCACTGTGCTTTGTTCAGGTGAAGGTGTCTCTTCTGTTTTTCTCATGGTAAAATCTGGTTCTGCCGGTTTCTGAACGGGTACGGCAGCCGGCGCCGGAGTATTTACAGGAGTTGGTGCCGTAGCCTGTACAGTAGTATGAACAGGCGTTTGAATCTGCGCTTGAACAGGCATTTGGACCGGAGCCGGTTCAGATACCGGTTTGGATACCTGAACAGGTTTTGGTACCTGGACGGGTTTGGGTTGTACAGGAGGTTGAGATGTCAGGTTAACCGCAGGTTCATTTATGTCTTCATCAGACGGGGAGGAAAGGTCTTTCACTTTCAGAATAATTTTTTTTGACTGCTCTTTCAGCAGCAGTTCCTTGTCGAATTCTTTTTCAACAAGGGCATAAGCTTCGGCAGAAATCTTGCTGTTGGGAGATGCATCCACCTCTATGCCTTTCTTTTTCAGAAATTCGGTAAGCGTACCAATCCCAATGTTAAATTCCTTTACGACTTTGCTAATTCTTATACCTTGGTTTTCTGACATATGTGCTCCTTATTCTTTATTGTCGTTTTCAAATTCGGCCCGTAAAATGCGGATGACTTCGGCAGCAGTTTCTTCTTCCAGATCCGCCCGTTTGACCAATTCAGGAATAGGTATGGCCAAAACACTCTTTGCTGTATCGCAACCCATTTGTTTGAGTGCGTCAATGATCCACTGATCAATTTCGTCGTTGAATTCGTCGAGCATTACGTCTTCTTCGTCTTCAGCAACTTCGCGGAATACATCAATATCGTATCCGATAAGCATTCCGGCCAATTTAATATTTGATCCGCCCTTACCAATGGCCAGAGACACTTCGCTGGGCTTGAGAGAAACTCCCACCCGTTTTTCTTCTTCGTTTATTTTTATGGAAGAAACCTTAGCCGGACTTAATGCCCTTTGAATGAGGAGTTGCGGATTAGATGTCCAGTTAATGATGTCTATGTTTTCGTTTCGCAGTTCACGGACAATGCCATGAATCCTGGATCCCTTGACACCCACGCAGGCTCCTACCGGATCAATACGGTCATCATACGATTCAACCGCTACTTTTGCCCTCTCACCGGGAATCCGGACAATCTTCTTAATGGTTATCAGCCCGTCGTAAATTTCAGGTACATCTTGCTCAAAAAGACGTTCCAGGAATTTAGGTGAAGTACGGGACAGTATAATCACGGGCGTGTTGTTTTTCATTTCCACACTGGATACAACCGCACGTACCGTGTCTCCTTTACGGAAGTAATCGCTGGGAATCTGTTCAGATTTGGGCAACAGCAGTTCATTGCCATCTTCGTCCAGCACGAGAACTTCTTTTTTCCATACCTGGTAAACTTCTCCTACGATGATATCGCCTATACGTTCCTGGTATTTTGAGTAGACGTTCGCCTTTTCAATATCCATAATGCGTCCGGCCAGATTTTGTCTTAGCGTAAGTATGCCTCGGCGCCCGAACTCAGACAGCTTGACTTCTTCTGTATAGGATTCCCCAATCTCATATGAATCATCAATTTTCGATACTTCTGCAAGGGAAATTTGGGTGTTGGGATCTTCTACTTTCTCTACGACCTCGCGGTTTCTCCAGATCTCAAAGTCTCCTTTGTCAATGTTGATGATAACATCAAAATTGTCGGCACTTCCATACATTTTAATAAGCTGAGAACGGAAAACATCTTCAAGGACACTCATCATGGTGGGGCGGTCAATGTTCTTCAACTCTTTAAATTCGGCAAAAGTGCCGGTCAGATTTAAACCTTCCATAGTGGTTTTTATTTATTTGTAATAAAAAAGAGGACCGAGGTCCTCTTGCACATATTCCTAATCGGCTACAAATGTAATCATTTAAGTTATTTAAGCCAAATTTATTTTCTTATTTGCATTATTCCCCGAATGGAACGAAATTTGCAGAACAAAAAAATCTGAAATCTGAATATGGATCTAACCGCCGGAACGATAGCCGGACACCTTAACGGAGAGGTTATCGGAGATGAAAATACTATTGTAAAAGGAGTTTCACGTATAGAACAGGGTAAGCCCGGAACGCTGTGCTTTCTGGCAAATCCTAAATATGAACGTTACATATATGATACACGGGCATCTGTTGTTCTAATAAACAGAAGTTTTGTTCCTTCCGGCGAGATACCGGCAACAATCATAAAAGTTGACAATGCGTACGAGGCAATTGCCCAGGTGCTGGGGTTTTTCAGCAACAAGAAATTGAAAAAAGGAAAGGAATTTCCCTGTACCATTTCCAGAAAAGTTTCAATCGGGAAAAAAGTATATATAGGTTCACATACATATATTGGGAAATATTCAAAGATAGGAAACGGGGCCCAGATCTATCCCCAGGTTTACATTGGTGAAAACGTTCAGATAGGCGCAAATACGGTTTTGTATGCCGGTGTTAAAGTATATGATGGTTGTATTATTGGTGCTAATTGTGTCATACATGCCAATGCGGTAATCGGGGCCGACGGTTTTGGATTCGCACCTACTGCAGACGGAAAGTACAGAAAGATTCCGCAGACTGGAATCGTTACTATTGAAGACGACGTGGAAATTGGTGCCAATACAACTGTTGACAGGGCGACAATGGGCACAACCCTCATCAAAAGAGGAGTGAAACTGGATAACCTCATTCAGGTGGCACATAACGTAGTAATAGATGAAGATACGGTTATTGCTGCCCAAACGGGCATTGCCGGTTCTTCCAAAGTGGGAAAACATTGTATGATTGGTGGTCAGGTAGGAATTGTCGGGCATGTGATTGTTGCCGATAATACACAGATTGGAGCGCAGGCGGGTGTGATTAGTACTGTAAAAGAAGAGAACAGGGTACTGCTTGGTATGCCGGCCATAGATCATATGGATTACATGAGAGCATACGCTCAGTTTAGAAAATCCGGTAAACAAAAAAAATGAAACAAAATACATTGGCTGCTGAACTATATTTCAGCGGGATAGGGCTCCATACGGGACTGCATGCAGATATGAAAGTGTGTCCTGCTCCGGAAAATACCGGTATACGCTTTCAAAGAGTGGATATTCCCGGGCAACCCATAGTTGAAGCCCTGGCGGATTATGTAATGAATACCGAACGGGGTACCGTTTTGTTTAGAGATAATGTAAAGGTGAGCACACTGGAACACCTTATGGCCGCTTTCTTTGGTATGGAAATTGACAATGCGCTGGTACAACTCAGCGCCCCCGAGGTGCCGATCCTCGACGGAAGTGCCTTGCCTTTTGTTGAAGCTTTTATGCACGCCGGCACTCTTGCGCAGCAGGCAGAACGGAAGTATATAACAATAAAGACCCCGGTACATTATTCTGACCCCGTTACCGGAACTAAAATTGATGTCTTGCCTGCAGATAACTTTGAACTGAATGTGACTATAGATTTTAATTCAGAAATATTAGGCCGGCAAAAGGCGATATATACCTCAGATACCGATTTTGCCACTGAAATTGCATCCTGCCGGACATTTGTTTTTCTTCACGAAGTATTATTTTTGTACCGACATAATTTGGTTAAGGGAGGCGATCTTGATAATGCTCTTGTTATTGCAGAAAAAGAAGTTTCTGAAGCAGATATGGCCCTGCTCCGTCAGATATTCAATAAGCCGCAACTTTCAGTTCATAAGGGGTATATGAACCATTTAGGATTACGCTTTCCCAACGAATGCGCACGGCATAAAACCCTCGATATGATAGGTGACCTTATGTTGGCCGGCACTCGCTTTAATGCTCACATACATGCATACAAACCCGGGCATAAAGCAAATATAGAAGTGGCCGGAAAAATCAGAGAACAAATGAATTTATAAATTATGAATCAAAAACTTAATGTCATCCATCCCGATGCAATTATTGGGAAGGGAGTGGAAGTGGGCGCGTTTTCAACAATTGCAGGACAGGTGGAGATTGGTGATGGTACCTGGGTGGGGCCTAATGTGACCATAATGGACTATGTGAAGATAGGCAAAAACTGCAGAATCTTTCCCGGTGCGGTTGTGGGAGCCATTCCACAGGATTTGAAATATGCAGGAGAAATTTCCTGGGTCGAGATAGGTGACGGAGTCACTATAAGAGAATGTGCAACCATTAATCGCGGGACCGCAGCCAGCCATAAAGGAGTGACGCGAATTGGCAATAATTGTCTTGTTATGTCCTATGTTCACGTAGCTCATGACTGCTATATTAAAGACCATGTGATCCTGACTTCCTATGTGGGACTGGCAGGAGAAACGGACGTGGATGAATACGCTATTATTGGCGGAGCTTCTGCTGCTCATCAATTTTCCCGGATAGGCACTCATGCCATGATATCGGGTGGATCCATGATAGGAAAAGATGTGCCTCCCTATGTTATTGCAGGACGCCGTCCTTTATGTTACTGCGGGATAAATGTTATTGGGCTCCGTCGCAGGGGATATACTTCAGATCAGATTGAACGTATACACGACATTTACCGTATCATCTACCAGGTAGGTTTGAATATCAGCGATGCCTGCGATAAAGTGGAAGAAGTGCTTGAACCTTCCGAGGAAAGGGAAATCATACTGTCTTTTATCAGGTCTTCCCATCGCGGAATTATTCCATTGAAAGGAAAGAGGGTGGAAGACGAATAACGTTAACAGCTAAATGGATGCGGTTTTTTCTACCGGTTATTGGTTGCCTGTCGCCTTCTTTTCTGTTTTCAGAGCGGGCGATACCTGTATAATAGAGCAATACGAGCATTACCAGAAACAGACTAACCGTACTCGTTGTTCCATCTGCGGAGCAAACGGTCCGCAAAACCTTGTCGTTCCCGTGATGAGGAAGCACGGTGAAAAAAACCTTATAAAGGATGTTATGCTCGATCTGTCCAAAGACTGGCAGCGGGTACACTGGCTTGCTATAGTTTCCGCATACAGCTCTTCTCCCTATTTTGAATATTACCAGGATGATATCCGTCCATTTTATGAGATAACAGGCCCAATATCCCTCTTTGACTATAACCGTGAAATTCTGGCGTGTTGTTTCCGCTTACTGGAAATGGATGTGAAAATCTCTGAAACAGAGTCATACATGAAATCTTATTCCGGGTATGATTACAGAAAGATAACACCTGCTTACGAGCCTAAACCCTATTATCAGGTTTTTGCCCGGAAACAAGGATTTGTTCCCGGGCAAAGTGTTTTGGATCTTATTTTAAATGAAGGCCCCGAGGCCTGGAAGTATCTGGAGTCAGAAACGAAGTCCGATGGTAAGCAAAACCTTCAGATTGGATAAGTCATTCATCCCGTTAAGCTGGTCGTCGTATAATGTGAAGGATTCAGATTCGGCAAGGCGGTATGCTGCGCCAAGGTCCATGAAAAAACCTTCCGAACGGAATCCTATACCGGCTGAAATGACTTGGGCCGGAGAATATGAATCTTCCGGTTTTCCATATAGATTATAACCGGCTCTGAGGGATACAGGTGACAGCCTGACTTCGGCCCCAACTCTGAAATTGTTGGCATACCGGAAATGATAGTTGTCCGATCCGTACCGGATAGCTTCATTTTCATCGTCGAATGCCCAATTATCTTCTCCGGACGCCATTTTCATGGTTCTGTAATCCACGCCTTCGTAATCAAAGCTTATGAATCCGAAAGAACCAAATGTATAGGCTATACCTGCCTGAAAGCGCATAGGGGTCCTGACACTGTAAGAATAATTGCCGGCCGGACTGCGGGATGAACTGTTCCCGCTATTGAATTCTGCTGTCATGGATTCCTGCCATTCATCGGATAGAGAGGTCCAGGTAGGCGTACTTACACTGAACCCGAGCCGGAGATTATCTGTAGGAAGTGCAATAATGCCCGCTTTGATATTGAATCCGATCCCTGTGGTCAGTTGGTTGTACGTATGGGCAAAACTTTGGAAACCAGTCTGAAACTGGGTATAGTCTTTAGCCGTTTCCTGAAACTTCTCATAAGTGCTGTAAAAAACATTTTGGAACGTAAGATTGATCCCGGCAAAAACGCGTTCACCAATTCCAAATCCCATGTTGAAAAGGTATTCTCCCATACTTCCTTTGCTTTCCTTAATGAATCGCTGATCAAGCGGCCCGCCCACGCTTATCTGGTAGCCGTCCAGATTCTCGGTGGCTCCAATATATTCGTCTGTTGTGCCGGGGAGCAAATCGAGCAGGTATGTATCCCAGGCCAGGATTGAACGCCAGGAAGCATTGGAATCAAAATAAGGGTTGTAGTCATCGCTTTTCTCAAGATCTGCAGAAGGAATGCCGTTGGTCATGGTTGCCACGGAAGAAAGCCAGCTGGATGTGGAATTATTCAAATGAACCGAGGTTCTGGAAGTAAAATCCTGCACTTTATTATATCCTACGGCAAAAGTAATTCTGGAAACACTTCTGCCGTTACTGCGGAGTGATCCCACGTAACCAAAATGGGATAAACCTATCTTACTGTAACGGTCACTCGTTTGTTGTCCCAGGTAGGTTACATCCGAGAAACTGTTAGTTAAAGACGGTGTAATGGCTATCTCTGAATAGGGATAGATGGCAGAGCCGGCGGGATTAATGGTTATGGACCCAAAATCACCGCCTAATGCGGTAACCGCATTTCCCAAAGCCATGGAACGGGCAGTGCCCTGGTAGTTAAGATGGGAATAGCGGAACGCATCCCAAGCATTTTGCGCTGATGCAACAATTGGAATGATCAACGCAACAAGTAGGAATAATCTTTTCATTAATTGAAAAAAAACAGTTAAGTATGGTAATAAATTAAAGCACTGAAGGTGTTTACCTGCGGTACCCGCCTCCGCTGCTTCCGGAACTTCCGCCCGAGCGGGTTGAGCTGCTTCCGCTACTGCCGGATCCGCTGCTGTAGCTTCCTCCGGAGCGGGTTCCCATGGATCCCGAAGAGGATGACCTGGAGTTGCTTTCAGAAGAATAACTTCTGGATGTACTGCTGCTACCGCTTTGTGATGAACCGCTGCTGCTCCGGGTCACTCCGGATCTGGAAGAATTTACAGTTCCGGAAGGAGTGGTATTGCTTCTGTAGAAACTGCGGCTCGATCCCGGGTTTGTGGTTACCGAACTCCGGGTGGATCCCGAAGAGGTAGTCCCCTGATTGCGGACGTTATCATTGTTGTCTGACAGATTGGAAGATCTGCGGTAGAATGAATTGGTCTGCGTTGCTTCTTCCCTGTAAACGGCTTTACTGTCTGTATTGCCCGATACGCGTTGATAACTGCGCATTTGCGGATCTGTTGTGCGGGTCTCTTTGGTGACATCAGTTTCGCGGGATGTTCTGGAACCGGTCAATTGATTGATTTTTGGGTCAATACGTTTATATGATCCTCCTGAACGTACTTCTGGTCTGGTGGTTCCTCCGAGATTTCTGCCTGGATCAATACGCCTGTTTTCGTGGTAGTATTCGTGATAAAAGTTACTAAATGGAAAGTAATAACCGGCATCGTACCATCCGTTTCCGTACCATCCGCTATAAAATCCATATCCGAACCAGGGTCTGTACCAGGGATCATAATACCACGGATCGTAGGACCAGCTGGTCCAGTACCACGGATTGTATCCGAAGTAAGCGTTGCCGTACCAGGGACTGTACCAGGAATCATACCAGTACCAGGGTCTGTAGCAGGAACTGAACCAGGGTCTGTTCCACGGGCTCCTCCAGGTATAATTCCTCCAATAATAATAAGGATAGTCGCTGTAGAAATCATAACCGAAATTCATGTTGATTGTGAGCCGGAAATCCTCTTCCTCCTCACCTTCTTCTTCAAGCCTTTCCAGTTTGCGGGCATATGATTCATCCTCCGGACTCATAATCAGATAAGTGGTTCCGGGTGTGACATCAATGTCAACCACTCCGTCGGGGTCTGTATAAACGGTTTCAAGGCGGGTGCCTTCCTCTTTAGCCCAGGCCACTGTCTCTGCTTTCAATTGTTCGGCAGTTTGGGCATCGGGTAAAACATGAACGCGGGCCGTTACGCCTGGTCTGAAATAGGTCGCGTCGTCATAAGTGGCGGAAGCCACATTATAACCGGTTCCGCACGAGACTAAAACCAATCCCGAGAGTACCGAAAGTAGAACTATTATCCGTTTCATTTTGCACCTCCTGTTATTTTTAGTTTTGTGGTAAAATGCTTACTTTTGCCGCAAGTTAAACAAAAAATATTTAAAAAGCAAACTTTTTTTATACTTGGAAAAGTACAAAAATTGTACCGGTAAATCAACTGAAATGGCAAAAGAGATAACGAACAGGGACGAAAATTATTCCGAATGGTATAATAATCTCGTGACAAAGGCAGATCTGGCGGAAAATTCTGCCGTCCGGGGATGTATGGTCATCAAACCGTATGGATATGCGATATGGGAAAAAATGCACGACGATCTGGACAGGCGCTTCAAGGTCACGGGCCATGTAAATGCTTATTTCCCTTTATTTATACCAAAATCGTTTTTGAGCAGGGAGGCCGAACATGTGGAAGGATTTGCCAAAGAGTGTGCCGTTGTAACGCATCACCGGCTGATGACCAATCCCGACGGTCCAGGCGTGGTGGTGGATCCGTCTGCACGTCTTGAAGAAGAATTGGTAGTGCGGCCAACCAGTGAAACCATCATCTGGAACAGCTACAAGGGATGGATCAAATCTTACAGGGACCTGCCGATCCTTTGTAACCAATGGGCCAACGTGGTTCGTTGGGAAATGCGTACCCGGCTTTTTCTTCGTACTACCGAGTTTCTCTGGCAAGAGGGTCATACAGCGCATGCGACCGCAGCGGAGGCAATTGAAGAAACACGCAGGATGATTAACGTCTATTCCGATTTCGCCCGTGAAGTTATGGCCATGCCGGTCTGGGTGGGTCCAAAGACGGCAAGTGAACGTTTTGCAGGTGCATTGGATACCCTGTGTATGGAAGCCCTTATGCAGGACGGGAAGGCCCTGCAGGCCGGCACATCTCATTTCCTCGGACAAAATTTTGCCAAGGCTTTTGATGTACAGTTTGCCAATAAAGAAGGAGTTCTCGAATACGTTTGGGCTACGTCCTGGGGTGTGTCTACCCGGTTAATGGGTGCTCTCGTTATGGCACATTCAGATAACCACGGATTGGTTTTGCCCCCAAAACTCGCTCCCATACAAGTCGTTATGGTTCCAATTTATAAAGGGGAAGAAGAGTTGTCTGCCATTTGCGCTCATATGGAACAGCTGAAGGTCCGGCTTGAGGCTAAAGGCATTTCTGTGAAAATAGATGCCAGAGATAACGTCCGTTCCGGCTTTAAATTCTCGGAATGGGAAGTAAAAGGTGTTCCCGTGCGTTTTGCCATAGGTCCCAGGGATATGGCAAACGCTTCGGTTGAGGTATGTCGCAGGGATACGTTGGAAAAGACGGTCGTGCCTGTGAATAATATTGCGGATTACACGCTGGAACTGCTTGACCTGATTCAGAAGAATATATATGAAAAAGCTTTGAAATTCAGGGAATCCCATACGTATGAAGTTGATTCTTACGATGAATTCAAAGAAAGAATTGAAAACGGCGGTTTCTTCCTTTGCCACTGGGACGGTACGACCGAAACGGAAGAAAAGATCAAAGAAGAAACTAAAGCCACCATACGGCTGATTCCCGAATGGGAACATCCGCAACCCGGTGTGTGCATGTATAGCGGAAAACCTTCTAAACAACGAGTGGTATTTGCGAGAGCCTATTAATAAAACATACAATGAATAATTCTGAAATTCCCCCGAGCAGGCAACAGATCATTGACGGTCTGAACATTAAATCGCAGTTGAAGAACAAAGTATTCATGCAAACACTGGAAGTGTTCAACCTGTTGAAGGAGATCCTGCATGAGATGAGCAACGATGTGAATGAGATGCTTGTAGATGAAGACAACCGCCGTGTACGGTTTGAATACCGCGACAGGGGCAAATTCGAAGCTGAGCTCAAATTCGCAGACGACATATTGCTCTTTAGCATGCACACCGATGTATTCCAGTTTGACAGGGATCATCCCATCTGGAAGAACGAGCATGTGAAAAGAGATCCTTTTGCTTCATATTGCGGGATTATATCTGTGTATAATTTCCTGACCGATTCTTTCAAATACAATCGGAAGGATGATCTCGGCTATCTTATTGCGCGGATATTCATAAACAAGGACAAAAGTTTTTTTACTGAAGGTAAACGCCAGGAAAACAAAAAGATTGCCCGTTTTGGAGAATGGCCCATAGACAAGGCTGCTGTGGTATCTATTGTTGAAACAGCCATAATTTATACGCTCAATTTTGACTTGTTGGCCCCTCCTTACGAAGTAGTGGCCATAGCCAGCGTAGAGCAGATGAATGCCAAAATAGACAGTTCAAAGATGCAGACAGGCAAAAGGCTTGGTTTTGCTTTCAAATCCGATGACGTTAAGGCTAACGGAGGTTGATATGAAAAAGATTTTTTTGATATTGGTTTTATGTTTTGCCGGAGTTGCCTCTGCAACGGCCCAGAACAATACTATGAAAGATACCCTGAAAGTAAAAGACACACTCAGGGTCCCCACTTATGAGGAATTGGAGCGTATGTGCATTCAACTGGCGGCCAAAGTTGATTCGGCCAGGCAGCGCGCCATTGAAGACTCCATCCTTATTGCGAAATTTATTGAAGAAAGCCGGCAGGTTGGTTTGGCGAGCTTGCCTAAACCCAAAAAACCTACATTCTGGACCAATACGCTGTTATCTCAGTTCAATTTTTCTCAGACATCGCTCTCCAATTGGGCAGCAGGGGGTAATAGTTCCGTATCACTGGGCGGATATATTGATGCCAGAGCAAACTACAATAAAAATAGCCTTATCTTCGAGAACCGTTTCCAGATGGGTTATGGTTTTGTAAAGATGTTTGGCGATATCTTTAAAAAAACGGATGACCGTCTGTTACTCGACTCCAAATTTGGATACCGGGCTACCGACAAGTTATATATTTCCGCCGTATTCAGTGCCAAAACACAGATGGATAAAGGGTATAAATATTCTGCCTCTGACACCACCCTGGTATCTCAGTTTGCCGCTCCGTTTTATTCTACACTGGCTTTCGGTCTGGAGTATAAGCCCTTTGACTGGATCTCAGTGAACTTTGCCCCGCTTACCGGAGGTGTTGTAGTGGTAACACGGCCCGAACTGCGTACTAAATACGGCAACAAAGAAGACCAGAAAGTAAGAAAAGAATTTGGTACACAGTTAAAAGTGAATCTGGCCAAAGAAGTAGTGAAGAATGTGAAACTGACCACGGACCTGACACTTTTCTCGGACTACCTTAACGATCCACAGAACATAAAAGTGAATTGGGACCTGTCTTTGTCCATGCAGGTGAATAAATTGCTGAGCGCCAACATACGCACCAATCTTATTTACGACGATAAAATTAAAATTGCCGACCAGGACGGCAATGCAGCTCCCCGGGTTCAATTCCAGGAAGTATTGTCTATTGGGCTTTCCTATACGATTTCAAATAAATAGCAGAACGTGGAAAGGGCTTTCCATAATGCTGTTCGCATATTGCTGGACAGACCCGGCAAAGGAGTCTTGATGGCGGTAAGCGGCGGTGTGGATTCGATGGTCATGGCCCATTTATTTGTACGTTTTGTTTCTACCCGGGAAGGTTGTGACGTTTGCGGCCCGTTAGCCTTAGCCCATATGAACTTTTCTCTGAGGGCCGCTGCCAGCGATTCAGACCAGGATTTCGTTAAAAAATGGTCGGAGCAACAGGGGATTCCCTTTTTTACAAAAACGGTGGACACTAACCGTTTTGCAGCTGAAGAAGGAATTTCTGTGGAAATGGCCGCCCGCCGGCTCCGTTACGAATGGTTTGAAGAATTACTGGCCCAAACCGGTTTTTCATATATTGCCGTAGCGCATAATGCCAACGACAGGGCCGAGACTATGTTGCTTAATATGGTTCGGGGGACCGGTCTGCGCGGATTGTGCGGCATTCCTTCTCGTAACGACAAGGTCGTCAGACCTTTACTTGATATTCCACGGGATGCGATTGAACACTTCGCCTCTGCCAATAACATATCCTTTCATGTAGACGAGACTAATCTGCAAACAGATTATGCACGTAATAAGATAAGGCATCTGGTTATGCCCGTTCTGGAAGAAATCACCCCTAATGTGGCGATGAGAATGGGGCGGAATGCCGGTAATCTCATTATGACCCAACGGCTGCTCGATTCGTTAGCCTGTGAGAAGAAACGACAGATAGCGACTGAAAACGGTTTTTCCATTGCCGGATTGCTTGAAGACGGACATGGCCTGTACTGGCTGCACACCTTGCTTCAGCCGTATGGTTTTCGTTCCGGTCAGATGGACGAAATATTCGGTTCATTGGGAGGACAGAGCGGTAAGCGTTTTTTTTCAGACCAATACGCTTTGTTCAAAGACAGGGACCAGTTGATCCTGCGCCCACTGGCGGGCGTCTCGGGAATTCCCGGTCTTGAATGGGATGTCATGGAGAATAGTGCCGGTTTGGTAATACCGGCGGATCTTTCTGTGGCTTGTCTCGACGCAGATACACTGCCTTTTCCTCTGGAGGTTCGCCCCTGGGAGCCGGGTGATCGGATGATCCCGCTGGGAATGAAGGGTTATAAGAAAGTGAGCGATCTGCTCACTGACCTGAAGATCCCGCTTTGTGACAAACCGGGAGTGCACGTACTATGCTCAGGTAAGGAAATAGTCTGGGTGATCGGGCTGAGGATAGACAACAGATTCCGGATCACCCCGTCTACTAAAATGATAATCCGTTATAGATGTAAGGAATCCTCACCTGTACACCCTGATTTTTTGTAAGAGTCAAAATGCATTCATGCAGGTAATCCGGTATACTCGTTCCTGATTTTTTCCCAAGAGAGATAATTTTATCTAAAAATCTTTCCGGAGCAGGGTATTCTATAATTCTGTAATCCAAAAGATTAGCCATGAGCGAGGCGGCACGAACGGCATCTGATAATCCGCCCAGATTATCTACCATTTTGTTTTCCAGTGCCTGAATACCTGACCAGACACGTCCTTTGGCCACTTCCTCGACCTGAGCCCGCTCCAGATGACGGCCCTGGGATACTATGGAAATAAACCGGTTGTAAGTACTGTCCACCATTTTTTCCATCAATCCGGTTTCAACGGGGCTCAAACGGGAACGGTATGAAGGGAAATGACTATATGCATGTGTGTTGATTCGCTCGTTGCGTATATGCAGTACTTCATTGAGCGTCTTTTCGCCATTAAAGAAAATGCTGTATACTCCAATGGAGCCCGTAAGAGATGTGGGATTGGCAAAAATGGCATGAGCGGGGGCAGCAATCCAGTAACCGCCCGAAGCAGCCATATCTCCCATGGACACTACCAGGGGTTTTACTCCGGCTATGAGCTCCAGTTCCCTGGTAATGACGTCTGCAGCCAGGGGATCACCACCGGGAGATTCAATGCGCAGAACCACCGCTTTGACCGTGCTGTCTGTCCTGTACTGCCGTAATTGGGAAGCAAAGTTCCCGGACGAAACACCATCGCGTCCCGTTCCCGTTCTCAGGTCCCCCGAGGCATATACAACAGCAATTTTCTCGCGTTTGAATTTTTTTCCGGCCGGGAAAATCTGAGCATAGTCGGAAAGGGATATTACCGGCAATTTCTTCTCTTCAGATACATCGTTCATACTGCACATATATTCTGTCAGTTCATCTTTATGCCAGATTTCGTCTATCAGGTGTAAATCCAATGCCTCCTGCGGTGTGACACGAAAGCCGGCAGAACAGATGCTGTCGAGGGTGCCCTCCGGTAAGGTCCTGGAACGTTCAATACCTGACGACCAGTGCGACCAGGCGGAATTCAGGTACGATGCCATCTGCGTCCGTTCTTCGGGACTCATTTCGGGAGAAGTATAAATTTCTCCGCCGCTTTTATAGCTTCCGTGACGTATTACCTGTGCCTCAATACCATAGGCGTCAAAAAGATCTTTAAAATAAAATACGTTCAGGCTGAACCCCTGAAGCGAGATGTCACCGGCCGGGTTAACGATGACCTTATCTGAGGCCGAGGCCATATAATAAGCCTGCTGGGAATAAGTGTCCGAGTAGCATATTACAGGTTTTCCACTTTGCCGGAACAAAAGCAGTGCGTTCCGGATCTCTTCTATATGGGTCATCTGAGCATTCAGGTACTGCGGATAGAGGTAGATCATTTTTATATTGGGGTCGGTCGCCGCATTCTCAATGGCCCGGACCATTTTATAAAAACCTTCACCCGTTGCCGGCATTCCCAGTTCTGCAGGCAGGAAGCCGGGGATTGGCAGATCTGAATCCTGTACCGAAACACCTTTTTCAAAATCGATCCTAAGTATGGAATTGGGCGCAACCGAAGTGACTGCCGGGCCTATACCCATAGTTACCATACTGGTGAGAGAACCAATCAGCAGGGATACCCCGCCAAAAATGACCAGGCCCGTACCCAATATTACGGCTGCAAGTGTTTTAAGAAAGTCTTTCATAAGTAGAATATTTACAGTACAAAAATAATCATTATATTTGTAAGTTAAATGAGGAGTAAACTTCATATTGTTCTTGCATCGCTTGTGGTAATGATGTATGTTACAGCCACTATTGGGGTTGGTGTGCATAGTTGCCTGAAAGAAGGATCAAGTCATATTATCCTTTTTAATAGTGAATCTCCCTGTCATCATGCCGATGGTTCGTGTCATGACGGTTCGTGTTGCAGCACCACATTATACCTGGTCAATGATCCGACCGTTCCCGAAGATTACAGCGTGGTAACGGCCGTCGTTTCGCTGCTTATTGTGCACGGCTTGGGCATGGCTGATGTCACCGATCACTTTCATCAACTTTTCATTGGCACTCAAAAAACTTTATTAACCCTGTATTCTCCTGCTGAATTATTGCCCGGTGAACCGGGCCTGAGTCTGCCGTTACGATTGTAATCTAAGATTGTTGACTTTATCTCTGACAATCTTATATAACATATTGTAACCCCTATGAAAAAATCAGTAATAATTCTATTATTTGTAACAATACCCTTTATGGTTGCGGCGCAATCGTATAAGGGACGCGTCATGATACTTGAGGAGAACGGTGATCCGGTTCCTGCCGCGGCTGCAGCTGTGTACTGGGCCCCTGCCGTTCCGGGAGGAACATCTACTACGTTGGTCTATACAGATTCGGACGGTACATTCTCTATCGGGAAGGGATCTTCCCGTGCTCTGGTAGCCTCTTACATGGGCTACAAAAACGATACGCTACAGGTGTCTTCTGCCGTTGAAGAGGTCGAATTCCTCTTATATGCAGACGCTGCTAACCTTACTGCCGTCACGGTGACCGGACGTCAGCAAAGTAACTACATCTCCAAATTATCCGACATCAAAACCGAGGTGATCACAGCGGCCGGTTTATGTAAAATGGCCTGCTGCAATCTGGCGGAAAGTTTTGAAAATTCGGCCAGTGTAACAGTCGGTTATTCAGATGCCGTTACCGGAGCCAGGCAGATTCGCTTACTGGGCCTGAGCGGTTCCTATACACAAATGCTTGATGAAAACAGGCCTGCGATGAGAGGCATACTGGCTCCTTTCGGATTAAACTACGTACCCGGACAATGGCTGGAAAGTATTCAGATTGCTAAGGGAACGGGATCTGTGGTGAACGGATATGAGGCCGTTACCGGCCAGATCAATATGGAATACCGCAAACCCACAGCGGAGGTTCCCCTTTTCGTGAATTTGTTCCTGAGCCAGACGTTGCGGACCGAAGCCAATATTGCCTCGTCACTTCAACTGAACGACCGGCTGAGTACCGTTGTTCTGGCGCATGCCTCGGCCGATCCCATGGAACATGATATGAACGGCGACGGCTTCCTTGACGAGCCGCTTACCAAACAATTCAACCTCGCCAACCGCTGGCTGTATATGGCTCCGAACGGGACACAGTTAAGGTTCGGTTACCGGGGACTCTACGAAGATCGCAGGTCCGGACAGAAAGGGTTCAACTGGGTTAAATCCGGGGAAGAACGCAACAATGAAATGTGGGGATCGCGGATTATGAACAAAGGCGTAAACGGTTATATCAAATTGGGTGTGCCTTTAATGAATCAACTGGAACATAACCACCTTGAAGAGCCGGAGGGTCATGTAGACCCGAATATTGCTTTTGTGCTTGATTATACGCTGCACGGACAGCAATCCTATTTTGGTTTAAGGGATTACAATGCCAGTCAGCAAAATGTTTTTGCCAATGCCGTTTTCATGTCCAGCCTGGGAAGGCTGCACAAGATCACATTCGGATTGGCGGCACAACTCGATTGGCACAACGAAGAGCTAAAATTGTCTGATTACGACCTGAATCGCAATGAATTTGTTTATGGAGTCTATGGAGAATACACATTTCATCTGCAGGACAAATTTGTGCTCATTGCCGGCGCAAGAACCGATTACAATACCCTCTACGGATGGCTATTTACCCCAAAGTTCAATCTGAAATATAATTTTTCGGATGCGCTTATTTTCCGTGCCTCTGCAGGCAAAGGATACCGGTCTCCCAACCTGTTGGCAGACAACATAGGAGTACTGTCCACCGGCAGGCGGTTTGACATAGAAAACGATCTTGATATTGAATCTGCCTGGACTTACGGTCTGAACCTGACACTGGACCTGCCTTTTGGATATAACGGGCCATCTTCGCTGAGTCTCGATTATTTCAGAACCGATTTCAATAACCAGATTATTGTGGACCAGGAATACCTGTGGAAAGCGGAATTGCCTGCCGTGTATTTCTACAACCTGGACGGACGCTCTTTTACCAATACCTACCAGGCCGATTTTACCACAACGCCTTTTAAAGGGTTTACTTTACTGGCTACTTTCCGTTATAACGACTCCAAAGTAACCCTGAGGGGCCAGGGATTGGTGGACCGGCCTCTGACAAGCAAATATAAAGGCGTCCTTAACCTGCAATACGCCACTAATATGAATATCTGGACTTTTGACTTTACGGCCCAGATTAACGGCCCGGCGCGTATTCCCGCTTTTGCACTGGAGTATCCGCAGGTTGACGCCGTCGCTTCCGAAGACGGTTATTCTCCCGTTTATCCTATGTTCTTTGCACAGATAACCAGAAGGTTTAAAGGTGTGGATGTTTATGTTGGCGGGGAGAACCTGCTTAATTACCGTCAGCCTTATCCCGTGCTTTCGGCAGAAGACCCATTTTCGCCCTCCTTTAACGCCACCGCGGTTTGGGGACCGCTCATGGGTATTAAAGTGTATGCCGGAATGCGTTTGACTATTTGGAAATAATAAATTAGACAGATATGAAAAATAACATTAAATTAATTGCTGCCGTTTTTGTATGTATTTGCCTTTTGATTACCATACAGGCTGGAGCCCGGGAGAAGAAAGACTCCCGCAAGACAGATGAGGTAACCTTTCTGACCAATCTCGATTGTGAAAATTGCGCCAAAAAGATTGCAGACAAACTGCCCTTTGAAAAAGGAGTTAAAGACATGAAAGTAGATGTGCCCAAAAAGACCGTCTGGATACAATATCAGCCTTCAAAGACCGATAAGGATAAACTTAAAAAGGCCATTGAAAAGATTGGTTATACGGCAGAAGAAGTCAAACCTAATCAATAACATTATGATACGATCCCTGTTTGTTTTTATTGTCCTGTGGTGCATGGCGGGTCCTCTGGGAGCCAGGGAAACCGACGCATGGATCCGGATCAATCAATTAGGCTATCTTCCCGGTGATATTAAAGAGGCTGTTTTGATTGCCAGGGAAGAGATGGCGGTTGACTCGTTCAGCCTCATAGAAGTAAAAACAGGCAGGGTCGTATATAAAGGGACTCTGAATGGAGGACAGGTCAGGGAAGTTCCGGCCGGAAAATGGGGTATGGCCGTTGCTTACCGCCTGGATTTCTCGCGGTTTACGCAGGAGGGAGGATACCGTGTTGAAGTGTCGGTAAGCGGGCGCGGACCGATAAGTTCGCCCGGTTTCAGAATCGGGGCCGAGGTATATGACGGGGCATCGGATTTTCTCTTGAACTATATGCGCCAGCAGCGGTGCGGAGATAATCCTTTTCTTGATGCACAATGCCACCAGCATGACGGATACATTGTTCTTCACCCGACCCGCTCGGGTGAAAAAATTGACGTAAAAGGTGGCTGGCACGATGCCGCCGATTACCTCCAGTACCTTACCACCAGCGCGAATGCCACGTATCAGATGATGTTTGCCTATGACCGGGCTACAGACAAGAGTGTGTTCAAAGACCGTTTTGATGCCACCGGACGTCCGGGAGCCAACGGGTTACCCGACATACTGGACGAGATCCGCTGGGGCCTGGAGTGGCTTATGAAAATGAATCCCCAAGACAAAGTGATGTTCAATCAGATTGCCGATGATCGTGACCATGTGGGGTTCCGGCTTCCTGTGAACGACAGGGCCGATTACGGGTGGGGGCCTGATGCCGGACGACCGGTGTATTTCATTACCGGTGAACGTCAGGGTTTACGTACGCACATCAACCGCACTACAGGCGTGGCTTCCTCGGCCGGTAAATTTGCCTCGGCCTTTGCATTGGGAGCCGAACTTTTCAGAGATATCGATCCGGCTTTTTCGGCTGCCATGGAGGCTAAGGCCGTGCCGGCCTATGCTTTTGCAGAAGAAAAA
The DNA here is from genome assembly GCA_002408205.1 of Bacteroidales bacterium UBA5326. Taxonomy (GTDB): domain Bacteria; phylum Bacteroidota; class Bacteroidia; order Bacteroidales; family UBA932; genus DMER64. The sequence continues at coordinate 171,692 of DHQY01000014.1, read as the reverse complement.
CCGGGAAATACTCAGACATGTTGTGTGGTGTCTCCCTATTTCTACGAAGAGGATAACTACGTGGACGATGTGGAACTGGCCGCCGCTACATTTTTTCATCTGACCGGTGACGCCGATTGGCTTAAAAAAGCCGATTACTGGGGACAGCTGGAAGAAGTGACTCCCTGGATGGAGTTGGGCAGGGCACGTCATTATCAGTTTTATCCGTTTGTGAACCTGGGACACTATTACCTGGCTGTTGCAGAAGACCCTGCCGTATCGGCTAAATATACCGGCTACATGCGCCAGGGACTGGAATACCTGAGTCGGCGTGCCTCGGATTGTGCTTTTCTGAACGGAGTCCCTTTTATGTGGTGTTCCAACAACCTGGTTGCTGCGGCTATTACACAGGCACACTTGTACCGCACGGCAACGGGGGATACAACCTATGCCCGTATGGAGGCTGCTTTGCGTGACTGGCTTTTCGGATGCAATCCGTGGGGTACCTCTATGATTGTTGAGTTTCCCAAAGGCAGCGATTACCCCGAAAGACCGCATTCATCTTATTTGGTGGCCATTGGCAAAAATACTCCGGGCGGTCTGGTGGACGGCCCCTTGCTCAGGGAACGTCATAACGCCCACGGTGAATACCTTTCCATGAGTGACGGAAGGGATGCCTATGCCCCTTTTAATAACGGTGTGGCATTGTATCACGACGAGATCTGGGATTATGCGACCAATGAGCCCACCATGGACGGAACGGCTTCGCTGAGTTATTATCTTTCACAAAAAGAACTTGAAGGGAAGACAGTCGCCGGAAAACAGGTACGAAATGCCATGGGCGGAATTATAGCCATGGATCGGGCAAAAAAAGAAATCTACCTGGTCTTTACTGCCGATGAGCGATTTAACGGCGGAGAAACCGTATTAAAGACCCTTAAAAAACATAAAATAAAAGCTTCTTTCTTTCTGACCGGCAATTGCCTGCGGATGACTGAATGGCAAGAACTTATACAGGATATAATAAAACAGGGCCATTATGTGGGACCTCACGGAGACAGGCACCTTTTGTATGCCCCCTGGGGAGCAGATGTTGAGCAGTCGCTGGTGTCTGCAGACAGCCTCAGACGGGATATTACCGCGAACCTTTTACAATTGGAGAGGGCAGGAGTGGACCCGGCCGGAGTGAATTGGTTTATGCCTTCCTATGAGCACTATAATTCAGAAACCGTTAGGGTAACTGCCTCTATGGGCATGCAACTGATAAATATCACCCCCGGAATTCGCACCAATGCAGATTATACAACTCCCGATATGGCGTCGTATAGATCTTCACAGGAATTAATAGACCAGTTGTATGATTTTGAAAACAAGAACGGCCTGAACGGAGCCGTTATTCTTATTCATCCCGGAATAGAAGATACACGCACCGACCGTCTGTATGACCGTTTGGATGAGATTCTGAAAGTGCTCGGTAGAAAGGGGTATTCTTTCGTGAGATTACCATAGGCAGGCCGGGATTTTTTTATATCTTTGGCGCCTGACTTAATAAAATTCCATTATGTTCCCTATTCTTAAGAAACAGATGCTGGCCCCCAATATCTGTCTGATGGACGTATTGGCGCCACGCGTAGCTTCCAGTGCCAGACCCGGACAATTTATTATTTTGCGTACCGATGCAAAAGGGGAACGGATACCCTTAACCATTTGCGACTATAATGCTGATAGAGGTATTGTTACAATTGTAACACAGATGGTGGGCGCCTCTTCCCGCAAGATTCTCTCTTTTAATGAAGGCGATGCTTTTCCCGATTTTGTGGGCCCGCTGGGAATCCCTTCCGAATTTATTCATTTTACCGATCAACAGTTAAAGGGAAAGAAGTATTTGTTCATTGCCGGCGGTCTGGGGACTGCACCCGTTTATCCCCAGGTCAAATACCTGCACGAACGCGACGTGAGAGCCGATGTTATTATTGGCGCCAAAACAAAGGATCTGGTGATATTTGAGAACGAGATGAAATCTGTTTGCGACAACTTATATATTTGTACCGATGACGGTTCATACGGCTTCAAAGGCCTCGTTACGGATAAACTTAAAGAAATCATGAATAACGGGGCGGTTTATGACCAGGTCGTTGCCATTGGACCAATGGTTATGATGAAATTTGTGACGTTAGCGGCAAAACCCTATAATCTGCCGTTGATCGTAAGTCTGAATACCCTTATGGTGGACGGCACTGGAATGTGCGGAGCATGTCGTGTAACGGTTGGCGGAAAAACCCGGTTTGCCTGTGTAGAAGGGCCGGAGTTTGACGCCTATCAGGTTGACTTTGATGAAGCCATGAGGCGTCAGGGTATGTATAAAACCCAGGAAACGGAAGCCGATCATAAATGTTTTATAGATTTGCACAGTCATGAGTAAGATTCCCAGAGTTGCGGTGCGCGAGCAGGATCCCCTGGAAAGGGCGCATAATTTTGATGAAGTGAGTTTCGGATACAACCGTGAAGAAGCCATCCTGGAAGCTTCCCGCTGTCTTCAGTGTAAAAATCCCAAGTGTGTTTCGGGCTGTCCCGTATCTATCAATATTCCCCGGTTTATTGCCTCGGTAAATGCAGATCATATGGAAGAAGCGGCGTCTGTGATTGCGGCGGATTCTTCGCTGCCGGCCGTTTGCGGACGTGTCTGTCCACAGGAAATACAATGCGAAGGATCTTGTATTTTAGGAATAAAATACGAGCCGGTGGCTATTGGTAAACTGGAGCGCTACGTGGCTGACTGGGCAAGGAAAAACAGCTATTCAACGGTTGCAGTGGCTCCTTATAACGGGAAAAAAGTGGCTGTTATCGGGTCGGGTCCGGCCGGACTGGCCTGTGCCACCGATCTGGCCAAAGCCGGTTGCCGGGTAGCCGTTTTTGAAGCGCTTCACAAACCCGGAGGCGTGTTGGTATACGGAATTCCCGAATTCAGGCTGCCCAAGGACGAAGTGGTAGCCTACGAAATTGACCAGGTTCAGAAACTCGGCGTAACTATAGAAACTAACGTAGTGGTGGGACGAACGGTCACAATAGATGAGCTTATGGACCGGGAAGGCTTCGACGCCGTATTTGTAGGCTCCGGAGCCGGACTTCCCAGATTCATGGGGATTCCGGGTGAAAATCTGAACGGAGTGGTGTCTGCCAACGAGTTTCTGACCCGCAGTAACCTGATGTCGGCTTATTCGCCCGATTCGGACACACCCATTTACGTGGGTAAACATGTGACGGTGGTAGGAGGCGGCAATGTTGCCATGGACGCCGCACGTACCGCCTTGCGTCTGGGCGCGGGGGTAACAGTGGTTTACCGCCGTACGGAGAAAGAAATGCCTGCCCGTGTGGAAGAAGTGCATCATGCCAAAGAAGAAGGAATTGCGTTTAAATTGCTTTGCAATCCCACCTCGGTCCTCGGAAATGAAAAAGGATGGGTGACCGGGTTACGCTGTATCCGTATGGAGCTGGGCGAACCAGATGAAAGCGGACGTCGCCGGCCGGTTGAAATTCCCGGTTCCGAATTTGATAAACCCTGCGATGTGGTGGTCATTGCTCTTGGCACAGTTGCCAATCCTTTGATAGCCAGAACCACTCCCGGGCTTAACATAAATAAATACAACGGTATTGTTGCCGATGAAAACGGGGTTACTTCACGTCCCGGAGTATTTGCCGGCGGTGATGTGGTAAGCGGGGCTGCTACGGTCATACTGGCCATGGGTGCCGGACGCAAAGCGGCAAGGGCTATTCTCGACTACCTGAAAATCAGTTAGCTTCGGGGATAAGAGGTCTTATCTTATAAAGAGTTCCGGAAAAATCGGTAACATAAAGGTATTCCTGTCCCGATACAGACAGAAGAAGGGCTTTGCTCAGAACAGGAGCTCCCAGGTTTATGCTCCATAAAAAAGTCCCTGTTTTTTCCTCCAATGCGTAAAAAAGGCCGTCTCCCGCTCCAAAGTAAACAACACCGTCCTTTATTAGGGGCGATGCCTCTACTGTTTCCTGTGAGTCTTTGGAATAAGCCCCCGTATAAAGCAATGTGGGCCTGGTCCTGAAACTCCATTTCTGTTTTAACGTAAGCCTGTTCCAGGCCATGACACCACGGTCGTATGTCCCGACAATAATAAGGCTGTCAGATACATAAGGTCTTGAAGCAGATCCTGCCAGTGCCGGACTTGCCGGTTGGGATTCAAGCAGTTCCCCGGTTGCGGGATTGAGAACAGACAAATGCGTATGTGAGCAAAAATACAACTTCCCGTCAAAAAATACGGGAGCCGAATCATTATAGCTCAGATCGTTTAACCCTACAGGTCCCCAGACCTTTTGCCCGTTTTCTTTCCGTAATGCCACACGTCCGCTCCACTGGGACCCGGTGATCAGCAGGCTGTCGGTTACCGTCAGTTGCGTAATATTGGTAATACCCGTAAGCTTAAAGTTGTTGTTCCAGATGATTTCGCCCGTTTTAAGGTCGAGTGCGCAACCGTTTGCCCCGTTACTCAGGTAAACCCGTCCGTTCTCTGCAACAACGCCCATCTGGTAAGCGGTACTGAAACGTTCCGGAAAAAGGTCGTGTTTCCACCTGAGAGTTCCTGTTTTCGTGTCGAGACAGTACACTGTTCCGGTGACATCTGCTGCAACGAGCAGCCCGCCCGACAAGTCCATATGTCCTTTTACGGCATTTTCTGTTTGAAAACGCCAGACGATCCGTCCGTCGGAAGGATTGACGGCAGTAATCCTGTTATCCGGGCCCATCCGGTTGTCGTAGGTGGCAATATAGATATTTTCTTCGTCCGTAACCGGCGGACCGGGTGCGCAAAAGCCGCCCAGAGGCAGGGCCCAGGACAGATCAGGGGCAGATTGGCGGCCAACTACGTGCTGCAGCCCGTCAACCAGGTGTTGCACAAAAAGGCTTCCATCGGTACAGTAAGCACGTACCGTACGCGGATCTTCTGCCGTTCCGTCCCATCCCCATGAAGAAGTCCGGTTAAGGGGTGTAAGTTCCCCCTTCCCGTTTTCAACGGTGACCTGTATAACAGAAGCAGATGAATGCCAGGTGTTTACATGAATATGAGAGACTCCGTCTTTAGTGAAAACATTTGCCTGCAATTGCCTGTTAACCGTTGTAAAATGGTCGTAAGTGTTTAGGGTGCCGTCCGGAAGAATGGTGAACACCCGGTACAGCGAAGGCGTATGATCTATAGCCCCTTTGTGGGCACATCCGGTCCCGTAGGCAATAATATTGTCCGGGAACTCTTGTGTGATTTGGGTGTGCCGGTGTCCGTATATATAAGCCTCCACATCGTATTTAGAAATATCCAGCGTGTCTGATTTATAAGAAAATACGGAATGTCCGTTTTCTTCTGATAACATTAGATCATGTGAAAAGAAAACCACTTTTTGCCCCGGCCGGAGCGTGGCCAGATCTTTCGAAACCCAGCCGAAAGCCTGGGCTGCTGTATAGGAAGGTTTTACATCGCCCGCCATCATGGGTAATACAATAAAGTGTACGCCACCCAGATCGAATGAATACCAAACGGGGCCGAAAAGTTCCCGGTACAGGTCATCGCCGTGTTGTTTGTAGTGAACCAGATCGTGGTTACCCAATGTATAAAAAACGGGTGTGTCCATGGTACGGGAGTTGAATTCCCGGGCGTGCATATATAGGCCATTCGTATAGCAAATGTCACCCGTTACTATTACAAAACCAACCGGTTCATTTCGCAGCCACTGTTTCATGTCGTCTATCCATTCCCTGTAGATAGATTCTTCGTTATCGGCCATTTGCACAAAACGCGGAGGAACATCCGGGGTCGGGACGAGCCCAAAGTCATAGCCCACGGTCTTTTCGGGCATATACGCAAGATAAAAATTGCCGGAGGAGCGGTATTTGTCGGGAACACGAAGGTAGATGTGAACACATTCGGGATTGGTTTCAAGAATAAAGTTTCCTTTCCAATCTGTACAGGCAATTGAAAAACCGTCGGTTACCCAGACACCGGATATCGGTTTTTCGCCAGGATCTTCTGACCGGTTTTTGTTGCTGTCTTCGAAGACCCTGCCTGTTACGGCGGTTTGTGCTCCCAGGGGCAGGGCTGTTACCATGAAGGCCATGGCAATTATTTTCAGTTTCAAGGTTTTCATGTATTTTTGTATGTACAAAACTAATAAACATAATGGCACAGAAACCCTCCATACCCAAAGGAACACGTGATTTTAACCCTGTTGAGGCTGCCCGCAGGAATTATATATTCGACACCATCCGCAGTGTTTTTAAACAATTCGGCTATGCCCCCATTGAAACGCCGGCTATGGAGAACCTGTCGACTTTGTTGGGAAAGTACGGTGAAGAAGGCGATAAGCTCTTGTTTAAAATATTGAATTCTGGGAACAGCTTTGCCCCGGTGTCCGGTCTCGTCCCGGACAACCCCGACGAAAAAGACTCCGCTGCATTGTCTTTAAAGGTATGTGAAAAAGGTCTTCGTTATGACCTGACGGTGCCTTTTGCCCGTTTTGTGGTTCAGCATCAGAATGAGCTCGTTTTTCCTTTCAAACGCTATCAGTTGCAGCCTGTCTGGCGGGCCGACAGACCGCAGAAGGGCCGTTACCGTGAATTTTACCAGTGCGATGCCGATGTAATTGGGTCCGTCTCCATGTATAACGAACTGGAAATGGTTCAGCTGGTGGACAGCGTATTTTCGAAATTCGGGATAAGGGTGTTGCTTAAGATTAACAACCGTAAAGTCCTGAGCGGAATTGCAGGGGTTATGGGTTGTCCCGGACAAATTATTGATATTACCGTTGCCATTGATAAACTGGATAAGACGAGTCTGGAAGCCGTAAAAGAAGAATTGTATGCAAAAGGTATTTCTGCGGAGGCCGTTGGCGTATTGGAGCCGCTATTGATTTTCCAGGGTAATTCCGGGCAGAAGATCGCTTTTTTGCGTTCACTCTTTGAAGGCGGAGCTTCTGAAACCGGAATGGAAGGCGTTCGGGAACTGGAAAAGTTGTTTGAGCTGATAGATAAAACGGGCGTGTCACAGCAAGTAGAATTGGATCTTAGCCTGGCCCGCGGACTGAATTATTATACGGGAGCTATTTTTGAAGTGAAATCGCTCGATTTCTCAATAGGAAGTATATGCGGCGGGGGGCGTTACGATGACCTGACGGGTATTTTTGGCCTGAAAGACATGTCGGGTGTCGGCATTTCGTTCGGAGCCGACCGGATTTACGATGTGTTGCTGGGACTGGACCGGTTCCCACCCGAAGTACAGGATGCGCCGGTCGTATTATTCTTTAATATGGGGGAATCCGAATCGGTTAGGGCATTACGCTATATTAAATCACTGCGCGATTCGGGCATTGCAGCCGAATTGTACCCCGATCCGGCCAAGATGAAGAAACAGTTCGATTATGCATCGCGTCGCGGTATATCCTTTGCGGCCATCATTGGTGAAACCGAACTGGCGGAGGAAACCGTTACGGTCAGGAACCTGGTTACGGGTGAACAGGAAACGATAGGCTCCGGACAATTATTAAATAAATTTGGTATGTAAACATATTATTGCTACTTTTGCGGTTCAATATCGCGGAGTGGAGCAGTTGGTAGCTCGTTGGGCTCATAACCCAAAGGTCGGAGGTTCGAGTCCTCCCTCCGCTACAAAAGAAAGAAAGCCGGTCAATTGACTGGCTTTTCTGCATTCTGCAACTAATAGGTCAGTGCAAACTTGAGCCCGACAGCTTCGGATATCAGTATGAAGGTAGAGAGTTGCATGTCTGTCTCGCCTTTTTCAAGAGAAGCAACATACTCTCGCTTCTTGCCAATTTTATTGGCGAGTTCTTGTTGAGTCATACCAACTGCCTTACGGGCATCCCTGAGAACTTCTGCGTAATACCAGGCTTTAGCTTTGGCTTCGAAGGCATCCCTTGTTGAAGTTCCCGTCTTGCCATACTTTTGATCCAGCATTTCGTTTGCTGACGAAAGACTGGCAATTTTATTTTTATCTATTGTCGGTCTCATTCTGATAATCCTTTAATCATTTCCTCTGCTTTCTTTAACTGCGGTTTGTAATCTTTTGTTGACTTCTTCAAAAATCCATTCAAAAGAAGTATCTCATTTGCCTCAATGAAGTTTTCCTCGTCTATCGTAAAAATGATTACCCTGTACTCATTTTCAACAGACACTCTCATTTCAAAGAAATCAGTGCCTTCCAGTTTCTTGACAAATTTTGCGCTCACAACCTTAATCTGAGCAATCAATGTGAGAGCATAGTCTATCTTCTCCTGCACTCTCTTGTTTACCGAATTGTAAAACTCATCAAACGCCTCAGTCTTTCTAATATTTCTCACACGACAAATGTAAGGAATATATTACAATAATCAAGTAATAAAGTTTATGAAAGTTCTCTATTAGATCCCGTCTTATAGGACAACTCCGCGCTATCTCTATCTAGTAGATGATTGTTATTTCAAACAAACGGATGATCATTTGCGTAATCACGGTTTTATTTTAACTGATGAGGGCTGGGTGCTATCTCCGGCTTTTGATTTGAATCCTTCGACAGATAAATACGGATTGGCCCTGAATATAGACATGGAAAGCAATGCTTTGGATTTTGATTTAGCCAGAAGCGTAGGACTCTTTTTCAGATTAAACAAAAAACAGATGAACGGTATTATTAATGAAATTATTCAAAGCGTACACAAATGGCGGAATATTGCTGATACCATTGGAATTCCACGAGCAGAACAAAAATTAATGGAAAGTGCTTTCAATGTGCCAGACTAAGAAATTTTTTTATTTTTGTATTAACAATTCTGTTAAACAATTTTGTTTGTCATGTCTGAACCAAAAGTGCAAAATACAGAAACTGCAATCCGGAAAGCAGCTGAAGCAGAGTTTTTTGAGAAGGGTTATGCCGGAGCGAGGACTGTTTCAATAGCGGAGAAAGCGGGTGTAACCCATTCGATGCTTCATTATTATTTCAGGACAAAGGAGCAGCTTTTCAATAAAATAATAGAGGATAAATTCAATCTGCTTGCCAACTCGGTACTGGCCATTTTTACCGATACAAATCTACCGCTTAAGGAGAGGCTTTCAAAGGGTATTTCTGTTCATTTCGATTTCCTGATGGAGAACCCCTTGCTGCCGAAATTCCTCGTCAGAGAGATTGACCACGTAGATCACATTCTCGTAGCGAAGATATTTCCGAAAATGGTAACTGCAATGCAGCTGACACAGCCTGAAATTGATTTTGACATAAGGCATTTGCTGCTAGACATTATGGCTCAGAATATTTTCCCGTTTCTCGTTTATCCTCTTACCGAAAAGATGGGCTTTTTATCTGAAGGCAGGGAAGTATTTATGGAACAAATAAAGCAGGAGAACATAACAATAATAATGAAACGCCTCGGTCTATGAAAAAGCTCTTGACATTTTTACTGTTACTTGTGCCGTTTGTGGCCAATGCTCAACTGACACTGGAGCAGTGCCAGCTGAAAGCCAGAGAACACTATCCGGAAGTTGCTCAGTATGATCTCATTGCTCAAAGCGAGCAGTACAACATATCCAATGCTTCCCGCAGCTGGATTCCGCAAATAGTCTTCAGCGGCCAGACTACCTGGCAGTCCGCTGTCGCAAGTTTCCCGGACAAGTTGAAGGAAATGCTCGAGGTACAGGGCCTCAACATGCCGGGCATCCCTCAGGATCAGTACAAGATTGCGCTGGATGTGAATCAGGCAATATGGGATGGTGGCACATCCAGGGCAAACAGGAAACTTGCACGGGCAGAAGCTGCAGAGCAACGCCTCAGCAGCGATGTCAGCATTTACTCGCTGGAGGAACGCATCAACAGTATATTCTTTGGAATTCTTCTACTGGATGAAAATTATGCCACGGCGCAAAGCCGGCAGGAGTTGCTGAACGCCAACTATGCCAAGCTCGAATCGATGCACCGCAACGGTGTGGCTCTTCAATCCGATCTCGACCTGATAAAAGTCGAGCAGCTCACTTTGGAGCAACAAATTGCCCAGAACCGGGCCTCGCGCGCCAATTTCGTAACCATGCTGGAGATGTTTATCGGAGAAACTTTCGGGGACAGAAAACTCGTCAAACCCCAGGATGTGATTGTATCGGCGCTGCAGAATAACCGCCCGGAAATCGGGCTCATAGATGCGAAGATAGCCGGCATAGATGCAAAACAGGGATTGCTCAACACGAGCCTGACCCCAAAACTCTATTTCTTTGCCCAGGGGTACTACGGTAATCCGGGCCTTGACATGTTCAAGAGCATGACAACCCGCGAATGGAGCTGGAACGCTATCCTCGGCTTAAGGATGCAATGGAACATAAGCGCATTCTTTACCCGTGGGACAGATTTGAAACGTCTTGAGAATGCCCGCACTGCACTGAAGGTTCAGCGAGAGGTATTCACGTTTAACTCCAATCTTCAGAAAAGTCAGCAGAATGGTGAAATCGCACGCATGCGCAAAGCCCTTGAAGGTGATGACCAGATTGTTGAACTGCGTACGAACATCCGCTGTACAGCAGAATCACAGCGCGGGAACGGTGTCATAGATACCGCCACGCTCCTTCAGCGGATAAGCGACGAAGCAGTGGCCCGCAACACCCGCAGTATCCACGAAATAGAACTGCTTAAAACAATCTACGAACTCAAATACACTGTAAATCAATAGGCAATGAAACAATATATAATTATTGCAGCACTTGCAGCGCTCGCCGGATGCGCAAAACAGAACGGATATGACGCCACCGGAACATTTGAGGCGACCACCGTTACAGTATCTGCCGAAGTATCAGGCAAGATTGTCGGATTCGACGTTACTGAAGGCCGGACAGTTTCCAAAGCTGACATCGTTTGCGCCATAGACAGCTCGGCTCTCGTGCTGCAACGCCGCACTTTAGAACAGCAACAGAAGGCCCTCCTTTCCGGGAAGCCCGACATCCAAAAGCAGCTTGCTTCCCTAAAGGAGCAGATTATAAAGCAAAAGACTGAACTGGAACGTGTGCAATTCCTCCTGGAAGACGATGCCGCCACGCAAAAACAGTTTGACGACGTGAATGCCCAACTCAACATCCTGCAGAGCCAGTACGATGCCGCCCTTTCAAGCCTGAGCAAGAACACGGCGTCCATAGTCGGCAACGCGGCTGTTATCACCACCCAGATTGACCAGGTGGACTACAATATAGACAAATGCCGTGTGAATGCTCCGGTTAGTGGAGTAGTGCTGGCGAAATACGCCCAGGCAGGCGAACTTGCTGTAACCGGAAAACCTCTGTTGAAGATTGGCGATACCGACAATATGTACCTGAGGGCTTATTTCACATCTGACCAGCTCTCAAAGGTCAGTGTCGGTCAGAAGGTAAAAGTCTGGGCGGACTTCGGCGGCGATGAACGTTATGAATATGAAGGTGTTGTGAGTTGGATATCGTCCGAAAGCGAATTCACTCCAAAGAACATCCAGACAAGGAGTTCGCGTGCCGGCCTCGTTTATGCTGCAAAGATTGCCGTGAAGAACGACGGAAGACTAAAGATAGGGCTTTACGGAGAAGTGAATCTGTGATGAACGCTATTGAAGCAAATAATCTGTTCAAGTCCTACAGGTCTGTTCAGGCTTTGAAAGGGGTCACTTTCCAGGTTGGAAAGGGAGAGGTATTTGGTCTTATTGGTCCTGACGGGGCCGGCAAGACGACAATATTCCGTATCCTGACAACGCTGATACTTCCGGACAAAGGCAGCGCAAGGACCGACGGGCTGGATATTATAAAGGATTACAAGGAAATAAGGACCCGGGTTGGATACATGCCGGGGCGGTTCTCTTTGTATCCGGACCTGAGCGTAGGGGAGAACATCGATTTTTTTGCAAACATTTTTGGCGTCACGCTGGAAGAGAATTACGACCTGGTTGCCCCTATTTTCAGGCAAATTGAGCCATTCAGGACACGGAGGGCCGGTAAGCTTTCCGGAGGAATGAAACAGAAACTCGCACTTTGCTGTGCGCTGATTCATAAACCTTCGGTACTTTTTCTTGACGAGCCTACAACCGGCGTAGATGCCCTGAGCCGGGTGGAATTCTGGGAGATGTTAGCTTCGCTGAAAGAAACGGGAATAAGCATTCTGGTGAGCACTCCGTATATGGACGAGGCTGCCCGCTGCGACCGGATTGCCCTGATGTGTGAGGGTCTGATACTTGAGATTTGTCCTCCTCCTGCAAGACTGGAAGATTATTTTATAGAACTGATGACGCGCAATGGATAACGTAATAGAAGTCAGAAACCTCACGAAACGCTTTGGTAGTTTCACTGCAGTTGATGCCATCAGCTTTGAAGTGCCCAAGGGTGAAATTTTCGGTTTTCTCGGTGCCAACGGAGCCGGAAAGACAACGGCAATAAGAATGCTGTGTGGTCTGAGCTTCCCGACGGAGGGCAGCGGCACAGTAGCCGGTTTCGATATTATGACACAAGGTGAACAGATAAAGCGACATATCGGCTATATGAGCCAGCGTTTTTCTCTTTACGGGGACTTAACCGTGTTTGAGAATATGCAGCTCTTCGGAGGTATTTATGGGATGAGCGAAAAGCAAATTGCAGCACGTGCCGCCGAGCTGCTGGAAAAGGTGCAATTCTCCGGTCATAGAAATGACCTGGTGGGTTCGCTGCCTCTCGGCTGGAAGCAAAAACTTGCCTTTCTGGTTGCCACGGTCCATAATCCCGAAATCGTCTTTCTGGATGAACCGACGGGTGGCGTGGATCCGATTACTCGGCGTCAGTTCTGGACGATGATTCGCGAAGCGGCCTCTTCAGGGACAACGATATTTGTTACAACTCACTACATGGACGAGGCCGGATATTGTAACAGGGTGTCTATTATGATGGACGGGCGCATAAAGGCTCTTGACACACCATCTGTGCTTATGAAGGAGTACAAGGCAGAAAGTATGAACGAAGTATTTGTAAAGCTATGCAGATAAGACTTTCGGCATTTATCAGGAAAGAGATGCTCCACATATTGCGCGACAAACGTACCATGCTGGTGGTGCTCGTCATTCCGGTGATGCTGATTCTGCTCTTCGGTTTCACAGTCACGACGGATGTCAACAATATTAATGTTGCCGTTTGTGCGCCAAACCGCTGCCACGCAGTGTCGGAAAGCGTGAATCGTCTTGTTTTCAGTTCATATTTCCGCTTTAAAGGTTATGTGGATGCTGCCGATATAGATATGACCTTACGTACGGGCAAGGCTGCTGCCGTGGTTGTTTTTGCCGCAGATTATGCCACTTCAGGCTTGTTTCAGCTGATCCTTGACGGCGCTGACGTGAATACGGCAAGCACATCGCAGGCCTATTTGCAGCATGTCATCCTTGGAGAGAAAGCACGGCAGTCACTCTTTGAGATGCACCAACTATATAACCCTCAGATGAAAAGCGCATTTAATTTCGTACCTGGCATTATGGGCATGATATTCCTACTCATATGCGCGATGATGACATCGGTCAGCATTGTGAAGGAAAAAGAAGTCGGTACGATGGAAGTGTTGCTCGTATCTCCTGTGAAGCCGGCGTATATAATCATTTCCAAAATGGTGCCCTACCTGCTGCTCAGCTGCATTGACCTTGCGACGATTCTGCTTCTTGCGCGATTTGTTTTGGATGTACCTCTTGCGGGCGGTGTATGGGGTATTGTAGGCATTTCCGTACTGTACCTGGTGCTCTCGCTGGCACTCGGAATGATGGTTTCCAACATGGCCCGGAGCCAGATTGTGGCACTGCTTATCAGCGCTATGGTGATGATGATGCCGGTACTCTTTTTCTCGGGGCTAATGTTCCCTATTGAGAACCTTCCCTGGGCGTTGCGCTGGATATCGTACGTTATACCTGCCAGATGGTATATTGATGCAATGCGCAAACTGATGATAGAAGGTGTGGCCTTCATTGGCGTGATGCTGGAGTTTGGTATTTTGCTTGGACAGACGCTGCTGCTTATTGCCGTGTCGACAAAGAAATTTAACGACAGATTGGAGTAATGCGCTATGAAATGTCTTAAGTTCTTGCTCCGAAAGGAGATTATTCAGTTCCGTCGTAACAAGTTCTTGCCGCGGCTAATATTTGCGTTCCCGATATTGATTATGCTGATTGCACCAATCGTAGCCAATATGGAGGTCAGGGGTGTAAATGTTGCTTTTGTGGATTGTGACCATTCGGCCATTTCCCGGCGGGTACTCTCGCATTTGAATGCATCAAAGCATTTCATGGTGAAGCAGGTTACTGCTGACTATCTTTTGGCCTATGGGCTTTTGGAGGCAGGCAGGGTTGATGTTATTGTATCGATTCCGGAAGGGTTCGAGAAATCTATAATGGGCGGCATTGTACCGAAAATAAAGGTAGATGCCAACGCCATAAATGCGACAAAAGGCATGTTGGGATCGCAATATATTATGATGACCATTGCGTCTGCACTGTCCGAGGTGGCGGCGGAAAACGGCTTGTCTATGAGCGCAGATTCAGATCCGGCAAGTGTAAGATATTTTTACAACGAGACTCTGGACTACAGATTCTATATGATTCCGGCATTTATCATAATTTTGATACAGCTGGTGTGTTGCTTCATTCCGGCGCTGAATCTTGTGTTGGAGAAGGAAAAAGGCACCATAGAGCAGATAAACGTAACGCCGGTCTCCCGTCTGGAGTTCACTCTCAGCAAACTTATTCCGTATTGGATTATCGGACTGGTGGTATTGACTGAAGGAATCCTTACTGTAGGCCTCGTCTATGGTCTCTGGCCTGTCGGCAGTACCGGTGCCATTTATCTTGCTGCTATCCTCTTCACTTTTGCCATGTCCGGTTTTGCCGTCACAATTGCCAACGGCTCAGATACGATGCAACAGAGTATCTTTGTGCTCTTCTTTTTTGTGATGATATTTATGCTGATGAGTGGCATGCTGACCCCGCTTGGTTCAATGCCCCGGTGGGCGCAGTGGATTACCGTTGTTTTCCCGCCCCGTTACTTCATTGCCATTCTGCGCGCTGTCTATCTTAAAGGAACAACGGTATTGGAATTGGGTGTGGATTATCTGGCTCTTGCCGGCTTTGCGGTTGTATTCTGCATGGTTGCCGCGTTGACGTATTGCAAACAGGAATAAATTCTATATTTGCAGAGACTTAATAATACTTATACTTATGATGTTGGTTTCTGATGAGAAAAGCAGTCCGGGAACGCTTAAAGCGGTTTTCCCGGGAAAGTATATTCAGGGAGAAAAAGCACTGGCTGAATTGCCTTTTCTTGTGGAACTGCTTGGTAATAGAGGTCTTATTCTGGCCTCGCCCACAACACGCTCAAATGTGCTTCCCAAATATTGTCTTAAAGAAAGGGAAGATTGGATAGAGATTGAGACTTTCAGTGGAGAATGTTGTATGTCCGAGGTGGAACGTCTGGAAAAGATAGTGCATCACAGGAAAATAGATGTGCTTGTGGGTATGGGAGGCGGCAAAACCATAGATACGGCCAAAATAGTGGCTGACAGAACCAATATCCCCGTTATTGTGGTGCCAACCATTGCCTCTACCGATGCTCCCTGCAGCGGTTGTGCCGTGGTGTATTCAGAAGAAGGTGTTTTCCAGTCTGTCTATTATCTGAAGATGAATCCTCAGGTTGTATTGGTAGATTTGGATATCATTGCCTCGGCCCCAACAAGGTTCCTGGTGGCCGGGATGGGCGATGCACTGGCTACCTGGTTTGAAGCCCGCTCCTGCAAAAAGAGCGGCTCGGCCAATGAATGCGGCGGATACAGTACCCTGACGGCATTAAGTATTGCCAGGCTTTGTTATGATACGCTGCTGCGTTTTGGTCCGGCTGCTAAAGAAGCCTGTGACCAGTATTTGGTGACCCCGCAGCTGAGCTGCATTGTAGAAGCAAATACCCTGATGAGCGGGCTCGGCTTTGAAAGTTCCGGTCTGGCCGCTGCCCATTCCATCCATAACGGGATGACAGTGCTGGAAGAAACACATGCCTATTATCATGGTGAAAAAGTCGCCTTTGGGGTACTTGCCGGACTTTTTCTGACTCATGCTCCCGAGGCAGAGAAAAAAACGGTTTACGGGTTCTGTGAACAGATTGGATTGCCTACAACGCTTGCCGATATTGGCATTCAAGAAATTGACAAAGAACGGCTGATGGCTGTGGCAGTAAAGGCCTGTGTGCCGCAGGAAGGAATCCATCACGAACGGGTAAAGATTACCCCCAAAAAAGTCTTAAACGCGATTTTAGCGGCCGACGAATACGGACGGAACAGAAAATAGTTACTTTTGTTTTATAAATTTTAACTATGAAGAACCATTTTTTCCCCAACCCATTTTTAATTATGGGTCTTTTTGTTGTTGCATTTACCGGATGTGACAAACATGACAGTTTGTTGGACAGACTTTGGCCCAAAGCCTATACTACAGTAGAAAGAGCTATTCAGGCAGATCCTCTGCCCGGGGGTGAAGCCCCGGACATTACCGACCCGGCTTCATTTGAAAGCAAAGGATACGGGAAGTGGCATTACGGAGACGGCCTTCCTTTTGATAAAAAAACTGATTTAATGCCGGCGGGTTATAACTCTTCGCTTGCAGAAAATGAAGAGTCGTTATTGAGTTTCTTTGCCTTTACCGATATCCATATTACCGACGAAGAATCTCCCGCCCAGGCTATTTATTTTCGCAGGTACCTGGGAATGAATGCGGTATCTGTTTACGCGCCGTTAATGCTTTATACGACCCAGGTGCTTGATGCCGCTGTGAATACCGTAAATAAGATACATAAACGCCACCCCCTGGATTTTGGCATAATGCTGGGTGACTTGTCCAATAACGGACAACATAACGAGTTGAGGTGGTTTATTGATATTATGGACGGTAAAGCCGTTCATCCCGATTCAGGTGCAGATGACGATCCTGTTCCCGGCCCGGGTAATGACCATCAGGACCCCTTTATGGCCGTCGGGCTCGATCCCGCGATCCCATGGTATGCTGTTGTTGGCAATCATGACCATTTCTATATTGGATCAAAGCCTTATTCCGAACGTTTGCGGAGAGTCCTTGTCGGAAACCAAATACTGCATATTGGGAACATCTTGTCTGACGATCCGGCAGAGATGGATAAAGAAACGATCTCGACCGGCTCTATTGCAGGCAATTCCGTTAACTGCGAAATCATCGGAGAAGGCATTGTAGCCCAGATGACAGATTTTCCTACAATCCCCGCGGATCAGGACAGGTATGCCATTACTGTGGATGACTATATTGCAGAGATGAGCAATACAACCTCCCTTCCCGCAGGCCACGGGTTTGAACAGGCCAATCCTGAAAACCGTTTCAAAGGGTGTTATTCTTATATTCCCAAAATGGGTCTGCCGCTTAAAGTGATTGTGCTTGATAATACCCAGGAAGATTCCGATGTCAGCCGGATTTACGGGCACGGTTCATTAAAGAACGGACGGTACGAATGGCTCATAAAACAATTGCAGACAGGACAGAAAGAAGGCAAGCTCATGATCATTGCCGCTCACGTACCTATTGGCGTTGCTTTTGGAGAGGAAGTGGGCTGGTTTGATGAGGCGTATGAACGTGCCCTTATTAAGGAGTTGAAGACGTATCCAAACCTGATCCTTTGGATATCGGGACACCGTCACCTGAATACCGTTAAAGCGTTCCCTTCTGACGATCCCGCTCATCCCGAAAACAGTTTCTGGGCGGTTGAAACCAAGTCGCTCAGGGAATTTCCACAGCAGTTCCGTGTTTTTGATATCGTATTGAACAAGGATAAGACTTTGTCGATTTTTGCTACTAACGTAGATCCGGACATAGAGGACAATCCTCTTGCAGCTGTGTCCCGCTCTCTGGCATTGGCTTCCCAGCAAATATACAATCTAATGGAACCTTTTCCCGGCTCAGGGCCCATTTCACACAACGTGGAACTGATTATTCCCCTGAGCCCCGAAATGCAGAAAAAACTGGCAAAATAATTTTATTGTAAACGGCCTTTATTTCAGAGGCCGTTTCTGATGAAGGCTTCCATTCGGTAATGCTTACACAGTGGACCATTGCGTGAACGATGTCCGGACTGAATGAGATCTTGCCGGCTACCTGAATGTTGTTTTCAAGGCACCAGTTCTCAATGTCCCGGGTAAAGCCTTTGTTAAGAGTGAATTTGTTGATGATTACACATGAAGGAATCCTGAATTGATGTACCAATTCCAGGATTCTTTTCATATCGTGAAATCCCGAACGGGATGGCTCGGTGACCACAATTACTTTATCTGTTCCGGTCATTGAAGCGATGGCGGAACAGCCGGTACCGGGAGGCCCGTCAATAATTATTCTTTGCCACCCGGTCTCTTTAGCCGTTTGCCGTGCTTTTTCCCTGACCAGGCTTACTAATTTTCCGGAATTTTCTTCTCCCGGAGCCAGCCGGGCATGTACCATTTTTCCATTTCGGAAATTCCCGGCAAACCATAGACTTTTGTCGCTGGGGATCATCGAAATGGCTTGAATGGGGCAGATCCGGGCACATAATTTACAACCATCGCAGGCAGTATGGGAAATGGTAATTTTCCCTTTAGGGTATGCAGGATCGGTTATAACGGAAATAGCACCAAAACGGCAATATTCCTGACATAGTCCGCATTGGGTGCAGCTGTTATAATCAATACGGGCTTTGTATCCGGATATAAACGGTTCGCAGATATAGTCCCGGGGTTGAAGTACAAGATACAGATTGGCTGCATCTACATCACAATCGGCCACCACAAGATTTTTTTCCAATGTGGCGAAAGCGGCAGCCAGGCTCGTCTTGCCTGTTCCTCCCTTACCGCTGAGAAGAACAATTTCCGGCATGGTTTTGTATCTTTTGATAAAGATTAGTAAAAAAATATCTGTAACCGGGATTTACTTCTGCTATGAGTCGGCCCTCAGAATATACTCGTGCGATTTCTTTGTCAAAGGGTATTTCTGCCAAAATCGGGATGCCTTTCTCTTCCAGCCATTCATAGATGCTGTTATCTCCCAGGCCCGATCGGTTAATGACCACTCCGTACGATTTTTGCAGCGTGTCCAATGTCTGGACAGACAGTTTCAGGTCGTTGAGCCCAAATGGAGTAGGTTCTGTAACGAGTACAATATAATCGGCTTTATCTGCAGTGGCAATGAAAGGGCATGATATCCCCGGAGGGGCATCGAACAGGGTAATCCCGTCCGGATGGGTATGATGCATTGCCCCCTTAATAACCGGAACCGGGGAATATACCCCGATGGACGAACGGCCCTCCACAATCAAAGCCCCTGAAGGAAGCCGATAAATAGAGACGTGCCCCAGTGTTTTTTCTTTTTCTGTGATGGCATTGTATTGGCAGGCGGCAAGGCAGGCTCCGCAATCGTGACAAAGATCTTCCAGTACCTGGATATGCTTTGCCTGAGGGAGACAAATGATGGCATTGTAATTACAATACTCCCGGCATTTGTCGCAATAGGTACACGAATCTTCATGTATTACAGGAATCTTTTGAATAATTGGAATTTGTTCCGTCAGGATTCCGGAGAAAAATTCCATTACGTTGGGTTCCTCGGCATCACAATCGACAAGTGTTACAGGGATTCCTTCCTTTTGGATTGAAAAGAACAGGTTAGTGGATACAAATGTTTTTCCGGTGCCTCCCTTACCACTGGCAATGGTGATTTTCATATTGCGGTATTAATGATCACAAACGTTTGCTCCTGTTTGAAGGGTTTTATTTATCCATTCTTTAACCAGATCGGCCGGGTTTTTGGGTTGTGCTCCTACGTTTACATGTATTTGCTGGGCGGCAAACAAGTCGAGTGCCCGCTGTCCCATTCCACCGGCAATTACATCGGTAACCCCTTTTTGGGCGAGCCAGGCAGGTAAAAGACCCGGCTCGTGGGGCGGGGGAGTAAGGAGTTCCTCTCCTGTAATGGTGTTGTTTTCAACATCAATAATGGCAAACTGTTCGCAATGGCCGAAGTGGGAACACAAACGGCCGTTTTCCAGTGGGATGGCAATTCTTTTCATAATAAATCTAATATCTCTTTTATTGTTTTTTCCTGATCTTTAATAACGATCAGTTGAATCTGAAGGCGGTCAAAAACCGATTTGACCTTTGCCCCGAATTCTCCAGAAACGACTTTTCCTACCCCTTTTGAAGCCACTAACTGAACGGATGCCGGACCGGCTCCCTCCAGGCTGTCTTTATTTGGATTGGGAATATACTCAATTGACTTGCTTTGAGTGTCGTATATTACAAAATAGGCGCAGCGGCCAAAGCGGCTGTCAAGAAAGGATCCGGGGGTGTTTCCCGTAGAGGTGATGGCTACTTTCATAAAGATGGATTTTTATGTTGTTCAATATTCTCCGAGCCGCACAGGGCGCACCTTATGACGGACGTTTGATTTGGCATGTGATTAAAAGAACAACCACACCGGTGACAGGTAAACCATTTACTGTCAAAATAAATCTTTCCGCCTTCAAAGACTATGGGCCTTCCCTTTACAAAAGCCAATGCTACCTTACGCCGGGCGCTTTCATAAATGCGGGTAAATGTCGGGCGGGAAACGTTCATCGCCTTTGCACTTTCTTCCTGAGCCAGGAACTCAAAATCGCTCAGGCGGATGGCCTCATATTCTTCTAAATTCAGAAATACGGGCGGTTCTTCGGGTTGATCCCCAATGGGCTTAAAGCCTTTGAAATGTGGAATGCCATTGATCTTGCGCAATTTTTTTGGCCTGGGCATATTAATTTTAATCAAATGTTCAATACAAAGTTAAGAACATTCGCTTAAAAAACAAGAAGAAAGGTCTTTTAATTTAGAGAGTCTTAAATTTGTGAAAAAATCAAAATAAACATACCTTTATTCCGAAAAACAAATTATGAAACTTAGACCTAATATAAGATTGCGTGAAATTGCCGGGGAGAAAATGCTGGTTATTGGCAGCGCTACCGAGGTAGACCTTACTAAAGTCGTAGCTTTTAACACTACCGCGGAATACCTGTGGAAGGCCCTTGAGGGGAAGGAATTTAGCGTTGATGATGTGGCGGAACTCCTTACCCGTGCTTACGGAATTGACCGCCACAAGGCGTATAACGATGCCTGCGCCTGGACCGAATCTGTGGTTAAAGCCGGATTATGCATCTGACGCAGGAACATCATATACTTTTTTCATGTTTGCAGGTAGCTTTATGGCCTCTTGCTAAACATGAGGTGTTGCCGGTAGCGGAATATAATGCAAATCCCGAAAAGTTATACCGGTTGGCTGCTTCGCAGGGAGTTCTGGGATTGACGCTTGACGGTATGCCCCGTGAGTTTCCTGTGACAGACAGGGCACTGCGGTTGCGCTGGGAATTAAGCGTTCAGCAGATGGAATTCCGCTATAAAAGGCAGTGTGAAGTGCTGAAAGAATTGGTTTTATTGTTCCGTTCCCAAGGCGTGGAACTGATGCTGCTCAAAGGAACAGGTATTAGTATGCTTTACCCGAGGCCCGAACACCGGGAATGCGGTGATATTGATATATACCTTATGGGTGACTATGATAAGGGAAACCGCATAATAGAATCTTTGGGTATAGAAGTGGATACAAAGAGTTCCAAGCATTCCAATTTTTTTTATAAAGGAGTCCCTGTTGAAAACCACAAGACATTTCTAAATGTGTCCGATTCCCGGACAGACAGTAATTTGGAACAGGGGTTGCACCGGATACTTAGCGAACAGGGGACCGATACCATCATGTTGGATGATGTCCCGGTGCGCATTCCAAAACCTGATTTTTCAGCCGTTTTTCTTACGCGGCATGCCATAGTCCATTTTCTTGCTTCGGGACTTGTTCTAAGGCATTTTTGCGATCTTGCACTATTCTTTGAGACAAATAAAGAGCGCATAAATACCGGTTTTATTGAGAAGATGATGATATGTGAAAACCAGTTTCTGCTCCTGAATTCATTTCTGGCCATAGGCAGAAAATACCTTGGCCAGCCCGACGGATTTTTTTCCGTTTCGAAGGCCGATAGCGAGCTAGCCGAAAAGTGGGCGGAAAGGGTGCTGGAAGATACATTTTGTCCCCGAATAAATAGAAAGGAGAGAGATGAGCTGTCCAAAATGAGTGTTTTGCGCAGAAAGTGGACAGGACTGAAGTATTTTGCAGCTTCCAAATGGAAATACGATACCATACGGAAAGGCCTGTTTGAGCAGGTATTGTTTTACAAATCGGTTCGCTACCTGAGGATCTCAAACTGGCGTTAGCATGAAACGGATTTCTTTGGTTTTGCTCACTATATCGGCGGTATTGCTGGAACTTGCCGGACTGGCATTGGTTGTACCGCTGCTCTTACTTTTGCTGGAGGAAGGAGGAATAAGCGGCAATGAATACCTTAACCGTTTTTACACCCTGCTGAATGTGAGTGATTACGGAACATTCCTTCTTATCGTATGCGGGTTGGTAGTGTTGTTTACCGTTGTTAAAAATTACTTATTGTATATGATTGGTATCTATAAGAACAGATCTCTTCTGGCGGTTTATACCCGCTATTCCGGCCTGCTTTTTAAGTACTACTACGATAAAGGACTTCTTTTCATTAAGGAAAACAGGGCTTCCGTTCTTTCGCACAATACGAACGCGGTATGTTATGCGTATGTATTTAATGTGTTGTCTCCTGCCTTGACGATCACCGGTGAGATATTGCTCTCTGTACTTATTCTGGGCGTTCTTGCCTGTATGAATGTATACGTGGCGATTACAGAAATACTTCTTTTTGTGCCGCTTGTCATCTTATATCAGATGAAAGTGGGCGGAAAATTGCAAAAAGCCGGAAGAGAGGACAATGAAGCTAAGCGAAACCAATGGCGAATAACCATGGAGACGTTCCGGGGATATGCCGAGGTGGCAGTCAATAATGCTTTTCCAGGGATGTATGCCCTGTTTGGTGACGGATTAAAAACCATTGCTGATTCCAGAATCAGGACAGACCGTATAAAAAGTGCCGCATCGGGAATGATAGAAATAGGTGTAATGGTTGTCATAACAGGAGTGATCGCAGCCAGTTTTTATTTATACGACGGAAAAGGCAATCTTTTGGTGGAAGTAGGACTGTTTGCCTTAGCTACATTAAAATTACTCCCGGCCGCAAAGTCTGTGGTTTCCAATTATGCCGTTATACGCGCCAACCGTTATACTAAAGACGTAATTAACGAAATTAGCGTAAAAAAGATCAGGTCTGAAAAGAACAGACAGACTGAAGTACGGAGTGTAGATGGCCCCTTGCCTTTTGACAAAACGTTCTCCTTTAGAAATGTGAGCTTCGGTTATGGAGACAGAGCGCAGATCATTAGGGATCTGTCCTTTACTATTCGCAAAGGCGAAAAGATTGGCATTAAAGGCATCTCGGGAATTGGCAAAAGCACGCTGTTTTATCTTATGCTGGGCCTATGTGATCCCGCATCGGGTGAAATATTCATAGACAATACCAGGCTTTCCCCGCAAAACAGGGCGCGTTGGCATAAACGGGCAGGGTATGTATCGCAGGATATTTTTATTATGGACGCAACGCTTGCCCAAAACATTGTACTGGCTCAGGAGGTAGATGAGCAAAGGTTGTTTATGGCTATTGAAAGGGCATCGCTTAAAGGATTGGTGGAAAGTTTGCCTCTGGGTGTTCAAAGCCGTATTGGTGATGCGGGATGCCTGCTTTCGGGCGGTGAGAAACAAAGGGTTGCCATCGCAAGGGCACTATATAAAGATGCCGATGTTTTTTTTCTGGATGAACCCACCTCATCGCTCGACAAGAACACAGAAAAAGAGGTAGCGGCCACCATAATGAATCCCGATTTTTATAAACAGAACGTAACTGTTATTATTATTTCGCATGATGACAATTTGTTAAGCATTTGCGACAGAGTCATTACTTTAGGCTAATGGAACAAAAGTTACCGTATTGGATTGCAGGGCATACTGTTTGTCTTATTACAGAAAAACCCGATGCCGTCTCGAGATTACTTCCGGGCTTTGGATTGTTTACCCAAATACTGGCAGATCATAGTCCCGATCTTAATATAGACATCAGGCTGGATATCGGAAATTTACATATTGTCAGGGATCCTGAGGACAGTATTCAGATCCATACCTTTGAAATAGACGGAGGGGTGTGCCGGTTCCGCAGAAAGGAAAATAACTATTTTTTTACGATAGAGGAACCCGGCGGACAGTACATTATTGAATGTATCATGCAGCTTGGATCTCCGGGTTTTCATTGCTATGTTGAACAGAAGCTGGTTCGGCCTCATCATCTGAAATTTACAATATGGATGTGTGTGGCCTTTTGGGGTATTCCCCGCCACTTTTCTCCCGTTCATTCTTCTGTTATTGTATATAACGGAAGTGCTGTATTGTTTTTGGGCGAATCCGGCACAGGAAAAAGTACCCATACCGGCCTCTGGCTGCAGCATATACCCGACAGTTTTTTATTAAACGACGACAGTCCTGTTCTTAGCGTGAGAGACCCGGTTCCTTTTGTTTACGGATCTCCGTGGAGTGGGAAAGGTAATAAGTACGTAAATGAAAAATACCCTGTAGCAGCGGTGGTTCGCATTAAACAACATCAAGTGAATTCTATTGATAAACTTTCAAAAATCAGGGCTTTTGGCGCTCTCTATCCTTCGTTTCCCCCCGCTTTTCTAAAAGATGTATTTTTTGAAGATCATCTGTGCCAAATGATTTCCCGGATTCTTACGACCGTTCCGGTTTATTTGCTTGCCTGCCTGCCCGATAAAGCGGCGGCCATTTTGGTAAAAAATACTGTTTACGAGCCTGTTAAATGCAATCAATGAAAACTTTGGTACTTAACCGCGAAGTATTGGTAATAATTGAGGAAAGTATCCGTGAAGGCAAGTCGGTATCTCTCACGGTCAGGGGAAACAGTATGAGCCCGTTGCTTTTGGACGGAAGAGATACGGTTAAGCTTATTTCTTTCAGACCCGAAGAGCTAAAGGAAGGAGACGTAATTCTGTTCCGTTACGGTCCTGATTTTCTGATGCACAGGATTGTCAGGATAGATAGAAACAATTCGGATGACCCTCCCATTATTACTAAGGGAGATGCTCTTTCAGGCACTGAAAAGACAACTATGTCACATGTAGTGGCTTTGGCCTTATTGCCGGAACACGGACTGCTCACCTTATGGATTCGCAAAGGTCTGATTTTATTACGTTCAATCCGCCTTCGTTTCCGGCGGATTCTCAATATGATCAATCGCTCAGAAGATTGATCAGTTCCCTGTTTACCCGGTTGTTTCTTTTTACCGCTTTCATGTCCCGGAGTGAAAGCAGAGAATGGTCACTTTCTCCGCATATATCCACTCCGATTATCCTGTTTTTCTGCTTAATAACAGAGAGGTATGCGGCCAGCTCCCTAAGTGACATGTTTCCCTGATCCCAATTGATGCTCACGGTTTGCGGGTTCAGTACGTCTTTATCGATGGAAATGTAAACAGGTTCGGTCGTCGTAAGGTTTGCCAAAGTCTGCAGGCTGTCCGGTATGACCACTCTGGGTAAATAGTCCGGACTGATCTGGGAAATAAAAAGATCCGAAACGCCTATAAGTATAACCTTTTTTACATTTGAGTTGCCATCAAGAACTTCTTTTACCCAACTGCCGCAGGAAAGAATATCACCGAAAGCCGGGGGAAGCATATCGGTGTGGTGATCAATCAGTACAAGGGAAAAAGGCTCCCTGATTTTATCTGTCCAAAATTTACTTATATAATGATAACTGCCTGAATCTAAGAAATGGATCCCTGAAAGTGGAAGACCAGCCATTCGGAATTGTATGGTTTTTTGCGCACCGGAGTCGCAGTAGCAGTACGTTCCGGGGATATCACGGCAGTCCAGCCAGATAAAGGATGTGTCTCTGTAGAAGGTTTCGTATTCGTAAACCTTCGTAAAATTCATAATCACCACAGAAGGTTTCATAAAAAAGGTAAGTTCGGGCATAAAATTATATAAAATACTTTGAATGCTGTCCGCGTTTCAATCCCAAACCCTGGAATGACGAGCCACAGCACAGGATTATCTGTGCCTGTCAGACCATGCATCCAAATGGTATATGTGGCAGTTATTGCCAAAGTTGACAGGAAAGACTAATGCAGCCACTCTTCCTGCAGTATCTCTCCTTTGATGCTTACAATAACCAGTTTTACCGGAACATTTCGTGATGCTTCTGAGGCTGCATTGCGGACTACCTGAAGCAATCCCCTGCAACAGGCTACTTCCATGATTATGACGGTTATAGTATTTACTTTTGCGATGTCTATCAGTTGTCGGATTTTTTCTTTATATATATCCAAACCCTCGTCCAGTTTTGGACAGGCAATGACGAGGGTTTGGCCTTTCAGGTATTTTCCGTGAAAATTTCCATAGGTGAATGCGGTACAGTCTGCGGCAATTACCAGGTTGCTCTCTCTGAAATGTCCTCCTGACGGGTTTATAAGATGAAGCTGAATTGGCCAGTGACTTAATTCTGAAGGTAATTCTCCCGAATAAGCAACAGCAGGTTTTCTGACAGCAAAAACATGTTCTGCCGAGCCCGGGCAACCGCCGGAGTGACATTCTCCATGTGAAGGCGTTTCGTTATAAGGTGCCGCCTCGCGCTGTATAATGGATATGGCTCCCTGAGGACAATGACCTATGCATGCGCCCAGACCGTCGCACATTGGATCACTTACCAGTCTTGCTTTTCCGTCTATGATTGCCAGAGCTCCTTCATGACAGTTGGGGATACATGCACCACAACCGTTGCAAAGCTCTTCATTAATGACTACTATATCTCTTTTCATTGAACCGGTGTATTAAATAAATCTCCGGCAAACGTAAGTGTTTACCGGAGATTAAAATGTAACATCAGTTACAAACCGGGCTTTTACCTGGATCCTGCAGCTTCTTTTTGTGCCTCTTCAATCATTTTGGCATTTGGGAGAATGAAAATTTCCACCCTGCGGTTCTGGAGCCGTCCTGCAATGGTATTGTTATCGGCCACGGGTTCGTGTATGCCTTTGCCGATAGTGGTCATTCGGGCACCGTCCACGTTTTGTAGCATCAGGTAATCTCTGACACTCCTGGCGCGTTTTTCAGATAATCCCTGGTTGTACTCAACCGTTCCGGTGATATCCGTATGTCCAACAATCTGAAGGTCGGTATCGGGATTCTGATTCAGGTTTGCAGCGAAATTTCTGAGTGCTGTTTTGGCCGATTCCCCTATAGCGGTAGAATTTGTAGCAAAAAGAATACCCGACTCCAGGGTTACCTTAATGGCTTCTCCGTCGTTTACGGTCTCTATAGAGGCTGCTTCGGGAAGGATTTCTTCCAGCTCCTGTCTCTGTTTGTCCATATGACGACCAATAAGTCCACCGGCTACACCGCCGACTACTGCTCCAATGGCTGTTCCAAGAGCTGTATTACCGGTGGTAATACCTATTCCCGCACCAGCCGCTGCTCCGGCCGCAGTCCCAATACCCACACCCATTGCGGTTCGGCTTACGTTCCCGCAACTTGTCAGTACAAGAGATGCACATAGCATCAGGGTAATACCTGTTTTAAAATACTTCATAATACAAAGAATTAGTTAAATTGCAACTTATTGTCCATAACGTAAAGATACAAAATTTATGAGAACACTCATATGTTTATTATTGGCATTGTTTGCCGGCTCACGGGAGCATTCCGTTCGTGTTAATCAATTGGGATATTATTTGTTACAGGAAAAGGTAGCTGTCATGGAAGGGGTGTATGCGGGAGCCTTTGAATTAGTAGACACCCAAACGGGAAAGCCCGTTTATTCCGCACCGGCCGGAGAAATCCGAAACTCGCCGTTTTCGGAAAAACAAAGAACGATCCTGGATTTTTCTTCCTTCAGGGAACCGGGAAATTATGTCATTTGCGTGAATGGTACAGAAGTATCTCCCCACTTCGTGATTGGACAGGGTGTGTTGAACCATCTGGCAGACGCGGCTCTTGATGCCTTTATCCTCCATCGTTCGACTCCGGGGCATCCCGATACGCATGTGCTGGTGCATGCTTCGGCTGCTACGGAATCCAGACCGGAAGGAACGGTTATTTCTTCTCCCGGAGGATGGTACGATGCGGGCGATTATAACAAGTATATCGTTAACTCGGCCTTTACCACGGGACTTGTTCTGGCTGCCTGTGAACAATATCCCGGAAATAAAAGGAATAAGGCCATTCTGGACGAGATGCTCTATAACCTTAAATGGAGCATGACTATGCAGGATCCGAACGATGGCGGTGTATACCACAAGCTGACAACACCAAATTTCGAGGGTTTTATCAAACCCTCCGAATGCCGCCAAACACGTTATGTGGTACAAAAATCGGTGACCGCTTCGCTTGATTTTGCCGCTTCAATGGCTCAGGCATCCAGAATATACCGCACGATGGGAGGCGAATACTTCCGCCTGGCGGCCAAGATGCTCGAAGCTTCAAAAAAAGCATATACCTGGTCATTGAATAATCCAAATGCGCTTTACAATCAGTTTGCATTAAACGGCCGGTATAAACCCGGGATAAATACCGGCGCCTACGGTGATTTTTCTGCTGCAGATGAATGGTTCTGGGCTGCATGTGAATTATTTATAACTACCGGTGAGCCGCTTTATTATGATAAAATATTGGAATGCAAACCGGATTCATTCAGGCTGCCTGTCTGGGGCAATGTGGCGGCACTGGGATCCTTTGCCCTGTTTACAAATAATAAGGCTTTATCCGGGATGAAAGAAGAGTTGCTTTCTTTCTGTGACAGTATTGCTGCTGCTGCATCGGGGTCTGTTTTTGCCTGTGGTTTTGGCAATAAAACAAGGGATTTTTACTGGGGGTGTTTGTCTGAAAGTTGCTGCGGACAGGGTATTGCATTGCTCTACGCGTACCGTCTTTCAGGTAATGAATCCTACAGGACGGCTGCGCATCAGAATATGGACTATATCCTGGGCAGGAATTCTACCGGTTATTGCTATGTTACCGGTATGGGCTCAAAAAGTCCGGTTAATCCCCATCACAGACTGGCCGCAACGGACGACATTCCGGGACCGCTTAAGGGTTTTCTTATAGGAGGACCCAATCCGGCAAGGCAGGACGGGTGTGAATATCCGTCACTTTTACCCGACGAATCATATGCAGACATTATTGAATCCTATGCTTCGAATGAAATAGCTATTAATTGGAATGCTTCTCTTCTTCATTTGGCATTGGGACTCTCTTATTTACAGGACCCGGGGACTTGAAACGCCATAACTGCCAACTGTTCCAAAGATTTTGCCACAGAACATACGATGCGGGGACTACAGAGGCCAGCGGGTTAAGATACATTTGTGTCATCCACGCAGCCAAAACTCCGTTTTTCTGGCCTATTGCCTGACCGCCTGCAATGGTATCGTCGTATTTTTTACCTATCCATCTTCCGAAAGCGAACTGAACGATACACTGGACCAGTGAAATGGCTACCATAACAATAATAATCGGGGTTTTTGAGCGATCCTGCATCATAATGAAGTCGATAGTCTGTCCTATCACAAAAGTGAGCGCAGCGGCCCAAAGATAAAACGAGATCATTTTGTGATTTACTATTTTGGCAGTGATGCGGGGCAGAAATCGCCGGCACAGCACAGCCGATACGAGGGGCAGAATTATTAGCGGAACTACCTTACGGATGATAATCCAGCAGGAGGCCCAGAATGAGAGACCGGTATGGTATCCAATAAGAGAAAAACAGAACGGGGCAAAAAATGCAAGGAATACATTATATAGAATCGTATAGGTTACCATGGTAGCCATGTCCGCCCCGAGTATTACGGCTACAACTGTAGCAGAAACGGCAACAGGGGCCAGCATTCCCATCATGGCTCCCTGGGCAAGGATATCGTTGAAGGGGAGAAACAGGAAATAGCACCCTATACCTGTGATCAGCTGAAAAAGCAGGAGCCAGATATGAAGCCTGCTTATCCTGATCTGGCGTATGTCCATATCACATAACGTCAGGAATAAAATGAGAAAAATCAGGTAAGGCGTAAGGTAGTTAAGCGATATGAGAGTTCTGTGGAAGAGGAACCCAAGCAAAATGGCAAAGGGAAGGACAAATGGTCTCATGAATTGATTTTCTTCTGACTGTGCCTTTCCCGGTTCCGGAATTGGACAGTCAGTTTGCGTACTATCTTGAAGTTATACAAAAATTCACTGGCAAAAACACGTATGACCGTATAGGAAGGAATGGCAATGAGCATACCCGTGAGACCGGCAATACTGCCTCCTGCCAGAATGACAATAAAGATTTCCAGTGGGTGTGCCTTAACACTTTTGGAATAAATATTGGGCTGAAAGGCAAAATAATCTATGAGAAAAGTAACGACGTACACCAGAACGATCAGTGCCAGAAACAGTTCCACAGAATAAGGTGACGTACCGCTAATATAGTAACCTAATATTCCTGCAAGCAAAGCACCAAGCAGGCCGCAAACAGGTCCTATGTAGGGAATAACGTACATGATACCGGATAAAAATGCAAGTATCAGGGATAACCTGAACGATACCCTGCAGATTAAAAAAAGCCCCGAAGTTAACATAATGGTTACGGCAGTGATCTCCAGCAGTATCCCAATAAAATAGCGCATCAGCAGGTTATTGGACTCCTTCAGAGCCCTTCGGGCACTTTGCTCCTGTTTATCGGAAAAGAGGCTTGCCACCATATTGGTGAACATATCCTGCTCTTTTAAAAAAAAGAACAGGATAAAAAGAACTACAAAAAAACCTATGAAGAAATCAATGGTGTACCCGGCTACCGAAGTCAGAAATAATTCGAATCTTTTCACATCTATTAAAGTGGACACAATACCTGAAAGAAGATTTTCAAGAGTGATTTCTCTGGAAAATCCCGGGATCAGACGTATAAGAAAATAGTTGAAGTCCTCAATGGGGCCTTCCAGTTTGACAGATAGTTGTGCCAGGTCTATACGGTATACGGCGCTTAATAAATCTGCGGCAACAGGGACCAAAAACAAAAGAATGACGGAGAAAACCAGGACCAGGCATAACAAGGTCAAAAGAGCAGCTATCCAGGAAGGTGTCTTGTGTTTTCCTATATGCAGTTTCCTGAAAAAACAAACAAGAGGTTTACCTACAATAGAAAGAACGGCGGCAATAAGAATATAGGCTACTATGTTGCTGAAATACCAACACAAAAAGCAGGCAATCGCAGCTGCAATACCTATAATCACATACCTGGATAGTTTGTTCATTATTCATTGAAACGCTGTTCTATCACCTTCCAGTCCAGAATGCTCCAGAAGGCTTTAACGTAATCTGCGCGTCTGTTCTGATAATCAAGATAATAAGCGTGTTCCCAAACGTCGCAGGTAAGCAGGGGTTTCTGTTTTTTAGCCAGCGGACAGCCTGCGTTGGATTCCTGGGTAATGGTAAGCTGGCCGGAGTTTTCACGCACAAGCCATACCCATCCCGACCCGAACAAAGAGACGGCCGCACTGGTGAAAGCCTCAACAAATTTATCGAAAGAACCGAAGTCTTTGTCGATGGCACGCAGGAGACCTTCCTCGGGTTTCTTTCTGGCTGTTTCCTGAGATTTGAATTGTCCGAAGTAGAAAGTATGATTGAAAACCTGCGCGGCATTGTTAAACAACGGCCCCGTCGGTGCTTTTGCAATAATGGTCTCCAGAGAGGACTCAGCAAAAGGAGAACCCTGAATCAAATTATTAAGATTTGTCAGGTAGGTCTGATGGTGCTTACCGTAATGAAAGCCGATTGTCACTGCACTTATGGCCGGAGCCAAATCATTGGCAGAGAATGATAATGGGGGTATTTGATGTGTCATATCAAAAGCATTTATAGGCAAATATACCTAAAATATATTACATTTGTTTTATGGAAATTATCAAATTAGGAAAAAAGACAGAGGCGCAATATAATCAGATGGTTACAGAGCAGAGGGATGCTTTTCTGAAGAATGCAGCCGTTGGCCGTTTGCCCGAAGATCTGGAGCGGATAAAAACGGCGTACGAATACGCGTACAAAGCACATGACAAGCAAACAAGACAGGCAGGAGAGCCTTATATTCTGCATCCGATAGCGGTTGCGCGTATAGTGAACGAAGAAATTGGACTTGGCACGAATCCTATAATCGCTTCTTTATTGCACGATGTGGTAGAGGATACCCCACACACGCTGGAAGAAATCAAAGATCTTTTTGGCGACGACATAGCATTTCTGGTACAGGGTCTGACCAAGGAAAAGAAAGAGCAATATGAACTTTCCATGCAGGTGGATAATATCCGGAAAATGCTTATGACCATACAGTACGATATCCGGGCCCTGCTCATAAAACTGGCAGACAGGCTTCACAATATGCGTACTCTGGGCAGTATGCCTCTGCACAAACAAATGAAGATAACCGGAGAGACGGATTTCTTTTTTGCTCCGTTGGCTAATCGTTTGGGACTTTATAAGGTTAAGACCGAGTTGGAGAATCTGAGTTTTAAATTCCGTTCTCCCGAGGAATTCAACAAGATACAGCGAATTCTGGATAAATATGCAGAAGATACCAGGGGCGTCCGGGCCCGTTTTGTGGCACCGATTGAGGAAATGCTGAAAAATAACGGTATTGATTCTGTTATAACCCAGGATATAAGAAGTGTATACTCTATATGGAGGCACATGAAACAGAAACAGGTCCCGTTCAACAGGCTGGAGAGTATTTATGTGTTCAATATTGTCTTTAAGTCCGGTTCCGGCTCATTGTGCAATGCTTCTGAAAAAAACCAGTGCCTTCAGATCTATTCCCTGCTAACAGATCTTTATACCGAGAAAGTCGGCAGTTTTCACAATTATGTGGACAATCCCAAAGCCAACGGTTACGAGGCACTTCACTGTATGTTCATGACCGAGCACGGTTCGTGGGCTGACGTGCACATTAAAAGCGAGCGGATGGAAGAAGCGGCCATACACGGATGTATTGTTAAAAGACACAAACACGTAGGCATTGGGGGCGTGGACGCCTGGGTGGAAGAATTCCGGGGTACGCTCAAGGATATGGTTTATCACGACGGGTTTAACAATAAGGACGGATTCTTCCTGGAAGGAGTAAAAGCCAATCTTTATAATGATGACATACGCGTTTTTACACCCAAAGGACAACAAATTCTGTTGCCGTCCAATTCCTCTGCGCTGGATTTTGCGTACGTGATTCACTCGGAAATAGGAGATCATGCCCAGTTTGCCCGGGTGAACGGTATGCTGTGTTCCATCAAAACGGTCCTCAAACGGGGAGATCGGGTGGAAATAGGGACAGATCCCAGTATGATGCCCCAGAAAGACTGGCTGGAAGCTGTTATTACCTATAAAGCTAAATCCTGTATCAGGAATGCCCTCCGCAGGCAGAATATATCCACAAAGCCCACACGTTACAGGCTCGCCAAATGTTGCTCTCCTTTACCCGGTGACGAGCTGCTGGGTTTTGAGGTACAGGACGGGAGTGGACGGATATTCGTCCATACACGTAACTGCGACAGGGCCATTATGCTTTCTACCGAACATGGAGAGACCATTGTGAATGTAGATATTGAACCCGATGATACTGCGTATTACCCGGCAGGAATCCATATTTTTGGTGTAGACAGAAGAGGGGTCACATTCGAGATATCTCAGATCATTTCTGAGGAATGGGGATTGAATATCAATAATATGTCTGTGACCACAAAGGATTCGCTTTTTGAATGCAAAATACAGTTACAGGTCCGTTCTGCCCGTGAGCTGAGCAATATAATTGCGCGGCTTGAGGCCGTTCTGGGTGTAGAGGAAGTGCGCCGGGTTCCGGTTACCTCATAATGAGCTCCCGGTGCGTTATCTTTTCCGGTACACGCCCGTTTATCTTTAGTTGGGGGGACGATTCTTCACTGGGTGTTATAACAATCGTCTTTCCGTTTTCAAGATGTAGTCTGATCTTGTTGAAAAGCGGAAATCCCGGCTCGTAACGGTCACTCCCCGGACATACGGGATAGAAACCAATGGCCGAAAAAACATACCAGGCCGAGGTCTGACCGTTGTCTTCATCGCCGCAGTATCCGTCCGGCGCAGGACTGTAGAAACGATCCATTACCCAATGAGCCAGTTCTCCCGTTCTCCGGGGTTTGTCCGTCAGGTTGTACAGATAGATCATATGCTGTGCAGGCTGATTTCCGTGGGCATAATTTCCCATGTTCATTACCTGCATTTCCCTGATCTCGTGAATGATCCCTCCGTAATAACTGCAATCAAAGACGGGAGGAACCACAAAAACGGAGTCGAGCATACGGGTAAACGCGTCTTTTCCGCCCATGAGTCCAATAAGACCTTCCATGTCGTGGAAGACGCTCCACGTATAATGCCAGGCATTTCCTTCCGTGAAAGCGTCTCCCCATTTATACGGATTATAGGGCGTTTGAAATGATCCGTCCAGATTCCTGCCTCTCATTAAAAGGTGTTCTTTGTCAAATACATTACGGTAGTTACCTGCTCTCTTTGAAAAGGTTTCTATCTGATCCTGCGGGGCTCCCAGGCTCTCTCCCAGCCGGGCGTTGCACCAGTCGTTGTATGCATATTCAAGTGTGCGGGCCACAGACTCATCTATTCCCACGTCATAAGGGATATATCCGATAGAATTATAATATTCATGGCCTAATCTTCCTGTGGAAGATACTGTGGGATGCACCTGTTCCGAAGCTTTGAGCAAGGCCTTGTATAATTCGTCTATACGGTAGCCTGTCAATTCTTTGTCCCGGGGCCATTCCGGCCTGTATCCCAGACTGTCTTCCAGCCAGTTCAAACGTTTCAGATAGCCATCCGTCACCACCGAGGCCGAGTTGTTCCCTACCATGCACCCTCTGTGTCCCGGACTGGCCCATTCTGGTAAAAACCCGCTTTCCAGCCAGGCATTTACCAGTCCTTCCTGCATTTTTAGATTTTCAGAAGGATAGAGCAGGTTCAGCAACGGGAAAAGGCAGCGGAACGTATCCCAGAATCCTGTATCGGTAAACATATAACCCCGGGCAATCTTTCCGTTGTACGGACTGTAATGAATCCGGGTGCCCAGGCTGTCGTATTCGTACAGGCTTCTGGGAAACAGCAGGGAACGGTACAGACAGGAATAGAATGTTTCCTGCCGGCGCCTGGTGCCGCCTGCAATTTCTATGCGTGAAAGCGCTTTATTCCAGGTTGCTTTGCCTTCCCGGCAAACGGTTTCGTAATCTTTCCCGTCCAGTTCTCCGGACAAGTTCAGAGCGGCCTGCTCCGGACTAATAAACGATGAGGCCACCCGAATTTCCACAGTCCAGTATGGTTTGTCTGCCGATAAAAGAAAAGTAATCCGGCACGTCCCGTCATCGAACAATTTGTAATCTTTGATATCGCAGTCGGGACAGATGATAAAGTAATTTTTGAAATTATCCGGTGTACCACCATGCTCGTGAACTGAATAGCCGGTTATAATTCCGCTAACCGTATCTACCCTGATATGACCCTTTCGGGTTTGCCCGTCCCTGTCCATAACATCGACAATAAGGCTTGCCGGAGCGCCCGACGGATACCTGAT
This sequence comes from Bacteroidales bacterium UBA5326, assembly GCA_002408205.1. Classification (GTDB taxonomy): domain Bacteria; phylum Bacteroidota; class Bacteroidia; order Bacteroidales; family UBA932; genus DMER64. The sequence goes on along the minus strand of DHQY01000014.1, from coordinate 136,004 downwards.
TCTAAAAATACAGGCCCTGGAAGTGGGCGAAAAGGAAGCCTCAATATCGTATTCTGCCAGGTAAACACTGTATTCATACGGGGTAGCTCTTTCGGCTTTATGCGAAAACCAGCTGGCCCGTTCTTCTTCTGTATAACCCGGGCGTTCTCCGGAAACCGGAAAAAGGGAAAAACATCCGTAGTCGTTTATCCAGGGACTGGGCTGGTGGGTTTGTTTGAAACCCACCAGTTTGTGTGCATCGTAGGTATAGGTCCAGCCGTCGCCGTTCCGGCCTGTCTGGGGCGTCCAGGTGTGCATTCCCCAGGGGACGCCTATGGCAGGATATGTATTCCCGGCTGAAAATTCGTACGACGAGGCCGTACCCATGAGCGGATTTACAAGAGTGACAGGGTCTTTGATCCAATCTTCAGTGCCCTGGCAGGCATATAAAAGGAGAAGGGCAAGCAGTAAAAGCAAGTATGACTTTTTCATTTTTTTTCTTGTTTTTTCATGGCACGGGCCATCTCCAGTTCTTCCGGGACATCAATCCCCGGACCGAAATGGGACACTTCTATCATTTTGATCTTCATGCCGTATTCGAGGAAACGCAGGTTTTCCAGTTTTTCTGCCTTTTCCAGCGGGCCCGCCTGCAGCGACGCAAACCTGAGCAGTGCGGGACGTCTGAATGCGTAGACTCCTATGTGCCTGTAAAAGGTTACGTCCACTGTTTCGTTATCTCTGATAAATGGAATAGGGGCGCGCGAAAAAAGCAGGGCGTATCCGTCGTGGTTTGTTACTACTTTTACTACATTGGGATTGTTTATCAGGTTCTTATCCCGTATGGGGCACATAAGTGAGGCAAGGTCTGTGTCTTCCCCTTTCGGGCCTTTGAAAGCGTCTATGAGGGCGGCAAGTGGAGCGGCCGAAATAAAAGGTTCGTCCCCCTGAACGTTCACGATAAGTTCGGCCTCGGGGTAAAAGGCAGCTGCCTCGGCAATTCTGTCGCTGCCGCAGGAATGCTCTTTCAGACTCATTCTGGCAGAGCCGCCGTGCGAGACAATCTCCCGGAAGATTTCGGAGCTGTCGGTTACAACTACTACCTGACGGAAGAGACCCGTGTTGACGGCAGCCTGGTAAGTGCTCAGTATAACTGTTTTATCTTCAAGCATCTGCATTAATTTTCCCGGAAAACGGGATGAATTGTAGCGTGCGGGAATCAGGGCAATTGTGTACATATTATTCAAAACTGTATTGGGTGAAATGTCCGGTAATGATATCACGAAGATTCAGACGGACACTGTCTATTTTATAGGAAAAACTGGGAATATTCTCGTTTGTATAAAGGCATTTGCCAATCTTTATGCGGTAGTCATCCAGAGTACCCGTAACATCTACGCCCAGCCGGAATGGAATGGGGGAACGGAGTACAGATATATGGTAATTAAAATTCATGTCTAATTTGTGGGTTCCGCTTACGGCCGCTTTGTAACGGTCCATTTCCATAATAAAGGGATAGATATCTATGCGTGAATCCTCCACGGTGATGTCTACGGAAATCCGGTCAATTTTGTTACGCGCTTTCTTCCGGAACAACAGTTTCTGTGATATTTCCGTAAATGTTTCACCGTCCAGCAGAACAAGATCTTTTCCGCGAAGACGACAGGCCGCCTTCAGCTCAGAAAGGACAATGTTCATGTTCGTGTCCAGGGCCGAGGCGGCGGTTACCTGCACGTTGGCCAGGCCTTCAAAGGATTTGAGCATGGGGAAAATAGTATCCATGGGAGGCAGCATTTTAACTACTTCTTCCAGGCGCATGTCTTCCAGTTCCATATCGAGGCCCACCCGGATGTTGTTTTTATCGGGGGTGGCGTATAATGCATCTAAGGTAATGTTCCCTGCGTTGGAAAGTCCTTTGAGCTGGTCTATCTGGAGCACCCTGTCTGCAGCACGTAGCATACCGTGCAGATTGGTCATGCTCAGGTTCCTGAAATAGGCGTTCGAGACAGCCAGAACAATCTGCAGATTGACATTGCCCGGAACAATAATCAATTGGTTGTCGCTATCGTGCATTTCAAGCTGACGAGTCAGCAGGGAATCTATGACTGCCTCTGATTCTGAGAAAAACAGACTGTCTTTCATAAATGCACTGCCCGCATTGGCTGCCATGATGATCTGATTGCAGTCGAGTGTGTCGCTTTGAAGGTCCAGGAACATTCCCAGTTTGCCTCTGCCGGCAAGGACTCTTCTCAGATTGGTAACGTAGCCGTTAAGGAGCAGGTCCGAATATCCGGAGGAAACGCTGGTGTTCAGGATATCAATACGGTCCGGTCCGAATTTAAGGTTAACATCCTGCAAACCGATCCTCAGTGGATAAAAGGGTGTTCTTACGCTCAGATGTGATGCTTTAAGGTGCCCTTCCATGCTCCATTGGCGGATAAGGCGTCTGGTATCGCGGTCAAGATCAAAGTCAATATCGGCACGCGAGAAGTCATCCAGTTGGGCCCTTACGCCCCCAGTCCTGTTAGCAGAGCTGCGGGTACGGCTACGAATGTTTTTTGTCAGAACCAGGTTGATATCGGCCTGGTTTATCCTGGCGCGGTGCACCCCGTAACGTCCCGAAATACTCCGTGTATCCAGAGTAAGGTCAATTACGGGTATGGACGGCTCCATTTCCCGGGGATTTACAGAGAATGAAGCGTTGCACATACCCAGGCGCAGGCTTGCCGAATCGGGCAGAGTAAGGATAAGACTGCGACTGATAAGCTGTCCGGAAAGCGGTTGTACCCTGGACGTGTCCTTTGTAAACATGCCCGGGACACTCTGGGCACTTACCTGTGTTTCTGAAAGTCGGGCCGAGAACAACTGTTTGTACGACACATTAAGCGTATCGGAAACCATTGTAGCATATAACTTCTCACCGGGGTCAATTCCCAGGTTGATCTGGGTTGGCCCGGCCATACAGAAAATACTGTCTGCAGGCCTGTTTATAGTTAATCCCTGTGTGGCCAGATAACCGGTCAGCGAAGCGTTCCCAATACCGAGCAGGTCAAGATGGCTGAGTTTGCAGCGGGCCTGAACATCCAGTTCGAGATCTCCGGTGGCCTTAAGAGGCAGGTGGTCAAGAACCACTAATCCGGCCACTGAAAGATCAAAAACCGGATCTTCAAAGAGAGACCCAACGGTTCCTTTAATGCGGGCTGTGACGGCAGGGCTGTCAACAAACAGATCCCGGATGGCAATAAACCCGTAATTATTTATCCGGGGATCGTACGATATACTCATATCGGCATTGAACCCCCTGAAACTAAGATCTTCTTCCGGCAGATAAGTTAGTGTGCCCGATCCGGCAGCCAATGCCGCAGAAAAAGCCGGGATATTTTCCTGTCCGTAATAATATGCTCCGTCTAAAACTATATCCAGTGTAAGCGGCATATCTGCCACCAATTCCGTTTTCAAAGGAACAAGGTCGCCCGGTATCACGTTCAGCAGGTCGCTCATGTTGCAGGAATCGACCCGGCAGCGGGCTCTCAGGTCAAGACTGTCATCCCTCAAACCCATAAAGCCGTCAATGAATACCGGCACGTTTCCCAGAATTGTATGGCATTCATCAAAAAGGTATTCCTCAAAATCGAGAGAGACATTCCCTTTTTGCGGCTTTATCCCAAAACCGGTGCGTCCGTAAACGTTAAAGGGGATGTCGTTAAAAAAAGAAGTTTGTCCGACAACAAGCGTATTTGAAGTGGTTTCCAGACGGGTGTCAAAAAGTGAACTAAAATGCCGGGCAGTTAGCATCATGTCCGTAATCCGGGTATTATAATACACCGTATCGGCTGCGTTGTGGAAGGTGAACTCAGACCCGTCATTTATGTGTAATTTTTTGATATCCAGCCAGAAATCGATAGAAGATGTGTCATCGGGATTGGAATTGAACAGGTTCCAATTGCTCAGGGAGTCTCTGGATCTGAAAAGATTTAAAGAGGCATGGGAAAGTATAAGATACGAAATGCTCACCGATCCTTTCAATAACGGAATGGGTAGAAGAGCGGCTTCGAGTCTGTCGAAAACAAATAAAGAATCGGCTCCGGGATATATATCACGGAACGACGGTACGATGACTTCTCCGGAATCGAGCACTATGGTTGCATGGGGAAAGTGCCTGAAAAGACTTACCGAGGCCCGGGAAACCCGGATATCAGCACCGGGAATCCGTCCGGCATAGTTGTTAATGATTGGTGTAAGACGTTTTGGAGACAGGATAACAGGCACAATTATTGAAAGAGCAGTAAGCAAAAAAAGGATAGTGCATGTAGTCCACAGAATGATACGTCCTGCCGTTTTCATAAATGCGAAAATACGTTTTTTTTGCATCTGTGCGCAACATTTATGTTCTTTTGCGCATCTTTGCGAATACAATAAGGATCACACCCTATGAAGAGATTAATTGCCGGGATCATCCCCGTTTGTATACTTCTTTTTCTGTTTGCCTCGTGTAAGAAAGAAGAAACAGTATATTACATAAAATGCAATCCGGAAACCTTACAAATTGGTAAGGAGGGAGGAACATTCTCAGTGGCTGTTTCCTCCAATTCGGGCTGGAATGTTTCTATCCCCTCGGATTGGGCGACATCCAGCCTTACATCGGTTAATACGTCCGTTACTACGGTTTATCTTCGGTTTTCTTTTACAGAAAATACGGGGAAGGATCAAAGAGTTCAGGATATTTCCATTGTATCTAAATACGATGCCAGTGTAAAAGCGACCCTCCGGGTGGAGCAGGCCGGTACCGGAGAAGGGCCTGTCGATCCCGACCCCGATCCGGATGCTATTACCCTTTCTGTCGCTGCCATGGAGATTCCCTGTTCGGGCGGAACCTATTCTTTTGATATTACCTCTACCAATGAGTGGCGTTTTGTCGGTTCTACAGCTTCCTGGTGCACCATGCTGGCTGCAGAAACTTCCGGTGTGGCCGGTTCTTTTAACATTCATTTCGTCGCCGATACTTCAAAGCAAAATAGTAGCAGGACAGCTGAGTTATTGTTTAAAACCATTACCGATTCATCTGCCGTTATCCGGGTGACCCAGAGACCTCTGGGCATATCTGTTCTCGAAGACCTTATTGCTTTCCGTGACGACGTAAATTATTTCAGGGAACTGGATAAATGGATGGACAAAGACAGTGTGATTCATTTGCTTGCAGACATTGATATGTCAACTGTTTCTAACTGGACACCCATTGGGTTTCAGAGTAATGTGACGTTATATACCACTACAAACAGCAGCATCAAAGGCACTTTCAACGGAAATAACCATACTGTTAAAAATCTCAAATTGACCAGTACCGGGTCCAAATCGGCGGGTTTATTCGGATGCGTGATTGATGCGTCTATCAAAAACCTTATCCTCGATGCCGGATGCCTGATAAAAATAAAAGGGAGTTCCAGTTATACGCTTGCCGCGGGAGGTGTTTGCGGCACTTTAATGGGCGGTACTATTGATAATTGCCATTTTAACGGGACCGTGGAAATTACCGATGCTAATAATGTGTTTACAGGCGGAATAGCCGGAAACCTGGTTAAGAGTTCTACTGAAAGCAATCCAACAACTTTGAGCGGATGCAGTAACTCGGGTAACATCACGGGAAATTCTTCTACCGGTGGCATTGCGGGAAAAAGTACCGGAAGTTTTATTACCTCCTGTCAGAATACTTCATCTGCTTTAATCAAAGGAACTACATTAACCGGCGGGATATGCGGACAAGTCCTTTTGAAATGCGGGATTACTAAATCAGATAACTACGGCCGCGTACAGGGCACACAGAAGGTGGGCGGCATAAGCGGCGAAATGTATGATAATGCCTATATAACCCAATGCAACAATTCCGCGCAGATCTCCGGGACCTCTTCGGTCGGAGGCCTGTGTGGATCTTCTTTGCAATATTCTTATATTCAGAATGGTATTAATTCAGGACGTATATCCGCAAAATCCGAAATGGGAGGGATCTGCGGAAAACAGTATAAATCGTGCTTTATAGGCAACTGCACGAACCGGGGTACAGTAATTTCGTCCGGGACCGAAGCGGAGTCATCCAGTTGGATAGGAGGGATCACAGGTTATTCCGACGATTCGGATATGACTGACTGTTCCAATTCCGGTGAGGTCAGCGGACCTTTTTCCGTTGGCGGAATATGCGGCCATATGGGTTATGTAAACGGGCCATTCTTTGTGATTCGTAATTGTACCAATACAGCTCCTGTATCGGGTGTTTCGGCCGTGGGTGGCGTTTGTGGTTTTGCCTCGGGAACGGGCATATATATTAAAGGATCAACAAACAATGCCAATGTTACCGGTTATACCGGGGTAGGAGGAATCTGTGGCCGGCTTACATCGGGGGCCATTATTTCGGAAAGCTGTGTGAATGAGTCCGGTTGGACCGTTGAGGCTACCGGCGGAATAGCAGGAGGTATTTGCGGATCGGTTACTGCATCGAACAGTTCCATTTCAGATGCTGAGAACGGTGCTGCCGTAAAGTCGGTACTTTATGCCGGCGGTATTGTCGGATATTCCATGGGACGGATCTCGGACAGTAAAAATACCGGTGCCGTTCAGACCCCAATGAACGAAACAAACGGTGACGAAAGCGATGTGTCCGGTTTCGAGGATGTTACCATTGAAGATATAACCGTAAGCGGAGGCATTGCTGCGGTTTCCGAAACCGGGATGACAGGATGTGTGAATGAAGGTCCTGTTTCCGGGTTCTCCGCGGCCGGAGTGGTGGCAAGATTTGCCTCTTCAAGTACGGAAAGGATATATGATTGTTCCAATAGCGCCACTGTTGAGGGCACCAGTAATGCCGCCGGGATAGCAGGCTCCAATACAGGAGGGGGGACAGTACAAAGCTGCACCAATACGGGAAATATTACCGGATCTACTTATGTAGGCGGAGTAGTGGCAGCTAATCATGGCGGGGCAATAACCGAAAGCAACAATTCCGGAGCTATTGCCGGGACTGCATCTGAAGCCAGCGACAGTTTCTTTGCCATTGGCGGAGTTTGTGCCTATAATAAAAAGGGAAATATCACCAACTGTGCCAACACAGGATCGGTCACCCGTATATGTCAGACGGGGACCTATAAATTTGTGGGTGGCGTGTTAGGTTATACGACATCGGAAAATACCAGCAGTGCAGGAAAACTGACCGGTTGCTCCAATGCGGGTACCGTGATCGGCTATGTGACTCGGGACGAAAATGATACAAATAAATACTGTTATGTTGGCGGTTTCTGCGGATTTTTTCATTCAGGAACGGTTGACGAAACATGCACCCATACCGGAACGGTAAACGGAGCGGTTGCTTCAGATACCAACATGTACGGAGGTACCAATTAATCGTAAATACGAATCCATTATGAAAAACACACTCCTGCTCCCGGGAATAGTACTGCTTGTGCTGGCTGCCGTTCTGTGCAACTCTTGTTCGGCTCAGAGGGAAATAAGGGTGATGTCTTATAATATTCGCCTTTCCCTGGTGGATGACGGTGAAAACAATTGGAATATACGCAGGCATGCCTCACCGGAGATGATTCGCACTCTGGCTCCGGATATTATTGGGTTGCAGGAATCTGTTAACGAACAGGTTGTTTACCTGCTTGAACAACTTCCCGAATATGCAAAAGTGGGTGTGGCACGGGAGGACGGAGCGGCTCGCGGTGAATACTCTGCCGTATTGTTCCTAAAAGATAAATACGAGGCGTTAGCCGACGGCACCTTCTGGCTGAGTGAAACGCCTCAGGAACCTTCGTTTGGATGGGATGCCGCCTGCATGCGCATAGTGACCTGGGTGCATCTGAGGGATCGTGAATCCGATAAAGAATTATATGTGTTTAATACACATTTTGACCATATTGGAAAGATCGCCCGTAAAGAATCGGCCCGTTTGCTGGTTTCAAAAACAGGTGAAATTGCCGGAGATGTTCCCTGCGTATTTATTACAGGTGATTTTAATGCTCCAATTGATGATGAACTCTTTGAACCTCTGAAAGAACATTTCCTGCAGGCCCGGGCCGAAGCTCCCCTTACAGACAGCCTGACCACCTATAACGGATGGGGTACATTCCAGGGCAAACCCATTGACCATATTTTCTATAAAGGAGCCAAAGCGCTTGTTTACCATACGGTTACCGAAAATTTTGGAGTTCCATACGTGTCCGATCATTATCCGGCAATCGCAACATTTAAATATTAGTATATAAATATGTTTTCCAAAATGAGAAAAGAAACAGGAATCCGTTTTTTTACAGGGATATTGGCAGTTTCCCTTTTATTGCTTACAACTGCTTCGTGTGAAAAAGATAAGTATACCAAAGAAGACCTTCTGGGAACGTGGGCATATGATGCCAATACCCAGTATACGGTGACTTTTAAAACAGACGGAACTATGGGCTATACGGCTCCCGAGTCATCTCCTGCTTATACTCCCACCTATACGCTCGACGGTATTTATATTTATATCAGGGTTGTAGTAGGAAGCGCCACCGTAAGCGATGTAGTTGAGATCCGTTCACTGTCAGACACCAAACTGATTATCTATTACGATGGCGATCTTCTTTTTGACGGTCAGTCTCTTAACGGAGAATATTCTCTGACCAAAAAATAAACATTACAGTTCTTTTATCCGGATATTACGGAGCCACAGTTCCGATCCGTGACCCAAAAACCCAATCTTCCCGGATTTGTTCTTCAGACCCGGGTGTTCGCGTTTATCTATGGGCCCGGTTGAAATATCCCCTTCGGTAACAACAACGCCATTGACCGTGACCCGGATATAGTTGCCTTTTGCATAAATCTCTTCCTGGTTCCACTCTCCGACAGGTTTGAGGGCATTACGATTCCTGGCGGGGATTACACCGTAAACAGATCCGTGGTGTTGGTAATCGAGCAGCCAGGGCTGGTAGATTTCATTAAAATGATCGAGTATCTGGATTTCCATACCCACGTAGGCGGCGTCGCCTTCTCCGGGGGTACGAATGCCCACTCCGTTGTTGGCGCCGGGTGTGAGCTTGAATTCAAAGCGAAAAATAAAATCGCCATATTCCTTAACCGTATAAAGGTCTCCAAAACCCTGGTCGGTGGGATGGACGGCTATGGTTCCGTTTTCCGTTATATAGTCTGTGGTGTTTCCTGTCCATTTGTGCAGGGTGGTCCCGTCAAAGAGGACCTCGAACCCTTCGGCTTCTTCCTGGGCAGACAATCTGAAAGGTTCCGGGCGTTCCAGCTCGCGAACGTACAGATCACGATAGGCCACCTTGCTGCCGTGTGCCTGAAGTTCAATAGCTCCGGAAGGGAATATTGGCAGGCTCCTGTCCCAATAATTTTCCATTATCACATTATCTACTACAAGTTGGCCGTTTAGGTAAACGGTTACCCGTTCTCCGGTCATGCGGATGAAGAAACTGTTCCATTCACCCAGCCGGTTATCGGCCACAACCAAAGGAACAGACTTGTTTTTCTGATTGTTGTACAGTCCTCCGGACCCTACCTGGGCTCCTACGTTCACGCGGGAGGTATCCCAGATCTGCACCTGGGGCGTTCCCCGGAGGTAAATACCGGCATCGGCCTCGGGGCCCTCGGGATATAAAAGCCAGTCTACATACAGCTCAAAATCGCCGAAGTCCTTTTTTGTACAGAGGTTGTCTCCTTTGCCCAGAAAAACCAGTTTTCCGTCCTCAACAATCCATTGACTGAAGGCCAGCTTGTCGGCTTCTTTTTGTGCTTTTTCCAGATCCCGGGGTTTCATTTGGCTTCGCGATACGGGATTACCCACAAGGCCTTTCCAGCCTTCAAGGTCTTTTCCATTGAATAATGGGGTAAATCCGTCGTTGGGGTTAACCTCATTCAGGTATTTGCGAATATTCTGAATATCATAGACACTGTCGGGATATCCGGCTTTCTCAAGTATTGGAATGGCCTGTTCCATGAAGGCGCTTACCCCGGGCCCGTAAAAATGTTTGTTCCGGCTGGCCAGCTGATATACGCTTAATGCGGCAGCCAATGCCACCTCATTGTGAGGCGATTCCATGTAGGGTCCCGAAACCAGAATCCCCTGGAATGTGTTGGTGGCGGATATCTCCCTGAGCAAAGCAGCTGTGGATTTGGGATCTTTGGCCAGATCGAGGGCTTTTCTCAGGTACAGCAGCTTTTGTTCTCCGGGTGCATTCCACTGGTTAATAAGGGCCATGTATGAGGTAAAGTCTTCCATTCCGAGGTATATTCCGGCAAGGAGCTCAACAGCAGGGTACGTTCCGGTTTGTGCCAGAAGTCCGTAATAGCGTTGTTGTACCGACGGGGCTGATTTTTGAAGTTGTGCCGTAAGTACGGTGCACTGTTCTTCCGGCCCGAGGCCGTAGAGTGAAGCCATAACGGCACTTTGAATAGCCGGAATGTCTTCTGCCGGTGCGTTTTCCAGCAGGTTAAAATAGAGAGCACGGTTCTCCGGACGTGCGGTACCGGACAGCGCCAGAAGAGCGGCGTTGCGTACCGTGGTGTCGCTGTCCTGGATATGATCGAGGACAAGGGCTTCATGGGCCCTGGCTTTCCGGGCGGCCAGCAGTTGAAGAATCATTGCCTTGCCCTGCGGCGATGCCTTGGAAAATACAGAGGCAAGGGTACCGGCAACGTCTCCCTTACAGGAGAGTAATGCCTGTCCGGCTATTGTAATTCTGACGGGATCTGCTCCCGTCATCTGTGAGGCCAGTCTTTGATTTACCTCCTCACCTCCCGTCAGAACCATTGCTCCGGCACAAACCCGCGCAACTTCTGTATCGGGATGGTCCAGACAGGCCCAAATATAAGGCAGAAGGGCCGGATCCCGTTGTTCACCCAGCCAGAAAAGCACATCGGCGAGTGCCTCGTTGTTCAGCTTTTCCATTTTTTTGATTATAGGTGTATTTACCAGAGGTGAAACAAAGCGGGATGTTTCTTCCAGTGCTCTCCGGCGGTATGCCCGGTCGGGATCATCGAGAGCAGCCAGAATGGTTTTGATCTCCAGTTCGCCCCGGATGCAGAGCAATAAGCCCAGCGCAGCGCAGCGGGTTTGCGAATCATTGGCGTTTTTCAAAATCTTGCGGGCTGCTTTGGCAATTTGCTTGTCGGCGCCGTTTTCTATGTTATTACGCAGGAATGTGAGATAATCTTCCACCGGGCCTTCCTGCATTACCTGCATAGAGGCCATTGTTCCGCATTGAGCCAGCGCATTATAGGCGACGGACCTCAGATTCGGACTTCCGTACTGGGCCGTTTGCGCCAGTGTTTTTTCTGCAAGCGCAGATCCCAGACGTCCCAGACCCGAGATGCTTTGTTCGGATTGTGGTGCGCTCAGCAGAATCGTAACGGCATCTGTCCCTCCAATGGCGGTAATCGCCTCGATAGCCGGTACGGAAAGCTCAGCAGAAAATACATAAGGAGCCAGGGTCTCAAGGCTCGAGGACCTTCCCAGAAACTGTAACTCGCGTATGAAAAAAGCTTTATTATATGTCTCCGGTACGCGTTCAAGAGCCGCTGCACAGGCACGGGCAACCATTTCCCGTATCTCTTCTTTTGTGTCGGGCCTGGTAACGTACTGGACTATGCCATCCAACGCATATTCTACAGAAGGAGGTGTTTCTCCGGCAGGTTTCATTTTGTCTGCCAGCAAGAGAATGCCTTCTTCTCCGGTAGAGAGCAGATCTTCCATAAGGCGGGCAAAAAGAGCTTCATTCTGCGCCGGTAATTGGTTTAAGGCATCGCCTATCTTGGTGGCGGCGGTTCTGCCGGCGTCCTGCCCGTTAAGGGATAAGGAAAGGAGAAGGGCCAATCCGGTAATACATGTAAATATAATTCGTTTCATACTATCAATCTTAAATTTTCCACGGTCCGCGCATGGGTTGATCCAAAAGGCGGTTGGCAGCCGGGTCGTTAATGAATTCGAGTTTATCTGAGTCAAAATGCAGTGTACGGTTAAGCCGGAGAGCTACTGCGCCCATGTTTACAAGCGTACAACTGCGGAACCCGTTCGTCTCGTTCAGGGCAAACGGTTGGCGTGTACGGATACATTCTATAAAATCGGTGTTTTGAGGTGCAGGATCGGGCAGATCGGCCAGTTTGAGCTGCCAGTCGGGAATGTCACACACGAATTCGCGGTACACGTTCCCTTTGGGACCTGCTATGTAAGGTGTTTTGGGATCTCCGAAATCATCTCCCCACAGGACAATCTGACAACCGTCTGCATAGGTGTAGGTTATGCTCCGCCAGGTTCCCACGGCATCGTGATGCTGTTGCGGAGCGTCAATCTCGACCTTTACCGGGCTTTCGTTGTCTTTGTCCAGGAAGTACTGAACCGGGTCCATATAATGCTGTCCCATATCACACAGACCTCCTCCGTCGTAATCCCAGTATCCGCGGAACGTCTGGTGTACCCGGTGCGGGTTATAAGGTTTGTACGGAGCCGGTCCAAGCCACATATCGTAATTCAAATGGGCCGGAACGGGTTCGGGAATCAGAGTTTCTTTTCCGGTCCAGTAAAATTTCCAGTCGAACCCCGTATGCTTAGAAATGGTGACTTTCAGAGGCCAGCCCAGCATCCCGCTTTGTACGAGCTTTTTAAGCGGTTCCACGGTAGTTCCCAGACCATAAAAAGTGTCGGTAAAGCGGAACCAGGTATTCAGGCGAAATATCCTGCCGTTTCTTTTGACGGCTTCCATTACTTTTTTCCCCTCGCCAATTGTACGTGTCATGGGTTTCTCACACCAGATGTCTTTACCGGCACGTGCCGCTTCTGCTGCCATAATGCCATGCCAGTGCGGCGGAGTGGCAATGTGTACCACGTCTACATTGGGATCGTGGATCAGGTCCATAAAGTTTTCACAGGATTTCACTTTATCGGGAGCCGCTTTTACGGCAGCTTCCAGATGGAGTTTATCTACATCGCATACGGCAACAAGACGTGCACCCGCGTATTTGTAATGTCCCCGGCCCATAGATCCCACTCCAATGATCCCTTTCGTGAGCTGGTCACTGGGTGCGATAAATCCGTTTCCGCCGAGAACCCGGCGGGGAACAATGGTTAATGCAGCAAGCCCGCCTGCTGCTTTCAGAAAATTCCTTCTGTTCAGGCTCATTTTATTATTGATTATCTGAGTTTATTGTTGGTGTATTTTACAAAAAGAGTGTTTCTAAGGTCCCGGTATGTTGTCATAATCCGGCCGGCACACCGGGCTGCATAGTCGTCCAGCAGAGCGGCTGCCTTTTCCGGTTGTTTCCGGTACAGTTTCAGGTATTCCTGTTCAATAACCTCGTTCTGTCTGAAAAAATCTTCTTCCATGGGTGCTCTGAATGCCACCAGGTCTTTTTTTGCCTCCTGGTAACACATGTTCAGCAAGTTATCAATGACATCGACGGCCCAGCGAACCGATGTGTCTGAATATTCATTGGGGTTGTACTCCATATATACGTCGGGTGTTCTTGTCATGCCCGTGAAGAACGGAATATAGGGCGATGTATAGGCGTTGTCAACGAATACCCAATAGATACCGCCTATCCCGTTAGGAAGCCAGCCGCGCAGCTGGGCACAGAATCCGTATTCTCCGTCTACACGTGATACAAGGCGCCTTCTGTTCGTTTTGAGCAATTTCTGAAGATCGGCATTCGGGAAAGGAGTGGCCAGCCTGCTTTTTTCAATGGTCCCTTCGGGCCCGATTATATACCATACCGCATCGTTTTCCTTATCGTATATGGTACCGGTGAACGTGCTGCGCTGGAATTCCATGATATCTTTTATGGTAAACAGTTTATTGGGTTTGAAAGAGAAAGGATACATGCCAATTGGTTCCACCGTCTGACCGTACTGGTTCAGGTTTTGGTAAGGATTGGTCGTCCAGCGCTGGGGCAGTTCAGGCAGACCGGGGTTATAGAGCGCATTGAACAACCATTGCCGGTGTGTATGGGCTTCACGCGGGGTAATGCCGGCGTAGGCGTTACTCCAGATAAACGGCATGGTGCCGTTGGGATCGTACCAGCCGTTTTCAACGGCAACGCTCATATAGTTTGAAGAGGCTTTATATTCGTCCGGTTTGGACAGGTCAATTTCCTCTATTACGCTCCAATTGGAAATGACGGCTACGTGGTCGTCGGGCAGTCTTCGGGCGGCCCAGATACAGCCCGGTTTACCGCTGTCTTTTTTCCAGCCCTTTCCTACGGAAAAAAATTCAAGTACCCAGACTTCATTGGGATCGGCCAGGGTAACGAGTTCGGGATCTTCGCCGCAGGAAGGCAGAAATCCGTATTCTTCCATAAGCCCGGTAATGAATTCGAGTGCCTGGCGGGCGGTCTTGCAACGTTGCAGGGCAAACGCCTGCGCCTGCTCTATGGTCATGATCTGATCGCCTTCTCCTTTGGTGAGTTGGAGCTCAGGTCTCTGATTTGTGGTACTTTCTCCTATACACAGCTGGTGTTCATTTATTTGCGAATAGGCAGAATGGAAATACGTAAAGGTTTTTTCAACCTGAGGTATATATCCCAGAATCTCCCCAAAATCATTAACGGGGCGGATATTGTCAAGCAGACCCCAATATACGGGCGCAAGACTTCCTTTGGGGAAGGTACGTCCCGGGATGATCCGTATGCGGTTATCGGGTCCGCAATCTGTATGTGAATTTAGTACGCTGCCGTCTGCCGTGGCTTTTTTACCGGCAATGATAACGGTGCAGGCAGAACTGTTTTGCCACAGTCCGGCTGCAAGAAGAAAAGAAAGGAAAAGAATGTTTTTTTTCATAACAAGGATTCTGTCTGTCAACAAAATTAATAATAACTTTGTTTTATGCGCAGAATTGGTCCGGTGATTTTGGGGATAGCCGTGTTTTTGTTTTTTCTTTTATGCTATCCGTTTCATATTCATTTCCATGAACAGTACCAACTGTTCCTGTTTTCTTTTGACTATTTTCTGGAACTGGCGGTACGCCCCGGAGGTATTGCGGTCTGGCTGGCGCGGTTTTTAACACAATTCTTTTATTATTCGTGGGCGGGAGCTGTTGTCATTGCCTTACTCCTTGTTGCCGTTCAACAGGTTTTTCAAAAAATTCTTCTTTCTCTGGATAATAAACCGGCATGGATCCCTTTATCTTACCTGTTGCCCGTTTCGCTTTGGATATTGCTGCTGAATGAAAATTATATGATAGCGTCCGTTGTCTCTGTCCTGATCACTCTTATTGCGGTAACGCTGTATCCCGTCAACGGCACATCTCAACGGCGTACGCTCTGTTATTTTCTTACTCTTCCTTTTCTGTACTGGATTGCGGGGGGCGTTTCCATTCTTTATGCCGTCATGCTGGTTATCATCAAATGGTCCCTGGACCGGGACAAGATCAGAAAAATTAACCTGCTGCTGCATGTACTGGCAGCTTTGGCCCTGGCGTTTTCATATCCTATGCTTACAAGTTCTTTTCTACAATATCCCCTGCCAAAACTAATCCTGGGTATTGATTATTACAGGTATTATTATTATCCGTTTTACTTTCAGTATGTTGCCTGGGCAGTACCTGTTGCCGTACTCTTGATATATCTTGTATTTCCAGCCGGAAGAGAGAAAAGGACCCGCCTGCTTGTCTCTGTTTTGGGAGCCGCCCTGACCGGTGCATTGGCTTTTGCCGGATTATATTTTTTTACCGACCGGGATAAAGAGAGAGCATTTGCTTATGATTATCATGTGAGAACAGAAAACTGGCAAAAGGTATTGAAATTGGCAGGAAGCAAAGCGCCAGCTTCGGACCTGGAGTTATCGGCCGTTAATCTGGCACTGGCAAAAACCGGGAAAATGGGAGAGGACCTCTTCCGCTATACTCAGACAGGTGTGGAAGGCTTGTTCCCTCCATACCGGAGGGACTTTGTTTCGCCGCTTATCACCTCGGAAGTGTTTTTCCATCTGGGAATGGTCAACTCGGCGCAACGCTATACGTTCGATGCCATGGAAGCCATTCCCGATTTTCAAAAAAGTGCCCGATGCTATAAACGTTTGGCCGAGACAAACCTCATTAACGGGCAATACGGGGTGGCCGGCCTTTATCTGAAATTTCTCAGGCAGACTTTGTTTTATGCCCAATGGGCCGGAAAGGCTCAAAACTTTCTGGACAACGGGGAGCGGATTGATAAACATCCCGTTTGGGGTCAGGCCAGACGGTTCAGGTACCGCGATGAAATGCTATTCAGCCCGGACGGAATGCATACCATGCTGGAGATCCTTTGCTGTCAAAACAGTCAGAACCTGACAGCCCGGGATTATTTGTTTTCATACCTGTTACTGGCCAGGGATCTCGAAGGCTTTGTTGCTGCATTCAACAGGGAATCAGCTTCTTTTGGCGGTACGATCCCCGTGTTATATCAGCAGGCCCTGGCTTTATACTGGGTACAGCATAACGAAAATTTCAGGCAGGTTCCGTGGAATATATCGGAAGAAATACAAACAAGGATTGGGAAATTCGCCGCATCCTATGCACAATATACGTCGTCCGACCCGGCTAAGCTTCTCAGAAAAGAATACGGTAATACGTATTGGTATTATGTCTTTTTCACAAAAAATCCCAGGCCATGAGAAGATGTTTTACAGGTTTTGTTGTTTTATTACTGGCTCTAGCCTGCAAACCATCCCCGGAGAACGGTACGGTTTCCTGCGGGTATCCTGCTATTTTCCCCGATTATATTGGGGTGACGATTCCGGTTAATATAGCTCCTCTGAATTTTGATGTTACCGAACGCGGTGCAGACAGAGTTACGGCTGTCGTTGCCGGAACCAACGGCGATACGTTGCATTGTTCTTCGGGGGATAAAACGGTACGTTTCCCTTTAAAAAAATGGTCCGCTCTGCTGAAGGCCAATTCAGGAGATAGTCTGCTTATCACGGTATCTGTGCGTCATAACGGGAAACGGATCGTTTTCAGGCCTTTTCCGGTTTATGTAAGCGATGATTCCATAGATTACGGGATTGTTTTCAGGCATATTGCCCCGGGATATGAAGTATACAGCAAAATGGGCATTTATGAACGTGAGCTTTCTTCTTTCAGACAGAAACCTGTATATGAGAATACGCTTATTCCCCAGACCTGTGTAAACTGTCATTCATTCAGGCAGGCCAGTCCGGATTCTTTTGTGCTGCATGTGAGGGGCGAGAAGGGCGGAACCGTTTTGCAACAAAACGGAATACTCAGGTATCTAGAAACCAAAACAGATTCCACGGCAGGGGCCTTTTCATATCCCTGCTGGCACCCTTCCGGAAAATATATAGTGTTTTCCATTAACCGTACTTTTCAGTCTTTTCATGTGACCCGCGAAGACCGTGTGGAAGTCTTTGACCGGGTGGCAGATATTGTGGTCTACGATGTCCAGCGCAATAAAGTGATTGATACCGGCTTGTTGACAACTGAAGACCACGAAACCTATCCGGTGTTTTCCGCAGACGGCCGCATATTGTATTTCTGTTCGGCTCCGGCAATGAATATGCCGGCAGATTATAAAAAATTGAGATATAATTTATGCCGCATTTCATTTAATCCCCAGGATGGAACTTTTGGTACGGAAATAGAGACCGTGATAGACGCCGTTGCGCTGGGCAAAAGCATAGCCATGCCTGTTCCTTCCTGTGACGGCAGGTATATAATGTTTTCTATTATGGATTACGGAACATTCCCCATCAATCACCGGGAAGCCGATCTGGCCCTGCTCAATATGGAGACCATGGAGTGGCATATACCGCAGGCTATCAACAGCAACGATGTGGAAAGTTATCATAGCTGGAGCTCCAATTCACGCTGGGTTGTTTTTGCCAGCCGCAGACGTGACGGACTTTTTGTACATCCTTATTTTGCCCATGTATCCTCCAACGGGATCACGGGTAAACCGTTTATGCTTCCACAACGCAATCCGCAGCAATTTTATGACCGTTTGATCTATTCCTATAATTGCCCCGAGTTTGTCAGCGGACCGGTCAGACTCGATCTCAGGCAGCTGGAAAGAAAAGCCAACGCCATGGATAAAGAGCAGGTGGGCTATGAATCACTTTAATTTTTTGTAACTTTGCCAAAATCGGAGTTGTTAGCTCAGCTGGTTTAGAG
>DHQY01000014.1:36572-117776 GCA_002408205.1 Bacteroidales bacterium UBA5326 | reverse complement strand
TACCTTGACAGGGTAGGGGTCACTGGTTCGAATCCAGTACAACTCACAAAATAAGGTGTTTACCTGTAAACGACCGTTTGCATTTTACCAGATCTTCCGGAGTCCCGCAGAACAACAGTTCCCCTCCGTTCTTTCCGCCTTCGGGACCCAGATCTATTACCCAGTCTGCTTTTCGGATAATATCCATATTGTGCTCGATAATGATCACGGTATTTTTTTTATCTACCAGCGATTTGACAATCCGGTAAAAAGTGTCGATGTCCGACATGTGCAGCCCTGTGGTAGGTTCGTCCATAATATAAATATGGCTGCTTTTGGTCAGCTCGGCAGCTATTTTGAGCCGTTGTGATTCGCCGCCGGAGAGTGTGCTTAATGACTGGCCCAGTTTAAGGTACCCGAGGCCTGTATCGATAAGCAGCCTGAGCCGTTTTCGGATATTGTCCGTTGTGAAAAACTCATATGCCTGACGGGCTGTCATATCCAGTATATCGGCAATGTTCTTGTCACGGTATTTCAAAGCAAGTACCTCTGAGTTATAGCGTTTGCCCTCGCATTCATCGCAAGGTGTTTTTACAGAGTCCAGAAAATGCAATTCGTAAGTGAGTACCCCCTGCCCGTTGCATTTGGGGCAGGCCCCTTTTGAATTAAAGCTGAAAAGAGAGGCTTCGGCACCGGTAGCCGCCGCAAATTCTTTACGGATGGCGTCGAATACACGCAGGTAGGTGGCGGCATTTCCCCTGGATGTTTTTCCCAGCTGAGACTGGTCAATCACAACAGATTCCGGATGCTGTTTTACAAAACATCCGTGGATGAGGCTGCTTTTTCCGCTGCCGGCTACGCCGGTAATACACGTCAGAACCCCTTTGGGTATGCGCACAGAAATGTTTTTCAGATTATTGACGGTGGCGTTGGTTATTTCGTAAAAATCCCCGGCCGTCTTTCTTTTATAATACGACTCCGGTTTCCGGTACAGGTATTCGGAGGTGGCTCCGGGAGTCTGCTGCAAACCCTCCGGCGTGCCGTTGTACACTACAGCACCTCCCTCTTTGCCGGCCCCGGGTCCAATATCCACAATCCATTCGGCCGCCCTGATAATATCGGGATCGTGTTCCACAACGTACACGCTGTTCCCTTTTTCCTTAAGCCGGAAAAGGATCTTCAGCAGGTTTTGCGTATCGCGCGGATGCAGCCCAATGGATGGCTCATCCAGAATATAGAGCATGTCCGTGAGATTGCAGTCCATCTGACGGGACATTTTCACTCTTTGGGATTCACCTCCGGACAGGGTAGATACGGGACGCTCGAGGGTCAGATAGCCCACGCCGATTTCTATAAGCTGTTCCAGAACAAACAACGCTTTCCTCAGTATGGGACGCGATACGGGGTCATCAATATTTTTTAGAAAATCGTATACATCGGTCAGCTCCATGCGGCATACCTTGTCAATGGAAAGCCCCTTAACGGTTACCGAACGGGCCCGTTCATTTATACGGGACCCCTGGCAATGTTCACATACCGTATATACAAAAAAACGGGCGTAAGCGTTTTTTTCTTCCTCGGGGGTTTCATCCTCGGCTTTTCCGGCAACCGCACGTTCCATTTTCCGGGCTATGCCTTCAAAATATTTGGTGTAGGTCAGTTTCCTGGGTGTTTTCTTTATGGGGAAAGGCTCTGAATAGAGCAGCAGATGCAGTTCGTCTTCCGTAAAATCTTTGATTTTTTTGTCCACATTTGCTACGTCTATCTGCATCAACTCGTTCCAAAAGTAAGAGCCAATCCGGTAGAACGGATGCAGGAGGGCGCCTTCACGAATGCTCTTTTCCCTGTCGAGAAACAGATTGGTGTCTATCCGGGCAATCTTGCCCAGTCCATGGCAGTGGGGACACATTCCCTGAGGATGGTTAAAAGAGAAAAAAAACGAAGGTCCGGTGAACGGGGTGCCTATCCTCGAGTAAAGCAGGCGAAGGTATGTGTTGATCTCGGTAGCCGTTCCCACGGTACTTCTCAGGTTATTGCCCATTCTTTTCTGATCGATTACGATAGATGTGGAAAGGTTCAGGATTTCATCCACATCGGGACGGGAAAGTTTGGGCATGCGCGTGCGGGCAAAAGTGCTGAATGTCTCAATCAGCTGACGTTGTGCCTCGGTATATATGGTGTCGAACAGTAAAGAGGACTTTCCCGAACCGGAGATGCCGGTGAAAACCACCAGTTTGTGTTTGGGAATGTCAATGTCCAGGTGCTTAAGGTTGTTGGTATGCGCATTCCGCACGCCGATGTATTGATTGTTCATGCTATAAAAAATATCCCGCAAAAATAGGCTGGTCGAAAATCCGGTGATTGTAAAAAACAGACAAAATCAGGCATTCGCGAAGTTTTCTGCGCAATCGGGGAAAAGCGAGAAAAATTCTCCGGGAGTGTAGCCGGAATACATTTTGAATTCATGGATGAAATGAGACTGATCGTAATAACCGTTACGGTATGCGTATTGGGTAAAGTGGCCTTTGTCACCGGATCCAATATCCCTGATGCATTGGTTAAAACGAACGATCCTGGTAAATTGTCTGGGCGTTTTTCCTATATAAGCGGCGAATTTTCGTTCAAGGCTCTTTGGCGTCACGGAGAGCATCCCGGCCAGTTCAGGCGTAGTAAAAGGGCCCCGGTTGCTTTTAATAAGTGTGACGGCAGATTGGACCAGGAGCTCGTCGTGAATAGGGATCTCTCTGTACCGCTGTACTAGGAACTGCTCAATGAGCGCTATTCTTTCCCCGGAAGAGCCTGCCCGATGAAGTTTTTCTTCCACTTCGTGAATTTCACGGTTATAGACGGCTTTCAGATCAACACTTTGATTCTCGATCTCCGATAAAGGAAATTCAAAAAAATGGCAGGCTCCGGCAGGTGTGAAGCTTATGAAGATCACGCCGGTCAGTCCATGAGTGGAAACGTCCGAATATGAATGACTAAGCCCGCTGACTATGGAAAACGGCTGACGGACGGGCATGGTTCCGGAATGCACCACAAACGGATCTTTGTAATGAAACATCAGCTGAATATGCTCTGTAGGGATTACTCTTTCACACATGTCCTGTTCCCCCGGAACCGATTCCATAAGGCAGTATTGCTTCACATATTTTTTCAGGAAGCCGGAAGGTTGAAAGAAACAAAAATGCATGGGACAAAGATAAGTTTTCTTGCATATATTCGCTTTGTTTTTAAACATTAATCCATGTATACAGGACCAATGCGTAGATCGTAAACTTGAAAAAATGAAAAAAAATCTAATCTCATTCGGCTCTTTTATATTACTGACCCTTCTGACCGTGACGGCGAAGGCGCAGGAAATGGATCCTCTTCTGCAGGCAAAGGAATACTTCAGACAACTCGATTCCATTTGCATCGCAGATAACGGATTGTTATGGGGCGTAAACCTTTACGGACCGGTTATGTTGGTGAGCCCTGCAGATCGCGTTATTATTGCCAACCGGCAGAATAAAAGCAATACGTTAGTTGAAAAAGAAGGTGTTTTTATTGGCAGGTTACCCGATAATACGGGAATTGCCAACACGGCGTTTGAATGGGACGGAGAACTATGAACCATGGCCATGTGGAATGCCCTTTCGCCAGACGATAACAATGCGCGAAACAGATTGCTGGTGCATGAATGCTGGCATGCAAAACAGCAGTCTGTGGGCATTATGCCGGTCATGACACAAAATACCCATCTTGACCAGGAGGAAGGTAATATATTAATGAGGCTTGAGTTAATGGCATTAAGCAGGGCTCTGCAGGCCGTTGATCTTCAGGAGATAAAATCATATACAACAGATGCTTTGTTGCTTAGGCATTACAGGCAGGCCCTTTTCCCGAATAATAACGAAAATGAATTTGAACGTCACGAGGGAATGGCCGAATATACCGGGTACAGATTGTGCGGAATGTGTGATCTTGAGATAAGGAAGCAGCTGGTCACTGATTTGGAAACATATGCCGGAAAAACTGCACTGGCCAACTCGTTTGCCTATATAACGGGTCCGGCCTACGGCTTTACTCTGGACAGGTTAACAACCGGATGGATTGGAAAGGTCCGCACCGGAGAGGCCCTGCCCGGCATTGCTGCAGAAACCTCAGGCCTGACTTATCCTCCGGACACATTGGCTTTACATGTGGCCGTTTCCGGCATTGTTGAAAAATACAACGCCGGAGTTTTTGTGGCGGCCACAAAGGAAGCATTTAAAGAAGAAATGTTAGAGACCGGGGCCTGTTACAGGTACGACCGGCACTATTTTCGAATCTGATTATACACTGACCCTGAAAGACGGATGGCGGGTGATTAAAACGGAGGCGGGCACATTTATTGTGTCAGGCCCAGCTCCTTTTTGACGTCTTTAGCTGTTTTGGGTTCTTCGTACTTGAATGCATAGGACTCATCGTGCTGGCTGAGGTCGAGACCTATTTTCTCAGAAATATCGGATACCCGGAGTCCGACTATCTTATTAGTCAGCCAATATATGGCGAATGCTCCTCCCAGCGTGAAAGCCGATATACCGGCAAGCGCAATCAGATGATGGGTGAAGGTTGTTGTCTGACCATAAATAAGTCCCGTATCTTTAGCGAATATGCCTGTTAAGATCATGCCCATGACGCCTCCTACGCCGTGAGCGGGAAACACGGCAAGGGTATCGTCCAGACCGACTTTATCTGTGAACAAATGTATGACCATATTGCTGACTATGGCTGCCAGTACGCCAATGAATATGCTGGCCCCTACATTTACATATCCGGCCGCCGGAGTGATGGCAACCAGGCCTACGACAAGTCCTACCGAAGCCCCTATAGAAGACGGCTTCCTCCCCATTTGCGCATCAAAAAATATGTAGGCTAACATTGCGGCGGCCGATGCCGTATTGGTATTCATCAGTGCCAGGGCGGCCGTTGCATTGGCAGCCAGGGCCGAACCGGCATTGAACCCGAACCAGCCGAACCAGAGCAATCCGGCGCCAAGCAGTACAAAAGATATATTCGCAGGCTGTATGGGACTACCGTAATCTTTCCGTTTGCCCAGGAATTTTGCACCGGCCAGAGCGGCAAATCCGGCCGACATATGCACTACCGTACCGCCGGCAAAATCAAGAATACCCCGCCGGATTACCTATAATTCCGCCCACAGAATCTCCGAATGCAAGACTGAATCCTACTACGACCCAAAGCACGCTGACAACCCCCATGGCGGCGAAGCTTTGAAGTATTGTGGACAGGATGTGACGGGGATGAATCATCCCTCCGTAGAAAAAGCCCAGACCGGGCGTCATAATTAATACCAAAGCCGAGGCGGTTAACATCCAGGCTACGTCTCCCGGATTAATAGCGGGATCGGGATCTGCCGGTCCGGTGGATCCGGGAAAAATAATTCCAAGCAAAGCGGCTGCTATGAGCAGACCCAAAAATAAAAGCCAGTTTCCTTTTCTTTTCATAGATAGTTTTTTTTCAAGTTGCAATTATACTAAAAAATATAAATATCATATAATGAATGATATAAGATGTTAAAATGTGTAATTGAAATTTGTTATTTATACAAAATATAAAGCTTTTTTTGTCCATTGTAATTAATTTTTATAGCTAAAAACGTTTTTTTGATTCGTTCATTTATAAAAAATGCATATATAAACTAATTAAGTTATTATTTATTATTAATTTTTATACAATATGTAAGCTTTTAATAGGTTGGTTTAAAATTGTCTTATATACAATAAATTATATTAATTTAGAGCTAAGATAACCGGTTGTTTATTTGTAAGAATATTTCTTATATATTATAATTTATTACATAAAAATCGATAATTGGTTTTAAAGTCATATATAAATCTTTCAATATGAATGAAACAGTAGTTTTTCCGCCTGAACAGGGTCTTTACCGTCCTGAGAATGAACACGACAGTTGCGGAATTGGATTTGTGGCACATATTAAAGGAATCCCTTCACATGATATTGTCCGGAGGGGGTTGGAAGTGCTTGCGAATATGGATCACCGCGGAGCCACCGGGGCTGATGCCAAAACAGGAGATGGTGCCGGAATACAAATTCAGGTGCCTCATGATTTATTCTCGGGAATGGGTATAGGGCTTCCCGATCCGGGACAGTACGGTACCGGATTGCTTTTCTTGCCAAAGGACAGGCAAAGTGCGGAAGCCTGTCTCTCCGTTTTCAAAGATTATTGTGGCCGTGAACAGCTGGAAATGTTCTTTCTCAGAGAGGTTCCGGTAGATTCTAAAGCGGTGGGTGAGATTGCCAGAAGAGTGGAACCGGCCATAAAACAAGTCTTTGTCCGTTCGCTGGTAAGGCGGGAACAGGACACGCTTGAGAGAAAGCTGTTCATTGTGCGAAAACAGGCTGAAAAAGCAATCCGGGAATCGGACATCAAAGACAGGGCAGCCTTTTATTTTCCGAGCCTTTCCACAAAAACCATCGTGTACAAGGGTATGATGACTCCCGGGCAATTATCGTTATATTACAAGGATCTTAATGATCCCGGCATGAAAAGTGCCATAGCCATGGTACATTCCAGGTTCAGCACCAATACGTTTCCGGCCTGGGATCTGGCACAACCTTTCCGCTATATTGCCCATAACGGCGAGTTTAACACGGTGCAGGGAAACCGTCTTTGGATGCATGCCAGGGAATCGCTTATCCGTTCGGAAGTATTGGGAGACGATCTGCACAAAATACTACCGATCATTGAACCGGGCAAAAGCGATTCGGCATCTTTTGACAATGTGCTGGAATTTCTTTTTCAGGCCGGAAGGTCCATGCAGCACGCACTGTGTATGATGATCCCCGAATCGTTCAATGATAAAAACCCAATTCCGCCCAGTCTTAAAGCTTTCTATGAGTACCACTCTACCATGATGGAACCCTGGGACGGTCCGGCTTCCATACTTTTTTCGGACGGCCGGTATATAGGGGGAACTCTGGACCGGAACGGGCTGCGTCCCTCGAGGTATCTGCTGACCCACAACGATCTTATTGTTATGGGGTCCGAGGTAGGCGTGCAGACTTTTTCCCCCGGAGAGATAAAGGAAATGGGGCGTTTGCGCCCCGGGAAAATATTGCTGGTGGACACCAAACTCGGCATTATTATTCCCGATCAGGAAGTTAAGAGCCAGCTTACGCACCGGAATCCTTATGAGAACTGGCTTAAGGATAACCGGCTTTCACTGGATGAAATTAAGCCAAAAAACGAGGTATCTCCTTCACTGGGAGATGATTATGACACATATATTGCTGAGTTTGGATATACGAAAGAAGATCTGGATTTTATCATAAAAGGCATGGCCGGGGATGGTATAGAGCCTACTTCTTCTATGGGCAACGATGCTCCTCCTGCCGTATTAAGCAATAAGCCGCAACGATTGTTCAACTATTTCAAACAGCTTTTTGCCCAGGTCACGAATCCTCCCATAGATCCAATCAGGGAAGAGCTTGTGATGTCTATGACCAATTACATTGGTGCACTCAAGAAGAATTTGCTGGAAGAAAGCGCCGATCTCTGCCGGCTTATTAAGTTCCGTCATCCTATTGTGACCAATACCGATCTGGGTAAAATCAAAGATCTTAAAGATGATTATTTTATCCATGAGACCATACAGATGGTCTTCCCGGCCCACGAAGGTGAAACGGGCCTGAGGCAGGCTTTGGACTCCATACTTGAAAAAGCAGAGAAAGCGGTGGATGAGGGAAAAAATTTCATAATCCTTACTGACCGCTGCATTACCAAAGATATGGCCCCGTTACCTTCTTTGCTGGTGACATCGGCTGTTCACCATCACCTTATTGAAAAAAAGAAAAGAATGCAGGTGGGAATTATTGTGGAAACCGCCGAGGCGCGTGAGGTCATGCATTTTGCGTTGTTGTTCGGCTACGGAGCCAGTGTGGTCTCGCCTTACATGGCCTTTGCCGTTCTTGATGAATTGGTGAACAAAGGCACATTAGGGATTACTTATGCCGAGGCTAAAAAAAATTACATTAAATCGGTTGAAAAAGGGCTTCTGAAAGTAATTTCCAAGATGGGCATATCGACCTTGCGCTCTTACCACGGGGCGCAGGTATTCGAAGCATTGGGCATTGGGCCGGAGCTTATAGACAAATGTTTCAAGGGAACTGTTTCCCGTATTGGCGGTATCGGTTTTGCCGAATTGACCCAGGAGATTCTTATGTTCCATAAAAACGCTTTCGGAAATGAGAAACCCGATTCTCCGGCCGGATTTGCGGGAACATACCAATACAGACGCGACGGAGAACGTCATGCCTGGAATCCGGACAGTATTGCTTTGTTGCAATGGGCTACTCATACAAATGATTATAATAAATTCCGCGAATACAGTTCCCGGGTAGAGGCGGATAATAAGGGATTGTTTCTCAGGGGGTCCCTTAATCTGAAAAGTGACCGTAAGCCTGTGGATATAAATGAAGTGGAACCCGTTGAAAGCATTATGAAGCGTTTTGTTACCGGCGCCATGTCTTACGGGTCAATAAGTAAAGAGGCACATGAGGCAATTGCCTTAGCCATGAATACAATAGGCGGAAGAAGCAATACAGGTGAAGGCGGGGAAGACCCCGCCCGCTACGGCACGTCCCTGAACAGCAAGATCAAACAGGTGGCTTCGGGCCGTTTTGGCGTTACCAGTCATTACCTGGTGAACGCCGGGGAGATTCAGATTAAAATTGCGCAGGGAGCCAAACCGGGCGAAGGAGGACAGCTGCCGGGACATAAAGTGGACCGGATAATTGCCAGGACAAGGAATTCAACTCCCGGCATAACGCTTATTTCGCCGCCTCCCCATCACGATATATACTCGATTGAGGATCTTTCACAGCTGATATATGATCTGAAAAGCGCCAATCAGCGTGCCAGAGTTTCTGTAAAGCTTGTTTCCGAAAACGGAGTGGGAACCATTGCTGCCGGCGTTGCCAAGACGTATGCCGATATAATTACCATATCGGGCTATGAAGGCGGTACCGGAGCCTCTCCCGCCAGTTCCATAAAACATGCGGGAGTTCCCGTGGAGCTGGGGATTGCCGAAGCGCAGCAAACACTGGTCATGAATGACCTGCGAAGGCGTGTAGTCCTTCAATGCGACGGACAGCTGAAAACCGGTCTTGATGTGGTCAAGATGACCTGTCTGGGGGCCGAGGAATTCGGATTCAGTACCTCTGTACTGATTGTACTCGGCTGTGTAATGATGCGCAAATGCCATCTTAATACCTGTCCCATGGGCATTGCTACCCAGAACGAAGCCATGCGCAGGCGGTTTACAGGGCGTTCCGAATACGTCATAAATTTTTTCCGGTTCATAGCCTCTGAGGTACGTGAAATACTGGCTTCCATGGGATATACAAAACTGGAGGATATTGTGGGCCACCCGGGTCTGCTCGGGCCTTCTCCGGAGATCCGGAACTGGAAATCCAAAACGTTAGATTTTTCAAAAATCCTTTACAGACCCGGAGAAGCGGACCTTTTCCCCGTAAAGAACCAATACGGGAATACAAAAAAAATGGACGATCATCTGGACAGGCAGTTGATAAAAGAAGCCAATGCTGCCATCAAAAGCGGGCAAAAGATCTGGATTGAAAAAGATGTAACGAATACGAACAGGGCGGTGGGTACTATGCTTTCTTCGGAAATATCGGAACGGTACGGTCAGGACGGCCTGCCCGAAGACACTATAAATTGCATTTTTCATGGTGCTGCAGGCCAGAGTTTCGGAGCTTTCCTGGCCAGGGGCATTACCTTACGTCTTGAGGGATGCTCCAATGATTATCTGGGGAAAGGACTCTCGGGAGGCAAAATCATATTGGTTCCTCCTGCCGGAACGACTTTCCGGCCCGAGGAGAATATCATTACCGGCAATACCGGTTTGTACGGTGCGACTTCGGGAATGGCCTTCATCCGGGGCGTTGCCGGAGAACGTTTTGCTGTAAGGAACTCGGGGGCGCTGGCAGTAATTGAAGGTACCGGTGATCATTGTTGTGAGTATATGACCGGGGGTCGGGTTGTGGTTCTGGGAAAAACGGGAAGAAATTTTGCAGCCGGTATGAGCGGAGGCGTTGCTTATGTACTTGATCTGGAGGGAAACTTCGATTATTACTGCAATAAAGGTATGGTAGAACTTTCTCCCGTTGAAGACAGGGCCGATGTGGCTGAGTTGCAGGAGATGATCAACGGACATTTGCTTTATACACGCAGCGGCATGGCCACAAAGGTTCTGACAAACTGGGAGGAGTTTCTGCCACGGTTTGTAAAGGTAATACCTTTTGAATATAAGAAAATACTTGAAGAGGAGAAGCTTCGCCGGTTGGAGTCCATACTCCGGATCACAGAAGAAGAACGTCGTCATGAATAATAAAAATAAATGTCAATATGGGAAAACCAACGGGTTTTATTGAAATCCCCCGGAAGCCGGGAGGATATCGGCCGGTGCAGGAGCGTACCGGAGATTTTGGTGAAGTGGAGCAGCGGCTAAACGATGAAGACAGGAGGGCACAGGCAGCGCGTTGTATGGATTGCGGTGTCCCTTTCTGTCACTGGGCCTGTGTATTGGGCAACAGGAACCCGGAATGGCAGGATGCTTTATACAAAGGGAATTACAGAGAGGCCTATGAATTGTTAACCGCCACGAATCCTTTTCCGGAGTTTACCGGTCGTGTCTGTCCGGCATTATGCGAAAAATCCTGTGTGCTCAACATCCACAACGAACCGGTGACGGTCAGGGAAAATGAATGTGCCGTCATTGAACAGGCTTTTGAAAAAGGGTATGTGAAGCCGGGCAGCCCGTTTGTCAGGACGGGCAAACGGGTCGCCGTTATCGGGTCGGGTCCGGCCGGACTGGCTGTTGCAGACCGCCTGAACAGGCTTGGACATAAAGTGACTGTTTATGAAGCCCGCGATGCGGCAGGGGGTTTATTGCGTTATGGAATTCCGGATTTCAAACTGCAGAAAAGCGTTATAGACCGTCGGCTGGAAATAATGGAAGCCGGGGGAATCTGTTTCAGGGTAAATAACGCGGTGGGAAAAGATATTGAAGGTGCCGAGATATATAATTATTACGATGCCGTCTGTCTGGCCACCGGAGCCATGATCCCCCGTGATCTGGCCGTTCCGGGCAGAAATTTGTCGGGGATTCATTTTGCGCTTGATTTTCTGATGCAGCAAAACAAAATGATTCGCGGAATTAAAGTTCCGGAAGAACAACGTCTGACAGCAGATGGCAAGCAGGTGCTGATTATTGGGGGAGGGGACACCGGAGCGGATTGTGTGGGCACTGCCATACGCCAGAAAGCACTCAGTGTAACGCAGATAGAGATTATGCCGGAACCTCCTTCGGAACGAATGGCCGACAATCCCTGGCCTTACTGGCCCAACGTGCTGAGGACTTCAAGTTCCCATCTTGAAGGTTGCGACAGGCGATGGTCGCTCGCCACAAAGGGCTTTCTGGGCAAAGATGGTCGTGTTACAGCTGCTAAAGTTATAGGTGTCACCTGGAGTCGCAGCGCTTCCGGACGGCAGGTAATGAGCGAGAACGGGAAGAAGTCACAGGTGCTGAAAGCAGACATGGTGCTTTTGTGTATGGGTTTCTTGCCCGAGGCATTGGATGCGCTGGTAAAAAAACTGGGACTGGATACCGGCCGGGAAAGCAAAAAACTCTTTGTATGCGGCGATGCCCGTACGGGGCCTGGTCTTGTACTCAGGGCCATTGCCGGGGGAATTTCTGCTGCGGAAGATATAGATACGTATTTAAAAACTAGGTAGTCCAGCTTGCCCGGATCACACTGCCGCGTTCTTCGTGATGCTCAATGCGCAGGTGGACCTCAATTTCCTGCTGCATTTCCTCGACGTGTGAAATGATACCTACCATCCGGGTTTCTCTGCGCAGCGATTTGAGCGTATCAAATACAACAGCCAGTGATTCTTTGTCGAGCGAACCGAATCCCTCGTCCAGAAAAAAGAAATTCTGGTTGGACGCCGTAATTTGCTGGATATTGTCGGCCAGTGCCAGGGCCAGAGAGAGCGCCGCCTGGAAAGTCTGCCCGCCCGAGAGGGTTTTCACGCTCCGGGTTTTGCCGCCGTTCATATAATCCCTTACCTCAAAATTGTTGCCGGCGGTAAGTTCCAGTCTGAGTTTCTGTCGTGTCAACCGTGAAAAACGTTCGTTGGCCGCCCGACAAAGATTCTGCAGGTAGACGGTCGAGATATAGTTTACAAAGCCGCTTGCCTTAAACAACGATTTAAGGGTTTTGATATTTTCGGCACGCAGGCCGAGCCTTTCCCGTTCTTTTTCAAAGTTATCAAGGTCTTTGAGCTTTTGCACCAGTTCATCCAGATTTTTTTGAACGGTCCCGATTTCCCGGTTTTTTTGGGCAACCAGTTCGCCAAGATCACGGATCTTAGTTTGTAATATCCGGTGTGCTTCCGGATTGTACTCCCGGGTACCCAGCTCTTTTGTTAATTGCTCCACCTGCTGCCGGCTCCCAAATAAGGCTTCCTGGTATTGGGCCTGAAGGGCCCGTTCGGCCACCGTATCGACCGGCTCCTTTAGGATGTCTTCTATTTCTTCTTGCGTCCGGAATGACCATTCAGGGATCTTCCCGGACAATTTTTTCTTTTCCCGGTCCCATTCAATTGCCTCCTGCGCCTGTTCTTTGCGTCTGGCTTCCAGGCTTCCGTTCAGGACGCTTTGCTTTTGTGTACGTGCAGTGAGCTGTTCCGAATTTTCTGTAAAGACTTTTTCCAGCTCCGCTGTTTCCTCCAGAAGCCTGATTTTTTCATTTTCAATAGTCAAAGGGTCTGTTTGTTCATAATCTCCGGGCCGGACATACTGCAACTGTGCCAGGAGAGTCTCCCTTTCGGTTTCGTGTTTGGTTTTTTCTGTGTGAATTCGGTGGAGTTCCTGCTGGTAACGGTTTTTGTCCTTTTCCGTTTTGGCCAGCGAGGCGTTTGCTGTTTCCCGGGCGGTTTCTTTTTCCGAGATAATCCGCTGCAGGCGTTTTACTTCTTCGAATGCTCCGTTCAGCTCCTCTTCCCGGCGGTATGATTCCCAGATAAAACGGGACAGGTGGTCCGTTCTTGTTTGCAGGTGCCTGTCAAGTTGCCGGAGCAGAATGTTCTTGCGCTGTTCCCACTGTTCAGCCTTTATTGTATATTCATTCAGGCGGTTCTCCGAGAGCCGGATCTGTTTGAGTTCTTCTTCAAAAGACTGGTGTTTCTTGTCAATCTGTTCCTGCGCGTCTTTCAGGTCACTGCTTTTGAAGGGGGCCGGATGGTGCAGAGCCCCGCACAACGGACAGGGTGAGCCTTCCTCCAGCGTGACGGCATGTTGTGCCAGCCCGGTCTTAACGAGAAGGTTTTCCCTATCGTCCCGAAGCCTTTCCTGTTCCTGACGGATCGTTTCCGTTCTTTTATCCAGAAAGGCCATGGCACTTGAAAAATCTGAGTTTGAAAACGGAGCGGCGGGCACGGGAAACGCCCTGAAGACCGGAGATTTCAGGAGTTCCTGTATTTGTCCTGTAAGTTGTCCCGCTTCTGCATCCCATTGGGCGATATCCGCACGGGCGGCAGTAATCTGCGTTTCTATACTCCGATGCTGTACGTGCCATGCCCTGATCTCAGATAAGCGTTCCAGATTGGGTTGTTGGGCGCGTAACGCTTTAATGTCTGCTTCCAGTTGTCCGAGGTTGTTCTGCAGGTCTTTTGACTCCTTTTCTGTCCCTTCCAGGACGGCTGTGCCTTTGTTTAATCGTTCAGTTTCCTCCGTTATGGTATGTTCCAGCTTTCTTATCCCGACTAAACGGCCCAGTTCTTCTGCTTTTTTTCTCTGCTCTGTGCGGTTTTCATACCCGGCTTTATGTTCCTGTATCCATTGGGACAAGCCGGCAACGGCTTTTGTTTCCTGTTCCAGCGCCTGTTCATCCTGCCGGATGACTGCGGCGCGTACAGACTGCTTTTGTTCCAGATTTTTAATGGAATCGATCAACGGTTTGAATTGATTTACACAGGTTTCGTACTTTGCCAGCCTTTCCGCCCGGACGCTGTAGGCCGGTTCCTGTTCCCTGAGTGCAGCCAGCGTCTTCCCGGCTTCAGTTAATTTGTGGGACAGGTCGCTAATCTGCCGGAGTTGTTCCTCGGCCTTCCGCAAAGACGTTAATTGTTCAGACAGTTCTGCTACTGCCTGTTTTGCCTGCAGCAGCAGGTTCTCATACACGTTTTTTTGTCCCGGTTCTACTGTTCCAAGTTGCAGCAAACGGCCTTCGACTCGTTGAAGTTCAGCCGTGTTTTTGCCTTCGAGCGACGAGATCTTATAGAAAAATTCATATTTTCCCAGGTTGAACAGGTCCTTCATCATTTGAGTACGGTCTTTGTCTCCCAACTGGAGAAATTCCTGGAACTGCCCCTGGGGAATGATGACGGTCCGTTTGAAATTGTCGTAGCTCAACCCTATTGCCTGTTCGAGGGCCGCCGGATCCATGGGGACCCATTGCCCTTCCCGGCTCATGTATGCTGTCCTGTCAAGCGTTTTTACGTCTTCGTACCGGCGGGTGTTACGCTTTCCGCGTACTACGGCCCTGTAAGCGGTCTGTTCCGGGCCGGTCTCAAAGACGAAATCTATGAGCAGCTCGTTCGACTTCAGGTTCATCATATTGTAGTTCCGGTTATCGCCGGAAAGGTTTAGCCGGTCGGTCCGGCCGTACAGAGCAAACGTTATGGCTTCCAGTATGGAGGATTTGCCGCTGCCTACCGGTCCGAAAATGCCAAACAGACGGGCAGCGGTCAGCCGGGTAAAATCAATGGTCTGACGTTCCTGATAGGAATACAGCCCCTGGATGGTCAATCGAACGGGTATCATAATTCATCCTCCCCGGCCAGCATTTCCGTGAACAGTTGCATGATCTCTTCATTGGGTTCCTGTCCCTTTTCATGATGAAAATAGTCCCTGAAAAGATCTTCCATACTTCTTGACAGATCGATAGTCTTTTGTCGGGCATCTGTCAGAGGGGTCGTTCCGGTCAATTCGGGAATGACCGAAATAATGCCCGGATGCACGGCGTTCAACCTGCGTCGGTCGGTGGCTGTCAGGTAGGTGTCCGTTGCAAGTGTCAATTCCACCAGTGCGTCTGTATTTTCGGAAAGCCATTGAAGGGCATCATCAATACCGACGGCCCGCTTACGAAACAATTTTTTACCCTCTGTCAGGGGAATTTCACGGGCACAGGCGGCCGCTCCGGCTTCAACTTCAACGAGCATTACATATTTCTGCTGGTTGGCCTCGGCAAAACTATATGACAACGGACTACCGCTGTAATATACCGGACAAGGCTGTATATCAACCGCCTGCATCCGGTGAAGATGTCCCAGCGCCACGTATTGCACCGTGTCCGGCACATTCTCCGTATAGACGACAGAAGCACCGCCAACGTGCAGGATGGGTTTTTCTTCTTCCGGTTCCTCCGGCAACTCAGCTCCCATTCGGTTCATAAAAAGGTGCGATACCAACAGGTTGATTCCATTACTGTTGCAATATCTCCCGGCCAGTTCCTGCCACTTCTTTTCAAGCAGCCGCCGAAGGTTCGCTTCGCGGTCCTCTTCGCTTTCTTGCCCGTTCGTTTCAGAGCAGGTTTCAAGGCAGGTTTTTAAGCGGGCTTCGTTGGCATAAGGAGTAAGTAATATCCTTAGCGGAACTTCGGTTCCCGGAAGGGCCAGTTCCAAAAATCCGGGCTCGCTGTGCAATACTTTTAATCCCGTTTCCAGTTCAAAAGGCGGAACCACGGAATTGGGATAGCCAACGAAAACAATGCCGCATTCCCGGGCCAGCGGATCGGGCGCCTCGGTCCTTTCGGGAGAATCGTGGTTGCCAGCAATGGCAATTACGGGTCTTATTCCGTTGTCAGTCAGCCGTTTGAGTGTGCTGTAAAGCAGCTCTGTGGCTTCTGTGGGCGGGTTGAACGTGTCGAACAGATCGCCGGCCACTACAACGGCATGGACCTCTTCCCGTGTAGCTATTTCGCAGATTTCCGACATAACCGCCCGCTGCTCCTCCATCCGCGAAAAATCGTCCAGCCGCTTACCCAAATGCCAATCTGAGGTATGCAAAATTTTCATATAAGTAAAGATAGTAAAACTTAGTCCGAGAATGTTCGTGTTTTTTGAGTAAGTTTGATTTTGAAATTAAAAACGTTCCAATCATGATCCGTTTTGCTACCATCGGTTCCGGTGTAATAGTGGATTCCTTTCTCAGGGGAGCTTCACATGACCCGCGTTTCGTTTTCCGGGCCGTTTATTCGCGAACGCCGGAGCGCGCTGCTGACTTTGCGGCCCGGTACGGCGTAGGAACCACATTTACTTCACTCCAGGCGTTGGCCGCCTGTCCCCATGTTGACGCCGTCTACATTGCCTCGCCCAACGCGTTTCATGCCCCTCAGGCTATTATGCTGATGGAACATGGAAAGCACGTGTTGTGCGAGAAACCTCTGGCCCATTCACTGGCAGAAGGTAAAGCTATGGTTCGGGCAGCCCGCGCCAACAGGGTGGTTTTGATGGAAGCCATGAAAACTACACTCATGCCCAATTTTACACAGGTAAGGAATGCGTTGACCCGGATTGGAACTGTGAGGCGCTATTTTGCCCAGTTCTGCCAGTATTCTTCCCGTTACGAACGTTTTAAGGAAGGTGAAATATGCAACGCTTTCCGGGCCGGATTGGGAAACGGATCGCTCAGGGATCTGGGAGTATACGGTCTGGCCCCGCTGGTATACCTGTTTGGGTTGCCTCAAAGGCTGCAGGCCTCGGGGACTTTGCTCTCCACCGGAGTGGACGGGCAGGGCTCCCTGGTACTTACTTATCCCGCAATGGAAGCGGTGGTAATGTTCTCCAAAATATCCGATTCTTTTCTGCCTTCGGAAATTCAGGGAGAGAACGGACGTATTGTCATTGCCAAATTGTCCACAATGAGCCGGCCTTCGCTTGAGCTGAGGGACGGAACAACGGAAGATCTGTCTGTTCCCGTTATGGAAGACGATATGTATTACGAGCTGAAAGAATTTATTGATACCATAGAGGACAGAAGGGAAGAATCCGCGGTCAACACGCACAGGATGAGCCTCGACGTACTGAACCTGATAGACAAAGCCGGAAAAATCATTCAATCTAAATAATAACCCATGAAAAAATACGTTGTATTCTTCGCGGGACTCATCCTGGGCTTATCGCTCCGGGCGCAGCCAATCCTTCAGAATGTATATGCCAGGGAAACAATGACCCTTGACGGCCTATGGAACTATATTGTTGATCCGCTGGATAACGGTTATTACGACTACCGTCTTCAGCCTATGAAAAACGGGTTTTTCCGGAACGCCAAAGCGGTGAATAAGGGAGATCTGGTGGAATACGATTTTGACAGGGCGGCCACCATGAGCATTCCCGGCGATTGGAATACACAGGACGAAAGATTGTTTTTCTATGAGGGGACCGTTTGGTTCAAAAAAGATTTTACTTATGAAAGCAAGCCGGGTACAAGGGTGCATCTGTACTTTGGAGCGGTTAATTACGTATGTAATGTATACGTGAACGGTCAGCAGGCCGGGTCCCACGAGGGCGGTTTCACCCCGTTCTCATTTGATGTAACCTCCCTGCTCAGGGACGGGAATAATTTTGTGATTGTCAGGGTCAATAACGAGCGTAAGCCCGAGGGGATTCCCACCTTGAATTTCGACTGGTGGAATTACGGCGGCATCACACGCGATGTGATGCTGGTCCGGATGCCCGAAGTCTTTATTGACGATTACCTGGTGCAGTTGCCCAAAGGATCGTACGATGCCGTGGAAGGGTATGTACATCTGAATGTTCCTGCGGAAGGAGTGATCGTGCGCATTGAAATTCCGGAATTGAAAATTGCGGAAGACCTGGTAACCGACAAACGGGGCAATGCCGGGTTTCGTCTGAAAGCAAAACCCCGGCTATGGACGCCGGAAGATCCTTATCAATACGAAGTTACAGTATCCACTACAGGGGAAACGCTTTGCGACCGGATTGGCTTTAGGCAGATAGAAACAAAAGGCAGGAAAATATTTTTAAACGGCAGGGAGACTTTCCTTCGGGGAATAAGCATCCACGAAGAAGCCCCGTTCCGGCAGGGAAGAGTATTTGGCCGTGAGGAGTCCAAAGTGCTGCTCGGCTGGGCCAAAGAACTGGGATGCAATTTTGTGCGCCTTGCTCATTATCCTCATAATGAACACATGGTGCGCGCCGCCGAAGAAATGGGCCTGATGGTATGGTCGGAAATTCCCGTTTATTGGACCGTACAGTTTGAAAATCCGGAATCGTTTGCCAATGCATCCGCCCAGTTGCGGGATATGATGGACCGGGACAAAAACCGCTGTGCCGTGGTCATCTGGTCTGTGGCCAACGAAACGCCCCATAGCGCCGCACGCGATGAATTTCTGGGCAAACTGGCCGAACAGGCCAGGAAAAAAGATCCTGTCCGCCTGGTGAGCATGGCTATGGAAGTATCCGGAACAAAAGACAATGTGTCCAGGGTCGAAGACAATATGAGCCGTTACGTAGATATTATCAGTTTCAATCATTACCTGGGATGGTACGGTGGAACGCCGCAGGACTGCAAAACGCGCCAATGGGATATTCCTTATGATAAGCCTTTCTTTGTGAGTGAGTTCGGGGGTGGGGCCCTGCAAGGCCTGCACGGTGACCCCCAACAGCGCTGGACCGAGGAATACCAGGCCGCGATCTACCGAAATACGCTGGAAATGTTTGACCGTACGGAAGGATTTGCCGGCACTTCTCCCTGGATCCTCATGGACTTCCGTTCACCCCGCCGCCAGCTGGACGGCATTCAGAATTTTTTCAACCGCAAAGGACTGGTTTCGGAGAGAGGCGTGAAAAAGCAGGCATTTTATGTGTTACAGGCCTTTTACAGGCAGAAAGCAGAGGCTGCGGCAGAATAACTGCTAAACGTGCCGGGCAATAAGCTCTCCAAATAACGTATTGGCCCAGGCAAACCAGTCGCGTGTATAACGTGTGTCATCGTCTTTATGCACGGTTTCGTGTACAAAGCCTGTTCCGGCATCGGTCTCCGATACCATACCAATGCAACGGTCAATCTCTTTGTTGTCGCCCGAGGTCAGTGCGTACATAATCAGGCTCATGGGCCAGACGTTGTCCTGGCCCTGATGCGGACCGCCTATGCCCGTAATAACCTTTCCTTCAAAATAATACGGGTTTTTATGACTCCATATGAAACGGCGGGTATTCAGATACAGCGGGTCGTCCGGTGTACAATAGCCCAGGTAGGGAATGCTCAGCAGGCTGGGTACGTTGGCGTCGTCCATGCAATAGTGATTGCCGTAGCCGTCTGTCTCGTAAGCATAAACCGGGCCGGCCACGGGATGATTAACCACACCGTGTTTTTCAATGGCTTCATCCACTTCTGCAGCCAGTGTGCGGCACATATCACTGAATCCCCGGCCGCCGTTAAAGCAGCGGTCGTAGATTTCAGCCATCTGTCGGAGACTTACTACGGCAAACATATTGGAAGGAATGAGAAACGGCAGGATGGTGGCATCGTCCGAAGGTCTGAACGACGAGCAAATAAGTCCACACGGTTTTATGGGATTACCGTATCCCCCCAGCATAAGTGTCTCGCAGGCAACGGGCGAAATACGCTGGAACCGGTAAGCCGAGTTGCGGTTCCCGCCCGGACGCTGTTGTTCCCGGAACGTCCGGTAAACCGTTCGCATTGCACGGTCCCATTCAGGGGTAAAGATCCCGGAATCTCCGGTTGTTTTCCAGTAATGATAGGCCAGACGGACCGGGTAGCATAGCGAATCTATTTCCCATTTCCGCTCCCAGATACCCGGGCCCATTTGGGTCATGTCGTCCTGATGTCCGCGTCCGTTATCTTCTTTATTAAATGCATTCGCGTAAGGGTCTTTGATAATGCAGCGGCTTTGACGGGCAATAAGGCCCCGGAGCATTTGCTGTAGCGGTTCGTCCCCCACGGCCAGCCGCAGGTAGGGGAAAACCTGGGCCGAAGAATCCCTCAGCCACATGGCGTCAATGTCGCCTGTGATCACATAAGTGTCCGGAATACCGTTTTTAATGGTGTGAAACACTGTGGTGTCGAGCGTACAGGGAAAGCAGTTCCGGAACTGCCAGGCCAGTTTGGGATCTTTTATCCTGCGAACGGTATCTTCAATAAACCGTTCTACAGATGCAGATACGAACCTGCGGTCAGCAGGGGCAGGCCGGCGGCTTTGAAATCCGTTTACCGGGGGTATGGTTGTGGGAAGCTCCGGGGTGGTTTCTCCGCGTGCGACGTCTGCGGCGGAACGGAGCAGATGTGGTGCCAGGACAGCTCCGGCTCCTATCAAAGCACTTTTTCTGATGAACTGGCGGCGCGACTCTTTCATAAGGTAGAGGAAAGGTCTTTGTCGAGCCATTCCCTGGCGGCTTCGTATTCTTCGTCCGGAACGCGGATGTCTACCAAAGACGGACCCTGGATGGAAGTAAAGGGATAAAATGAGTTCATACTGTTGTCAAAAACCACGGGGTGGAACCCGGCATTTTCCAGATTGCCTTTAACGATATCCGCTTCGAAAAGTGTATTGCGCTCAGCTACTGTTTTCATGGTAGGATGTGTTGATAATTCTACGATAAAGATACATAAAATGTTCCTATCTTAGACGCTTAAAACAAGCAGCAATGAGTGAAGTATATTACACCAACCTCAGGTCACGTCCCGGCAGAAGCCTCCCCAAAAAAATGGAGTTGCTTGTCAGGGCGGCGGGTATTGAGAAATTGCCCTGTAAAGATCTTTTTATAGCTGTTAAAATACATTTTGGTGAATTGGGAAATATGGCTTTCCTGCGTCATAATTATGCCGCCAGACTGGTTGAAATGCTCGGGCACATGGGTGCGAAACCATTTCTTACCGACTCCAATACACTGTACAGCGGTTCACGTTCCAACGCTGTAGATCATCTTAAAACGGCTTTCCTGAACGGGTTCAACCCTGTAAGTGTTCCCGGGGCTCCGGTTATTATTGCCGATGGTCTCAAAGGTACCGACGAGGTCATTATTCCCTTTCCCGAGGGTGAATATTGCAAGGAGGTCCGCATTGGTTCTGCCATTGCCCGGGCCGATGTTATCGTAACCATGTCGCATTTTAAGGGACACGAGATGACTGAGTTCGGAGGTGCCCTGAAGAATATCGGTATGGGATCGGCCAGTGTGGGTGGCAAGTTACATCTGCATTCCGATTCACAACCGGTTATTACCAGAGAAAACTGCACGGGTTGCCGTCAGTGCGAGCGTAATTGCCGGCACGGAGCCGTAAAGGTGGCTGAAGACCATGTGGCGGTGATAGATTACGCTCTCTGCGTGGGTTGTGGCCAGTGTATTGCCGTTTGCCAGTACGATGCGGCTACTTCAGGCGCCCCCTCGACGGTCCGGGAGCTTGTGGCAAAAATTTCTGAATACGCGCTGGCCGTGCTCAGGGGAAAACCCCATTTTCACATCAGTTTTATCACTGCGGTATCGCCTCATTGTGATTGCTGGGGTATGAACGATATACCTGTTGTTCCGGACTTGGGCATGCTGGCTTCTTACGATCCCGTGGCCCTGGACCAGGCCTGCTTTGATCTTGTAAAGGCAGCTCCTGCAATGGCCGGAAGCGTAGCCAATCCCGACGGCACGCAATCCCGGGTCGGTGAGGATAAGTTTTCCCTGGTCCATCCTCGTACCGACGGACTGTTTGGACTGGAACATGCCCAAAAAATAGGGGTGGGCTCCCGTACGTATACCCTTATTGAAGTCTAACCCGATATGCGCAGATTATTTATTTCATTATTCTTTTTTGTACCAATACTAATGACAGCCCAGGACCCCGCCGGATATGTAAATCCATTTATTGGAACGCAACGCATGGGGCATACTTTTCCGGGAGCCTGCGTGCCCTTTGGCGCCGTTCAGCTGAGCCCCGATACCGATACCGTTCCGCATAATATAGACGGAAAATA
Source organism: Bacteroidales bacterium UBA5326 (assembly GCA_002408205.1). Taxonomy (GTDB): domain Bacteria; phylum Bacteroidota; class Bacteroidia; order Bacteroidales; family UBA932; genus DMER64. Next base: position 95,699 of record DHQY01000014.1, on the reverse strand, counting down.
CCAATCCCGCGTTTATGATTACTGTTCCGGCTATCAATACGATGACAAAACAATCGTCGGTTTTAGCCATACACATCTTAACGGCACGGGACATTCAGATCTGGGAGATATTCTGCTTATGCCCGTTACGGGAGAATTGAAACTGAGCCCCGGTACGGCAGACAATCCGGACAGCGGATACCGGTCCCGGTTCTCTCATCAGACAGAAGAAGCTTCTCCGGGATATTACAGGGTTTTTCTGGATGATTACAACGTGGATGTTCAGCTGACGGCCACCGAAAGGGGTGGTATGCACCGATATACCTATACTGCCCCGGAAGGAGGAGTACCTGCCCGGGGCCGGGTTATAGTGGACCTGAACCACGGGATTTACAACTATCGGGGAAAAGTGTTGTGGTCGCAGATTCGGGTGGAAGATGAATACACACTAACAGGATACAGGATCACCCAGGGATGGGCGCGTACCAATTACACTTATTTTGCCATCCGGTTTTCACGTCCGGTAAAAAACTACGGATGTCGCATTAATAATGAGAAAACATATAACGGATTCTGGAGGAAGTTTAATCAGGAAGAAAATTTTCCCGAAATGGGAGGACAGGGACTGACCGCCTACTTTGAGTTTGACCTGGTAAAGAGAGACCGTTCCTACGCAGACGACGGAGTGCTCGAAGTTCAGGTGGCTTTGTCTGCTGTTGATGCTCTCGGGGCCTTGAATAATCTCCGGACCGAAATGGAAGGCAAGAGTTTTGAGGCCGTATTATGGCAGGCCCGTGAGAAGTGGAACAAAGAACTTTCCGTGGTGACCATAGAATCGGCATCCGGTAACAAAATACTTGAAGACAGACGGACCAGTTTTTATACTGCTTTATATCACACAATGATTAATCCGTCTGTTTATCAAGATGTAGACGGGCGTTACCGGGGCATAGACCACAATATTCATTATTCGGAAGACCATGTGAATTATACGGTTTTTTCCGTATGGGACACTTTCAGAGCGCTGCATCCGCTCATGAACCTTATTAAACCGGAACGAAGCCGCCAGTTTGTAGCGTCTATGCTGGAACATTACGATCAGAGCGTTCATAAAATGTTGCCTGTTTGGTCTTTGCAGGGAAATGAAAATTGGTGCATGACCGGTTACCATTCCGTTTCGATACTGGCAGATGCCTATGTTAAGGGGCTCCTGCCCCAATCGCTGCTGCCCAGGTTATTGGACGCCATGGCTCATACGGCCTCGAATCCTTATTATGAAGGAATGACCGGTTATAGGAAATACGGCTTTGTACCGGCCGGATCCTCCGCTTCTTCCGCTTCGGTTACGCTTGAATATGCCTACGATGACTGGTGTGTCTTTACGTTGGCCGACCGTGCGGCTGATGTTCCCAAACTTCAGGAATTCAGGGAACGGGCCGTTTCGTACCAGTGGCTTTTCCATCCGGAAACCGGATTTGTAAGACCCCGCAAGGAGAACCTGGAATGGATGACGCCTTTCGATGCAATGGATACGCACGGGCAGGGCTTTATTGAAGGAAATAGCTGGAATTATTCTTTTTATGTTCCTCACAATGTGGAAGATTTAATTAGAAAAATGGGTGGTGACAGGCGTTTTGAACAGCGGCTCGACTCACTCTTTACCATGAACCTTCCCGACTCCTATTTTGAGCAGACAGAAGACATCACCCGCGACGGAATAATCGGAAATTATGTTCACGGGAATGAGCCCTCACACCATGTGCCTTATTTGTATGCATGGACCAGCCCCTGGAAAGGGCAGCGACAGCTGAAGGCAATCATGGACATTATGTACCGTAACGCGCCTGACGGCTTGTGCGGAAATGATGACTGCGGACAGATGTCTGCCTGGTATATCTTTACCGCCCTGGGGTTTTATCCCGTCTGTCCCGGTACCGACGAGTATGTACTGGGAACGCCCTGTTTTAAGAAGATATCTATCCGGCTTGAGAACGGCAAAACCTTTACTGTAAATGCCCCGCAGCTGACAGACACCCATATTTATGTAAAAGAGGTGCGTTTGAACGGAGCCTTGTTGAACAAAGCTTTTATCACGCACCGGCAGATTATGGACGGCGGAGAACTTACTTTTGTTATGACCGACAGACCGGTGAAAAATCGTACCTTCAGAAAGGCCCAACTTCCTTATTCTTTTATAAAAAAGTAGTATATTTGTAGCTTGCAGGAAGCATTTAGATATGTCACCCAAAAATACGCTTATAATCAATCTGTTTGGAGGTCCTGCGGCCGGAAAAACCACTTGTGCCTGGGAGATTGCGAGCAAATTGAAAAAACAAAGGCTTGTAACCGAGTACGTATCTGAATATGCCAAGGAACTTGTGTGGGACGAGAAATACGATTTGCTGGACGGAAGTGAGGCTAACCAGCGTCATATTTTTGAAGTACAGACACACAGGGTTGAAAGACTGGTTGGCAAGGTAGACGCTGTCGTCACTGATGCCACTTTATTGAACAGTCTTGTTTACGGGAAAGAGGTTTCTTCTACGTTCCGGGAAGAAATTATTGATAATTTTTTACGATTCAATAATTTCAACCTGTTCATTCAGAGAGCTTCCTATTTTGAACAGGAGGGACGTGTGCACGACCTGGAGCAATCGCTTGCTCTGGATGAAAAGATTATTGATATCCTTGTGGGTAACAAGATTCCGTTTGAGACATATAGCCATCGTACATTGGATCTGGTGGTTATGCGAATATGTTTACTAATTGACAAGAACGCAAAATGATTTTAAAGTTCAACGGCCCTCTGCAAATGCAAATTAACGACATTGCCCGTGTTGCTGAGTTTATGTGGCAGAAAGGTTGGGCAGAAAGAAACGCAGGAAACATTTCAGTTAATATTACGGATCATATTGGAGATGAAAACCGGAATCTGCCTGCCATTGTAAGAATCCCGCTATATCACACGGTCCCCGAATTGGAAGGCCAATTTTATTATGTTACCAGTGCCGGTTCGCGTATGCGTGATGTGGCCAGGAATCCTCTGGACCAGGGTTTGGTTACCAGAGTGGCTGCCGGTGGCAAAAGCATAGATATTATTGCCGAACGGGACCTCCCCCCCACTATTGAATTGCCTTCGCATCTACTTATGCATCAAGTTTTTGCACAAGAAGCCATTTCTCATGGTTTATCTGTTTCGGCAGGCAGAAGAACTGTATTTCATACACACCCCACGGAGTTGATAGCTTTATCCCACATTAAGAAACTTCAGAATACCGAGACACTCACAAATACGCTATATCAAATGCATTCGGAAGTACAGATGTGCGTACCCCGGGGATTGGCGTGGGTTCCTTATGAACAGCCCGGATCCATGGAACTGGCCAGAGCAAGTATAAAGGATCTTAAGAACCACCGTTTCATGCTTTGGGAACGACACGGGGTACTGGCCACCGGGACCAATATCCTGGAAGTCTTCGATGCCGTGGATACGTTGAATAAAGCTGCCCAGATCTATCTGTACATTCACATGCTTGAAAAATAAGACTTAATTATGATGTTGTTTTTTAAGGACGCTCACTCCAAAGTTTTAGCCCTGCAGACAGAGAGAAACTTTACGGAAGCTGAGCAGGATGCACTTTGCTGGTTGTTTAAAGAGGCCTGTCCCATTGAGAGCAACAACCCTTTTCTACAAGGCTGGTTTGTTGGTCCAAGACGTGAAATGGTAACCCCGTGGAGTACTGTGGCGGTGGAGATATGTCTGAATATGAATATTACGGGGATCGTAAGAATAGAGGAATTTTTTCCGGTTGCTTCTTCCAATGCGTCGTACGATGCCATGCTGCAGTCCCTGTATCACGGGCTGGGAGACGAAGTGTTCCGGACAGACAGGAGGCCCGACCCCGTTAAGCATATTACCGACCTGGAAGAATACAACCTGCAGGAGGGCCTGGCTCTCAGCCCGCAGGAAATCGGCTACCTGGAAGCCTTATCCCAAAAAATCGGCCGTCCGCTCACCGACTCTGAAGTTTTTGGTTTTTCACAGGTTAACTCGGAACATTGCCGGCATAAAATATTTAATGGCACCTTTATAATTGACGGAGTTGAACAACCGTCCACACTGTTTGCCCTTATCAAGAAAACCTCAAAAGAAAATCCCAACCTGATAGTATCGGCCTATAAGGATAACTGTGCCTTTATCCAGGGCCCGGGCGATGTCGTGTACTTTTATCCGGAGCGACCGGATAAACCGGGTTTTTTTGTGACGAAAACGCACAATACGGTTATCAGCCTTAAGGCCGAAACACATAACTTTCCGACCACGGTAGAACCGTTTAACGGGGCTGCCACCGGGAGCGGCGGTGAAATAAGGGACCGGATAGCCGGCGGTAAAGCTTCTTTTCCCCTGGCAGGTACGGCCGTATACATGACGTCTTATCCCGGAGTGGAAGGAGGCATACACCGCGGGAAGGGCAGAAAGTGGCTTTATCATACACCCGAAGACGTTCTTACCAAAGCTTCGAACGGAGCCAGCGACTTTGGGAACAAGTTCGGACAACCGCTTATATGCGGGTCTCTGCTCTGTTTTGAACATAATGAGGCCGGTCGTACCTACGGATACGATAAAGTGATCATGATGGCGGGCGGTGTGGGATATGCCAGGAAAGATGACGCCGTAAAAGAAGTGCCGCAGCCCGGAGACAAAATTGTACTGATGGGAGGTGATAATTACCGCATTGGCATGGGAGGCGGTGCCGTTTCTTCCGTTGCTACGGGTGAGTATGGTAATGCCATAGAACTGAATGCAGTACAGCGTGCCAATCCGGAAATGCAAAAGAGAGTTTATAACGCTATCCGCGGCATGGCGGAAAGTGACCATAATCCCATTGTATCCATTCATGATCACGGGGCTGGAGGTCACCTGAATTGTCTCTCAGAGCTTGTTGAGGCTACCGGCGGGAAGGTAGATATAGCCGCTCTGCCGGTGGGAGACCCTACGTTGAGTTATAAAGAAATCATAGGGAACGAATCCCAGGAGCGTATGGGGCTTGTTATCAAGCAGGAAGATCTTCCGGTCCTTGAGGCTACAGCTGAAAGAGAACGCGCTCCGCTGTATGTCATTGGAGAGATTACAGACGATAAACGGTTCGTTTTTGAGGATTCCCGTACACAGGACAGACCTATGGATCTGGCATTGGAAGACATGTTCGGTTCTGTTCCGGTGACGCTTATGGAAGACCGTACCGTAAAAACGGAGTTTTATAAGATGGAATACAAGACCGATGAGGAATCCCTGCAAAAGTATGCGGCAACGGTTATGCAGCTTGAATCGGTAGCCTGTAAAGACTGGCTTACCAATAAGGTAGACCGTTCGGTCTCGGGGCTTATTGCCAACCAGCAATGCGCCGGCGAATTGCAGCTCCCCCTGAACGATTTTGGAATGACTGCGTTAAGTTATCTTCCCGGGAAGGAAGGGTTCCGCGGGATGGCTACCTCTATTGGCCATGCCCCGGCGGCAGGACTTATAGATGCAGCTGCCGGAAGTCGCCTGTCCATTGCCGAGGCGCTGACCAATATCGTGTTTGCCGGTCTGAACGGCGGGCTTGGAAGTGTTTCGTTGAGTGCTAACTGGATGTGGCCCTGCAGGAATGAGGGTGAAGATGCCCGGCTATATGCTGCTGTTAAGGCAGCCAGTGATTTTGCCTGTGCCCTGGGGATCAATATCCCAACAGGGAAGGATTCACTTTCCATGACACAGAAATATCCCGGAGGTGAGACGGTCCTGTCACCGGGAACGGTTATCATTTCTACGGTGGCGCCCGTAAATGACGTAAGGATTGCCGTGCGTCCCGTTCTGGATACGAATCGCCCGTCGGTCCTCATTTATGTCGATTTTTCCGGGTCCGGTTTTGGAAAACGTCCCCTGGGCGGCTCGGCCCTGGCTCAATGCCTGGAACAATTAGGCGATACCTGCCCCGATGTGGCGGATCCCGGTTACTTTGCCCGTGCTTTTGCGGCAGTGCAGCAGTTGATTGCCCGGGAGCATGTTCTGGCGGGACACGATGTGTCTGCCGGAGGCCTGCTGGTATGCCTTGCCGAGATGTGTTTTGCGAACGTCAGCGGCGGGGTACGCCTAAACGAAAAGGCTATGAAAACGCTGGCAGACGGTGATATCACAGCAGCTCTTTTCTCTGAGTCTCCCGCAGTGGTCCTTCAGGTTCCGGCCGTACAGGCAGATGAGATTCTGGAAAGATTTCACGGGAGCAGGGTAGATGCGCTTCTCTTGGGAGAACCCTGCGGGGAACGCCAGCTGGCAATCAATAAGACCGTCCGTTTTGATCTGGACGCCCTGAGATCTTTTTGGTACAAACCTTCCTATCTGATGGATATACGTCAGAGTGGGGCGGAAAAAGCCCTGGAAAGATACACCCATTATGACCGTATTCCCTTACAATACCGCTTTCCGGCGTGGTTCAACGGAACCATGGAACTGCGCGAACAGGCGCTGGCAAAAGGGCCTCTGCCCCGTGCAGCAATCATCAGGGAAAAAGGATCCCAATGTGATCGTGAGATGGCATGGATGCTTTACCTGGCGGGCTTTGAAGTGCGTGATGTACACACTACCGATCTGATTTCGGGTCGCGAAACGCTGGACGATGTTCAGTTTATCGTTTTTGTAGGAGGTTTTTCCAACGCCGATACCCTGGGTTCCGCAAAGGGCTGGGCCGGTGCTTTTCTATACAATCCCAAAGCAAAAGAATCTATAGACCGTTTCTATGCCCGGAAAGATACACTTAGCCTGGGTGTCTGCAACGGATGTCAGCTCATGTGCGAATTGGGGCTGGTTACTCCGGACGATCCCGGCATGTCTCCCGTCATGGACCATAACGAATCACATAAATTTGAATGCGGATTTGTTACGATGGATATTGAAGAAAGTCCGTCGGTACTGCTCAGGGCGCTTAACGGGTCCAGCCTGGGTGTCTGGGTAGCTCACGGAGAGGGTAAATTCGTCTTCCCAAAACCTCTGGACAATTACCGTGTGGCTGCAAGATACAGTTACAATGTCTACCCGGCCAATCCCAACGGCTCACCCGATGCTGTGGCTGCAGTATGCAGTTCCTGCGGACGCCACCTGGCTATGATGCCGCATCCGGAACGTTGCATATATCCCTGGAACTGGGCGTATTATCCTGCTGAAAGAAAGGATGACAAAGTATCTCCCTGGATTTCCATGTTTATTGAGGCCCGCCGGTTTTGTACGAGATAAGGTATACCTTTCCGTCCAGGGTGGATGAGACCAGCCTGGAATGTCCAATGGGTTGGACATAGTTGACCAGCCCGTCTGAACACTTTAATTTCCAAATATTTGCCCCATTGTTGCGGTCGTAGGCAAAAATGTAACCCTGCGCCGTAGGTACGAAAAGTAGAGCATCCTGTGCCGTTACGGGAGAAGGGCCTATTTCGTAACCGTAACCTCCTGCTACACGCCATTTGGATTGTGGCGTGAGTGGGCCGGTATGATAGGCAAACAGGGAATCGAACATGGTTTTCACATAGACCTGCTGTCCGTCCCGGGATAATCCAATACTTTCCCTGCCACCTTCGGTCTCCCAAATGGTTTTGCCGGTAAGGGCGTCTATGGCATAACATTTCCGTTCCGGAGTGGTAAAGAATAGCTTCCCGTTGGCTTTCACAGGCCATGTGGCGGCTGGTGAGTACATACGGCCTCTTTTACTGTTATTCCAGATCCATTGCAAAGCGCCCGTACGCGGGTGGAAAGAATAGAGCTCGTTACCCCACGATCCGATAACTACCTGAAAACGGTCGGCATACGGTTTTGATTCAACAAACCCGTTAATCTTTTTATATTCCCAGACCAGGCTGCCGTCAACTGCTTTCAAGGCGCGGAAAGTGCCGTCCGAGCCTCCAATATAAACCATACTGTCCAGAACGGCAGGGGAAGCAACTATCGATTTTCCGGTGGTGTATTTCCAGATGATATGACCGTCGTTCAGGTCAAGACAGTAAACGTTCCGGTCCGTAGACCCGATAAACACCCGGTCCATGGCTACTTCGGGAGTGGAGAATATCTTCCCTCCGGTGGGCACACTCCAGATAAGATCTCCGCTGTCCAGACGGACGGCTTTCACCACTCCTTTTGTGTTGGCAAATACTACCGTACCGGAAACGGTGTCGGCCACGGCGGCAGATCCTATGTCGCTGTCATCCTGAATGGACCAGAGGATCTCTACCCCGGAGGGTGTAACAGTGTCCCGGCCACAGGGTGCAGGATAAACGGTATCTGTTCTGTAGGAAGGCCCATTATTAAAAGTTAATGAATGCCATTCCGGTTTAGTATATGACCGGGTCACCGGATTGAGCGCAATGCGTTCACTGAAAGTAACTATGCCTTTTTTTACGGTTACCAGGTTATAGCCCGGTCCGTCGTAACCCCTCGACTGTGAGGAGCGGCATTTAACAGAAGGGATGCCGTCGGCCAGAAAAGCTTCATTGGTATGATAATGCCCGCAAAGAGTCAACTGAATGTTCCTGGTTTTTAGCAACGTGGTAACCAGGTGGTAGTTGCTCATGTCTTCTGTAAGCGGGTAGTGGTTGATGAAGATTACGGGCATATCTTCTTTGACCGTGCGGAGCAGACTGTCCAGCCAGACAATGCTTTCGCGCGGAACCAGAGCCGGCGCCATGCGCATGTTGGGTCCCGAGTTGGTTCCAATGTAGAGTATGCCTTTATTAATAAAGGAGAATTGTTCGTATTTGAAAGTTTCCAGGAAGGTGTTGCATCCGCTTTCGGACCATTTGGAATCGTGGTTGCCGGAAAGAATATACCACGGTTTTTTGAGTGAATCCAGCAGGTTGTGGGCCAGGTGTATTTCTTCGTCCGATCCAAATTCAGTGATATCCCCGGCGAGGATCACAAATTCGATACTGTCCTGGGCGTTGAGGTCCCGGATTACGTCCATAAACTCCGTCGCGGAGTTAGGGTTACTGCTGTTAATGTGTGTGTCTGCGATCACGGCAAAGCAGGTTCCGGAATGGGACCGGCATCCGCATGCCAGGAACAGGATCGAAAGAATTGTTATGATATGTGTTTTCATTTTTGTCCCATTTTAGGCATTTGTTTTGGTGTGGTACAGGCGTCTACAAGGTAGGCGATGGACATATAGGGAATGCCGCCGTGTGTGGCAAGGCCTATCTCGCAGGTCCTGCTATTCGAATAACCGATAGTAATGTGAGAGGCCTCGAGTTGCGGCTTCAGTTTTCGTAAAGCATAAGCGTTGATCTCGGGCCGTGTAAAGCCCTTATCCCCTGCAAAGCCGCAGCATCCCACTTCCTCGGGGATGAAAACCCGTGTGGAACAACGTTCTGCCAACTGCCGCATTTGATCATCGAGGTGCATTTTCCTGGTGGTACAGGTGATATGCAACGCCACCGCCTGGGAGACGGGATGAAAATCAAGCCGGGAAACCAGGAATTTTTCAATGAATTCAACGGGTTCATATAACTTCAAACCGGTGATTTTTTCCCTCATCCGGTACAGACAGGGACTTTGATCGCATAACACGGGGTATTTACCGCCACGGCTTGCTATCCAGAGGGCTCCGTTCAGTTCGGCTGTTTTGGCGTCGGCAATATCGGGCATTCCCTTGCTTTCCCATATGGTGCCACAACAGAGTTTGTCCATGTTGTCGGGGAAAATGACTTCGTAACCGGCTTTTTGCAGCAGTCCTGTCATTTTCTCTGTAAGCGGGGTATTGTCCGGTGCTCCTTTGGCAACTCCCATGCTCTGATTTATGCAGGAAGGAAAATAGACAACTTTTCTGTCGGTTACGGAAACGGTGTCTTTGATCTTAACGCTATGGGGCCTGGGCATGGAGGGTGTCCAGAGCGGAAAGCCCATTTTGTGAGCCAGGCGGCATACTGCATACATAACTGAGGTCCCTGCAACGGTATGTGCCGCATTGGCTGCCCACAGAACGGCACGCATGATTTTTTTCAATCCCTGAAAATGATCTGCAGAGAGTTTCCCGGCATACCAGTCCCTGGAGCCTTTGGGATGTGCCTTCTCCCGCAGGTAGTGGGTGAGGTGTCCCGTGTTGATCTCCATGGGACACGATATGGAACATAATCCGTCGCCGGCACAGGTAGCGCGGCCGGAATAGAAATAGTCTTTTTCAAGTGCTTTGAGCAGGGCGGGCGATTCTCCCGTTTTTTTCAATCTCGATATTTCACGCTGCACAATAATGCGTTGTCTTGAGCTGAGCGTTTTGCCCGATGTTAGGCAGTTCGGTTCGCAAAATCCGCACTCAATACATTTATCAACAACCGGATGCAGAAGCGGGAGCGGTTTAAAGCCTTTGATGTGGCATTGAGGATCGTCGTTGAAAATGACGCCCGGGTTCAGTATATTATCCGGGTCAAACAACGCCTTGATCTGTTTCATTACCTGAAAAGCGCTTTCTCCCCATTCTTTTCTGACAAAGGGAGCCATATTTCGTCCGGTACCGTGCTCGGCCTTCAGCGATCCGTCGTATGTATCCACCACAAGGGTTATCACATCGTTCATGAGCGCTTCGTACCGGGCCACCTCCTTCTGCGAATCGAAGGACTGGTTAAGAATAAAATGAAGGTTGCCTTCCAGGGCGTGTCCGTAAATGGCGGCATCGGTATATCCGTGTTTGTCCAATACCATTTGCAGTGCAGCTGTGGCCTCTGGCAGGTCTTTCAGATGAAAGGCCACATCTTCTATGATACAGGTACTTCCTGCGGGCCGCATGGCTCCAATGGACGGAAAGATTCCGGCGCGGATATTCCAGAATACCGAATACTCAGACTCTTTGTCGGTGAACGATATGGGCAGCCAGGGCGTAAAATCCCTGATACTTTCCAATACGGTCCCGATGTTTGCAGTAAGTTCTTCCACGGTATCGGCGGCTGTTTCTACAAGCAGTGCCGTTATGCCATCGGGGAAACTTTTAATGACCCCGGGAATTCCTTTCCGGCTTTCAACGGATCGGAGTGCCTTCCTGTCCAACAGTTCCACCCCGATAACGGGCAGCGTCTTTAAGAGCTGAACCACCCGGCAGGCCTCTTCAACAGAACGGAAATACATCATGGCACTGGCTCTGTGTGCAAAGACCGGCGCGGTGCTCACGGTGACACCGGCAAGGAATGCCAGGGTCCCTTCGGAGCCTACCATCAGGTGGGCAATTATGTCAAAGGGATCTTCAAAACGGATAAGCGGTAACAGGTTTAGTCCGGTGACATTTTTGATGCTGTATTTGTACCTGATCCGCTCTACCAGTTCCGGCTGTGCCATAACCTGGTCTCTGAGCCGAATGACCCTGAGCAGAAAATCGGGATGGGTACGGCAAAAAGCATCCCGGCTGTTCTTGTCTGCGGTATCGAGCAGTGTGCCGTCGGCAAAAATAATACGTGCAGATTTCAGTACTTCATGGCTGTTTGCGTGGGTGCCGCAGTTCATTCCGGAAGAGTTATTGGCCATGATGCCACCTATCATAGCCGAGGTAACCGAAGCAGGATCTGGTGCGAACTTTCTTCCCAGGGGCCGGAGGATCCGGTTTACCTGTTCGCCAACAATCCCCGGCTGAAGGAAAATGGTATGGCCATTATCTGAAATCCTGTAACCTTCCCATTTTTTGGCGGCAACCAGCAATACGCTGTCCGATATGCTTTGTCCCGAAAGACTGGTGCCGGCCGCCCTGAATGTTACGGCAACATGCTTCTCGGAAGCTTTTTTCATGATGCGCATCACTTCCTCTTCCGTCTCAGGGAAAAGAACAAGTTGAGGAATCATCCGGTAAAATCCGGCATCGGTACCCCATGCCAGGCGGTTCAGATAGTCTGTACGACTTTTGTCTTTGGGAAGTATATGAGATAATGGGTGGTTATATTTCATTCCTGATATGATTTGGCAATGATTTCTTCAAAGCGCGTCAGACCGGCTACGGCTTTATCGGCAATAATATGGATTTTATTATTTGAGGTGATGGCCGGATGGGGATCTACCAGGTATACGGGAATATCCGGTCTTGCGTAGTGAATAAGTCCCGCAGCCGGATAAACCACCAGTGAAGTGCCTATGATAAGCAGCATATCTGCTTTTTCCACCATTTGAGCAGCCGGGCCGATATTGGGTACTGCTTCTCCAAACCAGACAATGTGCGGTCTGAGCCGGGCTCCGTCAGAGGCCTTGTCACCGGGCCGGATGGGATTGTATCCAATATCAACAATAAGGTTGTCATTTTTTTCGCTCCGTGCTTTTGTGAGTTCTCCGTGAAGATGGAGTACATGGTTGCTGCCGGCCCTTTCGTGCAGGTCATCGATATTCTGGGTTATGATCTGGATGTTAAAAATATTTTCCAGACGGGCCAGTGTTTTGTGCCCTTCGTTGGGAGAAACATCCCTGAGTTGTAGGCGTCTTTCGTTGTAAAAACGGAGCATCAGCTCCGGATTTTTGTACCATCCTTCAATGGAGGCTACCTCCTGGACAGGGTAATTCTCCCACAGGCCGTCATGGTCCCGGAATGTCCTGATCCCACTTTCCGCGCTCATTCCGGCTCCTGTCAGTACAACAAGATGTTTCATGGGATCCAGTATGTTTTACAGAACCTTTCCTGGAACCAGAGCCTGAATAACGGATCTATGAACTTTGGTTTCCTGTGAACGGTTTCTATGACATATTTTTTTTCAAGCGCTTCCCTGACGCGGTACACGTTGGCAGAGGAGTTGAGCCCGTATTTCATGAGTACGCCGGAGGAACTGAACTGTTCCACCTGATCTGTAAGCGCCCTGAGAAACTGGATCTGCGGAACTGAAAGGTCACTGCACAAGATTTCAAAACGGCTGTGGTGAATGTCCAACAGTTCCTCATAACCGCTAAAATACATAGATTCAATCATGTATCCCTTGGTATTGGAGTAACAAAGATCGGCAAACTGCTGAATATAGTATGGATGTCCTTCCATCTTACGGCAGATCATTTCCGCGAAATCCCTGGAGATAACCCTTCCGGCTTTAGAAAAACTCTTTATGATATATTCGGTGAACTCTTTTTCCTCTATCGGTTCCAGGGGAACGTGCTCGGCAAATCCGAAAAATGGCCGTTTCATACCAAAAAGATCGTTGAAAACGGTCGGCATGGAAGGTTGGGTACTGCCTGTCCCGCAGAGAAGAAAAGTAACATTAGTCTGCTGTTTCCAGCATTTGGCCAGCTGGGCGAGTCCGCCGGAGGAAAGCCCTGTAGCTGTGGATAGAAATGTATGCAATGATTCCAGCACAAACAGCACGGGCCGTCCGGTATGTTCAGCCGCTCTTTGCGGAAGCCGGATTAATTCTTCCGGTTGCCCGGCCGGAAAACGGTCACCAAAGGACAGGGTGAATTCATTGTCGCCATGCCGCTGAAGAGCAATATCGGGACGAAGATCGGGGAGCAGCACGGAAACCAGGTGTTCCCATTCTCCAAGCGTACCGGCGAGCGCCCTGAACAAAACGTTGGCCATGGTGGCATGTAAAGCGTTAAGGCTTCTTATATTGAAACACGGCACCCTGCACAGGATGAAATGACTGTTCCCTTTTTGCATCTGCATGAGGGCCTTGTTTATGAATGAAGTTTTACCTGTCCCCGGATGGTCCCAAACAACAGAGTTCTGTCCTTTTAATAAATTGGAAGATAACCAATTAATGCCCGATGTCCGGCCAAGGACTTCTCCCGGCTGAAGGGGTCTTGTAAATACAAAAGGTGAATTCATAACAGGCTTGTAGTAACAGACAAAGATACTTTTTCTTTGCATTTCCGGGAAACTTTTTTACCTTTGCAGTCCGATTTTCGGGGAAACTATATTGATGACTGACAAGCTATTGATAAAGAGATGTTTAAAAGCACATCCGCTTGCAGTTGAAACCAAATAAACATATTATATGTACGCAATTGTAGATATTGCAGGACAGCAATTCAAGGTTGAGCAGGGCCGGAAGGTGTTTGTACACCGTCTTCAGGCTGAAGAAGGAGCCAGTATCCAGTTTGAAAAAGTGTTATTAAAAGACAATGACGGAACAGTAGTGGTCGGAGCTCCTTATGTTGATGGTGCCAGTGTAAGCGCCACGGTATTGAAACACCTGAAAGGTGAAAAAGTTCTGGTTTTCAAGAAAAAACGCAGAAAAGGATATCAGAAATGTAACGGGCATCGCCAATATCTGACACAAATTCAAATTGACTCTATTTCATAATTTCTAAAAAGTAAGATTATGGCTCATAAAAAGGGTGTCGGTAGTTCAAAGAACGGCCGCGAATCACAAAGTAAACGTTTAGGAGTAAAATTATTCGGGGGTCAGGCAGCTAAAGCGGGGAACATTCTGGTCCGTCAACGCGGAACGGTTCATAACCCCGGTGAAAATGTAGGCATTGGAAAAGATCATACTTTATATGCCTTAAAAGACGGCGTTGTAGTATTTCGCAAAAAAGCAAATAATAAATCGTACGTTTCCATTCAGCCTGTGACTGTGGCTGAAGCTTAGTTACACTATAAAATCAGGACCCGCAAAAGCCGTTCCTTCCGGGACGGCTTTTTTTATTGAACAAAAGGAATGACTGCAATGCATTCCATTTCTATAAGCCACGATGGACGGCAGACCCTGCCCAGGGTATAGACGACAGGTGCCGGAGGCAGTTTCCCCGACAGAATATCCCTTACCACCGGGTAATCTTCCCCGTTACGAAGGTAAACGATGATCTGTGCGACATCGGCCAAACCGGCCCCTGCCTCGGACAGAAGAACCTGCACGTTTTCCAGCATTCTCATGGCCTGGGCCTTAACATCGTTCAGGAAAAGAACATTGCCATGGTTATCTATGCTGGCCGTACCTGATATATAGATATGTTTCCTGTCGGGAAAAGAAACGGTCGTACCCCGTTCAAAAGTAACGCCGTAAATGTGCGTGGGACTCAGATGCGACAACCCGTGAAGGTATTGGACCTGAGCGGGTTTTATACCTGCGATGGCAAAGGCATCCATGGTTACAAAAGAGCCGGCAGATGCATTGGTCCCTTCAATTCCGGTGCTGGCTATGTAGTGAGTCTTATCCGTCATGCCAATACGGGCAAAATACTCGGTCCTGGCTTTCGCAAAGGCCGTATAGTTACTGTCTATGTCCTTTACATAAAACCACGTGCGTATGCAGTTCCCCATCATAGAGCATCCGTTGGCCCTGAGCCATTGTTCATAGTCCATGAGCAATTTCTGAGTCTGTTGTGTGACATTGCCGGCAGTACAGTATCGCTCTGTGGTCCAGAAGAAAAGAAAGTCATTTTCGCGGCGTTCCGGAGCAGGTTTCTTTTCCCGCAGATATACCCAGAGAGCCACATGGGTGCCGTCAGCCGGAGACTGCCCTATAACAGAGACAGGACAAGAGGGTCGAAACTCCTGTTGAGAACGGATCCATTGCCTCTGGCTCATGGGATCGCTCAGAAAATACCGGATGAATTCGGGCCGGGCGTTTACGTATTCTGGCTGACACAGAAGTTGCTTAAGGCAGGAATGAAGTTGAGCGAGTTGTTGTTCAAACGACCCTCCGGAGGAAGGTTTAAGAATAAAATGATATTCTGTCTCCCCGCCGCATTCCGGCCGGAATGCGGATATTTCAACAGAGCATAAAAAATTGGGATCGGTTGTGTGACGGATAAATTCCATTATAAGTTTTTGGCGTGCTAAGGTAATAAAATTCCGTCATATATAGCTTTCCGGAGACTGCCCAGTTCGTCGTCGCCGTTATAATCCCAAAACATGGCGCCTTTCAGCCCGTATTTAAGAATGAAACGGCACTTGTATCCGATAGAACGCGGGTTGTCGTATGTACATACAATTTCCCCTCCGGGGCCGGTAAGGTAAGGCGCTTTGGCAATATCATCCCATTTTTGTTCGTAGTCGGCGAGCTGGATCAGTTGTCCGTAGTCATTGGCTCCTTTTGGAAAATCTTTTCCCGGTTTACCGTAAAAAGGTATTCCCAATACCAGTTTGTTCCTGGGAAAACCGGCCCGGATATGGGCAAGTACTGCCTCGTAGCACGATAACGGTCCGGTCATGGAGGACGGGTACAGGCCCGAATGATGGAACGGGGGGACCGACATATCGTAGGTCATAATATTTACAAAATCAACTACACCGTTCAGCGATTTAAAATCTATGAATTTTCCGCTGGCGGCCGAGGCTAGAGTAAGCAGCCTGCCGGGGCCAATGGCCTGACGTATGTCTTTCATTAGCAGCGTAAAGTTTCGCGTATCTTCGGGAGCCGAAGATATCCCGGGTCCGCGGTTAGTGGGGTATTCCCAGTCAATGTCTATGCCGTCCAGCCGGTACTCTTCCACAACCCTGCGGCAGTCTGCGGCAAAAGCTTTTCTGTTTTCCGGAATGGCAGCCATTTCACTGAACCTTCCGCTGCCCCAGCCGCCTATGGACAGGGAAACTTTCAACTCGGGTTTCAGGGACTTCAGGCCCACAATACTTTGAAAACGTTCCGGGTTATCCACCGTGATGCCGTTAAATGTTTCGTTTACATGTCCAAAAGCGTAGTTGATATGAGTGAGCAATGAGGGATCGGGTATCCCGGTTTCCCACGATGTCACATAGGCTACCGATACTCTTTCCTCAACGGGCACTTCTTTTCTTACAAGCCATTGCAATGCATTTACGAATAAATGGTTCTGTGTGGCATCTGAAAATATATTTTTTCCATGCCCCATATTCAGGTAGATCATTCGGTATTTAGTATGTGTCCAGACAACGGGCACATCTCCCTCGGTGATCTCGTTCTTAATGCCATGAGGGAATTCGTCCGGTGCCAGACTTACCAGAACGTCCACCTGCGGATTGTCTCCAGGGGCGGGTCCCCATTGGTACCATTCATTCACCGGCGATACAAATTGTCCGGGCAAGCCTTTGCAAACGGGGTGAAGCGGGTCTTCCACAGACAGCTTGGCGGGCAGGGGCGGCCAGCTGTAGCGGGACAGGATGCAACCACCCAGGAAATGGGTAAACCAGTCCCATTTGCCGTCCTTAACCAATGCGGCAATGTGCATCCCGTACCAGCCTCCTCCGTTTTCCATATATTTTTGGAATGCCTCTTGCTGAGCCGGGGTAAACGTAAGGTCGTTGAACATCATGACCACGTCGTATTGATGTAATTTGGCGTAGTTCATATGGCGCATATCGGTGGTGGACTCAAAAGTGAAACTGTTCCATGAGGACAGACCGGCAAAAAAATCTACGGCAGTATTTGCAAAGACTACATGTTCAGGGTCAACCGATTCACTATAGAAGGCAATGACTTTAAAATCCCGTGTCTGAGAAAACAGGGAGGCGCCGGCAAATAAGGCCGTTACTAACAATATGCTTCGTCTGATGTTCATAATTGCGTTTCTTGCATAAACAAAAGTACAAAAAAACAATGCATCTTTGCAGGATAAAAGCGAACGTATGAACACAGTATTACAAATTTTGACTTTACTTGGTTCATTGGGGCTGTTTCTGTATGGGATGACGCTCATGAGCGAATCTTTGCAGAAAGTTGCGGGAGACGGTTTACGAAGTTTCCTGGCGTCAATGACTTCAAATCCCCTCAAACGTGTCCTTACCGGTCTTTTTGTTACGGCTGTCATCCAGTCTTCCAGTGCCACCACCGTTATGGTCGTGAGTTTCGTGAATGCCGGACTACTGACACTGTTGCAGGCCGTTGGAGTGATCATGGGCGCGAATATCGGGACTACCGTTACCGCCTGGCTAATATCATTACTGGGTTTCAAGGCCGATATTGCTCTTATATCTATTCCGCTTATCGGGCTCGGGTTTATTTTTACAATGGCTAAACGTCAAAAGAGAAAGAACCTGGGTGAAATGATTATAGGGTTTGCCCTGCTCTTTCTGGGCCTTACGTTTATGAAAGATTCGGTTCCCGACCTGGGCTCGAATCCGCAGGCACTTCATTTTCTTCAATCGTGGACCGGCTGGGGATTTGGTTCTACCCTGATCTTTGTCGGTATTGGGACGGTTATGACTATAATCCTGCAATCTTCCAGTGCTACTATGGCCCTTACCCTTGTCATGCTCAACCTGGGCTGGATCCCGTTTGAAATTGGCTGTGCCATGGTTCTGGGTGAAAACATTGGGACCACCATAACGGCAAATCTTGCGGCGGCGGTGGGGAATGTATCGGCCAAGAGAGCTGCGTTGGCCCATACTTTTTTTAATGTTTTTGGTGTTTTTTGGGTTTTAATTATTTTCCGGCCTTTTTTAAAACTTGTGTCACTAATTGTCACCGGACTGGGAGCCGACGATCCGTTTATTCCCATTTCCCAGGCAACCGACCCTGCTGCGGCCTCCACCTCGGTACTTTATGCCGTCTCGCTGCTCCATACCTTATTTAACGTGACCAATACGTTCATCCTTGTCTGGTTCACTCCCCAGCTTTGCAAATTGGTTACTCTTGTAATAAAGGCTCCGAAAGAGGAAGAAAAGTACCGTCTGAAATTTATCCAGGGCGGTCTTTTGAGCACGGCAGAGCTGTCTCTCGACCAGGCTAAACAAGAGGTGGTTCATTTTGCGCGCATCATGAAGAGACAATATGAATTTGCCAAAGAAGCGGTCATAAAATCCGAAACGGACGAATTCGACAACCTGTTCAAAAAACTGGAATATTATGAGCAGGTGGCCGACCGTATTGAATTCGAAATTGCCGAATACCTTAATAAGATCGGGGAGGAAGAAATCAGTGCCGAATCGGGAAGCCGGATTCAGTCCATGTACAAAATCATTGGAGAGCTGGAAAGTATGGGTGATTCTGGTTATAACATTGGGAGGATCCTTCAACGCAAGAAGATCAACAATATACATTTTGACGAGGTGATGACAAAGAACGTGCTGAGTATGCTGGCATTGATAGAAAGGGCTTTTGACGTTATGATCGAAAACCTGAACGCCGGATATACCCGGCTGCACGATATTGCCAATGCCTACGATGCCGAGCATGCCATTAACGAATGCCGCGACAACCTGCGTGAAGGCAATTTGCTGAATCTGGGAAACAACGCTTATTCCTACCTGGTAGGCGTATATTTTATGGATATTATTGGAGAGAGCGAGCGGGTGGGGGATTTTATAATCAATGTATCTGAATCCATCATGGAGATCAAATCATAAAAAGTATGTTAACGCTTAAATTACTCCGGGAAGAACCCGAATTTGTTATTGAGCGCCTTTCCGTAAAGAATGTCGACGCCAAAGAAACCGTATATAAAATACTGGAGATTGATGCCCGTCGCAGGGCAGCCCAGACACAGGCCGATGCCTTGTCTGCCGAACAAAAAAAGACGGCAGCTGCTATAGGGATGCTTATGCAGCAGGGGAACCGCCAGGAGGCTGAACAGATGAAGGTGAAAGCATCTGAAAGCCGGGAAAAGGTCAAAGAATTACTCCAGGAACAGGAAAAACTTGAGAAGGATCTGAACGATATGCTCGTACTGCTGCCTAACCTGCCGCATGCATTAGTGGCAAGGGGAAAAAGCGCAGAAGATAACGTGCTGGTACGTGAAGGCGGCCAGGTTCCCGTGCTGTCCCAGGACGCTTTGCCGCACTGGGAGCTTGCAAAAAAATATGATATTATTGATTTTGACCTGGGCGTGAAGCTAACAGGAGCCGGTTTCCCGGTTTATAAAGGCCAGGGTGCCAGGCTGCAGTTTGCTCTTATCAGTTATTTTCTGGACGAGAATGCCAGTGCCGGCTATAAAGAGATCATGCCGCCCATCATGGTTAATGAGGATTCCGGTTACGGTACAGGGCAACTTCCTGATAAAAGCGAACAGATGTATCACGCCGGGCTCGACAACTTCTACATGATCCCCACGGCCGAAGTGCCTGTTACCAATATTTACCGCGACGTAATCATCAACCGGTCCGAACTGCCTGTTAAGCTGACAGCGTATACGCCCTGTTTCCGGCGTGAAGCCGGCTCATACGGGAAAGACGTACGCGGTCTGAACCGGTTGCACCAGTTCGATAAAGTGGAGATCGTCCAGCTTACCCATCCTTCCGATTCGTATGATACGCTTGATCAGATGGTTAAACACGTTGAGGGATTGGTGCAGTCGTTGCAGCTGCCTTACCGGATCATTAGATTGTGTGGAGGAGATATTAGCTTTACTTCGGCCATGACGTACGATTTTGAGGTATATTCCGCAGCTCAGGGACGCTGGCTGGAAGTAAGTTCTGTATCGAACTTTGAAACCTTCCAGTCCAATCGTCTGAAAGCACGTTTTCGTGACGAAGACGGGAAACCCCAGCTGGTACATACACTCAACGGAAGTTCGCTGGCACTGCCCCGTATTGTGGCTGCCTTACTGGAAAACAACCAGACACCCGATGGCATAATGATGCCCGAGGTGTTGCATAAGTATTTGCATTTTAATAAAATACAATAGACATTTGTTAAAGGAAAGCATTATTTTGGGAATTGACCCCGGAACCAATATCATGGGTTACGGGGTTATTCATATTGGTCCCCAGGGTATCGAAACGCTGGCTCTGGGTATTGTGAATATGCAGAAGATCAAAGATCCGTACCGGAAAATGTCACACATTCTGGAGCATATGTTTGATCTGCTCGATACGTATAAACCCGATGTTATGGCTATTGAATCTCCTTTTTACAGCAAAAATGTACAATCCATGCTCAAACTGGGACGTGCCCAGGGGGTGGCCATGGCGGCCGCATTGTCCAGAAATGTGCCCGTGTGCGAATATGCTCCCAGAAAGATTAAGCTGGCCATTACAGGTAAGGGAGCGGCTTCTAAGGAACAGGTTGCCGCCATGCTTAAAGGTATGCTGCATTTCAGTCAGGAACCCGCTTCATGGGATGCTACCGATGCGTTGGCTGTAGCTGTATGTCATGCAAATCAGTTACAGATTCCTGTGCCCCTTCAGGGTCCGAAAACATGGAAAGGTTTTATATCAAAGAATCCTCAGAGGGTTGTGCGGAAATAGCGTATCGGCGCCACTTGTCTGTCAGTTCTTCAAATCGGGCGGGAGGCGGAATCTCAAAAAACACTTCTTTATGCGTGTGAGGATGAACAAAACCAAGGGTTCTGGCGTGTAATGCCTGGCCCGGAAGCAGAGCGAAACAGTTGTCTATGAATTGTTTGTATTTTGTAAACTGGGTGCCGCAACGAATTCTGTCGCCTCCGTACCGGGGATCGTTAAACAAAGGATGTCCGATATGCTCCATATGAACCCTAATCTGGTGGGTTCGGCCCGTTTCCAGGCGGCATTCAACAAGGGTTACATATCCAAAGCGTTCCAGAACTTTATAGTGTGTGATTGCCGGTTTGCCGCTTTTACCATCCGGGAAAACTTTAAAACGAAGTCTGTCCCCCGGATGCCGCCCTATGTTACCTTCAATGGTGCCCTCGTCCTGTTCCATGTCGCCCCATACAAGGGCCATATATTTACGGCTAACGGTGTGGTCAAAAAACTGCCTGGCCAGCCTGAACTGTGCCTCATCGGATCGGGCAATGACCAGAAGCCCGGAGGTGTCTTTGTCAATACGATGGACCAGTACGCCCATACGGCCGTCTTCCGTCTCGAGAACGCCCCTGACACCAAAATACCATGCAAGACCGTTAATCAGGGTTCCTGTGTAATTTCCGTGCCCAGGGTGTACAGTAAGTCCGGCGGGTTTGTTCACAATAAGTATATCGCTGTCTTCAAATACAATGTCCAACGGAATAGGTTCTGCGACTATCCGGAATTCGCGGCGCTCAAAGGGGAGCATTATCCGAACTTCATCCAGCGGTTTGACCCTGTAGTTGCTCTTAACGGGCCGGTCGTTAACAAAAATGTATCCGGAATCTGCCGCAAGCTGAATCCTGTTGCGCGAAGTCGATTCCATTTTGGACACAAGAAATTTGTCGACCCTCAGCAGGGCCTGTCCTTTATCGACTGTCAGATGGAAATGTTCGAATAGTTCCTGATCTTCACTCATCGCCTGCATTTTCTTCTTCAATGGGAAGTTCTTCGGGTGCAAGCAGGGACGGATTAATTGTCAGGTACAGGTGAACGGTTGTACCCAGCGGCCATTGCGGAGATGATGAGAAGGGAGGATTTTGTCTGTATATGCGGGCGGCCAGAGTATCAGCCGCCGTAAGTACTGAACTGTCATAATAAATACTCCCGGTATTTAAGGAATGATCGCTAATGATGTCTTTTGCTGCCTCCAGGTTTTTTCCTTTCAACATGGGAATATAGGCCAATTCGTGGCCCGGAGCCAGACCGAGCTCCAGATCTATGGAGGAAAGAATCTCAATAAAAGTTCCGGGAGGGATAGGCCTGCCGTTATGTCTTTGGGCAAGCACATTGTTGGTGGCCATATCGGGAACATAGGAAAGATGCCCGAGGGCAAGTCCGTGAGACGCAAGTTCGGCTTTAGCCTGACGGAGCGAAAATCCTACCAGGGAGGGCATGGCAACCTGCCTGGGAATAATAGAATTTACAGTCAGTTCCACCCGGCGATTCTTTTTGACATGTTGTCCGGCGTGCGGGAACTGCCTGAATATAGCTCCTTTAGGCAGAGCAGGCATATAAAGCGAATCGGTAACCTCGAGCTTTAATCCCATGGGACGGGCCATCTCTTCCGCTTCCTCAACAGATAAACCCGAAAAATCGGGCAGCAGGAAATCCTGGCCGTGGCGGGTGTACAGGTATAAGAAAGCAAGTGTGCCCATAAAAAGCACACTTAAAGTCACAAAAATCCGCAGTAACGTTCTGAGGATCTGATTCTCTATGGTTTTCCTGCCAGACACGTTTTAGAAACGATCTTCGTCAGATACGGTTAATTTTTTGCGTCCGCGTCTGCGGCGGGCAGCTAAAACCCGACGTCCGTTGGGGGTGGACATGCGCTCGCGGAAACCGTGTTTATTACGGCGTTTGCGCTGAGATGGTTGAAAGGTCCTTTTCATATCTTAATATCTACATTAATTGCTTTTGGATTGGGGAGCGCAAAGGTACGAAGTTTGTTTGATTTCACAAATTTTTTTCGTTTCAAAGAAATCATCTCCAATATTTTGAAACAACCCTGAAAGTTCCGTCAGTTTGAATTGGGTTTCAGGTATATGGCACACCCTGGAAGCTTCCCGAATCTCTTCCGTCAGGTCTCCTCCCTTAAGGCACAGGATGACGCCTGCGGGAGTTAGTTTGTTGTTAACCAAGTGAATAAATTCGCCCAGCCGGGTGACGGCCCTGGAAACCACCACGTCAAAGCCCCCGGGAAGCGTCTCGGCCCTTGCCGTTACCGGCGTGATATTGGTCAGACCGAGTTGTTCAGAAACGGCAGTAACTACCTTTATTTTTTTTGCAATGGAATCGCACAGTGTAAAATGGGTTTCGGGAAAAAGAATAGCCAGCGGAATACCGGGAAAACCTCCGCCCGTTCCTGCATCGAGGACTTTCGCTCCGACGCAGAACGGATGGCCCGGCACACAGGCCAGAGACAAAGAATGAAGCACGTGCCGCAGGTAAAGATGTTCAATGTCTTTTCTGCTGATAACGTTTATGGCTCTGTTCCAGTCAGAATACAAAAGCTGAAGGGCGGCAAACTGCGCTTTCTGAGAGTCGCTCAGGCGTGGGAAAAACCGGAAAATAAGCGTTGCGTCCATCCCTTATTCCTGATTTCCTTCCTGAGACATAATTTCCGAAAGCATTGACTTGGCCCGGTGAAGCCTTGTTTTGACCGTGCCCAGAGGGATTTGCAGCTGTGCGGCTATTTCTTCGTAGGCATAATGCTGCATATAACGGAGCCAGATTACCTCCCTGTATTCCGGCTTAAGCTGTGTAATCAGCGATTCCAGCGCCTGTCGCTGTTGTTCTGCTATCAATACTTCTTCGGGGTTAATGTCTACGGTGTCGGAAGCCTCTTCAAGAGAAACAAAATATTGTTTATTCTTCCTGAAATAATCTATGCACAGGTTCTGCACAATGCTATAGAGCCAGGTAGAGAATGCAAATTTTGGGTTATAATGCCGCAGGTTCCTGAATGCTTTGTCAAAACTCATCAATACCAGATCTTCTGACTCGGGCCTGTTAACGATAAGTTTGTTTATAAATGCCTGGACACGGTCTTTGTGCCTTACAAGCAAACGCGTATAGGCTTCCTGTTTGTTTTCAAGGGCCAGTTGAACAAGCGCCCTGTCGTCCAGATGATCCAATGACTGAGACATATTTACCTGTCTTTTAAAGATTTAATAAAGAGGCAAATCAAAAAATACCAGTGAAAAAAAGGCGCGACCATATCCCACAGCGGAGCGGTCACGGTAAGGTTGTTCTCCTTCCATATTCTATGGAATCGCGCATAACAAATCCATAGTACGGTCCATCTGAGGATTAACAACGTTCCCAGCAAACCGGCAGAATAAACGGCCGAAAGGGGATGACCGTCCCGGAACAGAGTATACAGCGCATAGAAAAGTACGACATAGAAAGCGGCAGTCAGTGTTTTTTCCAGTGTCAGAAGAAAATAAGGCCAGCCTCCGGTCAGCAGATGAGTGCGCAATGACTGTATACGCAGCAGATGCCATTCATTTCGGTTGAGAGTACGTGTGAGGGTAATCACCGAACGGCTGTCGGTACAGGGTTTGGTGTTATTGTGCCGTATGATATGACCTGTAACGGCCTGTTCAAAAATATGACGGCCGGTAGTACGCGAATCAAATCCGTTTTCGGAGAAAAAAAGATTTTTTGGAAACACCGTGTTGAACCCGTTGGAGGCATATGCCAGGCGAATCCTTGCCATGGCCATATAACTGAGTTCCTGATCCATCATTTCGTATCGGATAAACCGGTTGGTCCGCGCAAAGAACGTATGACCCAGGATTATCTGTTTGTTTTTGGCACAATAACACGCCATAAGCGATGATAGCCATTGCGGTCCGGACGGCATGGCATCGGGGCGGAAAAAAACAATATAGGGATGCGCTGCGGCACGTATGCCTACGCCAATGGCCATCATGTTGTCCTGTCCGTATTTTGCGTCTGCGTTCAGGTTTCTGATCTTCAGATTATTATGGAAATGTTCCAGCGAGGCCAGCAGAACCTCGGTATCGTCCTCGGAATGTTTATTGACAACAATGATTTCAAACTCAGGATAATCCTGTTCGAGGAGGGCCGGGAGTAGCAGTTTCAGGCGTTCGTATTCGTTTTTAGCACTCACAATGATTGAAACACCTTGGGAAGAGACGGTGTCAGTTCCTGAGCGCTTTTTTCTTCCGGGACCCGGAAATGAATATAGCACCAGAAACCCGGTTGTAATAAGAAGGAACAATACCAGGCAAATCAGGCATAAGAGGGGTTCCTCAAAAAAATCCAGCCAGTTCATAATCACTTAACATTTAATGGGCTTCCAGCCAGTTTAATCCAAATCCTGCACTTACAGACAAAGGCACGCTTAACCGGGTGGCGTTTTCCATAAGCCTGGTTACCAGACGCTCCATCTCTTCTTTTTCAGAAATATGTACGTCAAAAACCAATTCGTCATGGACCTGAAGTAACATTCGGCTCCTGAGCCTGCGTTCTTTCATTTCCCTGTGGATGTTTACCATGGCTATTTTAATGATATCGGCCGCGGTGCCCTGGATGGGGGCGTTAATGGCATTTCGTTCCGCAAGTCCCCGTATGAGCGAGTTGGAAGCGTGTATATCGGGAGCGTAACGTTTACGGTTGAACAGAGTTTGGACATATCCTTTTTCTTTGGCAAAGGCAATTGTATTATCCAGATATGCCTTTACTTTTGGATAATGTAAAAAATAATCTTCAATCAGTTTTCTGGCCTCATTCCTGGGAATCTGCAGCCGGCTGGCCAATCCGAAGGATGATATGCCATAGATAATTCCAAAATTTGCGACTTTGGCGCGGCTTCTTTGTTCGGGAGTAACCTCTTCAACCGTACAGTGGAAAATTTTGGCGGCGGTGGCTGAATGAATGTCCATCCCCTGGTTGAAGGCAGCAATAAAGTCGTCGTCGCCGCTCATATGGGCCATTATCCTGAGCTCGATCTGTGAATAATCTGCCGAAAGCAGCAGGTGGTCTTTATCCCGGGGGACGAAGGCTTTTCTCAGCTCTCTTCCCCTTTCTTCGCGTATGGGAATATTCTGAAGGTTAGGTTTTTGAGAACTCAAGCGGCCGGTTGCGGTCACTGTCTGGTTGAATGTGGTATGAATTCGTCCGGTGCGTTGGTCTATTAGCAGCGGGATACTTTCTATATAAGATGAAAGCAGTTTTTTTAGCGATCGGTATTCCAGAATAAGCGGCACTATAGGGTGGCGATCACTCAGTGCGTTCAATGTTTCTTCGTCTGTGGAATACTGTTTTTTGCCTTTTTTTACTCTGTCGGCAATCTGTAATTTCTCAAACAATACAATACCCAGTTGTTTGGGCGAAGAAACGTTCAGTGCAGGGTCCTGAGCGTATTCCCTTATCTGAGATTCTATCTGTACGGCTTCCTGTCTCAGCCGGTCGCCATAAGAAAGGAGCATACCCGTATCTACACGGATCCCCTCGTATTCCATATGAGCCAGCACTTCAATAAGAGGCATTTCAATCTTCAGGTACAGGTCCTCCATATTCTCCTGCTTCAGCAACCGGGCAAGCGGTTCCTTAAGAAGCCAGGCAATCCGGGTTTCTTCGCTCAGGGATCTAATATGGTTGTCGTCTGTAATACTCTGGTCGTCGAATAACGATTTTTCCTTTATTTCCACATGAGCTGGGGAATAGTCGAGATAAAGGACAGACAAGTCTTCGGGCCTGTGACTTTGTTCGGGATTCAGCAGATAATGCATGAGTGCAGGATCCCACAGGACACCGGCCGGAATGATGTTTTCCTGCCTGAGTTGCAAAAATAGATCCTTGAGCCCGAATCCGCATTTGGCAACGGCCGGATTTTCAAGAAGCGGTTTGATGTTTTGCGCACGGGTAATATATAGTTTAGAGCCGGTGCAGATAATCAGCTGTTCCGGTGTTCCCGCCATGGAGAACCTTCCGGCCGTTCTGGCTTGTTCCACCACATCGCTTATCTGCCGGGGTACCTCGGGCCGCTGATTCAGAATATCGGATCGGAGCGGAGCCGGATTCATTTCTCCGGCTTCTCCAGGACAGCAGAAAAGTTCTTCCATGCGGGGAAGCAGCCTCATAAGGGAGTTGAATTCATATTCCCTGAAAAGTTCTTTCAGGGGATTGAGTCCCGGGGCGCTTACTTTGTATGACTCTTCGTTCCATTCGAGATCCAGGTGCGTGCGGATGGTAACCAGGTCTTTGGAGAGCAACAGCATGTCTTTGGATTCGGTAAAGCGTTCCCTCAATTTGGGCGAGAGATCGGGTAAATGTTCCAGTATGTTCTCAACCGAACCGTACTGACCGATTAGCTTTCGTGCTCCCACCTCGCCAATTCCTTTAACTCCTGGGACGTTGTCCGATGCATCGCCCCAGATGGCCAGGATATCAATAACCTGCTCCGGAGTGTGAATGCCGTATTTGTCGCATATCTGTTTAACACCCAGGATCTCCCATCCTTCTCCCTGTCCGTTGGGCTTGTATATTTTAATGTTGGGAGAGACAAGTTGTCCGTAATCTTTGTCGGGGGTAACCATAAACACTTCAAAACCTTCCTGCTCTGCCCTTTTTGACAGTGTGCCTATCACGTCATCCGCTTCTACCTGTTCTTTTATAACAATAGGAATCCGGCAGGCTTCCAGCATGTGTTTGATGACAGGGATCGATTCTTTTATTACGGGAGGCGTTTCGGGCCTGTTGGCCTTATACAGCGGGTATAGTTCGTGACGGAAAATTTTTCCACCCGGATCAAAGGCTACAAAAAGATGTGTGGGACGTTCTTTAAGTATTAACTCAAAAAGAGACTTGCAAAAACCGTATATGGCAGAAGTGTTGACTCCCTTTGAATTGACCATGGGCCTGTTTATAAAGGCAAAATACCCCCGGAATACCAGGGCATGCCCGTCTATCATAAATATCCGCTTCACTTTGTCCATTCGCACCAGGATGTGGGAGTTTCGTATAAACGGACACTATAGAGACTGTTGGGTAAAGTGATGATTTTCTTTAAAATGTCGGCAAAGTGAAGTGTCAGTTGTTCGCAGGTTGGCTGAAAATCAAGGAGCAATACATTTTGGTAAGCTCCCGATATTTCCTCCGCAAGGGGTGCGTTACGTCTTAGTAGCAGCGCATGATCAAAATGTTTAACTATATGGGTTTCCACTACGTCTTTCAGATCTCCAAAATCCATTATCATTCCTATTTTGGGGTCTCCTTCCCGCAAAGATGGCACTCCTTCCACAGTGATCATCAGTCTGTAGGAATGTCCGTGTATATGACGGCATTTTCCGTCATAATCCAGCAACGCGTGAGCTCCTTCGAACCGGAATTCCTTTGTTATTCTTAAATTTGCCATATAATTCATTTAATCCTACAAATATAATACAATTCTGTGTGAGCTTTGTTATGCTTATAATTTAAATAAGAATAAAGATATTTACTACATAATTATAATAATTTTTGCAATTTTAATTTTACTTCGTTAGTTTTGCCCCGTAAAAACCAAAACGCTATGCTAGAAGATTATTTAAGTTCCATTGTTTCAGATAATGCCAAAAATATGAGACGTTCCGCAATCAGGGACCTTCTCAAAATGGCTACCCGTCCGGAAATCATTTCTTTTGGCGGAGGATTTCCCGATATCACCGCTTTTCCCGTAGATGAACTGAAAGAAGTAGTTCAGGAAGTTTTAGATGAAAATGCCATACAGGCATTACAGTACGGTGAAACGCTCGGACTGAAGCAATTACGTGAAATACTTGCAGAGCGTTACAGGGAACAGGGAATGGACGTTACCTATGAAAATTTTATCATAACAACTTCGTCCCAGCAGGCAATTGATATGATCACCGCTTTATTCATTAACCCGGGTGATACCATTGTTTGCGGACTGCCTTCCTATCTTGGGGCGCTTCAGGCATTTTATGCACATCAGGCCAATCCTGTGGGAGTTCCCAGGGACGAGGAACTGCGTTCCGTTGTAGGAGCACTTGCAGCGGCCGGGAAAAAACCCAAGTTCATTTATGCTATTCCCGACTTCCAGAACCCTTCGGGTGTTACAATGGATATTGCACAGCGCATGAATGTAATTGAAGTAGCTAAGAAATTCAATCTGCTGATTGTTGAGGACAGTCCTTACCGGGAGATTCGATTTGACGGGGAATCCATGCCTATGATCTATTCGCTGGATAAAGAGGGTCGGACGATGTTACTGGGTACTTTTTCCAAAACTTTTGTGCCCGGGTTCAGACTGGGGTGGATCATGGCTCCCAAACCCATAATTGACAGGCTCGAGATTGTAAAACAATCTGTAGACCTGTGTGCTCCCGTGTTCAATCAGTTCATTGCCGCGAAATTCATTAAGAAAGGCTATTTCGATAAAAATATAGAGCGAATAAAGGTAAATTATTGTGCCAAGAGGAACAGTATGATAGCCGCATTCGAGAAATATATGCCGGAAGGCGTTACCTGGACGAACCCCGACGGAGGCCTGTTCCTGTTTGTCACATTGCCACAGGGATATAATGCTACCGATCTTTTCAAACTCGCCGTAAAGGAAGATGTGGCTTTTGTAATTGGTGAAGCTTTCCATTGCGACGGGTCGGGCAAAAACACCCTCCGCATTAATTTCTCCTATATGAATGAAGAACGTGCCGAAGAAGGCGTTCGCAGGCTTGCAAACGCTATTCGCAAGCTGATGGAAACAAAGAAATAGCTATTTCTTAATAATCAGCTCAGACAATGAGCGTTTGGGTACATGATGTACACCATCCGCGTCTCTCCAATATTTGATGTTTTCCCCGGCCGTGAGGTCGGGGTTTGTTTTGTCAATGACTACTGTTTCTTTAGGCTGCCCAAGCGCTACTACGTGAAGGATCTCCAGAGTTTCGGGAAGATCCAGGAATTTAGAGAGCCTCGGCCTGTTTATCGAAGCAAATATGCAGCCTCCATAGCCCAGAGAAACTGCTTGTAGCATAATACTTTGCAAGGCAATTCCCTGATCGCAGTAAATAGTTGTATGGATATTCTTGTCGTGCAGCATAATGATATAGGCGGCCGGTCTCTCGCCTTCCACGGGACCGTCCCAGTCTTTCAGGTAACCGGCCCATACAAGGCAGTCGAATATCTCGCGGCCCGTTTTGCCCTTTCCGTCCTGGCAAATAATGTATTTTAACGGCTGGCGGTTGGCTCCCGAAGGACTGAGCCTGGCAGCTTCTATCATAGATTCCAATGTTTCGTAAGGAATTTCAATGTCCTGATAAAATCTCCTGTAGGAGCGGTTTTTGGTGATCAGATCTAAAATGCCTGTTTTCATATTTATTCGTAGTATAATATTTCTAGCGCTCCATTATCGGCAAGGGCCGAAGGGGTACCCGTACGGAATTCGCCGGAGCGCGTCATGATCCAGAGCTGATGGCAGTATTCCATAGCAAGGGTAAGATCGTGGGTGGAGAAGATAATGCATTTGTCTTCTTCACCGGCAAGTAGACGTAGCAATCTGCCTGTGGAGCGTTTGTTGGCAATATCCAGAAAAGCCGTGGGTTCATCGAGAATAATCAGGGGGGTGTCCTGCACCAGTGCCCTCGCTATGGCAACGCGCTGGAATTCCCCGTCGGACAAGTCCGCGCTGTAACGTCCCGCTAAATGCGATATTCCGGTACGTTCCATGGCACGGGCAACTGTCTGTTTCCCTTCTTCATTTTCAATTCCCAGCCAGTTTGTATAGCGATAACGTCCCGTACCGACGGTATCTTCAACCGAAAAATGGGCGGCACGGGGTGATTGGGATGGAACAAAAGCGCTGATTCTCAATTCGCCCGGGAGTGTTTCGCTCCATTGAACAGATCCGCTGAGTGCGGACTGCAGGCCGGCCATGGTGCGGAGCAGTGTGGATTTTCCTATTCCGTTAGGCCCCAGTAGCCCTATCAACGATCCCGAAACAGCCCGAACGCTTATACCTGAAAAGACTGGTCCCTGTTTGCGGTACCCGATGGAGAGATCTTTAATGTCAAGGTATTTGCTCATTCCTGTATCGCTTTATTTTGAAAAATAACATAGATGATAACAGGTATACCCAAAAGAGCTGCTACGGTATTGACGGGCAGAGTATTTTGCGAGCCTGGCATCTGAGAAAGGATATCTGCAGACAGCATAAGCAAAGCGCCAATAAGTCCCGAGGCCGGGATCAGAACCCTGTGGTTGGCGTTGCGGAAGATCATTCTGGCCAGGTGAGGAACGGCAATACCAATAAAGCCGATAGGTCCGCAGAAGGCCGTAACACTTCCGGCCAGGAGCGCGGTGGCAATGAAAATACGGTTCCTGACGCGATTCAGCCGGATGCCCAGGCTGTGCGCGTACTGTTCTCCCATCAGCAAAACATTCAGATCTTTAATGTTGTAAAAAGAGATAGTGAACCCGACAAGGCAAAGTAAGGCCATGATGAGAAGCCTGCTGCCGGTGACATTGCCAAAACTGCCCATTGTCCACAATACATACATTTTGAGCGCAGGAGCGTTTGACAGGTACTGCAGAAGACCAATCAGGGCAGATCCTGCGGAGCCGGCCATTATACCCAGGATCAGCAGCGACATATTGCTTTTCAGGCGCTGGGACGCGGCCATAATAATAAAGGTCATGGCCAGGGCACCTATCCATGCAGCCGATGCCATTCCCAGATCGGCAACCGCATCGGGTATCAGACTATTGAGACCAAAGGCAGAGAAGCCCATGGTAAAAAGAGCCACTCCCAGTCCGGCTCCGGAACTTATGCCCAGGATGTATGGATCTGCCAGGGGATTCCGGAAAAGAGTCTGCATCTGGACTCCGCAGACAGCCAGGGCCATGCCGGAGAGCAATGCCGTGATCATTTTAGGGAATCTGAAATTCCATACGATCTTGTTTACATAATCGGGAGCCTCTCCGCCCCATACAGAAGACCAGATCTGGTGAAACGGAAGCTTAACGGATCCCAGAAAAATATCAGCTGCAATAAACAGCAGTAAAAGAAGGGGTATCCAATATTTTTTCATTATTACAAATATAAATGAAAAGTTTTGCACGCGAAAATCCTTATATTTGTTCCAGACAACATCAAATTTCCTATACGTTTTGAAAAATATTTTTTTACTTGCTGCCTGTCTATCAGCCACTTGTTTTTCTTATGCTCAAGAGGCAGATCCGGAGGCCACAAAAGGTGGCCCGTCCGGCCCGGTTCGCGGATTGGAAATGCGCATTCCGGTAGACACCCTCGACACAGAAGATAAATTCACTAAAATCATTCTCTTCCGCGATTTTACCTGGGAATACTGGGACCTGGGGCGACCGGTCATAGACGATGATGATTTTTATGAAGGGTGGAATACGGAGAGTATCCATGCCTTTAAAGATATACCGCTTTCTGACCTGCCCGATGAAATTGATTTGTGTCTTGCCGATTCGTTGCACGGCTATTGTTGTCCACTTATTGGAAAAGTACGTTCGCGTTTTGCTTACCGCAGGACAAGGGAGCATAAGGGAACCGACCTCCCTCTTACCAGGGGTGATTCTGTACGGGCAGCTTTTGACGGAGTAGTGCGTATTGTTGAATTTTCCAGAAATTCAGGAGGATACGGGAATATGCTTGTAATACGGCATGCCAACGGCCTGGAAACTTATTACGGCCATCTGTCAAAACACCTGGTGAATACAGGTGAACTTGTTAAGGCAGGCGAGGTGATTGGCCTGGGAGGAAGCACTGGCCGAAGTACCGGACCTCACCTGCATTTCGAGACCAGGTATATGGGAAAGGCATTTGATCCGGAACGCCTTATCGATTTTGAAACGGGTACTTTGCGCGATTCCGTCTTTGTTTTAAAGAAGCATTACTTTAGCATTTACTCGCATTATGGACAGGACGACTCAGAGTCTGTTGCCGCATCACAAAGAATGTTGCACACTATCCGTTCCGGAGACACACTGGGTGCTCTGGCCATGAAATATGGAACCACCATAAAAAAGATATGCCAGCTGAACGGAATTTCTTCTTCGACCACCTTACGTATTGGTCGGAGACTGATCGTCAGGTAGTCTGTATAACATTTTTACACTCATGTCAAATTTTTAGACAAATCCGGAATTTATAAAAGTATGTAAGGCGTTATTTAATAGCGCCTTATTTGTTTTGGCACGTTAGTGGTTTTATAATTGGCAGCTATTAGTATGTTTTATGTCAGGTATCAGATCTACGTTAATTTATTGGAGCCGGAACAAGGCCTATTCTTTAATTTGCCTTCTGGGGCTCTCCGTTTCCCTGGTGTTTGTTATTCTTATTGCCGAATATACCGCAGGTGAATTATCTACCGATTCATATCATACCAAGGCAGACAGAATATATGTTCTGGGGAGTGAGGCAGCTTACGGGTGTGCAGCAAAACTGGCAGACAAACTGGCCGATCGGTATCCCGAGATTGAAAAGATCTGTGTGTACACAGGATTCGGAGCCGGTTACCCGGCCAGGGTTCTGGGCGAGAAAACATCTGTTTCGCTGGGCTTTGCCGATTCTACTTTTTTTGATTTTTTTGATTTTCGGCTCATCTCGGGCGACAGAAACACAGCATTGCGTTCTCTGGATAATGTGATCATCAGTAAAAGTTTCGCTAACAGAGTTTTCGGGCCCGAAGATGCTGTTGGAAAGACTATTGAACTGGATGGTTTTGTTGTTACTGTGGCCGGAGTGCTGGAGGATATCACCAATTCCATTTTTATGAATTACGATATAATTCTGAGAATGGAACAGATGACACACTATAACCCTTCAATTATAGATAACAACCTGGGTAATGCGGGGACAGCTGTAATGTTTATTTTGGCACGAGAACATACCGATATAACGGCCAGGATCCCTGAAATGAAGGAGTACTTTAAGACGTTTTACTGGATATACGAACGTGAAGTTTGGCAACAGGTGTTGCTGACTCCCCTTAGGGATGTTTACTTTTCTGATATTCCTGTTAACGGATTTTTTCAGGGTGATTCCACGTTGGTAGTAATCCTTATATCAGTTGGAGTTTTGATTTTGCTTTTTGCTCTTATCAACTACATAAACCTGACCGTGGCCCAGGCCGGATTCCGGGCAAGGGAAATGTCTACACGGCGCCTGCTGGGATCTTCTCGCAGGGCTCTTTTTGGTAAGCTTATAGTTGAATCACTTATCGTTTGCACAATAGCCTATATCTTAGGGCTTGTCATGGCTTTGGGAGCAGACGGCTATGCCGGACGGCTGCTCGGAAGAGAACTCTCCGTGCTGCATGACGTAACGCCGGCGGAGATTCTTGGCAGTATACTGGGGATACTTGTTTTGGGAACAGTTGCGGGCGTTATTCCGGCGCGAATCATTTCCGGTTATGAACCCATAGAAGTAGTAAGGGGGTCTTTCAAACGTAAGTCCAAAATGTTTTTTGGAAAAGTTTTTATCACTGTACAGAATGTAATAACCATTGTTCTGATAGCCTGTTCCATTACTATGACAGCACAGGTGCGTTATATGATAAAAGCCCGGCTGGGTTATAATACAGAAAATATTATTGTAGTTGATAATATGGACTTCGACAGGACCTTATCAGAAACATTCAGAAATGAACTGATATCGCTCCCCGGTGTGGAGAAAGTTGCTTTCTGTATGGGTTACCCGCTGAACAGAGGCAATAACAATACCGTACAGTATGAAGACAGGAATATAAGCTTCCAGATCTTTCAGGGAGATTCAACCTATTTTGACATGATGGGTTTTGAAGTTATACGTGACAACCATACTGCCGGACAGGGTTTCTGGTTTAACGAATCGGCCATGCGGGAAATGGGCCTTGAACAGGAGGCAACGCATGTTTCTTTAAGAGGAACGGATCTCCTGATTGCCGGAATTCTGAAAGATTTCCAATACGGCAAGGTAACTGAGAAAATTGGACCGGCTATCGTGGTCTACAATAATTTTGGCGAATCTGTTCCCTGGTCTTTTCTGATTAAAGTAAACGGAGATCCGTCCCTGGTGATGAAGCAGGTCGGGGATGTTTTTCTCAAGATCAACGGAGGAGGTGTTTTTTCGGGTGAATTTATGGATGATCAGATCCAGAAGGCCTATGAGCAACAGGAAAAGACGTCTACCATTCTCATCTTTTTTACTATTATTGCCATTGTATTGTCGGTTTTGGGACTGCTTGCCATGGCTACCTATTTTGTTCGCCAGAGGGCTCTTGAAATTGCCATGAGAAAGGTTTTTGGCTCTACGGTTAAAGAGATAGTAACACGCCTGGTAGTCAGTTTCCTTAGGATGGTTCTGATTGCTTTTATTATATCTGTTCCCGTTATTTGGTATGCCATGAGCAGATGGTTGTCCGATTATCCCTTACGCATCACACTGGGACCGTGGATATTTATCCTGGCCGGATTACTGGCAACCGCCATTGCTTTTGTGACGGTATACGGAGTAAGCCAGCGGGCTGCCGTTGCAGATCCCGTTGAATACACTGCAAAGTAACACAAGTCGATTTTATTAACGTATGAAAACTATAATAAGGAATTTTCTAAGCGTACTCCGCCGGTTCAAAATGGCGGCAATACTGAATCTTTTAGGGTTGAGCGTGGCTTTTGCCGCTTTCATGTTTATCATGATACAGGTAGGATACGAAATGAACTACAATGCGTCGCACAGTAACAGAGACCGGATCATGCGACTTGAAATCGCACAGGACGGAAAAACGTTCCAGGCTGTTATTAACAGACCTATGGCAGAGAGCATCGCAAAAAATTCTCCGCATGTGTTGAAGTTCGGGTTGTCTAATCCCTGGGACGGCAAGCATCGTTATACCGTAAAAAATGACAAAGGTGAATCTGAGTTTTATTTTCATGCGGTAAGAATCTCCGCTGAATTTCCGGAAGTATTCGATTTTGAAATACTCGACGGGACGGCACAGTCCATTCTCGATCCCGGGAAAATCCTTATTCCTGAATCCCTGGCAAAAGCACATTTTTCTATGACATCGCCCGTTGGGGAACAACTCTTTTTTGAAGGCGGAAACTATACGGTAGGCGGCGTCTATCGCGATTTTCCCAAAAACGATGCGTTGACTAATTCCATATACTATAAGATACCTGACGATGAGAATACTCATAATTGGGGTAACTGGAATTATCATATTTACTATCTCCTTGACGATCCTTCTTCTGCCGGGATAATGCTGGACCATTTCACGGATTATTTAGATCATGAAAGTATGGGCTTTCCGTCCAGAGAGGCCATGTTAGAAGCGCTCAGCCGCGGAGCGGCCCGATTTACGCCGCTATCGGACCTGTATTATACAAATGATGTTACTTACGATACAGGAGAACATGGCTCAAAAGGCACTACATGGCTGCTGATTGCCATTGCTTTTGTGATCATTCTTATTGCAGGTATTAATTTTACCAATTTCAGCACGGCTCTTACACCCATGCGTATAAAAAGTATAAATACGCAAAAAGTACTGGGCAGTTCAAACAGGTCCCTTCGTGCTGCTCTTATTGCAGAAGCAGTAGGTATGTCGTTGTTGTCTTTTGCCGTGGCCCTTATGATTGTTTTTTTAAGTAAAGGCACTTTTCTGGAAAGATTCATTTCTTCCGGCATTTCAATTCGGGAAAATATCAATCTGGTGTTATTTACCGGAGGGTTGAGTGTTTTTTCCGGAATCCTGGCCGGCCTGTATCCTGCCTTTTATATTACATCGTTCAATCCGGCCATAGTGCTTAAAGGTTCTTTCGGACTTTCTCCCAAAGGAAAAAGAATGAGAAGTGTATTGCTTGGTTTTCAATTTATTGCTTCTATAGCGCTTGTTATCGGGGCTTCATTCATATACCTGCAGAACCGCTATATGATGCGCTCACAGTTCGGGTACGACAAAGACCGGTTGATAGTGACTACTTGCAGTTCTAAGATACTGAATGCCAGGGAGACTTTTGTAAATGAACTGAAGTCTTTTGGCGGTATTGAGGAAGTGGGATTTTCTGATGTAGAATTGTCCATTTTTGACGATTACATGGGATGGGGTCGCGAATTTAATGGGACTGATATCAGCTTCAAATGTTTACCTGTCCGGCCTGGTTTTTTGAAAACTATTGGTATTGAAGTGCTTGAAGGCAGAGACTTTACCGAGGCCGATCCGTTGAAGGAAAGGGGTGCTTTTATTTTCAATCAGACGGCCAAAGAGATGTATGGTCTGGAATTAGGCGCTACTTTAGGCCAGGAAGGAGAAATTATTGGTTTTATGCCCGATATTAAGTTTTCTACATTTCGTAATCTGGTGGAACCTATGTGTTTCTATGTCTGGGGAACCAATAATTGGGGTTTTACGCAACCTAACGCTTACATCCGCATAGCTGCCGGGACGGATGTAGAGAAAGCCATCAGACATGTACATGAAGCACAGGAGAAATTTGATTCATACAAGCAGGACGTAAGGTATTTTGATGAATATATCCAGGCTGCTTATGTTAAAGAAAGAAACCTGTCCTCGCTCATCACTCTTTTCAGCATTATTGCCATTCTCATCTCGGTAGT
Source organism: Bacteroidales bacterium UBA5326 (assembly GCA_002408205.1). Taxonomy (GTDB): domain Bacteria; phylum Bacteroidota; class Bacteroidia; order Bacteroidales; family UBA932; genus DMER64. Next base: position 57,974 of record DHQY01000014.1, on the reverse strand, counting down.
GGGGGTCTTTGGCCTGGTTGTGTTCGAAAGCGGACACAAACGGAAGGAAATTGGAGTCAGGAGGGTATTCGGGGCAAGTATACGGGATATTCTTGTGTTATTTAACCGGACGTATATTAAGCTTTTAATTATCTGTTGCATTCTTACAATACCTCTTTCTTATTATCTGATTAACAGATGGCTGGCTGGATTTGCCTATAAAACCCCAATGTTCTGGTGGGTATTTGTCTGCGCATTCCTGTGTGTGAGCCTTATTACCCTGCTGACGGTTACCTTTCAGAATTGGCGCGCCGCCAATGAAAATCCGGTGAATTGTCTGAGAAATGAATAAATATGTTTAGGATACTACATTGGAAAGGATACAAGGGGATATCGGGCTTACTAAATGTGCTTGGTCTGGGAGCCTCTTTTGCTGCTTTTCTCATCCTGATGATGAAAGTGAGCTATGAGCTGAATTATGATAAATTTCACCCGCAGTCGGACCGGATATTCAGACTGGAACTGCTATTAAACGAAGGAAATACAACTCAAAGCATAGTGCCCAGGGGGTTGGCAGATGCCTTTATTTCCGCTAACCCACGGATCAGCTACGGAACGCTTGTGCTCCCGGCTTTTCTTGGGGAAACGTACTTTACTGTAGAAGAGAACGATGCGAAGACGGGATTCCGTTCCGAGATAGCGCAGGTTTATCCGCAGATCTCCGATGTGTTCGGCTTCAAAATCAAGGCCGGTAATCCCCATTGTCTTGAATCGCCTGATCAGGTAATGATCCCGGCAAGTATTGCTGAAATGTACTTTGGCAGAACTGACCCCATTGGGGAGATTATTTCCTGCGAAGAAGGCATATGGGGAAAAAGCCGCGGCAAATCATTATTTACGATAGGTGCCGTTTATGAAGACCTTCCCGAGAACACGCTTTTGACGAACCTCATATATGTTTCAATAGATCCGACATTCCAGATAAATGATTTTGGCTCATGCAATTTCATTTGTTATGTGAAACTCGACTCGCCCCGTTATGCGCAGGAGGTGTGTGATCATTTCAACGAATTATATAATGTGGCAGAGATAGGTGGTTGGCAGGAAAAAGTGACAGTCAGTCTATCCCTTCTTTCCGATATATACTTTAGGGAGTCAGGCAGCAAGGACACGGTAAATGTGTTGTTTATAATTGCTATGCTGGTAATCATCATTGCCGCCATTAATTTCACCAATTTTGCTACAGCAATGGTACCCGTAAGGATAAAGAGCATAAACACAAAAAAGATTTTGGGCAGTTCATCCTGTTCGTTACGTCTTAATTACCTGCTTGAGGCGGTAGCCATATGTATGTTTGCCTTTTTAATAGCGCTGACTTTGGTTTTTTTAGCAGATGAATTGCATATGCTTACATTTATCTCGGCCGATATACGTATCAATTATAATTTGAAAGTGATCTTTATTACGGCAGGAATTGCGCTGGCCACAGGTGTTGTGGCCGGATTATGGCCGGCCTGTTATATTACCTCCTTCCCCCCGGCTCTGGTGTTAAAAGGCTCTTTTGGACTTTCACTCAAAGGCCGTAAGTTGCGTACTGTCCTCATCGGGTTCCAGTATATCGTGTCTTTTTGCCTGATTATTGCAGCCATCTGTATGCAGCAGCAGAATAAATACCTCAGAAAATTCAATCTGGGCTTCAATACCCGGGATATTGCCGTGGTTGAATTGAGCAAAAGCCATTTGGGAAAAAGAGATTTTTTTATTAACAGACTAAAATCGAAGGCTATGGTTCAGGACGTGGCTTTTGCCATGACTACTATCGGAACGAGCGATTCATACAGAAGTGAAGGTGCAGGATACAGAGACGGCCGTTTTAACTTCAGTTCCGTTTCGGTGTCCTGGAATTTTCTTCAGGTGCTGGATATTCCGCTGCTGGAAGGGAGGTATCCGACCGAAAATGAAGAGAACGGACAGGCCGGAATTCTTCTACTTAATCAGACAGCTGCTCTGAATGAAGGTATATATGCCGGAGAATCCGTTAATTATGAAAGAGGATCATATATTGCAGCGGTGTTCAGGGATATTAACCTTTTCTCGCTTCGCAAATCCAGCAACAATCTGGCATTCGTCGTAGGTGATCCTTATTCGGACGGCTTGCCGGTTGCCTATATAAGGCTTGTTCCGGGAGCAGACAGGAAAGAAGCTACGGCGTTTATCAATGAGGTTCTCAAGCAAGTGGATAATGCGTATCCTTTTGAAATCAATTATTACGACCGTATGCTGGATGTCCTTTATGCAAAAGAAGCCAATATGAACCGTATTATCTCGTTATTCGGGTTTCTGGCCATAATCATATCTGTTGCCGGCATTTTCGGTCTGGTCATGTTTGAAACGCAGTATCGCAGAAAAGAAATTGGCATTCGCAAGATATTCGGCGCAGAAGTAACAGAAATCATCAGGATGTTTAACCGAGTCTATATTAAAATTATGATTGTGAGTTGTGTGCTGGCCGTTCCCATATCTTATTATGCCGTTTCACAATGGCTTTCGCGTTTTGCTTACAGGACACCTATACATTGGTGGATATTTTTTGTAGCCTTTGTGCTTATTGCTGCCATTACCGTAATTACGGTTACGCTGCGGAATTGGTCCGCAGCCAATGAAAATCCTGTTGAAAGCATTGTCGCATCTTGATTTTACCTATATTTGTACAGCCCGTCGGCTGTCAGATCTAAGCCAATCATGAACCGTTCCCCAGCGCCACTGTACTTTTTTCGCAGATTTTTATTCTTAGCTTCAAAAAACAGGATTGTCAAACGTCACAGGATCAGGTATCTGTTATGGGAATGTACCAACCGTTGCAACCTGGATTGTCCCGGTAATACTGTTTATTGCAGAAAGGAGAAGCATCGTCTGGATATGCCTGCTGCCCACTTTCTTGAAGCGCTCGATACTATTCCCAAAAGGTATCGCCGCAGACTGCGTGTGATCATTGCGGGTGGTGAACCGCTACTCAGAACCGATCTGCCGGAAATTGGGTCTGAAATATCAAAACGAGGTATTTCCTGGGGTATGGTCACCAACGGGACCTTGTATTCGCAAATAATTCAGGACAAATTGTCGGCTGTGGGTCTGGGCTACTTGTACGTTCGGATTGACGGTATGGAGGCGACACACGACAGGGCAAGAAATAATATTCCGAACTTTCGTTATGCTTCTCAATGTATTTCCCTGGCATTGGCCGGCGACAGAATTTCGGTGACTGTGCTGACCCTTGTAACCGGACTGAACATACATCAAATGGAACCCTTATACCGGTGGCTTTCGGACCTGGGAGTCAAATCCTGGAGGATATTTACGGCAGACAATCTGGATGGTTTGAGTTTTAGAAAATTACTGGACTTTATTGCTTCAAAGAGAAGGACGGCCGGAAAAATCCCGGATATTCAATTCGGGTGTGAGGGGTATCTAGGCCCATACGAAGGCAAGGTAAGAAAAGCTCCGTTCTTCTGCTGGTCGGGGGTTAATATTGGAGCGATCTATAACGACGGGGGTATTACCGGCTGCCTGAATATGGATAAAAGAACTGTACAGGGAAATATTTACGAATCGGGATTCTATGAGGTCTGGCAAAACAAGTTCATATTGTTCCGTAACAGAGACTGGCTCAAAGTCTCACGGTGCCAGAATTGTGAAGATTTCAGATATTGTCTGGGTAATGGGTTGCATTACAGGCGGGATACCCGTACCGAGGTTAAAGTCTGTCACCTGTCCAGGTTGTTGGAAAGCGAAAAATAATTTCTCACGGCATCCTGCAATAACAGTGCTCCGTGTTGCATGGCGGTGCCGGTTGTCATGCCCGGCGGAGTGATCACACAACAATCGTCAAAACAGGCTGTCATCTGATCAGCCGGAGTAACATCGGAGGTGCCGCAAAAAGCGATAATCTTTTTATGATGTTTTTTTGCCAGACGTGCAATTCCTGCAGGAGCCTTTCCCATAAAAGTCTGGGAATCGATTCTTCCTTCTCCCGTTATGACCAGACTGGCCCGGCAGATTGCGTCTTCCAGGTTCAGGGACTCCATAATCAGGTCCACGCCGGATTGGAGGCTTGCGTTCAGAAAGTGCAGGAAAGCGTATCCCAGACCTCCCGCCGCTCCCGCTCCGGGAATATGTGCCGTATCGGCTTTATTTGTGGAGCAGCCGAAAGCCGAGGCAATACGCGCAAAATGGCGGAGTCCCCGGTCCAAAAAGAGGACTTCCTCTTCTGAGGCTCCTTTTTGAGGTCCATAGACACAGGCGGCGCCCCGGGGCCCGTACAGCGGGTTATTCACATCGCATGCCACCCGGAACGTACATTCGGAAAGAAGAGGTTCCACATGATGGGTAGTAACCGAGCTCACTTTTATCAGATCTTTCCCGGTAATGCCTGCCGGAGTGTTGTTGCGTCCGGAAAAGACGCAGCCCAATGCGGTAAGCATGCCAAGTCCGGCATCCGTGGTGGAACTTCCTCCGAGTCCGATAATAAACCGGCGGTATCCTCCGGAAAGGGCATGACGAATAAGACAACCTACACCGAATGTGGTTGTGTTCATTGGATTACGATTCTTCTCGGGGATCAGAGAAAGACCTGCTGCCGCAGCCGTCTCTATGATAGCGGTATGGCCCAGGGTGCCGTATGATGCCAGCACCGGGTCAAGTAACGGACCCGGAACTTCTGCCCGATGCAGGATGCCGCCTGTGTTTTCGTTTGTCAGGGCCGCTACGGTGCCGTCTCCGCCGTCGGCTATCGGGTATACTTCTATCCGGTGGACCCGTGGCAGCGCCTCTTCAATTCCCCGGCGTACCGCCATACCGGCTTCAAGAGAAGTGAGACTTCCCTTGAAAGCGTTCATGGCAACAACTATTATCACAGATTTTGTTCTGATTTCTTAATGATCCGGTATTCAACAACAGCCTGGACAGTCTCGGTAACCGCGTAAACCAGACAGAAAATCCCGGTAAAAAGGGTTAGCGTGACAGCCGACCTGAAAGGATTCAGAATAACTACAATGGCCAGAATAAGAACCAGCAGGGGACTGGCGTAACTATACCAGGGAAGTGTGTTGCCGTATACTTTCCTGAATTGGAAAACTCCGGCTATTTGCAGCGTTGTGGTAAGAATTAGCAATAAGGCAATTAGGACCATGCCCATGGCGGAAAAAACGGAAGGGAGTACCAGCATAAGTATGCCAAGGATAATGAGTATGGAACCGGACATCAATAAAAGGCGTTTGGTTCCGGTATCGTGCGGGCGCAGTCCGGTATATACAGAGAAAAGACCTCCCGCGAGGATAATGAAGGCCAGTATCCTCACAATCGTATTAAGCCCATCCTGAGGGTTGATCAAAAGAAAAAGACCGATAACGATTCCGGCAAGACCCCGGAAGATGTTATTACGAACAGTCGATTTTGATTTCATTTCAATGCAGTTAAGCGAATAAAGATAATAATAATTACTTTTGTTCGAGCGATAGACCCATTAAAATGGCAAGTTATTTACAGGTAGGGAATATCTCCAAATCCTACGGAGATCATATACTGTTCAATCAGATCAGTTTCAATATTAACGAGGGAGACAAAATCGCCCTCATAGCACCCAACGGGAGCGGAAAAACGACACTTCTGAATATCCTTGCGGGGAAAGATGCCCCCGATAGCGGGGGATCCGTGCTTTTTCTCAAAGATATATCCATTGCCTTTCTGGAACAGGATCCTGTTTTTGATGCTGAAAAAACGCTTATGGAAGAGCTTATAACCCGCAACCGGCCTGTGTTTGAAGCTCTCACCGAATACAGAGCCGCATCGGGATCGGGTGACAAAAAACGGCTCGGGAAAGCCGTTTTGGAAATGGAACGGCTGGACGGCTGGAACATTGAACAACGCATAAAGAAAATGCTTACTTCGCTCAAATTAAACGATCCGGAGCAGAAGATGGGTCATTTATCGGGAGGTGAGGTAAAAAGAGCGGCTATTGCGGGGTTGCTGTTGCAGGATGCCGATTTTCTTATCCTGGACGAACCCACCAACCATCTGGATATGGAAATCATTGAGTTCCTGGAAGATTATTTGAAAAAATCGAGATCTACTCTTTTTATGGTCACGCACGACCGCTATTTTCTCGATAGGGTATGCAATACCATTTATGAATTGGACAGGGGCGACCTCTATGTGTATAAAGGTAATTACCAGGCATTTCTGGAAAAAAGGGAAGAGAGGCTTGCCAACATGCTGGCCGGTGCCGATAAGGCCCGGAATCTTTTCCGGAGGGAATTGGAATGGATCCGCAGCACGCCGTGTGCACGTACCGGAAAGGCCAGGTACCGTATAGATGCATTCCATGAATTAAAGGAACGGACCCAGGTATCTTTTGATGAAAAAAAGGTAAACATTAATATAAAAGCATCCCGTCTGGGGACCAAAATCATAAATTGCCGGGACCTTTCTTATAATTACGGAGAACGCTGTATGCTCAGGGATTTTACTTACCATTTTTCCAGGTACGAAAAAGTGGGCATAGTAGGTGAGAACGGGGTGGGAAAGAGTACGTTCCTGAATCTTATCATCGGAGAGCTGGCTCCCGTCAGCGGCGAAATTGAGCAGGGGGAAACCGTACGTTTTGGCTATTACAGGCAGGGAGGAATGAGTTTTAATCCGCAGGATACGGTTTTTGATATTGTACACGATATTGCCGAGGTGGTGACCCTTGCCGACGGGAAACAGGTTCCGGTGAATACCTTCCTGAATTATTTCCTTTTCCCGCCATCCATGCATTACGTAAAGGTAGAACGTCTGAGCGGAGGAGAAAAGCGCAGGCTCTACCTGCTTACAATCCTCATGAGGAACCCAAATTTCCTGATTCTGGACGAGCCAACGAACGATCTGGATATTATGACACTGAATGTGTTGGAGGATTACCTGCAGGATTTTGCCGGCTGCCTGCTTATTGTTTCGCATGACCGTTACTTTATGGACAAACTGGTGGATCATCTTTTTGTATTCACCGGGGATGGCGTAATAAAGGATTATACCGGAAAATGCAGCGAGTACCGCGAGTACATGAAATCGCTCACTGAACCCGAACCTAAGTCACAGAAAATTAAGACCAGGCAGGTCCCGGGTAATACAGTTAAGCCCGCTAAACTTACCTATAAAGAGCAAAAACGCAAAGAAGAGCTGGAAAAAGATATTGAAGCGCTGGAACTGGAAAAGAAAGCGCTGGAAGAACAGTTGTCTGCCTGCACCATTCCGGCCGGCGAACTCACAAAAGCCTCGGTACGCATAGGCGAAGTGATGGCTGCCTTGGATGAAAAAATGATGCAATGGATAGAAATTGAAGAAACATGACCGGAGCTTTCAGTTCTTGATATCTTCAAGGCGGACCAGTTTATTGAGGATGGCGTAGATGGTAAGTCCGGCGGGAGAATGGATCTGTAGTTTATTGGCGATATTGCGCCGGTGGGTTATAACCGTATGCGCAGACAAGTAGAGCTCTTCTGCAATTTGTTTGTTGGTAAGCCCTTTAACGACTTCCACAATGATCTCTTTTTCACGGGAACTGAGTTCCTGCCGGTTTTCAACCGTTTTTTCCGCATCGCACAATTTAATGATCTTCATTTTGATCTCCTGGACAGAGTCATAGACAGAAAGAACCTCGTCGAATGATTCAAGGACCGAGGGCTCGGTCAGAGAGCTGAGCAGCGCCACGTAGCGAATCCGGCTCAACTCGGCGGTCTGCTTCATCTCACGAACCGTGTTGTGGCCCGTGAGGGACGGGTTAATGATCAGCACATCGGACTTGTACCGGCAAAGCAAAAATTCCAGCTGGGATATATCGGAGATCTCGGAAATATAAATATCCAGTTCCCCAATCTGTTTCAGCACATGGATCAACCCGCTGCGAATGATTACCGAAGATTCGGCCAGTGCAATGTGGATCTTCTTGTTCATTTTCTGCGCAGATTGTGTTCAAGTTGGGATATCACCGGTACCAGAAGGTTGTCCTCTATGTAATTGTGCGAGGCAAGATCGCTTGAACAGGAAAAAAGATCGAACAAAACGCCGTTCCATTCATTGGTATTTCCGGAAGGGTAGTACTTAATAATGATGTTCTTTAATTCGGAAAGCCTGGCCTCCACCTGATCGTGTTGGTTACAAAAAGCTTTTATCTGGTAGGAGGGATCTTTTTTTCCCGCCAGCAGCGAGTTTATATAGGGGAAAACGGTTCTCTCTTCGTACTCCATGTGTTTACGGACCTGCTCTACGTAATCGTCAAAGAAACCTATGATGGCGCCGGTCACCTGTTTGTCTGCGGGGCCCAGTACATCAAGAAGGCTGTTTCTGATAGATGGCAGTTTAAAATCAAGAAAATAGCTGTGGGAGCTTTTCAGGTAGTCCATCAGCGACGGTATGGACACCACCTCCGGGTCGTAGTCCCCGGTATCCTTTTCTCCACTGATAAGCAGGTTAACAACGGCCAGAAACGTTCTGACATTGACGTGGTTCTTGGAACACACCTCTTCTATGGACAAATCTCCGAACCCTACAGGGATTCCAAAACGGCTCATGACAAGCAACATGGAATAGTTGTCGCATATCAGGTCGCTCATTTTATCTGTGCGTCTGTATTTACCCAGTCTGTACATGATGTGGGTTACTTAAATGTAAAATTAAACAATTATCCGAATAATATAAGGCTCACCGCCATAATGGCCATCCCAGAAATCAGGCCGTACATGGCAATGTGGTGCTCGCCCCATTCACGGGCTGCCGGCAACAGTTCATCAAGCGAAATATAAACCATTATACCCGATACGATACCGAACACACAACCCATTACCACCGGAGAAAGGAAGGGCATAAGAATAAGGAAGGCCAGCAGGGCGCCCAGCGGCTCCGCCAGACCGGAAAGCAGCGTAAAGAGAAATGCTTTTTTTCGGTTTCCCGTAGCATAAAAAATAGGAACTGAAACGGCAATACCCTCGGGAATGTTATGGATGGCAATGGCGCCGGCAATGGCTATTCCCAGGCTCTGGTTCTCTACAGCGGCCATAAACGTGGCTATCCCCTCAGGAAAGTTGTGTATTCCAATGGCCAATGCCGTCATGGCGCCCATTTTCATGAGTTTGCTTCTTCGGGTGGGTCCTGCATTCTTGTTTTCTAGCGAACGGGCTTCGTGCGGGTTCCCAAATGAAGGGACGAGGCGGTCAATCAAGGCTATAAGGGTAATCCCTCCGAAAAAACACAAAACGGAAGACAGCAGGCCGGGCGTTTGTCCCAGGTTGGTAGCCAGCAACTTCCTGGATTCGGCAAAAAGTTCAACAAAAGATACATAGATCATGACTCCGGCCGATAACCCCAGGGAATAGGCCAGCAGTTTCTTATTGGTACGTCTGGCAATAAATGTGATGGCGAAACCCACCACGGTGGCCAGCCCGGCAAAGAGGGACAGTAATAAGGGAATTAATATATTGACTTTCATATTTCTGATTACTCCGCACAACCGTTGTTTTTGTCACCGCATTTCTCCCCGTCCGTTTCAAATTCCAGCGTTACATGACCAATGCCCAACGAGCCGAGAACGTTTTTAAGACGTTCTTTAACGTCACTCATGCTGCCCGTTTGGGAGATTACAATATGAGCCGTCATGGCCGTTTCTGTTGTGCTGATGGCCCAGATATGCATATGATGAACGCTCCTGACGTTCTTATCAGACATAATGGCACTGGTCACTTCGTTATAATCCACGTTGGACGGGACTCCGTCAAGAGAAAGGCGCAGGCTGCTGCGCAGTAGTCCCCAGGTGGAGTAAATAATAACGGCTGCCACAACCAGCCCGATAAGCGGGTCAATGATCCACCAGCCGGTGATCATAATGATGATCCCCGATACCACAACTCCCGCGGAAACAAGGGCATCGGCGGCCATGTGCAGGTAAGCGCCCTTTATGTTCAGGTCTTTTTCTTTGTCTTTAATAAACAGCCATGCCGTAACGGCGTTAATAACCACACCTATACCAGCCACCCAAATGATGAGCCCGCCCGATACCGGTTGCGGATCGCGGAGTTTATGAATACTTTCCGCAATAATCAGCCCCACGGCTACCAGCAGGATTATGGCGTTCAGCAGAGGTACCAGGACTGTACTTTTTTTGTACCCGTATGTGTATTTTGCTGTGGGCGGAATCTTAGCCAGACGAAAAGCCAGCATGGCCAGGATAAGACTCGCGATATCGCTCAGGTTGTGTCCGGCATCTGAGAGCAGACTCATAGAGCCCGAGATCATACCGGCTGTAAACTCGGCTACCACAAAGGCTGCGTTCAAAAGGATCCCGGTTATGAAAGCCTTGTTGATCGAAGCGATTGCATGGCTGTGATTATGATTATGATTATGATTATGATTATGATTATGATTATGATGTTGTTCCATGCCATTATTTTTGTGATGCAAAGATACCTTGTCGTTATGATTCCTGAAATACCTAAAAATAGGTATACCAGACTCGGTCTGGTGCGCAATACAGTTCAACCCGAAACAGAACAAGCTGTATATCTTGCATATACAAACCGCAATTAAAAAGCTGCGCACCAAACCCGGTCTGGAAACTCTCGGGCTATGCTTTACTGACCAGTTTCAGGCCTACAATACATGAAACAAGAACGATCAGGAGAATGATCTTGATCATGGATACAGATTCTGTTCCGTTGATAATCCCAACGACAACAGTCGTTACTGCACCTATGCCTGTCCATACGGCATAGGCAGTGCCAACGGAAATTGATTTCATTGCATACGCCAGACCGGACATGCTTAATACCAGACCAACAATGAACACTGCAAGAGGAACAATCTTGTGGAATCCGTCAATTCGTCCAAGAGCTGTAGCCCACACACCTTCCATCAAACCTGATATTATTAATACTGCCCAAGCCATTTTCATAGAGTTTATTAAGATTGTTTTTCCGCGCCGCAAAGATAAGTTTATCTGGAAATTTATTCAAAAAAGTCGACCTCGACCCAAGAACGCAAAAATGCCAAGCCGAACGGCCTGGCACTGCGTTCTGTGCGGGTAAAGGGACTCGAACCCCCACGCCTTTCGGCACCAGATCCTAAGTCTGGCGCGGCTACCAATTACGCCATACCCGCTTTTCTCTGTAAAAATGTTTCTTATAGGGGCACAAATATAGGTGTTTTTCCTGATGATGTGAAATCCCAGAACGAGTCTGGTGCGCAACTTATTTCTCCGTTGCGCATAAAGATATGAATATTAGCGCATTGAATTTAACCGTTAATAAATAGCGCAGCCAGAACGAGTCTGGGAAAATTTGGTAACTTTACGTATCCAGAGAGACCCCATGTTTCAATAGTTTTAAATAATTGATTAGTCATGAAATACAGAGTTTTAGGTCAAACATCAGAAAAAGTATCGGCCATTGGGCTGGGTTGTATGGGCATGTCTCATGCTTACGGAGAAAGAAACGATGAGGAAAGTATTGCCACGTTGCACCGGGCGTTGGATTTAGGGATAAATTTCTGGGATACAGCGGATTTTTATGCAGGAGGAGAAAATGAAAAATTGATTTCTAAGGTGCTGAGGCCTAACAGAAAAAAAATATTTATTGCCACTAAATTTGGATTTAAATTTCTGGAAGGCAATTATTTCAACAGCCAGGTAGATTGTTCCCCAAAATGGATGAGACAGGCGGTGGAGCTGAGTCTGAAACGATTGGGGATAGATTGTATTGACCTATATTATGCACACCGTATAGATCCCAATGTCCCGGTTGAGGAGATGATAGGGGCTATGGCTGAATTGGTGAAAGAAGGAAAGGTAAGGTACCTGGGAATATCCGAGGCTTCTGCCGCTTCTATAAACAGGGCAAATGCCGTTCATCCCATTGCGGCATTGCAAAGTGAGTATTCATTGCTTACCAGGGGTCTGGAGAAAGAGATATTACCCGCGGTTAGAAAACACAAAATGTCTTTAGTGCCATTCTCTCCCTTAGGACGCGGAATGTTTACGGAAAATTTTGATATCAGTCAGATAAAGCCCCATGATGCCCGGTTGGGTCTGCCAAGATTTCAGGGAGAACATCTTGAAAACAATAAGCTGTTAGTTAAAGAATTAACCCATTTAGCCAATGCTAAGGGTTTGACAACAACTCAGCTTGCCCTGGCCTGGGTACTGGCTCAGGGTCATGATATTATTCCCATTCCCGGAACTAAAAGAAGGAAATACCTGGATTTAAATGCGGAAAGCGTTGAGGCACACCTGACCAAAGAGGATATTACAGAAATTGAAGCCGTTATGGCAAAATACCCGAATGTAGGAGAAAGATACGATCAGGAAGCGTTGAAATTAACTAACCGCTAACTTTTTTACCTCTGGCCAGCGAGGCAAAAACGCCCAGAATGCTTAAGGCACCAAAAATAATAAACAGCCATTTCACGCAAAGGACAAAATATGTATGGCTGGCTGGGGTGATTTGCGCCTCGCCAATGAAAAGATGAATCATTAGCGTGGCTAAACCAAGGCTCATCATCTGACCCGTTAGTCGCATGCTGCCCAGGGTGGCCGAGGCTATCCCAAGGTATTGTTTACTGACCGATCCCATAACCGCATTGGTATTGGGCGAAGAAAACAGCCCGAACCCGATTCCCAGGACAATCAGGCTTGCACTGATATATAAGGTGGAAGTAGATTCAGAAAGGAACGTAAGCATAATGAGCCCTGCAACGATAACGGCCATGCCTGTGGAAGATAAAATACGCGGATCGTGTTTGTCGGACAGGCGTCCCGCAAAAGAAGACACTAAAGTCATCAACACAGGCTGGCTTATCAGCAGGAGTCCCGTATCCCGGGGTGAGAGTCCTTTTATGTATTGCAGGTATAAACTCAATACAAAAGAGACGGCAAAAGTGGTGGCGTAGTTGATAAAGGCAGACAGATTGGAAAAAGCAAAAACCCGGTTGTTTTTGAATAAACCTATTTCCATTACCGGTGAGTCGGTGTGCAGTTCCAGGCATATGAACAGGCCCGTCAGAAATATGCTTACAACAGTTAAAACAATAGCATGAATATCTGGTAATTGTGAGAATCCGAGTATTAAAGTAGATATGGCTGTCATATATACGAGGGATCCTTTGAAATCGAATGTGCCCCAGACGGCTTTCTTATGATCTGGCGTAAGAAAAAGCACAGAGAGAATGATAACTGACAGTTCAATGGGTAACAACGCAAAGAAGATACTGCGCCATCCCCAGATCTGTGTCAGAAACCCTCCGATTACCGGCGCTATGGAGAGGCCCAGGTAAACCGAGGCAGTATTTATTCCGAGGGCCTTTCCCCGTTCCTCAGGAGGAAATATATTGGTAATGATGGCCATTCCGGTTGCATAGATCATTGCGCCGCCAACTCCCTGAAAAGCACGCATTAAGATCAGTCCAGTTCCCGAAGCTGACAATCCGCAGAGTAAAGAGGTAATAAAAACAATAACGTTTCCTGCTAAGAACATACGCTTGCGCCCGAACAGGTCCGATATTTTTCCAAAAGGTATCAGTAGGACGGCAGACGCAAGGAGGAAAGACATGGATATCCAGCTGAGCGTGACTGCATTTATGGAAAAATCCGTGGCAATATCGGGAAGAGCGATATTAATGGCTGCGGAAAGAAAAGAAATTACAAAAGAGGTGAACCCCACTACATAAAGCATTACAACCCTGTTCTCTTTCATTGATGGTCCCGTTAAAAATCCGGCAAATATATTATTTTTATTGTTAGTTAGAGCTAACTAATTATATTTGCACGAATTTTACCGGAAGTATTATTATGAATTATCTTTTAAAAGACTGTATCGCAAAATTTTCTAGGCTGATTTCAGATGCCGAAGAAAAAGCCAAAAGCAGCAGTGAGGCTCAGGATCTAACCTCTACACAGATTAGTTATCTGGAAACGATTCAGGAAATTGAAAACCCGAACATCACGGAACTGGCAAAAGCACTGGGACTCAAAAAACCTTCAGTTACTGTTGTAATTGACAGGCTTATCCAAAAAGGGTGTGTATACAAAACTCATTCTGACGAAGACAGGCGCAGTTCACATCTTCATTTAACCGAAATTGGGAAACAAATTAATCAGCGGCATGAATTTGCACACGATTACCTGGTTAATCTTATTTCAAAGAAACTTGAAAATCACGAGTTAGCCAAATTGAATGAATTGTTGAATAAGATAATAAACTAAACTATAACATGAAATCATTAGACGTTTCTCAATATAAAGGCCTGTCAACACAGGAAGTAACAAGCCGGAGGGAAAGGGACGGATATAACGAATTGCAGGGGAAAAAAACACGTGGTTTTTGGACCATTATTCTGGGTGTGATTAAGGAGCCCATGTTTTTACTTCTTGTTGCCTGCGGAACGCTTTATATGGTATTGGGCGATAAAGAAGAAGGTATTATGCTGCTGGGGTTTGTGTTCGTTGTTATGGGCATAGAATTTTACCAGGAGCGAAAGAGTGAAAAAGCGCTGGATGCCTTAAAAGATTTGGCAAGTCCGCGGGCCATTGTAATACGAAACGGAGAAGAAGTGAGAATTGCGGGACGGGAAGTGGTATGTGACGATATTTTGGTGCTACAGGAAGGAGACCGCGTTCCGGCAGATGCTACCGTTTTGTCGGGCGTGAGCCTTCTCGTTGATGAATCGTTGCTTACTGGAGAATCCGTGCCTGTACGAAAACAAGATTGGAATGGCGAGACTGAAGAAATTCAGCCGGGTGGTGAAGATCAGCCATATGTGTATTCGGGATCTATGGTCGTTCAGGGTCACGGAATTGCCAAGGTTACGCATATTGGCATGAATACGCAGATTGGCAAAATCGGGAAGGCCCTGGAAGATGTGGAAGAGACGCCTACAAAATTAAAAAGCGAGATAGGTAAAATGGTAAAGAACCTTACTGTTGTAAGTTCGGTATTATGTGCGGTAGTCATTTTGGTGTACTTTCTTACCCGTGGTAATTTACTGGAAGGATTCCTGGCCGGAATTACTCTTGCCATGGCTATGTTGCCGGAAGAATTTCCTGTGGTTCTTACCATATTCATGGCAGTAGGAGCATGGCGTATTTCAAAAATAAATGTACTTACCCGCAGACCTGCGGCTATTGAAACCCTGGGATCTACAACTGTTCTGTGTACCGATAAGACAGGCACGCTTACCGAAAATAAAATGACTGTTGCAAAACTATATAACAAGGAACATTTTTGGTTTTCAAAAGATTCTGCGGATTTTCCGGAGGAGTATCACGATATAATAGAATACGGCATTTTATCCAGTCAGGTTAATCCGTTCGATCCCATGGAAAAAGCCATCAACCGGATTGGCGACTCTTTCCTTAAGGGAACCGCGCACCTTCATGCCGATTGGGAAATGGTCCGGGAGTATTCCCTGTCAAAGGAATTACTGGCCATGTCCAGAGTTTTCCGGAAAACATCCACCAACGAGTTGGTCATAGCTGCCAAAGGCGCTCCCGAAGCAATTTTTGATTTGTGCCATTTAGATGTAGGCACAAATACAAAATATTCAGAAGCTGTACAAAATATGGCTTCGGAAGGATTACGGGTGCTGGGTGTTGCTAAATCGGTAATAAATAAATTGGTTCTCCCGGAAGTCCAACATGATTTTGATTTTGAATTTATTGGCCTCATAGGGTTACAGGATCCCATCCGCAAAGAGGTCCCGGCTGCCGTCGCGGAATGTAAAAAAGCAGGAATAAGAGTGATAATGATTACTGGGGATTATTCTGTTACGGCACAAAATATTGCTAAAGAAATTGGGCTAAGTAATTATGACCAGTGTATAACAGGTAAAGAACTTTCCGAGATGAGTGAAGAGGAGCTTGACGAACGCATAGGGAAAGTCAATATCTTCGCCCGGGTAGTTCCTGAGCAGAAGCTTAAGATTGTGAATGCCCTCAAGCGAAATAAGGAAATTGTCGCAATGACCGGCGACGGGGTTAACGATGCCCCTGCCCTCAAATCTGCGAATATAGGTATTGCCATGGGAGAGAAAGGCACCGATGTGGCGCGGGAAGCATCCAAGCTTGTGTTGATGGACGATAATTTCGGTTCAATCGTAGCTGCTGTTAAAATGGGGCGAAGGATTTTCGATAATTTGCAAAAAGCACTTGGTTATATTTTTGCCATACACGTTCCCATAGCCGGACTGTCGTTGATCCCCGTGTTATTCTCCGGGTATCCTTTAATACTTTGGCCGGTTCATGTTGTCTTTATGGAGCTGATTATAGACCCTTCCTGTTCAATAATATTCGAAGCCGAGAAGGCCGAGCGGAATGTCATGTCACGTCCTCCCAGAACAATTGACAAACCGTTCTTTGGAATGAAAAAGATACTCATAAGCTGTTTCCAGGGATTTTGGGTGCTGGTCGCGACGTTATCTGTATATTTCATATCTCTTAAGTTAGGCTACGAAATTGGAGAAACAAGAGCCATGACATTCACAACATTAATTGTATCCAACGTAATGACCATTCTTACAAACCGTTCATGGAGTGAATCTATCTTTAGCATATTGCGGACACCCAATCCTACTGTTAAGTGGGTTGCCGGAGGAGCGCTTTTGTTTATCATTTTGATTCTGATCATTCCGTTCCTACAGGGCCTTTTCCAATTCTCGCCCATAACGGTATGGGAAGCGGTGCTGTCTATTGCCGCCGGAATAAGTACGATTATATGGTTTGAACTATACAAACATTTTCGGAAATGATTGAACAGCATCCTCTTGAACCTTTTCTGCCGCCTGGGGCCCGAATCCTTTTCCTTGGCAGTTTTCCGCCGCCGCGCAACCGTTGGTGCATGGAATTTTATTATCCTAACTTCCAAAACGATATGTGGAGGATAATGGGCCTGGTCTTTTTCGATGACCCGATGTATTTTGTTAGGGAGAGGTGTTTTGACAGGGGAAAAATCTGTGCCTTTTGCACTGAACAGGGGATCGCTTTGTCCGATACGGTGCGGGCGGCCATCCGGAAAAGCAATAATGCCTCTGACAGTAAGTTGCAGGTGATCAGCCCACTAGACCTGAAAGAATTACTGACAAGGATCCCGGACTGTGATACCATAGCGGTGACAGGCCAGAAGGCAGCCGATACTTTGTTCGGAGTGCTGAAAGAAGGACCTGTGCCGGCGCCCGGGCAATTCCGGGAGTTAAACAAGTGTAACAGATCGCTCCGGATCTGGAGGATGCCATCCACCTCGAGGGCATATCCCATGAAGTTGGAAAGAAAAGCCGAGGTCTATCGATCTATGTTCAGATCCCTGAACCGGGTGTAAAACTTTTTTGGTACTGGTGCTTCTTTTTACTATCTTGCATACATTCCGAAAACGGTATATATTGTTTAAAAAAGCATATTTATGGGAAAAGAAGCAATTAAAATCGCATCTGTAGATGTTGGCAAATTACTGGGCATGCTTAATGCAGCGCTCTCTGAGGAATGGCTCGCTTATTACCAATACTGGATAGGCGCCAGATTAATGGAAGGCCCAATGCGCAGCGAGGTCGAACCCGAACTTCTGTTGCATGCAAATCAGGAATTAAATCATGCCGTGCTGGTTGTAAACCGCATTATCCAACTGGGTGGCACCCCGGTAATCAATCCGGCCCAATGGTCCAAACTAGCCCGTTGTCCTTATGATGAGCCCTCGGATCCTTATATTCAGGTGATCCTTGAACAGAATCTTAAAGGGGAGCGATGCGCTATTGAGCGTTACCAGGAGATAGCTGCCTTCACAAACGGCAAAGACCACGCTACTTACCAGATGGCCGTGCAGATCCTGAACGAAGAGCTGGAACATGAACACGACATTGAGGACTGGATCGCAGATCTTGAACGGATGAAGGAAGAATGGAAAAAGATCAGGCTGTAATTGATTGGGCAATGTTTGGCCACTATAAAAAAGTGTTGTTGATTCTGTTCCTGCAGCTGATCTGCTGGACAGGCTGCGCCCCTTTTGACCAGGCTTTCCTCATGGAGGGGATGTGGAAGCCGGTAAGCATGACATGGACCGAGGGAGATGTTACCTACTCCTATCCCAATGGCAATATTGAATTTTTGGAGGGCAGGATGATCATCCATGACAGCCACGGCACGCTTTTTTATACATTCAGGCTTAGAGGCGATGCCCGAGAGTATTCCTATTGGGGAACCAGTACCTTTACATACAGGAACGGAATAATGACAGAAACCTGTACCGATTCCAGTTTTAAAGACATTATCGGGCATACCTTTTCTTACCGGGTGACCATAAAAGGAGACGTGTTAACCCTTGAAGGTCCTTTCACAGATGATGAAGTGTCCATAATAGGAAATACTCTTGAAATTTTTGAACGTATGTAGTTTCCCGAAATGTCATGGAAAGCCTGGATAAGTGGATTGAGAAACTGATAGTAGATGCGGGTGTAGCACCGCAGGCTGCTCCTTACCTGCGTTTACTTTTACTTTTGATAGTACTGGGGTTGCTCTCCTGGCTCTTCTTTTTTATCACCAAAAAAATCGTTAACGGGGTCCTGTTTCGTTTCTTCAGAAAGACTCCTGCCAAATGGGACGACCTGCTCATAGATCATAAGGTTTTCCGGAATCTGGCCCATATTGTTCCTGCCGTGATCATACGGATTATTGTACCCGTATTGTTCAAGGACTTTGAAAAAGTGGTGCCTTTCGTGACCAAACTTACGGACGCATACCTGATCATTGTTATTATGATGGTGATCAACTCCCTGTTAAAAATTTTTGAGTATTCGCTTTCAAAATCCCGGCTTTTTGTGGATAAACCGCTGGCCAGTTATTTCCAGTTGATCCGAATTATTATATATATTACTACCGGTATTCTGGTTTTGTCTGTGCTTTTAGGCAAATCGCCCGTTTATTTCCTGAGTGCATTCGGTGCCATGACAGCCATTATCATGCTCATATTCAAGGATACTATTCTGGGCCTTGTAGCCAGTGTACAGATCTCGGCCAACGATATGGTGAGGGTGGGCGATTGGGTTGAGATGCCCAAATTTAACGCAGACGGCGATGTGCAGGCCATTAACCTGAATACCGTTAAAGTGCAGAACTGGGACAAGACTATTACCACCATACCTACCTACTATTTCATTACCGATAGCTTTAAAAACTGGCGGGGTATGAAGGAAAGCGGCGGAAGACGAATTAAACGTTCCATCTTTATTAATGCTCGGACGGTTAAATTCGTAGATCCGGCAACCCGTGAAAGGTACCTGGGATATAACCTTCTAAAAGACTATATTACTAAACGGCAGGCAGAGATTGATGAGTACAACAAAAAGAATAAAATAAATACAGAGGAACTCATTAACGGCCGGCGGATGACAAACATTGGGGTATTCCGTCATTATGTTGAATTATATCTGCAGAACAATAAGAATCTTAGGAAAGATATGACACTAATGGTCAGACAGCTGCCTATTGAGGACAGAGGAATTCCCATTGAGATATATTGTTTTACCACCACAACGGAATGGATAAAATACGAAGATATTCAGGCGGACATTTTTGATCACCTTCTGGCGGCAGCCGTTTTCTTCGATCTTGAAATTTTCCAACAACCGAGCGGTAGTGACCTGGCATCTGCTCTGGCCAACCCGGCCGCAAACTACTCGGGGAGCGCTATGTAATACATCTGGGTGAGAATTTCTCCCTGGCGGCGCAGGATATACGCCGAGGGGTTCTTTGAACTGAACCGGACAGGGTTTGGCAGGGTAGCGGCAATAAGTGCCGCCTGTGCCCGGGTAAGTTTGGCCGCGCTGGTTTTGAAATGTTCCCGGGCAACGGCCTCGGCGCCATAAATACCTTTCCCCATTTCAATGGAATTGAGGTACACTTCCAGGATTCTCTCTTTATCCCACAACACTTCAATCAAAACGGTAAAATACACTTCAAGGCCTTTTCGTACCCAGGAGGACTTTGGCCAAAGAAAAACGTTTTTTGCTGTTTGCTGACTGATCGTGCTGGCGCCCCGGGGTCTTCTCCTTCGCTTGTTTTCCTGGGTGGCTTTTTTTATCTGGTTGAAATCAAAGCCCCTGTGTTCAAAAAAGAGTTGGTCTTCCGAGGCTATCACGGCTCTTTTCAGGTTATCCGAGATTTTTTCTGCAGGCACCCACCGGTGACGGATCCGGGCTTTTTCTCCGCTCACTGTTTGCTGTACATACCGAATAACCATGAGTGGTGTGACAGGTACCGGTATAAACCTATAGCAACCTGTAAGAAGAATGCTGAAAGCAAAAAGCCCCAAAATAAGCCACTTAATAAAACGTAATGCTTTCCTGATCATGACAAAAATAAATGTATGGATGCCCAATCTTCATTGTTGCATATCTCTTCCAAACGAAACCCCCTGCTGAGAGCCTGTTGTACTATGTCGTCAGTATCGCCGGTAAAGAATCCGCTTAACAGCAGATGCCCTCCCTGTGGCGATAAACCCCGTACGAAAGTATCCATCTCCTCAATCAGTATGTTGCGGTGGATGTTGGCCATGATAAGGTCATACCGGCCGTTTAGAATAACCGCGGCGTCACCCTGAATGGCGTGTACCTTGTGAGGAATACGGTTTCTCCGTGCATTTTCTGTACAGGCGGTGCGGGCACGGCGGTTTATGTCCACTGCGTGCACCGGAACGGCGGCTCCCATCTTGGCGGCCAGTATGGCCAGAACCCCGGTCCCGCATCCGAAGTCCAGCACGCGTCGGTTCCTGACCAGTCCCCGGGCGTCGAGCTCCAACAAAAACTCAATCATCAGACGGGTTGTGGGATGATGTCCGGTCCCGAACGTCATATCGGGTTCAATTATCAGTCTGTAGGTGACCTTTGGCAGAACAGGGATCATGCTGTGCTTTCCCGGCGCACTCACGCTACAGCCTTTTCCCTGTGTAACCACAATGGGTAAGAGTTGAGATTCCCAGTCTTTGTTCCAGTTTTCTTCGGGCACGAAAGCCGTTTTATACGAAAGAAAAGAGCCGCTCCCGTATTGATTCAGGAGAAGTTTCAGATGCGGCTCGGTAAATAATGTTGCGTCAATATATGCGTCCAGGACAGGCGGTTCGGTCTGAAAACTTTCATATCCGATGTCCCCGAGTTCGGCCACCAGCATATCGGCTATATCCTGGTCATAAGGCTGAATGGATATACTGACAGCAATGTAGTCCATAAAGATTTTTATATAAATGCCTTGGCAATGGCAATAAAGTCGTCTGACTTCAGCGAGGCGCCTCCGATAAGACCGCCGTCCACATCGGGCTGGGCGAACAGTTCGGCTGCATTGGAAGGTTTACAGCTTCCTCCGTAAAGGAT
>DHQY01000014.1:35854-36480 GCA_002408205.1 Bacteroidales bacterium UBA5326 | reverse complement strand
ACAGCTTCCTCCGTAAAGGATGGGCGTATTCTCTGCCAGTTCACCGAATGTTTCGGCAAGGAAAGAACGGATAAAAGCATGCATCTCCTGAGCCTGTTCAGATGTGGCAGTTTTGCCCGTACCAATGGCCCAGACCGGTTCGTAAGCTATAATAACCTTTGCAAAATCATCCGGTGACAAGTTACATAATACTTCACGTAATTGAGATGATACCACCTGAAAATGCATGTTGCTCTCACGTTCTTCCAGTACTTCGCCAATACAAAAAATGGGGATCAGGTGATGGGACAGGGCCAGTTTTATTTTGCTCAGGAGCGTTTCATCGGTTTCTCCATAGTATTCCCGCCTTTCCGAGTGGCCGAGAATAACGTACTGGCAGGGGATCGATTCAATCATGGCTGCCGATACTTCACCCGTATAGGCTCCGCTTTCATGATCGGCACAGTTTTGTGCAGCGAGTCCTACGGCCCCTCCTTCCAGGATCATGGCAGCCGGATAAAGATGAGTAAAAGGCGGAGCTACAATTAATTTCACGCCCCGGGGTACTTCGGCCATACGGTCCAGGATCCCGTGTACCAATTCTTTTCCCTGCGCAATTGAGGTATTCATTTTCCAGTTCCCTGCAA
>DHQY01000014.1:0-35766 GCA_002408205.1 Bacteroidales bacterium UBA5326 | reverse complement strand
ATTCATTTTCCAGTTCCCTGCAACAATTTTTTGTCTCATATTGTGATGTTTTTATAGTTAGGCACTCATTTTGCGGTTTTTTAAACCCGTGCAAAGGTAAGAAAAGGATTGGTTATTTGGCGATTAATACCTACTTTTGCAGCCCCTTATAAGTTATCAATCAGATTTAAGAATATGAATATCACTAAAAAACAAATTGACGATCTTTCTGTACAAGTGACCGTATCCGTTCAGCCGAACGATTACGTGGAGAAAGTAAAAAAAGCCTTGAACGATACACGTAGAAAATTGGAGATCAAGGGATTCAGGAAGGGAATGGTGCCTATGGGAATTGTACAAAAGATGTACGGCCGTTCAGTTTTACTGGAGCAGGTAAATACCCTAATGTCGGATGCATTGAATAAATACATGGAAGATGAAGGTATCCATATCATTGGAGAACCGCTGGCTTCTGAAAATCAGGAAAAGACAGACTGGGAGAACGCTCAGGAATTTGCCTTTTCTTTTGATCTGATGCTTGCTCCCGTTATTGATATAAAAATTGACGATACGCTTCATTTGCCGCTCTACAAAAAGGCAGTTACAGAAAAAGACAAAGAAGAATATATCAAGGGCCTTTTAAACCAGAACGGCACCATGAACGATGCCGGTAAGGTTGAAAAGGAAGATTTCCTGAAAGTTGACCTGATCCAGGGCGAAACCGAAGTTAAGGATTCCTACCTGAACCTTAAATCGGTGGCCAAACTGAAAGACAAAAAGCTTTTGATTGGCAAATCGGCAGGCGATGAAGTGGAAGCAGATCTTCAGGTTCTTTTCCCTAAAGCAGTGGACCGGGCCGCACTCCTGAAAGTAAAGGAAGAGGAACTGGCAAAATTTGAGAACAATGTGTTTACTGTAAAGATTAACGAAATTAAACGTTTTTCTGAGGCAGAAGAGAATCAGGCACTTTATGACAAACTCTACGGAGAAGGAAATGTGACCACTCACGAACAATTCATGGAAAAAATAGCCGGTCAGATTGAACAGAATAACAGTAGCGAAAGCAATTATCGTTTTGGAAACGATGTTCGTAAACTCCTGTTGGAAAAAACGGCAGTCCGCTTGCCCGAGAACCTGCTAAAACGCTGGCTTTATGAAGGAAATGACGGAAAGTTCACCATGGAACAGATTGAAAAAGATTTCCCTGCGTTTTTGGATGATTTCCGCTGGCAGTTGGTTCGTGAATACATTATGAAGACCTGTGAAATTAAGGTGGAGAAAGACGATATGGTCCAGAGTGCCGTTGCCATGGCCCGTTATCAGTTTGCCATGTACGGCCTGAATGATGTTCCCGACGAGCACCTTGTTAAGTATGCCGAAAGCATGCTCTCCAACGAAAAGGAAGCCCGCAATCTGTATGAAAGGGCCGAGGATAACAAAGTAATTTCGTATATTCGTGAGCACGTAACCATTGACGTTATTGAAGAATAAATACACAAATGACCGAATTCGAAAAATTTGCGATTAAGCATCAAAGGATTAGTAGTTTAAGCCTGCACAGGTATCAGTCTTTATACCAGGGTGCACAGAGTTCCATAACCCCTTATATCATTGAGGAAAGACAATTAAACGTGGCTCAGATGGATGTATTCAGCCGTCTGATGATGGACCGTATTCTGTTTTTAGGTGTCCCCGTATATGACGAGGTGGCCAATATCGTACAGGCTCAGTTGCTGTTCCTCGATTCCACCGATCCCGGGAAAGACATCCAGATGTATATCAATTCTCCCGGTGGAGCGGTAACCGCAGGTCTTGGCATCTACGATACCATGCAGTTAATCCAGTCAGATGTGGCCACTATTTGTACGGGGCAGGCTGCCTCTATGTCGGCCGTTCTGCTGGCTGCAGGGCAATCAAAAAAACGTTCTGCCCTTCCGCATGCCCGTGTGATGATCCATCAGCCGGTGGGAGGAGTTGAAGGTCAGGCTTCCGATATGGCCATAGCCGTCAAAGAGATCCTGGAACTCCAGGACCAGTTGTACCGGATACTTGCTGAACATACCGGTAAGCCTCTGGATCAGATACAGAAAGATGCAGACAGGGATTACTGGATGCGCGCCGACGATGCGGTTGCCTATGGTATCATTGACGAAGTGTTGAGGAAAAAACAATTGTAATGGCAAAAGAAACCGACAATAACCGTTGTTCATTTTGTGGCCGTTCCAGTGAAAAAGCAGGTCTGCTTATTGCCGGATTGAATGCTTCCATTTGTGAGGATTGTATTGAGGACGCCATGGCCGTTCTGGACGAGATGTACGGCCGTCCCGGTAAAAAAACGAAAGCAGAGGCTCCCGTAAGAGAGATCCTTTTAACTCCCGGTGAGATAAGTGCTTTTCTGGATCAGTATGTGATTGGCCAGGAGCAGGCAAAAAAATACCTGTCCGTGGCCGTCTATAATCATTATAAAAGAATCCGTTCAGCCAGGAAAGACGATGTGGAAGTGGAAAAATCCAATATCTTGTTGGTTGGTCCTACCGGAACAGGCAAGACGTTGCTGGCTAACACTATAGCAAAGATGCTGAATGTGCCCTTTGCCATTGTAGATGCCACAGTGCTTACAGAAGCAGGTTACGTAGGGGAAGACGTGGAAAGTATTCTTACCCGTCTCCTGCAGGCAGCCGATTACAATGTGGGATTGGCCGAGCAGGGAATTGTATTTATTGACGAACTCGATAAAATTGCCCGGAAGAGCGATAATCCTTCCATTACCCGTGACGTGTCGGGAGAGGGAGTACAACAGGCCCTGCTTAAACTGTTGGAAGGAACTATTGTAAACGTACCTCCCCAGGGCGGGCGAAAGCATCCCGAACAGCACCTTATCCCCGTTAATACAAAAAATATCCTGTTTATTTGCGGCGGTGCGTTCGAAGGGATTGAGCGCAAAATCGCCCAGCGGCTTAATACTCAGGTGGTCGGATACGGAATGGCAGAGAAGAAAGCGCACCTCGACAAGAATAATCTTATTCAGTATGTGGCGCCACAGGATCTGCGGGCTTATGGCCTGATTCCAGAAATTGTTGGCCGGGTGCCCGTTATCACATACCTTAACAGTCTGGATAAAACGGCTCTCCGGGCTATCCTCACGGAACCGAAAAACGCTCTGGTCAAACAGTACAAACACCTGTTCTCTCTCGATGGCATAAAGCTGAGTATAGATAATGAGGTGCTGGACCATATAGTAGATACTGCCATCCAGTTCAAACTGGGCGCCCGCGGTCTGCGTTCCATATGCGAATCCATCATGGTAGATGCCATGTTCGAAGGTCCTTCGTCCGGTAAAAAGACGTTTCGGATCACTTTGCCTTATGCAAAGAAACGAATAGACAGTCTTTCAAAAATAAGCTGATAAACCACTATGAACGAGATCAAAGAATACATCGGGGAAAATTCTCCGCGTTTCCTGGAAGAGCTTTTTTCACTTTTACGGATACCGTCGGTCAGTTCGCAAAAGGAACACAAACAGGATATGCAATCGTGTGCCGAACGTTATGCCGTGTTGTTAATGGAAGCGGGAGTCGACAGGGTGGAGATTTATCCCACGGCAGGACATCCGGTAGTTTTTGCCGAAAAAATTATTGATCCGTCCAAACCTACTGTACTGGTTTACGGCCATTACGATGTGCAGCCCGAAGATCCGGCAGAATTATGGAAAACACCTCCTTTCGAACCGGTGGTTCGCAACGGGGCTGTTTATGCCCGCGGAGCCAATGACGACAAGGGCCAGTCTTTTATGCACGTCAAAGCGTTTGAATACCTTGTTTCAAAAGATCTGCTCCCCTGTAATGTGAAATTCATCATAGAGGGCGAGGAGGAAATCGGCTCCCCGTCGCTGGGAGACTGGGCACGCGAGTACCGTGATATGCTGGCCTGTGATGTAATTCTGGTCTCAGACACCACCATGATAAGCGAAGAAGTGCCTTCCATTAACTGCGGCATGCGTGGCCTTGCCTATGTTGAGGTAAAAGTGACCGGACCCGACAAAGACCTGCATTCCGGACATTACGGCGGAGCTGTTACCAATCCCCTGAATGCGCTATGCGAAATGATTGCCTCGCTCATAGATAAGAAAGGAAAGGTTACTGTTAAAGGCTTTTATGACGATGTCATTGAACTTTCCGCCGAAGACCGCGCCATGCTGGCCCGCGCTCCCTTTAATGCAGAACACTACAAATCTTCCATTGGTGTAAATGATCTCCGCGGAGAAGAAGGCTATTCCACCCTGGAACGAACCGGAATCCGTCCCTGCCTGGATGTGAACGGCATCTGGGGCGGCTATACCGGCGAAGGAGCCAAGACGGTACTGCCTTCATATGCCCGGGCCAAGATCTCCATGCGCCTGGTACCCAATCAGGATAACGTAAAAATAGCTTCATTGTTTGCAGAGCATTTTAAGTCCATTGCGCCTCCGGGAGTACAGGTGGAAGTTAAAGCACATCATGGCGGACAGGGCTTCCTGGTGCCTATCTCGTCGCCCATGTACCGGGCGGCAGCCAAAGCCGTAAGTGAAGTATACGGAATGGATCCTGTTCCCAGCCGTGGCGGCGGAAGCATTCCCATCCTGGCCGAACTCGAAGGCATTCTCAATGCATCGCCCCTGCTGATGGGCTTTGGGCTGGAACGCGATACCATCCATTCACCCAACGAAAGTTACCTGCTGAGCCAGTTCCATAAAGGGATAGAATCAATTATCCTGTTCTACAAGTATTATACACAAGAATAAACATTATGAAATGGCTGTTTCTTCTGACCTTTCTTGCGGGTTCGCTGCAGGATACGCTTCCTGTACGCTTTTCTGCCGCATTTGATTCGGGTTGCCTGGGCGAGGTCCGCCGGATAGATTCGGTGCTGGTACGTCCTTCGCTCACCGATTCGGTGCTCCATCTTTCCTATCGGGTTATCTCTCGTTCAGATCCCGATAATCCGGCCAATCCCGACCTGGTGCCCAGTGGCAGATGGTTCTATTTTCTGATGGAAAATGTCAGGAACAAACACATTTACCTGAACTTTGAAAATACAGATCCCAAGCGGGCTGTTTATTCCTATGACGGTAAAAATTTCCGGCGATTTGAGCATTACCAGGCTTCCATGCGGAAAGTCTCCGCTTATTTTCTTAGTGACTCGGTCTATATTGCCTATTTCGTACCTTACGGATGGGCCTTTCTTCAGGAGCGCATCCTTCAATGGACCGGTTCTCCCCATGTGGTTATGGATACACTGGGTTACAGCATGCTGGGCCTGCCCATCCAGATGCTTACCATTACCGACCGTTCCGTCCCTGACCGGAATAAGAGCCGTATATGGATCCACGCCCGGGTGCATCCCGGCGAAACGCCCGGCAGCTGGCAGCTGGACGGGCTTCTGGAGAAACTTCTCTCGGACAGTCCACAGGCGCGTGCTTACCGGAAGCATTCTGTGTTTTATGTTGTGCCCTTTACTAATCCAGACGGCGTAATCGGCGGGTATTCACGCTCCAATGCCCGCGGAATCAACCAGGAGGTAAACTGGGACCATCCCGATTCGCTTACGGCTGTAGAAGTGAAGGCCCTGCGCAACCGTATGGACTCTCTTACACGTGAAAAGCCTTTTGATGTGGTATTGAACGTGCATGCCCAGTCTTCAGACAAGATAAGCTATTACATTCACACACAGGAATCGACTTCTCAGGATTACTTCCGCCGTGAAATGTATCTGGCTTACCTGACAACCGACGACAACCCGTATTTCTTTCCGGAAGACATGTTCTATTCCGCCCCCGCACCACGCTATGTGGAAGGCTGGCTTTGGAACAGAACACAGGGAGCTACACTTGCACTTACCATTGAGACACCCTATTCCTTTTATAACGGGAACCCCGACGGCGAATGGGTAACGACAGCGTCACTCAAACAATTCGGAACCTATTTACTGCGGGCGCTCTCTGATTACTTCCAATGGGATGTTCCCGGTCGATACATAATAAACGGCACGGTTAAAGGAAACCGCACCGTTTATAAAAAGGCTGCACTTCCCCGGGGAACTTACAGGGTATTTACCTGGGACAATGCCTGGATCCCGCGTGAAACCATAATCAGGAAGCGTGACGGAGCCTTTCGTTATGTAATCCGTTCGGAGGATCAATCCATATTACTTCTGGAATGATCGTTCGGGGCGAAGCTTTCTGACGGTTTCGCCCGTTTTCCACATCTCACTTTCGCGCATCTCCTGCAGTTCGGCATTCAGTTTTGCCCTGTAGTCGGGGCGACTGTTGGAATCAATGGAGATCTGAGCTTCGGTTCCCGTTTTTACGCTTTCATAAAGTGATTTGAAAACCGGAAGCGTGGCATCGCGGAATTTGGTCCACCAGTCCAGAGCTCCCCTTTGTGCCGTTGTGGAACAATTGGCATACATCCAGTCCATTCCGTTCTCGGCAATAAGCGGCATAAGGCTTTGTGACAGTTCTTCCACGGTTTCGTTGAAGGCTTCGGAAGGCGAGTGACCGTTCTCCCGCAGGGTTTGGTATTGTGCGGCAAAAATGCCCTGGATGGCCCCCATAAGCGTGCCTCTTTCCCCCGTAAGATCGGAAAAAACCTCTTTTTTGAAAGTGGTCTCAAAAAGATAGCCGCTGCCTATGCCTACTCCAAGAGCGAAAGTACGGTCATACGCCCTGCCGGTGGCATCCTGATATACTGCATAAGACGAATTCAAGCCTCTCCCTTCCAGGAACAGTCTCCGGAGAGAAGTCCCCGAGCCTTTGGGTGCGACCAGGATAACATCCACATCGGGCGGCGGAACGATGCCGGTGCGATCGTTGTAGGTTATCCCAAACCCGTGAGAAAAATACAGGGCCTTACCGGCAGTCAGGTGCTTTCTTACAACGGGCCAGAGTGCAATTTGTCCTGCATCTGAGAGAAGGTATTGAATAATCGTCCCTTTTTCACAGGCTTCTTCTATCTCAAATAGATCTTTGCCCGGTTTCCAGCCGTCGGCAACCGCCTTGTCCCATGTGGCGGAGTTTTTCCTCTGACCCACAATCACGTTAAATCCATTGTCTTTCAGGTTAAGGGCCTGTCCGGGTCCCTGGACACCGTATCCAATAACGGCTATCGTTTCTGCGGCCAGCACCGCTTTTGAATGTTCAAGAGTAAATTCGGTGCGGGTAACTACCTGTTCCTCTACACCTCCGAAGTTCATTTTTGCCATAAGTATTTAGAAATTAGTTGTTTTAGATTTTGTAACTTGCTTTGGAAATATCTACAATGTTGCAGATCTGGTTAACGATCCTTTTTATGGAATCTTCTTCTGAAGTACAGCAGACGATCTGGTACTTCCCTTTGCCTTTTTCCGTTTCTTCGAAAACAATGCTTTCGACCGGAATCTGTTTCTGAAGGTACAGGGCCGATATCCTGTTGAGAATATCCAGCCGGTGTTTACCTATTGCCGTGATGGTGAATTTTTTCGTTTTCATATATAATGTCATCTAATGTTCTGTCAGCCGGAATCATGGGGAAAACGTTCTCCTCCTGCCGGACGATTGCTTCCAGGAAGAATGAACCTTTTGCCGTAACCATTTCTTTTATTTTTTCATCCAGTTCTCCGTGCGTTGCAACCTGTGAACAGGGTATGTGATATGCTTTCATAAGCGTCTGAAAGTCAGGATTTATCAAGTGCGTAGCAGAATATCTTTTTTTAAAGAACAGATCCTGCCATTGTCTTACCATACCCAGGTAGGAGTTGTTCAGCAATACCATCTTAACTGCCAACCCGCTTTGGAGGAGCGTCCCGAGTTCCTGAATATTCATCTGGAACCCGCCGTCACCCATTACGGCAATCACTGTTGAATGAGGGTTGCCCGCTGCGACACCCACAGCTGCCGGCAATCCAAAGCCCATGGTTCCCAGGCCGCCGGATGTGATCCATCCTCTTCTGCGCTCAAATCGTGAATACCGGGCACAAAACATCTGGTTCTGACCTACATCCGAAACAATAATGCGTTCCTGACCGGCATGACGGCTTATTGCCTCAATGACCTGTGCCATTTTCAACGCCCCGTCATCCTTACTCAATTGGGGCACAATGATCTTTTGTCGTTCAAGCTCTTTCTTTTCTTTGGCAAAATCCAGCCACTCCTGCCGGTCTCTGTATTGAATACCCTGACACAATTGGGTTAGCACTTCACGGGCATCTGCCTGTATTTTTATACCGGCCTTTATGTTTTTCCCGAATTCTGACCGATCGATATCAATATGGATTATCCGGGCCCGGGGTGCATACCCTTTAATGTCTCCAGTCACCCTGTCTGAGAACCGCATCCCTACCGCTAAAATAACATCGGCCTGTTGTGTCATCGAATTGGGAGCAATATTACCGTGCATTCCCACCATTCCTACATTCAGAGGATGATTGCTGTTAATACATCCCAGACCTAATAAAGTGGTAGCAACCGGAATATTGCCCTGCACTGCCAGCTCTTCGAGCTCTTTCCAGGCGAGAGAGATGTTAATGCCCTGTCCGGCAATAATTAATGGTTTCAGCGAGCTGTTAAGGAGTTCGGTGGCCCTCTTTATGTTTTCTGAGGTGATTCTTTTTTCTCTTGATGTGACTTTTCTTAGGCCCAGCTCCCTGATTGCTTTCCCTGGATTGAAGACGTATTCAACCATTTCTACCTGGGCGTTTTTAGTCAGGCTTATCACTACGGGACCGGGCCTTCCCGAACGTGCAATGTGAAAAGCCTGGGCCATGACAGCCGGGATTTCATGTGCCGAGGTTATCTGACGGTTCCACTTGGTAATTGGAATGGTGATCCCAATCATGTCTGTTTCCTGGAAAAAGTTGGTTCCCAGCTTGTCTGCGTTTACCTGTGCGGTAATACAGATTACAGGTGTTGAGTCCATCATCGCATCGGCTATACCGGTAATAAAGTTAGTTGCACCGGGTCCGGCTGTAGCCATACATACTCCCACTTTTCCGGTGCTTCGGGCATATCCCTCGGCCGCATGAAAGGCTCCCTGCTCGTGCCTTACCAGGATATGTTTCAGATTGCCCGGCCAGTCGTAGAGTTTATCGTAAATAGGTATGATGGTGCCTCCCGGGTATCCGAAAATGGTGTCTATACCCTCTGCCTCAATCGTACGCAGGAGCGCCTCGGCCCCGTTTATTTTTTCTTTCTTCATTGTACTTCACTCTGATTGATTATACGAATACCTCCCATATCCGCCGATCCCGCGAATAAAGCATAGGCCTGCAAAGCCTTGCTGACGGTTCTATTCCTGTGTAACGGCCTGTATCCGCTGCCTCCGGGCCCCTCCAGCGCTTTCCGCCGTTCGCTTAATTGTCCGGGAGAAAGAGCTACTTCAATACTTCTATGGGCGATATCAAATGTGATTTCATCCCCGTCGCGCACCAGTGCTATGGCACCTTTCCCTGCTGCTTCGGGTGAAACGTGTCCTACTGAAAGTCCGCTCGTACCGCCGGAAAATCTTCCGTCTGTAAGCAATGCACAATGACTGTCAAGCTGCATGCTCTTCAGATAGGAAGTAGGGTAGAGCATTTCCTGCATTCCGGGACCGCCTCGTGGCCCTTCGTAACGGATAACCACTACATCTCCTTTACTGATTTTGCCTCCCAGTATGCCTTCCACAGCCTCTTCCTGGCTTTCGAATACTACGGCTTTTCCCGTGAAGCGCATCATTTCCTTTCGCACACCCGCGGTTTTTACCACGCATCCGCCGGGCGCCAGGTTCCCGTACAGTACGGCCAGGCCTCCGTCAGGAGCATAGGCATGTTCTATATCCCGTATGCAACCCCCGCTTCGGTCCGCATCGTAACTGTCATAAAGGCTTTTATTTTTTCCCATGGAAAGATTTCTGATGTTGCAGGGGGCTGCCAGGTATTTGGCCACTTTCCGCGCATCGGCTTGTTTATTCCGGAAATTATGATCATCAATTGCCTGACCCAAAGTAGGGTAATCAATGCGTAAAGCCCGGGAGTGCAGATAGCCGCCTTTGGCCAGTTCGCTCATTATTCCCATCACACCTCCCGCACGGTTTACATCCTGAATATGGTAGCGGCTGTTGGGGGCGACTTTGCATAAGACGGGAATAAAACGTGAAAGACGGTCAATATCCTTAAGGTTAAAATCCACTCCTGCCTCGTGCACAATGGCCAGCAGATGCAGAATGGTATTGGTTGAGCCTCCCATGGCCATATCCAGCATCATAGCGTTTTCAAAGGCCTCTTTGGTGGCAATGGAGCGGGGCAGGACGTTACGGTTACCTTTATTATAATATTCGTCAGTCAGCCGTACGATCAGCCGGGCTCCCTGAATAAAAAGATTCTTGCGAAAGGTATGTGTGGCCAGAATCGTGCCGTTTCCCACCGGAGCAAGACCCAGTGCCTCGGTCAGACAGTTCATGGAATTGGCTGTGAACATACCGGAGCAACAGCCACAAGTGGGACATCCCATTTTCTCCAGTTTCTCAAGTTCATTGTCGCTTACGGCCGGGTCGGCGCCCCTGACCATAATATCTATCAGATCATAGTCTTCTCCGTCTATATGACCGGCCTCCATGGGGCCTCCCGAAACAAAAACAGCCGGAATATTCAGCCTCATTGCGGCCATTAGCATACCGGGTGTTATTTTGTCACAGTTGGAAATACATATCATTGCATCTACGCAATGTGCATTGCACATATATTCGACACTATCTGCTATCAGGTCCCTCGACGGAAGGGAGTAAAGCATTCCTTCGTGTCCCATGGCAATTCCGTCGTCTATGGCTATGGTATTGAATTCGGCAGCAAAACATCCCAGCCGTTCAATCTCTTTTTTTACCATTTGCCCGGTCCGGTGCAGGTGAGTGTGGCCGGGGACGAACTGGCTGAATGAATTAACAACAGCGATAACCGGTTTTCCAAAAAAACTTTCTTTCATCCCGTTGGCTCGCCATAAGGCCCGGGCACCTGCCATTTTTCTTCCCGAAAATGTTGTTTGACTTCTAAGTGGTTCCATTTTTCTTTACTAAAATTTGTGTAAAAAAAAACTCACTTACCGGGTGAATCCGATAAGTGAGTTCTGTGCTTCAAATAATCTACTACCTACGGATTCTGAATGTCAAAGGGAATAATGACAGATAGAATAATGACCACGACGACCACGACCGAAAGAATCCCTTCGGCTTGGGTCATCAATGCAGTTATTCTGTTATAGGCGTTCGATCTTTCTGTCATTTTTCAGAATCTTGATGAACAAAGGTAAAAATATTCCTGAAAAAACAATTTTTCCTGAGAAAAAAATTAGCCACAATAATAATATTTACGAACCAGGGCCATCATCAGGCCCGGGTTTTCCTGTATTTCACGGCGGATGCCTTTGTCGACATATGCATTCAGGGCATTAATGGTCCCGTCTATGAGTTCCGGTGTGAAAACGCTATGAGCCTCAAAAAGCTTCCTTTGCTGTTCAAGAACAAGGGCCGATTCGTGGCACGATGCGGGAAGCTGTTCCAGGGTATTCAGGCTGTCCTGATAATCATGGATATTCCGGTCGACGTAAGTGCGTGCTGCTGTCTGAAGGGCATCGGGCATTTCAAACCCGGTACGGGCGGCCACGACCAGTCCGGCCAGCATATAATAAATATCTGCCGAGCCATCTGCAGAGCGGAATTCAACGGTCTGTTTATCAATTGCCTTTTGTGAACCCGGGTTTTCTGACGATCCGCTCTCCAGAGGATTGACCTGAAGGATCATATTACCGTGTCCGCTCCAGCCCAGGGGCACGCGCACCAGAACAGACCGGTTGTGGTCTCCCCAGCACACGCTAGTGGGGGCTTCCTGATTAGGTACCAGACGAAAATAGGAAGTGGGGATGGTGTTGCCAAAGGCAGTAAGCGCAGCAGCGCATTTCATATAACCGGCTATCACAGTCCGTGCGGCGTTCGAAAGCATTCCGCCCTCCAGCATAACAGACCGATCGCCTTTCATAATACGCGTATGGAAATGTAATCCGCTTCCTGCCTTGCCCGAAGTGATCTTAGGAGCGAAAGTAATGTCAACTCCGTACTGCCAGGCCAGGGTACGTAATATCCATTTAGCCATTACCAGCTGGTCTGCAGCCTGTTCCACTGGATTAACAAGAAATTCAATCTCGTTCTGTTCGTATATTTTGCCATCGAGACTGAAATTTCCTACTTCTGAATGTCCGTATTTTACCATTCCCCCCGTTTTGGCCATGAGTTGAATGGCGTGAGTCCTGAATGTTTCAAACTTGGAAAAAGGGGCCGATTCGTGATATCCTTTCTGGCTGGCGGTATTGAACTGGTTGGTATCCTTGTCGGTCACATAGAATTCCAGTTCGCCCATAGCTTCAAAACGATAACCGGTTTTGTCCGTGAATAATTTATGGGCTTTATGCAGGGTGTATTCGGGCGCCATTTCAAATGGAAGCCCGTCTTTCGTGAAATAGGAACAAAGCAAACCCAGGGTGGGAGTCACTGCAAAGGGGTCTGCGTAAGCCGTACAGAAGCGGGGAATGACATAAAGATCGCTTGATCCGGTCCCGATATATGGGAAAAGGCTTGACCCGTCTACCCGTTCTCCGTAAGAAAGGAATGTTTCCAGGTAATGCCTGTCCGTAACCGGGATATTCATTGTTTTTAATCTGCCGTCGGAGGCAACATACCTGAAATTGACAATACGGATGTCATTCCTGATTATGAAGTCAATGATGTCTTTGCGGGTAAAATCTTTGGGCTCCTTTTCAATCTGGGTTACAAGTGGGTTAATGCTGTATTCTAGACTTTTCATAGAATGTTATTTGGCAAAGTTTACGGCTCGTGTCTCACGGATAACTGTTATCTTTACCTGACCGGGATATACCATTTCGTCCTGTATCTTTTTAGCTATATCCTGTGAAAGCTTTTCTGCTTCCTGATCCGATACTTTCTCCGAACCCACAATCACGCGCAGCTCGCGTCCGGCCTGAATAGCATAGGTTTTTGTTACGCCGGGATATGAAAGAGCCAGATCTTCCATCCCTTTCAGACGTTTAATATACGACTCAATCACTTCCCTGCGTGCACCCGGGCGTGCGCCGGAAATGGCATCACCCACAAGTACCAGCGGCGCAATGAGCGAATTCATGTCCGTTTCTTCGTGGTGAGCGCCAATCGCATTGCAGACCTCTGGACGTTCTTTGTATTTTTCTGCCAATCGCATACCCAATATAGCGTGCGGCAGTTCCGGATCGTCGTCGGATACTTTCCCGATATCGTGCAACAGACCGGCGCGTTTGGCCAGTTTAGCGTTTAGGCCCAGTTCAGAGGCCATAATGGAACAGAAATTGGCTACCTCGCGGGAGTGTTGCAAAAGGTTCTGTCCATAGGAAGAACGGTATTTCATTTTACCTACCAGGCGAATAAGTTCGGCATGGAGTCCGTGAATCCCCAGGTCAATACAGGTGCGTTTCCCGGTTTCAACAATTTCTTCTTCCACCTGTTTCTGAATTTTTGTTACCACTTCTTCAATGCGTGCGGGATGGATGCGTCCGTCGGTAACCAGTTGGTGCAGGGCCAGCCTGGCCACTTCCCTGCGAACCGGGTCGAATGCCGAAAGAAGAATGGCTTCGGGTGTGTCGTCAACAACAATCTCAACGCCGGTGGCAGCTTCAAGGGCACGGATATTCCGGCCCTCACGGCCAATGATCCGGCCTTTGATCTCGTCGCTTTCAATATTAAATACTGTTACGGCGTTTTCAATGGCCGTTTCCGGCGCCACACGCTGAATGGTGTTGATTACAATGCGTTTGGCTTCTTTGCCCGCAGTCAGGCGGGCTTCATCCATGACCTCACTGATATAGGACATGGCTTCCGTCTTAGCCTCTTCTTTCATTGTTTCCACCAATTGCGCCCTGGCTTCTTCTGCAGACATATTGGCCATGCTTTCAATCTTTTCTATTTGAAGCTGGCGTAGTTTTTCATATTCCTCCACTTTCTTTTCTGCAATTTCCAGCTGGGAGGTCAGTGTTTCTTTGGCGGCCGTAATCTCTTTCTGTTTGCGTTGAATTTCAGCATTCTGCTGATTCATCGCAATTTCTCTTTGTTTAAGTTTGTTTTCCGCCTGTGCTATTTTATTGTTCCGCTCTGTGATGACCTGCTCGTGTTCCGTTTTGAGTTGAAGAAACTTTTCTTTGGCCTGAAGGATCTTCTCACGTTTTATGTTTTCGGCTTCTATTTCGGCTTCTTTGAGCAGCGTTGCGCGTTTCTTTTTAAGGATTACTGTCCTGAAAAAATAGTAACCCAACGCAAAGCCTGCTGCCAGGCAGAGGGCGGATATAAGGATTATGTTGTCCATTGTTGTATATATATATAGTAGATTGAATTTGCATAAAAAAGTTTGTCGTGTTAGAAAGTATGTACAAAAAACCCGTTAGCATACGGCTGTTTAGCAAAAACCCTGATAAGCAAGGTTTGGAGCCTTTGATTATTGTCGCAAACTTCCCACGTCCCGAAATGGAATTCCCCGAAGGGTAACAAGGGGCCTGTTTTTAACACTCAAATAACTCCATAATTAAAAAGTGTTGAGTTTCGCAAAGAGCTTGGTATGTAACGGGTCTGATTGATATCTTATAACTGCAGGTATTCTCCTAAAAGGTTATCCAGCGATACTATCTCGTTCATTATGTTGCCGGGTTCATCATCTTTCTCATATCTCAGGAGACTGAGAACAAATTGAAGGGTCGCCATGGCAAGCGCGTCTTGTGAATCCTGACCTGAGTACTTCACATTAAACTGTTCAATTTTCTGATTAATGCGTTGTGCTGCAGCACGAACTATTTCTTCATCTTCTCTCGCAATTTTTAGCGGATAGTAACGATCTGCAATACTGATCTTTATTGATAATTTTTCTTCGCTCATTAAATCACCTGTTCAGCATTGTTAAACATTTATCTATCTCTCTGATCAATTTCCCGATTTTAAGTTTTGCTTCCCTGGCGTCTTCGCTTGATGCCTGGAAAGCCCCGGCCATTTGCAGTTTCTGTACTTTACTCTCTAATATGTCTTTTTCTGTCTTGTGTTTTTTTATCTCTTCGCTTAAAGTTTCAATTTGTGTTTTCAGTTCACGGTTTTCGTTAAGCGCAGTCTGATGCAGCGAGATGAGGGTTTCTATCTTCTGCCTGAGTGGGTCAAATATGGCTGCGTGTTTTGGTTTCATACCTTTACAAATTCCGCTTTACAAAGATAGTGTTTTTTAAAGAATAAAAAAAAGAGGTCTATTTGACCTCTTTTACGTTTGCCATCCCAAGCCGGATGGCTTTTTCATTCATTGGCATCAGGTTGTGGTAACGTTCAGGGAGTGATTTTTTAAGCCCTTTGATGATGTTCTCCATTTCGAGAATGGGTTTGAGCTGAAGAAAGGCCCCCAGTACCAACATATTAAAAGCTTTAGAGATTCCGGAATCGTTGGCAAGATCTGCTGCGTCGATGGAATAGACTTTTATGTCCTTTCGTTCAGGATGCCTGCTTATCCCGTTGGGATCGTACAACAGAATGCCTCCGGGTTTTACTTTGGATTCAAACTTATCCATTGACTGCTGGTTAAGTACAATGGCCGTATCGCACATGTTCAATATGGGAGAGCTAATGCGTTTATCGCTTATGATCACGGTTACGTTTGCTGTTCCGCCCCGCATTTCAGGACCATAAGAAGGCATCCAGGTTACCTCCTTGTCCTGGATGACGCCCGAATAAGCTAATATTTTGCCCATAGAGAGGACTCCTTGTCCTCCAAAACCGGCTATGATCAATTCTTCTTTCATAACTATTATCTGTCTTTAAGATCCCCAAGGGGGTAGAAGGGGAACATATTCTCTTCCATCCATTTGTTGGCTTTCACAGGAGCCATCTTCCAATTGGAGTTGCAGGCTGCTACTATTTCAATAAAAGATGTTCCTTTCCTTTGAGTGGTATTCTCGAATGCCTTGCGAATGGCTTTTTTTGCTTTTCTTACCGAGGCCGGATTTTGCGCAGATTGCCGGGTTACGTAGCAGGTCCCTTCCAGTTGTGCCACCAGCTCGGTGATCTTGAGAGGATATCCGTTCAGTTCGGCTTTACGTCCGTAAGGAGTAGTTGCCGTCTTCATACCAAGAAGGGTTGTAGGGGCCATCTGGCCTCCGGTCATACCGTATATGGCGTTATTGATAAAGATCACTACGATATTCTCGCCGCGGTTGCAGGCGTGGATGATCTCGGCGGTCCCGATTGAAGCCAGATCCCCGTCACCCTGGTAGGTAAAGACGTATTTATCGGGATAAAGCCGTTTGGTAGCGGTGGCCAGTGCGGGTGCTCTGCCGTGAGCAGCCTGTTGCCAGTCAATATCAATGTATTTGTATGCAAAAACGGCACAACCTACGGGGCAGACGCCAATAGTCCGGTCCTGTATGTCCATTTCTTCGATCACTTCTGCAATGATCTTATGAACCACACCGTGAGTGCAACCCGGACAATAGTGCATAACGGTATCTGTAAGCACCTTGCTTTTCCCGTACACAAGGTTTTCCGGTTTTATTATATCATGCGTATCCATAGTAGTCTGCATTTAAAGATTGAACTTTGCGGTAAAGGCATTAAGAACTTCTTCGGGCGAGAAAACGATTCCTCCCATCTTCCCGAAGAATTCTACGGGGACGGCTCCGTTTACAGCCAGTCTGATATCCTCAACCATTTGCCCGGCAGACAATTCAACAGACATGATTCCTTTCAGTTGAGGAAGCATTGCCTGAATAATCCGGGTGGGGAAGGGGAAAAGGGTAATAGGCCGGAGAAGTCCCATTCTGATACCTTTGGAGCGGGCCATTTCCACAGTGCTTTCACATATTCGGGCCGAACTGCCGAAGGCGACAAGCAGGTATTCGGCATCGTCGCAAAGATGTTTTTCAAACAATACTTCGGTTTCTTCTATTATTCTGTATTTTGACTGTAGTCTCAGGTTGATTTGTTCCATGTCACGGGCTTCCAGGGCAAGTGATGATATGAAGTTGGCCTTACGTCCGGACTTCCCGGTTGTGGCCCAGTCGCCGTATTTTTTAGCTATCTCTTTATCTGTGAGGCGTTGTACCTGAGGTCTCAGTTCCACTTTCTCCATCATTTGCCCAATGGCGCCGTCCGAAAGGATCATCGCGGGCATACGGTATTTGAAGGCAAGGTCAAAACCAGTGCCAACGAAATCATACATTTCCTGTACCGATGCGGGTGCCAGGACAATAGTCTTGTAGTCGCCGTGACCGCCGCCTTTTACAGCCTGAAAATAATCTCCCTGAGAGGGCTGAATGGTCCCCAGACCGGGACCACCTCTGGTAACGTTCACAACAAGACAGGGTAATTCAGATCCGGCCATATAGGAAATGCCTTCGCACATAAGACTGATACCGGGGCTCGAAGAAGAAGTCATAACTTTTTTTCCGCAGCAGGCCCCGCCGTAAAGCATATTAATGGAAGACGTCTCACTCTCTGCCTGCAGTACCACCATTCCGGTCGTTTCCCAAGGCATTTCTTCCATAAGGGTTTCCATTACCTCGCTCTGGGGGGTTATGGGATAGCCAAAATAACCGTCCACACCGTACCGGATAGCGGCCAGAGCAATGGCTTCATTCCCTTTTTTTAATAGTTTTTCTGCCATTTTATTAATTAACGTTAGATTTTAACTTTGTAAACGGTAATAACGGAATCCGGACATACGATCGCACAATTGGCGCATCCTATACAATTATCCGGATTAGCCATCATAGCATACGGGTATCCCTTGCTGTTCACTTTATTGGCAAGGGCAAGAGTGTCGGTGGGGCAATTTGCGATACATACCCCACAACCTTTGCATTTTTCTGTGTCAACCACAACAGCGCCTTTAAATGCCATATTTATGATAATTATTAGTTGTTTTTGTAAAATAACTTACAAAAGTATAGATATTTTTTAAAATATCTTACATTTTATTTGTCAAAATATCCAAATCCTTTTTGGATCCCTTCCCAAATGGAAGGCCAGCGGAGAAGAATGCCAATGATAAGCAATAGGATAAGAATAAACATCAACCTTATTCCCTGAGGCTGATGTCTGAACCAAAAGATAAAGCGCCTCATAGGTTCTTTTCTATGCGTATGCGGGCATCAACGGCGACTACAGCTTTAGATGTGCCCAGCAAAGGGTTGATATCCATCTCGTAAATCTCTGGCGCAGCCATACACAGGGCGGATATCCTGCGAATGGCGTCCGTAAAGTGACCCAGATGCACGCCTTCCTGCCCGCGTACACCGCGGATGAGCCCGTAACCTCTTAAATCCTGCACCATGCGTTGCGCTTCTATTTTGGAGAGAGGGCTCAGTCCGGTGCTTACATCCTTAAGTACCTCAACAAAAATGCCTCCCAGACCGCACAGGATTGTATGACCGAAGTTTTTCTCTCTCTTGGCTCCAATGAAGAGTTCCCTTCCTGAGAGCTGCGATTGAAGCATCACTCCGGCGGCGTCCTGGATCCGCATCATCTCTCTGAAGAACTTAAGCAGGGTCTCGCTATCTGTTATATCCAGCTTAACGCCTCCTACATCCGATTTGTGAACCGGACCAACGACTTTCATAACCAGAGGGAAACCTGTCTCTGCGGCAGCCTGCCCCAGCTCGTCTTCATGTGATATTACTCTTTCCTTAGCACGCGATACACCGGCTGCATCGAGCAGCGCACTTACTTCTCCGGGATTCAGGTACCCGTCCGGAGCGTTGTCTATGATCTTCCGGATCTGTTCACGGTCAACTGGCGGCAGATCGGTTTCTTCGGGCACGGGTACGGGGGTGTCCATCACACGGGCCAGGGCTGTCCCAAATACCACTTCATCGGGGAAATAAATCCTGCCTTTCTTCTGGAATTGAATTATCTCGTCCGTTACATTCAGACACGATGGAAAGATGGGATAGACGGGCTTGGTACAGCGGTCCATTTTTTTATCCAGTAATTCGTATACATCCCATACCGAGGCCAGCCCGGGTGAACCGAATATGACTGCCATTGCATCCATTTGGGGACATTCGTTTTCTACAAAATCAATGATGTCTCCCAGTTGTGCTGCTGTGCCGGTGGCAAGAAAATCAATGGGATTGGCTACTGACGAGCCCGGATAGAGTTTGTTAAGAAGCAGCCGTCCCTTTTCCGGATCAATCCGGGGAACACTTATGTTGTGTGAAGAAAGTACATCGGTAAGCATCACTGCCGGGCCGCCGGCATGCGTTATGATGCACATGTTTCGCCCTTTGGGAGGTTGTTTGAGCAGGATACAGGCGACGGTAAGCAACTGATTGCGTCCGTTGCAGCGGATAATGCCGGCTTTATTGAACAGGGCGGTAACGGCGGCATCCGGGTTGGCCATGGCTCCCGTATGAGAAGTTGCGGCCCGGCTCCCGGCCTCGGAATAACCTGCTTTTACAGCGGCAACAAAGGCTCCCTTACGCCTTAGCGAAGAAGCATGTTTACAAAGCTTCAGCGGCTTTTTGATGCTTTCAATATATAAAAGCTTTACAGGTGCGCTTTTTCCGTGAATATATGTCTCATCCAGAAACTGGAGCACTTCTTCTACTCCCACCTGGGCCGAATTGCCCACCGAATACATGCTGGCGAACGGGATGCCCAGTTGTACGGCTGCATCTATGATAAAGAGGGCTGTAGAACCCGATCCCGAGATAAGGTCTATACTTTCAGGTATGAATTTGGGCACGGGGGTGGTAAATACACCTGCGTAATGCTGGCTCATGTATCCGACGCAGTTAGGCCCGATGAGAGTGGCCCCGTACCTGTCGGCAGTATCGCGCATCTGCGCTTCCCTTTCGGCTCCTTCACGGTCTTCTTCTGAAAAACCTGCCGAGAAAACGATAATTCCTTTTGTTTCTTTTGTCTGGCAGAGACATTCCACGGCTGCGGGACACATGGCGGCCGGGATCGCCAGTATGGCCACATCTACCTGGGGCAAGTCTTCGACCCGGTGAAAGGCCGGTTGTCCCTGGATGGTTTCTGCCTTTGGATTGACTACATAAAGCTTGCCTTTGAATCCGTTGTCTATCAGGTTTTTTAAAACTTTTCCTCCCGGTTTGTGAATGTCTTCCGAACCACCCACTACCACGATACTTCTGGGTTTTAGAAACTCGTTTGTAATCATCAAGTAGAATACTTTAGTGGGCAAAGGTAGTAATTTGTTTTGCAATTTGCCTACCTTTGTACCCTCATCAAAAACAGCCTATATGATATTGATTGCAGACAGCGGTTCAACTAAAGTGTCCTGGAGGGTGCTTCATGAAGATGGCACCACACAAGTCATTCAGACAATCGGGATCAACCCTTTTTTCGTTAGCGAAGAAGATATTGTTTCCACGCTGGAAAAAGATCTGAAAAGTGCAATTACTTCTGGCAGTGTAAAGGAAGTCTATTTTTACGGTGCCGGAGTGGCCGGCCAGGATAAAATTGATATTCTTTGCAGAAGTTTCCAAAAGGTATTCCCGGGGTGCAAGGCCGAGGCTTATTCGGACCTGCTGGCAGCGGCCCGCTGTCTGTGCGGCACCGGAGAAGGCATAGCAGCTATTCTGGGAACGGGAGCCAATACCTGTTTCTACGACGGAGAAAAAATTGTGGACAATGTGCCGGCCTGCGGCTACATTCTGGGTGACGAAGGCGGCGGAGCCGTCCTCGGAAAGAAATTCATTTCTGATTACCTGAAACGCATGTTGCCGGAAGATCTTAAAGAGGCTTTCGACAGGCAATACCACCTGGGTATGCTTGATATTA
The DNA here is from genome assembly GCA_002408205.1 of Bacteroidales bacterium UBA5326. Classification (GTDB taxonomy): domain Bacteria; phylum Bacteroidota; class Bacteroidia; order Bacteroidales; family UBA932; genus DMER64. Next base: position 14,935 of record DHQY01000014.1, on the reverse strand, counting down.
TTGAGAAAGTCTACCGTCAGCCCTTACCCAACCGCTTTCTGGCTACATTTACCATGTTTCTGGGAGATCACCGAACACATCCTTATGTTCAGGAGTTTCTGGCCAAAGCGTTCGATGAATTTTTTGAGCGCAACATAGCTCATTACAATTATAAAACATATCCTGTGAATATTGTCGGATCGGTTGCCTATTATTTCAGTCAGGAAGTAGAAGCCGCTGCCGCGCGTCACGGTATGCGTATAGGAAAAATTGTCAGGACTCCGATAGAAGGCCTTGTGGCTTACCATAAAAATCTTATGAAGTAGATATGACACAGAAGATCACCGAGCAGACATCAAGATACAATCACCTCGAAGCAATGTCCGTACGGGAATTGCTGGAAAACATCAACACAGAGGATAAAACCGTTCCCTTTGCCGTGGAAAAGTGCATTCCGCAGATTGAAAAACTGGTGCTGGGCATTGTGGCACGAATGAAAAAGGGAGGACGTCTGTTTTATCTGGGAGCCGGTACCAGCGGCCGGTTGGGAATTGTGGACGCTTCTGAGATCCCGCCTTCTTTCGGTGCTCCGTATGACCTCATTGTGGGACTTATTGCCGGTGGCGATGTGGCCATCCGCAAAGCCGTTGAGGATGCCGAGGATGATTCCGAGGCCGGCTGGAACGAACTGTTGGGCCATCATGTGGGAATTGACGATGTGGTGGTGGGCATAGCAGCATCGGGGACTACTCCGTATGTTGTGGGTGCGGTCAGGAATGCCCGTGCCAGGGGTATGCTCACGGGATGCATTACCTGCAATCCTAATTCCCCGGTAGCCGAAGCCGCTGAAATACCCATTGTAGCGATAGTGGGTCCTGAATTTGTTACGGGATCTACACGTATGAAATCAGGAACGGCACAGAAGCTTATTCTCAATATGGTATCGACCTCTACAATGATCCAACTGGGACATGTGATAGATAATAAAATGGTGGATATGCAGCTTACCAATGCCAAACTGGTTGACAGGGGTACCAAGATGATCATGGAGGAAACGGGCATAACCCAGTACGACACGGCCAAACGACTTTTACTGCTTCACCGGTCGGTAAGGGCTGCCGTAGAAGCCGTGAAAAAGTAAATTATGTTCGAATCCAGATACGATTCCGTTTTGCTTCAACGGGCAGTCGATGCCTTTTCAAGACTGCCGGGCATCGGGCCAAAATCTGCCCTGAGGATGGCTTTGTACCTGCTGCGTCAGCCGGCACCGGAATCGGAGCATTTGGCAGAAAGTATCCGAAACCTTCGTGATAAGGTGGTCTATTGCTCGGAATGCCGCATGATATCGGATGCTCCCGTTTGTCCTGTCTGCTCAGATCCGAACAGGGACCGCAGGGTGATTTGCGTGGTGGAGAATGTGCGGGATGTTATGAGCATAGAACATACGGGACGCTATCGCGGACTGTACCATGTGCTGGGAGGCATTATTTCTCCCATAGATGGAATCGGTCCTTCAGATCTGGCCATAGATCAGCTGGTGGAACGTATAGAACAGGGCGAAGCCCGGGAGGTCATACTGGCTTTGAGCACTACCATGGAAGGGGAGACTACCTGCTATTACCTTTACAAGAGAATTAATTCTTACGGCATTAAGATCAGCACAATCGCCAGAGGTGTCGGATTTGGCGATCAGCTGGAATATACAGATGAACTGACCCTGGGACGTTCTATTGAGAACCGTCAGCCTTTTAATCCTTCTTAACCCTATATCTATGGAGCACACTTTTCCTCTTTCCTGGTTACTTATTGCTTTTACGGTTTATACCGCGTTGCTTTTTTTTGTTTCCTGGCTTACTTCACGTAAAGCAGACAGCGGATCGTATTTTTTAGGTAACAAGAAATCTCCGTGGCCCATCGTGGCATATGGCATGATAGGAACATCAATAAGCGGCGTCACTTTTATTTCCGTGCCAGGGAACGTAATGAACGAGAATTTCTACTATATGCCTTTGGTACTGGGTTTCGTTATAGGTTATATAGTGATAGCAAAAGTTTTGCTGCCTTTATACTATAAGATGAACGTCACGTCCATCTATTCGTATCTTGAGAGTCGGTTTGGTTTTGCTACCTATCGTACGGGAGCGGCTGTATTTATGGTTTCCCGGGTATTGGGCGCAGCCGTAAGGATATTTGTTGTGGTTCTGGTTCTCCATACGTTTCTGCCCGACGGAGCGGTTCCTTTCTGGGTAGTGGCGGCCGTATTCATGTTCCTTATATTTTTATATACGTATAAAGGCGGCGTGAAAACCATTATCTGGACCGATGTGTTACAGACTACATTTATGTTGCTTGCCGTGATTCTTACGGTTGTGTCCGTCGCCAGGGCCATGGACTGGAATTTTTCCGAAATGACACGCGCTGTTTCTGAAACCAATTATTCCGATTGGTTCAACTGGGAATGGAGTGCCTCTAACAATGCCATCAAACAATTTATCAGTGGTATTTTTATTACCATAGTAATGACGGGACTGGATCAGGAGATGATGCAGAAAAACCTGTCCTGTAAAGATATCCGGTCTGCACAGAAAAATATCTATACGACCAGTATAACACTGGTAGTTGTCAACCTGCTGTTTCTGCTTCTTGGCGCTGTGCTCGCAATATATGTCAGTTCCAAACTGGGCGGGATGCAGGGAATCGGACTGGCAGACGCCTCGGGTATCGTAAGTAAAGCGCAAACTGACAAGCTTTTCCCGGTCATCGCCTCTCAATACCTGGGTCTGGGCGTGGGATTGTTTTTTATTATCGGACTCATCTCGGCCTCTTACCCGAGCGCCGGCGGCGCTCTTACCTCACTTACCACCTCGTTCTGTATCGATTTTCTTGGATTTAATAAAAGAACTGATATGGAACAATCGCGCAAAGACAAGATCCGTAAACGCACACATGCCTTCTTTGCCGTCCTTTTCTTTGTAATCATTCTCATACTTTATGCGGTGAACAACCAGGCCATCATTAACCTGGTTTATATGCTGGCCGCTTATACATACGGTCCTCTTTTGGGATTTTTCTTCTTTGGGATTTTTACCCGGTACCAGGTAAGGGATAAAGCGGCACCCTACATAGCGGTGGCTGCTCCGGTACTTTGTTTTCTGACAGATTTGGCCTGCAAAACCTTTTTTGATTTCGGTCTGGGCTTCACAATCCTTTTGGCAAACGGCCTGTTTACCTTCTTTGGAATGTGGATTTTTCGTAAACCGCGCATGATTCCGGAATAGTATTCTTATTTTCAGAAAAAGTTTAACTTTGCAAAAAATTATCTGAGCAAATGCCAGACGGTTAGTTGGAATAGTTAATAACTCGCTCGCAAGGGCCTAAAAACTAGAGTGTTATGTGTTTTCGTTTGGAGCATACCGGATGTTTGAGGCATTGTTGGCAGATAGCTCATAAGGTTCGATCTAAGCCGCGAAGTAGATAGAAAGTAAGTCGTAACAGATGTTTCACTTTCTAAACTTTGCATCATGATTGAAATTTTTTACAAATCAAAAGGACATATTTTAAGCGAAGTTAATCTTCAGGTTCTGGAAAACCTGGGATTGGACGATGTGCTTTGGATCGATCTCAACAATCCCACAGGAGAGGAAAAACATGCTGCGGAAGATTTCCTTAACACTACGCTGCAAAGCCGGGCGCAGGCAGAGGAAATTGAATCTTCCTCGCGTTATTCTGAGACCGAAACGACCATTTTTGCCAATACAAACTTTCTGATTCCCGGGCCGGAAGAATATTCTTCCGAACCCGTTTCATTTATTTTAAGCGAGGGTATACTCGTGACATTACGTCATGCCCCGTTACGTACACTGTCTGAAGTGCAGCGTCGGTTGTTGAATAATTACCGCATCTATCCCACCGGCTATCATATTATGGTCAGTATCCTGGAGAACCGGATTGACGTAGATGCAGACCTTGTGGAGATCCTTGCCAAAGAGATCACTCAACTTTCCAGAAGAATTGACCTGGGTGAGTCCATGGGAGAAGATTTTTTGCTGGATGTGAATCAGTTGCAGGAGAACACCATGGTCATCAGGGAAAACGGCGTGGACAAACAACGAGTGATATCAAGTATCCTCAAAAGCGATAAATTTCCAAGGGATGTATACTCTAAGCTCGAGGTACTGAATAAAGACGTTGATTCCCTCATAAATCATGCTAATTTTAGTTTTGAAAGACTTGAATATCTGCAAAATACGGTGTTGGGTCTTATTAATTTGGAGCAGAATAAATTAATGAGGATCTTTACATTTGTTTCGCTTTTGCTTATGCCACCGACACTTATTGCCAGTATTTACGGAATGAATATCAAGTTGCCCGTGATAGGGGGAGAGAAGATCTGGGATTTTGTTCTGCTTATTGGGATGATGTTGTTTTCCGTGCTAATGGCCCTGTTTTTGTTCAGAAAAAGAAAAATGATAAAATAAAACCCATTTACTATTGATATGCCACAACCTGTTACCCCAAGAATCGCCCGCCTAAGGCAAGAGTCATTTGACACGCAGCCATCGTTGAATATTGAGCGGGCTCGTATTGAGACCCAATTTTACAAAGAAAATGAGGGCAAGTATTCCATACCTGTACTCAGAGCCATGAATTTTCTTGAGCTATGCAAGAAAAAAACCATTTACATTGGACCTGATGAATTGATAGTAGGAGAGCGCGGACCCAGACCCAAAGCCGTATCGACATTCCCCGAGCTGACCTGCCACAGCGTGGAGGATCTGCATGTGCTCAATACAAGAGAACTTCAGAGATATACCATATCTCAGCAGGATATAGACATTTACGAACGTGAGATTATCCCTTTCTGGAAGGGCAAAACACAGCGTGAGCGGATTTTCGCTCAGGTTCCCGATTCGTGGAGGCTGCCTTACGAAGCCGGTCTGTTTACCGAATTCATGGAACAGCGTGCTCCAGGTCACACTGCACTGGACGGCAAAATCTACAAGTACGGGATGAAGGATTTCAAGAAAATGATTGCCCAATCGTTATCGAAACTCGATTTTCTGAACGATCCGTATGCAACAGATAAACGCGAAGAGCTCACGGCTATGGATATTTCATGCGATGCCGTGATCGTTTTTGCAGAACGCCATGCCGCGCTGGCAGAAGAAATGGCCTCGGCATGTGAAGCTCAGGGAAATGCCGTGCGTGCTGCCGAATTGCGCGACATAGCAGAAGTATGCCGCCGGGTTCCCGCCAATGCGCCGCGTACCTATCACGAAGCCATTCAGATGTACTGGTTTGTACATTTGGGAACCATTACCGAATTAAACGGCTGGGACGCCATGAATCCCGGTCATTTTGATCAGCACCTGGCTCCCTTCTATGAAAAAGATATGGCCGCCGGAATCCTTACCAGGGAAAGGGCCAAGGAGCTTATGAGCTGTTTCTTTATTAAAGTTAATAACCAGACGGCTCCTCCCAAGGTGGGGATCACGGCGAAGGAAAGCGGAACTTACAACGATTTCACCAATCTGAACATTGGCGGTGTCAAACCCGACGGGAGCGACGGAGTAAATCCGGTTTCCTATATCATGCTGGAAACTATTGAAGAAATGCATTTGCTTCAGCCGGGAACATCCATCCATATATCGGCTGTTACTCCCGAACATTTTCTGCGTGAGGGGTGCAAGGTCATTCGCAGGGGATACGGATATCCGTCTGTCTTTAACCCCGATGTGTATGTTCAGGAATTAATGCGTCAGGGAAAGTCCCTGCAGGATGCCCGGGAAGGCGGATGCAGCGGTTGCATTGAGGTGGGGGCTTTCGGGAAAGAGGCCTATCTGCTGACCGGTTATCTTAACGTTGCCAAAATATTTGAAGTCACTTTGCATAACGGGACGGACCCTGTTTCAGGAAAACAGGTATCAATCAGTACCGGAGATCCCAGGGAGTTTGCCTCTTTTGAGGAGCTTTACGATGCTTTTATGAAGCAGGTGCGTTATATTGTAAATCAGAAAATGCTGGTAAGCAACTATATAGACAGGATGTTCGCCAAGTATGCCCCGGCAACTTTCCTTTCTGTCCTTATGGACGACTGCATTGTACGTGGCCGGGATTATTACGACGGGGGTCCCAGATACAATACCAATTACATTCAGTGTACCGGTCTGGGCACCATTACTGACAGTTTGTCTTCCATCAAAAAGCATATTTATGAAGACGGTACTTTCTCTATGGATAAGTTACTTGAGGTACTGGCAAAGAATTTTGCCGGGGAAGAGAAAATGCGGCAGTATATAATCAATCATACGCCCTTCTTTGGAAATGACGACGAATACGCAGATTACATTGCCGTACGTGTTTATAACGACCTCTACGATTCCATTGAAGGAAAGCCAAATACCAAGGGAGAGTGCTATCATTTGAATATGCTTTCCACTACCTGCCACGTCTACTTTGGCACCGTTACCGGGGCTACCCCCGACGGGCGTCTGGCCGGGAAAGCCTTGTCGGACGGCACTTCTCCTTCTCACGGAGCCGATACCCAGGGTCCCTCGGCCGTAGTACGTTCCCTTGGAAAACTGGACCAGGTGAAATCGGGTGGTACGCTGCTTAATCAGCGTTTTACTCCCTCGTTGCTTAAATCTGAGGACGATATTGCCAACCTGGCGGCTCTAATTCGTAGCTATTTTGCGTTGGGTGGTCACCACATTCAATTTAACGTGGTGGATACCAAGACGCTGAGAGATGCCCAGAAGTATCCCGATCAATACCGCGACTTGTTGGTGCGCGTAGCCGGCTACAGTGACTACTTTAATCATATGGATGCCGCCCTGCAGGAAGATGTTATCTGCAGAACGGAAAACCAGTCTTTCTAGTTTGTGCCCTTATAATGAAAGGTTGTATTTTTGATTTCAAACGGTACTCTGTGCACGACGGCCCGGGGATCCGTTTCAGTGTGTTTTTTAAAGGATGTCCCCTGCATTGTGCATGGTGTCATAATCCTGAGAGCCAGTCGTTTGAACCTCAAGTGCTTTTTATTGCCAACAAATGCATTGGGTGCGGTTCATGTGAAAGCAGACAATTCCCGGAAAAATGTCCGGCAAAAGCACTGGAAAAGTGCGGATCGTGGTATACAGTCGAGCAGGTTATGAAGCGTATCCGGCGTGAAATACCTTTTTTTGAACGTTCCGGCGGAGGCGTAACCTTTAGCGGGGGAGAACCTATGGCCCAGCCACAAATACTTCTGGAACTGCTGAAAGAATGCAGGGCTTCGGGTATACATACGGCCGTAGACACCAGTTTATTTGTCAATCCCGGGGTACTTAGTGACATAATACCTTTTACAGATTTGTTTCTGTTGGATTTGAAAGTGATGAATAATGAACGTCACCTGAAATACATCGGAGTGGAGAACGGCCTCATTTTAGAAAATATGCATACCGTTGCCCGTTCGCAAGTGCCGTTTGCCCTGAGAATTCCGTTTATTGGAGGCGTGAACGACAACCAGCAGGAAATTAATGCCATGTTGCAACTTGCCCTGGAACTCAGTAACCTGGGAAATCTTACCCGCATCCATTTACTGCCATATCACGACTACGGACGGAGTAAACTTATAAGAATAAATCCGGAAGCGGTATTGCCCCCGGATTCTTTCTATAAGCCCTCGGACGAAACAATTGCCGGAGCAATGTCACTCTTTGCCTCACAAGGTTTTACCGTTGTGCAGGGAGGTTGAGCGTGTTATTTGATTTCAGCCGTCTTTGCGGCCAGCCATTGCGTTTCGTCCGGATCAAGATGAGGCGCAAGGTTTTTGTAAACCATGCGGTTATAATCGTTCAGCCAGTCCACTTCCCACGGATCCATCAGTGACAGTGTTACAGCGGTTGTGTCTATATAGCATATTGTCAATGTTTCGAACCCGTACCATTCTCCAAATTCGTTTGTTCCAAGGTCTTTACAGAGAAGTACGTTTTCGTGTCTGACTCCGTGTTCTCCTTCGCGGTACATTCCGGGTTCGTTGGAAGTAACCATTCCCGGGATAATAGTTTGATCCCTGAAAGTGAGCCTGATATCCTGGGGTCCTTCGTGTACGCAAAGGTAATGCCCAATCCCGTGTCCTGTCCCGTGTCCGTAATTACGCAACCCTTTCCACAAGGGCATACGGGGAAGGATATCCAGATGAGTGCCGGTGGTACCTTTCATAAATACGGCCGTACTCAGGGCAATCATCCCCTTAAGAACGAGTGTATAATCTTCTTTTTCCATAGGAGTGAGCGGTCCCAGTGGTACGGTACGGGTAATGTCTGTGGTCCCGTACAAATAATGACCCCCCGAATCAATAAGGTAAAAACCTTTGGGTTCCAGCATACTGAACTGTGCCGGTGAGGCAGAGTAGTGAGGGAGTGCTGCGTTTTTTCCGTAAGCCGAGGTATAATGAAACCCGTCCCCCATGGCTCCTTCGGCCTCTCCTCTCAAAGCCGAGAGTTTGTTTTCGGCATCGAGTTCGGAAACGGGTGTGCCCAGGGCAAGCATTTGTTCAATCCAGATAAAGAAACGCGTAAGGGCTATGCCATCGTTCAGATAGGCTTTCCGGTATCCTTCAATTTCTACGGGATTTTTCAGTGCTTTTTCCAGTGCTACAGGTGATGGCCTGTCAACCAGACTTTTGCCCGGCAGTTGCTGTACGTGGCTGAAAAGGGCATAGTTGAGTGTGTTCCCGTCCAACATCATGGTGCTGTCCCCGGGAAGTGCTTCCAATGCGCGGAAAATGCTTTCATAGGGAGCAATGGAAATCCCCTGGACATTTAAATTTTCTTTAACGGTTTTTCCTACCTTTTCCTGAGAAATAAAGAGAATTGCACTTTCGCTTCCAATAAGGGCGTAGGAAATGGCCACCGGATTATACGGTATGTCGTGGCACCTGATATTGAATAACCAGGCGATTTGGTCCAGGCTGTTCATGAGGAAGTAATCAGCTCCCGTACTTTTCATGTCCTTACGCAGCCATTCGAGCTTCTGCTCCGTGGTTCGTCCGCTGTAAACAGGGGCAAGCATGAAAAGAGGGTTCGACGGCAATCCGGGACGGTCTTTCCATATTTCATCCAGAAAGGAAGGTCTGTTGTCTATACGGCAGCCTTTCTTTGCCAGGAGCGATTCCAGGTGACGTACGTCATTAACGCTCATACAAAGACCGTCAATACCCGTTACCGAACCGGCAGGCAATACAGAGGCAAGCCATTCGGGATAATTCACGGCATCGGGTACACGAAGTTTATGCAGTTCAATGCCGGTTCCATCCAGTTCTTTTTTTACTTGAATGAAATAACGTGTATCTGTCCATAATCCGGCATGGTCACGTGTAACCACAACGGTACCGTAGGACCCAGTGAATCCCGAGATCCATTTTCTTTGCTGCCACCGCTCGGGAAGGTATTCGCTTCCATGGGGATCCGTACCGGAAATGATAACGGCATCCCATTGGTAGCGATCCATAAGTGAACGGAGCGCGGCTAATCGTTCTGCAATGTTCATGATGGTGAATTTGTTTTTTTAATTACAAGACGGTTGAACAATGCGAGTCCAATCATGCTGGTAAGGCCGATGCAGCTGAATATTAACCACAAAGCAGACGGATTGTTCATTTTGTCAACAAAATGATTATAAAGGGGAGCGCCAATGAAGCCGCCGACAAAGCTGCCTATCACACTACAGAAGAACGAGTAACCCATATACAGGGCTTTTTTATCGGGAGGAGCAATAAGACCAACAAATGAATTGAATTTGGGATGAGCGGTCATTTCACCCAAAGTAAAGACAACACATCCTGTAATAAAGACCCAGGCATGTCCCGACAGGGCCAGAATGGCCATACCCAGGGTACCGAAACCTATACCTGTAATAATAGTGGGAAGTGCTTTGGTCTTGCTTACCAGTTTGGACACAATGAGCTGAAGAAGGATGATCACCCCGGCATTCAGTACCGTAACGTGTTCCACGTCGAAAGCCCATTGCGTGGGAGTCGAGGTGAACAGGCTCAGGAAAGAATTTACTGCGTTATTGAAAGGTGTCATATCCATATATTCGTTAACATACCAGAGAACGGTTCCGTACATTTGAAAATACATAATCCAGAAACCTGAATATATAAGGATCATGGTAATGAATTTCCAGTCCCGGAACACCAGGGCCATTTCCTTAAATACTTTTCCTACAGAAAGATCGGATTTTTTATGTTGTGGCTCTCTGTAAACAAATATGTTGATGAGCAAAAGGATCACTCCTGCTGCTGCCGCCATCCAGAATACATAACCGTACGATTGTTTCTTGAGTATGGGAACCAGGATAAGAGGAAATAAAAAAGCCCCCAGGTTGATGGCCCAGTAGAAGATACCGAAACCAAGGGTGGAGTTCTTCTCGGTTGTACTATGCGCTATGGTCCCTGAAATAACCGGCTTAAAAAGTCCGGCTCCTATAGCCATGATAATAAGTGATGCGAACACCATTCCGTATGATTCCATGAATCCGGTAAGAAAATAACCGACCGACAGGAACGTAAAAGCTAACATAAGCACTTTGCGGAAACCAAACCGGTCGGCAAAGGCCCCCGCAAACATAGGAAGGAAGTAGAGGAGGGGAGGAATAGTCCCCATGATGGCGCCTGCAGCCTCCCGGGAAAAAGCCAGCCCGCCTTCTTCACGGGACAGTACCAGATAAACAGACAGGATGGATAATACTCCGTAGTAGGCACCGCGCTCAAAAAATTCCATTACGATCGCGGTCCAGTAATTTTTGGGGAATGATTTTACCCCGGATTCAGATTTTATCATTGAAATAGAAACTAGATTTGTATATGTAAAGTTACATTCTTTTGATAATTAAAAAATATCATTTACTTTTGCACCCCCCGACAAGTCGGTTTACAAATAAAGTCTAACAGCCTTATCTTATTCAGAATTATTAAAATGGCAAAAGAAAAAGAACTGTCCAACAAAAACGATCTGAACGACGTTCATGATCCCGAAATTGAAGTAATTTCACAAAAAAAAGAAAGTGTTGACGCTTACGCAGAGGATCTCTCCGGGGTAGACGATCAGCCGAAGCAAAGAAAAAGTAATGCATCTGTCCCCGTAGATAAATTCGACTGGGATGCTTTTGAAAAAGATGCAGTTTATGACACAGATAAAAGTGTCATTGAAGACCAATACGTTCAGACACTTAACAAAGTGATCGAGAACGAAATAGTTGAAGGAACTGTTGTTGCTCTGAACAAACGCGAAGTTATTGTCAATATCGGGTTCAAGAGTGAAGGTGTTCTTTCAATCAATGAATTCCGTTATAATCCCGAACTGGCTGTCGGAGACAAAGTAGATGTATATGTAGAGACGGCCGAAGACAAAAAGGGACAATTGCTGTTGTCTCATAAGAAAGCTCGTTCCATGCGTTCATGGGATCGTGTGAATGATGCATTCAATAAGGATGAGATCGTGAAAGGCTATATTAAATGCCGTACGAAAGGCGGTATGATCGTCGATGTCTTCGGTATTGAAGCCTTCCTGCCCGGATCACAGATAGATGTCAAACCTATCCGCGATTACGATATTTTTGTGGACAAGACAATGGAATTCAAGATTGTCAAGATCAACCACGAATACCGCAACGTGGTGGTTTCTCACAAGGCTCTCATTGAGGCCGAATTGGAAGCACAAAAAGCCGACATTATTGGCAAACTCGAAAAAGGCCAGGTTCTGGAAGGCACTGTCAAGAACATTACTTCATACGGTGTATTTGTTGACCTGGGCGGTGTTGACGGACTTATTCATATCACCGACCTGTCCTGGGGACGTATTAATCACCCCGAAGAAATCGTTCAGCTGGACCAGAAGATCAATGTAGTTATCCTTGACTTTGACGATACAAAGAAACGGATTGCTTTAGGTCTTAAACAACTTACCCCTCATCCCTGGGAAGCTCTTGGCGATGAGATAAAGGTAGGCACAGTGGTAAGGGGCCGTGTGGTTGTCATTGCAGATTACGGAGCATTTGTGGAAGTTCAGCCCGGTGTGGAAGGTCTTATTCACGTGACCGAGATATCCTGGTCTTCGCACCTGCGCAGCGCTCAGGATTTTCTCAAGGTAGGACAGGAAGTAGATGCCGTTGTACTTACACTTGACAAAGAAGAACGCAAAATGTCCCTGGGCATTAAGCAACTTAAACCCGATCCCTGGTCCTCCATTGCCGAGAAATATCCTGTAGATTCCAAGCATACGGCCGTTGTCCGTAACTTTACCAACTTCGGTATCTTTGTTGAATTGGAAGAAGGAGTGGAAGGTTTGGTGCATATCAGCGATTTATCCTGGGCAAAAAAGGTGAAACATCCTGCAGAATTTACGTCCATTGGTGAAACCCTTGAAGTGGTTGTTCTGGAAGTGGATCAGGAAAACCGCAGACTTCGTCTGGGACATAAGCAATTGGAAGAAAACCCCTGGGAAGTATTTGAAACGGTATTTACAGCCGGATCTGTTCATGAAGGCACCATCATTAATTTTGTTGACAAGGGTGCTACCGTAAGTCTTCCTTACGGCATTGAAACTTATGTCAGCCAAAAGAACCTGGTGAAAGAAGACGGAAGCAATGCAGTGCTTGAAGAAAAACTTCCTTTCAAGGTATTGGAATTCAACAAAAATACTAAACGTATAAGCATCTCTCATACCCGTACCTGGGAACAGGACGCGAAGAAAGAGACCGCAGAAAAGGCCAAACCCGAAACGGAAGCCGAAACTACTCAGAAAGCTGTTAAAAAACTGAAAGCCAACCTGGAAAAGACTACGTTGGGTGATATTTCCGAATTGGCTGCCCTTAAATCGGAAATGGAACAAAATGCCGCTGACGCTGACTAGTCTTGGTTCTGCTGCTGCGCTCCCGTTAAAGGAGAGCTATTTTACCGCTCACGTACTGAATGTACGTGGGCGGTTGTTTTTACTTGACTGCGGTGAAGGTACGCAGTTAAGACTCCGCCAGCTGGGCATTTCACTCGGTGCCATAGATAATATTTTCCTGACGCATCTGCACGGCGATCACGTTTTTGGGATATTCGGACTGCTTTCATCCATGCACCTGCTGGAGCGAACCGCACCGATGCATATCTTTGCACCCGGGGGTTTTGAAAAGATGCTGGAATTCTATTTTTCCCGCTTTGTTAACGGCCCGTCTTCTTTTCCGGTTACACATCATCTAGTATCCGGCGACCGGCCCGCTTTGCTTTTAGACGGACCTACAGCCCGTGTTTATTCCCTTCCCTTACATCACAGCGTTCCTGCCTACGGTTATCTGTTCAGGGAAAAGAAAGTTCGCAGGAGTGAAGCGCGTTCCGTGGCGTATTGTACCGACACTGCCCCCGTTGCGGATTTGCCTGCATGGATTAACGGCGTCGATATCCTTTTTCATGAAGCCACCTTTCTGGAGCAGGATAAATGTTCCGCAGAAAAATACCTTCACAGTACAGCTGCCGATGCGGCCCGCTGTGCATTGGAGTCGGGAGCGCACAGGTTGGTTATAGGCCACTTCTCGTCCAGGTATAAAGAAACCCCGGCCTTTCTGGCCGAGGCTCGCGCGATCTTTCCGGCAACGGAGGCCGGCTACGAAGGTTCCGTATTCTCCGTTCCCCGTTCGGCTATAACATAGGTTTCAGTACTCCAAACAGAATCCAGGCTACAAAAAGTGTTATCACAATATTGAACGTTTGTGCGGTAAGGAATGCTTTCAGGGGCTGGCGGTTCTCTTTTGAGAAAATCTCTTTGAAACGGGTTTCAAGGCCTATGCATACGAAAGCTACACTAAACAACGTATTACTTAAGCTTTTTGTAACTTTTCCAATGCTTTTTGCGGTTTCGACATCAAAACAGAAACTGAAGATTAAGGAAGCCAAAATAAATCCTACTACAAATTTTGGGAAACGGTCCCAGATAACTCCAATGGTGGGCTTTTGCTGGCCTTCTCTTCCTTTGTATGTCCAGTAAAGGGCAATGATGAAAGCGGCAATTCCTAATAATACGTTTTGTGAAGATTTCACAATAATAGCCGTTTGGGCAGCCTCTTCTCCCAGTAACGTGCCGGCTGCGGCAACGGCGCCGGTTGTATCAATGGTACCGCCCAGCCAGGCTCCGGCTACTTCGGGGCTCAGTCCCATAAGATTTGAAAGCCAGGGAAGTAAATACATCATAGGGATGGCGATCACCAGGACAAGCGATATGACCGTAGACAATTTCTTGTTGTCTCCCTTGATCACCCCGCAGGTGGCAATGGCAGCCGAAACGCCGCAGATAGATACGCCGCTTGCCAGCATGGTGGCCATCTCGGCGTCTACTTTCATTTTACGGGCTACCCAAAAAGCAAAATTCCACACTACAAGAACAACAACAAGGGCCTGTGCCAGTCCGTAGGCTCCTGCTTTTAATACCTCGCTAAAAAGAATTGTAGATCCAAGCGCGATGATACCAATTTTGATATATACTTCGCTTTGTATTCCGGGACTCATCCATTTGGGAACGCCAATGGTATTACTTATAATGAGGCCGAAAATTACGGCGAAAAATACCGATTCCAATCCGGTTTCCTTAATAAAAGGAATGGATGCAATGAGATTTGATAACCATGCAAGTGCAAAAATGGAAAGTAATGAAAGAAATATTCCTTTCAGTGGTCTATTTAGAATGAAGTTAACAAAATAAGTTATAGCCAGTAGAAACAGGAACATATATCCCGCGTTTAGCAAAGAAGATGTGTTTTCTATCACTTTTGGCATTTTAGGTATGTAGGAGGGAAATATTACAGCCAAAGCCAGTATAATGATGCCTGTAAATACTATGATCCAGTCTTCTGTATGGTATCTGGACCACCAGTGTTTTTTAGTTTTTTCCATTATATATATATTTTATCACTAGTGGCCAAATAAATT
>DHQY01000016.1 GCA_002408205.1 Bacteroidales bacterium UBA5326 | reverse complement strand
CGGTTATTTGGATTTAATACATGAAAATCATTACTGTTATTTTATCTTTCACTGTATGGCTTTTTACCGCAGGATGCACGGCAGAAAACCCTGAATTTAAAGTCACAATTGATGAAACGGTCAAAGAACTGGATTTGAACCGGTACTTGGGAAAATGGTACGAAATTGCCCGTTTTGACCATAGTTTTGAGAGAGGTCTTGTGGGTGCCACAGCCAATTATTCACTTACCGAAGACGGAAAAATCAAAGTGGTCAATACCGGGTACAAAGGCTCTTTTGACGGAAAATTCAACCAGGCCGAAGCCAAGGCATACAGGCCAAGTGAGAAATATCCCGGGGCCCTGAGGGTTTCATTCTTCCTTTTCTTTTATTCCGACTACTGGGTGCTGGATTTGGACGAAAACTACACTTTTGCCTTGGTAGGAAGCAAATCAGACAAGTACCTCTGGATATTGTCACGTACACCCGAAATGGTTCCGGCAGACCTGGAAAGGCTACTGAACAGGGCCGAATCGTTGGGTTATAATACCGGGAATCTGATTTGGGTGGAACATGGAAAATAAGGTGGCATTATCACCTCACATTGGTAATCAGGTGAGTCGATGCCCTTTCCGTCGTACTGATAATCAATGACATCAAAGTACTGGTACAAAAGTGGTACATGGAATTGTCATAACAATTAGTACTCTTTTTCTCTTATGAGTAAGCCGAATTACTGCGTATATTTGTAGTACGTCAGTCTTTGAGATCGGCAGCAATGTAATCAATTTGAAAAAAGTTTAGTTGGAACTTAACTTTTTTATGTCTAAATTTGCACTCCAAATTATTGAAGCGGTTGAAGGGAACCAGACGTTTGAGAAGCTGCTCGTCGATGGCGTCGCCCCTTTTGATACGTTTAAAAATGATTTGGAAACCAAAGAGAGGAGAAGTCTTGAAAAGATTTACTTCTATATGAATGAGGTAGCAAATAACCGGACACTGCCTAATAAAAAGTTTAAGGATGTTACGCCAAAAACAGAGAAAGTAAAGGAGTATGAATTCAAAGATGGCAATTTGCGAGTTTATGGCATCTCGAAATATGGAGGAAAGATAATAATATTGGGTGGGTACAAGAATCAACAGAAGAAAGATTATAGAACTTTCCGGTCACTAAAGAAACAATATTTGAACCAAGAATCAAACAGAAGCAATAACAATGAAAAGAGCAGAACTCCTAAAAAGTGAAGGCTATTGGATAGCTAAACTTCAGACCGACCTCTATAGAGAACTTATTTCTTTTATGGAGAGAACTCACAAAAACAGCTCACAGCTTGCTGAATATCTTGGTTGTAGCAAAGGTTATATATCTCAGCTCCTAAATGGTAATTTTGACCATAAAATGAGCAAGCTTGTGGAACTTTCTCTTGCAATCGGTAAGGCTCCGATACTTGAGTATAAGGACATCTCTGATTACATACTTGAGAATGATAAGACATTTTCGTCTGTCCTTACTTCGTCAACACAAAATTCTAAATTTGCAATGCCGGTGAGTTTTTTTCTCAGAGCATAGCTCATCCTTTCCCATTGGAGCATGATACGAACTATACCATATAATATTTCGCATATTGAAACTGTGCAGTTTGCCATCTTCCCGGATAATTTTATTAACGGCCAGGAGGTACTTATTAACACAAATTGCGGATATAATGTGCGTTCTGATTTGAATCAAGTCAGGAACGTAATTAGTGTCAACTACACTCAGAATGAAAAACTGCTGATGGTTGTGCAGCTTGCGTGCTACTATGATATCGCTCCGGAAGGTGTTGAAGCCATAAAGGCAGAAGGAAAAATTCCTATTGATTTCCTCCGATATATGGGATCGATCTCCGTAGGAACAATAAGAGGCGTGATTCACGCAAAAACAGAAGGTACCGTTCTGAATCCAGTTGTGATGCCTCCTGTAAATCTCGAGGAGATGGTAAAGAATGATTTAATGCTTTCCGACCTTAATCCTGTAGAGCCTGAAAATAAGTCATAATCCTCAGAGATAATAAACGAATACACCCATTGCGAGGACTTCGCCGGATTTCTCACCGGTGAGTGTGATGATCGCCTCTGAAGGTGCATCAACTCCACCAAGAGTCGGAGATTTATTTCGGTGGGTTATTTTCCAATATAGAATATATGCACTATTGATAACCAACTATTTGCGTTATTCGTGGTACAAAATAATGGGTGCTACATTATGTGACTCCAAATAAGCGAGTATCTTAGGAGCATACAATCCTGAATATTGGAGCGGAGCACGATTTTGCGCTGCTGTGTTATCTTTCGATTGCTCGGCATGCATACAACAGTGTTTATATTTCTTTCCGCTCTTCTTTGTCAAATTTAGAACTTGTGTTAGTCTTCTGCTATTTTTCTTTTCGCCAGCAATAGATTTCTATATGTTTGATTTAATTATCAATAATACCTTTCAGTAAAAAATCATAGAGACTCATCACAAGGATACCTTCTTCGTTGTAATGAGTGATATACCGATCTCCCTCGATAAGGATTTTGCGGAATCCATCCGCTACATTTCTGAAAGATGCCAGTTCCTGATTTCTCTTTTCTTCGTTCGGCACACGATAGGCTGATTGGATATACACTCGTTGATCATGTCGGTTTACAACGAAGTCAATCTCTAAATTCTTTCTTGTGGTTTTACCTTCGGCATTATTATCAAAAGTCTCTACCATGCCAATATCAACACTATATCCCATGCGGCATAATTCGTTGTAAATTACATTCTCCATAGTATGGTTGTACTCAATTTGACGAAATCCTACAACTGTATTCCTGATGCCGGGATCCTCAAAGTAGTACTTGGTCTCAGTTCCTATGTATTTCCTACCTTTTATGTTATAACGCAGTGCCTCACTGATGATGAATGAATCCTGTAGATGTTCCAAATACCGACTGATGGTGTTGGCTCCAATGTCAACCTTACTTACAGATTTAAACGTGTTTGAAATCCTTTGCACATTTATACTGCTACCCATAGAGGATGCGAGAATCTTTATCAGTTCGCTCATACCATCGGCATTTCTAAGGTGGTTGCGCTGCAGCACATCTTTGAGATAAACAGTTTCAAAGATTTCTTTCAAATAGTTCTGTTTATCCTCAGGTTTTTCTAATTGAACTACTGCAGGAAGCCCTCCATAGAGATAATAATTCTCTAAGGTTTCTTGTTTATCTCCTCCAACTTTTTCATAGTATTCAGCAAAACTCAATGGACGAACCCTTATTTCCCAACCACGACCACGAAATTCTGTAATCACATCCTGTGAAAGAAACTTTGCATTAGACCCTGTAACATACACATTAACATTCTTCATATACAGATAGGAATTCAGAACATCCTCGAACTCGGAAACCAACTGAATCTCATCCAAAAGAATGAAATATCTCTCCGAGTCCTTTATCTGTGAGTCGATATATTCGAGGAGATTATCAGGATCACGAAGTGTCTTGCAACGTCTGTCTTCCAGATTTACTTCTATGATATGATTTGCTGGTATCCTTCGAGATAGTAGGTTCTGCTTGTATATATTGAATAGCAGGAATGATTTACCGCAACGCCTGATGCCTGTGATTATCTTAATCATTCCATTGTCTTCTGCAGTTATAAGCTGCTGTAAATACTGTTTTCTTTCAAAAAGCATATTTGTGGATTTTTTTTGTGGATTTACACAGATTTCTGCCACAAAAATATGCATTATTTCTTGAAAGTAGGTATTCAGATATGAAATTAATCAAGTTTAGCTTAAAAAGGTGCGTACTGAAATCCACATATGCTTGTAGCATGCTAATTATATACTATTGTATGCCAATGTTATAGTATTTATCTGCAAACGCAGATAAATATTCCAAACTGCTTTATGGCCTTTTCGTGGATAAATGGGGGACAAAACTCTGTCAAATATGTGCAAATACATGGAAAAAACTGAAAACAAAAGAAAGCAAGAGAAAACACTCTAACTCAATAATAGTAAACACATTGCGACAAGTATTGTTATAATTGTTTGATGATCAATTAATTAAATCTATTTTCCAATACAAAAATTTGAAAAAATATTGCCCAGGACGTCGTCGGGAGTAATCTCGCCGGTGATGGACCCTATGTGATAAATGGCCTCGCGGAGGTCAGGGGTGAGCAGGTCGTTGGATAGCCCGGCATGAAGTCCTTCCATAACACGGGAGAGACTTTCGTCCGCTTTTTTCAACGCCTGGAAATGCCTGAGATTGGTCAGAAGGGTAGTGTTCTCGTCCATTACGGGACGTATCAGGTTTACCAGAAGTGTTTTTAACTCATCAATTCCGGTCTTTTTCTGAGCCGACACAGGGCAGGTGTAAATATTTGATATTCTGCAATTAGCAAAACATTCACGACATATAACTTGTATGTTACTCAATATAACATCTATGTTGCTAATTTTATCCGACTTATTGATAACCAATATAATATTATCATCAACAAGGTCATTAACCGATTGCACACTTTCTGAGAACGTTTCGGGCCTGGATGCATCAATCACAAGCAAAATTATGGATGAGCTCCGGATGGTTTCCATAGATCTTTCCACCCCCATTTGTTCAATCTGCTCCTGGGATCCCGATACGGCATGCTGTAAGTTCCGCAATCCGGCCGTGTCTATAAACCGGAAAGGGATGCCGTCAATTACAAGAGTATCTTCAATAGTATCGCGGGTTGTCCCGGCAACGGGCGATACTATGGCGCGTTCTTCTCCCAGGAAGGCATTCAGCAGGGTGGATTTACCGGCATTAACCAAACCGGCAATGGCCACGGGAACACCTTTTTTCATCACATTCCCGAGTCTGAATGAATCGCACAGTTGGCGAATATGGTTCAGCAGGGCTCGCAGCAGCTCCTGCAGACGGCTCTTATCTGCAAAATCGACGTCTTCCTCGGCAAAATCCAGTTCCAGCTCCATGAGTGAGGCCAGTTCCAGCAATTGTGAGCGCATGAGCGACAGTTCACCGGAAAAGGTTCCCCGCATCTGTGACAAAGCCAGCCTGTGCGAGGCACGGTTCCCGGACGAGATGAGTTCCGCCACGGCCTCGGCCTGAGCCAGATCCATTTTACCGTTCAGAAAAGCACGCTGCGAAAATTCCCCGGGTCCTGCCATCCGGGCTCCGTTTTCAATAAGCGTCTGAACCAGTTCCTGCTGAATATAAAGAGAACCGTGACATGATATTTCCACGCTGTCTTCTCCAGTATAGGAATGGGGAGCTCGGTACACACTCAGAAGTACCTGATCCAGAATTTCATTCCGGCTGTCATTTACAGTACCATAATAGGTACGGTAGCCTTCGCTGGATGTAAGGTCTCCACAGGTTTTTGATCTGAACACTTTATTGGCTATGGCCAGTGAATCGGGTCCGCTCATTCTCACCACGGCAATTGCACCCATGGCATTGGGAGTCGCCAGTGCACAAATGGTAACCGAATCTGAACAGTTCATATAGTATTAGGTATTTTCTCTGCCGACACAATATTTTCTACGTGATGCGTATGGGGAAACATATCAACAGGCTGCACGCAGGTAACGCGGTACATTGTGGAAAGTATCCGAAGGTCCCTGGCCTGGGTGGCCGGATTGCAACTGACGTATATAATACGTTGCGGAGCAGCTTCAATGAGCACCTTGAGTACGTCTTCGTGCACTCCGGCGCGGGGAGGATCCAGCACAACCACATCGGGACGGCCTTCTTCGGCAATGAACCGGGGTGTGAGTATCTCTTTCATATCCCCGGCAAAGAAACTCGCGTTGGTTATTCCGTTTATCCGGGCGTTTTCCCGGGCATCTTCAATGGCCTCGGGGACGTATTCAATCCCTGTAACTCTCCGGCATAATCCGGACAGAAACAAAGCAATGGTGCCGGTACCTGTATACAGGTCGTATACATGCTGCGACGGGTTCAGCTGTGCCATTTCCCTTACTTTATCGTACAGACGGTAGGCCTGACGGCTGTTGGTCTGGTAAAACGATTTGGGACCAATCCGGAACTCCAGGTTCTCCATCCGTTCGGTTATATAAGCGTTCCCGGAGTAAGGCACCACGGGCAGATCGGCAAAACTGTCATTTTTCTTGGTGTTTATTATGTATTGCAAAGAGGTAATGCCGGGAAATGATTTTTTAATATGTTCCATGAGTCGCAGGCGGGCGTCGTGATTCTCGCCCTTCTCGGGATTGTCATGCGCAAACACCATAACCACCATTACCTGACCGATAGTGGTAATACGTATCATGAGCGTTCTCAGAAACCCGGTCTGGGCCCGGAGATCGAAGAAAGACAGGTCGTTTTTTATAGCGTAATCCCTCACAGACAAGCGGATCGCATTGGAGGGCTCGTCCTGCAGGTAGCACCACTCTATATCCAGGACCTTATCAAAACGGCCGCTTACATGAAAGCCGAGGGAGGGGAGCAGGGGAGCGGTATTGTCCGCCGGGGTTTCTTCTTTCATCTGGTCGAAAGTCTTCCAGCGGTCATTTGAAAAAGTGAATTCCAATTTGTTACGGTAACAAGTGGTCCGTTCGGAGCCCAGGATGGCGGATATGGGCGGCAAATCCAGTTTCCCGATTCGTGAAAGCTGGTCAATTACCTGTTGTTGTTTGAATTCCAGTTGTTTTTCATAGGGGAGAGGCTGCCATTTGCAACCGCCGCAATCGCCAAAATGACTGCAGAACGGTTCAACACGTAAGGGAGACGGCTTAACCATACGGATAACGTATCCCATCATATAGCTGCTTCTTTTGTGCGTAATCTGTACATCTACCACATCGCCCGGAATACACACCGGCACAAAAAGCGCCTTTCCTTCATAATGAGCCAATGCGTTACCTTCTGCGGCAACGTTCTCAATCACTACATTTTCGAGTATCTGCCTGTCTCTTTTCCCCATATTGGTGCTGTTTCAAATGACAAAAATGCGAAAAAAAAGTGTAATTTAGAGGACTTAACAAAACAGCACGAATATGAAAGCATTTCTTATTATGAGTTTATTGCTTGCATCCGTAGCTCAAACTCATTTATTGGCACAACAGGAGACGACTGTTATTTCAGGAACGGTCATCGATTCCGAAACCCGTCGACCGATGGTTTTTGCGTCGGTAAGTATCAGGAATATAGGCATAAGCATTGTAACAAACGGCGAAGGTTATTTCTCTCTAAAGTTTCCTTCTGCATACACTAACGAAAACGTTACCGTCAGTTACCTGGGCTATCACAGCACAGAGATTCCCGTATCGCAGTTCATGGCATCGGCCAAACCGCTGACCATAGCACTCATTCAGGCTTCGCTGCCCATTCCCATGACTACGGTTCGTCCTCTGGATGCCTTGTCTATTGTACGTCAGGCCTACGAAAATGTCCGGAAGAATTATTCGCAGGCGCCCATGCAGATGACGGGCTTTTATCGCGAGATGATCAAAAAAGGCAACACGTATGTCACTCTTTCCGAGGCCGTTGTGGACATTCATAAGGCTCCGTATTCTCCGTCGTTTTCGGTTGAACAGGTAGGTATATACAAAGGACGGGGCAGTATTGACAGGCAACGTATCGATACCGTTTTTGTTAAATTCCAGGGCGGAATACGTTCCGCACTCGAAATCGATGTGGTAAAGAACCCGTTCCTGGGAGCAATCCTTCCGGAGATAGACCAATATTACGATTTTACCATGGAACAGCCCGTACAGATGAACGATAAGGTACATTATGTTATATCGTTCAATCAGAAGCCGGGCGAAGAAGGCATCTATTTCAGGGGGAGACTGTTCATAGAAGTCCGCTCGCTGGCCATTGCACGCGTTGAATTCAAAATGAACGTAGAAGGCCGGGACAATGCCGCGTCTATGTTTATACGCAAGAAACCGGCCGGGCTGAAAGCCAGGGTTGATTACGCTGCCTACATGGTACAGTTCAGAGAAATTCCGGAGGGAAAATGGATTTTCGAATCTTCCAGAACCGATATTAAATTTAATGCCAAATGGGATAAAAAACTTTTCCGGCAGAATTATACAATCACTTCGGAAATGGCCGTGACCGAATACAGTCGGCAATCATACAAGATACCGCAGGAAAGCCGCGTAAAAACCACCGATATAACACTGTACCGGGTGGCTGATTTTGAAGACCAGAGTTTCTGGGAAGACTACAACATTATTGAGCCTGAATCATCAATAGAACAAGTCATTTCAAAGATCATCCGGCAACTTAAAAGACGTTCCAGGGAATGACAGGCTCTCCACCCCATTTTGCACACAATTTATATTATGTTAAATAGCTTTTATTAATTATGAATCCATCCGTTCCCCTTGCCGAAAGAATGCGCCCCACCACTTTCAATCAATACGTGGGTCAGTCCCATCTGGTGGCCCCGGGCTCAGTGCTGCGCGATATGATTGAAAGCCGGCATATTGCCTCATTTATTCTCTGGGGACCGCCGGGCGTAGGCAAAACAACTCTTGCCCGGATTGTTGCCGGATACCTCGATCGGCCTTTTTACAGTCTTTCCGCCGTTAGTTCAGGAGTAAAAGACGTACGTGAAGTAATTGAACGTTCCCGCGCCGGACGTATGTTCCAGCCCAACAGACCCATTTTATTCATAGATGAGATCCACCGTTTTAGCAAAGCACAACAGGACGCCTTACTGGGTGCCGTGGAAGACGGAACCATTACACTCATTGGGGCTACGACAGAAAACCCATCCTTTGAGGTCATTGCTCCCCTGCTGTCAAGATGCCAGGTATATGTCCTTAAATCTCTATCTGTTAATGATTTACAGTCATTATTAGAACGTACTATTAACGAAGATGAATACCTAAAGACACTTTCCTTTAGCATAGAAGAAACCGAGGCCCTGTTTAGGTTTTCCGGCGGTGATGCACGTAAACTTCTTAATATCATAGAATTAATTGTATCTACCTATCGTGAAGGCGAAACGATTGTCATAAACAATGATCTGGTTCAGAAAAGGTTACAGGAAAACATTGCCCTATACGACAAAAACGGAGAACAACATTACGATATTATTTCTGCATTCATCAAAAGTATACGGGGCAGCGATCCCAATGCCGCCGTTTACTGGATGGCCCGAATGATCAATGCAGGTGAAGATCCCCTTTTCATTGCCCGACGAATGGTTATTCTGGCCTCGGAAGACATCGGCCTGGCCAATCCGAATGCCTTCCTCATGGCCAATGCCTGCTTTGAAGCCGTACATAAAATTGGAATGCCCGAAGGCCGCATTCCCCTTGCAGAAACGGCTATTTACCTGGCTACCAGTTCCAAAAGCAACTCTGTCATCTGTGCCATTGATGCCGCACTGGAAGCCGTACGAACCCAGGGGGACCTGAGCGTTCCGCTGCACCTGAGAAATGCGCCTACCGAACTCATGAAAGAGCTTGGCTATGCCCGAGACTATAAATACGCCCACAGCTACGAGGGAAATTTTACGGACCAGGATTATCTGCCCCAAAACCTTAATGGCACGGTATTTTATGAACCTCAGGATAATGCCAGGGAAAAAGAGATAAAGAAATTTCTCTCCAGATGGGGCGGCAGGTACTCATATGATAAATAGAAAAGCCCTAACTTTGTCCCGGAAATAACCTGCGTATGATAACCAACGATTTTCTCCTTATTGCGGGACCCTGTGTTGTTGAATCCGAGGCGCTCTGCATACAGACCGCAGACGTACTGTGCTCACTGGCTGCAAAATACGATCTGCCATTTGTTTTTAAATCGTCTTACCGAAAAGATAACCGCTCCCGCGGCGATTCTTTTACCGGCATTGGCGACAGAAAAGCGCTGGAAATACTGCAACGGATTAAGGAAACGTACAAAATCAGGGTGATTACAGACATCCATCTGCCCGAAGAAGCTTTTCTGGCCGCTTCGTACCATATTGATATCCTGCAGATCCCGGCGTTTCTCTGCCGTCAGACTTCCCTGCTTAAGGCTGCTGCAAAAACAGGTAAGTGTGTGAACGTTAAAAAAGGACAATTTCTTGCTCCGGGTCAGATGCAATTTGTCGTGGACAAATTGCTGCAGTTTGGCTGTGACCGGTCAAAAATCTTTCTTACCGAGAGGGGAACCCAGTTCGGTTATTCCGACCTGATTTTTGATGTAAGGGGCATTCCCGAAATGCAATCTTTTGGGGTCCCTGTAATACTGGATGTTACGCACTCACTTCAACAACCCAATCAGTCAAAAGGGGTGGCCGGGGGAAGGCCCGGGATGATCACGACCCTGGCTACTGCAGGTGTCTCAATTGGTGTAGACGGTCTGTTTATAGAAACACATCCCAAACCAGAAGAAGCGCTTTCGGATGGAGCTAACATGCTTCCCCTGAACAAAATGGAAGCACTCCTCCGGCATATTCTGCCATTCAGAGAACTCTATAAAAAATCAATACAAAAATGACATTAACACACGAATTCAGCAGACGATACGAGAATCTACCCGTATTGATTTATGAAGGACAGGACGAAGCCTGCCATTATCTGGCCAACAATATTCTCGATGCACTCAAAGAAAAAGAAGCCAGAGGGGAAAAACTTGTTTTGGCGCTATCTGCCAATTCTGCATTGATTGGTTTATTCGAAAATTTTGCCTCACTGTATAAAAACGGTATCAGTTTTAAAAATGTTGTTGTTTTTGGGGTAAACGAATACTACCCTCTTCATAAAGACGAAATCCAGTCACATTACCGGTTCCTGAAAGAATACCTGTATGACATGCTGGATATTCCTGAAAATCAGATATATTACCTGGACGGAGACATACCCCGTTCGCATGTGGCACAGCATTGCCAGCTGTATGAAGAAAAAATTGCTTCATACGGCGGCATTGACATACTGATAACCAACGGAATGGGGTCCAACGAACCCGGTTCGCCCTACAGCTCCCGCACGCGTCTTATTACACTTAATACCGGGACACGCATTTCGGCTGCCAGTGAATTTTTTGGAATAGACTACGTACCCAATTATTCTCTGACTATGGGCATCCAGACCCTGCTCGAGGCAAGAACCATATACTACCTGGCATGGGGAGAAGGAATTGCCCCTTCTGTTAAAAAACTGGTAGAAGGCGGTGTAGACGAATCCAATCCGGCCAGCTATATCCAGAATCATTCTCAAACCGAAGTGATACTTGATAAAGCGGCCGCTGCCGATCTCACGCGTATCAGATCACCGTGGCTTGCCGGATCCTGTATCTGGACAGAAGAACTCACCAAGAAAGCCGTATTCTGGCTCTGTAAACACCTGGACAAACCCATCCTTAAACTTACTGCAAGGGATTACAACGACAACGGTATGAGCGACCTGATCACAGAGCGCGGCCCCTTCAGCAAAATTAACATCGATGTTTTTAACAGTCTTCAACACACTATTACGGGATGGCCCGGAGGCAAACCCAACGCAGACGACTCCACAAGGCCCGAGCGCGCTCTTCCCTACCCCAAGCGCGTTATTGTTTTCAGTCCTCACCCCGACGACGATGTTATCTCCATGGGAGGGACGGTCGCACGTCTTTCCCAACAGGGACACGAGCTCCATATAGCATACCACACATCGGGCAATATTGCCGTCTTTGACCACGACGTCATACGCTTTCTTGACTTTTTGCAGGAAATATCCCCTGTGTACGGCATGAACGAAGAGAAAGCAAAGTTTATTTTTAAACAGGCCAAAATAGATCTGGACAACAAGAAACCGGGAGAACCCGATACCGAATCCATACGCCGGGTTAAAGGCATTATACGCCGGGGCGAAGCCAAGTCTGCCTGTGACTACCTGGGAATCAAACCCGGGAACGTTCATTTCCTGGAGATGCCTTTTTATGAAACCGGAGGTGTAAAAAAAGATCCTCTGTCCAGAAGTGATATAGAAATAGTAAAAGCCTTCATGGAAGAGATCAAACCGCATCAAATTTTTGCTGCGGGCGACCTGAGCGATCCCCACGGGACCCACCGGGTTTGTTACCTGGCCATCCTCGCGGCCATTGATGAACTTCAGGACCATGAGTGGATAAAAGACTGCCGCCTGTGGCTTTACCGTGGAGCCTGGCAGGAATGGGATGTAGCCGATGCCGATATGGCCGTTCCTCTGAGTCCCGAGGAAGTGATCATCAAGAGAAATGCTATCTTCCGTCATCAGAGCCAAAAAGATCCGGCCTTGTTTCCGGGGAACGATCCCCGTGAATTCTGGAAACGGGCAGAAGAGCGGAACCACAATACAGCCAAACTCTACGACAAACTGGGCATGGCAGAATATCAGGCCATTGAACTATTCAAATTATACAGGAAAGGTTTAAGCATCTGATATGCCTGCCCTATTAATAGCAATGCTGAGTATGGTCATGAATGTTTATCCCGTTACGGACGGTGCTTTTGATTTTGACTCCGTTCAGATTCCTTATACCCCACTTGAAACCCTTAACTGGCCCGAGGCTTTTCCCTATAAACCAACTGCATCCATCCGTGCGGCTTATTCGCAGCATGCACTTTTCCTGCAGTTCAGGGTAACCGAAGAGGCGGTGCTTGCCACCTATGAGGATGACGCTACCGCACGTTCCTGGGAAGATTCCTGTGTTGAATTCTTTGTTCAGCCTTCTGCAGACCGGCCCGATTATTATAACTTCGAATTTACCTGTATTGGCACATGCCTTATGGGCCGGGGAACCGGACGCGCCGGGAGATACAGGTATCCTGTTGACGTCACATCCCGCATTGAGAGGCACTCAACCCTGGGAAACAAGGCCTTCGGACTGAAGAAGGAACGGACAGAATGGGTTCTGACGGTGGTAATTCCCTGGTCTATATTCGATGAGTGCGATACACCGGTTGCAGGCAGAACCATGAAAGCGAACTTTTACAAATGCGGCGATAAAACACCTGTTCCCCATTTTGTAAGCTGGTCGCCCGTGCTTACCCCCAAGCCCGATTTTCACAGACCGGAATATTTTGGAACGCTCTTGTTCAGGTAAACGGCACCCAATCAGAACGGGTACCCTACCCCAAACTGGAACGAATAATTATTTCTTTTAAGCCATTCGTTCGCAGGGATCCATTTGTTCCGCACAGGATCACGCATGATCATACCCAGATCGAGCCTGAGTACGACAAATGAAAGATTAAGTCTGATTCCCAGTCCGGCATCCATTGCCACACTGTTCATGAAATTCTTAAAACGGAACGTTCCTTTGGTGTCCGGGGCATTCCGTTTGGGCAGAGTCCATATATTTCCTGCATCGGCAAACAAGGCTCCTTCCACCTTCCAAAAGACAGGAAAACGGTATTCCAAATTTACTTCCAGCTTAACGTCACCCGATTGATTGGGAATACTGAAGGTAGAGTCAACCGGCATAGATCCCGGACCTACAGTGCGGGCCTGCCAGCCACGCAAACTGTTGGCCCCACCCGAAAAAAACATCTGTTCCAAAGGCAGCGAATTCGCATTTCCATATGGAATGCCTACTCCGGCAAAAAGGCGGCCTGCCAGCTGATGCCTGCCGCTGATCCATGTGTAAGCTGTATTAACATCAAATTTTACGTATTGGGAATAAGCTATGCCGCCAATCAGATGGGCTCCGGTGGTGTCTGTTTTCATCAGGCTGTTGAAAGCACTCAGAACGTTGCCGGCGGCCTCGGCCCCGCCCCTGAAATAGAAATAACTTTTCACAGGTACGGCCGAATTGTCCGTTGTATAATAGAACAGCGAAGAAAGACCCAGATCAAAGTGGTCCCGGTATGTATCTATTATAAACGGATCCTTAAGCGTTTCCAGGAAAGACGGACTTAGATTATGCAATTTAACCAGTTTAAGTTTGATAGGATTGACAGTATAGAAGAAACGATCACGCATCCTCCATGTATATCCGAAAGTGGTAATAGCTATATTGCGTGTGTATTCAGGTCTTGACTGGTAGTTATAACTGGCAGAAACATCGGTTCTCGGAATGTGGTTTTTAAAGATATTTCCGCTGATTGGAAAAAGCATTTTTGGAAAAGTAAGTGTCATTGAGGTACCCAGCTCCGTCGCACGGATAGGGTCCTTAATCTTGAACTGGAAATTACCCATAAAACTTACGGTAAGCCATTCACCGCCACGGAAGATGTTCTTATGGTAATAAGACAAAACAGGCGAAACGCCAATAAGTCCGTTGGAATTGCTCGAGGCTTCGAGATTCAGTTTATATCCCTGCAGGTTGCCCGGACTCAGTCTTATGGTGCAATCTACAGCGGCTGTGTCGGCAGGGACTTGTTCTTCCACTTTATCAAAGAGAAGTGTAACGCCGTTAAAAAGCCTGATACTGGAAAACCGGTTGTACGTAGTCTTTACGACAGATTCGTTGTATGTATCTCCCGGGCGGATAAAATTCAGGCTGTTTACCAGCTTTGGCCGGATATCGGGTCTGTCGCAGAAATATAATGTCATCCCGTTATATGCAAGACTGTCCAGGGCCGCATAGTAGCCGGAATCCATTGCGGCCCGTATGGGATCGAACCCGGTATAGACACTCACTTTCCTAATCTTGAATATTTTATGAGGAGTCTGGCCCGGGATAAGCACTTCCAGCTTAGCCGTTCCGTCACCTTTTAGCGTATCTGCACGAAACGTAACCAGGTTCTTATTAAAATCGTAATATCCGTTGTTTCGCATCAGAGCATTTAATCTTGATGCCTCTGAATCCAGAACCGAGGAAGCCAGAACCGAGCCATCGCCTATAAGCGATTGGTTCAAAGTCTTGTAATAAAGTTCGCTTATGGCAGGATCCTCCGAGCGGAGCACTATGGTATCTATGGCATAGGTTTTACCTGGTTTTACATAATAATTTACCCTGGCTTTTTTCTCATCGTATTCAACCCGGCTTGAAATGTTGTTATTATAATACCCCAGTGATACCAGGTGGTTATCAATGTTCATAATACTTCTTTGAATAAGCAAAGAATCAAACAAGACAGGCGGCTCTCCCATTTTTTTAAGGAAACGGCTCCATCCGTTATCTTCACGGGGACTCAGATTGTAAATCTGCAGGAACGTTTTCCATCCAAAAATAATGCTGGAATTAGGTTTTTGTCGCAGAAATGTTTCCAGAGTGCTTGCAGATATTTCATTTCCGGGTTCTACGGTAACAGTATTCTTCTGAAGCAGATAGGCATCGTCAGGAACATAACGTGTAAGCGAACACCCCCATAACAGAGAAAGAAAAAAAACGGCCGGAAGGCTTAAAAGAAAACTGCGCTTACACATAATACAAAAGTAGAAAAAAAGCATGAATACCTATTCTAAATAAATATTTAGTATATATTTGCAATCCAATTGATTTACATTGTATTTTTTTTACTTAAGTAACTTACTTACATTTCTGAAATGAAGAACAAGTACATAGATCTTATTCAGCAAAGTTTTGACTTTCCGCAGGAAGAATTCAGGGTTGAAGAAGGCGAATTGCTTTTTCATGATATCCCTGTTATGGACCTTATTGAGCAATACGGAACCCCATTGAAATTCTGTTATTTACCACAAATATCCAAACAAATTCAACGTGCCAAGCGACTTTTTAATGTAGCAATGGCCAAAGTGGATTACAACGGTGATTATCATTACTGCTACTGTACAAAGTCATCACATTTTTCATTTGTGCTGGAAGAAGCCCTCAAAAACGACATCCATATTGAGACATCGTCAGCTTTTGATATAAATCTTATTGATGCGCTTTACGAACAGAAGATCGTAGACAAAGACCTTTATATTATATGCAATGGTTATAAAAAGCAGCTGTACATAGAGAATATAGCCAACCTTGTGAACAATGGATGGTGCAATACCATACCCATTCTGGACAATATGCCTGAAGTGGAAGAACTGGATAACGTACTGACTGTTCCCTGTAAGATTGGTATCAGAATAGCCGCCGAGGAAGAGCCAAAGTTCGAATTCTATACCAGCCGCCTGGGGATCCGTTACAGCGATGTGGTTCCGTTTTATCACAAATACATAAAACGCAATCCAAAATTTACGTTAAAAATGCTTCATTTCTTCATAAACACTGGAATACAGGATAATGCTTACTACTGGAACGAGTTGGCCAAATGCGTAAACGTATATTGTGACCTGAAATCATTTTGTCCCGATCTGGATTCATTGAACCTGGGTGGAGGTTTCCCTGTAAGAAATTCCCTTTCATTCGATTACGACTATGAATATATGGCAGAGGAAATCATCGCCCAGATAAAGAGTATTTGTACCAGCCGAAATGTCCCTGAACCGCATATTTTTACCGAATTCGGATCCTTTACCGTTGGAGAAAGCGGAGCCACCATTTACCAGGTTCTTGGAGAAAAGCAGCAAAACGACCGTGAACGCTGGTATATGATAGATTCCTCCTTTATGACCACTTTACCGGACACCTGGGGCATTAAACGCAGATTTATTTTACTCCCCATAAATAAATGGAATGAACCTTACCAGCGTGTTTTTCTTGGAGGACTCACCTGCGATTCACAGGATTATTATAATGCCGAGGCTCATGCAAACGCTGTTTTCCTTCCAAAAAATGAAAACGGAGAACCATTATATATCGGGTTCTTCAATACCGGAGCCTACCAGGAATCCATATCCGGATTCGGCGGACTTCAACATTGCTTGTTGCCCGCACCCAAAATGGTTATCATTGGTGAAGAAGACGGAGCCTATTATACAAAGCTGTTCTCAAAGGAGCAAACCTATAAATCCATGTTAAAAATTCTTGGTTACTAAAATACATGTTAAGTAAACCGGATATAAGCAGGATACGTTCTCTTGCCCATAAAAAATTCAGATGGGAATATAAAGAATTTATAATAGAAGGGGTAAAAATGGTGGAAGAACTGCTCCTTAATCCTTCTGTATATAAGATTAAAAGATTATTTGTAAGGGAGAACCTGTTTCAGGCACCTGCCCACATTCATGCCGAGTATGTTACAGAAAACGAAATGGCACGGATTACGTCTCTGACCTCTCCGTCTCCTGCACTGGCCGTAGTATCCATTCCCGATCCTGTATTTATTGAACCGCAAAAGGAACATTTATATATCGCCCTCGACGGCATTAGGGATCCGGGAAATTTTGGAACCATTTTGCGTCTGGCCGACTGGTTTGATATTAAGGCCGTTTATGCTTCGGAAGATTGCGTAGAGCTATATAATCCCAAAACGGTTCAGGCAACTATGGGCGCCTTGTTACGTGTCCCGGTCTGCTATACTTCCCTGCCCCGTCTGTTTAGCGATTGCGGTATGCCGGTTGCAGGAACACTGCTTCAGGGCGGAGAAAATATATATAACATACCGTTGCCCGATTCGGGCTTCATTGTTCTGGGAAGTGAATCGCACGGCATAAGCAGCGAGGTTGTTCCCCTGCTCACTTGTAAGCTGTTCATACCTTCGTACCGAAAAGGCTCGGAGTCGTTGAATGTGGCTACCGC
Organism: Bacteroidales bacterium UBA5326; assembly: GCA_002408205.1. GTDB lineage: Bacteria > Bacteroidota > Bacteroidia > Bacteroidales > UBA932 > DMER64. The sequence continues at coordinate 12,953 of DHQY01000016.1, read as the reverse complement.
CGCTGCAATAACCTGCGCAATGTTCCGTAAAGACGCTCCACCCGCAGCCATATAAGCACATAACCTCCTAATAATAAGGTATTCAGTGCCAGTCTGGGCACAATGGAAAGATGGTTGAATAATGTAGATACCAGATAGATAACCACACCGGTAAAGACATAAATAAACACTTTTTTCCACTCATACGAAACAGGATAGACCTTTCTGCCCAAAATCACACATATTACCAACATTACCAGATAACTGGCCAAGTGTCCCCAGGCAGCAGCCATGTAGCCAAACCGAGGCATAAAAAGTAAGTTCACTGCCAGAGTAACGAGGAGTCCGGCAGATGTGATGAGCACAGCATAACCTGTTTTTCCGGACAATTTGATCCATATGCTGGCATTGAAATATATTCCAAGCAAAACATAAGCCAGCGCCATAACAGGGACGACAACAACACCCTCCCTGTAGGAAGAGCCAAGGATGAGCTCAAAGAGATCTATATATAGCAATATGCCCAGATAGACCAACATACAAAATGCGGTAAAGTAATTCATCACTTTGGCATATGTATCTTTGGCATCTTTCTTTGCCGATTCTCCAAAAAAGAAAGGCTCGGCCGCATAACGGAACATTTGAATGAAAAGATTAATGAGCACCGCAAGCTTTACTCCCGCCTGGTAAATCCCCATCTGCGTTCTGAATATCTCTTCCGGCATAAGAAAACGGAACAAAAGCCGATCGCTGAAATCGTTCAGAATACCGGGCAAACCGGCAATCATAAGGGGTAAGGAGTACATCATCAGCTTTGGCCACAAGGTTTTGTCTATTCCGTAAGTTGCTTTTTTCAGTAAATCGGGAATAAAGAAGAGCACACAAATAACGCAGGAGAGGAAAACAGAAAACAGCACATAATTGAATTCGGGCACGGGACCTATGAAGCGAGCCAGCAGGGCATGTGGATGAGACGAAAAATAACCCGGGGCCCAAAGGAAAAACAACAAATTAAAACCCAATTCGCAACAAATCTTGACGGTTTTTATTAAGGCAAATTTCAGGGCTCTGTGTTCATACCGCAATTTGGCAAACAGAATGGCTGTAACACTGTCCAGCAGCAGGATACCGGCTACGTAGACCACACATTTCAGATTTCCTTCATATCCTAACGCACTGGCAATGGATCCTCTCCAGAAAAAACAGGCCAGAAAGAAAAGAAGTGAAAAAATTCCTGTAGTAGCCAAGGCTGAAGAAAAGACTTTCTCTCCCCCCTTGCCCCCGTTTTGTTGCTGCGCCAGCGAAGCGTACCGGAAACAACCCGTTTCCAGTCCCAGTACCAGCAGAACCTGCAATACGGCAATGTAGGCCATGAACTCCGTTACCACTCCATACTGGGCCTGATCCACAAATACACGGGTATACATGGGAACCAGCAAAAAATTCAGCACCCGTGCTACAATGGTGCTTGTTCCATAGATGGCGGTTTCGCCGGCCAGTTTTTTGAGAGCAGAGGATTTTGCACTCATGAAGAATCTAATTAATTCGTTGCCTAACAGCTTCGTAAAGCACAACCGCTGTTGCGGCGGAAACGTTAAGAGAACCTATGCTCCCCAATAATGGGACTGCAACCAATGCATCGCACAGCGTCACAATTCCCCGGGAAATACCGGCGCCTTCCGCGCCCATTATCAGAGCTGTCGGTACCGTAAAATCATTGTCATAGATAAGTCCGTCAGTCTTTTCAGTGGCTCCCACAATGCGAAAACCGCTTTGCTTTAAATAGAAGACGGCCGTTCTCAGGTTGGGAACCTTGCAGGTTGGAATGCGAAGCAAAGCTCCGGCCGATGTTTTTACTGCATCCTGGTTCACAGCCGCTCCTCCCTTGGCAGGCAGTATTAACGCTCCTACTCCGGCACACTCACAGGTCCGGGCAATGGCCCCAAAATTTCTCACATCGCTCACACCGTCCAAAAGAACGACAACCGGATTATCGTTACCGGCCAGAAGCATCTCTACAGTCTCTTCAAAATTGGCATAATCGAGTTGTGCCGGTATAGCAACCATTCCCTGGTGAGTTTCACCTTTAGCCAGGTAATTCAGTTTTTCCTGAGGCACAAACTGCACCGGTACTCCTTTTTCCTGGGCAAGCTGCATGATTTCGCGGAAAACGGAGCTTTCCGTTCCCTGACGCAACATAATTCGTTCAAGTTTCTTACCGCTTGTTAATGCTTCCCTTACAGGGTGCACGCCATATATTTTGCTTTCTGCCATACTTTATTCCTTTATAAACCGGTCGAGTTCCGTCTGAGCCTGTTCCCAGTTACCGAATGCTTCTTCCAGTGCTTTTTTTTCTTTATCGTAAACCTGGTAAAATGCTGTTGAAAAACCTTCTGCAGGCGGAGAGGCCAGCTGTTTATCCATTAAAGCCAGGCCCTGTTCATGCTGTTCTATCCGGTTTTCCCATCTGGTAACGGTTTGTTGTAATTTACGCAGGATCTTGTCACGTTCTTTCTTTTCCTGATAACTTAAACCCGGAGATTTTTTCTCCTCTGGTTCCCCGTTCGTTTCTGTCTTTTCCGGGGCTCTCGTTTCGAGTTCCCTGAGATTCTCGAGTTTACGCCTGTGCAGGAAATCACGGATGCCTCCCAGGTGTTCTTTCACAGTACCGTCCCTGAATTCATATATTTTATCAACCAGTCCGTCCAGGAAGGTCCGGTCGTGCGAAACAATGATAAGGGTTCCTTCATAGCGCATGAGAGCCTCTTTCATCACTTCTTTGGAACGGATATCCATATGGTTGGTCGGTTCATCAAGGGCCAGCATGTTGTACGGCTGCAACATAAGTTTTGCCATTGCCAGACGGGAACGTTCACCTCCGCTGAGCACTTCTGTCTTTTTATCCACTTCTTCTCCACGGAACAGAAAAGCAGCCAGTATATCCCTGAGTTTCGCACGTACATCCCCTACCGCAATCTTATCGAGCGTCTCGTATACGGTTGCCTCTTTATCCAGCAGTTCATCCTGATTTTGCGCATAGTACCCCAGATTGACATTATATCCCAGCGACAGCTTGCCTTCACAGGGTAACAACTGACCGGTAATCAGCTTCATCATTGTTGTTTTGCCTTCGCCGTTTCTTCCCACAAAAGCCACTTTCTCGCCCCGCTCCACCACCATCTCGGCCTTTGTAAAGATAGGATCTTTATCGTAACGAACAGACAAGCCACTGCATGAAAAAGCGATCTGTCCGCTTCTGATAACAGGAGGAAAGTTAATGTGCAAAATGGAATTATCTTCCTGATCCACCACAATCCGTTCCATTTTCTCCAACTTTTTTATCCGGCTCTGCACCTGGTTAGATTTGGTAGGCTTGTAGCGAAAACGGGCAATAAAATCTTCTGTTTTCTCAATGACTTTCTGCTGATTCTCATAGGCGGCCGTTTGCTGTTCTATCCGTTCTCTGCGTAACTCCAGGTAATGAGAATAGCCGGCTTTGTAATCATGGATCCTGCCCAACATAATTTCTATGGTCCGGTTGGTAACGTTATCCAGAAAAGTCCGGTCGTGTGAAATTACCATAACAGAGCCGGAATAATTATCCAGATAATTTTCCAGCCATTGTAAACTCTCTATGTCCAGGTGGTTGGTAGGCTCGTCCAGTAGTAATATATCGGGACTGGCCAGTAACAACTTGGCCAGTTCCACACGCATATTCCATCCTTCGGAAAAGGTGCCGGTTGGCCTGTTAAGATCTGACACCTTAAAACCCAGACCTAAAAGTGTTTTTTCTGCATTTCCCCTGGGATTTTCTCCCGAAAGAATATGTAACCGGTCATTCACTTCGTTAAGCTCCACGATAAGCCGGTGGTACGCATCCGACTCATAATCATCTCTTTCTGCGAGTTGTAAGGTAATCTTGTCTGCTCTCTCCTGCAACCGGTCCAGCTCGGCAAATACCGTAAGCGTTTCGTCCAGTACAGTCTTATCTTTTGCATGTCCCATTTGCTGGGGCAGATAGCCAATTTTGCAATCATCGGGCATCACAACCGAACCTCCGGTTGGTTTCTGGATTCCGGCAATAATCTTTAATAACGTCGATTTCCCGGCTCCGTTTTTACCCACAAGAGCTATCCTGTCCCTGGGATTAATAGAGAAAGTCACCTGGTCCATAAGCTCAAAGTGAGCAAAGGCAACTTTAATATTTGTAACAGAAATCATTGAATTATCCTCCCCCGGGTATCAATAACCCGTATCACGTCCCTTTCCCTGACCATAGCACGCCCGTGAGAAAACCGGGTAACCGTATCGTACTGGAAATTAATAACTTTATTGCCCTGGGTATCTATATACCCCCAGTATCCCTTATAACGCATACCAGCCAGGCCGTTTGAAAACCTGTCGTGTCCGTCTTCAAAAATAAACGGGACTACCGTATTGCCCTGCTTATCTATGAACCCGTATTGTTTTTTTATCCGTTCAGACATCAGGTTGAAGCGGGCTGCCCGTGCTCTCTCCTGATGAAAATCGCCAATTTCAACAAAAACCAGTGAGAAAGGAATAAGAAAACGACCGTTCCGGTCTGCTACGGCGTATTTATTGTCGTGCCGTACTACTGCTGTTCCGTTACTGTATCTCGAAATGCTGTCATAAATAAGCGGGATGATTTCTTTTCCTTTGTTATCAAGCACACCGTATCGGTTTTCTTTTTTTACGATTGTCATCTCCTCACAATAATCGTCAATATATTCATATGTGTCAGAAGGAGACGAGAGATCACGCGTATTCCTGAGTGAATAATTTTCCTTGTCGCCCGTAACAATCCAGTCCATCCCATGGTGATAATATATGGTATCATAAACAGGTTCAATAAGCATTCCTGCATGCCGGTCCAACAAACCATAGCGGCCGTTTTTTCTGACCGTAAAAGTTCTTGGCGTACATACGTCTGCCATATCATATAAAAGAGGAACAACGGGTACTTCATCTCCTTTTCGGTGTAACCCTCCTGATCCCTGCCTTCTTACGAGATAATACCTCGGATCGTAATATGAGATCTCAATACGGTCATAGGCGACCGGAACAACCCGCTGCCCCGAAGAATCCAAAGCACCCCACAACCCGGAACGGCCTACCAGATAGGCTCCGTTCCGCACTTCCAAACGATCATAAGCAGCCATGGCACGTTCCTTTCCCCTGTCATCAATGACACCAAAAAGATGCGTTTCATTCGATTTTGTGATCATAAAAGGCAGCCTTTCACCCTGGTACTCGGTTAGTATACAGACTGAAGACAGAGGAACTGTATATTTCCCCTTTTCATTTATGCATCCTGACTGCCCGTCCAGGTGAACAATAACAACGTAATCCATTGTTTCCACGCTGTCATAGACAGGATGAGCCACCCATTGGCCCTTTCTGTTTAGTACCCCTTTACCCAGCGGTGTTTTCACCACAGAAAAGTTCTTTCTGAAAGGTTCCATGCCGGTATAAAACTCCTTTGTAAGGAGTAACCCCAGGGAATCCATATAATTATAGCCTTTGTCCGGAATATAAATGACACCCGGTTTAAAGTCCCCCAGATCGTAACCACCGTTGTAAAGCTGAGCGTTCCGGCGAATGTCGGCAGACGGTGCCAACCGATAAAAATGAACTAAATGGTTCTTTTGCCAGGCTGAGAGCCAGGAAGTTTTTAGCAGGATAAATCCGGCATCTTTCCAAAAAAACGGAAGTATAAAAACTACTAACAACACCAACAGAATACCTCCGGCTACCCGGAAGCACTGTTTTCTATGCTGCCACCTTTTCATCTCTTTCGGCTTTCGTGAAACTCACCAGAATACTTACTTCATACAACAGGTAAAGCGGCAGGGCTACTACGAATAAAGTGAACGCATCTCCGCTGGGCGTAATGATTGCCGCCAGAAGCAGCAAGATACAGGCAGCATGTTTGCGGTACTTTTTCAGAAGTTCTTTGGATATGACACCAATCCGGGAAAGAAGACGCAACAAAACAGGCATTTCAAACACAAGACCCATGATAAGCACCAGCCATGTGAACATATGAATATATGACTGCAGGGAGATCTGGTTTTTAACCCATTCAGTAACCTGGTAACTTCCCAGAAAGTTCAGGGTGAGCGGGAATACAAAAAAATAACCTACCAGCACGCCAATAAAAAAAAGGAGAGAACACCAGCCAAAGGCACCCACAACAGATCTCTTTTCATTGGGGTATAACGCCGGCCGCACAAAAAGCCATAACTGATATAGGATGAAAGGTGTAGCCAGAATAAATGCCAGACTGAACGAAACATTAATGTGCGTAAAAAATTGAGCAGAAAGTTCAATATTCTGTAATTCAAGCATAAAGGGATCCGGGGCAAGCGAAGGAATGCCAAAAAAACGGGACAGGCTGTCGAGCCACTGATACAAGATAAAATCCGAACTCCTGGGTGCAAAAATAATAGTCTCAAATACAAGGCGTTTATTCACAAAAACAACTGCCATTAAAACAACAATGGCAATGATTGAACGGAACAAAACCTTGCGAAACTCGTCGAGATGCTCCCAGAAGGTCATCTCTTTTGTATCCCGGGAAGATTCGGCCACAAATTATTTTTTTATCTCGTTATTAATATCTTTTACGTCATCCTTCAACTCATCTTCCACTCCTTTAACCCCGTCTTTGAAGCTTTTAACGCCTTTTCCTATACCTTTCATCAATTCGGGGATCTTGCGGCCTCCGAAAAGAAGCAAAACAATCAAAGCAATGATAATGATCTCGGTAGTGCCGAGTGTCCCGAATAACAGTATCTTATTCATCATATAAAATGTTAATTTACAAATTTAGCAATTTTTCTATTACCTCTGTGAGAAAACGGGGTGCCCGCACCGGTCTTCCGGAAGATCTGTCTACAAAAGCCAAAACCACGGAACCTTTTGCCAGCAAAACTTCCGAGGAATTGTATATTTCGTAGAGGAACGTAATGCGGGAACGCGGTATTTCTTCCAGACGTGTCACAACCGAAAGCGCCTCTCCGTAATGAGCGGGAAAAATATAATCGCAATGTACAGAATGAACAGGCATGATGATACCCTGACGCTCCGTTTCTACATAAGGAACGCCATAGTGTTCCATCATCTCTTCCCGTCCGGTCTCAAAATAACGGATGTAGTTGGAATGGTGAACCACTCCCATCTGGTCAGTCTCGTAATATCGAACAGTAATTTTTGAAGTATAGGAAATCATGGTTAATCAAGTAAGACGGCCTCATTTGAAGGCTCGTAATATACTAATTTAAAATTATCTACGGTAAGCGTACTTTTGTCTGCTCCTTTGAACAGGTCTCCCTGGTAGGAAGAAGTCATGCGCACTACCAGGTGAGTCATCTTCAGATCCTCTTTTCCGGGAACGTTTGTGAACATAACCCGTGCATGGGTCCATTCGGGAGCGCCCTCGGTATAGAGTTCATATCCGGCAATCATCGTAGGTTTGTTCACCAGATCGTATTTCCAGGCACCACCGGCCAGATGATGCACTTCTGTGGCCATAACGGCTTTATCTGGCCCCGATACGTTCACAGGATCCTTAAATGCAGGAACCACCCCGCTCTTTGGCTCGGTATACACACGCTGTCCCCCGGAAACGTATTTGTAGTCTATCTCAAAACCGACAGGGTTTGTGTCTGCCGTAAACGGGATACCGAACGCCGTCATGTTGGACGGGTGACGCACGTCCTCGGCATCTATGCTCAGGGTGAATTTACCAAGCAATACGGCTCCCGCTGCAAGACTGGTCACCTTATACACCACCAGGTTCATCGTTTTAAGCTGTGTAACCATTTGGGCAGCATACGTACTTTGGTATCCCGTCACTCTGGCAGTTCCGGATATCTGCGTGTTATTGCCCGTGGTCCATCCCTTTCCGTCAGAAGGCAAAAGATTAAAGCTCCCTTCTACATTTCCCCATAATTCATATCCGCTGTTATATACCTGAGGCGCATACAACAGTTTTACAGTCCACTCTTGAACGGACTCGTCCTGAGCCTGTATCCTGAACTTCAGTGGTGTGTCAAAGGATAATTCCATGGGTGCTCCGGATACGATTCCCGTCAGTCGGGCATTGGGAGAAACAGATATCCGGGGGTTGATAGTCAGAACCGAGCCGCCCGAGGGACGCACTTTCACCAGCAGTGTAATGAGGTTTTTGTCCGGTTCCAGGTATTTTTCTGCAAAATCAAAACCCGTAGAAGGTTCTCCCGAAACAAATCCGGTTACCTGGGCCAGGTTGCTTCGCGGAACAGACCGGTCTTCCAGTTTGATAGTCCAGAACGTGGATTTGGTTTTACTTTCCGATGTCACAGTAAACGAGTGACTCTCATTTGGAGCATTGAAAACAATCCGGTGCTCCGTTCCAAAACCTTCCGGAGAAGAAATGGATGCATTTTTTGAAACGGCCATTACCCCGTTTACAGTAAGAGGCATTTTTGAAGACCAGTCTTTTATAATGAGTGTTACCGTTTTATTCAACGTATCTACAACGCCCCAATCTTCAAGCACCATATTGTTGGGAGTTGAAGAAGTTCCATTGTAACTTTTTACATAGTAGCTAAGTACCAACGCTTCTTTATTTTCTGTTCTTTCGTCAGACAACCGTAGAGACCAGTGTTTTTTGTCCGAGCTTTCGGCCACAACGGTCAGCGGAACAATGTCTTCTATGGTGTTAAAAGATATGCCGTTGGCGTAATTCTCCTCCAGCACGGCTTCATCTGAAAGCATTAAAGAAAAGGCATCTATAACCATTGGAAAATCATACCCGGCTTTCAAAACCAGTGTAACGGTACTGTCTTCTCTGTTCACAGCAGCCTGGTTACTTTTTAATCTGACAGCTCCTTCCCGGGAATGATACGAGTTAACGGCGAACGATTCAATATCTGCCTGCGTATTGAACCAGGGACGGGGTTTTATAGTCCATTCCCTTACAGCACCCGACTCGGAAATAACGGAAAAAGCACAGCGGCTTTTATACGATGGGAACGCTATGGTGTCGGGTATCATGGCTACCGCCATATCAGATACTCCGATATTATAATCGGTAACATATAAAGGAAAATCCTTGCCGCTTTCAACAGGGATCTCAATCACGGCATTTTGTGGATCTATCGCCGGATCTCCCAATACCATCTCATTTGCCGAGGATTCGTATTTATTTATCATGAATCCTGTAACCGCATTTTCTGTATTCAGCCATTTGTGCCATTTCAGGGTCCATTTGCGTGCCAGGTGCTCAATGACATCAACCAGGTAAAACACAGCATTATCATTCCAGCTCTCAATGGTTACCGGATCATCCGGAGCGAGGCCGACGGCCTGCACAAACGGGCTCAATCCGTATGAAAAGGTTGCTACCCAGGGAAAAAAGACGTGATTGGGGCGTATGTCCACGAAAAGAGACCCGGTCTCACTGTCAACTGCAAAAGAAGAGCATTCAGGTCCCGGTGGCTGAAAAGTAAGGCTCATAGGCGGCAGAGGATGCATCCGTTCCCATGTGTCAGGATCTGTCTGAGAGGGGGCATCGGTCAGTTTTACCTTTTTCAGGCAAACGGTCCACACCTGTTTTTTGCCGCTGTCTGCCTTTACAACAACAGTAGTCTCCTGTTCGTAACTATTAAAGGTAAAAGACATACTGTCCGTCCCATTCTCAATAGACGCTCCGTCGCTGAGTTTAAAAGTAAGAGATACCGTAAGAGGGAAATCCCCTCCGTCATCAATTCCCAGTATCTCTATCGCGGAACTGGCCACTTTAAGTATCGGTGCCGGTGCAATCAGAAAATTATCAGGCGAAAAATTATGCAACTCAACAGATCTGATCTCGGCCAAATCACTTCTTTCTTTTACAGAAATAACAAATTCATAGGTATGCACTACTCCGCTTTGCGCAATAAAATGGAGTTTTCTGACGGTTTCGGGGGTTTCAAAAACAAGTGTATTCCCGGGATCAAATCCCAGTATCTTATCTATAGTCTGTTTTGTTTTTACAGCAAGCGCGACGGTCACCGGAAATTCATACTTTCCGTATTCCATTGGAAGGACCACCCGGTCCGTTTCGATTTCCGGATTATTAAAGATCACCGCCTGGGGTGCACTTTCAATGATATCGCACGAGGCAATGTCCGCATTGTCGTCCATTTCCTTTACCTGCACACATTGTACGAACAAAGTGAGCAAAAAGAAGACGATAATTACGGACCTTGTTTTCATATCAGTAATTCTATCTGTTGCCTGAGTGCCGCAATCTTGGCCAGGGTATCGGATTGCTTTTTACGTTCAAGCGCCACCACCTGTTCAGGCGCACGCAGAACAAAAGTCTCATTGGTCAGTTTATTTTCTATGCTTGTAAGGAATTTTACATAATAATCCAGCTCCTGGTTCAGTTTCTTCAGCTCTTCCTTAGTGTCCAGCAGATCCCCCAGCGGAATAAAACATTCTGTGGTTCCAATCATGAAAGAATAGATTTGTCCTTCCTGAGGGGCATCCCGTACAGATACGATCTTCTCCAGACCTCCCAGGCGCAAGGCAATACAATGCAGTTCAGGGGTGAAATCTCCTTTTACATAAAGACGCAGCGGTACTTTCTGCGCAATTTGTTTACTGTGTCTTAATCCCCTGACCGCGACAACCAATTCCTGCAACGCAGAAAAACGTTCCAGAGTGGAAACATCGTAAACGCCGGCATCGGGCAGTAAAGAGATCATAAGGCTTTCCCCGTCTTTGCGTTCCTGCAGGTTCTGCCATAATTCTTCGGTGATAAAAGGCATAAACGGATGCAGCAGCCTGAGCAGTTTGTCAAAGAACTGCAGAGTCGCGTCATAGGTATTAGCATCCAGATATTTAACTCCATCTACATTGGCAGAAGGCTTAATAATCTCGAGATACCATGCGCAGAAATCATCCCAAAAACGTTTGTATATGAGCATCAGCGCATCGGACAAACGGAATTTGGAGAACAGATCGTCAGTTTCTTCAATGGTCTGCGCCAAAAGCTGATCAAACCAACGGACGGCCGGGGCAGATGCATCGGGCGTCTGAAGTGTGTCGGAACGTTGCCAGGAGCGCACCAGACGGTAAGCATTCCATATCTTATTGCAGAAATTCCGACCCTGTTCTACCTGTGTCTCATCAAACAGTATATCGTTCCCGGCAGAAGTACACAACATCATCCCTACACGTACGCCATCGGCTCCGTATTTGTTCATCAATTCAATGGGATCCGGAGAATTGCCAAGCGATTTGGACATTTTGCGGCCCAGCTTGTCACGGACAATCCCGGTAAGGTAAACATTCGAAAAAGGCTTACTTCCGCAAAATGTATCTCCGGCCATAATCATGCGGGCGACCCAAAAGAACAATATTTCGGGAGCGGTAACCAGATCGTCAGTAGGATAATAATAAGCCAGCTCGGCATTGGGTTCTTTTCCCGGATGGCCGGGTTTCTGCGGATCGAATACCGATATGGGCCAGAGCCACGAGGAGAACCACGTATCCACTACGTCGGAATCTTGTTTCAGATCCCCGGCGCTCAATGCAGGATCCAGTTTACGCGCTTTTTCAAGTGCCTGCTCCGGTGTGGCGGCTACAACCACCTCTCCGCCGGGCAGGTAATAGGCCGGAATTTGCTGACCCCACCATAACTGTCTGGAAATGCACCAGTCACGGGCCGTTTCCATCCAGTGACGGTATGTGTTTCTGTATTTGTCAGGAATCAGCTTCACCTGTCCTTCTTCGACGTACTGCAGCGCCTTTTTGGCTAAAACGTCGAGCTTCACAAACCATTGTGTAGATAAACGCGGTTCTATAACTGCATTGGTTCTTTCAGAAAAGCCTACCTGTGTAGTGTAAGGTTCCGTTTTATCCAGACAACCTGCCTGTTCCAAAAACTTTTCTATTTTTTTCCGGGCTATAAAGCGGTCTTCCCCAACAAGAATCTGCGCCTGTTCATTCAACGTACCGTCGAGGTTCAGAATATCAATCACGGGCAGCGCATGACGCAGTCCTATTTCATAGTCATTTATATCGTGTGCCGGGGTAATTTTTAGACAACCCGTACCGAAATCCAGACTGACATAATCATCTGAAATAACAGGTATCTCTTTGTTAATAAGAGGAATAAGAACCTTCTTCCCAATATGGTGCGTGTATCGCTCATCCAGAGGATTCACACATACCGCCACATCGGCCATAATGGTTTCCGGACGTGTGGTAGCCACAATCAGGCAGGTTTCCTGTTTTTGTCCTTCTTCAGAAAAATAATAACGCAGGTAATAAAGTTTCTCATTTACTTCTTTGTGAATGACCTCCTCATCGCTCACGGCCGTTCCCCCCTGAGGGTCCCAGTTAACCATACGTACGCCGCGATAAATAAGATCCTGCTCATACAGGTAAACAAACGTATCGGTAACCGCATGACTCATCTCGGGGTCCATGGTAAACTGTGTGCGATCCCAGTCACACGAAGCGCCCAGTTTTTTTAACTGTTCCAGAATGATCCCGCCGTGTTTTTCTTTCCAGGTCCAGGCATGTTGCAGGAATTCTTCCCTGGTCAACATACTTTTGTCAATGCCTTCGGCTTTGAGTTTAGCCACCACCTTGGCTTCCGTTGCAATGGATGCATGATCGGTTCCCGGCACCCAACAGGCATTTTTACCCTGCATACGTGCGCGGCGCACCAGAACATCCTGGATAGTGTTGTTGAGCATATGTCCCATGTGGAGCACTCCTGTCACGTTAGGAGGCGGAATGACCATACTGTATTTTGGTCTGTTATCGGGTACCGAATGAAAAAATTTATAATGCAGCCAATACCTGTACCATTTATCCTCCGTCTGTGAAGGATCGTATATTGCGGGAAGTTCCATACTCTTAATCTGAATAAGGTGCAAATATATAAAAAATGTATTAAATCCAAATAACCG
>DHQY01000005.1:30916-95267 GCA_002408205.1 Bacteroidales bacterium UBA5326 | reverse complement strand
AAACTCTTCATTGTATATTTTTTTTATAATGTTTGCTCGTCCTGCTACTCTTCTTTTTATTCCTTTTTCGGAATTAACGCTCTACTCTTTATTGTACTACTTAAATTGTACTTCTTCTTTCAATATGTCAATGAGCTTTTTCTCTTTCCCCCTTCTCTTCCGAAAGGGGCTGCAAAGATAGAGAGAATTTTGGAACTCCAAAAAATATTTCAAGGTTTTTGAGAATATTTTTTCTCGGGTGAAAGAGGGGATTCGAACCCCCGACCTCTAGAGCCACAATCTAGCGCTCTAACCAACTGAGCTACGATCACCATTTTGGGACTGCAAAAGTAAAACAAAAAACAATACCGCCAAAAAAGAAGTCACACATCCTTCCAATTATCAATAACAAAAAAGAAGTGATAACGTTTTTCGCCCTCTTTTGTCTCCAGGGGAAGCATAACCGAAACCTTTTGACCAATATTTTCCTTTTTTTCATAAAAAAGGTAATTGATTTTCCAGAGGCTGAAATTGGTGGGATCGTCAATGACATTGTCAACAGGCAACAGGAAATCATCCAGCAAGGCTCCCGGTGCCAGGAAAGTGGTGTCCTGAAGCATGGATCTCTGGGCAAGATCCACTCCGTTGTGAATAACTCTCAGCGTGTCGTTGCACTGGTTTATATACATAGCCTTCTCCCAGTCTATTAATAAAGTGTCGGGCATGAGATTCATCAGCTTAAAGGCAAACCGGGTATTGGTAAGAACCAGGTCTATGCGAATAGACAAATCTTCATAGGTATACTCGGTGGTGCCGTCGGGCAAACCCCTTGTGGAAAACATCAGGTTCTTTGTTTCAGACTCCGGCACACAGAGTACATTTTCCATCTGAATGGAATAAATGCCCAATCCTGTCGTTCCGCAAGAAGCGAACGTCCACAGGGCAAACAACACTCCGGTAAGTTTAATGGTTATCCGCATACAGGAACAAAGATACACAAAATGACGGATAATCAGTTTGTAACCAACTTCCTGAGCCATGAATAAATCTTCATGGCGCTGTCATCGGTGTTATGGCGAACCCAGTCGCCATATTCATTCAGCATTACATGCCAGTAACAGTCTTTTGACCGGTCGTACCAATAGCAAGAATAAGTCTGTTCTCCCATATCGGCGCCGTGTTGTTCGGGCTTGCTGAGCAAACCCCTCGAGGCTGAATAAACGAAAACATTGTAATATGACATCTCCCGTAAAGAAACCCGCCCAATCACCGAGTCGCAGAAAGACAGATTTTCTTCCAGATGGTACCTGGAAATATATCCCGACGAATCGGGATAGTTCCATTTTTCGGGGTTTTTATAAGTACGGATCCAACCGTTTTCATCAATCATCCAACCTGAATGAACCGATCCCCAGGCATGATTTTCATATGAAAAATGATAATACCCGTGAGAAGCACACGGACATAGTCCAAAGTCCAGTTTGCAACAACTCATGCATACAAAGAACAAAAGCAAGAAGACAATCCTTTTCATATAGTTAAACGTATTTTTTGCATACAAATTTTCAAATTATATTTGAACTTTAGAAATTTAAATCGTCCATGAACGAAAATAAGACTGTTGTCATTATCGGAGCCGGCGTTGCCGGTATAGCCACCTCGGTTTTTCTGGCAAAAAAAGGTTATAAAGTAAAAGTGTATGAAAAGAATCCCTCTCCCGGAGGCCGTTGCAACCATTTGTCCCTGGAAGGACACCGGTTCGATCTGGGCGCTTCCATTTTCCTGATGCCCGATATTTACAGGAAGGTTTTCGCGGCCATGGGGCTCGATCTGGATAAAACGCTGGAGACAACACCTCTCACCGATATTTATACGTTATATTTCGGAGACGGCACCCGGTTCTCATTTACAACGGACCGGGAACGGATGAAAGAACAGTTGGAGGCTATTGAGCCGGGCAGTTATATGCGGTTTCATACATATGTATCAAGAGGGTACGGGTTCTTCAAAGTTGCCTTAACAGAATTGCTCGGTCGCAATTATTACAACATCTTTCAATTTATTACCTTCCGGAATCTTGCGGTTTTGCTGAAGGTAAAAACGTACCTGAGTCATATGTTTTATATCTCGCGGTTTTTTAAAGACAGGCACCTAAAAATTGCTTTCACCTTTCAGAATATATATGTGGGACAAAACCCGCTGACTGCACCTGCCTTGTTCGCCATGTTACCTGCCGCCGAGTTAAGCGAAGGTTCTCTTTATCCCAAAGGCGGCATGTACGGCATTGTAGACAAATTACTCGAAACGGCCCGGGGTCTCGGAGTGGAATTTTTCTGCGATGCGCCCGTAGTCCGCATAGACACTGATAAAAAAAGGGCGACCGGAATTACCCTGGAAAACGGAACATATATTTCGGCCGACATTGTTGTGGCTAACGCTGACCTGCCTTATGTTTACCGGGCGCTGCTCCCCGGCAGGTGCCACACAGCACATCTGGAACGACTTAAGTATTCCTGCTCTGCCATCTCGTTCCACTGGGCACTGGACAAACAGTATCCCCAGCCCGGATTGCACGGTGTATTCATGTCGCTCGATTATGAAGGCAACCTGAATAAGATTTTCCGGGACAAGAGCGTTACAGCCGATCCGAGTTTTTATCTTTATTCGCCCGTAACCATTGATTCTTCCGCTGCACCCGAAGGTCAGGACTCGCTGTCCGTTGTGGTCCCCGCAGGGCATATTCACCGGAAAAACGAAAAGGAATGGGCCCAAATTAAACAGATGGTTCGGGCAGGCGTTATTGCACGCCTGAAGAAAGAAGGAATGGAAGATATAGAGGAACATATAAAATTCGAGATCTGCTACCTCCCAAAAACATGGGAAACCGGGGTAAATGTTGTCAGGGGATCTGTATTCGGCAGCATAAGCCATAACATTTTCCAAATGGGCTTTTTCCGGCCGCATAACCGTCACGCCCGTTATAAAAACCTCTATTTCGCCGGAGGAAGCACCCACCCCGGCAATGGCGTTCCCCTGGTACTCATGTCGGCCCAGTTAACTACCCAACGGATTGAAAAGGAGATGAGCAAATGAGCAACGTAAATGAAATTTATCTGGATGTATTCAGGTCGCTGGATTTTCACCGGATCAAAGACCATCCCAATATTTTAATTGCCGCCAATTTTTGGGACGCGGAAAGATATCAGGCCGCCAAGGCTGCCTATAAATTTATGCGTGCCATTGACGACCTCATTGACGACTATAAAGCCGCCCACAAAGTGATAGCGGAAAACGAAAAAGACCGGTTTATTAACGATGTGCAACATTGGACTGACATCTTAACCGGACAAATACCTACGGATCCCCGCTTTAGTGAACTTCCCGGAACTTTCGCGCGTTTTCTTATTCCGTTCTGGCCCATG
This sequence comes from Bacteroidales bacterium UBA5326, assembly GCA_002408205.1. Lineage (GTDB taxonomy): Bacteria > Bacteroidota > Bacteroidia > Bacteroidales > UBA932 > DMER64. Next base: position 91,866 of record DHQY01000005.1, on the reverse strand, counting down.
GAAGCTTTTGCACGCTCAATGACTTACGACATTTTAAACGACGGGTTTCCTTCACTTAAGGCTTTTCTTGATTACGCCGAGGGCGCCTCCGTCGCACCGGCTGCCATTTTTGTGCATTTATGCGGTCTTCGGGAAGAAAACGGAATGTATCTGCCTCCGTTATTCGATGTCGGACGTGCTGCCAGGCCCTGCGCTGTTTTCAGCTACCTGGTTCATATCATACGCGATTTCCGCAAAGACCAGTTAAATCATCTGAACTATTTTGCAGACGACCTGATTGTCAAATACGGCATGGATCGGAACGTTCTCTACGAGATGGCCTGCGGATCCCCTATCCGCGACGGCTTCAGGAATATGATCGGGGAATATTGTATTGTCGCGGATGAATACCGCCGCAAAACCTATGATATCATTCAGGAAATCGGGCCGTACCTTGAATCCCGGTACCGTTTAAGTCTGGACATTATTTTTAATCTGTACCTGATGATATTTGAACGCATAGACGTGGAAAAAGGCTCTTTCTCGACCGGGGAACTCAATCCTACGCCCGAAGAAGTAAAACAAAAAGTTTACGAGACCATCCTGGCTTTCAAACCATAGGAATCACCGCGCACAGTCTTCCGTTTGCACGTCTTTACAGACCGGCAAAGGCAAAAGGCTCGGCCTTCACAAACATCCCGGAAGCATCCACAGCCCCGGTCCGGCTGTCTTCCACGTTAAGCATCAGTACCGGGGCTCCCGGATTGAAATCGATCTTTTTCATATCCACCATAAACACATTCGGGGCGGTAACTGTTTCGAAGTAATACACCAAGTTCTTATGGTCTGCCACCGACCTCCACCGGGTAGAAGAAATATTAGGTTCTTTTTCCGATGCTATGCCAAAGGGAACTGAGCAGTTGCGGATAACACTCCACGTAGCGGCAAGGGCTGTACGGATATCCGGGGTTTGAGGAATAGCCTTAATATAAAAAGCCGCTCTGACAAAACGGTCAGCGGCCCGGTTAGTGCCCGGCAGGAAGGTCGTACCGCCAATCTGCTCCCAATACTCCCTTATGGCCAACTGCTTCTCAAACACAGGAGAATTTGTCATGACATTGTAAGATCGGTGGTGATGCACCACCAGTTTACCTCCAATATATTCCAATATGGCATTATCTCCCCGGGCATCGGAGACGGAAAGATGCAGGGTGGCCATGAGCGTTGTTCCCGGAATAAAGCTCGACACCAAAACAGGCTCGCCGCTGTTGAATGCCTCGACGACCTCCCGGACAGTAGCATAATTATCCAGAACATACTGTACCCAGGCACCCACCGATAAAGACTTATTGTTTACGTCATAGGCAGGAAACTCAGACTCGGCAAGCCACAGGATATTTGCAACCAATCCTTTCTCATTCATGCCGTCTGCCGATGAATTTCCAAAAGAACTCGTCACCACGCTGCCATATTTTGATACCCACTTAATGGCATTGGGTCCGGCAGCTCCGTCACGCTCCATACCTCGTGGAAAGATCCACAAAGCAGCAGGTATGTCTGTTTTCCAATCCATGGATCTGGCAGTAATAATGATGCTGTCAGGTCCCTGATAAACCACACGGGTACATGCTCTGGAATGATTTGCAAAGAATATTTGACACACCAGAAGAGCAACAATGATAAAACTTTTTTTCATGATAAGAGGTATTTTGGTATAAAGATAAATTAAAATAACCTTTCTCTGAGAGCAGAGGCGACATGCCCCAGATAAATGGCCAGAAGACATATCAATATACTGGAAACTACATAAAGTATCGCCTGGAGAAAGTGGCCGTTTTTCAACAAAATCATATTATCGTTAGAAAAAGTCGAAAAGGTCGTAAAACCTCCGCACAGTCCCATTGTCAGAAAAAGAACCATCTGGTGATCCCTAAACTGCCCGTTATCTGCCAAACCATAAAAAAGCCCCAGAAGAAAGCAGCCTAAAACATTTACAATAATTGTCTTCAAAGGGAAGACATATTGTTTCCCGTTTTGTTCAATAAAAACAAATAACAAATAGCGAATGGCACCACCCACTCCGCTTCCCAGTCCCACAAAAAGGATATTTTTGAGCATAGCTGATGCAGTACAGATTCAACAAACAGGAGTCATCAGCTTTTCCAAGCGTTTACGGCTAACTCCATAGCCGATGCAAAAGTAACTTTTTTTTTCTATTTTTATGAGCCAAATAAAATTATGCAAAATGAAAAAATTATTGACTCTTCTTTTTTTAAGCCTTTATTCTCTGACAGGAGTTGCTCAGGATGCCGGTAAAATTTCAGGTATCTGGTGGAACGAAGACAAGACCACTAAGATCAAAGTGGAACTGAAAGATGGTAAATACATTGGAACCATTGTTTACATGATTCCGGAAAAATATGTAAACGGGCAACCGCCCAAAGACGATAAAAACGCAGATCTCCAATTGCAAAAAAGATCGCTCATTGGTCTGCAAATCCTTTCCGGCTTTGAGTACGACGCAAAGAAGAAGGAGTGGAAAAACGGGACCATTTATGATCCGGCCTCGGGTAAAACGTACGATTGCTTTGCCCGTATGGAGGGGAACGACCTCATGAAATTAAAGGGATTTGTTGCCGGAATCCGCATGCTGGGGCGCACTTCCGAATGGTACCGTGCAGAACTGTAAAGCCCCATTTCCAAAACCCGCCAGACCTCTCAAACCCGGAGTAGTGCGCAAAGCGGTTCAACACGAAACACAACAGGCTGTATATCTTGCATATAGAAACAGCCGCAAAAAAGTTGCGCATCAAACCCGGTTTAGTGAGTCTCGCAGGATGCTGCCCAGAGCATTGGGCAGCACAAGCAAAAAGCCGCAAAAATTTTGCGGCTTTTTGCTTCCAGTGTGACCCAGGAGGGATTCAAACCCCCGACTTTCAGAACCGGAATCTGACGTTCTATTCAGCTGAACTACTGGGCCCTGAGCATTCCCCGTCTTGTATCCCGGGTATGCAAAGATACACAGATTATTCCACAATGAAAAAAAATGTATCTTTGACCGTATGAACGCATACGTATTCCCGGGCCAGGGAGCCCAATTTACAGGTATGGGAAAGGATCTGTACGATTCAAACCCCAAAGCAGCAGAGTTGTTTACCAGAGCCGACATGATTCTGGGTTTTTCACTCTCAAAAATTATGTTTGAAGGCACTGCCGAGGAGCTTAAGCAGACTAAAGTTACGCAGCCGGCAGTCTTTGTACATTCCGTTATAGCTGCATTTTGCGCAGAAGAGTTTAATCCGGAAATGGCAGCAGGTCACTCACTGGGAGAATTTTCAGCACTTACGGCTATCGGAGCGCTTTCTTTTGAGGACGGGCTTAAGTTGGTCAGTGCACGCGCTATGGCCATGCAGGCAGCTTGCGAGGAACAACCCTCAACCATGGCAGCCGTCCTGAATCTTCCCGACGATACTGTCGAAGAAATATGCGCACGAATCTCTCAAACAGAAGGTGTTGTTATTCCCGCTAATTACAACTGTCCCGGACAGCTGGTCATATCCGGCACGATAGCCGCAGTGGAAGCCGCCTGCACCGCATTGAAAGAGGCAGGTGCGAAAAGAGCCATGGTTTTACCTGTAGGAGGAGCCTTTCATTCACCGTTAATGGAAAGCGCCCGCAAAGCCCTGGAGGCCGCCATTGATAAAGCCGAAATTGTGAGACCTGCATGTCCCGTCTATCAGAACGTCGACGCTCGTCCGCATACTAACCCCGCAGAAATTAAAGCCAATTTAAAGAGACAACTCACCTCTCCCGTTTTGTGGTCACAAACAGTGAAAAACATGATAACCGACGGAGCCACCCGATTTACTGAATTCGGACCCGGTAACGTTTTGCAGGGTATGATAAAAAAGATTGCCCCTGAACTTTTTATTTAGTACCTTTGTAGCCTCATTTTTTAAAGCTGTCATGACTGATGCACAGTTAATTGTCACACACTTCTGTATCCCGGAGCCTGTCACAAAAGTGGCTGCTCTGGGAGAAGGTTATATAAACGATACATTTTTGGTTGAGACCGCAGGGACACAGAGATATATCCTGCAAAGGAAAAATAAGACTATTTTTTCCAATGTCCCAGGTATGATGGATAACATTGCACGTATCACTGAACACATCAGGAGCAAAGGGCAGGAAACCCTGCAGTTGCTTGCCACCGAAGACGGTAAGTGGTTCTATACGGACAACGACGGTGAATACTGGGCCTGTTGTGTCTTTATTGAGAATTCGGTTTCCTATGAGTGCGCAGACACGCCCGGCCTCATCCGTTCGGGAGGTATGGGGGTAGGTCAGTTCCAAAGTTTGCTGGCAGATTTTGAAGGGACCCTGGAAGAAACCCTGCCGGGTTTCCATAATATCAGATACCGTTTTGAGCAGTTTGCCGAGGCAGTAAAAAATGATGCCGCCGGGCGCCTTGGAGGTTGTTCGGGAGCAGATCGCGAAGAACCCGAAGAAAGTGAAACGGAATCGGGAGAAGGAAGCTCAGAAGAACCCGGTGTTAGGGAACTGAGGCAACTGGTTAATGAGATATGGCGCAGAAAACCCGCCATGATGGATTTTTACCGCCTGATAGAAAACGGCGATATTCCCAAACGTATTAGCCACAACGACACCAAGCTCTCTAATTTTCTGTTCAGGAAAGACGGTAGCGTTCTATGCGCTATAGATCTGGACACGGTAATGCAGAGTTCTGTGCTTTACGACTACGGCGATGCCATTCGTTCTTACAGTAACACCTGCCCGGAAGACGAGAAAGACCCCGGGAAAGTAAGAATGGATCCGGAACGGTTCACCGCCTTCACAGAAGGCTACCTGAGTGAGGCCCGCTTTTTGAATAAAACAGAAAAGGACCGGCTGGTATTTTCTGCCCTGTATATTACTTATGAGCAGTATTTACGTTTTCTTATGGATTATATAAACGGCGATACTTACTATAAAATTCGTTACCCCACTCACAACCTTGTGCGAGCACGTGCCCAGCTGGCTCTGTTAAAGAGCATGGAGGCACATTACAATCTTATGCAACAAACTGTTAAAACAATTTTAATCAATTTTTAATCATCATTTTAATTCCATATTGTTATGGCTAAAGAAAAAAAATTCATCACGTGTGATGGGAATTATGCAGCAGCTCATATAGCTTACTTATTCAGTGAAGTTGCGGCTATCTACCCTATTACGCCCTCTTCCACTATGGCAGAATATGCCGACGAATGGGCGGCCTACGGGAAGAAAAACCTATTTGGAGAGACTCTGAAAGTGGTTGAGATGCAAAGTGAAGGAGGTGCCGCCGGCGCCGTACACGGCTCATTGCAGGCCGGTGCATTGTCTACCACTTTTACGGCATCTCAGGGCTTACTGCTTATGATTCCCAACATGTATAAAATTGCCGGAGAATTGTTACCGGCCGTTTTCCATGTGTCCGCACGTGCCCTGGCAGCCCAGGCATTATCCATTTTTGGCGACCATTCAGACGTAATGGCATGCCGTCAGACCGGTTTTGCTCTTCTGGCATCGGGCGGTGTTCAGGAAGCTATGGATATGGCAGCCGTTGCCCATCTTTCCACCATTAAATCGCGTGTTCCCTTCCTTCATTTCTTTGACGGATTCCGCACATCTCATGAGATCCAGAAAATTGAACTGATAGATTCCGATTCTCTGAAGGAAATGATCAGTGCCAAGGCTCTGGCTTCGTTCCGTGAACGCGCCCTGAACCCCAACCAGCCCGTTACCCGCGGTACTGCTCAGAACCCCGATGTATATTTCCAATCCCGCGAAGCAGCCAATTCATTTTATGAAGCTGTTCCCGATATCGTTGCACGATACATGGGCGAGATTTCCGAACTGACCGGCCGTTCGTATCTGCCGTTCAACTATTATGGTCACGAACAGGCAGACCGCGTGATCATTGCTATGGGATCTGTATGCGACACCATAAAAGAAACGGTTGACTACCTGAATGCCCAGGGAAATCGTGTAGGTGTTATTTCCGTCCATCTTTACCGTCCTTTCTCGGCCAAGTATTTCCTGCGCGTTATGCCAAAGAGCGTTAAGAACATTGCCGTTCTGGACAGAACTAAAGAACCCGGAGCCCTGGGAGAACCACTCTACATGGACATTAAAACCATCTATGCTGAAGACCCCAACGCACCCGGTATCGTGGGCGGTCGTTACGGTCTTTCCTCCAAAGACACCACGCCTGCACAAATTCTGGCTGTTTTTGAAAATCTCAGCCGCAAAGAGCCCAAAAACGGCTTCACGATTGGCATCATTGACGATGTCAGCTTCAAATCCCTGCCCCAAAAAGAAGAAGTTTCCATGGCGCAACCCGGTACTTACGAATGTAAATTTTTTGGACTGGGTTCCGACGGCACCGTGGGAGCCAACAAGAACACCATCAAGATCATTGGTGAAACCACCCCTAAATATTGCCAGGCATACTTTGCCTACGATTCCAAGAAATCAGGCGGCTTTACCTGTTCGCACCTCCGTTTTGGCGATAAGCCCATCAATTCCCCTTACCTGGTAACGACCCCGGATTTCGTGGCCTGCCATGTACCTTCCTATATGCGCAAGTACGATATCCTGCGCGGGATCAAGAAAGGCGGCACCTTATTGCTCAACAGTCTTTGGGATGCAGAAGAAACAAAAAAACAGCTGCCAGATTTTATCAAACGTACCCTGGCAGAAAAGAAAATCAATCTCTATATTATCAATGCCACCCAGATAGCCGAAGAGATAGGTCTTGGCAACCGCACCAATACTATTCTTCAGTCTGCTTTCTTCAAGATTGCCAATGTTATACCTTACGAACTGGCAATTAAGGAAATGAAGCATTTCATTGATAAGTCATACGGCAAGAAGGGAGAGAAGATCGTGAAAATGAACTATGCAGCTGTGGACCGTGGCGGTGAGATCGAAAAAGTGGAAGTGGACCCCGAATGGATCAATTGCTCCGCCAAGTTCGAAGCAGACACCCATAACCGTCTCGCCCCTGAATGGGTAAAACATGTTGCCGATGTGATCAACGCACAGAATGGAGACGATCTCCCTGTAAGTGTTTTCAAAGGCTACGAAGACGGCACCATGCCCATGGGAAGCTCGACCTTTGAAAAACGCGGCATCGCCACTTCTGTTCCCGAGTGGATTCCTGCCAACTGTATTCAGTGTAACCAGTGTGCCTACGCTTGTCCTCACGGAGTAATCCGTCCGTTCCTGATGACAGAGGAAGAAGCTGCAAAGGCTCCCGAATCTGTAAAACGTACGGCAGGTATCGCCGCCATGAAAGGTTATACTTTCACCATGCAGATAAGCCCGCTGGATTGTACCGGTTGCGGTAACTGTGCCGATGTATGTCCCGCCAAGACAAAGGCTCTTGAAATGAAACCTCTTGAATCACAGCTGGCAGAACAGGCTAACTTCGATTACATGCATGCGACCGTCGGGTACAAAGATACCATTGCGCCCAAGGAACAAAGCGTCAAGAACCTCCAGTTCGCACAGCCTTTGTTTGAATTCTCTGGTGCCTGCGCCGGCTGCGGTGAAACTCCTTATATCAAGACAATTACACAGCTTTTTGGAGATCATATGATGGTTGCCAATGCCACAGGATGTTCTTCCATTTACGGAGCTTCGTATCCTTCATCTCCTTATACAACCGATAAGAACGGCCGCGGGCCTTCATGGGCTAACTCCCTGTTTGAGGACAATGCCGAATTCGGTCTGGGTATGCACGTAGGAGCTAACAAGATACGCGAAAAACTGGCCAATATGATGCTGGCCGCACAAAATGACGAAAACGTAAGCGCAGAAATAAAGGGACTGTTCACAGAATACCTGACTGTTCGTGATGATTATTCCAAGGCAGTGGCATTGGTAGATAAGATCGTTCCGCTTATCAGCAACACCAAGATCCAGCCTTTGCGTGAGATCTATGAACTGCGCGGGTTCCTTACTCCGCGTTCACAGTGGATCTTTGGCGGCGACGGTTGGGCATATGATATCGGGTACGGTGGTTTAGACCATGTTTTGGCCAGCGGCAATAATGTTAACGTACTGGTTCTCGATACCGAGGTTTACTCCAACACCGGCGGGCAGTCTTCCAAATCCACGCCTACAGGCGCCGTTGCCAAATTTGCCACATCGGGAAAACGTATCCGCAAAAAAGACCTGGGGATGATGGCTATGAGTTATGGTTATGTTTATGTAGCACAGGTAGCCATGGGAGCAAACAACCAGCAATTGCTTAAGACGCTGAAGGAAGCCGAGGCTTACAACGGGCCTTCTTTGATCATTGCATACGCGCCGTGTATCAACCACGGTTTGGTTAAGGGGATGGGCAAATCCCAGGCCGAGGAAAAACTGGCCGTTGAATGCGGATACTGGCAGCTTTACCGGTTTAACCCCGCGTTGTCCGATCAGGGACAAAATCCGTTCACTCTGGACAGCAAAGAACCTGACTGGAGTAAGTTCCAGGATTTCATTAAGGGTGAAGTCCGTTACAGTTCGCTGCTTAAGACCTTCCCGGATCAGGCTGCCGAATTGTTTGCCCTGACCGAAACGTATGCCAAACTGCGTTATGAAAATTACAAACGTCTGGCTCAATAAAATCTGAACCAATTACAAGAAAAAAGCTGCCCGGTTATTCAGGCAGCTTTTTTTCTAATACCTTATTAGCTTTAACGCCCAGTTCCCTGAGTTTTAACGCCTGCCCCATGAGGTTACCGTTTCCCTCTCTGAGTTGCTTCATCGCCGCTGTATACGCTTCCTGCGACTTGGCCAGATTACTCCCTATGGACTCGAGTGAATTAACAAACCCTACAAACTTGTCGTAGAGCAAAGCCCCTCTTTCTGCAATCTGCATGGCATTCCGACTCTGCATCTCCCGGCTCCAGAGATCGGACATCAATTTGAGACAGGCAATAAGGTTTGTGGGGCTTATGAGCAGGATCCGCCTGGAATAGGCGTAACTCCAGAGATTGGAATCTGTTTTTATAGCTGTCAGATAAGCCGGTTCCACAGGAATAAACATCATGGTAAAATCAAGAGAGCCGTCAAAACGATCGTATTGTTTGGAAGCCAGCTCATCGACGTGACGGCGGACAGACAGCAGGTGATCCTGCAATGCGCTGTCCCGGTCACCGGACGTTTCTGCATTCACGTAACGGTCATACGCAAGCAGCGATACTTTCGAATCCAATATGATAACCCGTTCTCCGGGCAGATGAACAACCACATCGGGATAAAGCAGCTTCCCGTCGCTGGTGCGGAAAGGTTCCTGCATGGTATAGTGTACGTCTTTCTCCAGTCCGGACTGCTCCAGAATCCTTTCCAGCAACATCTCGCCCCAGTTTCCCTGGGTTTTATTCTGGCCCTTAAGTGCATCGGCCAGATTATTTGCCTGCGCACTTACCTTATTCGTCTGTTCTATGAGACCTTTTATACGTTCTTCCAGGTAGGAACGCTGACGCGTTTCCTCCAGATGGGTGTCTTCTACTTTTTTGCGGAAAGCCGTCAATTGTTCCCCTAAAGGCTTAAGCAATTGTTCCATGTTCTCCTGATTGCTTAAAGTAAATTTCCGGGAATTATTTTCCAGGATGCGGTTGGCCATATTCTCGAACTGCAGGGTAAGACGTTCCTGCATTTCCTGCAATTCTTTCTTCTGGAGTTCAAGAGCTGTCTGAGCCGATGCATACCCGGCCCCGAGTTCACGGATCTCCCTCTCTTTTGTATTCAGTTTCCTTCCAAAGTAAAGGATCGCAATGAGAACTCCGGCAACCAGGCCTGCCAGGAAAAAGGTAATTACGAGAACAATATCCATAAAACAAAGCTACAAAATAAAAAAATAGATTAATTTTATCTTGTATATTAACTTAAACTCAATAAATATGGAACTACTGATCGAAATTCTTTTGTTCGTATCCGGACTGACCGGCTTTGCCGGAGCACTTATCCTGCTCGTTATGAGCTTAGTTCTGCAATAAATCACAAAACAAAATTCATTACTATGGAAACCTGGATCTTTTATCTTCTTATTGTCCTGATTGTATCGGGCTTTTCCGCCGTAGTCTGGGGCATGCAACTTTTTGGCTGATAAAAAAAGCGCGCCTTTCGGGCGCGCTTTGCTTATTTATTTTTTCCATAGCCTGGTCATATCTTCCAACGTTTTGCCTTTTGTTTCGGGAACGAACCTGAGAACAAAAACAGCGGAAAGTAATGAGAAGACGGCATAAATGAGATATGTTCCTCCCACACTCCACTCGCTGAGTGAAGGGAACGTAGAGGACACCACAAAATTAGATATCCACTGTGCAGCTACGGCAATGGCTACGGCCTGACCCCGTATGGTATTGGGAAAGATCTCGGAAATAAGTACCCAGCATATGGGTCCCCAGCTCATCATAAAAGAAGCGGTATATATAATAATGAACACCAGGGCAGCTATGCCAATGACATCTTTGAACGAAAGAATGCTCAGGGCGATCATGCCTGTCATCATACCCACAGATCCTATCACAAGCAATGGTTTGCGGCCAAATTTATCCACGGTGAGAATAGCCACAACGGTAAAAATAATATTTACCACACCCATGACAACCGTCTGCATCAACGAGGCGTCTCCGGATGCTCCCATATTTTCAAAAATACGGGGCGCATAATAGAGAACTACATTAATTCCCACAGCCTGCTGGAAAAACGAAAGGAGGATCCCTATCATCACAACCGTAACGCCGTAGGAAAATAACTTATCTCTTTTCTCCGCAACAGTCTCCCGGATCTCTGCCAGAATTCCTTTTGCCGTTTCTACGCCGTTAATACGGGAAAGCACACGCAATGCTTTGTCGTCCTTTCCGGACATAACCAGGAATCGGGGTGTTTCGGGCACAAGTAACAATAAAAAACCGAAAGTTGCAGCCGGAAAGGCTTCACTCACGAACATCCTTCTCCAGCCAACGGCAATCATAGCCTGTTCAATATCGCCGGGAAGACTTGTCCGTATAAGGTAGTTAACAAAATATACCACAAGCATCCCAAAAATAATGGCGAACTGGTTAAATGAAACCAGCCTTCCTCTTATGTTGGCGGGAGCCACTTCTGCAATATACATGGGACATAAGGCCGAGGCAAGACCCACCCCTATTCCGCCGAGAACTCTGTACGCATTGAAAGCCAGCAGGAGGGAAAAGCTCGGCTTACCGAATTCAAAGAAAAGAAACTCGGGCCGATAGGACCCCATAGCCGAAAGAAAGAATAACACCGAGGCAAATATCAGGGATTTGCGACGCCCCCAGCGCGAAGCAAGCAAACCCGAAATGGCACCGCCAATAACGCATCCAATCAACGCACTCGAAGCCGTAATACCATGCCATGCTTTTGAATATTCAAAATCGGTGGCCTGTGAGAAGAATTGTTCAAGCGCTCTTTCCGCCCCGGAAATAACGGCCGTATCGTAGCCGAAAAGCAACCCGCCGATGACCGCAATGAGGGTGATACCAAAAAGGTATAGCTTACTGCCAGATTGATAGTCTTTCATCAGATACCGAATGCTATATGTACATGCTTACGATAGATTCGTACAGCTCCTGCTGTCCGCTTATCTGCTTTGGTTCACCTACCTTGCAGCCGTACTCGTATATAGCCTGGAAATCAAGGTTTCCTTCTTCGTATTCTTTTCCAATGCCTGTATCGAAAGATGCATAACGTTCTTTGCGCATTTTCAGATAGGGAGACTGCTCAAGAATGGCAGCTGCTGCTTCCAGCCCGCGGGCAAACGTATCCATGCCGGCAATATGCGCAATGAAAAGGTCCTGGGGATCGGTGGAATTTCTTCTGATATGAGCATCAAAGTTGACTCCGCCGTTATTCAGACCGCCTGCCTGTAAAAGCACCAGCATGGCCTGGGTAACTTCCCAGATGTCAATGGGGAATTGGTCTGTATCCCAGCCATTCTGGTAATCGCCGCGGTTGGCATCAATCGAGCCCAGGATTCCGGCATTGGCAGCACATTGCAGTTCGTGTTCAAAGGTGTGCCCGGCTAAAGTAGCGTGGTTTACTTCAATATTGATCTTAAAGTCTTTGTCCAGACCGTAATCTTTCAGGAACCCAAGAATGGTTTCAACATCAACGTCGTACTGATGTTTTGTGGGTTCCATGGGTTTGGGCTCAATAAGGAAAGTTCCGGTAAAACCTTTGGCCCTGGCGTAATCACGGGCACGTTGAAGCATAAGGCCCATGTGATGTTTTTCCCGTTTCATGTCTGTGTTAAGCAAAGACATGTAGCCCTCGCGACCGCCCCAGAATACATAATTGGATCCACCGAGTTCAATAGTAGCATCCATTGCGTTTTTTATTTGTACTACGGCACGGGAAAGAACGTCAAAATCGGGATTGGTAGAAGCCCCGTTCATGTAACGTTTGTGTCCGAATACGTTGGCAGTACCCCAAAGAAGCTTTATTCCGGTTTCTGCCTGTTTTTCCTTGGCATAAGCAACAATTTCTCTCATGCGTTCCTCATATTCTTTCACTGTCTTTCCTTCCTGAACCAGGTCAACGTCATGGAAACAATAATACTCAATGCCCAATTTCTGCATGAATTCAAAACCGGCATCCATTTTTGCTTTAGCCGCTTTGACAGCATTAGATGATTCGTTCCATGGATGTGCCATGGTCTCGTCTCCAAACTGGTCCCTGCCCTGAGCACAGAGTGTATGCCAATAGGCCATGGCAAATTTGAACCAATCTTTCATCTTTTTGCCGTATACCACTTTTTCAGCGTCATAATAACGGAAGGCCAGCGGATTTTTACTTTCCTTTCCTTCAAACTTAATCTTCCCTATTTCGGGAAAAAATTCTTTTGTTGCCATATAATTAGTATTTAAATGTTAGAGATTGCTTTTTCCAATTTATTCTTCCAATTCTGGTATGCCATTTCGAGCGGTCCGCGCCAGGATGTTCTGGGTTCTTCACTCCTGATGCATTTGAGACCGGCAAAACAAGCTTCCCTGCTTTCGTAATGACCTGCTCCCCACGCAGCCCCGCGTGCAGCGCCCAGCGAACCGTCCGTATTGTAAAGTTCAATGGAGGCATCGCACAAAGTGGCCAGGGTATTCCGGAATACAGGGCTCAGGAACATATTGGCTTCGCCGGCACGAATCACCTTGGGAACAAGCCCCATATCTTTCATTATATCCACACCGTAACGGAAAGAAAAAGCTATACCTTCATGTGCGGCACGAAGGAAATGCGAGCGGGAGTGCCTGTTCAGGTCCAGTCCGTTAATCTGTACCCCTGTGAAACGGTTTTCCAGGATGCGTTCCGCTCCGTTCCCGAAAGGAAGGATGCTCAACCCGTCACTTCCGGCCGGGGCAAGTGCCATCAGTTCGTTCATCTGCGCATAACTCAACTCGGGCGAGACATTCTTTCGCATCCAGGCATTCAGGATACCGGTGCCGTTAATGCAAAGAAGTACTCCGTACCGGGGATTTCCGGAGCTGTGGTTTACATGCAGGAAGGGATTGACACGTGATTGTTTGTCTGCCCTGGGTGTGTCTGTAATTCCGTATACTACACCAGAGGTCCCAGCCGTTGCAGCAATTTCACCACTATCCATTACGTTGAGCGAAAAAGCATTATTCGGCTGATCCCCTGCCCGGTAAGAAATAGGCGTCCCCTGGGGAATGCCCAGACGGATTTCAGTTTCACGCGAAGTGTAACTCTGTATGCCAAGTGAAGGTTTGTGAACCGGAAGATAAGAAGAAGGTATACCGTAATAATCACTTACGAATTCAGCCGGGGTGTCAGTGGTAAAATCCCAGAGTATTTGCTCTGAAAGTCCCGATCCGGTAGTGCAGATTTCGCCCGAGAGCTTGTAGGCAATATAATCTCCCGGCAGAAAAAATTTATAAGTCCTGGCAAATATTTCGGGTTCATTTTGTTTCACCCAGGCCATTTTTGACGCAGTAAAGTTTCCGGGGGAATTCAGCAAATGCGTCAGACATTTTTCAGGGCCTATCTCCCTGAAAGCCTTTTCTCCGGTTTCTACCGCCCGGCTGTCACACCAGATAATGGACTTTCTGAGCGGCTTCCCGTTTTTATCTATACATACCAGTCCGTGCATCTGATATGTGATGCCAACAGACTTAATTTCTTTGAGTGGATTGGTTGCAGCAATGCGGGCAATGGCATCGCACACATAGGTCCACCACATATCGGGATCCTGTTCCGCCCAACCCGGGTGAGCAGCCTCTATGGGCATTTCAGACGAGGGCAATGTTACAGCGGCCAGACATTTACCCGATTGGATGTTCAGAAGAGACACTTTTACCGATGAACTGCCGATATCAATTCCTAGACTTGTCATATGTTAATAATTCCAGTTAATGAGTTTCAATTGTACCTTTTTCTTTTCCTCACGGAGGAATTTGTTCTTGTCAAAATAATAATATGCCGCCGGTTTATGAGCCACCTTTACTTCCTTGTCTCCGGTTGGGACAATGAAAGAGCATTCTGCAATCTTTTTACGGAAATTCCGGCTGTCCAGTTTTACACCCAGAATTGCCATAAACAAAATTTCCAGTTCTCTGATAGTAAATTTTTTGGGAAGCATTTCGAATGCCACCGGGGAATGTATCAGATCTTTATTCAGGGTCTTAAGCGCTTTGGAAAGTATTTCCTTATGATCCATGGCTAACCGGTCAATAGTCGAAATATCCTTCCACTCCGCCCCTTTGGCACTTGTATAAAAAACGGTCCTGTGATCGAGCTTAAGTAATGCATAATAAGCCACCGTAACCACGCGTGTAGTGTTAACGTGATAATACCGGTTAATCCACTCAAGGTCCTTATCTCCTACCCGGGATGGATTGGAAAAAACAGATAATTCTTTAAGAAAAACAGCATGCAGGCCTGTCATTTCTTCCAGAACCCTGTAAGCAGCCGAAGGAATATCTTCGTTCTCAAAGATCAGGCTGCCGGGTAATTTGTAATCCAATGTGTCGCGCCTGACAAGCAAACATTGAAGAGTTTTGCCGTCAAATCCAAAAATCACGCAGTCTACAGAAATGGAGTGATTGGTTTGAGCTGTCATTCGTGGCGATTAAATGTATGAATTCAAAGTAACAAATAAATAAGTAAAAAAACAAACTTAGTGTAAAAAATACGCTAAGGTAATTCAGAAACAGCGGGATTTTCTGGCGGCCACAGATAGGACGGCCTGTCAATAACATGCCGGGGAGCAGTATATTCATTTATCTATAATCCGATAATTTCCGCTCAGGTGCATAAGGCCGAACAAATACAACAAACCGTCATAATAAGGATCAAAATAACCGTCGGGATACGTTTCAAGCCGGGCATTCCAAAGAGCATCCACAAACTTCCAGCTTTTACGGGCAGTTCCCATTAGGGAAGCCGAGGCCGATGTGGCAACCAGTCCGAGGGAATGGCGCAGCTTTCGGTATCCGCCGGCCCGGAGGATCACAGAAGGCAGTGTTCCGTCCGGGTTAAACTGATCCTAAAACCGGTCCAACCCTCTGAAATAGAGAAAATCCTGAAAACGTCGTGCATAATCTTCCTGCCATTCGGAATCTTTGGCATACCATGAATAATCCATGGCAATATTCATGGGAACACGCCAGGAATCATACCGGAAAGCCGCCGGCAGCCAGTGAGATCCTTTTGGCAAACCGTCGTATTCTGTCAAATCTGTGTTCAGCCCCGTAAAGGGATCACAGGCTCTGTGAAGAAAAACCCTGGCGGTATCTGCGCATGTACGATAAAATGCTTCACGGCCGTCTGCTGCATATTCGGCCCAAACTTCATAGAAGGCAGGTAAAAAATATGAAGGATCGGTCCAAAGATAGCCCGTGCCGTCGGGCGTGAAAGTTATCTTTTTTTGCGCCGTGTCTATAATATTGTAAATACCTCCGGTACCGTCTTTGCTGAACATGGCATCGAGCAAAGCACGGGCGTCTGCATAATAATCAATACCGGTATCATTGCCCCAGCGGTTCGATGCAAAAAGCAATGCGGTAACATAATATAACTCGCCATCCGAGGCTGACCCCTCTGAATTCTGTTTTCCGGTTACAGGGTCGACACTCCAGGCAAAGTATCCCTTACGGGGACCATCTTTATGTTGCATATACCGTTTTGACCAACGCCACAAACGGTCAAACACGTCTTTTTTGTTCCATTGCACGGCTATCATCATGCCATAGGACATGCCTTCGGTACGTACATCAAAATTTTTCAGGTCAGATACATATCCCAGGGAATCTTCCACCTGAAAATAGACCCTTTCGGGGCCTTCAAATAAATCGTAGTAAGTGCGTGACAGCTTGGCATCTATCTCTTCCGTTGAATAACCGGCTTCCAGGAACAGGTTCCTGTACCGGCCCGTTTCCCGGGCTCCCTGCCGCCACGGAACAGGCTTGCCTCTCTCGTCTTTTACATCCCTGTGTATCTTCTTTAATTCCGGATTATTCAACGTAACCTGGAAAGGCGAGACGGGCCAACCCGTCTTGCTCTGCAGGTTGGCATCCACCGGATTGTTTCCCCAGGCATACCTTACCGTTACCGGCTTGAATCCATCGGGAGCCTGGACAATAATCTTGTTTCTTCCCTTAATAACAGCATTGGCCCTGTAATACGTGCCCCTATGATCCGATACCACAAAATAAAGCGGCTCTTTCCCGTCTTTTGTCATAAGACCTTCACTGGCATGTTTAAAGGAAATAACTACTGATTTCCCCCGTCTGTACACCTTGTTCGGGACGGGAGACAGAGATGCTTTTTTGTTGCCGTACGCAAGGTATTCTGCACAGGCAGCCACTCGATGTGCCAAATCTTTTTTATTGAGTGGATGGATATCATTCCACTCTCCCAGATCTATGGCAACGGTCAGTGCCGTATGTTTGGTTTGTTGCACAGCGAGCCGTTGCTCATCACGACGCCAGGCCCATTGACTTTCTACCGGCCATTCCTCACTGTCTTTCATAAAATTAGGCAACTGAACTACAATAAAAGGCAATCGTTTATCTCCAAAATCTTCCCGCCATTTCATTATCAAGGCCCTCAGCATTTGGGCGTAATCCCTGCGATCAATGGAAGATTCTCCCTGGTACCAGACAGCTCCTTTGACAGTATAGCCTGCCAGAGGAGCCAGCAGGGCATTGTACAAACCCGTCGGCTGATAATGCCATGTGGTACTGCTATGCAGATTGAAATCGATATTCCATTGTGAGAGTTCGGATCCCTTTTGGGCATACCATGAATCGCCCGCGAGCGCAATTTTCCCGGCCCCGTCATAAAACGGATGCTTTACCCCGAGATATAGCGCATAATCCTTATCCTGTGTAAAACCGCCGGGGCCGGCCAGGTTTTCCATCTTAATAAGGATTTCATTCTTTCCTTCCTTAAGTAACCCCTTGGGAACATTATATATTCGGGGCGGGTACTGGTACGCAGTGAACCCGATCTCTTTTTTGTTAAGATACGTATGATCCGAATCCACCATGGTTCCCAGGATAAGCGTCCCCGCAGATCCCTCCGGGCCGGACTCGGCTTTCAGTAATTGCTCTTTTGTAAGATAGAATTCATTTTTGAACCAGACAGAGCCCCTCCCTATGGAAAAAGGGCCGGAGGGAGTAGCTTCGGGCTGGTTCCAGAAAGAGGGAACATGGTAAGGAGTCCATTTATCAGAAAGACCATCGATGCCGGGATCGGGGGTAAAAAACGAGCGAAATTTTGCAGCGTTGGCCTGTTCCGCTTGTTTTACACTGTCTACATATCCGTCTTGTTTCAGCCGGGTGATAGTCTGTTCATAATAATCCTTTCCGTCAGGCCCGGGAAATGTTCTGAGTGTCGCCTCGTCCAGCCAGGCATCAAGCGGGGATCCCCCCACGGCATTTACGATTAGCCCTATAGGTATCTGATACTTTTCATAAAGGTTTTTGGCGAAAAAATAACCCAGGGCGGAAAATTCCCTGGCGTTTTCGGGAGTACAAACTGTCCATTGGCCTGTGGACAGGTCCTTTTTTGGGCTATCAAAAGCATAGTCAGTGCGGGTCCTGAATTCCCGGATATTCGTGTTGGTATAAGCAGTAACCTCATGGGGATACCTTATGGCAACACGTCTGACCTGCAATTCTATGTTGGATTGTCCGGAAAACAGCCATACATCACCTATCATGATATCTTCAATAACAAGGTCGTTGATTTCCATACGGTAAGGTCCGCCGGGTTCCATTTTGGGCAATGATATGCTCCAGCTTCCGTTGCTGTCTGCCGTAACGGAGCGGGTTTCCTGTATAAAGCGCAGAGTCACCTTTTCGCCGGGATCGGCCCAGCCCCATATGTGAATCTTTTTATCCCGCTGCAACACCATACTGTTACTTATCACCCTGGGCAATGTGACCGTTGCCGAAAGGGGAAAACCCGCCAAAAGGCAAACAATCAATAAGGCAATTTTCCTGGACATATATTCATATCAATTAGGTATAAACACATTGTCTCCGACAAGCCTTACACTTTGTACTGTTCCTCCTGTTTCTATGAGGACTTCGCCCGGCTCAACAACCCATACCTGGTTATCGTCCAGCGAAGCCATCTGCTCGGGAACAAGTGTAAATCGCACGAGTTGACTTTCTCCCGGCTTAAGGTGAATACGTTTAAATCCCTGAAGAGATTTCACGGGTACCGGGAAAGAAGCATCGGGCAATGTAACATATAACTGCACCACTTCGTCGCCTTCCATATGCCCCGTATTGGTTACCTCAACGGTCATATCAACCGGGATGCCACAGGGAACGCTTTCAGGCAATTCAGTAATCCGGTACGAGAATTGGGTATAACTCAATCCGTATCCGAACGGGTAAAGAGGCGTGTCCCTGAAAAACCGGTAGGTTTTGCCCTGCATGTCATAATTATCAAACGCCGGGATCTGGTCTATGGACCGGTAGAAAGTAACGGGCAATTTGCCGCCGGGGTTATAGTCGCCAAAAATAATGTCGGCAATGGCAGTCCCTCCCTCCTGCCCGGGATACCAGGCTTCCAGAATGGCCGGGAGGCTCTTGATTTCATTATCGAAACTTACTGCGCTTCCGTTGAGCAGGACAAGAACCGTAGGTTTATTCAGCCTGGCGATAGCTTTAATCAATTCAACCTGACTGTCAGGCAGTTGAATATCCTCCCGGTCACCGTCTTTAAAGCCTTTGACCCTGACCTTCATTTCTTCTCCTTCAAGTGACGGGCTCAGTCCCATGCAAAGAATCACCAGATCGCTGGCTGAAGCAACCTGTATGGCTTCCTGTTTAAGCTGTCTTCCGGGTGCATCCCACAATAAACGCATAATGGCGTATTCGGTTTCTTTCTGGTAGTACCTCAGCGATAGCGGGTAAGGTTTCCCGGCTTGGAGATAAACGAATTCGTAGACCTTACCGGGATGATGATCCTGGTTTCTGCTTATAAGTTCTTTCCCGTCAAAGACAAGCGAGAAACCCGGGAAGGATTCAGCCCCCAGTGCATAGTTCCCCGATTCGGAAACACATATAACACCGGTCCATTCCACAGAGAAATGTGCGGGATCCATACCGGCGAAAGGAGCTTCGTTCCACCAGACAAAGTCCACCAGGGAATCTACACGGCTGTGTACCGGTTCGCCCGTCCATTCCGGGTTGTTGTAATATTTTGCAGACAGACCGTTCCTGGACATAGAACTATCTGTGAACAAAACACGGGAAGGAACGGCCGTAAAATACGGCAAACCCTCGGCCAGGGCACATCCCTGCGCATAGGTAACACGGGCTCCGGACAATTTTTCCATGATTCCCTTAAGAGGAGTTACGGGATTGCGCGAATACCCGTTGTAATTCCCCAGCAAGACTTCTGTATCGTCGGCATTGGGTCCGATTACGGCTACATTTTTTACCTCTTTGGAAAATGGGAGGATCCCATTATTCTCCAGCAGCACCATGGATTCCCTTGCAGCCTCAAGAGCCAGAGCAACATGCTGTTCACTCTCAACCACGTCCATGGGAATATTACTGTATGGAACATGTTTTTGGTTGTCGAACATGCCCAGTTTAAAACGGGCAAGCATCAGCCGTTGTACGGCTGTATCTATGGCTCCTTCTGTGATCAGTCCCTGACGTACCGATTCTGTCAGATACGGGAAAGTCACCCCGCAATTCAGATCAGTGCCGGATTTGACCGCCAGTGCGGCAGCCTGTTCCGGCGTTTCCACTATTTCATGCATTCCTTTATCGTAGAAATCTTTAATGGCCCAGCAATCCGACACAATATATCCGCGAAAACCCCATTTCTCCCTTATAAGGGATCCCAGGAAATAACTCCCGCAACATGGTTCATCCCACAGGCGCTGATAGGCACCCATAACAGACCATACACCGGCTTCCTGCACCGCTTTTTTAAAATGGGGTGTGTACGTTTCATAGAAGTCCCGCAGCGACGGATTTACATTGGCACTGTGCCGGGTTGATTCGGGGCCGCTATGGACTGCAAAATGTTTGGCCGTAGCTACAAGCTTAAGGTATTTGGGATCGTCTCCCTGTAGTCCCTTTATGAAACACACACCCAGTTCCCCGGTCAGGTACGGATCTTCTCCGTAGGTCTCCATGCCGCGGCCCCATCTGGGATCACGAAAAATGTTGATGTTGGGAGTCCAGTAAGTCAGTCCCTGATATATGCCACGTTTCCCCTGTCGCAGAAAGTCATGATGTTTTGCGCGGGCTTCATCGCTTACGGCCGTTGCTATCCTATACATCATGTCTTCATTCCACATAGCAGCCATTCCAATGGCCTGGGGAAAAACGGTGGCGTGCCCTGCACGGGCGACTCCGTGCAGGCATTCATTCCACCAATTGTATTCCGGGACACGTAATCTGTCTATTGCCTTAGATTCGTGCGACATCTGGGACACCTTCTCTTCCAGTGTCATACGGGAGACAAGATCGGCAGCCCGTTCTTCAAAAGACAAATTCTCGTTTAAATATGCCGGTTGTTTACAACTCGGGAAACCGACAAACACACACAATAATAATACGATAGATTTTTGATGAAACATTTCAGATTTTTTATAATGGCGAATATAGCAAGAAAGCGCGTACACTTCATATGTTGAACATATTATCAGTATCTTTGTTCGTAATCCAGACAATTTATCTACTTAAAGAACTAAAATAATAGTATGGAAAAAACATGGAGATGGTTCGGTCCCGGAGACCCCATTCAATTGAATTGGCTGAAACAAATTGGTGTGGAAGGAATTGTCACGGCCCTTCACGCAGTCACCAACGGGGAAATATGGACACAGGGAATGATAGAGGATTTGAAAAAAAATATTGAAAAACACGGGTTACATTGGTCTGTTGTGGAGAGCCTGCCAGTCACGGAAGATATTAAAACAGGAGGCCCCGGCAGGGACCGGCTGATTGATAACTACAGAACATCTCTGACGAATCTGGGGAAAGCCGGAGTACATACGGTGTGCTACAATTTCATGCCGGTAATAGATTGGATCAGAACCGATCTGTATAAGGAAAACCGTGACGGTTCACGCTCTCTTTTCTTTAATTATGCAAGATTCGCTTACTTTGACTGCTGTATCCTGGAACGTGAAGGCGCCCGGAACGATTATTCTGCCAGAGTACTGGAACAGGTAGAAAATATCTGCAGTACCATTACCCCAGAAGAAAAAGAAGAGTTGATTTTTAACATTATTGTTAAAACACAGGGCTTTGTAAACGGCAATATCACCGAAAAAGACAAACACCCTGTAGTACTGTTTAAAAAACTGTTGTCCCGGTATCGGGATATTGACAAGGACCGGCTCCGGGAGAATTTTCGTTATTTTATGAATGCTGTTGCTCCGATAGCCCATGAATACGGAGTTAATCTGTGCATACACCCCGACGATCCTCCTTTCCCCGTGTTGGGCTTACCCCGTATTGTTACCGGAAAAGAAGATATAGATTGGCTACTGAAGGCGGTTGACATTCACGAAAATGGGTTAACCTTCTGTGCTGGATCACTGAGCTCCGGGCTTCAAAATGACGTTCCCGAATTGGCCCGGCATTTTGCCGAACGAACTCATTTTGTTCACCTGCGCAGCACACAGGCAGATCCGGACAGAAATTTCACCGAAGCCGGTCACCTGGCCGGGAGAGCCGGGTTGCTTGATGTAATCCGCATTTTTGAACTGGAACAGGAACGCAGGAAAAAAGCCGGAATGAAAGACTTCCTAATTCCCATGCGTCCCGATCACGGAGCGCTCATACTCTCGGACATAGAACACAACGTATATAATCCGGGGTATTCATTTTACGGACGAATGAAAGCATTGTCCGAACTGTCGGGAGCCATGGCCGCCATCCGGCATTTTTGCATATAAACAAAAAAGACAAAATAAATATTATGGAAACAAATTTCAGTATCAAGGGTAAAGTAGCCGTAATAACAGGTGCAGGAGGCGTTTTGGGTGGCAGTATGGCAAGGCATTTTATAAAAGAAGGGGCCCGGGTGGTAGCCATGGATATCCGGCAGGAACAACTGGACCTGATCGTGGAAGAACTCAGGGGCTTGGGCGGCGATGCGATTGGGTTCATCGGAAATGTTCTGGACGTTGAAAGCCTGGAAAAGGTGTCGCAACAAATAGTGGAAACATGGGGCAGGATAGATATTCTTATAAATGTAGCCGGCGGCAACCTTCCCGGAGCCACACTCACACCGGATCAGACTGTTTTTGACATGAAGATAGAAGACTGGGAAAAAGTGACTAACCTGAACCTCAACGGAACTGTTTATCCTTCGCTTGTTTTTGCGAAAGTTATGGCAAAACAAGGTAAAGGATCTATCATAAACATCTCTTCCATGGCAGCTTATGCCGCCATAACCCGTGTTCCCGGTTATTCGGTGGCCAAAACGGGTATCATAAGCTTTACACAATGGATGGCCATGGAAATGGCCCTGAAATTCGGAGAAGGGATCCGCGTTAACGCAATCGCCCCAGGATTCTTTATCGGAGACCAGAACCGGGCCATTCTCATTAATCCCGACGGCAGCCTCACTGAAAGAAGCCAAAAGGTTCTGGCCAAAACACCAATGAAACGTTTTGGAGACATTACGGAACTGAACGGAGCCGTTCAGTTCCTTTGTTCAAATGCAGCCAGCTTTATTACGGGAACCATTCTTCCCATTGACGGAGGATTCAGTTCTTTCAGCGGAGTATAATCTATTTGGCATAACCCACCGCCTGTGCCAGCAATGCTCTGCCATTGAAGCCCAGGCGTTTTTTTATGTCCTCTTGCCTTATATAGGCCATCACAACCGTATTCAATCCTTCCTGCGTGCAATAGAGGTAAACGTTCTGACTCACATAGCCAACATCGGTTGCCTCAAAGAAACTTCTCTGCTGTTCGTTCATCCTGGCCATTTTTTCATAATTGGACACAAAAACAAGCAGCACAGGGGCTTCTTTCGCAAAATCCTGCATCACGGCCTCTGCTCTGAAATCACCGTTCAGTACATGCCTGAGGCTGTTTTGCTCGGGCTGGTACAACCAAACGGCCCCGGCAGTATAAACATAGATCTCTATTTCCCGGCAATTCATAGCCGAGGGCGCTGTGCGGCGACCGTCGGGGCGGTTCACACCGTTTGCAGCCCATAACAGATCGGCTAATTGCTGGTCCGAAAGCATTTTCGCGGACATCTCACGTACCGATTTTCTGTTTTTCAAAGCCTCCATAAGGGGCATACCTCCTTCTGTCCGGGGGGCGGGAAGTTGTTTGTCCTGTGCAACAACCAACTGTCCAATAAGAAGGAACACAAATAGTAAAAGATAACGTTTCATGCAATTTTTTCATTAATTTGTTTCCAGATATTCATTTCTTTATATACAGCCTCTTTCAGCAATTCTTCCGCGCTTTCGGTCAAAGATGCCGCTACGGTCTTATCTTTCAGGCTTGCCGCATTAATGCGCACATTCAGATAAGCTCCTTTTACCGCCGCAAGGGCCGCCAGCGCACCCACTCCGGCATCGGTCACGGAATTGGGATTGCCTTCCCGGACCATGGCATCAACAATATCAAAGCATTTACAGGCAGCCGACATGGTTCGCAGAGGTATGCGCGTGGCATATAATGTTGCCTCCTGAATGGCAACCGATCGCGCTGCCTTTTCCTCTTCGTTGTTTTTTGGTAACGAGAATGCATCCATGATCCTGTTGAACGATGCGGTATCTTCATCTACCAGAAAGAGCAGTTCCGACACAAGCGCCTGACCTTTCTCGGCCCAGTCCGAGAAAAATGCCCAACGCTCATCCCAACCTTTTTTGTGCGAAGAGAGGTTGGCCACCATCGTACCCAGAGAGGCCGCCAGAGTTCCCATATAAGCCGAGACAGAGCCTCCGCCGGGAGCCGGCGATTCGCTGGCTGTTTCCAATGCAAACGACCGACAGGAAAGGGACACGAGTTTCTGCTTACCGGAGATCCCGTCTTCCAGCAGGTATTCCAGCACTTTTTCGCGCGGATTGAAGGGTCTCAGGTCGTTCAGCCCCATACTCCTTACGGCTGTTGCAATGAGTTCTTCTTCCGGCAAACCGGAAGATCTTTGTTGTTTGTGAAGGAAATAGCGACCGGCCTCAAGCAGGGTGCGCCTGGGAATAAGGCCCACAAGCTCCGTCCCTGTTACACGCATGCCACGTGCAGAGGCTCTGGCACACACCTCGTCAAAAGCCACATGAAGAGGGGTGACGCCTATATCGGTCAAATTCATTGAAACCTGCGCGATTCCGTATTCTTCAATGAACCAGCCTATAGCCTTACAGCTTTTCAGGCTGCCGGGCTGAACGGTTTCTTTTCCGTCTACGACCACCTTCCGGCCCTTTTCACGCACGTCAAATGCAATCGAATTGGCCCGGCGTACCGAAGTTGTATTCAAATTGAAATTAGCGGCCACAAGAAAATCACGGGCACCTATTACGGTAAGACCGGTTTTAGCCACATTTTCCGTAAAATCACCCGGGCCAAAATCGGGTTTCCATAAAGGGCTTTGCAGCTTTTTGGGCAGACCTTCGTATTCTCCGGCACGGCATACAGCCAGGTTACGGCGGTTTTCGCTCATGGCGGCTTTTTCGTAACAATAAACGGGGATCCCCAAATCCTCACCCACGCGGCGTGCCAGGCTGCGCGCATATTCCACGGTTTCTTCCATTGTGATACCCGAAACAGGGATCAAAGGGCAGACATCGGTAGCTCCACTCCGGGGATGCGTTCCCTGGTGTTTTCGCATATCAATCACCAAGGCAGCCGTCCGGATGGCACGGAAAGCGGCTTCGACAACCGCCTCGGGACCCCCCACAAAAGTTACCACCGTCCTGTTGGTGGCTGCGCCGGGATCTACATTCAACAGTTTCACTCCTTCTACGGAACATACGGCCGAGGTAATGGCGTCAATAACCTGTTTGTCTCTCCCTTCGGAAAAATTGGGAACACATTCAATAAGTCTTATATTCATTGGATCATTCATAAATAAGTTTCACACGTGGGCCCACAGCCTTCCCGAGTGCTTCGCGGTCCAGTTCTCCGTAATGCACCGGATAGACAACCGGAGCGCCAATAATGGCCACAGCCTGGATAAACTGCTCGTCGCTCAGGGTATATGGAGTATTTTTAGACAATACGGCAACATCAATCGGGCCCAGATCATTCATTTCTGGTATCAGCTCGGTATCGCCCGAAAGATAAACCCTCAGATCCCCGAATGTAAAAATATATCCCACCGCATAGCCCTTAGGGTGGAACGGTGTTCCGTCCGGACGCTTGTTGATGATGTTGTAGGCAGGAACTGCCTGTACCGAAATACCACGCCACTGAAAATTGTCTGTCTGTCCAAATGTATGGATAAGCTTAAGATGTTCTTTCATACATTGGGGACCTGCAAACACAGTGCTGTCATTTACAATATGTTTCAGGGCCTTTTGATCGTAATGATCGTAATGATCATGCGTGAAAAAAATGATATCGGCTTTCGGGTAACCGGAATAATCCGTCGAACCGGAAAAAGGGTCTACATAGATTACCAGATCGTTTATATTGAAATAAACGGCACCGTGACCGGCCGGAACAATGGTCAATAATCCCAGCAGCGTGGCAAATTGTTGTGCGTGTAAGAAAATCATAGTTTTTGGATTTTACCGTTAAGAATTACTGTTTGTACCAGCGGGCTTGTAAAGGCGTAGGCAAAATATTCATACGAAGGCATTGGCTTAGTTATGAAAAGATTGGCTACTTTTCCCACTGTAACGGAACCATAATCATGGCTTAAATCCATGGCACAGGCTCCGTTGAGCGTAGCTGCATTGACAGCCTCTTCCGGTGTCATCTTCATTTTCAGACAGGCAAGTGTCATCATAAACTGCATATTACCTGCAGGACATGAGCCGGGATTATAGTTCGAGGCCAGAACAACCGGAAGTCCGCAGGCAATCATTTCCCTTGCCGGCGCATATTCCATCTCCAGAAAAAAGGTGGCTCCGGGCAGCAGGACCGGCATTGTGTCCGACTGAGCCAGTGCATTCCACTCTGCAGGGCCTGTATGTTCCAGATGATCCACCGAGACAGCCCCATACTCGATACCGGTCTGTACCCCGCCTGAAAAGGCCATCTGATTGGCATGCACCCTGGGACGTAACCCGTACCTGAGACCTGCATCAAAAATACGCCGGGTATCATCTACGGAAAAAAAGCCCCTTTCACAGAACACATCAATGTAATCTGCCAGTTTTTCCGAGGCAACGGCTGGTATCATCTCGCGGATTATCAGCTCTACATAGGCCTCTTTACGGTCCTTATATTCAGCCGGTACCGCATGGGCTCCCAGGAAAGTAGACTTTACCCGCAATGGAGTTTCCTCAGCTATCCGGCGAATAACCCTCAACATTTTTAATTCATCCCGCAATGTAAGTCCGTACCCGCTTTTTATCTCCACCGCTCCGGTCCCGAATCCAATAAGTTCCCGAACCCTGGGAAGCGTCTCTTCAAACAGCTTGTTTTCAGAAACGGATTGCAGCAATTGGGCCGAATTGAGAATACCGCCGCCCCTGGCAGCGATCTCTTCGTAAGAAAGGCCCCTGATTTTATCC
Source organism: Bacteroidales bacterium UBA5326 (assembly GCA_002408205.1). Taxonomy (GTDB): domain Bacteria; phylum Bacteroidota; class Bacteroidia; order Bacteroidales; family UBA932; genus DMER64. The sequence continues at coordinate 64,676 of DHQY01000005.1, read as the reverse complement.
ATGAATTCCCGTTCCCTGCTTCCCGCATAGACAAGGTGGGTATGGCAATCGCAGAATGAGGGAAAAACCACGCAGCCCGAGGCATCAATTATTTGGGTACCCACGGGAACCTGTTCTGTGTAGGGCGATAACGACATGGGACCTACGCCGGCTATCCGGTCATCTTCTATAAACAACCAGGCGTCCTTCATACAGGGCAGCAGGGCCATACGCTCCCCGCCCCTGCACGTCACATTCCCGGAAGGCAAAGCTTCCTGCACCTGGACCAACTGCCTGATATTTTCAATCAGTATATAACTCATCGGACAAGAATTTTTCTGCCTGCTGCAGGTAAGGATACATAAGGGTATCGTCCTGGATGAAAGGAACGTGCTCACGAAACCGTGAAACTACTTTTTCCAGTAACGGAGAAGTTCTGGCCGGTCTTCTGAATTCAAGGGCCTGCGCGGCATTGAACAACTCAATGGCAAGCACCCTTTGTACGTTGTTCATCACACGGTAGCATTTCAGGGCCGCATTGGATCCCATGCTCACGTGGTCTTCCTGGGCCTGCGAAGAATCAATGGAATCTATACAGGCCGGAGTACAAAGCTGCTTGTTCTGGCTGACGATAGATGCGGCTGTATATTGCGGGATCATGAATCCGCTGTTCAGACCGGGCCTGGCTACAAGGAAAGCCGGCAGTTCCCGTTTGCCGAGAACCAGCTGATTGGTCCTTCTCTCCGATATACTGCCCAATTCGGCTATGGCTATGCTCAGAAAGTCCAGGGCCAGGGCCAGCGGCTGACCGTGAAAATTACCCGCAGAAACAACCTGGTCAAGGTCGGGGAATATGGTCGGGTTATCTGTTGCGGAATTCATTTCGGTAGTCAGCACCTGTGTCACGTAATCCACACAATCCCTTGAAGCACCGTGTACCTGGGGTGCACAACGGAAGGAATACGGATCCTGAACATGTTTCTTTGGCCTTTTGATCAATTCGCTCCCTTCCAGGAAAGTGCGTACGGCCTCTGCCGTCACGGCCTGACCTTTATGGGCCCTTATGGCATGTACCTGCGGGGTAAAAGGTTCTATCCTGCCATCGTATGCGTCTAAAGACAATGCACAGATCATATCTGCCTGCAGGCAAAGGTTCTGCGCTTTTAACAGACACCACAGGCCGTATGCACACATGAACTGGGTGCCGTTGAGCAGGGCAAGCCCTTCTTTGGATTGTAATTCAATGGGATCCCATCCCATAATTTCATTCAAGCGGGCTCCGCTTAACCGTTCCCCGCGAAAATCCACTTCACCCAGACCTATCAGGGGCAGGGCCATATGTGCCAATGGGGCCAGATCTCCCGAAGCTCCCAGGGATCCCTGCTCATAAACAACGGGACACACTCCGTTATTAAAAAAATCGACAAGACGCTTAACGGTTTTGAGCTGTGTACCTGAATGCCCGTAGGAAAGAGATTGTATTTTCAGAAAGATCATAAGCCGGACAATCTCGCGCGGCACCTCGGGACCCATACCGCAGGCATGAGACATCACCAGGTTCCTTTGCAGACGGGCCAGCTGCTCAACACCCACAGCCACATTATACAGGGCACCGAAACCCGTGTTTACCCCATAGATCAACTCTCCTGAGTTTTTAATTTTTGCATCGAGGTAAGTCCGGCATCGTTCAATACGCTCAGAAACGTCGGCCGAGAGTTCAATCCGCGAGCCGGTGCGTGTAATTTCTTTCAGATCTCCGGGTTTCAGGGGGGTTTCAGAGATAATATGTGCATTCATAGGGTATATTTATTCACAATTGGCAACAAAAATACCTCAAATTGCCTAGATTTAAAAGTAATTTTTAACTTTGTCATATATAGTAAGCTATACTATGAAAGACCTAAAACCAAAACATTAAAATTTAACCTAAAATTACATGAAGAAATCATTTTTCTTTGTGCTTGCGGTTCTGCTCTCAATTACCGTTATGGCACAAACGAGGGTTACTGGTACAGTAACTTCTTCTGAAGACGGCTCACCACTCCCCTTTGTTACCATTCTTGTTAAGGGTGAAAGAGGAATCGGAGCCAACACAGATCTGGACGGAAAATTCACCATTGAAAAATGCCCGGCCAATGCAGTGTTGGTTTTTTCTTACATTGGCTACACCAGCATTGAAATTCCCCTTGAAGGAAGGTCGCTGCTTCAGGTCCAGATGACACCGGACGCTCTGGCGCTTGAAGAAGTGATGGTTGTTGCCTACGGTACTGCCAAAAAAGGCACTTACACCGGTGCCGCCTCGGTTGTCAAAAGTGAATCCATCAAAGACGTCCCCACACTTTCTTTTGAAAGCGCCCTGAACGGCAAAGTGGCCGGGATGCAGATCACCACAAATTCCGGACAGGCCGGTTCGACTTCGAGTATCAGGGTTCGTGGTATCGGATCTATGAATGCCTCCAATGAACCGCTTTATGTCATTGACGGAGTTCCCGTTATTTCCGGCAGCTCGGGACAGATGAGCGACTACCTCTACACCAGCAACAACGTTATGAGCACGTTAAACCCTACGGATATTGAATCCATAACCGTACTTAAAGATGCCGCTGCATCTGCACTCTACGGTTCACGTGCCGCCAACGGGGTAATCGTAGTTACGACCAAGCGCGGAAAATTAGGAAAACCTGTTGTAAATTTTAAAGCTTCCGTTGGGGTAACCCCTTCGTTCGCCACTACCAACTTTGATATTGCCAGTCCTGAAAAGCAGGTTGAGTTGTATTACGAAAATTTCTGGAATGCCGGGAAATATGACGGAAAAACAGATGCGGCTTCCAGCACGTCCGCCCTGGCCCAATTGAACAAACGGTTTAACAAGCACGGTTATTATTTTACTGCGGAAGACAACACGGTAAACTCCCTTAAGATTCTGGGGATGACAGACGGTGTTGAAAACAGGGAAGGTAAATACTACAATTGGGACGATGTGCTTTTCCGCACGGCCGTTTACCAGACATACGACCTGTCCGTAAGCGGGGCTACCGATGCTACCAGTTACTATTCCTCGTTGTCTTATACAAAAGAACAGGGGCGGAGCACTGTTAATGATTTCAGCCGTATTTCGGGACGCCTGAATGTTTCACAGAAGGTGGGCAAACACGTTGAATTTTCAACCAATGTAAACCTGGCCAAGAACGTTCAACACGGTTTTAACGACACCAGAAGCACGGGAGCAAACTATTTTATGCAATCCCGCAATCTTTTGTGGCCTCTCTACTGGCCAACCGACTACAAAACAGGCGATCCCTGGACTGCCCGCTACGGCAGCTATGCCTACAATGCTTTATACTATAACAATGAGTGGGAAAACTCTTCCAATGTGCTGAAAATATCGGCTAACGAGACCGTTGCCGTGAAATTCATGCCGGAATTGGTATTGAAATCCGTTTTGTCTCTGGATAACACACAGACTCTTGATCATGTCTATTACAGCGCCAATCACTTTAACGGTTCTACAGATAACGGTTCTGTCTCGGAAATGAGCACCAACGTAAGAAAAGTGGTTTCTTCTACCACCCTGAATTACGACAAGGAATTCGGTGAAAAACACACCCTCAACCTTTTGGTTGGCTGGGAAGCAGAAGAAAACAAAACCGACTTCCAGCGTGCTTCCGGTACCAACCTGCCGACCAGTGCGCTCCATACCGTAGCTACGGCAGGGAAGCTCGATGCCAATGCCTATTACTGGGGCAACACCATGTTGTCTATGCTCTCGCGCGCCGAATACAGCTACGACGGACGTTACTATGTTTCCGGATCGTTCCGCCGTGACGGATCTTCAAGACTCGGCCCCAATACCCGCTGGGGTAACTTCTGGTCCGTGGCCGGATCGTGGAGGATTAACAACGAAGGATTTCTTAAAGACGTAAAAGAGATCTCTAATCTCAGAGTGAGAGCCTCCTACGGGGTAAACGGAACGTTACCTTCCTCCAATTACGGCTGGCGTGCGCTTACTACCTATTCAAATAAATATATGACAGAACCCGGAGGTGGAGTTGCAAACATTGCCGATGCCAATCTGTCCTGGGAAACCAGCTATACCTACAATGTGGCCCTGGAATTCGGGTTGTTCAACAACCGCCTGAGCGGTACGGTTGAATACTTTAGCCGTGACTCTAAAGACCTGCTCCAGAGTGTTCCCATTTCTACCGTTACCGGTTTTAGCTCTACACTCCGGAATATTGGAGAGATCAACAACCACGGTGTTGAGATTGAGCTAAGCGGAGACATTATCCGCAACAACCAGATCAGATGGAGCGCCGGTCTGACCGGATCGTGGATTAACTCTTCGGTAACCAAACTCTATGAAGGAAAAGACATCATATGGTACGATCCCACCGGCGGAGATTCCAGGGCCAAATTCATTTACAGGGAAGGCGAATCCACTTTGTCTTTCTACGGACTGGAATGGGCCGGTGTTGAAGACGAAACCGGACAAAACGTATGGTTCCTGAATAACGACAAGGAAGCCGACCTGATGGTAGACGGACGTCCCGCCACCTACAATTATTCCAACGCCAGTGAAACCATACTTGGAACGGCACAGCCTAAATTCTACGGCGGTATCAATACCGATTTCGCCTGGAAAGGATTGTCCGTTGCCCTGAATTTCACATATAAATTGGGCGGATATACCTATAATGCCGTAGCCCGCGACGTGAATGACGACGGATACTATTGGGAACGCATCATGTCTCAATGGTGTTATGACAACCGCTGGACACCCGAAAACAAAACGGCGGCTTATCCCCAGCGTATAGCTATAGATATGGAAGACGTGAACCAGAAGAGCAGCCGCCATATGAATAAAGCCGACTACCTGAGACTGAAAAACGTCACCATTTCGTACAGTCTGCCCAAACAGCTGATCAATAAGATCAACGTTCAAAACGTCAGGGTATTCTTCAACGGCTCCAATTTGTGGACCCTTGCCGCGCACAAAGAATATGACCCCGAAGTAAACGAATACGGTTCAAGAGGATGGGAGATCCCGCTTGGAAAAACTTTTACTTTTGGCCTGGAACTTAGTTTTTAATGAATAAATGAACAACACTATGAAAAAGATATATATTTTACTTACAGCACTTTGCGTTGTTCTGTTTGCTTCCTGCGAAGGATTTCTCGATGTCGTTCCCAGCAACTCTGCACCTGCCGAGACTTCCATCACTACGGCTGCCGATGCGGAAGTGGTCATGAACGGGATCGTGAGCAAAATGACTTCTGCCAGTTATTATGGACGTAACTTTATTATGTACGGCGACGCCAAAGGCGGCGATCTGACCATTCGTTCGCAGGGACGCGGTCTGGACGCTCTATATGTATTTAACCACTCGGCTTCTTCCAACTCCTATTCAGGTTATTGGGTACAGATCTATCATTGTCTGGCCCAGGTAAACAACCTGTTGCTGAATATAGACAAGATAGCCGAGGCCGGGACCATGACTTCTGCCCTGGAATCTTACAAAGGCCAGGCGCTTACTCTTCGTGCCCTGATGTATTTCGACCTCGTTCGTCTGTACGGCAAACCTTATAATATGGATAAATCGGCTTACGGTGTTCCGCTAATCCTCGAACCTCAGGATGCATCGGCCGAACCTACCCGCGCCTCGGTTGAGCAGGTATATGCCCAGATTGTTAAAGACCTCACTGACGGAGCTCCGCTGCTTTCCAAATCTAAAGCAAAAGGATACGTAAATTATTATGCCAATATGGCCCTTCAGGCAAAAGTATACCTGTATATGGAAAACTATGCCTCTGCTCTTGCCGCGGCAGAAACGGTGATCAATTCCAAAGTATATACGCTCTATTCCAATTCCAACTGGGTAAGTTCCTGGACTTCTGAATTCAATACGGAATCTATCTTTGAACTGGCCATGTATCTGGACGAGTCAGACCTGGGGACCGGATCGCTGGGCTTCTACCTGAGACGCTCAAAACATGGATCTACCAGCGCGATGGGATGGTTTATGGCCAGTGATTACTGGATTGCACGGATGAACGAGGACCCGGGAGACGTTCGCTGGGGTATTATGAGTTACGATGAATCGTACAGCGACACAGGGGTATACAGGAATGGTTCCTGCTATAAATACAGCGGCAGTACCACCCTCTCCGGAGACGGAAAGGGATCAGGCACCGCCGTGAATATAAAAGTGATCCGTTTTTCCGAAGTGTATCTGATTGCTGCAGAAGCCGCTTTGGGTACAGGCAATAAGGATAAAGCCGCTACTTACCTCCAGGAAATCCGCAAACGTTCTCCGGGACTGCCGGCTGCCACTGCAGCTACCGTTTCGGTAGATATGATCCTTAACGAAAGAAGTAAAGAATTATTTGCCGAAGGGCACCGTTTCTTTGATATGATGCGCCTGAATAAAACCATAACCTTTAATGATGACTTTATCACGCCGTCCGTTGTGATTACGCACCGTGAGAAAACTATCGACAGGACATTTTACAAAACGATTCTGCCTATTTCCACAGACGAGATGAACGCCAACGAGGCCATCCGTTCGCAACAGAATCCCGGGTACTAGAAAAGAACCCTGTTCTACCTGAAAAAGCTCTCCTTCTGGAGGGCTTTTTTTTGCATATTGCGTTCAGCAAAAATTTTTTCTCCTGTATCGGGGTCTATCCCCGAATAATACATTACAGATGATTTGGTCATGGGAGTGGGCGTAAAATCCTGAACCTGTTCTACTTTTATCCCCTCTTTAGCAAATTTGGCGGAAAGACGCTCCATGTCCTTAAGAGTACAGCCCGGATGGGAAGAAATAAAATACGGAATGAGCTGCTGTTTCAGTCCCCTGTTTTTGTTGCATGCGTAAAAAGCTGCGGATAACTTACGATAAAGCTCAAAGGATGGCTTGTGCATATATTTAAGTACGTTGTCTTCCGTATGCTCGGGAGCTACCTTTAGGCGGCCCGATACGTGATGCTCCAGTAAAGTGTTGAAATACGCCTCACTCTCATTGTCCAGAAAACCGTCCCTGTCAAGGAACAGATCGTAACGTATACCGCTCCCGATGGTCGCCTTCTTAATTTGAGGCAAATCCCGCACCGTTTTGTAAAGGGCAAGCAAAGGAGCATGCGAATGATCAAGGTTGCGGCATCTGTTGGGAAAAAGACAGGAAGTCCGCCGGCATACGGCACATTGCTCCCTGTTTATGCCGTGCATCCTGTACATATTCGCTGTCGGGCCGCCCAGGTCGGTCAGATGACCTTTGAAATTTTCCAGAGCCGAGAGCCGCTCAATTTCCCTGAGCACCGAGGCCGTAGAACGGGATGATATCTGTTTCCCCTGGTGTGCGGCTATGGTGCAGAAACTGCAGCCGCCAAAACATCCCCGGTGCAGACATACCGAGAATTGTATCATGTCCAGTGCGGGGATTTGCTTGTTTTTATAACGCCAATGGGCTTTATACGTGAACGGCAGATCGTATACGGCGTCCAGTTCCTCCGTTGTAGCCGGCGGAAACGGAGGATTCACCACTACGTATTCATCGTTTTCATTCCCCTGCGGTTCTATAAGCACCGGCGAATTTTCCCTGTTCGCCTGTTCTTCAATCATCCTGAAATGCCTGGCAAAAACAGCTTTATCTTTCCTGCAGGCACTATAAGAAGGCAAAATAACCGCACCTTCCCGGGAGGTTTTCACTCCGGGCATTCCCCTGCGCAGGTAAGCAATTTGCGGAATTTCACGCAATACTTGGGGTCCGGCTTTTGCCCGTAAACCGGCGGCCAGTTCAACTATGGGTCTCTCACCCATCCCGTAGACCAGGTAATCGGCTCCGGAGTCAGCCAGAATGGAAGGAAACAGCTCATCTTTCCAGTAATCGTAATGAGTAAGCCGTCGCAAAGAAGCTTCTATGCCGCCAATAATCACCGGCACCCCCGGAAAAAGCTGTCTGAGGATGCGGGTATAAACGGTCACGGCATAATCGGGGCGCATACCGGAATTTCCTCCGGGTGTATAGGCGTCGTTGCTTCGCAAACGCCTGGCTGCCGTATAATGGTTGACCATAGAGTCCATATTACCGGCGCTGACCCCGAAAAACAGCCTCGGCTTTCCGAGTTTTGTAAAATCACGCAGATCATCCCGCCAGTTGGGCTGAGGCACAATGGCAACCCGGTATCCCTGCGCTTCCAGTACACGGCCAATGACCGCCGGGCCGAAAGAGGGGTGATCCACGTAGGCATCGCCCGAAAAAAGGATGATGTCCACATTGTCGTAACCGAGCGTGTCCAGTTCTTTGCGTGAAGTAGGCAACATGGCGCAAAGGTACGTGACTTTTTAGTACCTTTGAGAAAAATCTCATTTATTATGTTCTCAAAAGAAATCTACATTAACCGCCGGATGCAGCTGAAATCAAAGCTGGATAAAGGCATTGCCCTTTTTATGGGAAATCACGAAGCTCCCTGTAATTATAAAGACAACACCTATCATTTCAGACAGGACAGCACCTTCCTGTATTATTTTGGCCTGGACGAGCCGGATCTGGCGGCTGTCATTGATTTTGAATCGGGTGCCGAGATCCTTTTTGCCGATGATGTGAGCATAGATGATATCGTTTGGACAGGCCCTCTGCCTAAAATGCAGGAAAAAGCCGCCCTGGTGGGCGTAAAAGATACCCTGTCCCGGGGGAAGCTTGGCGAGTTCATTCAGAAAGCGCTGCAAGCCGGAAGAAAAGTACACTTCCTGCCCCCGTACCGTGGCGACAACATGATTGAACTGATGGACATCTTTGGTATTCACCCGAAAGATCAGAAATCTGCTGCCTCGGAAGCGCTTATCCGTGCGGTGGTTTCCATGCGCATGATCAAGCAACCGGAAGAAATTGCCGAACTGGATAAAGCGTGTGACTTGGGATACGCCATGCACTACACGGTCATGAGCATGGCAAGAACCGGCATGGTGGAACAGGAACTTGCCGGTGTAATGGAAGGCGTCGCCGTGAGCGGAGGTTATATGCCTGCTTTCCCTACCATCCTGACACAGAACGGAGAAGTAATGCACGGTCATTCACATCACCAGATCCTCACCGAAGGGCGATTACTTCTGATGGACGCCGGAGCAGAAATAAGCAGTCATTACGACAGTGATTTTACACGCACCATACCCTGTTCGGGAAAATTCACCGGTCTGCAAAAAGACCTGTACAATCTGGTGCTTACGGCCAACAATCATTGTAGAGGCATGTGCGCTCCGGGCGTGCCGTTCAAAGAAGTACACCTGGCAGCCGCCCATATTCTCACCAACGGTCTTAAAGACCTCGGCTTTATGAAGGGCGATACCGCAGAAGCCGTGGCAGCGGGTGCCCATGCCGCTTTTTGGCCTGCTGGACTGGGACACAATATGGGTCTTGACGTACACGACATGGAAGATCTGGGAGAAATTTTCGTAGGCTATGATCATACGGTTACCCGCAGCACCCAGTTTGGTCTTAAATCATTGCGTATGGCACGGGCTCTTCAGGCAGGAAATGTAATGACTGTCGAACCGGGATTCTATTTTATCCCCACCCTGCTTGAGATGTGGAAGAAAGAAGGGCATAACGCCGCTTTTATTAATTTTGACAAATGCGTTCCTCATTATAATTTTGGAGGGATCCGCATAGAAGATGACGTTCTTATTACTCCAAAAGGACACCGTCTGTTGGGCAGTAAACGCCTTCCGGTGACCGTAGAAGAGATTGAATCTGTAATGAATCGCTAGGAGGAGATCAATCGAACGTCCATTTCAATGCCAGTGTGGGAACCACATAGAATCCGGCTTTAGTAAGGTTGTTGCTGAATTCCACCTCGGTTCCCACACTTAGTTTGAATTTATCGTTTATTCCGTCGAATGCGTTCAGGTTAAGCCAGAATTGAGGTTGTGACAGGAGCACGAACCGCGACTGGAAGGCCGGGTTTTCCTGTCTCCACCAATCAATAAATCCCGAAAAGCTGCACTTTCCGCCGGCAAAGTTTATGCCCCAGATAGCGGTAATCTGGTAATTGGACACTTTCTCGATCCCCTGAATGTATTTATACATAAGGCTCACCGAGAAAGTTTTGGAAAAATCTTTACTGTGAAGAGCATAAGTTCCTCCGGCAAGGTAAGCATGATTAAACAGGAACGGGCCCTGCAGACCGCCGTTGTATTCCAGGTGGACGGCAAAAGGAGCCTCCCAGAATTTGAGATTCCTGGCGATTTCCCAGTAGGCATAGTTCAAGCCTTCCTTTGTGTAGGTCATATCTACAAAAAAGAAAGTGTCACCCCAGGGATCGGCCTTAAACATCTCCACAGTACTCATAAGCATGGCATCATTGGCCCATTCCTTGGGATACAGCCATTTTGCAGTTTTATAATGTAACTGTAAATTCTGGGCATAAGCCATATGGGACGTAACTGCACCAAGAAGCAGCAGCGCCACAATAATAGTTTTTTTCATATTTCGTTAATCGTTAAGAAGGCGCTAATTGTTAAGAAAGAGTGTGCGCCCATCTGAGTAAAACGCCATAAAATCTTCCTGGGCAGGATGTCCCGGATAGGGAGCAAAAATATGCATAGGCATCAGGTAGTCGGGGGCGTTTCTCCATACTAAAGCATACGTAGCGGGAAAACCGTCCAAAACGGGCAACAGTACTCCGGTAAACCATTGAGGATTACCCAGTCCCCCCATTCCGCATTCGGTAAGAGCCATAAGTTTCCTGTGTTTTTTGGCCACCCCGGCTACCATTGTCATTTCGTTGCGAAGGGTAGTGATAAATTCGGGCCCGTCACCATAGGCGTCATAGCCGAAAACATCTACGTACTCGTCGCCCGGATAACGTTCCATATAGATTTCTTCCGTCATACCGCCGTAATTGGGAGAATAGGCCGTGATGAGGTTATCCAGACCCCTTCCCCACATATACTCCATGGTCATTTTCCATAAAGCTTTGTATTGGTCTGCCGTACAAATGTTCCTGCCCCACCAGAACCACGAGCCGGTGTGTTCGTGCCATGGCCGGAAAATAACCGGGACTTTAGATCCTTCCGCCGTAGTCAGAGATTGGATAAAAGTTGCGACTTTATCCAGCCAGCCCAGGAAAAGCTCGTGATTGGAGCCGTTCTCCAGAACAGAGGCCACCACGGTATTATCCGACACATCCCATGCATTGCCCCCGGTTAGCGGATTACGGGCATGCCAGCTAAGGGTAACCAGGCCTCCTTCTGCGTAATGATCTATTATGGCCTTACGCATTACCTCAAAAGGAACCCCGTCGAGGTTTTCTTCCGCGCCCAGCTCAATGTGCCCCAAATCGCAGCCCAGCACGGCCGGATGACTTCCGCAAACTTCCTTAACATCGCCTCTGCCCAGTTCATACTCCCAGGAAAACCCGTAAAACGGAAAATCTTCCTGCCCAAAAAAGAATTGACCGCTACCTGCAGCTGCCTGTAAACGGTCCAATACATCGAGAGCCTCCGGCGATTTTGTCCGGACATTTTCTTTAGCACAGGCAACCGCTGCGATTGCCAGCACAATGATGGCTAAACGTTTCATATTTACAAATGTAGAAAAAAGGAATCTAAAAACCGCGCGATTCCGTCTTCATCTATATGAGGAGCAATATATTTAGCCGCCCGAAACACGTTCAGATCGTCCGAGTTCCCCATAGCTACTCCGCTATGAACATGCCGGAGCATGGGAATGTCATTTGCTCCGTCGCCAAAGGCCATAGTGGCCGAGAGATCTATTCCGTAATAGGAAAGCATTTTGTCAATGCCAGTGGCCTTGTCGTTTCCCCTGGGCGTAACATCGGCAAAATGAGGATGCCATCTGCTGGAATCACAACTTCTGAATACTTCCCGCATAACTTTTTCTTCCAGATCAAGACCTCCGTAAATATTCACCTGCATTACTTCCCGATCAATTTGCTCCAGGGGGAAAACCCGCGGGACAGCCACGCCGAGGGTTTGGGCCAAAGCCAATACTCTTTCGTCCAAATAATTAATATATACAGCGTTTTCTGTCATCACAGACACGGGAAAAGGTTCATTGTTTGCAAGGAACTTAATAAGCGCAGCTATATCCCGCCTGTCTATTGAGTTTTTAAAGAACACCTCTCCGTTCCCGGCAGCGCAATACGCCCCGTTCTGTGCCACTATGCCGTCAAAAACCAGACCGCCATATTGGGGAAGCGTAAAATCCTGAACCAGCACACCGGGTCTTCCGGTGCAAATGAAAACTTTTATTCCTCTTGCCTGACAGGCTTTTATGGCCGTTGCAGCCGATGCGGGGACCCTGTGTGTAGTAAAACTTACCAGCGTGCCGTCTATATCAAAGAAAATGGCTTCAATCATTGCGCAAAGATAGTATCTTTGTATATTATGAGACGAAATATTATTTTGTCAGCCGCACTGCTTCTCTGTACGTGGGCAGTGTCACAGGCACAGGATAAGAAGTATTTTCTGGATGTAATAACCGAATTATCTTCAAAGAAATACGAAGGACGTTCCGATTACGGGAAAGGAGACAGGAAAGCTGCGGCTTATATAGTTAAACAATACCAGACGATACCGGAGCTGAAGCCGGGTCTTGCCCATGGATATCTTCAGCATTTCACATACCCGGTAAACGTTTTCCACAAAAAGATTGAACTGTCCGTAAACGGAAGGGATCTCGTGCCGGGACAAGATTTTACGGTAAGGGAATTTTCTCCTTCAATAAATGGTTCCTGGCCCCTGGCGTACATTCCCGTGGAATCCCACAAGCCGGAAAGTCTCCTGCCCTTACTGCAAAGCGGGAAATACAGCCGTACTTTTATTGTAGTGGACTTTGACCTGATAAACAGATATTACGGTATTGCACCTGTTGAATTATACCGGATGCCTGTTGCCGGAATCATAATGACTCACAAGAAAAAGCCAACCTTTTTTAAATCCAGGAGCGGACAACTTCAACCCGTTCCGGTCCTGTGGACCGGGCCTGATTTTCCCGGGGATGCACGGCAAATTACTCTGCGGATAGACAGCCGTATGATAAAAGAATACACTTCTGCCAACGTAATTGGACAAATAGAAGGAATCCGGGGTGACAGTTGCCTTATTATCATTGCTCATTACGACCACCTGGGTCACCTGGGAAAAGAGGTGTGGTATCCCGGAGCCAATGACAATGCCTCGGGCGTGGCCATGATGCTTACTCTGGCCCATTACTATGCCCTCCCGGAGAACAAACCAAAACATACCTTATTGTTCATCGCCTCGGCCGCCGAGGAAAACAATCTCCTGGGATCTGAATATTACGTTGAAAATCCTGTTATTCCTCTCTCCCGGACCATTCAGGTTATAGATCTGGATATGTTGGCAGACAACGGTGACCGCCTTTTCTTGGAAACCGGTCCCGAAGGGCGGAAGACGCTTGAATGGTTGAAGGCCATTAACAGTCAACATGGTTTTTTCAAAACCCTCACCCAGGAACCTCTTTCTAACGACAGCGATCATTATCCCTTTGCGGTCCGGCAGGTACCCGCCCTTTATATTATGGTTGACGGCCGGGCTTTTGATGTATATCATACACCTTTGGACGATGCGGAACACGCCTTCGCCGTCAATTATGAAAAGCTTTTTCATTTATTAACCCATTTTATATCTTCTTTCTGATTCTACCTCCCGGTCATGAAAAAAGCAGGTTTATTACTCGTAACGATAACAGCTGTCTGGGGATGGTCGGGTTGCAGCAAGGCAGACGCCCCGGTTGATCCCCCTCAATATTTTATTGAGGTTATTCATACCGCCACTGCACGGTTTGACGATTTCTTTGCGTCATTCGGAGAAGGCGTCACCAACAGCGAAAAACTGTCTTTTGTAGAGCCGCTGGCCTCGTTACTACTTAAGGACATCACCGTCTCGGCCTATGTGATTACTTATCGGACTGTCGATTATTACGGCAACCCGATAGTTGCCTCGGGCACCGTTTATTTTCCTAACGATACGCATATACGGGGTGTTGTGGAGGTTGCGCCCATTGCTTTCATTCAGAAAACCTCGGGAGCATCGGGGCGGATTCCTTCGACCGAGGCCATGCAATCCTGTTTCGGATATATTACCATTATACCCGATTTTATTGGTTACGGCGTAAGTCAGGACATATACCATCCGTTCCTTGAACCGGAAATTACAGGCCGCGTGGCCTACGATATGCGTCAGGCCAGCCGCGAATTCCTTAGGACAATCGGCTATGAATTACCTGAAAAAACAAATATTGCCGGCTATTCACTGGGCGGGTCCATGGCTATGGCTATGGTCAGGTATTACCAGGAACACGGAGAAGATGTAAAGATAGACAAGATAGGGATCGGATGCGGGTGCTACGAACCGGCAGCCGCTTTTGACGCTTTTACACGTACCGGAAAAAGCTCCTATTGCTTAATTCCCACACTCATTTACTCCATTAATAAATACCACAAACTGAACCTGGATTTTTCAAAAATCTTTACAGGTGATCTATTGGCTAATTATGAAGAATGGCTGGACCGTTCCGACGAGCACAACCAATGGTTTATCCAGAACCGGGTAGGTTCGGACCTGCATAATTATATGTATCCCGATTTCTTTACAGCAGAAAAAAACGAAGAATTCAATAAGGTTTACCGGGTCCTGAAGGAACTCTCGCACGTAGACGGCTGGACACCCGAAAAAGAAATATACCTGTATCATGCAGAAGACGATGAATCTGTGCCGTTTGAATGCGCCCTGTATGCTTATGAGGAGTTTACAAAGCGGGGCGCTACCATATCCTTTTTTTCCGGGACCGGCGGCCACGTAGGCTATGCGGCACAGATGTTCATCAGTCTTTACCTGTATCTTATATTAAGATAGTTTTACAATATTGGTCACCGCAACAAACTGATACGGTACAAAACTCTGGATTTGAGCCATAGTACAGGATTTTGTCTTTGTGGTATAAACAATCAGCTTCAAAGATGAGTTACTATCCTTTGCCCTGGCAATGATCTTATCAATTTCTCCTTTTTCCATATTCGCACAAGCCTGTGCCTTGTCGTTGGGATCGAGCCAGTATTCCTGTTTTTTTAGTCGTTCGCCGGTTGGGACATAGACACATTTTTTCTGAGGGATCAACAGGCCTATCAGACCCGTGAGGGCTGCCAAAAATGCGCACAGATCAAGTCCAAAACCGAGACCGGGAATAAGCATAACTGCTATTCCAATAATCAATACGATAATAAAAATAAACGGGATTTTTCTTTTTTTTACGACAACGTCATTGTCCACAATGACATCGTCTATCAATGAGGTATCATTCATATTTAATCATTAATTAGTATTGGAAATAAAAACTTTAGCGGTTTATGTTCCAATTCCTAAATAATGATATGTTTGAGAGTAAACACGTAATATTCGTTTTGTATAGATACAGGCAGCCGGCGGGTAGTAACCGGATACCTGCGCAATACGGTCTGATCGGGTTGATTGCGAAGGCCGGCACCCGAAGCATGTGATCTGTAAGCAACTGTCTGAAAAGGGACCACAGGGCTGAATTGCTGTTCGGCAGGAATCTCGGGATGATTGTACTGGAAGATCTCACTTACCCTGTAGAGATTTCCTGCTTCATTTATCTGAGACACCGGGCCGGGAGACGCGGCCGGTTCGTGTTCCTCACCGGGCCGGAGCGAAAGTCCAAGACCGAGGAACAGGCATAGGAAACACAATACGACCCATTTTTTCATGCGGCAAAGTTACAAAAGTTCTCCAAGCTGATTTCGCCAGTCTTTACCGTTTTCGGTCAATAAGGTCATAAATCCCAGTTCCTGTGCCGTACGGATATTAGCCGGTCCGTCATCAATGAATACCGACTCACGGGGATCCGGCCCTGCCGCTATAAGATGTTTGAATATACCTGTGTCGGGCTTAACACATTTTAGTTCGTAGGAAAGGAACATTTTATTGAAATACTCATCAAGTCTTTTTCCTTTGCGCGAAAAATGGGGACTTCGGGCCCAGTCCATAATGAAAGGGTTTGTATTGCTCAGCAAAAACAATTTATATTTGTCAGCTAATGATTCCAGGTATTCAAGCCTGTATTCCGGCACATCCGTAATAAAAGCCATCCACGCTGCTTTCGCCTGATTAAAAGATACGCACCTGCCGCACAGGGCTCCAAGGAGCTCACAAAACCGGTCCGCGTCAATACGGCCTTCCTCCAATTCAAGGAAAAAACCATTCTGATGATAGGGATCGAGATAATTTTCCGCCTCTTTCAATCCCAGTTCCAGGAAAGCGTTTACGGACCTGTCGCGCTCTATATCAACGATCACTCCTCCAAAATCAAAAATCAGATTTTTTACTAAAACTTTTTGCATACGCAAAAGTAAACAAAATCAATTCAATAATAAATTTTTAGCTTTGTACCAAATTGAGTGAAAATGAAAATGCGTTATATTGTTTTTTTTGTTTTTCTGGCGATGCTCCTGACCGCCTGTAACAGAGGATCGCAAGACGTTGCATCGCTTTTGGCCGGCGGCAGATGGTTTGATTTGACCTGGGATTTCGATGAAAACACGGTATACTGGCCTACCAACGAAACTTTCAGACACGATACAGTTTCTTATGGTATTAACGCAAGCGGTTATTTTTATTCGTCATTCAGGTATTCTGCAGAAGAACACGGCGGTACCCATTTTGATGCACCCCTTCACTTTGCCCATGGGGGCCGGTCAATTGAACAGATAACAGCAGAAGAACTTACCGGAGAAGGTGTTGTTATTGACGTGAGCGATCCCGCAACCCGTGACCGGGATTATCTAATAGGCATTCAGGACTTTATGAATTGGGAAAAGAAATACGGGCCCATTCCGGAACAGGCCATTGTGTTGCTCTTTACCGGTTTTGGAGCCTATTGGAAAGACCATCTGAAATATACCGGCACTCAGAAATCGGGAAAAGAGGGTGTTGATGAACTGCATTTCCCGGGCCTGGGACCCGAAGCCGCCAAGTGGCTGGTCAATGAACGTCATATCAAAGCCGTTGGTATTGATACGCCAAGTATCGATTTTGGTCAGTCAAAAGACTTTCTTACACACCGCTTTTTATGCGGGAGCAATATTACCGCCTATGAAAACATTGCCCATTTGGAACATCTGCCCGCAAAGGGTGCCTATATTGTTGCCGCACCTATGAAGATCAGGGGCGGCAGCGGTTCACCGCTGCGACTGTTCGCCTGGGTTAAACAATAAATCACATATGGAAAAGAAAGAAATGCAAAAAAGCGCATCTTGTGGCGCGGTCTACGGACTCGGCTTTATTGGAGCTGTCATTTATTTTATTGCGCAGGCAACCGGATTCTGGATGGGCGTATTGGGTGTGCTCAAAGCCATTATCTGGCCTGTTATCCTGGTATATGAGTTATTGAAGGACGTGGCGGCTTAGGGATAATCATGCTACAGGATGTTTTCAGAAAAGACATTGAACTTCTTTACGAAACACCAATAGTCCAACAAACGGCTTTCTGGTCTGCGGTAAAAAACAAGCTGGGATCTTTTCCCGTTGCAGTAAATTTCAGGTACGCCAAAACTAAAACATCAGATCTGTTAGTACTCATCCAGCCCCTGGATGAGACATATACTATTGCCTATGTTCCCTACGGACCCGAACTGGAACCGGACGAAGCATCACAGGGGCCTTTTCTGGAAGAACTGTCTGAATGCCTTCGCTCTTTTCTTCCAAAAAACTGCATAACAATACGTTATGATTTGTGCTGGGAATCTTATTGGGCAAAAGACAACTCCCATTTCAGTTCACAGGGAGACTGGCTGGGAGAACCGTCGGTTAATGCACAGGAATTCCGCTTTAACTGCAACACCGTTAAGTGGAATTTTAAGAAAGCCCATTTCAATATCCTTCCTTCAAGCACTATTTACCTTAACCTTAATGTCGGCAAGGAAAATATGCTCGACGGGATGAAGCCCAAAACAAGATATAATATCCGCCTGGCCCAGAAGAAAGGAGTGAACGTAAGGGTAACGGGCATAGAAAACCTCGGTATCTGGTACGATCTCTATAGGGACACGGCCATACGGAACAACATTTTCCTGAATGATATAATATATTTCGAGACCGTTCTGTCTACGAGGGTGGATAACAGCCGGTCGCCGGCCGAAGTGATGCTGCTGGTTGCCGAGTGGGACGGGATTCCGCTGGCAGCCATGTTCCTGATTATTAGCGGGACCAGAGGCTCATACCTGTACGGGGCGTCTTCCTCTGAACACAGGAACCTGATGGCAACCTATGCGCTGCAGTGGGAAGCCATAAGGATCTCAAAAGAAAAAGGATGTACAGAATATGATATGTTTGGTATATCGCCGGGGCCCAATCCATCACATCCGCTGTACGGGCTTTATAAATTCAAAACGGGTTTTGGAGGTAAACTCTACCATAGCCTGGGCTGTTGGGATTATCCGCTTATTAGCGATAAATACAACGAGTTCAGATCGTCCGAACTCCTGAGCCGAGGATTTCACCTGGTCAGGTAGCTTACAGCTTACCTGTGATTTCCGGATCTGAAGGTTTGGTCTTTGAAGGCCATACCCCAATCAGACGTCCTTGTTCATCAATAAGGTACTTTGCAAAATTCCAGCCCGGAGCTTTGTCATTCCAGCCGTTTTGACTTTTATCGGAAAGCCATTTGAAAACCGGATTGATATTTTTCCCTTTTACAGACGATTTGTCCATCATCTGGAAGGTTACGCCGTAATTGATCTCACAAAATTCCTTAATCTCCTGATTGGTCCCCGGATCCTGGTTCATAAAATCATTCGAAGGAAATCCCAGAATAACCAGCCCGGGGGCATATTCTTTGTTCAACGCCTCCAATTCTTTGAATTGAGGTGTAAAACCGCATTTAGAAGCTGTATTTACAATAAGAACTTTCTTGCCTTTAAGCCGGGCAAAATCATAATTTTCTCCCGTAATGGTTTTAAATGACAGTTCATAAAAATCTTGTGCTGCCATGTTTCCGGACCAGATCATAGTTATTAGTAATGTTAGAAGAAAAACATTTTTTCTCATGGTTCATGTTTTATATCAGTTTAAGCTTATTATACAAGATCGAAGCCAGACTGGCAGACAATCTTTTGTGTAATACAGAGACAGACGAATAGCATACCACGGGCAAAACCCATTCAAGCAATGCAAAGTAATAAGGTCTTATGTCGTGGATGCCGCGTGTAGATGCCATGGCATATTGCCTCATTTTGGAAGTTAAAGCAATATTCCTTCGCATGACAGCTTCTCCTTTCCCATTCCAAAAAACATTTTCAGGCAGAAGAAGACCTTCTCCGGAATAGACCCGGTACAGGAATCTGACCATAGATTCAAGATCTCTTTCATCTTCCAAAGGAGCCGATTCGACCATGAAAATGGCCTCGAGCCGTGCAAAATCCGAAACAACAGAACGGGGCTTTGTCTCGGAAAAATCAATCAGGTAGACATTCATTTCATCGTCCAGAAGAATATTCTGCATATTCAGATCGCCATGACAGACCGAAGTATAGTAATCTATGCCCATGCTTTCCTTTTCTTTGCAGACATATTTAAGCACAAAATACGGATTGGGCATTTCCTCTTCTATACCGGACAGCGTCATAACCGGATCTTCCGCCTTTATACCCAATTCTGTTCCGGCCGACTCGCAAAGGTCCGGAAAGAAAGTATACATGGGATTGTGTTCTTTGCAGGGATAAATGATATCTCGTACAGGTTGACCGTACCATGGGATAAGAATATGAAGGAAGATCTTGTCGAACAGGGGTTCCAGCATTTCAACCGGCCAGGTGTCAAAATAATGGGTAAGCCATTTTAGCCGCGTTTTTTCACCGCCTATGCCTACAAAATTATATCGGAGTGCTCCTTTTCCGCAAAAGAAAGAAGTTCCCAAAACCATCGCACTGTTATTCAGGATATAGGGAAGAGCATATTTCTGGCAACATTCTGCTTCGCGCGCTATCATGTCGCGTCCGGCCATTTTGAGCACTGTGGGTCTAAGCTTGCGACCGTGATGGTCAAACGATTCAACCTGGAAAGTCTTTGCGGAGTAACCGCCGTGTAACTGTTTTACGGTTATTTTAACAGAATCGGAGTACAGTTTCCGGGCTAGAAAACGTTCATAGGACATAAGCCCGGTTCCGTCAGACGTTTGGACCTCAACCCTGTGCCCTGTAGCATTGGACCATGAGCGTGAAAAGAAGAGCCATATAACCGGATCGTATAATACAGCCGACAGATCGGGAGATTGTACTTCTTCAATATTATGAATGGTAAGCGCACGATAGCAGAAATCAGAAAAACTGTCGTCATGCTGAAGATCGGGCATCCTGTTCAGAACAAACGCCCCGCCGTTCATCTCGTTATCCATCCCATAAAACAACAGAATAAACAAAGGGCTGGTATGGCTGTAATCGGCTACAATGACCGCCCGGATATCCATACTCTCCTGTTGATAAGGTAAGCGGGGCAAAACATTTATCAATTCTTGCAGTCTAATTTCTCCGCCCCGCTCCAGACGTACTCTGTACCCGGGGTTGCCCGGATGAGAAAAAGCCCTGTTTACATAGACAACCCCCTGTGTAGCGTCCCGGACCACTCTGAATTCAGGAGAAAGAGATGGTTTATACGGGAAAAAGCCGGCACAATGGCCCACAAGGAAGAAATGGCCCATCAATTCGGGATCCGGCTCCAGGTTCTCGGCGGGACAGCCCGTTCCGGAGGCCAGTGTCAATTCATTATAACCGGCCAAATCTGGTTGTTGCCATACCAGGACATCCTGCACTCCCTGGCCTGTCCGGTCCAGAATATAGGCACGTCCGTCCTGCTGTGTTACTATCCGTCTCCCTGTAACATTCTTTAATTTCAGTATTTCCCCGAGCGCCTTGTCGGTTGTTCCGAAAATACGAAGTAACGCACTCAGGCCAGCCATTTCAAGCACCTGGAAAATCTCGGCAGGTAAAAAAGAGAGCATCAGGGAACCGCCTTTGGCACTTAACTTTTTGGATGCGCCCAGTAAAAGACGGATCCCGCTGCTTGAAAGATAATTACACTTGGTAAAATCAATAATCAGGTATTCTTCCTTATCCTGATGATATTGAAGAACATTACAGAAACTCTCGTAGCTCTGAGTGTCCAGTCTGCCTTCAGGAAAAATACAAACAACTGATTCTAAATTTATTACACTTACATTAAACATAATAAAAATCAATTTGTTTGAAAGTTACAAAAAACCCGTCAGATATCTATCCGGTATTTGTGGTTGTATCCTACCGCCAGGGCAAAACAGACGGCCCCGAAACCGAATAGTGCCGCGCTCTCGGGCAGTATGGCAACAACCCCGGCATCACGCAGAAAAATATCATAAAAGCCTGAAAGGCCCCAGTGCATGGGAGAAAGGAGGCTGATATTCTTCATCACATCGCTCATAAGGAAAGACGGGACCCATACTCCGCCCACCGCAGCCATGATTACCACAGATATGGCACCAAAGACAGAGGATTGCTGATCGGTCCGGGCGAGGTTGCCAATGGCAATGCCATACCCGATGGCGGCAAAAGCGCAGGAAAGTGCCAGAATGAACAATGCAGGGAAAGATGTCCCGGGGTTAAGAGATTCAAGCCCGAAATACGGAAGAACATACATTCCCATAAGCAACATGATGGCAAACTGGATCAATGCCACCAGGGTAAACACAAGCGCTTTGCTCAACAGGTATTCTGTATAGGAACAAGGCATGGTAAGCAAACGGGAGAAACTGCCCCCCTCGCGTTCCCTTATAATACTGCCGGCCAGGGACACAACAATAAAAAATATAGCAAAAAGAGACCAGGCGGGGACATTGTGCTGTACCGAGTTGGGAACGATATCTTTTCCCTCCAGCCGTGCGTTGCGAATTTCAATATTCACCTGATCGCCGGTAAAGCCTTTTGTATTGAAGGGAATAGGGCTCATGTTGTTCACCTGCTCGGTCATCTGGCTGAGGATAAACTCAAACTGCACTTTCTGAGCCTTTTCCTGTAAAGTACTTGTAACAGCCGTAAAAAAAGATGTTTTGGTTGTAGGGTCAATAAAAACAGTAAGGTCCACTTTCTTAATGGGAGGCATCTCCTCCTCCCCGCTAAAGGCAGCCAGCACATATTCGGCTACATTGGCGCGAATACTTTCTGTGGTATTCTCCGGGATGTAGATTCCCATCATATAATGGCTCGAGGCCACCTCCTTTTCCAACTCTTCCAGACCGGGTTTGCGGCCTTTTAAAAGACCGGTAACATCAAAAATGCCTGTACGGGTTATCTCCTCTTCAATAATCTTTCCCAATTCACCTTTATCGTTATTTACCAACAATAAAGGCACATGGGTGTCTTTTACCACATTCAGTGTACTGTCTTGCAACAAAGTCATAAGGACGACCAAAATGACAGGCATAAGGAACATCAGAAGCAGACCGGCCACATCCCTGATCAGCAAAAGAAAATCTTTATATAACAGGTATTTAAGCTTATTCATGATGGTCCCTCATTTTTTTCCCGGTAAGTGTCAGATACAGCGATTCCAGGTTTGGGCACTCGCTGTAACCGGCTTTCAGCCGGGATGGATTCCCCTGACACAAGATAGTTCCCCGGTCCATAAAGGCCACCTCGCTACAAATCTCCTCGGCCTCTTCCAGGTAATGTGAAATAAATAAAATAGTGGTCCCTGAACGATTGATTTCCAGCAGTTTATCAAGAATCAATTTCCGGGATTGCGCATCTACTCCAACAGTTGGTTCGTCCAGAATAAGGATCCGGGGGGAATGAAGCATACCGGCTATGAGGTTGATCCTTCGCTTCATGCCACCCGAAAAGTGACCGATAATGGTATCCCGGCTTTGGGTCAGATCAAAAAGAGTAAGCAATTCATCCACCCGGCTGTTCAGTTTTGATCCGGATAAACCGTTTAGCCCTCCGAAAATTTTCAGGTTCTCCCTGGCGGTCAGCGAGGGAAAAAGGGCTATCTCCTGAGGCACGAGTCCCAGCAACGGCTTGACGGCTTTCATTTCCGTTGCAATAGAATGTCCGCCAACAAATACTGCTCCTCCGTCAAATCTCCTTAACCCGCAAATCACATTGATGGCCGTTGTTTTTCCGGCACCGTTCGGCGCAAGAAGGCCAAAAAGGGATCCATAAGGAATCCTCAGACAAAGGTCATCGAGCGTAGGCCCGGCTTTCCCGCGGTATGTCTTTTTCAGGTGAACCGTTTCTATGGCATACTGACTATTCACTTTTCATAATTTTTTCCAGGCGGGTAAAAACTTCTTTTTCCCGTTGCGAGATTTTCATTAGTTTGTCTGCCACCTGATCGTACGAAGCGACTTCCCCCTCGCGCTTCTTAAAGAACCGTGCCGCATGATAGGAGAAATCACGCCAAAGATCGCCAATGGCCGTTAATTCAAGCGATAAGTCTCTCAGCGCCGGTTTGCCGAGGAATTCACCCGCCTCCTGAAGAAAAGCAGCATACATAAAACGGAATCCGGCTCCTCCGGTACCTATTTCTTCGAGCATACGGATAACCTGGGCCAGGTTAAGCGCTGCGCCACGCTCGCCGTACATGGCAACCCAGTTTCTCATTCTCGTCGCCAGATAAGCGATCCCTTTCACTCCGAACATGGGGAGAGGAATATGAAGCATGCGGTTACACGTCTTGAGGATGGCTTTTCTGACCATCTGTTCATCTACCGGCCTGAGACGTTTAATACTACTTATATGATACATCCGTCCCCTGGGAGGATATGTTCCCTGCGCATACCGTACGGTTTTCAGATCGGCGGAAGAAAGCCGGCATTTCTGGATCACAACGGGATCCGATACTATATATTCATCGCCTTCTTTTCCTATTACGCAAATATTATGCGCATTAAAATGGAACCGGTACTCTTTTGGAAAGTAAGGCAGATTATACACACCTACCAGCAGACCTACAGGGATCTCACGAAAAAGGATCTCATCCAGTTTAGCCATGGCCTTGTCGGGGTTGCTGAATTTATACCGTTTGATTTTTACCCTCAGACGCCGGGTCACACTGGAAAAAATAGCACCGGGTAAGGGCCTGAACGAGGTAATGGGCATTCCATGCATTTTGTAAAAAGGCATGTGGGAAAAAAACAATCCCGATCCCAAGCCCAAAATCATGGGTTCACTCAGATCCACTTCGTAATATTTCAATAAATTTCTGACTACTCCGTTCTCGCAATGACCTGCTGTTTTATGTTCAAAATTCAGTTGCATGTTCAATCGATACTCCTTAATTGTTCTACGCTTATATTCAACGCTCCGGCCAATTTTTCAAGGACCTCGTAATTAAGGCCTGCAAATAATTCCGGTCTGCAGAATTTTTTGATCTTTCTGGTGGAAAACCCGGTATAATCGGCCAGTATCCGCGGAGTCATCACCAAGCGGCTCAGGTGATAGGCCAAAGGGCTCAACTTGCCTTCCATGACCTCCTGTCGGATCTTTGCGGACTCTTCGTTAATAGCACTCCAGGCAAATTGAATGGCCTCGTTCTTGGGAGACCAGCCTACGCTAAGGACCTCTTTATATGTTCCGTCTTCGTCAAGGGCATAGCAGACATCCCTTACTGCCGTAGATTCCAGGATCGCTCCGTCCTGGGGCACTTCTTTGATTTTCATAATCAGCAAACGGTCATGTGTACATATGCGTAAGAAAAATGAGCGCTTTCGGGGACCATAAAAAGCAGAGTATCTCCGCTTTTTAATTGTTTTGTCCCAATAAGCTCGTCGAGCATAAGAAAGGCAGAAGCTGCAGCGACGTTCCCCACCCGGGGCAGATTCAGGAACCATCGTTCTTCCGGTATTACAAACTGTATATCTTCCAACAGTTTCATGATCCTGGGCCTGAAATACATTGAAGAAAGATGCGGCAAAAACCAGGTGATTTTATCCGGGGTAAGACTGTACTTCTGCATTAATTCGACAAAAAACCGGCCTCCCATCTTAACAATATTCTCGCCCAACAGTTTAGTGTCCTGCTTGAGAGAGAACAGAGAGCGGCTGAACCATTCGTCTTCTGGAAAATGGGTCCAGCCCATGAGCTTGCCGGAATCATCAAAATCTGCCCCGGCATACATACAGGTAGGAAGCGTATTGGCAAACGAAGTAAGCTCAATCCAGTCTACCTTTAATGAAATACCGTTCCGTCCCGGCGTATCTGAAAGTTTAACCGAACCGGCGCCGTCCGACAGCATAAACCGGAGAAAATCCTTCTCAAACGCTATAATGGGGTCATCCTGCAAACGTTGGAGATCTTCATACTCTTTGGTAAAATAATTGGCCCTCATCCATGCCGACAGCCTTTCTGAAACCAGGGCAACGGCATTTTTTTTCTCTCCCAAGGCAATGGCCATCCAGGCATACTTGAGCGCATGCATCCCGCTGCAACAGGAACCGGCAAAAGAAACGACTTCTGTATGGCGGGTTCCTCCCATCTGTCCGTGTATCTGCACCCCGTGCGAGGGCATGATCATTTCCTGTGATGTTGTACCTACCGCCAACAATTCAAGGTCATCGACCGCAAAATCAGTGTCATAGAGTTTTTCCAGCGCCTTTACGGCCATATCATAGGCCGTATGGGTAACCTTCCCGTTTCGGTCAAGGGCATAATACCTGGTTTTTATTCCGTTATTTCTTAAAATAAGTTCTTTGGCTCTGGACGGTTTTCCTCCTATCATCCCGATATATTGCTCCATATCGCTGCTGGGAACCGGTTCGTTGGGGAAAAAAGAAGAAGTCTTGGTTATATATACAGGCTGCATATTCCCGGTAGTTAATTTGACAAATATATATAATTTTTCCTTGCACGGCTGAGAGCCTTATAGCGTAAAGGATAAAGCAGATAGAGGAAAACGGTTCCAATTGGCGAAACCACAAAAATTACAAACATCAGATAAAGACTAAAGCATTTAAGCCGGCCCCAACGGGCAGGATCGTTAAACGCACCTTTTTTGACAATCCATCGGGCGAAAACGCCAAACATCCGGTGTCCCACTTTCTCGGTCTGGTAAAGATACGAATGGAACACGGTGCCGCCTTTTGCCACAATGCGTTCCTGAAGTGATGAAAAATCATTTGTTTTTAATGACATCAACACCTCGGGCGCCAGTCTTGCCACGCCCGCCACATCGGTTCCGGACACGCCCGCCTCGGGAAGGTATTTTGTCTTTTCCTTTATTCCTCCTATAAGCCAGCGGAAGATAGTCAGGACGCTAATATAGTTGTTATGCTTATCTTCCAACACTATATTGCCAACCCGGTGAGCCCCGGCTTTTTTGAAGTATTCTTCAATTACATCGTGTGAAGTCACCCACATATTCCGTGTTCCGGCCACTGTAAGCACTTTCTTGTCTTTGAGATAGGCAGCCGTTTGTTCGCTTTGAAGAAAAGACGACACGGGAATGGATGGTGAAAGGAACCAGGGCTGGTAGCCGATTACCACCAGATTGGCATCCTGTATATCTGAAAAATCAATGGGTTTAACAGGACATGGAATCCCCAGGCGACTCTCGGGAAAAGCCTGGTAAAAACTTTCCTTTGTCCAGGGAAATGGGAAAGGAGGTTCCGGCTCTATAATTTTCCAGACAATTACGCAGCCCTCTTCTGTGAGAGGTTGCAGCAGGTTTTCAAGAATCCGGCGTAATTGACCGGTTTGCGTATAGTAGAATACGGCAATCTTGTAAGCGCTATTCATGTAATTTCAAATTTAAAAACTGATATGACGTAATATCTTTTGACCGTTCATTGAGGACGATTTCCTTTATCGAATAGTCGGTTGTATCAAAAAGAAGCACAATGCTTTCGTACGGATAAGATGTATTGCCGGGCAAAGGATACAGATTTACCACATGGGCAGAATTTTCTTCCATGTATTCCACTTTACAGTTTTTTGAAAGTCCTTTCACGTTACCGGCCAGGCAGTCATTCATAACGGCAACCAGCGCCGATAGTTCTTTTTGTGCAGAAAGATCATACGTGGTGGTTTTTTCGGGAGTAATGATCTTCAGATCATTTTTCCCAACAACAACACTCATCTTCCTGGGGCTCAGGTAATCAAAACGAATTGCCGAGCCTTTGTCATAACGGACGGTACCTTTGGAGATCATTTCCCTGTCTGTGAGTCTGATTTTCTTTTTTTGGAGAAAATCCCCGGAAAAAGATTTGACCGAAGCCGATCTTTCAGCCAGTCCGGTAAAGAAGAGCTCGCTCTTATTCTGGGCCTGTGCTACAATACCTGTAAAAGCGATGATCAGCAGTAAAACATTAAATCTTTTCATACCTCAACCTCTGCCATGGAGGCTTTTATTTTTAGTACCACCCTTTCTCCGGTTTCGTTGACTCCGTTAACAATAGTGCCGTTTACGCCTGTTATACCGTTTTCTTGTTTGATAGCAAAACGCACAGTCAGCCGGTTATTCAGCCCGGGATCCACCATACCGGTAAATTTACATTGTATAATGGACACGTACCTCTGTTCACAACCGGTTGCCATACCTACACATTCCTTAATAAGATGAATCGAACATACTCCCGGCAAAATGGGTCTTTCCGGAAAATGCCCTCCGAAAACCGGATGAGATTCATTTATATCAACCTGGGCAGAAAAAGAAAATTCATCCACCGGACTTAATGTCCCTATTTTAAAAAGACCCTGCAGCATCATTCATTCTGTTAATTTTTACAACAATACGGGGCACGGAGTGAGCCACTAAAATACTGTCCGGAAACGCATTATCTTTGGTTATAAGTAAAAAATCTTTCCATAACAGATTAAGTACTTTTTTCTTATTGAGGGCAGGTATGACCGAATGTACCGTATAGTGTCCGCCGTCCGTTTCCAAATCCAGCAGTGTGGGACCCATGGGAGAGGTCAGAACAAAACGCTCCTTTTGAGGCCCTGTTTTCCCGACATAGAGCACCCCTTCTGCTTCGCGGCCTTTGCCGTCCAGCGAAAACCCATAAGTAACGACCCGGTTCGTAACAGTATTATTTTGATTCTCTGGGGCAGGAGCAGATATCCTCACTGTGGTACAAGAGAGCATCAACAGTAACACATATCCGCCGGCCACGATGCGAACAAATGCTCTATATGGTTCAAAACCATTCATTTTGAATCCCCTAAAATAAAAACTTTCAACTCACCCTCGGCCGCAAGCCGGTCTTCACACATTACTCTGGCCGTCACCAGGGAAACTCCCTCGAATTTTCCTGCTTCCGTAATGGCGGTGAACAATTTTTTACCTACAGGTACCTGAAAATGCAGATTCAGCTTACTTACGGCTCCTATGAAGCCCAAAGGGACAGCCTCGCCCCGTGATTTGTATTCTATCCCGGCCGATACGGCAACGGATTGGGCCATATGTTCAATAATCCCTGCTTCCAGAAAAAACCCCCGGTCGCAGAACAGGGAACCAGGGACAGGTGTGTACCCGGTAAAGGAACTCACATCATCTTTGCCGTAATAACTGTCTACCATAACAATTGGAGGACGCTGCGGAATATATCCGTATAAATCTGTTCCCCAAATAAGCGCTTTTCTCTCAGTTCCCGGCATATGCTGACACATCAGATTATATGCTAAGATAGAAATTTTTATGCAGTAAATGGGTAACTTGTGCATTTAGTATAAAAAGATCTTTAGCTATGAAAAAATTATTCTTCTGCCTGTCCCTGGCTCTGTTTCTGTACGGGTGTTCCAAAGACACCTTGCAATCCGGAGAATTTCTGGTAATTAGTAAGTTCGATTCCAAATCAAATACCCAGGAACTGACGCTTAATACCTTGTCATTGTATTACCATGCCCAAGGCTCTTATCTCTTTAGACTATATGAAGGGGATGTGACACCGGTTTCAATGGTAAGCAGTTCAATAGATATAGATACAGAAAATGCGTATATAGGAATGTTTTTACCCTCGGGGAACAACAGGTATTCGATAGATTTCCGGCCGGAAAAAGGGATAAAATACACCATAGCGACAGATTTGCTTTGGAATAAAAAGGTTATTTGCCTGAAAACGGTGATTAAGTCAAAATAAATCCCAGAAAATCATGAGAAGATTTGGTTTGCTTATTTTTATCGCCTCTTTCTTTTGGGTTTCATGCGAATGGCTCACCGGATACCGATATCCCAACGGTTCTTTTCCGGAAGATCCCGTAAGCCTGGATGAATTCAATTCTCCCTATAACGACTATAACTCAGATACTCCCATAAGGGGGCTTTCCGGTCATTTGATTTTTTCTACCGACAGGGCCAGCCAGGGAATACAATTTGACTTATTTTACAGTGTGCTGGAGATCTATTTTAACCGATCTGACGGAACATTAATGGTTCAGGATGGCAGGCATGGTATTAACCAGAGCATTGCCAGTACGTTTGACCCCCTGAAAATTGCCGTTCAAAAGATCAATTCTTCAGAGGGAAACGAGTTTGGGCCGCACATTGTAAGGCAGGGCATGAGGTTAAACAAACCTCTCACTCCATACTATTACTACGTTGCTTTATATGCTACAGATCTTTCAGGCAACCTGGACATCCGCTTTACACACAACCTGACGGACGGTGTCTTCTGTGACCCGGCAGATGTATCATTCCTGAACTCTTCTTTCAACGACGCCTATCCGGTATTCTCGCCGGACACTTCTTATGTATATTTCTGCTCGGACCGCGACGGCAATTATGATATATACAAAGCCGAACTGAATAAGGACGGCCGGCTTGTCCAGGCCCTGGAAGACCCCACGCCCCGGACGATAATCAAAATGGACAACCTTTGTTCAGAATCGAATGAAAAATGTCCGTTCATTATGGGCGATGTGATGGTGTTTGCCTCGGACCGGCCGGAAGGTTACGGCGGATACGATCTGTATTATTCTTTGCTTGAAAACGGTACCTGGTCAGATCCGGTAAATTTTGGGAGCAGGATTAACACTCCCCACAATGAATTCAGGCCTGTGCTTAAATATTTCTACTATGAAGATTTTAAAAACGATTTCATGCTTTTCTCATCGGACCGGCCGGGCGGCAAAGGCGGTTTTGACTTGTACTACGTAGGCATACCCCGTTTTAAAGTCTACGAAGATTACATTAATTTTGATTAATTTAATATCTGTGAGCATGGTTAGAAACGGTAAACGGCATCAGTAAGCCGGCAACTGCATTCAGGAGCATTTCCCGTAGTAATGCCCCGGGCGAGGTGTTGATGCCGGCACATGTTCGGCAATACCGCCCGGGATACATTCAGAACTGCATCAATTGTAAATCCAGGCATGGCAAGAAACATTCAGGCGCGGGAACAAACGTTAAGGCCCGATGCTTGGATTACTCTGACCCAGGAACTTGGACAAAATCTAGGACTTTCCATTAGTGTCCGGAATTTCTGGAGCCTTAATATACAAGATTACACAGAAAACCGTTCCACCACCTTCTATCGCTCGGAAAACAAGCAGATTATTGGCAGAACGTTCTCTTTCTCCATAACCTATACCTTTGGGAGGTTTAGGGACCGTATCAAAAACGTCGGAAGAACCATAAGTAATTCCGACCGAACAAAAGAGTTCTAGTGTTCCTTACCGCCGGAACGGACTAGTACCGGTTCCTGTTGTAACCGCCACCGCCACGGTTGTTGCCACCGCGGTTGTAGCCGTCGCCACCGCCACGGTTATAGCCACCACCCCGATGATAGCCACCGTCATTGCTCCGTTCCGTTTTCGGACGGGCCTCATTGACGACAATCACCTTGCCTTCGAATTCCGAGTTATTAAGTGAATCAATAGCCTTCTGAGCCTCGCCGTTATCGGGCATTTCAACAAAACCGAATCCGCGTGAACGACCGGTTTCACGGTCAGTAATAATGTTAGCCGAAGAAACTTCTCCGTACTGTGCAAATAAATCCTGTAAACTGTCGTTCTTGGTGGCAAAGTTCAGGTTCGAAACGTAAATATTCATTTTCTTTTTTTATGTAAATTATTATTTTGATAGTGCAATCCGCACTGCGTTCATTCCGCGGGTTCCGCGTTCTGCTTCAAAAGTAACGAGATTTCCTTCAGCTATTCCTGCGGGAGCCTCGGAAATGTGAAAGAAGTACTTTTCTGTTGATGCGAGATCTTTAATAAAGCCGTATCCTTTTGTCTCATTAAAATGCTCTACCCGACCTTTAAAGATTACCGGTCCGGTTTCTACCTTTTTAGGAGTAGCGATAACTACATTGTCGGGATTGATTTCCTTTTTTTGTTGGACTTCGGGAGGAGTATCGGTTATGTTACCATTTTCGTCAACATAAGCGATCATATCGTCGAATGAAGAGGTACCGCCGGCTTGGCGAGCCTCTTTGCGTTTTTGTTTTTCAAGGCGCTTTGCCTGTTTTTTCTTTTCGTTTTCTTTTTTTCCAAATGATTGTGATTTCGCCATTCTCTGTTTATAAATAATTAATTAAGCCATTCTTAGTATCTACCGTCCGCCATTTTTACCTCGTCTGCATCTGCCTTTTTACCGCGTCTACGTCTGCGCCGTCTGTTTCCAGACATTGGCAGGAAAATATTTACCGAAACAAAGGAAGCTTATGCAGGTCGATTTCACAAAAACCGGACTGAACCTGTCTGGCAAAATATTAAGAAAGAAACGATCAGAATGAACTTGCGTTGTTTATTCGGCAAAGGTAATCAATATTTCCATTTAGATATCGCAAGTAATTAATCAATCTGCAAATCTTCCTTTTTATGCTTGCATACCTCTTGTTCAATTGATTGGACACCTTCTGTTCAATGGCTTGGGTTCCTCAGGGCCGAATGATTAGGCTCATCCGCTCAATTGATTTCTGTTGGCCTCTTCCGGCCGTGATCAAATTCAGCTATTTTCGACAATTTGCAGCAAGCTTGAGTTTGCATTTTGTATTCCGAGGTTATCTAGCCTTTGTGCTTTTGCGGGAACCATTGCTTGAACGAGCTGCACAAATGTTCGCGATGGCCTCAGCTTGAACGGGAAACGCCTCCCTGTTGCTGACACAACAAGGTCCTTCCATCCGCGGGCGCGAGGCTTCCCTTTTCTGAATAGCATGTGGCGTTCTTTGCGGGTTGTAGCGTATTTTGTGGTGTAGTGGCGTAGATAGATGGGATCTGTTTGCGCCAAATATTAGTGATAATTTATAATGTGCTGTTAATATGATCTTTGCAAATTATTGCACAAAAATGGCGCACACGAATCCCATCTGCATACCTTTAAGCTAAGCAAATCATTGACATACTATATGTGCACCTTGCGTACTAGACGGGTTTAACCATTGATCCAGCCTACAATTATTGTTTATTTTATAAACTTCTTTATATTTGTGCTCACTTTATAACGCAAAATTTATAGCTATGAAAAAATTAATGACTACCCTTATTTTTATTGCGTTGGCAATAACAGGTGCAAAAGCACAAACAGGAGATTTATTGGTAACTATCACAGACGTTAAACCAGACGGGACCTTTCTGTTGATTGGAGTGGGAGATTACAAGAAGGCTCCGGAATCGATGCAAGGCAGCCGGGTTTTGGCGGACAGTAGCACGGTTGTCTGTCACCTAAAAAATCTTACTGCCGGAGAACAAAAAGTTTACGTGTTTCAAGATCAGAACGGGAACTATCAACTTGATTTTTCTTCTGACGGAAAACCTCTTGAAGGAGTAGGAAGGTCTGAGAACAACTCCTGGGAACCTTCGGTTATCATAGATGGCACCCTGCAAAAGATCAATATCAGGATGGTTTATCTCACTCAATAAAGCACAAAACACGACCAATTCCGATGTTTACCACAAGAGAACTGCAAGACGTCACTAATGTCCGATGTTGATTATCAAATTCAACAATCAGGCACAAATGGTTAGTAATAAATGAAATAGACTAATTCTCTTTGTTTGACAATACTAACAAAATTTCACAAATCATATGAGAACAAAGTATTTTCTTTTAGGAATAATGGCATTAGGATTGTTATCGTGTGATAAAATCATCAACAATCATAAGATTTGGGACATAAGCCCCGTTGTAGTTAGGGTTCAGGTTGCAGATGCCAATGGAGTTGATCTGCTCAATCCTGACAATCAAAACTCATTTGAGGCAAGTGGAATAAAAGCTATTTATAAAGAGAAGGAGTACGAGTGTAATAAAGATGTCCCAGAGGTAAAAACCAAAGCCTATATGCCATATTTTTATGGGCTGCAAATAAGTAAAGAATTCAATAACGGTACTTATATCCTCAAATTTTGAGAACTGGACGGGGCAAAAAGTTACTTCAATGAAGAGTTAACCATATTGTGGGGAAATGGATCTTCAGATAAAATAAAATTCAACAGAAAGTTTCGATGGAAACTTAACGGAGATCCGGAAATTCGTGAAGAGTGGTTTATGAATGACAATAAAGTATCAGGCAGAATTATCAAGATTGTTAAATAATTCCAATAAAAAAGATGGTGAACAAACCTGCTGTATTTCGGAGCAAAGCGACAACCCCCTCTTTGGAGGGGGCGAAGGGGGAGGAATAGAAAAAGGGAGCTTGCCACAGTCAGTGGCAAGCGACTGGGTACAAAAAAAGCAGGCGTCTAAACCTGCTTTTTTCGTACCCGGAGCCGGGGTCGAACCGGCACAACCTTGCGGTCACTGGTGTTTGAGACCAGCGCG
>DHQY01000005.1:11140-30811 GCA_002408205.1 Bacteroidales bacterium UBA5326 | reverse complement strand
TGTTTGAGACCAGCGCGTCTACCGATTCCGCCATCCGGGCTTATTTCCTGGTAAACGCCAGGGGGTGCAAATGTAGTAATTTTTTTCTAGTAATGAAACCTGATAGTCTTTTTCACATCGGGATGGATGGAATTGGCAACAGGACAGGTATGAGCGGCAGATTCAATAACCCTTTTTTCGCGATCGCCATAAGTGCGCCCATCCGGGAAATGAAGATCTATTATGATCTCGGCCACCCGTCTGGGACTTGCGGCCATCACTTTTTGAACTTCCGCATAGGCCCCTTCCAGCCTGAATCCATAACTTTCAGCCGAAATGCCCATGATGGTCATCATACAGGAAGCTAAAGAAGTAACAAAAAGATCGGTAGGAGAAAAAGATTCTCCTTTTCCATGGTTATCAATGGGGGCATCGGTTTCCAGCGAAACACCTGATGCCACATGGGTTGATTGCACGTGCAACGAACCCGCATAAGTGGATTTTACGGTGGTCATATATTCGTTTTTTACATAATAATCTATACAATTTTTCCCAGCAACGTGGCGGGAGTACAAGAGGTAACCTGTACCTGCACATAATCTCCCGTCTTGCAGTTCTCCCTGGGAAAAACACAAACTTTGGCAGTCCCGGTTCGCCCGAAATATTCATCGGCCGAACGCCTGGATTCACCTTCCACAAGCACTTCAAAAACCCTGCCTATATCTGCTTTATTACTTTCCATAGATAACTCGTTCTGCAAGGCAATGATCTCGTTCAACCGCCTGGTCTTCACGTCTGCCGGCACATCGTCGCTGTAATGACGGGCGGCATAGGTATTAGGACGTTCTGAGTACTGGAACATAAATGCCTGATCGTACCGGACTTCACGCATAAGACTCAGCGTCAGCAGATGATCATCCTCGGTTTCAGAGCAGAATCCGGCTATCATATCTGAAGTAATGGCACAGCCTGGCAGGACCTCACGGATCCTGGCAATCCGTTGCAAATATGAGGCCCGTGTGTATTTACGGTTCATTTTCTGTAATATAGCGTCGCTTCCGCTCTGTACGGGCAAATGAATATGACGGCAGATATTGGACCAGCGTGCCATCGCATACAGAACATTGTCATTCATGTCTTTAGGATGAGAGGTCGTAAACCTCACGCGCAGACCGGGCGAGATGCCGGCCACGCGTTCCAGCAGTCGGGCAAAATCTGTGGTTTCTCCGGTCTCTGGATCTTGCCAGCAATAGGAATCTACATTTTGGCCCAAAAGAGTCACCTCGCTGAATCCGTCTTCCAGTAGATTATGAACTTCCCGTTCTATGGAAAAAGGGTCCCGGCTTCGCTCTCCTCCACGTACATAAGGCACCACACAATAGGCGCACATATTGTTACACCCGCGCATAATGGTCACGAAGGCAGAAACACCGCCCGACAGATCATGAAGCGGCATGACATCGGCATAGGTCTCCTTCATGGAAAGCTTTGTCTGAACAGGGCTCAGCTCATTGCCGAAAAGTACGGACGGGTTCATCAACCGGGGCAACATCCGGTAACTGTCGGGACCGATTACCCAATCGACCGCCGGGTGTTTCAACAGTTCATCTTTCAGCCGGGTAGCCATACAACCGAGTACTCCCACCCTTAGTTCGGGGTTACGTCGTTTTAGCTGACGGAACACATCCAGCCTGCCCCACACTCTCTGCTCGGCATTTTCTCTAATGGAACAAGTATTTATTAAAATGACACGGGCCTCTTCCAAAGACTGGCAAGGTTCGTATCCGCTATCGGCCAACAAAGCGGCCACCACCTGCGAATCGCTAACGTTCATCTGGCAGCCATACGTCTCAATATAAAATGGAATCATGGCACAAATATAGCATATTCACCCCAAATGTATACCTTTGTATTATGAAGTTAAAAACCGTAACCGTATGTCTGATGGCCGTTTTGATGGCAGCAGGTTGTTCCCGATATAAAGACGTTTCTATTGAAAATGTTGCCGTAAAACAGTTCAATATGACCAGCCTGTCCACGGCAAAGGTCAAAATTGAAGCCACAATCAATAACCCTACCGGGAGTCGTCTGTACCTGAAGGCAGTGACCGGAGTGATCAGACTCGATAATAAACCGGTGGCCTCATTTACCATGGATACCACGCTATTGTTCACTCCAAGGGGAATATCCACCAATGAGGGAAACCTGCACCTGAAGATCACAAACCTGATGAGTTTGTTTTCCGGTTCTTTCGACCTGGACGAGTCGGTTCTGGAGCGCCTGAAGCTGGATTTTAACGCCACGGTCAGGAGCGGATGCATAAAACATCATATGAAATTTATGGATATCCCGGCAAAAAACATCTTTGAGCTATGACAAAGAACCTTATATATCTCTTTCTGGCAGGAATCGTTCTGCTGATTTCCCCCCTGGCACTGTCTGCCCAGCAGGTGGATTCTATCCTTCTTGGACGCGATGTATATAACTGGCTGGCCGAACCGGGCCCGGCCGGAAACCTTATGCGTATTTACCAATCGGACTCTATTGGCCATGCCATGCAGTCAAAGCTCCTGTCGGACATGACCCAGGGGTCTAAACTTAACGGATTCCGCGTACGTATTTTTTTTGATAACAAGCAATCGGCCAGAGCAGAGTCAGAAAGAATTGCAAGCGAATTTTCGTCGGTATCTCCGGGGATTACTGTATACCGTATTTATGAGAATCCTTATTTTAAAGTGACTGTAGGCGATTTCAGGACAAAAAGCGAAGCAACACGTTTTATGAACTCTATAAAAGGAATTTATCCCCAGGCGTTTATCACCAGGGACCAAATCAATTATCCGCTTCAATAGGCTTGCGCCACCAACGCAAACGCACCCTTTCGGCAAAATTCTTGAGGGAGGTCATATGACGGCCCACCGCCTCGGGATACATATCTTTAATAGTAATCAGGATCCCCGTTTCCTCTACATCTCCGAAGTGAGGGTTGAGGGTGGTGCCAAAAACCCGCATATTTGGAGAAATCCGCATATATGAATTGATAAGCGGCGGAATTCTTTCTCCATAGGACCTTATTTCCTGACCGAGCGTTCTGTAATCCTTTTCGTATTCATTAGCGCCGAAGAGATTTTTATAATAGGGGTTTTCAGCGTTAAAATCGAGAGGAAGCCTGGGCAGGACGAGACGATCCTGGTCCGGAAAATACTTGTTCATGAAATAAAGCAGGCAGTTACGGGCCTGCTGGTTATAGGAAAGGTACATGGTAACTTTTCCAAAAAAATATTTCATGGCAGGGTATCTGACTATTAACGCTCCAAGTCCGTCCCAAAGATTGTCCAAAGCATACAATCCGGACCGGTTGTCATTGGATGTCTGATAATTGGGCTGAACGAACGAACGACCCAACTCGACCGTGAAAGGAAGGTAGTCATTAACAAAACGCTCTGAAAAATCGAAAATGGGGAAAGTGGCCAAGTGTTTGGGATCGAGCCCGGCTCCTAAAATATAACGGTAGCCACCCAGGATTTCCCTGGTCTTGGGATTCCAGACAACCAATTGCCTGTAGGGGGCTTCCATACTCGTATCGTATTCGTCTATATCTGTTGAACGCCCGGTCCCCCCTCCTGCTGCACGAAATGCGATCTCTCTTAGACGTCCCACTTCACGCATGGCATTTGGGGCCTCATGCGCATTGAAATCATACAATTTATTTTCTCCTCTGGAAGAATACCTGACAAACCGTTCTTTGGTCAGTTCCTCTTCCAGTAATGATCTGGAGACTGGGGGAATAATTGGTTCCATACGTTTTTTCAGAGTTTATTGGCTGCTAAGTTATGGAAAAGAATGCAATTGTGTATCTTTGTCTCCGGAACAGAACAATATGTTATCTCAGTCACTTCAACAAAAATTGCAGCTTAAGCAGAAATTATCGCCCCTGCAGATCCAGACTATAAAACTTCTGGAGTTGCCTGCATTGGAGCTCGACCAACGTGTAAGAAAGGAACTGGAAGAGAATCCGGTCCTTGAAACGACCGAGTCCGATGAAGAACCGGAAAATTCAAAAGAACTCTCTTTAAGTGATTATTACGGTCAGGACGACTCCATCCCCTCTTATAAACTCTACGTTAATAATCAGTCCAGAGACATTAAGAAAGAATTCCCGGGTTTTTCGGTGAAAGAAAGCTTTCACCAGCACCTTGAATCCCAGCTGGGGTTCCGGTCACTTTCCGAAAGACAACGCACCATTGCCTTGTTTATTATTGGCAGCCTGGACGATGACGGCTATCTCAGGCGCGATATAGAAACGCTTTCGGACGACTTGGCTTTCAGGCTGGGAGTTGAAGCTACACCTGAAGAAATAAACGAAGCCCTGGAGGTTGTGCAGGATTTTGATCCGCCCGGAGTGGGAGCCAGAGACCTTAGGGAGTGTCTGCTTATTCAGATCAGATCTAAAGATCCCAAACCGTCTGTCGAGACGGCCCTTACTATTCTGGATAAATACTTTAACGAATTCACTAAAAAGCATTACGATAAAATCATGGCCCGGATGGGCATTTCGCAGGAAACGCTCAAGGAAGGCATAGAGGAGATCCTGCGCCTGAATCCCCGCCCCGGGGGAAATGTGGATGATTCCTATACCGACCGTGCCCAGCAGGTAGTTCCGGATTTTATTCTTGAAATGAAAGACGGTGAACCGGTGCTTTCGTTGCCCCGGTTTTCCATTCCCGAACTTCGTATAAACAAGCGCTATGCCGATATGTTGCTGAAGGCGGCCGATAAAAGCGTCCGGGAAAGCAAAGAAGCGGCCACTTTCGTAAAACAAAAACTCGATTCGGCCAAATGGTTTATAGAGGCGCTCAAACAAAGGCAAAACACACTCAGGAACACCATGAAGGCCATTCTGGAGTTTCAGGAAGAATATTTCCTGGAAGGTGAAGAAACCAAGCTAAAACCTATGGTGCTCAAAAATATTGCTGAAAAAACCGGACTTGATATTTCGACCATTTCGCGTGTAGTCAATTCTAAGTACATCCAGACTCATTTTGGTATTTTTTCCCTTAAATATTTCTTTTCCGAAGGCCTGATGACCGAGAACGGGGAAGAAGTGTCCACAAGGGAAATAAAGAACATTTTGGCAGAGAGCATAAACAACGAGGATAAAAAGAAACCCCTTACTGACGAGGAACTGGTAACTTGTCTCACAGAAAAGGGCTATAAGGTGGCCAGGCGTACCGTTGCCAAGTACCGGGAACAACTTGGGATCCCCATTGCACGCCTTCGCAAACAGATCTGACATGAAAAACGTAGTGTTTTTACTTATGGTTATGGGAATATTATCCGGAGCCGGGGCCTGCAGTACACGTCGTACGGTGGACCTTGTCTTATATAATGCCATCGTCTATACCATCGATGCAGATTTTAGCCTTTGCGAAGCTTTTGCCGTGCAGGACGGCCGGTTTATTGAGACAGGAACTGCGGAATATATTCTGGGGAAATATAAAGGCCGCAGGGAAGTGGATGCCAAAGGCCTTCCGGTATACCCGGCATTTAACGATGCCCACAGTCATTTTTTACAGGTCGCCGAAGGCCTGCGTTATGTGGACCTTCGCGGAGCAGCCTCGGTTCATGAAGTCACAGACCGGCTGAAAGACCATTACAATAAATACAAACCGGCATTTATTGTGGGAGACGGTTGGGATCAGACTCTTTGGGCAGATCCGTCACTACCGCTGAACGATGCCCTGAACGAGGCTTTCCCTGATATCCCGGTCTACCTGCGCAGGGTGGATTTTCATGCAATCTGGGTGAATGACCGGGCCATCCGCCTTGCCGGGCTTACCGAAAACGATCCGGACATTCCCCGGGGAGAGGCACTTTACCGGCCCGGATCCGGTAAGTTTACCGGCGTATTTCTGGAAAACACCTATGAGCGGATAAATGCAAACATCCCTCCCATGGACCGTGAGACACAGATTGAATGCATCAAAGAAGCCCAGGAACTCTGTTTTTCGTGGGGCCTGGGATCGGTAACAGATGCCGGACTCCCGTTATGTTCCATTGAGTTGTTCGACTCTCTGGCAAAGAGCAGCACATTGAAATTACGCCTGGATATTTGGATGAACCCTTCGGAGGAGAATTTCACGCACTTTCCCCGGCCATATCGTTCCGACAGGCTGAGTGTCTCGGCAGTAAAAATATATATAGACGGCGCCCTGGGCTCCGCCGGAGCATTGTTGTTTGAACCTTATTCCGATAATCCGTCCAGTTCCGGGATCCAGGTTACTCCCGACGGAACTTTCTCCGCGATTTGCAAAAAAGCTTCAGATGCAGGTTTCCAGGTAGCCACTCACGCGATTGGCGATAAAGGAGTGAGTAAAGTACTGGATCTGTACACCCCTTTCCTTGCCCCGGACAATGATCTGCGCTGGAGAATAGAACATTCACAGGTGGTAGCTCCGGAAGATTTTGTGCGTTTTTCTGAGCTTAACGTGGTCCCTTCCATTCAGCCTACCCATGCAACGTCAGATATGGGATGGGCTGCCACAAGACTGGGGCCCGTAAGGGTAAAGAGGGCATATGCCTGTAAAAGACTGATTGAAACAATTGGCTGGGCACCGTTTGGGACCGATGCTCCCGTTGAAAGCATTAATCCGCTTTACACTTTCTTTTCTTCCGTTACCCGCATGAACGCAGACATGCAGCCGGAAGGCGGCTGGCAGTCGGAAGATGCCGTTTCGAGGGAAAATACATTACGTGGAATGACCATCTGGGCTGCTAAAGGCAATTTTGAAGAAACGAAAAAAGGTTCCATAGAAAAGAACAAGGCAGCCGACTTTATTGTCTGGAGCGGAGATCTTATGACTTTGCCGGCAGCAGAGATACTCTCCACACATTGTATGGTCACCTATATCAACGGAGAATTACTTTTCTCCGTAGGCCAAATCTCCGGCATCACCCAGACCGGGAACAATATATGATTTAGTGGTCAATTCCTCATCAATAGCGCCGAACCACAGGGTGATCCCTTTCTGGGGTAACTTCCTGCAAAGGTATTCATAACCTTCCCTGGAAGCTATGGGGGAAACAATATGGCAATGTTTGGGGGCACCTTTCTTTTGGACCATTTCCTGGTAAGTAAGGAAAATGGTTGACCCGGTAGCCAGCATGGGATCCGAAAGGATGAGTACTTTGCCCTCTAGAGACGGGCTGGCCATGTATTCCAGTTGAATGGTGAATTTATAGTCCCGGCCGTATTTGCGGTAGGCGGCAATAAAAGCATTCTGTGCCCGGTCAAATACCTGGAGCAT
Source organism: Bacteroidales bacterium UBA5326 (assembly GCA_002408205.1). GTDB lineage: Bacteria > Bacteroidota > Bacteroidia > Bacteroidales > UBA932 > DMER64. The sequence continues at coordinate 23,525 of DHQY01000005.1, read as the reverse complement.
TCCATCATGAAGAGGCAGCCCCGCACGAAGGACGGTTGCCAGCACTATTTCGTCTTCCAACACCATGCAATTTGAAATCCCAAGTGGCGTCTGAACTTCTTTTTCCCGGTAAGAAAGAGTCTTCCCTATTTCATAGGCGAACATAAACCCCAGCCGATTGAGATTGAATCTGAACCGCATGGGATCTTTCTGAATTTCTATATCGCGCATCTCCGCAAGGACAACATTGAAAAGAGAATCCTTTTCAGCAAATATATGTGTAAGCATATTCCGGGAATTTTCGCCAAAGGTACAAAACTCCCCCTGATTTACAATATGCCCTCTTCGGCAAAACTGAAATAACCGTCCCCACCAATAACAACATGATCAATAAGAGCGACATCCACCATTTTAGCCGCATTTTTAAGCGACTGCGTAAGCAATTTATCCTGTCGTCCCGGATTGGTATTGCCCGACGGATGGTTGTGTACCAAAATTATTTCACATGCCAGCTTGTCTAATGCCGTTTTTAACACCATTCTTACATCTACAATTGTGGCATTTAGTCCCCCGCTGCTTATCTGTTCCTTTCCAATATAGTGTCTTCCTCCGTCGAAAAACAATACCCAGCAAGTCTCGTAGGTAAGGTCTTTTAATATAGGAATCATCAGTTCGGCCACATCCCGGGCCGAAGTCACCGGACCTGTTTTCGGAGGCCTGAACTGACAACGCCGTCCCAGCTCAAAGGCAGCGCTCAGGGTTATCGCTTTGGTTTTCCCCATGCCCCGGATATGCATCATCTTCTCGGGAGAAGAACGCATGAGGACCAACAAATCATTCTCTTGGGCGGCCAGGAGTGAACGGGCTACATCCATTACGGTTGCACCATCACAGCCGGTCCGAAGCAAAATAGCCAGCAATTCCACGTTCGTCAGCGCGGCAGCCCCGAACTGCATTAGTTTTTCCCTGGGCCTGTCCTCGGGAGCCCAATCCCTTATCATTAACTTCCTGTCCATACACAACAAAAATGCTTCCCAAGGTAGGGAAGCATTTTGTAATATTCAGGACAAATCGTAAAAATCAGGCGAGTTTATTCACATATACGGATAAACCGCTCTTAAGGTTGCCAGCCTTGTTGTCATGGATCACATTGATCTTGGCCAATTTATCTATCATAGAAAAGACCTTGGGCAACATAGCTACTGCAGCGGTTTTTTCTGTAGTGTTACGTAACGCTTTTATAGCATTACGGGTAGTTTTGGCAAAATACCTGTTGTGAATACGTCTCTTGATGTTTTGACGATTGCGTTTTTCTGCTGATGCGTGATGAGCCATTTTATTAATTATTTATTTTTTTGTAGCCAGTAGGGGAATCGAACCCCTATTGCAAGAATGAAAATCTTGAGTCCTAACCGTTAGACGAACTGGCCATTTTGGGAGCGCAAAGGTAAAACGAATTTTCTTTACAACAAATTTTTTTTACTCATTTTGCCACTCAAAAGAGTAGAGGATGGATTCCACCTGCCTTACGTAATTGCGTTTTTTATATTTGGGTGCGTACACAAAAGCTTCAAGGACCACTACCCTGTTATTGGCCTTATCGTAAAAACAGTGGCTGACGAACGGCCCCCCCATAAAATCGTTTTTTACATCCCATAAACCGCGTAATTCCGCAAACTGTCGGTTATTGTAAGTAACCCAGCGTAAAGAAGGTTCTATCATGGAATTAGTAGTCATATATGTATTTTCAAGGGGCCCGGGGACTTCTCTTTCAAGAACAAGGTTCCGCTCGGCAATGATACGTGGCAGTGTAAGGTCTTCTTCGCTACGGTAAGGATACGTGTAAATAAAAATTCCCTGATTTGTATAAGTCGTTTCATAGGCAATCCAGATGAAATTGTCTGTCTGTTTCTTGATGGTGTAACCGTTGGGAAAATAAGGAGAGCCTCCCAGCCATTTGGTGACCGTGTTGCGCAGAGCCTGTTCTTCATACTTTTTTGAGTTCGTAATCACTCTGTTTCGTTCAGCCTGCTCCAGGGCGTTGCGGATTTTATCACCTTCTTTATCAATGCAATCCCTGATGGTTTCGGGAGTAGGTCCCGATATTGTGATCACGATCTGGGGAGCTGCCCAGATATCTTTTTGAATAACCATTTTGGCTTCAGGCAGATCTGAAGTCATGTTGCATAAAATAATATTCCGGTGACTTTGAAAAATAGACGAGAAAGCATTCTCGGTAATGTTGAATAACGAGAAAAGGGGTTCACTCTGGGGAAGGTAAGGAAAATCAATGGCCAAAAGCGAGCGCAAAGACTGACCGGGAGCTGCTTCCCAGTTGCTTTTATCCATAACCACAATCACTTCTCCTGCTTTTCCACTAACATTGGGTTTCAGTTGGGGTCCGTCTGCACAGCCGGCAAGCGTTAAGGCAGACAAAGCGGTAAGAAAAAAAACACGTGTATTCATGGAGTTCCGTTTTAAGAAAATAATCTGATTATATCATTCCCGAAAGCCAGGAACATTAATCCCAAAAGCAGGACCATGCCCGCCATCTGGGAATACTCCAGAAATTTATCCGAAGGTTTACGTCTGGTAATCATTTCATATATTACCAGAACGATATGTCCCCCATCCAGTGCGGGGATGGGCAAAATGTTCAAAATGGCGAGCATTACTGAAAGCCAGGCAGTGATATTCCAGAATATTTCCCAATTCCATGTGCCCGGGAAAATATTCCCGATAGCAATAAAACTGCCAACAGATTTATATGCTTCTGTTTTGGGAGAAAAAATCAGGCCCAGTTCTTTGACATAATTGGCTCCTATATGGTAGGCCTTTTGGATACCCGCAGGAAAAGCACCGAAAAAAGAATATGTTTTTTGGGTAACGTTTATGAACTGGGTAAGATCGGCCACCAGTGCAACCTGAATCATGCCTTCACTGTTCACCACCAGGGGAACTTCCACCACCCCGTCTTCTCTGGTTACGGTTGCCAGAATCGTTTGGTTGGTATGGGCCCGCAGTGCCTCCTGTACGTCCTGTACCGCAGGAGTATTCAGTCCGTTGATTGCCGTTATCCGGTCTCCAGACCTGAGCAGGGACGACACATTAATGGAAGTATCCGGCACGGAAGAGACCACGAAAGGTACCCTAATGTTAAATATGCCGGGGGTATTGAGTAATTCGGGTATGTATTGTTGGTCAAATCTGAAACGGGTTGTGTCGTCGCCGCGCAATACCGTAATTACTGCGGGACGCGTTCTGATAAGGTCAACCTGAAGTGTATGAATGGGGTCATTCTCAACAGAACGGTCATCAAAAGCCAGAATCCTGTCTCCATTGCGAAAACCTATCTCACAGGCCAGTTCATTGCATTGTACGCCGTAAACGGCATCGCGTGTGCTAATGTACTCTTCGCCCCAGGAAAAAAGGATGATCCCGTATAAAATAATAGCCAGAACGATATTGAAAAGAACACCGCCAAACATTACAAAAAAACGTTGCCAGGCGGGTTTGCTTCTGAATTCCCAGGGTTTTGGCTCTCCTTTAAGTTGTTCTTTATCCATAGATTCGTCAATCATCCCGGATATTTTACAATAACCGCCTAAGGGCAGCCATCCTATACCGTATTCGGTATCTGAATTTTTGGGTTTAAATTTGACAAGGCTGAACCAGGGATTAAAAAACAAATAAAACTTGTCCACTCTGATCTTAAAAAGACGGGCAAACAAAAAATGCCCGAATTCGTGGATCAGGATGAGCAACGAAAGGGCGAGCACCACTTGGGCTATTTTAATTAATACTTCCATAAAATCAATTGTTTTTTAACAAATTTTGTGCCAGTGCCAGTGCTTCTTCATGGGTCTCGCGAAGCTGCAGAAAATCCGGATTAGAAACGAAAGGGACCTTATTGACAACCCGTTCAATAAGTCCGGGAATAGCTGTAAAACGGATCTTATCTTCAAGAAAAGCCGATACTGCCGTTTCGTTAGCTGCATTTAACGCGCAGGGAGTATTTCCTCCTTTTTTAATAACCTCGTAAGCAATCCCCAGACAGGGGAATAGCGCCATATCGGGTTCAAAGAACTGCATTGAATTGAACATCTTAATATCCATGCGCACTGCATCGGGAAAAGCCAGGCGATGCGGAAAAGAAAGAGCATACTGGATAGGCAGGCGCATATCGGGCCAACCTATCTGGGCTTTAATGCTTCCGTCTGTAAACTGCACCATAGAGTGGATGAGTGACTGGGGATGCACCAACACCTGAATATGTGATACCGGCTGGCCAAAAAGCCAGAATGCCTCAATGACTTCGAGCCCTTTATTCATAAGCGTTGCCGAGTCAATAGTCACCTTAGCCCCCATATCCCATGTGGGGTGTTTCAGGGCCTGTTCTTTGCCTATATGCTCGAGCATCTGGCGGGTGTAATTAAAGAACGGTCCTCCCGAGGCCGTAAGGATCAGTTTTTCTACCGTGGCATTCTCACCGCTCAGGCATTGAAAAATGGCTGAATGCTCGCTATCTACGGGCAACAGCGGAACATGGTACTCAAAGGCAGCTTTCATAACCAGATGCCCCCCGGCGACAAGTGATTCTTTATTGGCAAGAGCAACAGCCTTCCCGGCTTTCAGAGCTGCAAGAGTAGGTTCCAGGCCGGCAAAACCGACCAGAGCATTTAATACCATGTCTACAGAATCCCACGCGAGAGCCTCAATCATAGATCCTCTGCCGGCAAAAACTTTAACCGGAAAATTCTCAAGCGCCAGTTTAACTTCCCTGTATGCCTGTTCCTCAATTACTATAACTGCATTGGGAGTGAATTCAATCGCCTGTTCAATCAGCAATTTTGAAGATCGACGGGCAGCAAGTAACTCAATCCGGAACAAACCGGGATTTTTGCGTATAACGTCCAGAGCCTGAATCCCTATGGAACCTGTAGAGCCAAGAATGGCAATGCGTTTCAGGTTATTCATTCTAAAAATTGATATAATCTACGGGATTAAGCGGGATGCCTTTATGCCAAAGTTCAAAATGCAGGTGCTGACCGGTGGAAATGGTGCCGGTGCCGCCAATTACCGCAACGGCCGAACCGGCAGTCACCTGGTCCCCTACTTTCTTAAATAATTGAGAACAATGTTTATAGATGGAAAGCAAGTTGTTTTCGTGCTGAATCTGGATCACATAACCGTATTCCTCGGTCCAGGAAGCAAAATTTACCGTCCCGTCCAGCACAGCAGAAATAACTGAGTTCTCGGGAGCGACCACGTCTACTGCATAATGGTTTTCTGCCGGGCTGAAGTCTGCAACAATCAGCCCTTTGACGGGGGGAAAGAAATGAAGACCTTCTATCTGGAGGTTACTTCCCCTGACATTCAATTCGTATTGTTTTTCAATGGTCTCGGCTTCTTCCCGTAAAAGAGAATCTTCTTTTGAGCGTCCTCCAGCAATAACTTCCGGGATCTGGGCCGTATTCCCCCGGGGTAACATTTCTTCGGGTGTCAAAGGCTCCTTGTCTGCCAATACACGCTGCAGATTAACAAGATGCACCTCCCAAAGGTGGATCACACCTTCCAGGGAGTCTGCCCGCAGCGCATTGTTTATCATTATTTCCCTGGTCTTGGCATTCGGATAGCCGGGTATAAATTCCCTCAGGGGCGTGTAGATTATCAGCAAAACGACAGCCAGGATAAGTAAAAAAACAAAGCCGATTACACTCAGGAGCATTTGTATTCCGGAAGCTTTGATACTGGTTATCTGCTTAAGAGAATCACTGTGATATACACCTAAAATATAATGTTCTCTGAGACCTTTGTTCTTTGGTTGAGTAGATGCCATGATAATATATTGGACTTACAAATGTAAGAATCATTTTCCAATTTGTGTTACCTTTGCGGCATGGGAAGGATCTTGGGAATTGACTTTGGCCAAAAGCGGGTGGGACTGGCTGTTAGCGACCCGCTGAATATTTTTGCCGTACCTTTGGATACCGTGCCTGCAGACCAGGTGACCGAATACCTGAAGCGTTATATTCAGGGAAACCCGGTGGAGACGTTTGTATTAGGCTATCCCAAACGTCTGGACAATACTCCGGCTCAAAATGCTCCAAGGGTTACGGCTTTTGTAACCCATCTTAAAAGGACTTTTCCATCCATACCGGTAGTATTGGTTGATGAAAGGTTTACGTCCCGTATGGCGTTTCAGGCAATGATAGACGGAGGTATGAAAAAAAAGGACCGCAGGGATAAAGCAACCGTTGATAAGATCAGTGCGGTTATTATTTTACAGGAGTTCTTACAAAACAATAAATTATGATATTACCTATATATGTTTACGGCTCTGCCATTCTGCGTGAGAAAGCACAGGATATCACCCAGGACTATCCGGGGCTGAAGCAACTGATAGACGATATGTGGGAAACCATGTACTACGCAGACGGTGTTGGTTTGGCAGCGCCTCAGGTTGGTCTCTCCATCAGGCTGATTGTTATTGACGGGAAAGAGCTTGCCGACGAGGATCCCAGTCTGAAAGATTTCAAACGGTTATTGATTAATCCTCGGATTCTGGAAGTTAGTCCGGAGACATGTATCTACTCCGAAGGCTGTCTGAGCGTTCCAAAGCTCAATGCCGATGTGGAACGCCCCAAATCAGTAAAGCTGGCTTACCTGAACGCGGATTTCCAGCCGGTCGAAGAGACTTTCAACGGATTTGCAGCCCGGATGGTCCAACACGAATATTCTCATCTGGAAGGTGTGCTTTTCGTTGACCTGGTGCCTGCCATACGGAAGAAAATGCTGGCCGGAAAGCTTCAGGAGATTGCCAGAGGCAAATCCAAAACATTTTATAAAACAAAAGTAGTCGGGTAATTATGGGAGCCTTTCACGCATATGACATCCGGGGGGTTTACAACGTGGACCTGAACAAAGAATCGGTCTATAAAATGGGATTCTTCCTACCCTCTGTTTTGGGGACCAGTAAAATTGCCGTAGGACGTGATTGTCGCGTTTCATCGCCTGAGATCCATAAATATCTTATACAAGGCCTGTGCGATGCGGGAGCAGATGTATATGACCTGGGACTGACCACTACCCCCATGGTTTATTATGCAACAGCCAAACATCATTTTGACGGCTCGGTCCAGATTACGGCCTCGCACAACGGGGCTGAATACAACGGGCTGAAAGTATCGCGAGGGGGCGCCATGCCGGTGGGATACGACAATGGCCTGAACGAACTTGAAAAATGCGTACTGCATAAAGAAGTGGTAATAAATAAAAAACCTGGCCGAAGTATTCCTTACGATATAACTGAAGAGTACTTTTCGTTTCTGCGCACTTACATTCCGGATCACGGAAATATGCGCATAGGCATTGACGTTTCAAATGGTATGGCCGGCCTGTTCATTGAGCGGCTGCTTGGTCATAACAATGTGTTTTATATTAATTCCCGACTGGATGGCACTTTCCCCAACCATGCACCCAACCCGCTGATCCCAAAAAACATTGAACAACTCCAGGCATTGGTTAAAGAAAAACAATGCGACATAGGCGTTATCTTTGACGGAGACGCAGACCGGGTTATGTTTACCGACGAAAGCGGGCTGTTTATCTCTCCCGATCTTATCATTGCCCTGCTGGGTCATTATTTTCTGGATGGCATGCCGGCCCGTGTTCTGCAGGATATTCGCTCATCCAAAGCAGTGGGAGAATACCTTGCCCCGATGGGGGCCCAAATGCACACCTGGCGGGTAGGACGTGCTTTTGCCGCACCCCGGTTAAAAGAGATTGACGGGCTGTACGGCGGCGAACTGGCAGGACACTATTACTTCCGGGATTTTTTCTATTCCGACAGCGGCATCTTAGCCGCCCTATTAGTCTTGAACGTTCTGTCGCGTATGCAGCAGCCTCTTTCCCGGATTATCGCCGGCATAAAAAAATATGAAAGCTCGGGGGAGATCAACTTCAGGATAACACACAAACAGGAAGCCATGGATGCCCTGCGTGGTTTTTTCACTTCTGCAGAGACACCTGCGGCTCAATATGATTTTGACGGGTATCGCGTGGAATTTCCGGAATGGTGGTTCAATGTACGCCCATCCAACACAGAGCCTTACCTGCGTTTTATTGCCGAGGCTTCGGATGCAGGATTACTGGAAGAGAAACTCTCCGCCATGCGTAGGGTTCTACAACCTTTCATTGATGTATGAAGCGTTTTGAGAGCTTAGACATTCTAAGAGGCATGTCCATTTTCGGGATGGTTTTTTCGGCCATTATTCCTTATGGGGTTTTGCCCGGATGGATGTACCATATTCAGAATCCGCCTCCTTCACATACGCTTGACATAACCCGTTACGGAATTGGTTGGGTAGATTTGGTTTTTCCTGTTTTTATTTTTTGTATGGGAGCCGCCATTCCGTTTACTTTCAGAACCAGATGGGTTGCCAAAGGCAAGGATACAATCAGTGATCTGAAAGGGATAGGCGAAAGGTTCCTCATGCTGCTGGCTTTTTCCTACCTGTGTGTTCTGCTCTCTCCCAATTTTGACGGGTATTGGCCACAATACCTTATTCTGGGGGGATTTGTCTGCCTGTGGATGATATATGTAAAAAAGGCCCCGGCGAAGGTCCGGGTTGCCGGATGGATAGCAGCTTTTGCCCTCATTGCCGTTTTTTATTTCTGTTTTGGAACGCCTTTATCGCTTTTCAGAAGGAATATCATCATTTTGCTTCTTTCTTTCCTATACCTCTTTGGTGCGCTCATATGGTATGTAACAAGGAACTCTGCCTGGCGCAGGGGCGTTGCTTTTCTTCTTGTCATCGGGCTGAGTCTGTTCACCCGCCTGACAGGATTTGACGGAGCCCTGTATGATAACAAATCGCTTTCCTGGCTCTTTAATATGGAAGAAATAAACTTTCTTATGATCCTGATTCCCGCGACCTGGGTTGGTGATTTCTTTTATAACATGATCTCAAAGGGAAGCACACCGGTCTTCGGCAGGAAAATCTCCGTGCATGTATTGTTCTGGAGCCTGCTCCTGTTAGTTGTTCTTGTTCTCGCCGGAAGTTATTTGCGATGGCAATATACCCTGTTTGCGGTAACGACCGTTTTGGGAACCATTTCTCTGCTAACCTATAAAACGGCCCGGATCTGTGCTCCACCGGTTTTCCTGTCGGCTTTGCTTATTATTGTAGGCCTTGCGGTAGAAAACCTGGAGCCGGGTATAACAAAAGTCCCCTGCTCCTTTTCTTATTGCTTTGTCACGGCCGGTATCTCCATTCTGCTCTTGTTATGGACAGAATATATAAGACAGCTTATTCCGGGCTCATTTGTCGGGCGTATTTTCTCCGGAGCAGGAGAGAATCCCCTGATGAGTTACGTGACTTTTGACATGTTGGTGGTTCCGCTCATGAGCATAACCTGTATGAACCTGCTCTACAGGTGGGCCCGTCCATTGGAATTTCCATGGGCCGGAGTATTCACCTCTTTTATTATTGTAATGTTTACCATGTGGCTGGTGTCCCGTGCATCCCGCCGTAAAATTTATTGGCGTGCCTGATAATCAAAACATATTAACGCTGGATAAAGAACGCATTACCACATTGCTGTTCCGTTATTCACTCCCGGCCATCATCTCCATGACAGCGGCCAGTATCTACAATATGGTAGATGTAATGTTCATTGGCCGCGGAGTCAACGCCATGGCCATATCGGGGCTTTCACTGACCCTGCCTCTTATGAATCTGGCCGCTGCTTTTGGTTCTCTGGTTGGCGTGGGAGCCTCTACCCTCATCTCGGTAAGGTTGGGACAGAAAGACCTGCAAACCGCAGAAATTGCTTTGGGTAACACGGTTATGTTAAACAGCATTATCGGTACAATATACACTATATTAAGCCTCATTTTTCTTGATCCAATTCTTGTATTCTTTGGTGCCAGCGAACAAACGTTGCCTTATGCACGGGAATATATGCAGGTGATCCTGGCCGGAAATATTATCACGCATATTTATTATGGGCTGAACGACAACCTCAGGGCCAGCGGATATCCCAAAAAAGCCATGACCGCCACATTGCTGGCCGTTGCCACCAACTGCATACTTGACCCTCTTTTCATCTTTGGTTTCAATTGGGGCATTAGGGGAGCTGCCATTGCCACTGTTATTTCACAGGCCGTTGCCCTGTTCATTCTGATCATCCATTACTCCAACAAGAATTCGTTGCTGCATTTTCAAAAGCATATTTTCCGAATAAGGAAAGGAATGCCCCGTAAAATATTCACTGTGGGCCTTGCCCCTTTTTTATTGAACGTCTGCAACAGTTTCATTATTATAATCATTAACAGATCTTTCTTTCATTTTGGAGGAGACTATGCGGTAGGCGCCTATGGTATTGCCAACCGGCTCACTTTCTTTTTTGTAATGATCATTATAGGATTCAACCAGGGCATGCAACCGCTGGTTGGGTATAATTACGGCGCAAAACAATACACACGCGTAATCAGTCTTTTTAAACTCACGCTTCTCTGTGCCACATGCGTTACCACACTGGCATTTGTAGTAGCCCAGTTTTTCCCGCAGGCAGCCGCAAGCATCTTCACGGACGATCCCGAACTTATTCGTCTCACCGTAGAGGGACTACGAATAGATCTGGCCGTTTTTCCCATTGTGAGTCTGCCTATGGTGACATCCAATTTCTTCCAGGCCATCCGGAAACCCGGAAAAGCTATCTTTCTCTCTCTCACCAGACAGGTGATCTTTTTAATTCCTGCGCTGCTTATTCTCCCGCGATTCTTTGGAGTAACAGGCATCTGGGCCAGTCTGCCTGTTGCCGATACGGTTTCCTTTATTGTTGCCGGAATAGTGATAACAAAGCAAATAAAAGATTTAAAAAAAACAGTATGAGCACAACAAACCACGTAATTATTTCTTTAGGCCGCCAGTTGGGAAGCGGCGGCTACTTTGTAGGTAAAATGATTGCCTCGGCAATGGGTCTTTTTTTCTACGACAAGGAGCTCCTGTATTACGCTGCCAAAGAAAGCGGATTGTGCCAGGAGGTTTTTGAAAATGCAGACGAGCAAGTGGTGAAAGGTTTTTCAAAGATCCTTACGGCCCATGATTTTTACGGGGGTGCCTTTTTCGATCCAATGAATGCGACTTTATCCCGCGATTGTATTTTTCAGATACAGTCAAAGGTCATAAAAAAGATCGCCAATGAACAGTCATGCCTTATCATTGGCCGATGTACAGATTATATTTTGCGCGATAATCCCTGTATGCGAAGTCTTTTTATTCACGCTCCACTGGAAACCCGTATTGCCAATGTATCCGAAAGAATGGGCATTACAAAACCCCAGGCTGCCGCTTTCATTGCCAAAGAGGAGAAAAAGCGGGCTGCCTACTACAATTATTTTACAAACAAAGAATGGGGGAATGCCTCTTCATATCATTTTTCCCTCGATGCCGGATTATTGGGCATTGATAACTGTGCACGGGCTGCGGTAAAGCTTATTCAGGACAGTTTTACGGTTTGAGAGTCTGTATTTTTACCTTTTGCGAGTCCCGGTTTTTGCCATTTCGTAGCTTTGTCTATATTATAATAGACAAGCTATGAAGAAGTGTGTATTTTTATTTTTGTTAGGTTTGGCAGCCGTATCCATTCCGGGCTGCAAAGGTCTTGGAGGAGACTACGAGGGAACCGAGGAGTTCCGGAGCGACGTGGCCGTGTTTGCCGATTATGCCGTACGAAAACAATTGATCGTACTTAAATACCTGAAATATACATCCGACGGTTTCACTAAAGACATTCTACAAGGAACGATATCGGCCGATGAATACGAAGATTTCTTTAAATCCGTCGCAGATATGGTACCGTACATAGAGGATTACGAAAAAGCATTCAAAACACTCGAAGGATCGGGAATCCTAACTACCGTTAATACGAAAGGACTTATTTCTTCGGGGAAAGCCTTTCTTTCCTGGATGACCGGAAGTGGCAAAAGAAGCCGGGAGCGGATGCTTACCGTAGCCTCCAACCTGAGTTCCCCTGACCGCACCGAACTCTATAATAAACTCCGTTCCGAATGGAAAGGAAAAACCTCCAGTGAAAGCGATTTCTGGAAAAAAGTGGAGAACGGCGATTTTGATACCCAGGCTCCCCAGATGTTCAACGACTTCCAGCAGGATAACGAGGAATTTGCGTTGACCTCCGTGGAGAAGGGCCTTACCCTTCAGCGGATAGTGGTCCTTGAAGGAGCCGAAGGCGTGAAAGCCGGGGCCGAACTTATGACCGATGTGATATCTACAGCTACTCCGCTGGGTGACGGTATAGCGGCGGCCCAGGTAGGACAGCTTACCCTCGATTTGTATAACGCCAAATCCAATGCCGACAGAGCCAAAATTGCCGCCGCCAT
>DHQY01000005.1:0-11052 GCA_002408205.1 Bacteroidales bacterium UBA5326 | reverse complement strand
CAAAATTGCCGCCGCCATCACCTCCAACCTCGCCGGTATGAAATGGAAAGACCCCATTTTGGGCCTTGTCGGAGGAGACGCAGGCGTCGACCTGGTTGTTGAAACATTGAAAGAAACGGTAGATGTGGCCAAAACAGATGCCCAGAATACTGCAGAAACTAATAAATCTTTTGTGGTTGTTGAAGACACCGACAGTCAGGACCAGGCAGATATTGTCATTGCCCAGAATCAGGCATCTTCCGCTCCTTCCAAAGCTTCTGTCTCTGTTGCCATTGGTAATATAATTGATGAAGGCGTGAAGTTCGCCTATACCATCCTCAACAAGGGTAAATGGTTGCTTACGGCCATAGATAAGAACGGGAACAAAGAAACCCAGGCCGTAGAGGTCCCCGCCGGTGAGGTGATTTATGTTACTTTAAGCACTACGCCTCCGGGTTCGGAAGAGGAGGAAGAGGAACAACCCGCCGACTACACAGACTGGAACAAAATCACGGCCCAATATGCCTTTTTAAAAAGCTATCCGCCTTTTTCCGGAACTTGTACTTTTGTGGGATACAGTGACAATATGTTTTATATGGCTGTAACCATCAGGGCAAAAAACTCCGATGCAGAAAAATACAGGACCAAAATTGGTGATTACGGGTTTGAGGATCATAGCAGCAGCGGGAACATAATATACTGGGGCCCGAAATACGGCAACTACTACGCTCATATCTCTTTTGCAGCAAGCGGGACGGCGGGATACATAGATATTATGTTCAAGAACCTGCTCTAACCGATGACCTCCAAGCAGCCGGGCTCTGCCCGGTTTCTTTTTTGAACACCCTGAAAAAAGAGGCCTCGTTACTAAACCCCGACGATTCTCCTACTCCTTTTATTGAGAAATGCTTACAGGCAGTATCCATTAACAGCCGTTTGGCATGTTTCACCCGGTATGAGTTAATAAAGTCAGAAAAGGACAAACCCAGTTCGTGATTAACAATATTGGAAAGATAGGTCCTGTTTGTCCCCAGAAGAAGCGCAAGATCAGATATACGAAGGTCTTCCCTGGTATATACCTGTTCTTTTTCCATCATACGTATCAACTTCTCCCGTAAGTTGGGCTCAGCTTCTTCAGGACGTACGGCAGTATCATCCGTGATGGAGATTTCCGCTGCAAAATCCTTAGCCGTAAAACGCTGATGATAACCCACATATCCTATAATATACAATAAAACCGAAAAGAGTCCCGAGGGAATCAGAAGCATCCCTAACGCCTGATCAAATACCGTTCTGCCTATGAGCGTGAAAGAAGCGGAAACCATTGACGTAGATATGAGTACATAAAGCATATTCCTTGCCCACCATAAAGAACGGTCCCCGGGGGAAGAATAATAATTCTCCAAATCCTGCTGGTAACGTGATATTTTTTTTACGCCAAAAATCACAACCGGTATTATCTGAATGATATATACCAGCCTGCTTAAACGAATGAGCGATACTTGCAGCAACACCAGGCCCGATAATCCGGCTTTGTCTGTGTGGTTTTGTACATAATTCAGGTATTTAGCCGTTTCCTGCTCCGGCATGAGAAGGAAGATTAGTGACACAAGTATAAAAAAAAGAAAAGAAGGAGTCAATATAAGCCATTCGCCGAGCCGGCCCGGGCGGGCCTCTGTGAGTGCAGACAAATACAAAAAGAACAGGGGGTAAACCAAAAGAGAAGAGAGTGTGTATAAGCTCTCAACGGCCAGAAAAAACAATTGCCCGTGATTAAAATAATAAGCATGGGCAAAAAAAACCAGAAAAGAAGCGAACATGAATAAGGCAAGCATTGTTTGCGCCCGTGAAGTTCTGCCTCTGTCCAGAATGATGGTCAGAAACCAAAACCCACACACAAACATTGGCAATGTAGACAATACAGCCTGTAGCATGTCAATTAGATTCCGTCAGGTAAAGATAGCTTTAAAAACTTTGACTTCTTGTCCAGCTTCCTGACAAAATGCGGATGGAAGGGCACGAGAGAACGTTTCCCATCGGTGAATTCCAGCTCAATACACGGATTCCCCGGATAGTCAAAAAAGGCCGTTACCTTACCCTTATGTTCTTTTCCGTCTGAATAATATGCGCTAAAGACATAACCGGACACATCAACATCCGGATCATTGCTCATTTGCTCTTCCAGACAGAGCTCCCTGCCTACCAATTCAGAAGCAAATTTTTCTGACAGGAAATTCTGGAAACAAACTACGGCTTTGCCCGATCCCTTGGGCTGGATGGACTCAAAATAGAAAGGAACCGGTATTTCATCCAAAAGAATGAATACCGGTTCTGTTTCGTTGAAAGAAGAAATCATGTTTTCGGGGATATCTGAAAGAAACCTTATCAGAAGTTCCCCGTTTTTTCCAAAAGTTTTTTGGACCGAGGCAGCCGGGATGAGCCGTGCCTTTTCTGTCATGATCTATTCAGCAGGAGCTTCTTCTGTTTCGGGAACAGCTGTTCCTTCAATTTCGGCAATGGTCTCTTCTGCTTTTGCAGCAGCCTGTGCAGCGGCAGCAGCAAGCCTGGCAGCCACTTCCTGACGTTTGGCAAGTAAAGCGGCGGCACGTTCCTGGTTAACTTTAGCTTCGGCTTCGAGTCTTTTCTTCTTTTCTTCTCTTGTTTCCTGGGCCAATTTACCCTTCTTTGCAGATATTTTTGCATCCTTTTCCTGCATCCATGCCTCCCATTTTACTTCAGCCTGATCCTGGGTAAGAGCACCTTTGGCTACACCTTCCAGTAAATGTTTCTTGAGAAGAATCCCTTTATAGGAAAGGAGTCTGCGGGCTGTCAGAGTAGGTTGGGCACCGGTTGTGATCCAGTACAGGGCACGTTCGGCGTTGAGTTCAATAGTGGCCGGATTGGTGTTAGGATTATAAATACCCAGTTGTTCAATCAGGCGACCGTCACGCGGTGCACGGGAATCGGCAACTACAATATGAAAATAAGCGTAATTTTTTTTGCCATGGCGGGCAAGACGAATTTTAACTGCCATAATGTTTGTTTAATAAGTTAATAATCATTTAACTTCCTTATCTTCTCGAGAAAAGGCCTGCAAAGATATGTGATTTTAATCTTACGGCAAAATTTACTTTTGTTTACTTATACTGCCGTAGAAAGTAAACATTTTTCTTTTTCCGGCATAGAGTTTCAGATACCGGAACAAATCGTCGGGAGTAATGATTGTTCTGCTAATGGTCTTTGTTCTGTTTTTTACGTGAAGTCCCACGGCTCGTAATGAATGGTACAGGAGTTCAGAGCAAAATACGGTACCGGGATCCTCGGTAATCCAGTCATAATCGTATGCCACACCCGAGAAACTTAATGCTTTTCCAATGAAGTCCCCTCTCTGGCGTAATCTCCCGTTAAAAGCAAACGCCGCAAAGTGAGTAAGGCACGAACTCTCGTTCAGATTGGAAAGTTCCTGAATGGGATGGACGCTAACGCCATCTGACTGACTGTCAAGTACATAAATATCGATGCTATTCATAAGGGTATCGAGCGTATGGTACAAAGCACCCGATGTATCAATATGTGAGGCCATTTGCGCTTTAGTCCCAAGAAATACGCCTGAATGTTTCCATTCTCCGGGAATAAGTTCGCATAGGGGATAGTTTCGGGTCCGGGTAAAGAATATACTGCCCGGCGGTAAATCTTTAATAAAGTCTCTGAGTTCATCAAAGTTAATATCAATATCTTCAGAGACAACGGGTTTTATATGAATTTTTCCGGCCCATCTGACCAGTGGTTTCTGAAAAAACAATCTGATATTGTCAACAAACCTTATATTGCCCGGAAAGAATAATGAAAAAAGGATACAGAGTACACAAAATACCGCCGAAAAACCGATAATTCTATTAAGCACCTTCATTTGAAATACTTTCCGAAAGAAAGTAAAGATACAGAAAAGATTTAAAAAGACAATCTTAAGCGCACATAGATATTCCGGCCCGGTTCAACACTTATATTGCCCCTGTTGGTAGAGAGATGATTCGTGTATCGGTTGTTGGTAATATTATCCACTCCGGCAAAAAATTGAAATCTGACTATTCCCAGATCAAAGGGAACCGTATTCAGCACGGCGTCCAACCGATAATACCCGGGCGTTTCTTTTTCTCCTTCTGCTATTTTATCCTGTTTTGCCGCACCGAATACAGAAAGGTCAACCGACCCTGCCTTCTTAAAAGTATAACGTAGCCCCATCCGGCCGTTAAGCGGAGGTATAAGTGGCAGATTATCCTCTGTTTCCAGGGCAATTCCCCTGACATAGGCACCCGACCCGTAGAGCACAAAATCAGAACTGAAATTATAGGCGAACTTCATATCAAACCCGTAAAGCAATGCTTTTCTTACATTGGCATTGACCAGTGCGGGCAGGGTATCTGGCTTGGATTCAGCCGTAAGTGTATAGATAAATTCTCCCGGGGTTTCTATGATCATATTGCTCAAACGGTTTAAGAACAATCCAGCCTGCAGGTTAAATTTTGATTTCCAGATCCTGAGCCCCAGATCTGCCGAATAAGATGTTTCGGGCTTGAGGGAGCGATCACCCAGGCGCACGTAATTGCCAAGGTCAATGAACTTGAAACGTTCTTCCAGCGAAGGGGATCTGAAAGCCCTGGCCAGATTCAGGGACAGATGAGTCTGCTCAAAGAGCTTATATAAAAATCCTGCATTGCCACTCCATGATAAACTGTTCTCACGGCCGGCATTAAAAGTTACTTTTTGGGTAGGAGGTGCATCATTTCTTACCCCGTTGGTAATGATATAGTCTACATCCATTCCCTGTTCGTTTTTTACAACAATCCCGTCAAACCTTCCGCCGAGAATCATGGTCAGTTTGTCGTTTAAAAAGCGTGTTTCATTCTGAAAGAAGATGCCGGCGCTACTAAAACTCGATTGTGGAATAGGGGTCTCGCCCCTGACAATGTTATTGGTTTTGATTATGGTCCCGGCGGGATTCAGGATATCTACCCTAATGTGTTTCTCTCTTCCAGTCTGAAGCTTGCGGCCCCACACATCCACACCCGCGATAAGCACATTTCTGGCCGACAAATCCCATGTACTCTGTAACTGCACTCCATTGGTAAGGTGTTTCCCTGTAGGGTAAAAAACCTCCGGGGTTGTACGCTGGGTATTCCCGTTGGGAAGGGTGGCCTCCGTCACGGTATTAGGCTCCATAGCCACGTCACGGACAATATATTGGGTAAAATACTTTAGTTCCAGAGAAGACCACTTCTCTGTTATGTTGGATATCTGGTAACTGGCCGATAGCAAATGACGTCCAATATCTGTGTATGTTGCCGTGGCAGGTCCGGGAAAAGCATTTCCGCCCGGAATGCCTACATTGGCAGACCAGTTGCGTTGGTATTGCATTTTAAACAGATGGTTGGGCAGGGGTTTTGCCCCGAATTTTGCCGAAATGTTATTTGTGGTATATTGACTGTTGGGCAAAATGCCGTCCGGTGTACGTAAATCGTCCGCTTTGGCGTATGTCCCGGCTACATTCAGAAACCATTTCCGGGATCCGGTACTGACCGAGGCATAATTGGAAAACAGCCTGTTAACGGAAGCAAAACCCGATATGACATCGGCCGACACATAAGGCTTTACAGCAAAATGGCCCTGTTTAGTAATAATATTCACAATGCCGCCCATGGCTCCGGTGCCGTACAGGGAAGACTGTGCTCCCTTGATCACCTCTACCCGTTCAATATCGTTAACATCAATCATACTGAGCGATGCCGTAAGGTCGGTGGCCGTTTCCACCCTGTTCCCGTCAATAAGGATCACCAGGCGGTCTTCATTAAAACCGCGCACATTGATGTTTGTGGCCCAAACCCCGTCTCCGCCCCTCGAAACACCCGGTTCTTCTTCCAGAACATTGGCAAGCGTAAGGGCAGAACGTTTCTGGTAATCAGAAGAATCAACAACTACCATGGAGACAGGAAGTTCTTTTATCTGCCTGTTGAGTCTGAGACTTGTAACAACTATTTCTCCCAGCGGAACCGGGATGGAATCATATGTATTCTGGCCGAAGGCCGTTAATGAGAAAGCGACCAGACAAAGGGTCGTCCAAAAAGAAAGGTGTTTTTTTGTCATTTTATATATTCTTCAAGAGTACCGATTTTACCTGGATCCCGTCTAAGCGGCCAAGGCGGCCTGTAAGAGATCCGATCTCATCTGTGGTACCTTCAAGAATAAGGGAAATAAGACTCTTGCCATTACTCCGCGGCAGACCTTGTCTCCCCAAAATAATAGCAGCATGTTGAGAAATGATGTCGTTAAGCAAAACGACATTCCCGTGATGATTAATCTGAATGATTACTGTTCCTACTCTCTTTTCCATCAGAATACCTCCGGATTAGATTTATTTTTATGATAATCTGTGCTTTCCTAGATCCGGCATCAATCCGTGATCGCAGCACAAGCACATTATTACACTGTTTACCGTGCAAAGGTAATACATTTTTTCCGGGAGCATAAAATTGTTCTATTTTTGTTGATAATTTTGATATTATGCGTATTCTATCTATTCTGTGTATTCTGTCTGTATTATTTTTTCAGAGCTGCGGCAATCCGTCTAAAAAGAACGGGGCCGAAAAGTCTTATACCGTAGCTACACTGAAGGGGCCCTCATCTATGGGGATGATAAGAATGATAGACAGTATTGCCAATGCCGGCGATACTGATATTTCAATTAAAATAGAAAACGAACCCATACAAGTCCGAAAGATGATGCTCGACGGGAGTGCCGATTTCGCTATTCTTCCTACAACCATGGCAGCTTTAGTATACAACAAAGGAATGGACTACAGGCTTATAGCCATCCCTGTGTGGGGAACTCTCTATTTATTCGGGAACGACACAAGCATTACCAGCTGGGAAAACCTCAGAAATAAGAGAGTATATGTCATGGCCAGGGGGATGACACCAGATGTTTTGTTCCGTTATTTACTCCAATATAATGGAATTAACCCGGAAAAGGATGTCACGCTGGATTACAGTTTCCCAACGCATATTGACCTTGCCAATGCAGTTGCCGCCGGACAGGCAACTCTCGGTGTTATCTCAGAACCTCTGGCAAGTATGGTAATATCAAGAAATAAATCAGTTCATTCCCTGTTCGACCTGAACCGGGAATGGGAAAATATTCAGGGAAGCCCTATTGCCCTGACAGCATTGCTGGTCAAGGCAGATATCATAAAAGAAAACCCTCAGAAAGTAGAGCAATTTCTTTTGGATTATGAAAAATCCTCGCTATGGGTGAACCAACAACCCGACAGCGCTGCCGCTTTAATTGTAAAGTATGGGATTCTTCCCGATCACGAAGTGGCTCTGCGGGCAATTCCCGGATCGAGGTTAAATTTTGTACGGGCACGGGATATCAGGCCTCAGATCATTTCATATCTCAACGTTTTTTATACCATGAACCCCGATATTATTGGAGGGAAGATACCTGATGAAAAATTTTTTTACTAAAACCAGATACATACAGCTGGCATCGGTCGTAGTTATGCTGGTCTGCTGGAAACTTCTGGCTGTCCATTTTAATTCTCCGTTTATTATCCCGCACCCCGAAGATACCTTCATGACCGTTTTGAGCTTATTTACAGAACCTGATTTCCTGATGGTTGCCGGGAGTACCGTTTTGCGAGGAATTACCGGTTTTTTAGTATCGGGCATTTTAGGCCTTGCGACGGGTATTCTGGCCGGGCTCAGCCCGGGATTCAATGCGTTCATTACTCCTATGCTTGTTACGGTCCGTTCCATACCGGTTATATCACTTATTTTATTGGCACTTATCTGGTTTAATCCCGGTTTAGTCCCTGTTTTCATTGCATTTCTAACCATGTTCCCGTTTATTTGTACCAATGTTTCGGATGGCATAAAAAGTGTTGACCGGGGACTTGTTGAGATGGCAAAATTTTATAGAGTCGATAACCGAAGAATCATTGCGGGAGTATACCTTCCGGCCATTGTGCCGTTTATTATCAGCGGAGCATCCAGCGCCATGGGTATCGGATGGCGGGCCATAATCATAGGCGAGGTACTTAGCCAGCCCAGATACGGTATCGGGACCCATATGCAGAATGCACAAACTTTTTTAAATGTCGACGCTGTTATAGCCTGGACGTTAATTGCAGTACTTATAAGTTTCGCTTTTGAAAAAATAATACGTTGGGCTGAACATAAAATCGTAACCTGGGTGATATGAAAATGAGTCTGCAAATCAGGGATCTTTGTAAGGCGTTCAATGATGTTGTTGTTTTTAAGGATTTTAATATATCCTTTTCCAACGACACCATTACGTGTTTATTGGGCCCTTCCGGATGTGGAAAAACCACTTTATTAAATATTCTCGGAAATATCGTTCTACCCGATAAAGGGACGCTCGTGGGTTTTGATAATAAGCTTTTTTCTTATGTGTTTCAGGACCCGCGTTTGTTACCCTGGAAAACGGTACGAGATAATATCGAGTTTGTTTTAAGCAGGGACCTTCCGGTAAGCGAGCGCAAAAAACAAACCGACCGTCTTATACGTCAGGTTGAATTGGAGGGATTTGCCGGCTACTACCCTTCTCAATTAAGCGGGGGCATGCGTCAGCGGGTTTCAATAGCCCGCGCATTTGCCATACCCTCGGACATTATTCTCATGGACGAGCCGCTCAAGGGATTAGATGTGGCACTTAAGCAGAACCTTATCAAATGGTTTCTGCATATATGGAAAGCAGACCGGCGTACCGTTATCTTTGTAACCCATGATGTGGAGGAGGCCCTTCTGTTGGGGGATGAAATAGTGGTATTAAGCCATCCGCCGGCCGGAATTGTTGCACAAGTGAAAATTGACGAACCGGCGGGAAACAGAGAAACGGAATCCGGTTTAAAAAACATTAAACAGCTATTGATTGACGCCCTGGGAACGGCGTAAGGCAACTTCCCCGGCTTTTTTTCTCGCTAATGCCTCTTTGGTTCGGAACACCTCCGAATTTTCGCAAATGGTTATTAACGTTCAGATTAGTGAAAAAATATTTTGTTAAACAAAGTCTCTAATTCATTTTTTACTATTTCGTAATCCGGCAACCCACCAGTAATCTGATGAGCCAAACTATTTTTCCAAGCTGCTGAAAGTTGCTTATCATTTTCGGGATTTATGAGTTGTTTAATTCCTGTAAAAGTATGCCCTTTAAAGGCCATTTTTTTGTGAAAAGCCGCAATTATTTCCTTGTAATCAAGGCTGGCAAAATGTTTGGAAAGATACCAGATATCATAGAAATCACGAGGGGCAGCATAAGATCGCTGGATTAATGCACGCATTTTTTCGGCCAGGACTTCTTCCATTGCATAACATGGAATTGTATCCATATTAAGGGAAAGGCTATCCGAATATGGATGATTTACGGAACGTTGTACTGTATCAAAAACCAAATGCTCATATAAGATAATTTCAATTTTGATTTTTGTCTGCCATCTGTCCGGAGATGGCGGAACAGTATTCCGGGGATGATCAGCTCCCCAGAATTTTATTATTGCCTCATATCCCGTGAGCTTGTTATTAAAGCGTAATGGTTTTAACGATGCAACCGATACGGGGATACCGGCATTATTTTCTACAAAAGAAGTGATCAAATTAAGATGGCCTTCAGTCAATTTGAATTCCTGACTTAGCGAAGTAAAATCCAAATCTTCAGAAAACCGGTAATCGGGGAGCCAGCATTTTTTTAAACAGGTACCACCTTTAAAAATAAGTGTAGTTCTTAATTCCAGTATGTTATAAATGGCATCTATAAAATGGCCAAGAACCCAGTCCTTATCTATGGTGCTTCTGGATATTCCTTTTTGTAAAGCAATATTTTCTACTTCTCTTTTAAGTATCATCAATACTGTTTATTTGCTATATCCAATAATTCATCACGGCTGATATTAAGTCTTAACTTCCATGAGGAGATAAACTCACCTTTATTTTTACTCTGTGGATCGATTATATTGTATTTCTGGTTTTTCTGTTCTATTGCAAAACTGATAAATTCCTGTAACGATTCTTTTTTGAAAAGTTCAGCTAAAAATCCGATACGTTTTGTTATGGCTATATTATCGATTGCTTTACAATATTGTATCATTTTTTGAGGATTTAACTCTGAAATGCTCAGGGCTCTAATGAGTTCAGCATATCCTCCTGAATATTGTGGTAAATCAAAACAGTCAATAATTGTTTTCTCAATGTCAGTTATGGGATAGCGGGTGTTTCCATAGCCATTCGAAATTATTCCGACTCTTTTTCGGGGAGCTATTTTGACAAATTTATAATTGGTTCCTAATATGGTTTTGTCACTCTTTCTGTGGGTAGTTTGCACAAATACCGTGTTTGCAAATTGTTCCGTGAGTCCATATAGATTTAAGGCTGACCAATAAGCAATAGCGCTCTCCTGCACAACGAATGTGCCGATTACATTTTCATCCCTAAAATTATTGCGGCAAAACTTGCCCCGCTCAATACGTGATAAAATCTTCTTCCGTACAAGATTTTCAAGTATCTCATTCAGGTTTTCGAATTTCCTGGAGAATTGCTTTTCGATATCGTTAAAGTGAAATATTTCGACTTCAAATTCCTCAAGCAAATGGATAAAATCCAGTTGTTGCTTTGAAAGGTTTGCTGATATGTAAACGCTATCGGCCATACTGTAATATTACTCTTTGAAGAATCAAAAGACCTAAAATATGGGTCTCATCTTTCCATGAAAGGTAATTCAAAGATAAAAATAAATCTGATATTACCTGCGATTGATTCAGGCAGGGTCAATTGGAAAAACAGTAACACCCAAATCTGTGTTACACGTACTATAATCAACTTTTTCTTTGGGTCAGTTTTTGGTAGCCTTCGATCAGCCGGCTGTGGATTTGTCCCAGATAGGTATTTTTGCCCGTGTTTTGTCGTTCCCGGCTTTGGCTTCGTCTTTTATTCCGTTTCAATGTCGGGGTGAAAGGACTCGAACCTTCGGCCTCCACGTCCCGAACGTGGCGCGCTAGCCAACTG
>DHQY01000015.1 GCA_002408205.1 Bacteroidales bacterium UBA5326 | reverse complement strand
TTTTCTTTGGACACTAGTGATATTTTATGATTAATCAGAATGCTTATGCAGCATAGCCAAATTACCAGAGTTCTTGTAATTCTGGCGCTCTTTCTTGCCTCGTGTAATGAAGAGCCGGTTGCAGACTCCCTTTCTTTGGACAAAACACAGGTGACTTTTGACGCTTCACAGAGTGATCAGGTGATTCAGGTCACGGCCAATTGCAACTGGTCGGTGGCTGTAACTGAAGGCAGCAACTGGCTTTCCGTCTCACCCAAACAGGGGCAGGGGAACGGTACGCTCACTCTTTCTGCTCAGGCCAATACAGGGGCCGATCGCACAGCCGCCATTAAGGTTTATTCAGCTGAAAAGGAAGTACGAATTACGCTTATCCAGAAAGAACAGGAAATCCTTAACTGGAGCTTGTCTCAGCTACGAGCTTTGTACAAAGGGACCGATGTTATAGTGTCTGAAAAAATTGTGGTTAGGGCTACTGTTATAAGCAATTACCTGCATACAGACAATGGCGGGCTGAATAACTATACTTCAATGAAAGCAATTGTGGTGAGCGACGGTATAGCCGGGATTCAGCTTTATTGTGCTGAAAATAATACCGACTTCAAACAGGGAGATCAGGTAGAAATTAAACTTACGGGCCAGACGTTATCGGTGTACAACAACGGGCCTCTTCAGGTAAACGGCATTCCTTTGGCGAATATAACAAAAATTGGAACAGAAACAATTGTCGCAAAAGAGATTACGGCGGCACAGCTGCTCACGGGTGCGTTTGAGTCAATGTATGTAGCCATACCCGATGTACAAGTTACAGACGAGGACCTCAACAAAACATTTATAGTGGCCTCTGCTCATACTTCCATAGGAATGGTAGCTAAAACCAAAGAGGCATTTGATATATTCTCTTCCAAATATTCTGCGTTCAAAGACAAACCCGTACCCTCCGGAAGTGGCGTGCTCAAAGGGATTGCCAGTGTGTATAACGGACGCTATCAGATCTCGTTTGCAAAAGTTTCGGATTGGGAAGGCCTGACCGGCGAGCGGTTTTACACCTCACCCACGTTCGCTCTGTATACTACGGAAAAAGAAGTGCCCGGAGAAGCGGGTCAATTTACCGTGTCACTGGCCGCCAACGTAGACTGGGCGGTCACCTCAACAAATCCGGAAGGTTTTACCGTGTCTCCCTCTTCCGGGAACGGATCCTCTCCGGTAACGGTTGTCTATACTCAAAATCCCTCCTTAACGGCGTCTCGTACGGCAGATATTATTTTTTCCACTACCGATGCCTCAATTACCCAGCGGACATTGAATCTGCATATTATACAAAGTCCTTTTGAGGCACTGGTTTCAGATCCGGTACCAGCCTGGATGGAATTACCGGAGGTGCAAAAGAAAGATGATTTTGCCTATATTTCACATATGACAACCTTAAAGGGAAAAAGCGTACGCAATTACTCTTTCTGGTACGATACGCAAAACCGCCTGGCTCAGTGGGTGGCTTACCCTCTTTATCAGGCTATTATTGGCAGCGGTAGCCGTACAGACACATGGGGTTATAATCCCAAGGTTCCCAAACGCTACCAGCCCTCTTTGTTTTTTTCGTTTGGCGGATCTACTTACGACAGAGGACATCAATTGCCCTCGGCTGACCGTCTTTACTCTCAGGATGTCAATGCCAGTACGTTTTATTTTACCAATATCACGGCACAAAATTCATGGCTCAATCAAAACTTATGGGCCAACCTGGAAATTTACGTCAGGAATTGGGCCCAGACGTGTGATACCTTGTACGTGGTTACCGGAGCCATGGTTCAGACCATGGATAATCAGACTGTTAATTATGTGAACGATAATGATGGCAACAAAGTAGCCGTTCCCATGATATACTACAAGGTGTTGTTAAAATATAAAGCCGGTCAGACGGAGAACGGAGGGTATTCTTCTATTGGCTTTTGGTACGAAAACCGAGCCTACAATGCAGCATATCCTATTGCTGCAGATGCAAAAAGTGTTAATGAAATGGAGGCTTTAACAGGCTTTAATTTCTTTCATAATTTACCCGATGACCTGGAAGATGCTGTTGAAAAATCTTGTGTGCCAAAAGACTGGGGCCTGAATTGAGAAATTGTAATAAGATTTTAATTTATTCTGCTGATGAATTGCCATATTTTTGCACTGTGTATTCGACGCTATTTATAGTAACTTATAATAACCTAAAAAAATATCTATGAAAAAAACAATTCAATGTTTTCTCGCTCTTGTGGCGTTATTGTTTCTGAGTGTGGGCGCTTACGCGCAGGTAACCACCTCGTCTCTGGGTGGAAAAATCACAGACGAGAAAGGGGCTGCCGCAGTAGGCGTTACTGTCTTGGCCACCCACATGCCTTCAGGGACTGTTTATACTGCCGTCACTAACAACGACGGTCGCTATACCATCCAGGGTATGCGTATCGGAGGGCCTTACAAAGTAGAAGTTTCTTATATCGGATACCAAACTATGAGTTTTACCGACATTACTCTTCAACTTGGCGATCTTTACAATTTAAGTGCTAAACTTCAGGAGGAAACGGTTCAACTGGAAGATATTGTGATAGTTGCTTCTGCATCTTCTGCATTTGCCGGAGAAAAATTCGGCTCGTCTACCAATATTTCCAACAGGAACATCCAGAGCCTGCCTACTATCAGCAGGAGTATTACTGATGTGGCAAAATTATCTCCCTACGGAGGTAATGGTATGAGCTTTGCCGGTGGCGACGGCCGTTCTTCCAACTTTACCGTTGACGGGGCCAATTTCAATAATAACTTTGGTTTAAGCTCCAGCCTTCCAGGTGGCGGAACTCCTATTTCCATTGATGCCATTGAAGAAGTTCAGGTTGTGATTGCTCCTTTTGATGTTCGTCAGACCAATTTCATTGGCGGTGGCGTCAATGCTATTACCAAATCGGGCACCAATACATTAAAGGGAAGCGCTTATGCTTATCATCGCAATGAAAATATGCGGGGCAATACGGTTGATGGTGTTGAACTTGGTGAAAGAGGCATAGACCGCAATACTACGTACGGACTCACACTGGGAGGTCCCGTTGTAAAGAACAAGCTATTCTTCTTTGTCAACTTTGAATACACAAAAACTCCCACCATTGTTAACCGCTGGAGAGCTTCAGAAGACGGGGTGGCCAATACAGACCTGTATATTTCACGCACCACCCTGGCCGACATGAAAAAAGTTTCTGAATTCCTGAGCAGCAAATACGGCTATGATACCGGTTCTTACACCGATTATCCTGCCGATGAAAGTAATATGAAATTATTGGCCCGCTTAGACTGGAACATCAGCCAGGATCATCACCTTGCCGTTCGTTACAACTATACATTGAACAGGGGGTGGAATAACACCAATGCTTCTTCCTCCAACTGTATTCAACGTACTACTGAAAGCCGCCTGGGACAATATTCAATGGCTTTTGCCAATTCCATGTACTCTATGGATAACGTAGTTAATTCAGTTTCTGTTGACCTTAACAGCCGTTTCGGAGACAACATTTCTAATCAGCTTCTTGTTACCTATTCTCAGTTAGACGATATCCGCGGATCCAGCTCTTCTAAATTCCCCTTCATTGATATTCTGGAAGGTTATACGGTAAATAACGGAAAGGTTACGCAATCCATTGTTCCTTATATGTCTGCCGGTTATGAATTGTTTACCTGGAACAACGGGGTTCACAATACCGTAATTAATGCGAAAGACGATATTACCCTTTATAAAGGCAATCACAAAATTACCGCAGGTCTGAGTTTCGAATATCAAATGGCCGACAACGCTTATATGAGAAACGGCACCGGCTACTACCGTTATCGCAGTTTAGACGACTTTCTTAACGGAGCTGCACCTGAAACGGTAGCTCTTACTTACGGCTACGACGGCGAACAGAACCCTGCAGCCCGCGTGCGTTTTAACCAATTTGGTCTTTATCTCCAAGATGAGTGGAGTATAGGAAGTAACTTTAAACTTACCTATGGTGTCCGCCTGGATGAAATTATATTCAACAATAAAGATTTAATGCGAAATAACGCCATTTATGAAATTGAGTACGATGGCAAGAGTATTGACACCGGTAAATGGCCTAAACCAAAACTCCAGATTTCTCCGCGTATTGGTTTTAACTGGGATGCATTTGGAAATCGTTCGCTTAAAGTCCGCGGCGGAACCGGTTTATTCTCGGGACGCCTTCCTTTGGTATTCTTCACCAATATGCCCACCAACTCGGGTATGGTACAAAACATCGCAGCTATCTCCACCAAATATTCCGGCGGCGTAGCCAACCCGGATGCCCTGTTGGCAGCATTTGAGGGTGGCATGATCACCGATGTTGACGAATTGATTCAAAAACTCCACAGTCTGGATCCGGTTAAATTCCCCACCTCAATTAGTCCGGAGGACGGAGTAAAACCCTCACAGATTAATGGTATTGACCCCGACTTTAGAATGCCTCAGGTTTGGAAATCCTCCATTGCTTTGGATTACAACTTCCCCACTTCGTTCCCATTCTCTATCAGCGGTGAGTATATCTTCAATAAAACCATTAACGGTATTTGCCTGAAGAACTGGAATATAAAAGATAACGCCGGCTTTACCACGTTAAACGGTCCCGACAGACGTCATATCTATCCTGCCGAGTACAAACTGACCAGTACCGATGCTTTTGTGCTCTCCAACACTCATAAAGGTTACGGCTGGACAGGCAACTTCACTTTAAATATGACTCCTGTTGAGAATTTGCATATCATGGCATCATATACACATACAGTCATGAAAGAAGTTACGGGCATGCCGGGTTCCAATGCGGAGTCCGCCTTCCTGTATATTCCTTCTGTTGAGGGTCCCAACTTTGCCGGTCTCAGTAATTCTCAATATGTGACTCCGGACCGTGTTATTGCCTCGGTTTCCTATTCAGACAGATCTGACAACCACTTCTCTTTGTTTTATCAGGGTTATCGCGGAGGTTCAAGCTATACCTATCAATATTACGGTGACTTCAACGGAGATAATATTGCTTACGATGTAATGTATATTCCTAAAGACGACACGGAAATCAATTTTGCATCTCAAAGCGACCATGACCGTTACTGGGCTTATGCAGATCAGGATGCCTATCTGAGCACACATAAAGGACAATATGCCGAGGCATACAGTGTCTATTCCCCCTGGGTTAATCGTTTTGACTTCCGTTTTGCACATGATTTTGTTGTCAATATTGGCAAATCCAGGAATACACTTCAGCTCAATCTTGATTTTATGAACGTCGGGAACCTGTTCAACAGCACATGGGGTGTTAGCAAAATCCTCTCTACCGAGGCTATGAGCGGACGTATCCTTCAATTAGACAGCATCAATGAACAGGGTGTTCCCGTGTTCAAGACAAGAGTATCTGAAGGCGCCCAAACCTGGGACTACAATCATGCTATTGGCCAATGTTGGTCTCTGCAGATTGGCATAAAGTATCTTTTCAACTAATCAGCTAATACTTACCTTATGAAACTTAAATATTTATTAATTACGTTGTTAGCTTTTGGAACACTTTTTACAAGTTGTGAAGAAGAAATTTTAATCCCTTCTTTAGACAAGGTTAAAGTGGATATGTCCTATATTGCCTTTGGTAAAGAAGCCGGTTCCAAAACTATTACACTGACCGCCACCGACAGTTGGAATATTACGAACATACCCGCATGGTTAACGGTCAGTCCGGCCAGCGGTGGCGCAGCCCCGGAAGGCACCAAAGTAACTTTTTCTGTTGGTGCAGCGGATTCCGATAATTCTTCCGAGGTGTATGTTACCTGCGCCGGCAAGACTCAGGTACTAACCGTAAAACAAATTTTCGGTCCCGTAGAAGTTGTTATTTCATCATGTAAAGATGTGAATGAAAAAGGTGTGGACGGCAAGATCTATTGGGTTGAGGGGCAAATAACCTCAATTGCCAATACAGTATACGGTAACTGGTACCTTAATGACGGAACAGGTACAGTATACATTTACGGGACACTGGACGCCAAGGGCAATACTCAAAACTTCAAGAGCCTCGGCCTTTCCGTAGGAGATCGCGTGATGGTACACGGTCCGCGTACTACTTACGGTTCAACCATTGAGTTGGTTGACGTAACCGTAGATAAGATTACTCCTTCTCTGCTTAAGGCCGCAGTGGATGCTGTTGAAGTACCCAAGGAGGGCGGTGAATTTGAAGTTGCGGTATTATACAAAGGGAACGGCCTGGAAATAGAATACGACCGGGATTGGCTTTCTGTAAGATCTATGATCAAAGGGGCCGATGACTCTACCCGTGTAGCTTTTATGGCCCAGCCCAACTCCGGTGGTGACAGGACGGCTACTATCTCCATGACCTCTGCCACGAGCAGTTCGTCTTCAACCATCCATGTGGCCGTTAAGCAAAAAGGCGCCATCATTAATGCTACCGTTGCCGAATTTATTGCGGCGGCCGAAGGGGCAACCCAATACCGCCTGTCGGGGATTATCACTAAAGACACAGGCAGTGATTACGGTAATATTTACATCAAAGATGCCACCGGTGAAGTCTACATTTACGGTGTAGTTGACGCAGCAGGCAAAACAAAACAATGGAAAACCATGGGCATTAAGGAAGGCGATATTGTTACGCTCATTACCCCCCGGGGCGCATATAAAGGTACCCCGCAGGGTGTAAACGCCAAGGTAGAAGAACATATTCCGGTGGTTGTGGCAACTATTCCGGCCTTTTTGGCCGCCGCAGAAGATAATACATATTATCGTCTGGTTGGTACTGTCGGCGATTTGTCCGGTGCAGGCAAATATGGTAATTTCAATATTTCAGATGAAACATCCCAGGTATACGTTTACGGACTTCTTTCAGGCTGGGGCGGAGCCAAGGGCTTATTCCAGACGTTGGTTGCCGAAACCGGGCTCAAAGCCGGTGATATTATTACCATTGTGGGCAAGAGAACTGCGTACAAAGGAACGCCTCAGGTTGGCAGTGCGTTCTATGTTTCGCACCAGGGTGCAGATGTTCCCTAAAATTAAAATCTGTTGACATTAATATGGCCGGCTAAAAACTTTTAGCCGGCTTTTTATATGTCCGATTTTTGTTCTATTTTCGCACCGTATCTCAGAAGCAATTACTCATTGATTAACTAAATAACAACCTATGAAACAAACTGTTAAAAAACTTGCCTTACTGGCTATGAGTTTTTTTGTTGCAACGCTGACGTTTGCTCAGATCACTACATCGAGTCTTAGCGGACGTGTAACGGAAGCAACCGGAGATGCTGTTCCCGGGGCTACCGTGATTGCCGTTCACACACCCTCCGGTACTCAGTATTACGCAATTACCGACAATGCCGGCAACTATCGTATCCACAATATGCGTGTTGGCGGGCCTTATACGGTAACCGTATCTTTTGTCGGGTATGCCGATGCGGTTTACGGGAATATCACTTTGCGCCTGAGTGAGAATTACGTACAGAACATTGTGATCTCGGAAACAGCGACTACACTCGAGGCCATTGTGATATCTGCCGGTGTACAAAACACCATTCTGTCTTCGGACAAGGCCGGCACTTCTACTAATGTAAACGCACGCGAGATCAATGCATTGCCTACTGTTAGCCGGGGTATCCAGGACTTTACCAAACTGACACCTCAGGCTAGCGGATTCTCTTTTGCCGGGCGGGATAACCGTATGAACAACTTTACTGTGGACGGAGCCGGTTTTAACAACAACTTTGGACTGTCATCTGATCTTCCGGGTGGGAAGGCCCAGCCAATCTCTCTGGATGCCATAGAAGAGATCTCAGTGAATATCGCTCCTTACGATATTCGTCAGACCCGTTTTACCGGTGCGGCCATTAACGCCGTTACCAAGAGCGGCACTAACCGGTTCAGCGCCTCGGCCTATACTTACCAGCGTTTTAAATCCATGACCGGTAATACGGTTGACGGGAACGAGGTACAGGGTGCTAACGAGACCAATAACCAAACCTACGGTTTCCGCGTAGGCGGCCCCATCATAAAAAATAAATTATTCTTCTTCCTGAGCGCCGAATATGAAACACAAGATGCTGCCGGTGTTACCTGGAGACCCAGCACCGACGGGACAGGCGACGCATCCAAGGGAATTTCCCGCACATCCGAAGCCGATCTGGAAAGGGTTAAACAGCATCTGATCAACAACTACAATTACGACCCGGGTAAATACAAAGACTGGGATCCTTTTAAAGTGCAGAACTACAAAATTCTGGCCCGTATTGACTGGAACATCAACAAGCACCATAAGCTGATGATACGCTACAACGACGTAGTGGGTTCCTATATGAACGTAACCAATGCCACCTCGGCCCCTTCGGGCCTGAACCGGGCTTCCAGCGCACGTATGAGTGCCAATTCCATTGCTTTCTCCAATAACTTCTACGGAATGGAAAACACGGTCCGTTCCATAACCGGTGAGTTGAACTCGAACTTCAGCAGTAATGTGTCCAATCAGTTCTATGCCACCTACACGCATATTCGCGACGGACGCACGTCCGATTCCGATCTGTTCCCTCATGTGGATATCTGGAAAGACGGCGATGCATACATGTCTTTCGGCTATGAATTGTTCTCATTCCATAACGAAGTGCTTAACAATACCTGGAACATTGTTGACAACCTGACTATCAACCTGAACAGGCATACGGTGACCATCGGAGCTTCCTTTGAACGCCTTTTTGTTAAGAATTCCTATATCCGCGAAGGAACCAGCTATTACCGCTATGCTTCTGTGGACGATTTCCTGAATAACGCAACACCTATCGCTTTTGGTCTTACTTACGGATATAATGGTGAAGACGCTCCCGGTCAGACGCTTACCTTCGGTTACGGCGGTTTGTATGCCCAGGATGAATGGCAGGTAACTCCGCGCTTCAAACTAACTTACGGTGTTCGTCTGGAAATGCCCTTCTATTTTGACGATATGCTTACCAATAACGCCATTACCCAACAAACGGCCAATTTCACCGAAATCAAGAACGATTCGGGCATAGATGTAAAAGGCGGATCATGGGATGTTGGTACCTGGCCCAAATCAAAAGTGACTATCAACCCCCGCATTGGATTCAACTGGGATATTAAGGGAGATCGCTCCCTGCAACTGCGCGGTGGTACCGGAATTTTTTCAGGGATGATGCCTTTCGTATGGTTCACCAACCAGGTAGGCGGAGCTGCCATGATCCAGTCACCGGAACTAGCCTGGAATACAGCAACCTGCGCGGCTTACGGCCTGAAATTTACTCCCAATTACAAAAATCTGATCGCATCGGATCCCAGTACCTTCCCGACCTCACCGAATGCGAACTACCTGCCTAACAATGCATCCATTGCCATGGTAGACAAAGATTTCGATTTCCCTCAGGTATGGCGCAGCAATCTGGCTGTTGACATTGAATTGCCCTGGAACATGATCTTCACCGGAGAAGCCTTGTTTACAAAGGATATCAACGCTGTTACCCAGGTAAATGACAACGAACCGGTTCCTACTGGCACTATGGCCGGGGCAGACAACCGTCCTGTATGGGTGAACAGAAAGATCAATTCGGCACTCTCTTCTGCCATGATGCTGACTAATACCAATAAAGGTTATCAATGGCAATTAACGGCCCAATTGACCAAGAATTTCTCCAAAGGACTGAGCGGTATGATTGCTTATACCTATTCGGTGGCAAAAGACGTTTCTGCTAACCCCGGATCCACGGCTTATTCCGTATGGACCGCCAATTCTTCCGTTAATTCGCTGAACAACCCGGGTCTGAGTTATTCCAATTTCTCCATTCCTCACCGTCTTGTAGGTAATCTTTCTTACCGGATTGAATATGCTAACCACCTGGCTACTTCATTAGGTATTGTATACCAGGGTATGCCTACCGGCAGATGGAGCTATACCTATTCGGGAGACGTTAACGGAGACGGCAGCTCGGGGTCTGACCTTATGTACATTCCCGCCAGCCCCGGCGAGATCACTTTTGTGGCAGCCAGCGGTATGACCCCCGAACAACAGAGTACTGCTTTCTTCAAATATATAGATGATAACGAGTACCTAAGCGCACGCAAAGGACAGTATGCAGAACGTTTTGGACACGTTCAGCCCTGGATCCACCGTTTTGACGTAAAAGTTCTTCAGGATCTGTTTGTGAACTTTGGAAAGAGCAACCGTCTAACCCTCCAGGTATCTCTGGACGTTCTGAATGTAGGCAACCTGCTGAATGATTCATGGGGATGCTATTACTACAATGCATTCGCCAGCTACGATAACGTGATGCCTGTGACCGTTGTAGGTAAGGGGACCACTACCAGCGCTCCTACTTTTAAACTGAATGCAACCAGTATTGAAAACTTTGAAGAAAAATCCGTTCTTACAAAGTACCCCAACACAAGCTCGACCTGGAGCATGTTGCTGGGTTTCAGACTTCTGTTCTAAAAAGAAAGACCTGAGGTTCTGATTTTGTTATGCAACGCCTCTGCGTTCTCAATGTTTGAGTCCGCAGGGGCGTTTCCTATTATCCTGTGTTTGCCGGAAATCACCGGATTGAAATATTGTGGACAGATCAGAGTCAGTTGAAAGAAAAACAATTAAATTTGTTATTATGAGACTCAGAGGCTGTTGTTTTTTTATTTTGGTTTGCCTCGTGCTGGCATCCTGTTCCGGAGAGCCTGTTTCATTTTGCGTACTTGAAACAACAGATCTGCACGGCCATTTCGACGGGTCAGTCATGAAAACAGCTACCTATATCCGTCAAATGCAGGATAAATACGATGACCGCCTACTGCTGCTCGATGCCGGAGATTACTTGCAGGGCACTCCCGGCGTGTATTACAGTAATTTTATCGACACGGTTGGGCAACATATATGCGCCCGCTTTTTCAATTTCTTTCCTTACACGGCAATTGGGGTTGGAAACCACGATATTGAAGCCGGAATTGATGCGTTCAGCCGTGCCTACCGTCAGGCAGGAATGCCTGTTGTTTGTGCCAATGTTGTTGAAAAAGAATCGGGTAAGCCTTATTTTACTCCATATATAATTATTAACAAAAGAGGATTAAAAATTGCCATTTTAGGACTGCTTACTCCGTATGTGAGTACCTGGGTTGCTGAACATCTCCGTCCCGGCCTTGTGTTTTTACCTGTAGAAAAAGCCGCCGAAGAATGGATGGCTGTCATTAAGAAAAATGAGAACCCCGACATTATTATTGGACTTATCCATACGGGAGCGGACGGTGGCATGGAAGGACCTTTGGGTTTTGAAAATGCTGCGCTATGGATTGCCCGGAATGTTCCCGGGTTCCATCTGATATGCTACGGTCACGATCATCGTCCTCATGCCGGATATGTCCTGAACAGCCGTAAGGATACAGTCTGGCTCCTGAACGCAGGACCTCACGGCCAAAAGGTTGGAACTGCGCTCATTACGGCGCAAAAAAGAAAAACGCCAAAAGTCTCAGTTTTTGCTTTTATACTAGATGCAGAATATTTTCCGGCAGATTCCCTGTACTCCTGTGAATTTACTCCGGTCTTTGAACGCGTACGTGAATACGAGAATACGCCCATTGCAGAGATACAGAACATCATGCGCAGTGACAGCGCTACGAAAGGGCCATGCAATTGGTTGGATGAAATACATCTGGGACAGTTGGAAATGGCCGGATTGGGCACCGACATTCTTCCTGCAGTCTCCATTGCGGCGGCTCTTAGTCCAAATGGAGTAATAAACAAGGGACAGATGTATCTGAAAGATTTCTTTACCTGGTTCCCGTATGAGAATTCTATGTGCATAATCCGGATGACCGGCAATGAAATAGTGAAATACCTTGAGTACTCATATGAAAACGCCACATCTGTCATCAATTTCGATACGGCTGCGGGGATCATATATACGGTGCACAAGGAAAGGCCGGCCGGAAACCGTATAGAAGTGCACCGGATGGCAGACGGAACGGCTTTTATTCCCCGCAGGAGGTATTATGTTGTTATGAATTCATACCGGGTCCTTGGGGGAGGAGGCCATTTGACACAAGGCATGGGGTGGACCAGAGAGCAGATTGAAAACCGGATTGTCTGGGAGAGCCAGTTAGATATGCGCCGTATGTTTATGGACCGTGAACGTTCACGAAGTCCTTTCACGGCTGTTACACTCAATCATTGGCAATACAAATGAAGCGGATCTTTTTATATATAAGCGTCTTGCTGTTGTTCGGCTGCACCGTTGAGCCTGTCTCCTTTGTAGTGCTGGAGACTGCCGATATGCACGGAGTCATAGACGGGCCCATGTCCGGAGTGGCCGGATACCTGAGGGCTCAACGAAAGACATACGGAAACCGCATGATCCTGCTGGATTGCGGAGATAATCTTCAGGGATCTCCCGAGGTCTACTTTTCCAATTATGTAGATACATCCAATGTACACATTTACGCAACCTTGTTTAACTGGCTTTCCTACGATGCGCTTACCGTAGGGAATCACGATCTTGAAGCCGGAACACAGGTATATGACCGGTTATACTCACAGGTAAAAGCGACTGTACTTTGCGCGAATGCTGTGGATGAAAACACGGGAAAGCCCCGTTTTACCCCTTACCGTGTTTTCAGGCGTATGGGATATAAAATTGCTGTCATGGGCCTGCTGACACCCCGTGCTACCGAATGGATTCCAAAACGTCTCCGTTCAGGGGTGGAATTGCAGCCGGTTGAAGAGGCTGCTGCTCGTTGGATTAAAGTTATTTATGAAAAAGAGAAACCCGATGTGGTGATTGGATTGCTGCATGCGGGTGGAGGTGTACTCACAGAAGATATGGTTGCAGACGATGCGGTGAATACCGGATCGTGGATCGCGAGGAATATTCCTGGTTTCCATCTTATTTGCTGCGGACATGTGCATAATGCAAAGACCGATTCTGTTATAAACGTGCAGGGTGATACCGTCTGGATTATGGAGGCCGGTTCGCGTGCCAGCCATATTGCCCGGGCAGAAATTATCATTGACAAAAAGAATGAACATGGTGCAAAAGTTCATATTTCACCCTCTCTTATCAGCTCCCGTTCTTTGCGATACGATCCCGTATATGAGCAAATAACTGAACCGTTCATGCTGCGGAAAGATGCTTATGAAAGAATCCCCGTTACTGAATTGCATGAGCCGCTATACAGCAGGGAATCCATGCAGGGTCCGAGCAGATGGGTGGATTTGATCCACACACTTCATCTTTCGATGGCGAATACGGGCAGTGCAGCTGAAGTTGGTGCCAGTATTTCATTTGCTTCGCCGGCTGCCCGGAATCTGTTTCTTGACAAAGGGCTCATTTATATCAATGATATTATTTCATATTATCCCTATGAAAATACGCTAAGCATTGTACGACTGAGTGGAGAAGAGATATTAAAGTACCTGGAATATGCGTATTATCTAAGGCTGGACAGACCCAACGGCCCTGCATATAATTTCGATTCCGCAGCCGGAATAATATATGTCGTTCACCGGGACAGACCCTATGGACAGCGGGTGGAGATCCTCTCCATGGCAGACGGATCCCCGTTTTTCCCTGACAGAGATTATCACGTGGCAATGAACACATTCAGGGCCAGAGGAGGTGGAGATCATCTGACAAGAGGGGTAGGTCTTACTTTAGAAGAATTGCATAAGCGGATTCTCTGGGAGAGTGAAAAGGATATCCGATCAAGACTTCTGGAATGGAAACTGACTCAGGGCCCTTACCCGGGCAAACCGCTTAATCATTGGAGATATCTTTAAATTTGCTTACATTTGCCGAAACAGGGTAACGGATGGATTGCAGGGATACCGGAAGAGGGGAACTGGGGCGAATAGGAGAGCGGATGGCTCGCAAACACCTGGAAAACAATGGTTTTCTGGTGCTTCATTGTAACTGGAGATCGGGCCACAGGGAGTTGGATATTGTGGCGAAAAAAGAAGACCGTATCCATTTTGTAGAAGTCCGTTCCCGCAGAGAACCTGTGATGGTTGAGCCGGCTCAGACGGTCACCAGAGATAAACAGCTTACCCTTATGTCCGCTGCAAGGGCTTATATGTCCCGTTTCAGGCTTGATCTTGAGGTTCAATTTGATGTGATTGCCATTGTTTTTGGCCCGAAGGGTCCGGATGACCTGCTGTATAAATTGGAATATATTCCAGACGCATTTTCACCTATTTCATGATGCCGAATTTTTATTGCATTATCATGGCCGGCGGTATAGGCTCCCGTTTCTGGCCTGTGAGCAGGAATGCCCGTCCCAAACAATTCCTGGATATTCTCGGGGTTGGAAAAAGTTTCCTACAGCAGACTTATGACCGGTTCGTACAGATTATCCCTGCTGAACGTATTCTGGTGGTAACATCCGAACTGTATGCCTCGTTAGTAAAAGAACAGCTTCCCAATTTGCCGGAAAAGAATATACTTGCCGAGCCGTACAGACGCAACACAGCTCCCTGTATTGCTTATGCGACCTATAAGCTCATGAAAACAGACCCTGATGCTTCGGTGGTCGTAGCTCCGTCCGATCATTTGATCATTGGTGACAACGCTTTTCTGGGAACCGTCAGGGCCGCGCTGGAATTTGCAGTTCAGAGCGATGTGCTTATTACTATTGGGATTAAACCCACCAGACCCGAAACGGGATACGGTTATATTCAGGCGCTGAAAAAGGAATATCGCTCTGTTGGGGAACATTTGGTCTATCCCGTTAAGACTTTTACGGAAAAACCAAACGCCGATCTGGCCAGGGTACTGGTTGATAGCGGTGAATTCTACTGGAACTCAGGGATTTTTGTGTGGAGCCTGACTTCCATTGCCCGGCAGCTGGAAAAATGGATTCCCGAGATTAGCCTGCCTTTCAGGAACGGGATATCTATCTATAATACCCCGCATGAAGCCAAATTCATCAGAAAAGTATATGAGGATTGCCGGAATGTGTCTATAGATTACGGGGTAATGGAAAAAGCAAATAATACTTTTGTATTCTCTGCATCGTTCGGATGGTCCGACTTGGGGAGCTGGGAGAGTTTCTATATGCATTCTTCAAAAGACAGATCCGAAAATGCCATTGCGGCAGGCCGGTCTTTGCTCGAAAATGTAAAGAACTGCCTTGTATATGCAGAAGAAAATAACAAGCTTTTGGTAGTCAAAGATCTTGATAATTATATCATTGTGGATACAAAAGATGCACTGCTGATATGCCCGAGGGATGATTCACAATTTCGCCAGTTGTTCAATGATATAGCACAAAAACAGGAAAAATTTATATGAACGGATCTAAATTCAAAGTTGAGGTAAATTCCGAAATAGGAGAACTGGAAGCCGTTATGCTGCACACCCCGGGTCCGGAAGTGGAAAATATGACTCCCAAATCGGTTGAGCGTGCTTTATACAGCGACATTTTAAACCTTTCGGTGGCACAACCGGAATATACCCAACTGTCCTGCCTCCTGGGAAAAGTATGTCAGGTCTTTCAGGTAAAGGACCTGCTGATAAAAGTGCTGGACAATCCTGCGCAGAGAAATGCTCTCGTAGGGAAAATATGTCTGACAGAAAATATCAATGACTACTATGATGAGTTAATGGAGATGACCTCCCGGACACTTGCCTCCAAACTTATTGAGGGGCTGCCGGCCCGTATAGACAATCTTACTTCATTCCTGAACGAAGATTACTATGCGCTCCATCCGTTATATAATTTTTATTTTACACGAGATGCATCGGCCGTAATCGGGAATAATGCAGTTATTTGTCGCATGGCTAATAAAGTACGTGTAAGAGAATCGCTCATTATGGATGCGATTTTTTCCAACAATGCGCATTTCTCTTCCACTGTGGTCAACACCTATGACAACCAGCCGAATGACCGTTCCATTCTCCTGGAAGGAGGTGACCTTCTGGTAGCCAGGGAAGATATCCTTGTAGTGGGGAACGGTATGCGCACTACATCTCAGGGAGTGGACCTGCTCATCAACCGGTTGAGCAAAAGCGCTCCGGAAGGGAAGAGCTATATTTTGGTACAACAATTACCTTCTTCGCCCGAAAGTTTTATACATCTGGACATGGTCTTTACATTCCTTGATGTGGATAAATGTATGGTGTTTGAACCGCTTATACTTGGGGATCATCAGTACGGCACCATACAGGTTACCCTGGATAACGGAAAGGTGGAAAAAATCCGCCGCGTGCCGGGACTTGTCACCGCACTCAGGCGCCTGGGCATGGATCTCGAGCCTGTTGTTTGCGGCGGTACCGACGAATGGGATCAGGAACGTGAGCAGTGGCATTCGGGAGCCAATTTCTTTGCCTTTGCGCCCGGAAAGGTGATCTCATACGCACGAAACGTGCACACACTTAACGAAATGTCCAAACACGGGTTTGAAATAGTTACGGCTGATGACGTGTGCTCGGGAAAGGTTTCTATCAAAAAAACACCCAGGTGTGTGGTAACTATTGAAGGCGCCGAACTGGCCCGCGGAGGTGGAGGTGCCCGTTGCATGACCTTACCGCTAAAAAGAAAAAAAGTTAAATGGTAATAACGCAGAAATAATATGAAACTATTAATCGGAGGGGATATTGAAGGCATTGCTACTGCCTGTGACTGGGATTCCATAACACCCGGCCATCCCGATTACGAAAGAAACAGGGTCGAGTATACCAGGGAAATGAATGCTGCTATTGCCGGCGCATTTGATGCCGGAGCAGATGAAGTGTATGTAAGGGACGGTCACGGAGGCAATAAGTCGCTCATCCCCGAGATGTTGGATAAACGTGCATTCCATATAAAAGGACGTTGTTCAGAAGATTACCGGGCCATGATCCTAACCATTGATGAAACCTACGATGCCGTTCTTTTTCTGGGATATCATGCCAAAGCGGGAACGCCGGACGGAGTGATGTCGCATACCATGGCTCGTGCGGTAGATGAATTTACACTGAACGGGATTTCGCTTCCGGAAATGGGATACAATGCATTGGTGGCCGGAATGTACGGTGTTCCGGTTGTTTATCTGGCCGGTGACACCGCGGCTTGCAGACAGGCTCAGGAATTGTTCGGGAACATTGTTACTACTGCCGTTAAGAAGGGATTGTCCCGTTGCTCGGCTATTTGCCTTCACCCCGATGAAGCCTGTGTCCGTATCAGGGAAGATGTAAAAAAGGCACTGACCCGGGGTCATCGCTGTGTATACAAAATGGACGGGCCTTACGAGATGTTCTGTTCCATCAGGCGCAATTACGATGCCCCCAATATTGAAAAAACACTCAAAACCGAATCGCTGGAAGAGGCCTTGCACCTGTTCTGGACATTGACCTAATTATTACATATATGAGGGAGAAGATAGAAAAAATAATGAACGAACTGGAAGGACTCCAGGTTAAGACGACAGGTGAAATAGAAGAGCTCAGAGTCAGGCTTTTGGGAAAGAAGGGTTCTATTACCCGGTTATTCGAAGAATTTAAAGATATCCGGCCGGAAGAAAAGCGCGAGATGGGACAGATGATGAATATCCTGAAAAACAAAGCGCTGGAAAAAATCAATTCACAAAAGGAGATAATCGGCTCGACCGTTGAAAAAATTGTTCCGAAGGAAGATCTCACTATGCCTGCCGAACTGTTGAATACGGGTTCACGTCATCCCATATCCATTACAAGATATCAAATTCTGGATATTTTCCGCAGGATGGGATTTGCCGTTGCCGACGGGCCGGAGGTGGAAGATGACTGGCATGTATTTACGGCGCTGAATTTCCCTCCGGAGCACCCGGCCAGGGATATGCAGGATACCTTTTTCATTAAAACCGATACGCCCAATTCAATTCTTTTAAGAACACATACCAGTTCGGTGCAGGTCCGTACCATGGAAGCGCAAAAACCGCCCATCCGTGTACTTTGCCCAGGCCGGGTGTTCAGAAACGAGGCTATCTCGGCGCGTGCCCACTGTATTTTTCACCAGGTAGAAGGTCTCTATATAGATGAAAACGTTTCTTTTGCCGACCTGAAGCAGGCCATTCTCATTTTTGCCCGTGAAATGTTCGGCGCCGATACCCAAATTCGTCTCCGCCCATCATACTTTCCTTTTACCGAACCTTCTGCTGAAGTAGATGTGAACTGTAATATTTGCGGCGGAAAAGGCTGTAATATCTGTAAAGGCACCGGATGGCTGGAAATCATGGGAGCCGGCATGGTAGATCCCAACGTACTGGAAGCCTCCGGGATAGATTCCACTAAATATACCGGATTTGCTTTTGGGATGGGAGTGGAGCGCATCGCCATGCTCAAATGGCAGGTAAAAGACCTGCGTCTTTACTTTGAAAATGACGTCCGTTTCCTTCAGCAGTTCCAGACAGAGTTCATTTAGGGTGTTACACAAATCAGAGACGTTGCCGTTACTCCGTTTCCTGTTGCCATGAGGACTGCCTGTCCGCAGGTATGTGCGGTAACTTTTCCGTTTGTATCTACCGATGCTATTCGGCTGTCAGATACCATCCACACAATATCCTGACGGATTAATGCCGGAGAGGATTCATAGCGGGGTTCTGTGCATGTACCGGCCGTAAGAGAGATA
Organism: Bacteroidales bacterium UBA5326; assembly: GCA_002408205.1. Taxonomy (GTDB): domain Bacteria; phylum Bacteroidota; class Bacteroidia; order Bacteroidales; family UBA932; genus DMER64. The sequence goes on along the minus strand of DHQY01000015.1, from coordinate 94,601 downwards.
GCCGTATCTGTAAGTGACAAAGGTGCTGTAGAGTCCTTAACCGTCAGATAAATATAATCCGCTTCCGGATCTTCCTGTGTGTTTCTCACTACCAGGGTATGACCGGCTTTCTTTCCGGTCGCATAAAGAAATGTAATTCCTCCGGACATATCATCGATACCGAACCAAACATAGGGATCCGCCTGAGGGTACATCGTCAGATCCGTTGAAGAGTCATTCTCATATATCAAGGTATAATTGCATTCACCCGAAGTCATAATCTGATCTGCCTGCACAGTTTCCCCTATATTCAAATTCACAAGATAAAAAAGAATACCGGACGACAGGTTCTTCTTTATATATACATTCACTCTTTTACTTTCAGCTCCCCGGGTATGTACTTCAATATGAGTACATCCTTCACGACGTGCTGTCACAAGACCCGATTCTGAAACAGAGGCTATTGAACTGTTCTGCGAAGTAAATTCAAGAGAGGTTCCCGGTGGCGCATTAGTCATGGAGGCGTTAATGGTCTTTTGGAAGGAAGCAATAATCATATATAATTCTGATGATCCCAATAAAGAAATTGTGGGTTTGAGAATCTGTACGGTAACTGAATCCCTGACAGAGGGATCGTCCTTATGATATGCTGTCAGCACGGCTGTACCGGGATTTATTGCCACTAGCGTCGCAGACTGGTCGCTTCCGGCGAATCCCAATACATTCCAGTCGCTGCTTTCCCATACGACCGAACCTCCCGGTTCGGTGACTACAGCCGCTTGTGCGAACATATAAGATTCGCATCCGGCATATAACGTGTCTGAAGATACCGTTAAACTGACTAACGGACTTGCTTTTTCCACCTCAATTACCATACTGTCCCTTACCTGCAGATTGTCTTCAGACACAGCCAGAATATAACAGTTGCCGTTATGTACCGATGTTACCTCTCCGGTACTGTCTACAGACGCCACTCCCGGATTGCTGCTGGTCCAGTGCAGTCTTCTGAAATCCGGATGGGTAGTGGCCGGCTGAAAAACAGGCGTGATACGGCATGTCTGGCCATAGGTGTTAAATCGGTACCAGGCCGGTTGAAGACAAAGCTCCAGGGGACGGGAGTCCAGTGCGGAGGTGTCTATACGCCAGGACATCTCGTTAATTCCTGATCCAAAGAAATTCACAGTAATTTTGTATAGAGTATTTCTGAATAAATCAAAATTGGTGGTATTATCTGTTCCCGGATACAACCTGTATTTGATGGGACCCCGGTATTCAGGGCTTTCGTACATGCCCTCCATTTCTATATATGTACAGCACCTGGCTGCCGGAGACAAAGGGTCAGGAATTTTTGCCGTGGGATTTTCATTTCCGGGCAGGAGTGTGCCCTGAATGTTTTCATAGGTGTGAAGGAAAATCCCCTCTGTAGTCAGTGGTTCCAGTTCATTGCCGCTCATGGTTTCCCCCCGGATGAAAAAGGAAGACGTATCCTGGAGAGAAGACGGCCCGAACAATCTGATTGAACCGGGCACGTTATTAATTGTTATCCTGTTAAAAAGCAGATTAATATCAGGTGCAAGGTTCTCTGTGTTAACAAAAATATGAAGTCTGGCAGTACAACGTATGAGCATAACTGAAATGGATTGGTTTCCCGTGACAGAGATCAGTGCCGTTTTGCCGGACATAAGCAGGGTTCTGTTCCGTGCCATGTCTTCGGGCGTATCGGTTACAAAAACCAGATCCTCGAGCAGGGTTTGCGATAAAACAGGTAACGTCTTGCCTGCATTGGCTACAACGTAAAATCTGAAGCTTTTCCCAGCCAAAACCTGCAAGGTATATTTAGTGTTATTGCTGAAAACATGGGAAAACAAGCGGCCGTCTTCCGTAAAAGAATAGATATTCAGGTCTGCCAGAGCGGAAGGATCTATGTCATATCCACGAGTAGAAAGACTGCCTGTTCTGAGATTGAACGTTATTGTTACCGTATCTTCCTCTCCGCCCGCAATCTGAGAAATAGCGCCCCGCTGACAGGCGGAAAGGAATAAGATAAGGGTAAAGAAACAGATCCTAAAATACGACATCATCTGTAACATGTTCTGTCCAGTTAGCTACAGCGATCGTAATGGTGGCGTCTGTAAAGGAAATGGGAGTATCCGGGTCGTCCGATCCGGGGCGTTTGATCACTACATTGAACGAATACGTATTATTGGCGGTAATTCCTTCTATATTAATGGGATAATAATAAGTCCTTCCGCCTTCGAACAGTGCCTCTATCACTAGCCTTGTCATACCTGCATCATCTCCGGTGTCATTCGTATAAGCATAAAAATAGTGGTTTGTGTTGTGGGGCACATTGGCCGTCAGGGTACCCAGGGTGTCGCACAGGCCGTTGGCAATCTGCATATTCCCCGATACTGTTCGTCCGTCTGCGGAAATATTTCCGACCGTATTGTCCTTATTGAGGGTTTTTTCATTAATGACGTTAGTTAGGAATGCCCTTACGTTCAGAAGGTTTGTCCCTTCATATGCGGTGCCTTCGAAATCTGTGGACACCGATTCGAGGACTACTTTGGCCACAAAACGGGACATTTCAACAGTAATTGCTTCACTTTTTGTGAAAGTGATGGTCTCCATACCAATCATCGTAAAATTATCCAGCCTTTCGTTGAAAAGACTTATCACCTGTCTTTTGAACAATTCCCGGCCTGTAATTCCGCTCCAGTCCGGCTGAGTCTGTCCGTTCAGACCGTGCACGTTAGCCAGGGCATAAATAGTTTTACCGCCTTCCGAAACTTTCAGCTGAATGGGATTGGTTTTGTTGTAATTTTCTACGACGTAATGAATATCAAGTGTTTTATCATCATCTTCATTAAATACAAAAATATCCAGGCGGTGTATGGAATCCTGTTTAAAAGCGTTCATTGCATTTGTGGATTTGGTTTCGGAAGAGGCAGAAGAAACCGTTAATGTCAGCACTTCATCCCGGGCCTGATTAATAACAAGTGGAATTTCGCGTTCGCAGAAACACAGGATGAGCAGCGCCGCTAGCAGGGCGGGGAGCAGAAAAGCATAAGACTTTGTTTTCATGGTGTTTTTTATTAAATGATTACACCGGCAAACATATTTCTATGCAGCGTAAAATCCGGGACAAAAACAGTAAATCTGTTAATATGTGATTGTCCCTTTTTTTGGAAGAGAGAAATTTTTATCTATCTTTGTGGTCCGTTTGTAGAATATATGCGGAAATAGCTCAGTTGGTAGAGCATAACCTTGCCAAGGTTAGGGTCGCGAGTTCGAATCTCGTTTTCCGCTCGAAACCTCTCCTTCCGAGAGGTTTTTTTAAGGTCTTTCTTTTATAGGCTCGGGTGGTGGAATAGGTAGACACGCAGGACTTAAAATCCTGTGAACAGTAATGTTCGTACGGGTTCGATTCCCGTCCCGAGCACCAAAATAACCCACAAGTGGCTTGTTATAAGCCACTTGTGGGTTTTACTTTTAAAAAATCCCCGACCATATCCCCGACTTAATAAAAAAGCATCCCAAGAAATTTTATTCCGGGATGCTTCATGCACATAAAAACAGACCTCATTTGTCTGCTTTGCGTAACAAAGATAATCAATTCTATATAATATACATAAAGTGTCCCACTCCACCGAGACGGGACACCTGGGACAGGTGAGACATTATATCCTTTGATAATGCCTAACTACAATTAAGTACCATTATTCGGTATGAAATTCTTCCAGATATCAGATAGAAATAAGAATCGAAAGAATATCAGCCTCAAAATCAAAGTCACAGTTGCAACTAAAAAAATAATTCTTTATTTTTGAAGAAGTTCCAATTCAGGTTCCTATAAATGTTCCATCATACGTTCCAACAGATCCTTTTTGAACCCTTAATTGATCCAAAAATAACGTACCTCAACGATTCATCTAATCTATGATAATTTTCTATTATACTGGATACCAGACACCATGAGTGTCTACTAAACACTGTTCAGTAGACTATTTAAATTGTTATTAATTAATATGTTATAGTCAAAAATATAATGTCCACGATTTGAATTTGTATCTTTATTTGAATACAAATCCGAATCGTTATGAATGATGGAAAATTTGTGTTTTCTCTGCTCGTCGAATTGCTTCCGCAGAAGTACTATATTTATTATTAATCAATAAGCTAAATGGAATAAAGATGAAAAAAACGATTATTTTCCTATTTGCATTGGTGTTTATTTCTTCCTGCACACCTCAAGATGCTCCCAATACGTTTACCGACAGCCGGGATGGCAAAGTGTACAAAACAGTAACCATTGGAGAGCAAGTATGGTTGGCTGAAAACCTGGCATATCTGCCCAGCGTGATTGACCCGCCAACAGGCTCAGAAGACGCAGGTCATGAAACGGATCCATATTATTACGTTTATGGTTATGCCGATATAGATGTAGCTGCAGCCAAAGCCACAGAAAACTACCAAACCTATGGAGTACTCTACAACTGGACAGCCGCACTTACAGCGTGCCCTTCAGGCTGGCATTTACCCAGTGATGCAGAGTGGAAACAATTGGAAATGTACCTGGGGGTGACTCAGGAAGAAGCAGATGAAACTTGGTGGCGCGGTACAGACGAAGGTGGTAAACTGAAAGAAGTAGGAACATTTCATTGGGAAAGCCCAAACGAGGGAGCCACCAACGAAAGTGGTTTCACAGCCCTTCCGGGTGGCTACCGCGTCAGCAGTGGGGCTCTCCACAGCATTGGGTCCCACGGCTACTGGTGGAGTTCTACGGAGTACAATGCAGATTCCGCCTGGATCCGGGGTCTGGTCAACTCTCTCAGCAACGTAGAAAGGGACTTCGACGGCAAGGTTCATGGGTTTTCTGTTCGTTGTGTACGGGATTAGGTGTGCACAGAGGCTGCTACAGAGCGCACAGGAACAATGCGCTAAGCAATTGTATCATTTGTTAACGACCAGGAAGAGTATCAAAAGAAAGGTAAGACTGCGGAGGTCGAGCGAACGGACAGGCTGAGCTACCTGACAGAGAACGACAAGGAACCGGAACAAAGACGAGCCACCGTCAGGGGCCAACAGGGGAATCTGCCAAACCACCCGACGGTGCTTTTATCCAACGATAGAGGTGTTGAACGGATCGGGAAAAGGGGTGATGAAAGAAGCACCTCAGATGTTTGCGCAAGAGCTGAACGAAAGTGAACTGTCCGAAGAGGTGTCGAAATTTACACATGTAGTGTTAGAAACCGGAATAACTTAATCTATTCCGGGAAGAGCGCAGGGGTTACCTGGGAACCAGCTGCCTGCGCTGACACTCGGCATAAAGGCAGCAGGACTTGTGTATAGGCTTGATTATGGAACTGTGGAAGCCACCCGCTGATGAAAATCGAAAAGACTCAAGCGAACACACCGTTAGGTCGAAAGTAGAGAGGCATCGGGTGGTGGCGGATGAAGCCGTAGTATCGAAGAAGTTTCTGTAATGGGAATGGAGCAAAGGGCTTCACCTTCAAATCCAGATTTTGTGCTAACCCTAACGGAGAAAAGTTCTGGGGTTTCAAACTGGCCATAATTATCAATATTCGAAATAACATTTGATATTAAAAAGGGATAGGAATAATTCCAATTAAGTGCCCATTTCCCCCCTGTTTCCCCTTGTCCCACTTTCTCGTACCGGGACAGGTGGAACACTTGGAACACACGGGACAAGCGGGACACCCCTGACTCTACCCCCTCCGCCACCCGTCCACCTCCAGATCCAGTCCCGCCACCAGGTAAGCCAGCTCCTCCATATTGCCCATACTCACCAGTTTCTTCAACTTCAAAAATGTAGGGTGCATCCTGGGATCCTCATACTGCTCCACCGGGGTAATAGGAATATGTTCTTTCCGGTGCTGCCGTATCAGCAGGTCCGCAATATCCACGTGATTGGCCCTATCCTCAGAAGATGCGCTTTTTTCCAACACATCCGATACCACAATATCCAGTCCCCTGATCTGGGACAATTTCTCTTTCCATTCAGAAAACCCGTCCACATCCGGAAAAGCCACGACCTTACGGCCCTTGAGCACCTGCAGACGGTCATTCAGCTGTGACTTCCCGCCGGTGGCCAGCCAGATGTATTCCGGCCAAAAGGAACTGCAGATCACCGCCGTCTTCTCACTTTCCACAAGGGCCACCGGCTTAAACGGGTATCGTTTCAAAAGATGCTCCCCAAACAGGCACTGGGTCAACTCCCATCTGTCGGGAAGTCGCAACAATGGATCTGCGGACTGTTTCAAAATGGAATGCACCCAGGTGATTTTCCCACCGATTTTTTCATCCTTGACCCGATGCCCGGACTGCCGATAATATTTCATGATCTTCCCCGTACGGCAGCGACCCTCCGTATCTATCTGGTAGAAGATCACATCCTTACTTTTTGTTACGCCTATAAGGTATTCTTTTACGAGTTTGCCGGTGTTCTCCCTCCCGATCAGACCGGTCAGGAACGCTGTGAAATCGCTGTCTATTGCCGGATTGACCGAGCTTTTTACTATATCTGCCCCGATGGTCCATAATTGTTTTTTTACTGTTGTTTTTATCGTTGGCTGAGGTATGCGGAAAAAGTTGTCTTTCCAGTCAGGCCGTGCCGTCGGATAATCCGCGAAAAATTGTTTAGGCGTATAATGATATCCGCAGCTGCTTTCGTGGTTGCACCTTCCCACCACCTCATCCAAATAATCGCCGTTTTCATCCACATAAAGAGAAAAACAGTGTTTGTCTCCGCAAGCGGGACAAGTGAACCGGCTCCAGGGCCCTTTATAAGGCTGCAGGCAATAAGTGTGTGCGTCGCTCATAGGGCATCAAAATCCTCATACAGGTCAAAAACAAAAGATTCCCCCGGCTCCGTTTCCGTGTCAAGTGTACCACACTGTCCCGCCTGTCCCACTTGTCCCAACTGTCCCGCGTCCCCTCCCGGGACAGCCTCCGCAGGGGAAAGTCCTTCCTTCCTCTTCTCCCGGGCAATGATCCGGTGCACCGAGGTTTTACTCCGGTCCACCAGGTCTGCGATTTCCCGTACCGATTTTCCCTCCCGGTGGAGCGCCAGAATATTGGAATGGGTGCTGTATTCATCATCTTCCGTCTTATCCTTCAAATGTTCCGCTTCCTTTCCATAGCCCTTGTGCAGAAACCGCACATACCCGTCCTCATTGGTAATCTCATAAACAATCACATTATCGGAATCATACACATATTCACTGGCCCGGACCTTTACCTGCTTGACAAACTTGATGCGTTTATCCTTGGCCGACTGACCGATTGCAAACACATTGTCAAAGAAATTGTAAAGCTTCTTGGATCCGGCCAGATCGTTTTGTGTAATGGGGTTGCTCAGGTTCCGCTTGGGCGTGTGCGAGATGACCAGCAGGGTAAGGGAGTGTTTCTTCTTCAGGGCAATCAGCTTCATCACCTCTCTTTTTGTCAAAAGGGTTTTCGGATTGCTCGGTTCTGATGTTTCTTTTGTGGATTTTCTTCCTCTTGTTTCGCGTTCCGGTCCCAAGGCCAGGTCTGCCATGAAGACATGAGCCGCCTCCACCAGATCACTTGCCTTGACCTGAATGATAGTATCGGGATAATCCAGTGCAATCGAATAGATATCAATTCCCATAATCTGAATAGTTAGGAATTGCACCCCTCCCCACGCACCTCCAAGCAGTGGTTTTGTCCGGTGTACGGGGCCGGCAGGATAACTTGGATTTTACCACCCGGCCCGTCACAAAAATCTGTAAAAAAGAATGGAAGAACGAATTTTTCGTGTTTACGTAAACACACTTTTTCCCAGGGAACAAAGGAACCGTTACTCATTCAACTGATTACGCAAACACGGCTAAAACCTCAGGAAACAATCAGGAAACAAAACGGGCACCGTATGATACCCAATGAAAGCGTTAGTATCAAAAGGGGATACTGTCCAATGATTGAAAGAACTTCAGTGCCTGGACCCGTACCAAAGGGGGCGTTCCTTTGTAGTTGGGCCTTCGGAGCCGGGACGGTTTATAATTTTCCGTTCTGTCTGTAATCCCAAAGTGATCAAATTTGAAATTATCCCTTTATTAACAATAGGTAGACACCTTGGGCATTTATTGTATAAACAGCTCTCTCAGCTTGTCTGCTTCATTCATTAGCTTCTCCGGATTAGTTTTTTTTAATTTCAGGAGGTTGATAAGCTTCCATTGAACAGACGGATATTTTTCAAAATATGAGTATTCAAAATGCTCCCAATCCGGGTCAGCCATTTCAAAGCCAATCAAGAATTGTTTATCGTTGTCATTCAAAAACCCGTTGACGCTTTTGATCAATTTGTTACGAGTTTCCTCATATTCTTCGTAGGTAAAGGGCATATCCGTCATACCCTCAAATTGATTTTGAAGTGCCTCGCGTTGATCGATCAAAACAGGATCAAGTGATTCGTGTATCGGACGGTCACTGCCCAGCAAACAAAACAAAAAGCCCTCTTTCGCCTCCAATATAGGCATATCCATATATTTTATATCGAACAGGTCACGGGGATGCTGCCTGGATAATGCGGCAGCCATTTTGCCTCCGTAAAGAAGTGTTTTGGGCACAATATCGGCTTCGCAATATAAACCGAATTTTTCCTGGGCCTTGTTGCAAAGCGGCAGTCTGAGTACATTACCTCCTATGATGCCGCGCTTCGTCTGATTGACTTCTACCTTGATTTGTTTCCCCCGATATTCACATAAAAGTTTACAGGTCGCAGGATTTGGTACAATGTGTATGCCTTTTAAAGACTTTTGGGCTCTCTCAGAAATTGCTTTTAGATGAGCATTAATATTGGAGAGGCTGGTCTGCCTGTCTTCCAAAGGAATATAGGTCAAATCAATATCTACTGAGTACCGGGGCAAATCTTTCAAAAACAGATTGATGGCAGTACCGCCATGCACTGCGAACACTCCTTCGTCGGTAATCATTGGAATCATTCTCAGCAGAAGCTCTACCTTCTGCGCTTAGTAGTTATTCATAGTCCGCCAGCTCTCTTGGTATGGTTATGTTATATTTACCTATGTATTTTCCATTGGAAGCACATACACGCTTGCCGCTTCCGAGTGCTATCACTCCCGTGCTGATCGCTTTAACCCAGGAATGGCCTGACTTCTCTGCCATATATAGAAACAGTCTCTTAACCTTTACCGAGGTACATGCCTCCAGGAGCTCCTGTACCAGTTTTGGACGTAGCGTAGTCAGCATCTCCATGACATAATATAGGTCCATCAAAGAATAATTAACCGGGGAAAGATGCAGACATTCCATAAAGGCCCTCTCGGGAGAAGATAAAAGCACCTGGCTCCCATCTATCATCATCATCTCCAATCCAACCTCAGTCTCTCCAAAAGCGGACGATGAGAAATACCTGACAGACATATCCCACTCCTCTCTTTCAAACCAAGATGGAATCCTTTGATTTTTCGACGAAAAGATATATGCCAGAGGTTTGCCCATTGCCACAAAATGGGAATATCCCCGCACATCGAGTGCCGTCGAAGCACCAATATGAATCCTTTTATCAAGCTGAGTGTTATAGGACGAAAGAATCGAGTATACAGTAGGGGTTTCCCCGGCAACCTTATATACGCCTTTCGAAATTCTTTCTATCCAGCCACTGCGCACATATGAAGTTTGCTCCTTCCTGTCTATTCCGTTTTTTGAAAGCCAGGAAGAAAACAATACGGCGTTACGTGGTATCTTCTGAAGAATTAGTTTAATTTTTGTTGCCATAGCGGTAATAATTACCGCAAATATACATTAAAATAAACAAATAATAATATTCTGACTTTGAAAATCATACTGTAGACAGCATCTAAAAATGGTTCTTCTTCACGTTTGGTGATCAATTAGCCGGTTACGTAATTCGGAGCATCGCCACCCAGTTTTTCTGTTGAAATCCAGGCTTTATTTCGGAGTATTGATTGTTAACATTATGATAAAATTGAAAATATTTTCATTCTTTACTAAAATGTGGGCTTTTTCTCAACAGGATATCCGGATTCGGGACTTGCCCAGCAGTTTGAAACGTTGCCGATTGCGGACGATTTCCTATCAGTTTACACAGAACTTTTTTAGGATATACAAACGCTCGCAAATCTCTGAAACCCGCATGCAGTATACCTTATGTTGAACTAAATCCGCCTATGCGGATCTATTCCCGGAGAAAGTCTGCCTCTAAATTAATAATTATTATTCAATTCCAGGATTAACTACGCTGCTTTCTTTACTTTAACGTCCTGAATCAGAGTGCAAAATTCCCGAATTACGTTGGTTATTCTTTGATTCTGGTTGAAATGAATATGATTTCGGTAAGCGAATTGTAAACAGCTATTTGAAAAAGGGCTCTTACTTAATACCGAGGCCCCAGTCATTCTCTTTCCGCTCCGCAAGCTCCGCTCCACTCGAATCACTGACCTTGTGTTTACTTCCGCTAAGAGATTGTCATCCTCCATTCCGCTGACGCTCCACTCCGGCCACAAACTCTTGACGCTCCAGAACTCAGCGGTATTCGCTCCGCTCATGATCCTTGTCCCCGCCCGGCGAACTGTAAACGGGCCTCAGTTCGCCTCCCACCCAATATCCCGCGGTGTTCGCTGCGCTCACTCGCCGGCGTAAATGAACCCACGCCGCGACCGGGACCGCATCCATCAAAAGCAGAAAGCATATACCAACCATCCCTTCCCCGAACCTTCCCCCGGGCGTGCGCCATTTCCAACCGGCTCCCTTTATCGTTCGGGCTCCGCTTCGCTCTGCCCTCAATAATAGGCCGCCCCTGATTTAACATAATCTGAGACTCAGTTGTGTTCTCCGCTCCGCTTTGCAAGCTCCGTTCCACTCCGCTGCGCACGCTCCGCTTCAAAACACAACCCAGATTATGTACAAACAGGGCCGTCCCCCCTTTGTGGTTCCAAAAGAAAATCCGCAGGCCTTAAGCCTGCTCCCCATTTTCTCCCGTTTCCACAAAGGAGAGCGGAGCGGCCGGGCCGCACCCATTCCACAGCATCCGGCTGCCTTTATGAGGATGCTCCCTCACGTCCGCCCATCTCCACCTGCCCTCCGCTCCGCTCCCGGGCAGGAACCCACGCCCCAACAGCCGTCCATCCGGAATTGCTCCGCCTGGCGGCTCCGCAACTCCGCCCGCTCCGCCCAAAGTGCAGCCCCCTTAAACCCTCCTGCCGGCAGGCTCCGCCTGCGGCAAGAGTAGAGCGGAATAGTCTCCACGCCGCTTCGCGGCGGCGCATGCTTCATCGCCAAAGAAAACGGACAAACTCCATTGCCGGCTGCAGAGGACAAAGGGATGAAAGCTCTTTGTCCTGCTTTCTCTGTATATTTACACCACCAACAAAAATGAATATCAAGCGATTGCCGATAAAATAGTTCCTTTGTACCGAAACCGAAATCAGTATGGCTGAAAGAATTTATAAGAACAGAAGTGAATACGAGAGCGGACTCACACTTGACGACCGGGAATTCTTACTGGACAGGCTTCGTTCAAAGTGTGTGACTTGCAGGCATTTCAGGCAATGGGATTTTTTCTGTAAGGCATTCCCGAACGGTATTCCAGATGAATACCTATCAGCCGAGGCGCAGCATACAACAAAAGACGTCAGGCAGGTCGGTGACACTGTCTATGCCGAGGCGGCGCATCTATCAAAATCACTCTGACCGGAAATGCTCCGCTTCGTATCCCTGCGGTGAACGCTCCGGCCACTCCGTCTCCTCCGCGACCTCCGGGATACTCCGCTCCACATATCCGTGTGCATCCACCCACCTTTCGTGCATTAAACCTTCCCTGTTCCGGCTTCGCCTTCCCAGCGAAGAGCAATGCTGGCCATGTCGGGTTTCCCCGCTTTATCTACTAAATTGTCTAAACGATAATTAAACCTATTGTCTTTTACACATCATTTTAGACAGTTGCCTCACAGGACAATAACGTCTTCTCTAATCCAAAAAATCAATCATCATCCCGTAAACAACGAACAGAAAACCCGAATTCCTGTTTGTAGACGGTCCTGTTAACGTTGCTGTCATAGTATTCCAGGCCGCGGCACCAGGCTGTTTTTGTTCCGAGCTTCGTAGAACTCCACCAGTAGCCGTTGGAACCAACATCCAGGATGGTCCCATCGGTATGGCGGCAATCACCCGGAAGGGCTGTAAAACCACTTTCGTTGGTTGATCCGGTATTCGGGTTGAACCAATGAGAGGCTCCTGCTTCTTTCAGCTTACCCCCTTGGTCTGTACCCCGCTCCCCAATGCCATCTGCTTGTTCTTGACTTATCCCAAGGTACATCTCCAATGCTTTCCACTCATCATCGCTGGGTAAATGCCAGCCTTCCGGACACGCCGACTGTGCCGCCGTCCAGTTATACAACACCCCATAGGTTTGATAACTGGTTGTGGCTTTGGCGTCAGCTACATTTTCGTTTATTCCTTCACCGCCATAACCATTAACGTAATAATATGCATCATCTGTATGGCCTGCGTCTTCTGAGCCATCTCCCGGGTCATTCACCGAAGGCAAATACGTCAGGTTTTCTGCCATCCACACCTGGCCTCCAATGGTTACCGTTTTATACACTTTGAAATCACGTAAATCCATGAACAGGAAAGTATTCAGTGAATCCAGCAGAATGTATGGAAATGGAAGTGGTGTGCAGGAATAGATGAACACTAATGCAAATAAGAAAAGAATCGTTTTTTTCATCTCAATTATTGTATTGTTTATTTAGTAATTGTCTAATGAATTGATTATTTGAATAAAAACTAAATCCTTATAATAATCTTAGCATTCAGGATGTGGTATAATCTATTATATTGTACCTTTTGCCTGATTGCCCGGGTAAAATTAGCCACAGATAAATTTAGCAGTATCGTCCAAATATAGTCTAAAAATCAATATATTACAAGTTAACCTTGTGGTTGGTCCACATTATTCGAATTCGGTGTTTTGGGGTTTGATTTCAGGGCTTTTTCGGCCATTTTGGCGTTACCGCCTGCCTGTATCATTGATAAAAGGTCGCTGAGTAAGGCTGGCTATGTCGGGTTTCTCACTCCACTGCGTTCCCCTCAAAACCCCACATACGCCATGACACTAGTTCTTCAGTGGATTATAAAAGATTCGTGAGGTCGCTGATCATTTCATCATCGATATCCCTATATCGCGCAAATGCCCTGCTCCCTTCTTTATGCCCTGACAACTTGCCGACAAGATTCGGATCCTTGACTTTCTTGTAAAGGTTTCCGATGAATGTTCGGCGTGCGATATGTGATGATGCCACGTCGGCTATGCAGCGCTGTTCGGATTCTCCGGTGGTGGGATTAAGAACCGTTACCATTCGGTCAATCCCGCAAGTGTGCAAAATTTGCTTGATATAGTCATTATACTTCTGGGATGATATGAACGGGAGCAGGCTCTTTCTTTCCGTCGACTTGTATTTATTAAGGATTTCCATTTGGGGCTCAGAAGACAAGTCCGTTTGATATATCCGGTCCCTTTCTTCGAGGGTCAGGTAGTAGGGCGTTCCATATTCAATGGTTTTAATGGAATAACTTCTGAATGGATCATTAGTTGTTTTTTCCGTTTTGATACACCAAGAGAAAAATGCCCGCAGCATGATTTCAACGCTAGAGATATAGTGGTCTCCTCTCTTCTTTGGGGGCCTGCATTCCCTGAACGTTTCAAAAATCTTTTTATATGACTGTTTTGGCCTCAATACTCCATCCTTGTCAGGTGTGAACATCTTGTATTCGTTTACAAAAAAGGAATTGTATTTACGTAGTTCTTCGCTTGAAAAAGTATCGGTATCAAGGTTGAGGTAGTTATATAGTTCAAAACGTTTCAGACTGCGATACAGAACCATGTAATGCCTGGTCCGGCCCTGGCTGATATATTAACAATTCACATACTTTTATTATCAGGCATTTACGTAAATTGCTTTAAAATGTATTTTGTGCTCCTGTTCCGAGCACCATTGATTTCTCCTGCATATTAATTATATTTGGTTCATCTAAATAAAAAAGAGATGAAATCGGATATTGAAATTGCCCATGAATATTCAATGAGGGATATTCGTGAAGTGACTTGCGAAGCCGGAATACCCTGCCAGGATGTCAACCTTTACGGAAAGTACATGGCCAAGGTACCTTTACAATTTATACGGGAAGAACAGGTGTCGCGGAGCAATCTGATCCTTGTCACAGCCATCACTCCCACAAAAGCCGGAGTGGGAAAAACGACCGTGTCAATAGGTCTGGCGCTCGGTTTAAACCATATTGGGAAAAAAGCGATTGTGGCATTAAGGGAACCTTCTCTGGGCCCCTGTTTTGGTATGAAAGGAGGCGCAGCCGGCGGAGGTTATGCGCAGGTGGTTCCCATGGAAGATATCAACCTGCATTTTACCGGTGATTTTCATGCGGTTACCTCGGCGCACAATATGATTGCCGCTTTACTTGATAATCATCTTTATTATAATAAGAATAAAGGGTTTTGTTTAAAAGAGATTATTTGGAAAAGGGTACTTGACGTCAACGACCGTTCCCTGCGCAGTATTATTACCGGAGTGGGCCCAAAAACCAATGGAATCACCCAGGCGGCAGGTTTTGATATTACGCCTGCGTCGGAAATCATGGCTATTCTTTGTCTTTCAAAGGATATTGAAGATTTGAAACAACGCATTGGCCGGATTATTCTGGGTTATACCTATGAAGACAAGCCTTTTACCGTAGACGATCTGGGCGTCACCGGGGCTATTACCGTATTACTGAAAGATGCCATTCATCCCAATGTGGTTCAGACCCTGGAGGGAACGCCGGCGTTCATACACGGCGGGCCGTTCGCCAATATTGCTCATGGCTGCAACTCCATTACGGCTACTAAGATGGCCATGTCGTATGCAGACTATGTTATTACCGAGGCCGGGTTCGGAGCGGACCTCGGGGCTGAAAAATTTTTTAATATCAAATGCCGGAAGAGCGGACTGCAGCCCAAACTGACAGTAATCGTAGCTACTGTCCAGGGACTGAAAATGCACGGGGGCATGGATTTGAAAAAAGGTTTTGCCAACCTGGACAAGCATCTTAAAAATCTTGCCGGGTTCGGGCAAACCGTTGTGGTGGCTCTAAACAGATATTCTTCGGACCTTCCCGAAGAAATTGAAACGGTGGCTGCTCATTGCGAACGTAAAAAAGTCAGGTTTGCCGTAAACAATGCATATGAAGAAGGCGGTAAGGGAGCCCGTGAACTGGCAGAAACCGTTGTCGATGCCATTAAGAGGAACCCTTCCGGACCCCTTAAATTCACATACGATGATGAAGATCCTATAACGGAAAAAATTGAAAAGATCGCCAAAAATATATACGGCGCCAAAACGGTGTTTTACTACCAGGGCCTGAAAGACCGGATTGCCCGGATGCAGTCTTTGGATCTTAGCCGTTATCCCGTATGTATTGCCAAGACACAATATTCTTTTTCAACGGATCCCAAAGCTTACGGCGTGGCAAAAGATTTTGAGATGAACATTCAGGATATACTCATCAACAACGGTGCCGGGATGATTATTGCCATTGCCGGTGATATAGTGCGTATGCCGGGATTGCCCAAAAATCCCCAGGCCAGTAATATTGATATTATTGACGGCGTGGTCAGCGGTCTGAGCTGATGATTATTTCATATTTGGATCTCTGTAATACTTAGCCGCTTCGTCCAGGCTGGCAGAAATGGCGGCTATTCTTTTGCTGTCTGCCGGGTGCGTGCTCAGGAAATCGAACGTCGATTTTTGATTTGCAGAAGCCATTTTTTCCCAGAACATGGGCGTCTGGTAAATGTCAAAGCCGGCGAGGGCCATGATATACAGTCCGATTTTGTCCGCTTCGTATTCGTGTTTGCGCGAAAAGGGCAGGGTAACCCCTACACCGGTACCCACCGCAAACGCCTGATTGAACAATTCTACATACTGGGGATTTTCACCGTATTTTGTACGGGTGAATACTTCCGCAGCAATTTGTCCTGCCGAAGTCAGCAGGGCTTGCTGGCTCATGCGTTCGTTCCCGTGGCGGGCAACGGCGTGACCCATTTCGTGTCCGATTACAATGGCCAGGTGATTAGGATTGTCTGCGAATTTCAGGACCCCCTCGTAGAGTACGATCTTCCCGTTGGGAAGGCAGAATGCATTTACAGCCTGGTCAGAAACGAGTGTGAAATCCCAGGATAAACCCGCCAGATGATCTGCCTGTCCAATCCCCTGAAGATAGCTTGCCAGGGCTGCTGTCATCCGGCTTCCTACGGACTTAACGGTAGAGGCTGCCGAGGTGTTTTTTGAAATAACGGCAGTTTTCATAAACTTAGAATACGATTCGTCCGATAAGGCCGAGACGGATTCGTCTGAATACATAAGAAATTGTTTCCTGCCTGTAAAAGCCGTAGTGCCGCACGCGGCCAGAACGAACCCAAGAAGCAGCGCAATGAATGCTTTTTGAATCTTTTTCATACGAATAAGGTTTAGATCATATCCCAAATATAATCATTTTTTATCTTTGTTTTTTGCGAACACTACGTATCATGAAACGCCTCTATATTCTTTTCTTTTTTTTGTATTGTGTAAATTCTCATGCGGTTGCCCAGAAAGCGCGCATGAGGGATTACGGTATTGTTACAGGGGTGATGCAACCCGGGCCGCTGAATGCCATTACGGATGTAAAGGGAGTTAAAATAGGTCATGTGACCCTGATAAAAGGTAAAGAGATCCGTACGGGGGTAACGGCCATTATACCTCATGAAGGAAATATTTTTCGGGAAAAAGTGCCTGCCGCATTCTGGGCCGGAAACGGATTCGGGAAACTGGCCGGATCTACTCAGATAAAAGAGCTTGGCAATATAGAAACGCCCATTATCCTAACCAATACGCTGTCTGTTGCAGCAGGGATGGAAGGCCTGATCACCTATACATTATCCCAACCGGGAAATGAAGATATAAAATCGGTCAATGCGGTAGTGGGTGAAACGAACGACGGAGGTTTAAATGATATCCGGGGTCGCCATGTGAAACCCGGACATGTGCTGGAAGCTTTGAAAGAAGCCGCTACGGGTCCTGTAGCCGAGGGGAATGTAGGGGCCGGAACCGGGACGGTCTGTTTTGGATTCAAAGGCGGAATAGGAACCTCGAGCCGTGTGTTGCCCGAAAGCCTGGGCGGTTATACGGTTGGGGTGTTGGTTCAGACAAACTTCGGAGGAGTGCTGCAGATCGCAGGAGTTAACGTGGGAGAGAGGCTCGGCCGTTATTCTTTCATGAAACAGCTCCATGCCGGAGAGATTGCCCAAAAAGATGCCATATCCGGCCTGATGCCGTCACCCGACGGCTCCTGCATGATTGTGATTATTACCGATGCCCCACTGAATGAAAGAAACCTGGAACGTCTGGCCAAAAGAGGTATGATGGGACTGGCACGGACCGGAGGCATAGCTTCTAACGGAAGCGGTGATTATGTGCTGGCGTTATCCGTGGCTCCCGGCAATCTGATCCGGGAATATGCCACCGCCACCCAACCGCCTTCTCAGACCTATACGCCCACTTATCTTCACAACGATGAATGCTCCTCACTTTTTATGGCAGCCATAGAAGCGGTGGAGGAAGCCATCCTTAATTCTCTTTTTGCGGCAGAAACAATGACCGGTATAAACGGCAATACGGTTGAATCATTACCTGCTCAAACGGTTGCCGGAATGTTTAATAATTAATAAATATCATGAAAACAAGAACAACCCTTTTCCTTCTTTTTTCCCTGCTCACAGTAATGTGTTTTGCTTCCGGCAGGAATGCGCAACAAACAGAACAGAATCTTCAAAAAGAACAATCTATGAAAGAAGTGTATGATTTTTTAAGAACCTGCGGTGTCTATTATCTTGCCACCGTTGAAAATGACCAGCCCAGGGTACGTCCTTTTGGAACCGTCGTTATTTTTGAGCAGAAACTTTATATACAGACGGGTAAGAAAAAGAATGTGGCCCGGCAGATGATGGCCAATCCTAAAGTGGAGATCTGTGCATATGATTCCGGCAAAGGACAGTGGCTGCGTATTGAGGCCAAAGTTGTCGCCGATGAAAGGATAGAGGCAAAACAATACGTTCTGGATCAATATCCGCAGTTGAAAGGCATGTACCAGGCTAACGATGACAACACGCTTGTCCTTTATCTAAAGGACGTGACAGCCACCTTTAATAGTTTTTCCGCCTCGCCGCGAATCGTTAAATTCTGACAGCACGGCAGCTGCATAGAAAAAATTCGTCACATTACTTCAGTTATTTCCCCAGGCACCGCGCTATCTGTCCAGATGTATACATCAATTTGCATCAGGGCCACAACTTGCCACCTTCCCAATGGCACGCAAAAAAATGTATCTTTGGACCTCGCATCCATAAATAATTCCAATGAAAAAACCCATTCTATTATTGACAATTCTTTTTTTTGTTACTTCTGCCCGGGCACAACAACCTGTACAGGAACATAAAAAACCGCTGGACCATAGTGTTTACGATGCCTGGAAAAATGTCGGGGCCTTATCAATGAGCGAAGACGGGAAATATGCTTCGTACCTTGTACAGGAACAAGAAGGCGACAAGTATACAGAAGTGCTCAACCTGGTGACACTGCAAAAGCATCATATTGAAAGGGCCAGTCAACCGAAGCTGACTCCGGACGGCCGTTTCCTGATTGCGTCCATCAATCCGTTTTTCAAGGAAACAAAAGAAGCAAAACTCAGGAAGGTTAAACCGGACCAAATGCCAAAAGATACACTCGGTATATATAACTGCATTACCGGAGAGCTGAAAAAGATACCGTTCCTGAAGTCGGTGAAAATTGCCAAATCGGGAAAAACCCATATTGCTTTCCAGTGCAACATGCCTGCAGACACTACCGGTGGGAAAAAAGCTGATAAAAAAGAAAAGGATCAGGGAGAAAACCTGATGGTGTACCACCTGGCCACAGGATCGACAGATACGCTGCCGGCGGTTTCAGATTACGATTTCAGTACAGGCGGCGATACCCTCTTTTTTGTCAGAAGGCCCCACTCCAAAGACAGCCTGCTTGAAGCAGGATTGTTTATGTATACCACGAAAGACAAGCTCCTGCGCTGTATTTTTCCGTTTGATCTGAAACAGAAAGTGAAACTTCCCGTTGTAAGCGAAGACAACCGCAACCTGGTTTTCTATGCTAATCTGGATACAACCCAACAGGGAAAAGATAATGTCAGCATCCTGTATTACAAACAAGATCTGGATAAGGCAAGGGTACTGATAGACAACAATCTGAAAGGCCTGGCGCAAGACTGGAAGATTAGCGAGAACCGGGCCCTTATTATTAGTAAGTCGGGGAAGAGGCTGTTCTTTGGCATTGCTCCTGTTCTGCCCGAAAAAGACACAACCATTATCCCGTCAGAAGTAGCGCAACTGGATATCTGGCATTACAAGGACGATTACATCCAGCCGCAGCAGTTACTGAATCTGAACCGGGAACTGAAAAAATCCTACATGTGCGTAATGGATCTTGCAGACCAGCAGAACCCTGCATCCGATCAGGCCACATCATGGCGGCAGCTTTCCAAAGATGAGTACCACATTGTGCAGGTTCCGCAGGAATACGATGCAAACTGGGGCTATTCAGTGAGCGATTACCGTTACCGGCTTGAGTCCTCCTGGAGTTCCAATCCCCGCTCCGACCTGTACCTGATCAACATTGAGGACGGTTCGGCCTCGGTCCTGCTCGAAGACCAATACATTTCTGGTGTAAGTGCCTCATCAGAAGGTAAATACCTGATATGGTTCAACAACCGGGACCAGAACTGGTATTCTTATGATGTACGAAGCAGGCAGATCGTTTGTATGACTCTTGGTATGGAGGTCTCTTTTGCCAATGAACTGCACGATACTCCGGAAATGGCCTCTTCCTATGGAAACGAAGGCTGGATGGAAGGAGACCAGGCAATTTTCATTAACGACCGCTACGACATCTGGCATATAGATCCGTCGGGAAAGACGCCTCCGGTAAACCTTACAGACGGGCTGGGTCGAAGGGAAAACCTCACGTTCCGTATAGTAAGGCTTGATAAGATGTTGTTGCCGGCAGGGACTCCGGGGGTGAAAAAAGATCCTGTCAAGCCCCATGAAACCGTTTATTTTTCGGTCTTTGACAACACCACAAAGGAAAACGGATATTATTACAAGCAGATGGGCAAAAGACGTCCGGCAATGACCTCCTGGATTAAAGAACCCATGACCTTTGTCTACCTGACCCGGTCAAAAGACGGAAAAATGATAATATACAGCAAACACAACTTTGAACATTCCCCCGATGTGTGGTTTACCAAAGACAATTTCAAAACCCAGGTAAAGATCACAGACATCAACCCGCAGCAAAAGGTATATAACTGGGGTGTCGCCACGCTGGTCCACTGGAAATCTGCGACAGGCGTGGAATTGGATGGCATCCTTTACAAACCGGAAAACTTTGATCCTGCAAAAAAATACCCCATGATTGTATATTTTTATGAAAGGACATCTCAGACGCTGCATACGTACAGGGCTCCTGCCCCCAGCCGTTCTACCATAAACATTCCTTTCTTTGTAAGCAATGAATACATAGTATTTGTACCCGACATTACTTACCAGACGGGACATCCGGGCAAAAGCGCACTGGACTGCATTGTTCCGGGCGTAAAGAAACTCATTGCAGAGAACAGCTGGATTGATGCAGACAACATTGCCATTCAGGGACAAAGCTGGGGAGGCTACCAGGTGGCTTACATGGTTACACAGCCTCAGGTCTTCAAATGGAAAGCAGCCGGTGCGGGTGCTCCAGTATCCAACATGACCAGCGCTTACGGCGGGATCCGTTGGGGATCGGGCATGGTCCGCCAATTCCAGTATGAACACACTCAGAGTCGCATAGGGAAAAATCTGTGGGACGGATTTGATCTTTATATAGAAAATTCACCCCTGTTCTTTGCAGAAAATGTGGAAACTCCCTTACTTATCACGCATAACGACAAAGACGAGGCCGTCCCCTGGTATCAGGGCATAGAATTGTTCACTGCCCTGCGCAGGCTGGGCAAACCTGTATGGATGCTCCAGTACAACAATGAGTCCCATAACCTTAGTGAACGTGTGAATGCAAAAGACCTGAGCATACGCCTGGAACAGTTCTTCAACCACTTCCTGAAAGGCGCTCCCATGCCCGTCTGGATGAAGACCGGCGTACCGGCAACGCTCAAAGGCATTGACCCGGGACTGGCACTGACTTCCCAATAATCGGCAGAAGGCTTTGCTACTGCTTTACAAATTCCACCCGGCGGTTCTTTGCCCGGCCTTCATCTGAGGAGTTGTCGGCAATTGGGCTGTTTTGGCCGAGGCCTTTTGCGGTAAGGCGGCTGCGGTCAATGCCCATTTCCACCAGACGGTCAACCACCGCTCCGGCCCGGGCCTCGGAAAGTGTCTGATTTGCAGGAGCAGATCCCGTGGCATCGGTGTGACCTTCCACACTGAAGCGAAGGGACGGGTTTTCCTTCAACAGTTGTACAATCCGGTTCAGTTCGCCGGCCGATTCGGGTTTAATAAGGCTCTTGCCCACATCAAAAGTAATCCCGTAGCTGATGAACTTGCCGTCCTGCATCATCCGGTCGTACAGGGGTACGGCCCCTTTGGCCAGACGCACATTGCGGATAAACGCAGTATTTGGCCGGGCCCAGCCCTGTCCGATAGTAACACGCTGTGGAGCGGCAACATTAGGGACATTAATAATACGTGTTCCGTTGATGTATACCTTGAGTGCTCTTTTATTGAATGAAAGGGCAAAATGGTTCCATCCCCCGAAATCAAATTCGAGATTGGCCGTAGCACTTCTGTTTTCATAAGACGCAGTGCTGTAATGGCAGTCAATTTCTCCGTAGGGCGAAAACCAGTCCAGATCTAATATGGTGTTATCGGTATTGTCATATTCACCGGCCTTGTTGTCAAAAAACAACACACGGTATCTGCTGAACCCCGAGTCTGAATTTTCTTCGGTCATTTCATTGAGGAAGAAATCGAACTCCAAAGTAAAAATGTCCGGCAGAAAAGCCGTCGAATGCTCCATCAAAGGCGTCAACTCGGCATCGTCCGCCAGCAGAATGGCGTTGGAACCGTTAATTTGTGCCACTTCTGCATTGCCCTGAAGAATATCCCATTGAGAGGGAAACTCTCCCAATTTTTCGCCCGACAGATTGTCCTCAAAAAAGATTTCGTCCCCGGCTACAAAGTCAGATTTGGCCCAGGCCATCTCGGCTCTCCGGGTTTGAGGGGCTTGTTCGGAAGAACCTGCAGATTGCCCGGCGGTGTTGTTGCCGGAAGAACGGCTGTAAGATGAACCGGACTGTCCCGTCCGTTTCATCATGACCTTGTCTTCCTCATCCATATCCCAATCGTCGTAATCAACTTCCTGATTGGAAGATACCTGCCTGGTCTTTGTTGCCTTAACAGGTTTAGTTTTAGTTTCAGATGCTTCTTTTTCCTCTTCTTCGGATTTTGTTAAGGCGTCATCTACGGCTTTTGAAACGGCCTCTTCCACTTTTTCTTCTGTTTTTCTTTCAATGGTGCGCTCGGCAGCTTCTTTAGCTGTTTTTCCAATGCGGTGAAGAATAGATTGTGCCTCCACAGGAATAGCAGCTATGATTAGCAGCGCAATGGTAAGGAATAACGATTTCATGATCAGTCCTCCAGTTTAATAAGCAATTGTGAATTTGTAATATCTCCCTTATTGTCCATGGTTTCGGATTTGACTACGCCAACCCCTCTGGCATACCAGTTTCTTGTAGTGGTTACGGATTTTTGCATAAGAACCCGGGTTTCGGATGTCATTTCCACAATGTAACATTTGAATGTTCCTGCCGGAGTGGAGAGCTCTTCTCTCCCTACGACTTTGTGTGACAGGACCTCTGAGTTAAAGTTCAAGCCCAGCGCAGAGATCTTCATAAGCCCGCCGCCCAGGTCCAGTCCTACTGCCAGACGTGATGGAATAAAGGGGACATCCCCGCTGACTTCCATGAGGGCAATTGAACCGAAGGTGGCAGATATATTCCCGTTTGCAATGGCGACTTTCATTTCCATGGGATCGAACGAAGGAGTGCGGTCCGGGCTATAAGGTGTAATAACGTAGCTGACAGAATAATTGCCATCGGCGCCCTGCACGTTTTGGATATGCATACGGACGTATCCGTCTACATTTCCGGTCAGGCCGTAATTTTCGTATTCCAGTACGGTCCCTTCCGTAATACAGAAATAGGGCCGCTGTGCCCAGGAGGCAGTGAAAAAAGCGCTAAGGCCAAGCAGAAGCAGAAAACGTTTCATGTAATTGATTTAAAAGTTTCAGATGATGACAAATATAGGTATTTCTTTTTTGTTTTTTTATCTTCGCAAAATGAAAAAAGCGCTGGTATTACTGAGTGTGTATATGCTGGGAGCATGTACCGTCAATACTGAAGATCAAATAAACGATCTTATTTCACAGATGACCCTGGAAGAAAAAGTAAGCATGCTTCACGGACAAACCATGTTCAGTTCGGGTGGCGTTGAAAGGCTTGGTATTGCTCCCATGAAATATGCAGACGGCCCGTTTGGCGTAAGAGAGGAGCTGGAACCTCATTCCTGGGCTCCAATCGGCTGGACAACTGATTCGGCTACGTTCTTCCCGACAGGATCTGCACTGGCTGCCACCTGGAGTGAGGACATGGCGTACAAATATGGTAAAACCCTTGCCGCAGAAGCCCGTACCCGGGGTAAAGACATGATATTGGGACCGGCCATCAATATCCAGCGAATACCCACAGGCGGTCGTACTTACGAATACCTGAGCGAAGATCCTTTCCTGAGCGCCAGGCTGGCGGTCGGATATGTCAGGGGCGTACAGGAAAACGGGGCTGCAGCCTGTGTGAAGCATTATGCGCTGAATAACCAGGAAAACAGCCGGGGCATTGTAGACGTCATTGTGAGTGAACGCGCCATGCGCGAAATTTATCTGGAGCCTTTCAGGGCCGCTGTAATGGAGGGCGGTGCCCTGGGTGTGATGGCTGCTTATAATAAAGTCGGGGGACAGTGGTGCTCGGAAAACAATTTGCTTCAGAACAGAATATTGCGGGACGAATGGGGCTTCAGGGGGATGATTGTTTCGGACTGGGGTGGCACACACAGTACTGTTGACGCTGCCATGAACGGCCTTGATGTGGAAATGCCCATGGGATGGTTCTTTGGTAAAGCGTTACTCGACTCGGCTCAACAGGGAGTTGTCCCCGTTGAGGTAATAGACAAAAAAATAAGGAATATTCTGCGTGTACGGATGGCAGTAAAACCGATACCCGAAGCAGAGGCGAATATTGCGCCGGTGAATACCCCGGAAAACAGTGCCGCAGTATATGAAATTGCTACAAAATCCATTGTTCTGTTAAAGAATAAAGGAGAAATACTTCCTCTTGACCCAGTCAAGTATGGCAAAATAGCTGTAATAGGGGAGAATGCCGTATCTGCCAATGCTTTGGGAGGAATCGGCGCCGGTGTTAAAGCCCGGTACGAAGTGACGCCGCTGGAAGGCCTGAAAAACAGGATCGCAGACAAAGCCGAGATAGTATATGCCCGTGGATACAAAGGATATACCCGTCAGGACCGGGAGCGCGGCGGTGTTTTGGGCGGCGTGGTTCTTACCGGGACGGGCGGAATGCTGGGCGGAGAAGGCATACTGGGCGCCGGTCTCGATTCTGTGTTATTAGCCGAGGCCCTTGAAGCAGCCCGGTGGGCAGATGTGGTGCTTTTCTTTGCCGGAAATAACCGTGAGGTGGAAACCGAAGGGGCCGACCGAACCAATATTTTCCTTCCTTCCATGCAGGATGAACTGATCAAGGCCGTTGCCGCTGTCAATCCAAATATTGTAACAATTGTGGTAGCCGGTGCACCGGTTGATCTGACCACGGTGGAAGCTTGCTCGCCCGCCATGCTCGTCTCGTGGTTCAACGGTTCCGAAAGCGGGAATGCCCTGGCCGATATACTGCTGGGCTCCGTTTCTCCCTCGGGACGGCTTCCCTTTACGTTCCCGGTGAGACTGGAAGATTCACCGGCTTATGCACTTGAGTGTTATCCGGCCTCGGAAAGAGCCGAATATAAAGAAGGGTTTTACGTGGGTTATCGCTGGTTTGACCGGCAGCAGATACGTCCCCTGTATGCGTTCGGGCACGGTCTTTCCTATACCCGTTTTGAATATTCAGGTATTAAAACCGGGAAAGATGCTTACAGTGCGGATGAAAAAATAGATGTTTCGTTTGTTCTGGCAAATACAGGAGACAGAACAGCAGAAGAGGTAGTCCAGCTGTATATAAAACGTACCGGAAACAGCGTTGAATTTCCTGTTAAAGAATTGAAGGCGTTCAAAAGAGTGGCTCTTAATCCGGGAGAAAAGAAACCGGTAAAACTGACCGTCCCCGTTTCTTCTTTACAATACTGGAATGAAGCTACTCATGCGTGGAAACTGGAAAGCGGTGTGATTGAACTTTGCATAGGATCTTCGTCGGACAATCTGAGTCTTTCAAAAAGCGTTGCAGTTTACCTGTAATATGCTTTTTTTTCGTACTTTTGCCCGATTTAAGATTTCACTAAATGACGATAAAAGCACGAATTATTCTTGAAGACGGAACGGTTTTTGAGGGCAAATCCTTTGGGTATGAGAAATCTGTTGCGGGCGAGGTAGTTTTTAATACGGCCATGATGGGCTATCCCGAATCGTTGACCGACCCTTCCTATGCCGGACAGATTTTGGTTATGACCTATCCGCTGGTGGGCAATTACGGCGTTCCTGAACGCGTTTCTCTTCCCAACGGACTTTCCAGGTTCATGGAGAGTGAACAGATCCATGTGGAAGCCCTTGTGGTTTTCGATTACAGTAAAGATTACAGTCATTGGAACGCAAAAGGCAGCCTGGCGGCGTGGCTTGCCGCGGAGAAAATCCCCGGGGTGTACGATGTGGATACCCGGGCGCTTACCAAATTACTGCGTGAGAAGGGATCCATGAAAGGTAAAATTATTATTGGCGACGATGCTGAAAGTATCGTCGATTTTGTTAATCCCAATCTGATAAACCTGGTGGACCGGGTGTCCTGTAAAGAGGTAATTCGTTACGATCTGGGTCCAAACACTAAGAAAATAGTCCTGATAGATTGCGGGGTGAAGCATAATATTATCAGAAATCTGTTGTCCAGGAACATTTCTGTGATTCGTGTACCCTGGGATTATGATTTCAAAGAGTTGGATTACGACGGTCTTTTCATAAGCAATGGCCCGGGCGATCCGGCCATGTGTAAAGAAACTATTGCGCATATAAAGGAATCTTTTAATGACAATAAACCCATTTGCGGAATCTGCATGGGGAATCAGTTATTGGGAGCTGCTGCCGGTGCATCCATATATAAACTTAAATACGGACACAGGAGCCACAACCAGCCGGTAAGAGAGGAAGGAACCAATATATGTCATATTACGTCTCAGAATCACGGCTATGCACTCGACACCAAAGGATTGGGCAAAGATTGGGCTCCGCTTTACACTAACCTCAACGATGGTACCAACGAAGGCGTTTGTCATAAAACAAAACCTTTCTTTTCTTCTCAGTTCCACCCCGAAGCCGCCAGTGGTCCTACGGACACGGTAACGGTTTTTGATAAATTCAAAGCATTATTATAGCACGCTATGCAGCAGATCAGAAAAATACTTGTGCTCGGTTCCGGAGCACTCAAAATAGGTGAAGCCGGAGAGTTTGACTATTCCGGATCGCAGGCTTTAAAAGCGGTCAGAGAAGAAGGTATTGAGACGGTGTTGATCAATCCGAACATTGCAACTGTGCAAACTTCGGAAGGGGTGGCAGATACCGTTTACTTTCTCCCGGTTACTCCTTTTTTTGTCGAGAAAGTCATAAAAAAAGAACGTCCCCAGGGTATATTTCTGGCCTTCGGGGGACAAACTGCATTGAACTGCGGGGTCGAACTCCACCGGATGGGAGTTTTTGAAAAATACGGTGTACAGGTGTTAGGTACGCCCATCGAGGCCATCATAGATACCGAAGACCGCGAACTGTTTGTGCGCAAACTCGATGAAATTAATATAAAAACAATAAAAAGCACTGCAGTTAATTCTTTGGAGGACGCCAAAAAAGCGGCTGCCGATCTCGGATACCCCGTCATCCTGAGGGCTGCTTATGCACTCGGAGGCTTGGGCTCGGGTTTTTGTGACAATGAAAAAGAATTGGAAATCCTTGCGGAAAAATCCTTTGCCTTTGCGTCTCAGGTGCTGGTGGAAAAAAGCCTGAAAGGCTGGAAGGAGATTGAATATGAAGTGGTACGGGATAAATACAATAACTGTATTACCGTATGTAACATGGAGAATTTTGACCCGCTGGGTATCCATACCGGGGAAAGTATTGTGGTGGCGCCCACGCAAACTCTTACCGACACCGAATGTCAGCACCTGCGTGAAATGGCTATCAGGATTATTCGCCATATTGGTATTGTGGGTGAATGCAACATCCAGTATGCATTTGATGTAGAAAGCGAGGATTACCGGGTTATAGAAGTGAACGCCAGACTGAGTCGTTCTTCCGCCCTTGCTTCGAAAGCAACCGGTTATCCGCTTGCTTTTGTTGCGGCAAAACTGGCGCTTGGTTATGGATTGCACGAACTTAAGAATTCGGTTACACGTACCACACCGGCCTTTTTTGAGCCCGCACTCGATTACGTTGTCTGCAAAATTCCCCGCTGGGACCTGGGTAAATTTCACGGTATTGCCAAGGAGATCGGCAGCAGCATGAAGTCTGTGGGCGAGGTGATGGCCATTGGAAGGACCTTTGAGGAAACCATACAGAAAGGGTTACGTATGATAGGCCAGGGCATGCATGGATTCGTGGAGAACAAGGAGCTGGTTATTGAAGATATAGACAAAGCCTTACGCGAACCCACCGATATGCGTATTTTTGTAATAAGCAAGGCAATGCGTGCCGGTTATACGATTGACCAGATATACGAGCTGACCAAAATTGACCGGTGGTTCCTCCAAAAGCTGGAATTGATCTTTAAAACAGGTACTGCGCTGGAAACGCTGACCCCGCCTTCCGATGAAACATGCAGTAATTGGGGCGGACAGGAGATTGAACTGCTTCGTCTGGCCAAGCGCCAGGGCTTCTCCGATTTTCAGATCGCACGTGCTTTTTGGAAAGAGAAAATGGATAACGAAAGTCCTCATAAAATAAGGGCGATAAGAAAAGCGCTGGGCATTTTGCCGGTGGTAAAACAGATTGACACCCTGGCCGCCGAATACCCGGCCCAGACCAATTACCTGTACCTGACTTACGGAGGGGTGACTCATGATATTGATTATGAAAAGGACGAACGGTCCATTGTTGTATTGGGCTCCGGAGCCTACCGCATTGGGAGTTCCGTTGAATTTGACTGGTGCGGTGTGCAGGCGCTGTTGACTATTCGCAAGGAAGGCTGGCGTTCTGTAATGATCAATTACAATCCGGAAACCGTTTCTACCGACTACGATATGTGCGACCGGCTCTATTTTGACGAGCTGACTTTTGAAAGGGTGATGGATATTATTGAACTGGAATCTCCCAGGGGCGTGGTTCTCTCTACCGGAGGCCAGATACCCAATAACCTGGCCATGGCCCTTGATGCACAAAAAGTTCCCATCCTCGGCACGGAGGCTAAATATATTGATAATGCCGAAGACCGGCACAAATTCTCGGCCATGCTTGACCGGATTGGCGTTGACCAGCCCCGCTGGAAAGAGTTGTCTTCCCTCGGTGAAATTGATGCCTTTGTAAACGAAGTAGGTTATCCCGTCCTGGTAAGACCCAGTTATGTACTCAGCGGAGCGGCCATGAATGTGTGTTCCAATCACGGTGAAATGGAACGGTTCCTTAAACTGGCCGCGAATGTGAGCAAGCAGCATCCCGTGGTCGTAAGCCAATTCATTGAAAATGCCAAAGAAGTGGAAATGGATGCTGTAGCCCGCGACGGTGAGATCATAGCCTATGCCATAAGCGAACACGTGGAGTTTGCCGGAGTGCACAGCGGCGATGCCACCATCCAGTTTCCTCCCCAGAAACTATATGTCGAGACCATGCGCCGTATAAAAAGAGTAAGCCGCCAGATTGCCAGGGAATTACATATATCGGGACCATTTAATATACAATATCTTGCCAAAGGTAATGAGATTAAGGTAATAGAATGCAATCTGCGCGCTTCCAGAAGTTTTCCTTTTGTAAGCAAAGTTCTGAAGATCAATTTTATTGAAATGGCAACCCGGATCATGCTGGGTCTGCCTGTGGAGCGTCCGGACAAAAATGAATTCGATCTGGATTACGTAGGAATCAAGGCTTCTCAGTTTTCTTTCAACCGTTTGCAAAAAGCAGATCCTGTCCTGGGAGTGGATATGGCTTCCACGGGAGAAGTGGGCTGTCTGGCCGATGATACGCTGGAAGCTATTCTTAAGAGCATGCTTGCAGTAGGATACCGTATTCCCAAAAAGAATATTCTTTTATCGACCGGTACCCCCCGGCAAAAGGTAGATATGCTCAATGCGGCCCGTCTCCTGTATGAAAAAGGATTCAACCTGTTTGCAACCGGCGGAACACACCATTTTCTTGAAGAAAACCACATTCCAAGCACACTTGTATACTGGCCCAGCGAAGAAGGGAAAAAGCCCCAGGCTCTTCAAATGCTCCATAATAAACAAATAGACCTTGTGGTGAATATTCCGCGGGACCTGACATCGGGCGAACTGGATAACGGTTATAAGATAAGGCGGGCCGCCATTGATCTGAATATCCCCCTGCTGACTAATGCAAGGCTGGCAGATGCTTTTATTACTGCTTTCTGTTCCCTTTCCGTTGATGATATTCAAATTAAGAGCTGGAAAGAATATTAATTTTTTGCATTTAAGAAAATTACGGCTATCTTTGCAGCCCGCAAATTTCTGCGGAATAAGTTCATTTTATTGATAAACACCAAATTAACAACCAATGCCTGGATTAATTGGAAAGAAAATCGGAATGACTTCCGTTTTCGACAGCACCGGGAAGAACATTCCTTGTACTGTTATTGAGGCTGGTCCGTGTGTAGTTACGCAAATCCGTACGGAAGAACGAGATGGTTATGCCGCCGTACAACTTGCCTATGACGAGAAAAAAGAGAAACACACCAGCGCGGCTCTTAAGGGCCATTTTAAAAAGGCAAATACCACCCCTAAACGCAAACTGGTGGAGTTCTCCAATGACTTCAAAAGAAACTTGCAATTAGGTGACACTGTGACCATAACTGACATTTTTGATCCGTCTGCACTCATCGACTGGGCAGACGTTACCGGAATTTCCAAAGGAAAAGGATTCCAGGGTGTCGTGAGACGCCATGGATTCGCAGGGGTCGGAGGTCAGACACACGGTCAACATAACCGGCTCCGTGCCCCCGGTTCTATGGGAGCATCTTCCTGGCCATCCCGTGTTTTCAAAGGAAAACGTCTTGCGGGCCGTATGGGAGGAGACAGAGTTAAAATGTTAAATCTCAGGGTAATTAAGATTGTCCCCGAGAACAACCTGCTTATTGTAAAAGGTTCTGTTCCCGGAGCTAATGGTTCTTATGTAATTGTGGAGGAATAGTCAATGGAAATCTCAGTTTATAAAATAGACGGTCAGGATTCCGGAAAAAAAGTTGTTCTGGACGATTCCGTATTCGGCATTGAACCGAATAACCACGCTGTCTACCTGGATGTTAAGCAATATCTTGCCAATCAGCGTCAGGGGACCCATAAAACCAAAGAACGTTGGGAGATTGCACACAGTACCAAAAAACTGATCCGTCAGAAAGGATCGGGCGGTGCGCGTCATGGCAGTCTCAAGGCCGGTATCTATGTCGGGGGCGGCCGTATTTTCGGTCCCCAGCCAAGAGATTACCGTTTCAAACTGAACAGAAAGCTCAAACAGTTGGCACGTCGTTCCGCTTTGACATACAAAGCCCAGGAACAAGCCATTACCATTCTTGAGCCTTTCAACATGGAAGTTCCCAAAACAAAAGATTTTATTGCTATCTGCAGGAACCTGAAAGTAGAAGGCAAGAAGATCCTTATGGTGCTTCCCGATAATATCAACAATATTTACCTGTCGTCCCGTAATTTAGACAGAGTTAAAGTGGTGACCGTAAACGAACTTACCACTTATGATGTGCTCAATGCCCAGTCTCTTATTCTTATTGAAGGTGTTGAGAATATTCTTAACGAACAATTAGGGACCATTCAATCTGCCTAGCGATGAATATATTGATAAAGCCTTTAATTACCGAAAAAATGACGATTCAGGGCGAGAAATTGAATCGTTACGGATTTCTTGTTGACCGCAAAGCCAACAAATTGCAGATCAAGCAAGCGGTTGAGACAATGTACGGCGTATCCGTTGTTGATGTTAACACCGTTAACTACCACGGAAAACGTAAAAGCCGTTATACTAAGGCAGGATTCCTTACCGGACGTGCCAATCACTTCAAGAAAGCGTACATTACGCTGGCAGGTGAAGACAAAATTGATTTCTACAGCAATATTTAAGCTATGGCAGTACGTAAATTTAAACCGGTAACTCCCGGTCAAAGACATAAAATTATAAGCGCATTTGACGATGTCACCTGCACTGTTCCCGACAAATCCCTGCTTGCTCCCATAAAAAGTTCGGGTGGTCGCAACAACCAGGGTAAGATGACCATGCGCTATATTGGCGGCGGGCACAAACGTCAATACCGTGTAGTTGATTTCTTGCGTAATAAAGACAATTTTCCCGCAACCGTCAAGACGATCGAATACGACCCCAACCGCAGTGCACGCATTGCCCTGGTTGCTTATGCAGACGGTGAAAAGCGTTACATAATCGCTCCCAACGGTCTGAAAGTCGGACAAACCATTGAATCCGGTCCCGGTGTCGCTCCCGAAGTGGGCAACACGCTGCTTCTGTCCGAAATTCCTCTTGGAACTCTGGTTCATAATGTTGAGTTACGTCCCGGTCAGGGTGCCGCCATGGCACGTAGCGCCGGTTCATATGCTCAGTTAACGGCCCGTGAAGGAAATCATGCCATTCTCCGCCTGCCCTCAGGCGAAACGCGTATGGTTTTGATTACCTGCCGCGCTACAGTCGGTACTGTTTCCAACCCCGACCACAGTCTGGAAAAACACGGGAAAGCCGGTAGAAAACGCTGGCTTGGACGTCGTCCCCGCAACCGTGGTGTGGCTATGAACCCTGTAGATCACCCGATGGGTGGTGGTGAAGGACGCGCATCCGGCGGTCATCCCCGTTCACGTAAGGGATTACCCGCAAAAGGATATAAGACACGTAATCCTAAAAAGAATTCTAAGAAATTCATTGTTGAAGATAGAAGAAAAAAATAACCGGATAAATTTTGCATTATGAGTCGTTCATTAAAAAAAGGTCCCTTCATTGAAGCGCATCTCGAAAAAAGAGTCATTGCAATGAATGAAGGCACATTAAAGAAAGAAGTCCTCAAGACATGGTCCCGCGCCAGCGTGATCTCTCCCGACTTTGTAGGCCATACGGTTGCCGTGCATAACGGAAACAAATTTATTCCGGTGTATGTAACCGAAAATATGGTCGGTCATAAATTTGGTGAATTTGCGCCCACCCGTAACTTCAGGGGTCACTCGGGCAATCGTTAAAAGTTTTAAAGGAGAACACTAATGGGAGCTCGAAAAAGAAAAATGGCCGAAAGCCAGAAAGAAATAAGGAAACAGACAGCTTATGCCAAGCTGAACGATGTTCCTACTTCACCCCGCAAGATGCGTCTTGTTGCGAATCTTGTAAGAGGCGTTGAAGTCAACCGTGCTTTGGATATTTTGAAATATACCAAAAATCAACCTTCCGTACGTTTGGAAAAACTTCTCAAATCTGCCATTGCTAACTGGGAAGGCAAAAACGAAGGAGACCGTAAAGAATTGGAAAGCGGAAACGTAATAGTTAAAAGCATTACCGTTGATGAGGGCCGTACCTTAAAAAGGATCCGGACAGCCCCCCAGGGCCGTGCAGCACGTATACGCAAACGCTCCAACCATGTGACTATTGTATTGGATAAAAAACAACAAACAGTAAAAGAAGCATAATATGGGACAAAAGACAAATCCTATCAGCAACCGAGTAGGTATCATCCGTGGTTGGGATTCAAGCTGGTGTGGGAACTTTTCCGAAAGATTGGCCGAAGACGCCAAGATTCGTGAATACCTTACCACCCGTTTGGCCAAAGCCAGCTTATCACGCGTTGTGATTGAGCGTACCCTTAAGCTCATTACTGTTACCATCCATACAGCACGTCCCGGAATTATTATCGGGAAAGGTGGTCAGGAGGTTGATAAATTAAAAGAAGAGTTAAAGAAAATATCCAACAAGGAAGTTCAGATCAATATCTTTGAAGTAAAACGTCCTGAACTCGATGCCACTATTGTTGCCAACAATATTGCACGTCAGATTGAAGGTCGTGTTTCTTACCGCCGGGCCATTAAGATGGCTATGGCATCGACCATCCGCATGGGAGCGGAGGGGATAAAGGTGCTTATAGGCGGTCGTCTCGGCGGTGCCGAAATGGCTCGTCGCGAGATGTTAAAAGAAGGTCGTACTCCTTTGCATACTTTCCGTGCAGACATAGATTATGCCCTGGCTGAAGCGCACACTAAGGTAGGCGTGCTGGGTATTAAAGTATGGATCTGCAACGGAGAAGTATACGGAAAGCGTGATCTGTCACCCAACATTGGTACTGCTGCCACAGCAGCCGGAAGCGCCAAAATGTCCGGCAACGAACGTGGTGAACGGCGTGGTGGCGGCGACCGCAGAGAACGTCGCGGAGGTGACCGCAGGGACGGTCGCGGAGGAGATCGCAGGGATGGAGGAAGAAGGGAAAGAACACCCCGCCAATAATCATAACTCTATATTATAAAGTAAAAAGGCCGCCCCTGTACCGGGTGGCTTTTTTTCGTATCTTCGTATGTTCCTATAAAAAATACGGTTTTGAAAATAGCTTATTTATCCTCCTTCCACCCATACAGGGGCGGCATTGCGCAATTTAATACCAATTTGTATGATGCGCTGCAGAAAGATCATCAGGTTTGGGCGTACAATTTTTCACGCCAATATCCCGGAATATTGTTTCCCGGCAAAAGCCAGTATGTTAACCGGGATGAAAAAAACTGGTCGTTCTCTGCCATGAACGTTCTCGATTCCATTAATCCACTGACGTATTACTCAACGGCACGCAAAATTGCCACAAAAGATCCCGATCTGTTGCTCTTGAGGTACTGGATGCCATTTTTTGCACCTTCGCTGGGAACTGTTGCCAAGAAGTTGAAGAAAAAATGCCGGGTGGTTTCCATCCTCGACAATGTGATTCCTCATGAACCCCGTCTGTTTGACAAGGAACTGTCCAAATGGTTCCTCAAACAAAACGACGGATGTGTCTGTCTGAGCGAATCGGTACGGGACGATATGCTTTCATTACGTAAAGGTATTCCGAATATTATATTGCCTCATCCCCTTTACGATCATTACGGAGCCGGTATTGATAAAGAAGAAGCCGCAAAACAACTGGGGATAGACACCCGTCTGAAAACGCTGCTTTTCTTTGGTTTTATAAGAAATTATAAAGGGCTGGACCTCCTTATTGACGCATTCGGAAAGCTCGATGGCAGTTACCAGCTGCTCGTGGGCGGAGAATGCTATGGATCTTTTGAACGTTACGAAAAACAGATAGCTTCTTCTCCCAATGCGGACAGGATAAAAATTTTTAACCGGTATATCAGCGATGCCGAGGTGCCTTTGTTCTTCTCGGCGGCTGATGTTTGTATTTTGCCTTACCGTTCGGCGACTCAGAGTGGCATAACCGCAATGGCCTGTCATTTTGAGGTGCCACTGATCGCCACAAAAGTAGGCGGACTGGGCGAGGCTATTGAAAAGCCGGGATTGGGGCTGATGGTCCCGCAATTATCATCAACAGCCCTTGCCGAGACAATTAATCTGTTTTTTTCTTTGAATCGTAATGAGTTTATTCGTAATATTGGCAAAGAAAAAGACTTGCTGAGCTGGACACGTTTTGCTTCCGGGCTTGCAGAGTTTGCCGCTGACTTATAACCTACATAACCTGCACTTATGAAACAAATACTTTTTATTTTATCTATGGGAATTCTGTTTACCATTGCCTGTAATAGCCCCGACACAAAAAATCCTTTGCTTGAGGAGTATGACACCCCTTTTCAGACTCCTCCGTTCAATGAGATTCTGCCGGAACATTTTCTTCCTGCCATAACGGAAGCCATGGCACAGCACAACGCCGAGATCGATGCCATTGTTACAAATTCCGAACCGCCGACTTTTGAAAACACTATTGCAGCCTATGATCGTTCGGGAAGGTTACTCAGCCGTGTTTCGTCTGCATTCAGCACCCTGAATGGAGCTAATACTACGCAGAAATTACAGGATCTTGACCGGGAAATCACTCCGGCTTTAACCCGTCACAATAATGAGATTGACCTGAATCCCGTGCTTTTTGAGCGTATAAAAGTGCTTTATGACCAAAAAGACAGCCTGGGCCTGAACCCACAGCAGATGCGCACCCTTGAAAAATATTATGACGATTTTGTACGTAGTGGCGCCAATCTTTCGGAAAAAGACAAAACCGTTCTGATGGATATTAACACCCGTTTGTCCGACCTGAGCCTCCGCTATGGGCAGAACTTACTGGCCGAAACAAACGATTTCAGGATGGTTGTGGACGATATGGCCCGCCTGGAAGGTCTTCCCCGGGAAAACATCAAAGCCGCTGCCGCTTTGGCTTCTTCTATGGGCATGGACGGAAAGTACGTTTTTACACCCGCCAAGCCTTCATGGGTCCCTTTTCTGCAATACGTCAAAGACCGGGAACTTCGTGAGAAATTGTACAGGGGATATTTTATGCGCGGCAACAACGACAACGAAAACGACAACAAAGAACTTATCGGACAGATAGTCAACCTGCGCCTGAAAAAAGCCGCTCTCCTCGGATACGCCACCTATGCCGATTACGCCCTGGTTAATAATATGGCCAAAGAGCCGGCTGCGGTAAACGATTTTCTTGAGCGTGTGTGGACACCTGCTCTGAAAGTAGCCAAAGAAGAGCTGGCCCTGATGCAGCAAATAGCCGATGCCGAAGGAGCCGGTTACAAACTGGCCAGCTGGGACTGGTGGTACTATGCAGAAAAACTTCGCAAGGAAAAATACGATCTGGATGAACAGGAGATAAAACCCTACCTGCAACTTGAAAACGTACGCGATGGTATGTTCTATGTGGCCAATAAACTATATGGTATTACTTTTGAAAAACAGGATAATATCCAGGTTTATGATCCGTCTGTGGAAACATTCGAGGTAAAAGATAATGACGGCAGCCACCTGGCCATTCTTTACCTCGATTATCCTACGCGTGAAGGAAAACGTGCCGGAGCCTGGTGTTCCAGGTTGCGTCGTTACATGAAATTTGCCGATGGCACCGAGCAATTCCCTCTGGTAACGGTAACCTGTAACTTTACCCCCAGAATGGATGACGGCCCTGTGCTGCTGAGCTGGGACGAAGCCGAAACCCTGTTCCACGAATTTGGTCATGCATTACAGGGATTCTTCAGTCGCGGCGATTACAGCCGGATTTGCGGAAGCCTTCCCCGCGATATGGTGGAATTGCCCTCTCAAATCAATGAGCATTGGGCTTCACGGCCCGAAGTATTAAAGGTATATGCCAAACATTACCGGACCGGTGAACCCATGCCCGACGAATTGATACATAAACTCGTGAACAGCAGTCATTTCAATCAGGGCTTCGCCACCGTGGAATACATTGCTGCCGCCCTGCTGGACATGAACTGGCATGCAGCTGCTACGGAACAGGTTTACAATGTGAATGATTTCGAAAAGGCTGCCCTGGATAAATACGGCCTCATAGATGAGATAATTCCGCGTTACCGGTCCACCTATTTTTCACACATCTTTAACGGCGGATATGCCGTAGGTTATTATGTCTACCTGTGGGCTGAGATCCTTGACGCCGATGCCTTTGATGCCTTCTCTCAATCCGGAGACCTGTTCAACCCGCAATACGCCGGTGCCTTCCGCAAATACATCCTTGCCGAAGGCGGCCTGGACGATCCGATGACCCAATACATGCGTTTCCGTGGTCAAATGCCTACTGAAGAACCTCTTTTAAGAAACCGCGGTCTTAATTAATATACGATACATGAAAAAATTGTTGTTTTTCTGCCTGGCCGGCCTGTTGGTCGCCTGCGCCACAAATGATCCCAATATGAATAATCCTTTACTGAGTGAATTCAACACGCCGTTCGGAACGCCTCCTTTTGAGCAGATCCGGACAGAGCATTACAAACCGGCCATAGAAGTGGCCATGAAGCAGCATAAAGACGAAATCAAGGCTATTCTTGACAATCCTCAGGAACCCGATTTTGAAAACACCATTGTTCCCCTCGATGCTTCGGGACGCCTGCTTGGCAGGATTGTGCTTATTTTCAGCAATCTTTACGGAGCCGATACCAATCCTCAAATGCAGGAACTGGCTATGGAACTCATGCCCATGATATCGCAGCATTCAGACGAGATAATGCTCGATCCGCTTCTTTTTCAACGCGTAAAGGCCGTATACGAAAAACGGGAGACATTGAACCTGTCTGCGCAGGCTCTGCGTACCCTGGAGAAGTATTACAACGACTTTGTACGTGAAGGAGCCAATCTTTCCGATGAAGATAAAGCGAAGCTTATGGAGATCAATACCCAGATTTCCACAGCCTCGTTGCAATACGGTGATAATATCCTTAAAGAAACCAACGCATTCCGTCTTGTCGTAGATAATGTTGAGGATCTGAAAGGGTTGCCTCAGGAAAATATTTTAGCCGCCGCCGAACAGGCCAAGACAGAAGGAATGGAAGGCAAATGGGTTTTTACTCCCAATAAGCCTTCATGGATACCTTTTCTGCAATACGTACAAAACAGGGAATTAAGGGAAAAGCTATATAAAGGCTATTATATGAGGGGCGACAACGATAATGAAAACGATAACAAAACCCTGGTTGACAAGCTGGTTAACCTTCGTTTGCGGCGTGCACAACTGCTTGGATATAAAACCTATGCAGATTACGTACTGGAAGAAAATATGGCAAAGAATCCCGCCAATGTCTATGGCTTTCTGGAACGTGTATGGACTCCTGCCTTGAAGGTGGCAAAAGAAGAACTGGCCCGGATGCAACAAATTGCCGATGCCGAAGGAGCCGGGTTTAAACTGGCCAGCTGGGACTGGTGGTATTATGCGGAAAAACTTCGCAAGGCAGCATACGACCTGGATGAACAGGAGATAAAGCCTTATTTGAAACTGGAAAACGTAAGGGACGGAATGTTTTATGTGGCCAACAAACTATACGGGATTACTTTTGAAAAACGCACCGATATTCCCGTATACCATAAAGACGTCGAAACCTTTGAAGTAAAAGACGCCGACGGGAGCCACCTGGCCGTTTTCTATCTCGACTATTATACCAGGGCCAGCAAAAATGCCGGGGCATGGTGTACCGGATTCCGTAATTATTATAAGGAAGACGGAAAAGAAGTATTTCCCCTGGTATCGGTTGTTACAAATTTTCCCACCCCGGTGGGAGACGCGCCCGTACTGCTGAGCTGGGACGAAACCGAAACCCTGTTTCATGAATTCGGACACGCTTTGCACGGTTTTTTCAGCCGGGGAGATTATGACAGGATTTGCGGTTCCTTGCCCAACGATATGGTAGAACTGCCTTCACAGATAAACGAACACTGGGCTGGCGCCCCCGAAGTATTAAAGGTATATGCCAAACATTACCAGACCGGTGAACCCATGCCCGATGCGCTTATACAAAAAATCGTGAACAGCAGCCATTTTAACCAGGGCTTTATTACCGTAGAATACGTGGCAGCCTCGTTACTGGATATCAACTGGTATTCTTCACCTGTTGAGCAATCTTACGATGTGAACGCTTTTGAAAAGAAAGTACTCGACGGCTACGGACTTATTCCCGAGATTCTTCCCCGTTACCGTTCCACCTACTTTTCACATATTTTTGACGGAGGTTATTCCGTAGGATACTATGTATACTTATGGGCCGAGGTACTCGACGCCGATGCCTTTGATGCGTACGAACAGTCCGGAGACCTGTTTAACAGCGATCTGGCCGGAAAATTCCGTAAATACATCCTGGCCGAGGGAGGTTGGGACGAACCCATGACCCAGTATGTCCGTTTCCGCGGGCAGGAACCCACAGAAACCCCGTTACTCAGAAACAGAGGATTACTATGAAAAAGGCATGTTTAATTCTTGCTATTGCGTCGTTTGCTTTATTGAGCTGCGATCGTGCTGCTCCGGGCGGAGGCCTTCCTTCCGCCTCCCCCTCGTCGGTTGGGATGGATGCCGGAAGACTGGCCGGAGTGGACCGGGTAATTCTTGACGCCATTGAAAACGGCGATGCTCCGGGAGCCGTTCTGGCTGTCGTACGTCATGGAAAAATGGTTTATCTTAAGGCGTATGGCAACAAACAGTTGGTCCCCGACACCGTGCCCATGACCGTTGAATCTGTCTTTGACCTGGCTTCCGTAAGTAAATGCGTCGGGACAACTTTATCTGTTATGCAATTGGTTGAGCAGGGCAAACTGCGTTTAATGGACCCTGTTGACCTGTTTATTCCCGGATTCGAACCCTGGACCGATTCATTGTCGGGGCAGACAATCCCCATCACCATTACCGATCTGATGACACATACCTCGGGACTTCCCCCGTACGGTCCTACTGAAGATCTGGTGACACAATACGGATCTCCCAACCCGGAAGGTCTTATGGAGTACATCTGCCATTGTCCCAGGGATTTCAGGCCTGCCACTGATTATCAATACAGTTGCTTGAATTTCATAACTCTGCAGAATGTGTTGGAAAAAATTACAGGTCAGCGTCTGTGTGATTATGCCAGGGAAAACGTATTTAACGTGCTCGGGCTGAAACATACCATGTATATGCCCGAGGGCGAGACCCTGGCGCTGTGCTGTCCTACCGAACTCCAGGCGGACAGCCTGCCGCTGACAGGGCAGGTGCACGATCCGCTGGCCCGCCGTCTGAACGGAGGTAATTCAGGTAATGCAGGCGTCTTTTCAAATGCCGAAGATCTGGCTGTTATTGCCGTTGCGTTGCTTAACGGAGGCGAATACAGGGGGCGGCGTATTCTCGGACCGCAAACGGTAAAAGCCATGGCCCGTGTTCCGGCCGAAGTGAAAGAATTCGGACGTACCCTCGGCTGGGGCAACGAAGGTTCCTGGAATGGTAATTTGTTCGACCCCGCTACGGTTTACGGTCATACCGGCTATACCGGAACCTCCATGGTCATCGATCCCGATTCCGATACGGCTGTTATTTTGCTGACGAACAGAGTACATCCGTACGACGACGGATCTACTGTAAGATTAAGAACATTGGTTGCCAATATTGTTGCCGGTGCTATTATCAAATGAATATGAAAAAATAGGAAAAAGAGAGGGTGACTGCTTCATAACAGTCACCCTCTCCTTTTTTTCTAAGCAGAAATGTTCCGCCTATTCTTGAGTGGAATCCCACCATACGTTGATGGCCCAAACATCGTCTGCACTGTTCCATTGATCAAGAGACGTGTTGGCCCCCGGAACTTCTGCACCAATAGCTTGCAGGTTGGCAGAGTTGTAGTTCAGCTCGTGTGAGCATTGACGCCAACGACGGAATTGTTTGCCGGCGGGAATTCCCTTAAGGGCCGCTGCATTTATTGCGTGGTAAGCAGGTTCATCCCAGTTCATGAATAAATTGGGATCAAAATCGTAACGGCGCATATCATTCCAAATTTCTACCGAAAAATGGAGCGCAATACGTTTTTGCGTCAATATCTTACCTAGAGTAAGATTTGCGGCATTTCCAATACCGTTATTCAAGAAGTTTGTTATGTCTGCCTGCTCCATAGGAGTGAAAGACGGGCAGTTGGCGAGGGTTTTGTCTTCTGCACACCAGGCTTCAAGTTTCACATTCATATAATCAATGCTGGCTTTAATACCTTCTTTGTAAGCATTAAAGGCTTCTGATTTATTACCTTGGTTGAATAGCACTTCGGCTTTGATGAAGCAAGCTTCAGCATATGTACCTAAGTACGTAGGTGAGGATACCCGTGAGTAGAAAGAGCCTGATTCTCTAGTTTCATCGTTATCGGGTACCCTTCTGTAAAGAAGGTCTACATTGGCAGCGTAGCCTTTGGAAGAACTTGTACATTCTACATATACGGTGTCACCCAGGCGTTGGGGAGAGTCGCTGTCTATATACCAGTTGCCATTCTTGAATCCAGCTCTTAGCGGGCCCCCTACAAGGTTGGGGGCATTGGAAGATGTCATGTCTACACCCAAAGAACGTCTCCAGTTACCATTCCACTTAATTTCTTCGGGAGTGGAAGCGGATTTCTCTGACCAAGCCCAGGGAATGATTTTATCTGCACGCGGATCTTCTACACCATAGCCGGCAAAATTAGTGAGATTTTCGAATAGCGTCTTGGTAACCATATAACCTGCATTCATCCCGCATACAGAATATAAAGGTGAATAGTCTACCGGTTCGTCCCAACCCAAAACGTCGTGTGTGGTGCTGTTGTCATCGGTATGGTTGATAACCGTGTTGTCGCTATTGCTCAAAGGACCTTTGGAAAGGGCGTCCAAAATAGCAGCAGCGTCGTATTTACCTTCTAAGTAACTTCCGGCTGCTTTTTTGCTGAGTTTGTTACAGTAACGGGCTTTTAACAAATAGGCAAATTTGGTCCATTTGCTCACATCACCGTTGTTCCAAAAGTCGCCTTCCGACAAAGCAGGAACAGCAGGGGCTTGTGATTTCTGGAGCAAGTCAATGCCTTCATCTAATTCATTCAAGCAACCAAGATAAATGGTTTTGCCGTTATCGTAGGTAGGAGTTGCGTTTTCACCTACGGCGTCTGTGTAGGGCATTTCACCGTAAAGGTCGGTCATGAGCATAAAACCATAGGCACGAATAACTTTGGCAACACCAGCATAATGCCAGGCTTCGGCAGCCATAGCCTTGCTGTACATATCTTCAATGTTGCAAGCAGCTCCTACAAACCACCACTGGTAAGGAGTAGTAACGGCTCCCGTTTGCGGATTCCAATAAGACATATGCCAGTAAGTGCTGCCATTATAGTACCTTGTCCAGTCTCCCATAGACATACTGCTACGCCAGGCGGCAAATTGATTAGCACTGTTAGTGTAGAATTCAATATGCGCCAAACGCGTAGGGAATGTGGCACTCATAGAAGAGGGATTCTCCGGGTCTGTGTTGACATCAAGCCATTCGCTGCAAGAAAACAGGGATAAGCTCGTCAAGACAGCGGCTCCTAATATAATTGATCGAATTAATTTCATAAAATTACTTTTTAAATATTTTAAACTCTTTAGAAAGTCAAGTTTAGACCAAATGTCATACCCGATGTGGCAGGTACCCCTAAATAGTCAAATCCGACAGAAGAAGAACCACCCACACCGGCTCCGGATGCTGCAACTTCGGGGTCTCCTTCATAGTTTGTGAAAAGAAGTATATTATTGGCAGAAGCGACAACAGAGGCCCGCTTAATAAAACCGAGCTTATTAATCTTAGGAAGTGTATAGGAAACAGACAGTGAACGTAATCTTAACAAGTTTACGGAGGTAATATAGTTTGCTGTTTCTTTGGGGTAATAATTCTGGTAATAACTTTGAATGATGTTATAACCGCTGGTTTCCACACCATTGAACACATAGGTGTCATTAATGTTCCAACTGTTGGATACGGGATTTCCATCTGTATCTACACCGGATACGGTGAGGGTTTGGTTACGAACATCACCGGAGAATTTGCTAACACCGGAATAATCCATTGCATAGCGTGTGCCATTGATTACGTCACCGCCAACGCGAAATTCCCACAACATATTGAAAGATAGGTTTTTCCATGTAAATGTGTTGTTGAAACCACCACTGAACACAGCTTCACGGTTACCAACTTCGGATAAGGAGGTAGTGTAGGTAGGCATACCGTTCTTATCCAGAATGATATCTCCATTGTCGTTTCTCTTCCATTCCGTACCGGCAATAGCCATAAAGTTACCACCATTAAAGGAAGCAGCCTGTGCGCCTGCATATTGTACGTCTGTAACGTACATAACGTCCATACCGGAGGGTAGTCCGTCCAGGGTGCCACGGTTTCCTGCTACGTTCAAGCCCATTTCCCAAATGAAGTTCTTGCGTTCAACAGGTATACCCGATATGGATAATTCCATACCTTTATTGTATACATTACCTGCGTTGATGGAGCAGAAAATATAACCGGTAGATTGAGGACCACGGGGACTAAGAATCTGGTTGTAGGAGTCGTTGGTATAATAAGCGTAGTCAAGGTGTAACCGGTTGTTGAAGAAGCTTAGTTCAATACCAAATTCGGTTG
This sequence comes from Bacteroidales bacterium UBA5326, assembly GCA_002408205.1. Lineage (GTDB taxonomy): Bacteria > Bacteroidota > Bacteroidia > Bacteroidales > UBA932 > DMER64. The sequence goes on along the minus strand of DHQY01000015.1, from coordinate 50,930 downwards.
ATTTGGTCATCTCTGGTTTTAAGTAAGGATTACCACGAGTCCATGAGTTACCTACTCCAACTTTTCCATTCAGGTAAGTACCTACAGGCCACAAAGCCGTATTGGTTTCATAGGCTCCGGTGTCTTTCCCCACTTTAGCCCAGGATACGCGGATTTTACCAAAAGTAAGGATGTCTTTTGACATAATGCCCGCATTCTGGAATGGTTCAGTGAATACAAAAGCACCACTGACCGAAGGGTAGAAATAGGAACGATTTTCAATAGGAAGAGTAGAAGTCCAGTCGTTACGTCCGGTAACGGTCAAATACAGCATATTCTTCCAGGAAGCACGGAATTCACCGAATACCCCAACCAAACGTTTCAGCGAAGCAGAGTGTAAGAACGACTTATTCTCTGTGGTAGCATTGGCATAGGAATAGAAATCGGGAACGGAGAAGTTGTAGGCCATCTTGTAATTGACATCGCTCTGGGTGTCGTCGAGGGCCGCACCTAGCAAAAGGTTAAAATCAAAATCCCCAAATTGTTTGGACATATTTGATATGAGGTTATGTGACAGATATTGGAAACGCTTGCTGTTGTCACTCATCATCCCGTTTTGCCAAACTTGCTTGATGGCGCCACTGGCAGCAATACGGTTGGAAGCTACCATTGTATAGGAGTCAACACCCAAACGGTATTGTAAAAACCACCATTTAGTGATATCGGCTTTCACGCTTACGTTTGCCGTAATGCGTTCGTTATCTTCATACATCTTGTTTCTGTTGATAATCCAGTACGGATTATCGCGCTCGTCCCAAGGATCCAGGCGGTCTCCGAACATCCGGTAACGGGAACCGTCTTCGTTGGTATAATGAGTCATATCATCAAAAGGAGACCAATTGTATGCCCCGTACAGAGTTCCCGTCCCGGATGAGTTGTACAGACCGGCACCGGTAAGGGTTCTGTCAGTGTGTGCTTGTGAATAGGCAGCATTTACACCAAAGGTAAAAATACCTGCTCTTTGTTCGCCGTTGAAACGGAAAGTGTATTTCTTGTAACCGGTTTCGGGAACAAGACCTTGTTGGTCATAGTAGGACCCCGATAAATAGAAATTGTTGTTTTTGGTACCGCTGGCAACACTTAAACTTTCATCAAAAATATTACCGCCCTGGAAAAAATTCCCAATGTTGTCGTAGGTTGTTTTGCTGGACTTTTCTCCCCAAGAGTTGTAGGAGAAGTCATTAAACACGGTTCCAGTATAATTTTTCTTGCTATCGTACTGGTCTTCCATATAACCCCTGGTGAACTGAGTTTGCACCTCGGGCAGGCTCTTCGCCCAGGAAGTAGTGTATTTGGAGTTGAAATTAACTTCAACTACTCCCTCTTTCCCTTTTTTTGTAGAAATGAGAACTACGCCATTGGCAGCTCGTGAACCGTAAAGAGCAGAAGCGGCGGGACCTTTGAGAATGGACATATTCTCAATATCCTCGGGGTTCATGTCCATGATACGGTTTGAAGTGGTAGTGGCGGCACGGTAAGATCCGTCAAAAGCTGAGTTTCCTACCAGGTTGGAAGAGTTATCGTAGATAACACCGTCTACAACAAACAAAGGCTGGTTGTCTTTGCCTTCAGATCCGGATGTACCCCCACGTAAAATAATCTGCGCACCTGAACCAGCAGCCCCTGAAGATTGGGTAATGTTTACCCCGGCAATTTTACCGGAAAGAGAAGAAATAGGGTTGGCTGTTTTGTTTCTCATCAGTTCGCTTGAGCCAAGGTCTTCTACCGCGTATCCCAATGATTTTCTTTCCTTCTTAATACCAAAGGCAGTAACGACCATTTCCTCAAGCATAAGGGCGTCTTCTTCCATAACAACGTCTACTACGGCCCTGTTGTTAATGGCAACCACGGCTTCTTTGTAGCCGATGGAGGTGAATACCAAAGTACCACTTGCAGGAGCCGACGGAATGCTGTATGCTCCGTTAATGTCGGTGGATGCGCCTGTAATTGTCCCCTGTATGAGTACATAGGCCCCAATGATTGGCTCTCCGTTCTTGTCTGTTACCTTCCCGGTAACGTTTACGTTCTGAGCCCAACCTGTTCCCATTGAGAGAACCAAGGCACACATAGCCACCAAAAGGTGACTTAGTTTTTTTGTAACGAACATAAGTGAAGTTTTAGGTAAGTAAATAAATTGTTAGGTAAGGTTTGTACTATTCATTATGAATAATTCAAAGGTTAAAGTTAGGTTTTTTTTGCTCAAATCACACCAATCTATGAGAAGTTCCCTTTATGAAGAACAATTAAATACAAATCTCAAATAAAACCAGAACCCATTTTTATCCTTATAAACATTGGAGCAGTGATAAAAATAGATAGAGGGGAGCTTGCCTACATTAAATGCTGACAAGAAATCCGCCTTAATTACCTAACGAAAAGTGCACAAAGCACACAAATCTGCGGATAATTTGGCAAGATTCTCTACCATGTGGCACTCTCTACCGGACATTTTCGAGATCCCCCACTATCAAAACAGTTGTTGTTCCAGACGGCTCATCTTACGGGCTAATCACCGCCTCGGTTCTGTATGAGAACGGTGTTGAATTTTATTTAATCAAGATCAAACATATTAATTGCTCTGCCTCAAAGAATGTATCTGCAATGGACTCCAATTTACTATCGCTGATATACTGAACATAAAAATAATATAACTATTACTGTGTCTTAATTCAATGACCTGCGTGAAAAGATTCTCGAAATAGTTCTTGCACTATAAATAATTTGATTATCAATGAATTAATAGTTAAATATTGTGCAAATCACACGCAGAGTACATTTTCCTGCAGCTGCCTTCCAATCTTCTTTGTCGAGAAGGTTTTGCACATGTACGCGTAGAGGCACTATATGAAGCAGTACAGCTAATAGAACCAGATTCAAACTAAATTAAATTGTACTAATAAATTCAAATTGCAAGAATACAACAACTAGCTGATCCAATATAATTCCCTTGAAAATAGTAATAACAATAAAGATAGAATTCAGTATTTTTTTCAAAAGTAATCACATTTGTATTACCATTGGAATTAGCTGTGAATCCGTCAATTTCTCCTTTGCTATCTTCAACATGCCATACGCAAGTAATATTAGACCCCAAATCTGGACTAACGAAAAGATAAGGTGTGTTAATATATGGAGTTAGTATACCAGAAATGCATAAGCTAATAAATGCCGTTGAATAAGGCTTATAATAATAAAGAGAACTGGGATAATATGGGCAATATGTTGGATCATGCATCATTAATGGACCATTGCCCCATCTAGATAGAATCATGGAAAGATTTTTTACGTGGTTCACAAAACGGGTAGCCGAACTTAAACAAATAATAAAAAGGTCGGTCTTAAAACTAATGGGCCAGGAAATTATGAATCAGATTTTGCAAAAGGAATACTACATTACACTGTCAAAAATACAAAACCAGACGGTCAAATGGCTCAAAAAGAGCATCGGAAAATATGCCTCTTGATTAGTTAGAAACTTTTTCGCTACAGTAAACAGTTTATTATAAGAGGCATCAGAAAGATATACAAAAAGATAACCTTTTGGTTTGGTAGGTGGAAAAATTCGGAAGGTCATACCATGATACGGAACACACAAATTGCATTAGGTGCTCAGATGGGTAGGACTATTCATTGGACGTAGTTGCTTGTTTAATAAATTATCACATAAATCCTTAATTCAATATTAAATAAGAACATAAATCAGGTATTCTGCGAAATATTCGTATTTTTTCTTCTTTATTCCCGTTGAATTGAAATATTATTTACTTATATTTGTTTCACTAAAACCTAAAACGCCTCCCTTTTTTCGTTCCATTTTGTGCCAGTTGTATTCCAGACATATATTCCGGATTATTTCCGGTGTGTTATTTTTTCCTATTAACCCATTACTAACCTAATTAATTAATCTATGCTCTCAAGAAAAATTATCCTTATGGTTTGCGTAATGCTGATTTCAGTTTATGCAAACGCGCAGAACATTACCATAACAGGTAATGTGTCGGATAAGACCGGAGCCCTTGTAGGGGCAACGGTTCTTGTTCAGGGTACGGAAACGGTTACCTCTACCAATCTTGACGGGAATTATTTCATTCAGGCACCCGCCAATGCAACGCTCTCCTTTTCTTCTTTAGGCTACAAAACCGTTGCCATCCAGGTCAACGGGCGTGCCAGGATCAACGTGACAATGGAAGAAGATGCTTTGTTGCTTCAGGACGTAGTGGTAGTCGGCTTTGGTGTACAGAAAAAAGAAAATCTGACCGGAGCCGTTTCCTCCGTCGATGTTGACAAAACGTTGATTGCCCGTCCTATAGCCGATGTGGGAAGAGGCTTGCAGGGAACCACCCCCGGTTTATCCATTATGGTGGGCGGTGGAGAAGTCGGGCAGGATCCCCTTATCAAGATCCGCGGACAATATGCATCCATCCAGGGCAGCTCCAGTCCTCTTATCCTGATGGACAACGTACAGATTCCCAGTATCCAGATGGTGAACCCCGATGATATTGAATCCATTTCTGTTCTTAAGGATGCCGCCTCGGCTTCCATTTACGGATCCAAAGCTGCTTTTGGAGTGATTCTTATTACCACCAAAAAAGGAGCTAAATCGGAGTCGGTGAATGTTTCTTATTCCGGGAACGTTTCATTCCAGAATCCGTCCAAGGCTTTTGTAATGGGCGGTGTAGATGCCCTGGAATATACAGTGCTGGCCGCCGAGCGCATTGGAACTACTACCCCTGTGGGCGCTTTCTGGCTGATTGACCGCGAAGGCTATAACAAAGCCGTTGCCTGGCAGCAAACATACGGGAACACGGTAAAATCTAACGATCCCATGGTTTACGGCCGTGACTGGTATGTTAATGCCAATAACCAGAAAATAGGTATACGTACCTACGAGCCGTATGAATATATGATGAGAGAATGGGCTCCCACTCAGACCCATAACCTTTCCGTCAACGGAAAAGCCGGAAAGACAGATTTCAACATTGCCCTGGGGTATCTGGACCAGAGCGGAATGATGAAAACCGCCAAGCAAGACGACTTCAGACGCTGGAACGGATCCATAAGGGTGAACACTCAGGTGAAGAAATGGTTGTCCATTCATGCCGGGGCCATGTATTCTAAGCGTGATAAACGTTATGCCTATGCCACCAGTTCATCTACCGCAGACGTCTGGTATTACATGTTCCGCTGGGGTCCCACCTTCCCCTGGGTAGACGAAGATAACGGCAAACCTACGCGTAATCCGGTTTACGAAACCTCTTCTGCCAATACGGCCAACCGCACCACTAATTATACCAGCTTCAACGCCGGGCTTGTGCTGACACCTCTCAAAGACTGGAATATTGAACTCGATTACACCCATGCCAATCAGGAATATATTATCAATACTCCGGGTTACAGTTTTACAGCCGGTAACACCTGGGGCAGTCCCGTAGCGCGCAACAACGCCGACGGAACCAGAATGTATGTTAACTCTGCCGGTGAAAAAGTGTCTGCTACGGACCCGGGTGCCATGCCTGCCTATCAGCTTGACTATTATAATTATACCTCGGCAGGAGCCAATCCCGACCATATGTACAGATGGGCAGAAAACTCCATGCGCAATACCATTAACCTGACATCCAACTACAAATGGGTGCTGAGCGACAGGCATACTTTTGACTTCCTGTTAGGGATGAGCGCCATAACTTACGACGAAGCATCTCACTGGGCTCAGAAAACCACCCTGATTGATATTACCAATCCCCAGTTTTCCCTGGCTAACGGAACACAAACCGGCGGCGGAGAAGAGGCCTGGGAGTCCCAATTAGGTTATTTTGCCCGCGTAAACTATAATTTTGCCGAGAAGTACTTGTTGGAAGCCAATATCCGCTATGACGGGACCTCAAAGTTCCCGGGCCATATGCAATGGAGATGGTATCCTTCCTTCTCTGCCGGATGGCGGGTAATGGAAGAACCCTGGATGCAATGGGCAAGACCCGTTATGAGCAGCCTTAAGTTACGCGGATCTTGGGGAAGCATTGGTGACCAGACCGTTAAAAATAATTTGTATGTACCTACCATGTCCAGTACTACTTCTCTTTGGCTGCAGAACGGTGCCAAGTTGGTGTATTACGGAACGCCTGCTGCCGTTGCAGAAGCCATTACCTGGCAGGATATTACTACTTTGGACGCCGGTTTTGATGCCCGTTTCTTTAACAGTGCCCTGGGAATTACATTTGACTGGTTCCAGCGCGATACAGAAAACATGATTGTTCCCATTGAGGGTATTCCCCCTACTTACGGGACCGGAGCACCTAAGGGCAACTTCGGGTCGCTGCGGACGAGAGGCTGGGAAATTGCCATCGATTTTGGGCATGCTTTCTCCAATGGATTAACCCTTAGTGCGTTGGTTACATTATCAGATGCTACCACCAAGATCACAAAATACGGAAGCACTACCAGTATTGACGACTGGTACGTTGGTAAGACCTATGGAGAGATCTGGGGATATGAGACGGACCGTTTGTACCAGAAAGAAGATTTTGTATACGATAACAGCGGAAATATGGTAACAATAAAATCTACCGACGGATACATGGTGTACCAGACTGTGGACGGAATAACTCAGGGCAAATTGCAGAACAGCTCTAATTTTAAATTCGGGCCGGGTGACGTTAAATTCAAAGATCAAAACGGAGACGGGGTGATTAATCCGGGGAGCCGCCTGGCAGATGACCACGGAGATTTGAAGGTGATCGGGAATTCTACTCCGCGTTATGAATACGGATTCCGTCTGGGAGCCGAATTTAAAGGGGTGGACCTGTCTGTATTTTTCCAGGGAGTGGGCAAACGCGAATTGTGGGGTAACAGTTCCATGACCATTGCCGGGTTCAACTCTTCTGACGGTTCTATGGCACAAGCCATTGCCGGTGATTTCTGGAAAGAGGACCGCACAGACGCTTACTATCCCAGACCGTATAATAACGCCAACAGTAATAATACCAACAATATACAGATTCAAACCCGTTACCTGCTCGATATGTCTTATTTCAGGCTTAAAAACCTTACTTTGGGTTATTCTTTGCCGGTTAAACTCATGAGAAAAATAAATATCAGCAAACTGAGAGTGTATGCTGCACTGGAGAACTTCTTTACCTTTGATCATCTGAAGGGCCTTCCCATTGACCCGGAAGAAGTGCCCGGATATTCATTGTTCAATACCAATAATAATTATAACGCCGGCAGGACAGGTGTGGGAGCTCCGACATTCAAGAGTGCGTCAATTGGTATTCAGATTAACTTCTAAAAAAATACGGCGATGAAAAAATACATTATACTTTTTGTGTCTTTATCTGCTTTTTTACTCGCAGGTTGTAGTGATTTTTTGGATCGTCCGCAGAAGTCTGCAATGGACGACACCAACTACTGGACCAATGAAAACAACCTCAGGTTGTTTGCCAATGGTTATTATGTAAACTATTTTACAGGCTATTTCTCGGGCTGGAGTGTAGATTACACTCCGCTGAGAGGGTATTATTTCAGTGATGACTTTACCAGTGCCGGGACCCAGAGCGCTTTTGAAGCTTCTGCTCCCGCCTCACGTTCCGGGACATCCGAGACTCCCTCGATGCTCACCCAGTATGCTGGTCCTTCATGGAATTTTGCCTGGGTCAGGAAATCCAATCTGTTCCTGGATCGTATTAACATGATGAAAGAGAGCGGATACCTTACGGAAGACGCCTACAATCACTGGTCAGCCATAGCCCGCTTCTTCAGAGGCTATGAATACAGCCGTCTTGTAAGTGTATTCGGTGACGTTCCCTATTATGACAGGGTGGTATCCGATACCGAACTCGAAGAATTGTACAAAGACCGTCAGGACCGGACTATAGCCATGGATGGTGTTTACGAAGACTTTGTATACGTACTGGAGAAAATGCGTGTAAACGACGGGACAAACTACCTGAACAAATATATAGCTGCAGGTTTTATTTCGCGTTTTATGCTTTTTGAAGGTACATGGCAAAAGTATCACAAAAACAATCAGACACTGGCCAAGAAGTATCTGGATCTGGCCGTTAAAGCCGGAGATATTGTGATTCAGTCCGGTAAATATTCTTTCGACACCGATTTCCGTTCCCTGTTCGGATCTGAAGATCTTTCCAAAATGAAAGAAGTGCTTATGTACCGGCATTACAGCGATGCCGAAGCCGTACGTCATCACGTTGCTTCGTATTCCAACCTGAATGAGAGTCAGGCTCCGGCACCCAACCTGGCACTGGCCAAATCGTTCCTGTGTAACGACGGGAAACCGTATAAATTGTCTTCCGTCGCCAATGCCGGTGTTCTGGATATCACCAATATGGTGGCAACGCGTGACCCCCGTTTTGAGGCTACCTTCTGGGATCATCCCATGATCAGTTCGTCAACACTGCTCTATGCCTGTAAATTTATTGACCGCGTGGGGGTAACCTATTACGGGAAGACTGTTCCTGCCAAGTACGGCTCCAACACCAATACCAACGGGTACCCTGTAATGCGTTATGCAGAAGTGGTGCTGAACTGGATTGAGGCAAAGGCCGAATTAGCCACCATGGGAGGAACTGCTGTTACTCAGGCGGACCTGGATGTTTCAATCAATGCCATTCGAAAGAGGCCTCTGGATGCCACAGCTATTGGCAAAGGCATAAAGAAAACGGCTCCCATGAGTATTGCTGCCATTCCTGACGACCCCGACAGGAATAATGATGTCTCTCCGCTTCTCTGGGAGATCCGCCGGGAGCGCCGTATGGAATTCGTATTTGAACATACGAGGCTTCTGGATATCAAACGCTGGAAGAAGATCGACTACATGAGCGGAACAATGAACCCCGATATGCTCCTCGGCTTATGGATCAATTTCCAGCAGGAACTTCCCACCTGGCTCATTCCGTCTAAGGTTAATGTACTGAAAGTTATGAAACAGGATGGCACCGTTGTTACCTATAACGGATCTAACGGAGCCGATATGGTTGGGTATTATATCCCTCAGACCATAAAGGACCGCGATCCTTTTACGGACAGGGTTTATCTTGCCCCGCTGGGTAACGCTCAGATTGATGCCTATAAAGACAAGGGATATGTTCTCACACAAAATCCCGGATGGAATTAATTGGTTCATTACTTTTAATGCGCTCATTTCTTATTGATAAGAAAGACCTCGCGCCCGCGGAGGGAAGGACCCGTGAGCGAAGCGAACGGGAGGTGTCTTTCGTTCAACAAGAAATGAGCAAGTAAAAGAAAGTAGTAAATAAAAAGAGGCTGACTTAATGAGTCAGCCTCTTTCTTTTATTTGGTATCCTGTAATTAATCGTTCAGGGAGTAACGGTAAAAACCGGTGACTTTTACCTGAGGGTCAACAGTCTTTAAATATTCTTTTACAGTAATCTTGCCTTCCTTAACAAAGATCTGGTCTTCGAGAGTGAACTCTTTGAAGAATTTATTGAGTTTCCCCAGTGCAATCTTTTCGACCATATCTTCGGGTTTACCTTCCATGCGGATCTGTTCGCGGTAGATATGCATTTCCTTATCGATAACTTCCTGCGGACAGCTTTCACGATTCACAGAAACGGGAACCATGGCTGTGATCTGCATGGCAATCTCTTTTCCGGCTTCGGGAGAGATAGCCTTGCTAAAACCCACAATAGTTGCCACTTTGTGATTCATATGAATATAAGTCGAAATGTAAGGGGCTTCCAGCTTATTGTAGAAAGGAATAGCGTGTTTTTCACCGCTCTTGCCGGTCTGCCGGGTAACGGCATCGGCAATGGTCCCGTCTGCAAAACGCAGGGACATAAGGGCATCCAGGTCTGCGGGCATATTATCCAAAGCCACTTTGGCAATGCCGTTGGCGACATCCTGAAATTCCTGGTTCTTAGCCACAAAGTCAGTTTCACAACCCAGACATACGAGAATGGCTTTGTTATGAGCTTCGTTGGTAATGGCGATAACGGATCCTTCCGTGGTTTCCCGGTCGGCGCGTTTGGCTGCGACCAATTTGCCTTTTTCACGAATGATCTCTTGTGCACGGTCAAAATCTCCATCGGATTCAACAAGGGCATTCTTGCAATCCATCATACCGGCACCGGTCATTTTACGTAGTTTTGCTACGTCAGCTGCTTTAATTTCCATTATCTGTAAAAAATTATTCGGGTTTATTCTCTTCTTCTGACTCGACCTCTTCCGGAGTGGTTACCACAGCGGCCTGGTTTTCATCGTCCGATTTAGGTCTGCGCGTACGAATACGTTTGCCGGATGCGGGCCTGTCTTCTTCAGAAGTTTCTACCGTTACTTCTTTGTCTTTTTCGAGTTTGCGTTCTTCCAGACCTTCCTCAATGGCTTGGCGGAGAAGCTCAAGAATAAGAGATATGGATTTAGCTGCATCGTCGTTGGCCGGGATCACATAATCAATAGGGGTAGGATCGCAACAGGTATCAACCATGGCAATAACCGGAATACCAAGACGGGATGCTTCTTTAACAGCATTGACCTCCTTTTGTACATCCACAACAAAAAGAGCAGCAGGCAAACGGTTCAGATCAGCAATGGATCCCAGGTTTTTTTCCAGCTTGGCACGCTGGCGGGTTACCTGCAGGCGTTCGCGTTTGGCAAGGGTTTCGAAGGTGCCGTCCGCAATCATTTTGTCAATTGTATTCATTTTCTTGACTGCTTTGCGGATGGTTGGGAAGTTGGTGAGCATACCGCCCGGCCAACGTTCGGTTACATAAGGCATATTGACCGATTTTGCCGACTCGGCTACAATATCCTTGGCTTGTTTTTTTGTGGCTACAAATAATATCTTGCGACCCGCCTTGGCGAGTTGTTTCATAACATTGGCAGCCTCATCTATTTTGACAACGGTCTTGTGCAGGTCAATGATATGGATCCCGTTCTTCTCCATGAAGATATAAGGAGCCATTTTGGGATTCCACTTACGTTTCAAGTGGCCGAAATGTACGCCTGCATCAAGTAAGTCTTGGAAATTTGTTCTGGGCATTGTTTTAATTTTTAATCTTTTTTAATTCTCTTTATGTCAATCAAAAGGTAGTGTTCCGAGAACAATCCGCTTTGATTTTCCGCGGCAACCGAAACGGCCGGCAGCAACTAAATGGTCTCGGCTGTTTTATTGCAATTGCCGTGCATCTTTTCATCAGCTTTTTAACGTTTGCTGAACTGGAAGCGTCTGCGTGCTCCGGGTTGTCCGGGTTTCTTACGCTCAACCTCGCGTGCATCGCGGGTAAGCATCCCGTTTGATTTCAAAACACCACGATACGCTTCGGAATCTATTTTACACAAAGCACGGGCAATAGCCAGGCGCAAAGCTTCTGCCTGACCTTTTATGCCACCTCCGTCCAGGTTGACTTTTACATCAAACTGGGAGGTAGTGCCGGTCAGTTCAAGAGCCTGCTTGGCAATGTACTGAAGGGTGCCTTCTTTAAAATAGTCTTCCAGGGGGCGATCATTGATAATGATGTTTCCTTTTCCGGCCTGAACGTAAACGCGAGCAACAGCTGATTTTCTTCTTCCAAGGGCGTTGATAACTTCCATGCTCTGTTTAGTTTTCGTTTAAATAAATTTGTTTGGGTTGTTGAGCCTGATGCGGATGTTCCGGACCCTGGTATACATACAGGTTGCGGAAAAGATCTGAGCCGAGGCGGGTTTTGGGGAGCATGCCTTTAACAGCGTGTTCCACAAGAGCAAGCGGTCTGCGGTTTAACAGCTCTTTAGCTGTTTCACTGCGTTGACCGCCAGGGTAACCGGAGTGCCGGACGTACGTTTTTTCATCCAGCTTCTTACCCGTCAAGCGAACTTTATCTGCATTGATAATGATAACGTTATCGCCGCAGTCCACGTGAGGGGTAAAATTGGGTTTGTGTTTGCCGCGCAGAATAAAAGCTGCCTGCACAGCTAACCGGCCCAAAACCTGATTGGTAGCGTCAATAAGAACCCATTCTTTTGTAACGGTTTCTTTATTAGCGCTCACAGTCTTGTAAGATAATGTGTTCACCTGGTTGATTTTTAGAATAATACTATAAATATTTTGCGATCCCTCCAAAGAAAGGGGCTGCAAAGATACTACTTTTTTCTAAAAATCAAAGCGATAGTACGTAAGCAATTTCAACCCAGCGCTTATTGAGCTCTGCATGGCGTGAACAGGCTTCTTCAAACGGAGTATATACTGTCTGGTTATTAACCTGTCCTATCATCACGCCGGTTTTGCCGCTCAATAAGGCTATAACGGCATCGTGTCCCAACACACTGGCCAGGATTCTGTCATTAGCCGTTGGCGACCCTCCGCGCTGAATATGACCTAAAGTGGTTACCCGGGTTTCGTATTTGGGAAGGCGTTCCTTAACCTTGGCCGCCACTTCAACAGCGCTTCCCAGTTCGCCTCCTTCGGCTACTATAATAATGCCCGAGGTTTTATTCTGACGGCGTTCCAGCTCCAGGTATCCGCACAGTTTGTCAATATCTGTGTGAACTTCGGGGATAAGGGTAGCTTCCGCCCCTGATGATATGGAGGTGTACAGGGCAATGAAGCCGGCATCGCGGCCCATTACCTCAACAAAAAAGATCATGTTGTGAGAGTCGGCGGTGTCGCGTAATTTGTCCACTGCCTGAACGGCTGTGTTCACTGCGGTATCGGATCCGATAGTAAAATCGGTTCCGAATATATCATTATCTATGGTGCCTGGCACTCCCACCACGGGCAGGCCAAACTCTTTGACCAGCAGATCGGCACCCCGGAACGATCCGTCTCCTCCGATAACCACCAGGGCATCAATGCCCTGTTCCCTGAGATTACGGTAGCCTTCCGCCCTGACCTCTTTCTGTTTGAATTCGGGACAACGGGAAGATTTCAGGAAAGTACCCCCGAGTGATATTTTCTGTGCAACCGAATGATTCTGCAAAGGGATAAATAATTTTTGTAAAATTCCCGTAAATCCCCTGTGAATGCCGGTTACACTGCATTTGTTATAAATGGCCGTACGCACCACAGCCCGTATAGCCGCGTTCATCCCGGGGGCATCTCCTCCGGAAGTCAGGACGCCTATGTTAGTAATTTTGTTCATACGGCACAAAAGTAGAAAAAAATTATCTTTGCGCTATGAATTTTGCCGATACCCAACTGAGAAACAGACCTCTTTTTCTGGCGCCTATGGAGGATGTCACAGACGCTTCGTTCCGGTTTATATGCAAACAATACGGCGTAGATATGATGTATACCGAATTCGTTTCTGCAGACGGACTCATACGCGATGCATACAAAACCCGGTTGAAACTGAATATATCCGATCAGGAACGGCCCATAGGGATCCAGATCTACGGACATATTCCCGAAGCTTTGCTTGAAGCCGCACAAATGGCCGCCCAGGTTCGCCCCGAGGTGATAGATATAAATTTTGGTTGTCCCATGAACAAAATTGCCCAGCGGGGGGCCGGCAGCGGCTGGTTGAGGGATCCTCAGGGAATGGTTGATATTACCAGGCGGCTGGTACAGGAGGTGGATATTCCCGTAACCGTTAAAACGCGCCTGGGATGGGATGAGCAGTCCATTATTATTGAAGATCTGGCCGAGGCGCTCCAGGACGTGGGGATAGCCGCCATAACCATTCATGGCAGGACAAAAACACAGATGTACAAAGGCGAAGCCAACTGGGAACCTATAGGCGCTGTCAAACGCAATCCCCGGATAAAGATACCCGTTATAGGAAACGGCGACATAAAAACACCCCGGCAGGCAAAAGATGCCTTTGATCAATACGGGGTGGACGGAATTATGATTGGCCGGGCCAGTTTTGGACATCCCTGGCTTTTCAGGGAGATCCGGCATTTTCTGGATACGGGCGAGGAGCTTCCGTCCATGAGTGTTACCGAACGGGTGGCTCTGGCAAAAATGCATCTGGCCAAATCCATTGAAGTAAAAGGAGAAAGGGTGGGTGTTTTGGAAATGCGCCGTCATTTGAGCTGTTATTTTAAATCGCTTACCGATTTTAAACCCGTACGTTTGAAACTGGTGACCGAAGACAATCCGGAAGAAATATTCAGATTATTGGATTTTATAGATAAAAAATGGGGAGGAAATTAAACGGGTTCATGTGGCTTTCACCTTATGCCTGGGTGCTGGCGCTGCGTCATAAAATCTATGACACGGGCTTGCTTAGGGCTCACTCATTTGACTTTCCGGTCATCTGTGTGGGGAACATAACCGTTGGCGGCACCGGCAAAACTCCGGTGACCGAGTATCTGATACAATTTTTTCTTGACAGGGGAATCAGGCCTGTGGTGCTTTCCAGGGGCTACGGCCGCAAAACCAAAGGCTTCAGGTATGTAGAAGCAGGAGACCGGGCCCGGGACGTTGGAGACGAACCGTTGCAGATAAAGAGCAAATTCCCGGGGGTCACAGTGGCAGTCCGGGAAGACAGGGTGGATGGTATCCGCAGATTATGTGCGACAGAAACACCTCAGGTACTCATTTTGGACGATGCGTTCCAGCACAGGAGGGTTTCTCCCCGGTGGAACATTGTGCTGGAAGATTACAACAGGCCCGTGACAAAAGATACATTACTGCCTTTCGGGCGCCTGAGGGACCTCCCCTCGGCCCTTCGCCGGGCTCATTGCCTTATCGTCACAAAGTGTCCTCCGGGTTTGACAGAGGAAGAAATCCTGCAAACCCGCAAGTCCTCCGGAAACGGCCTCCCTGTTTTCTGTTCGGGACTTGAATACGAAAGGCCAATTCCGCTCCGGGCCGGTCAGGAGACTAACCTGCCTGAAGGGTCTCCTTTGCTGGTTGTGACAGGGATTGCGACTCCGGCTCCATTTATCGCTTACCTGAAGGAACATTATGAGGTGAAAGAACATATGGCGTTCCCGGATCATCATTTATTTACAAAAAAGGATTTCAAACGAATTCAAACGTTTCTTGATGAACACAGCGAATGCCGGCTGGCCACCACCCAAAAAGACGCTGTCCGTCTGACGCCTTCTCATTTACCCGGCTGGGTCTTCATGGTTAAGATTTCCTTTTTAACCGACAGATTCCGGTCTTTTGCAGAATCTTTTTTAAAGCTTAATACGTAACCTTATTTTTTCACCAGCCCTTAACGAGGCTATAGCCATTCCGTCCGACAGGCTGACGTTCCCTTTAGTCTTGATATCCACGGCATAGGAAGGCATTTTTATTGTGAACGTCCCCGGGGCGACCGCCCGCAGGGTAATCTCCCGGATCCTGCCTTTTTCCCATTGACAGCTTACTTCTCCGTTCCCTTCGGTCTTCAGTCCGCTGAATTTTCCTTCCGGCCAGGCATCGGGCAGGGCAGGCAGGAACTCAATGAAGCCATCATGACTTTGGAGTAACATCTCGGCAATGCCCGATGTGCCTCCGAAATTTCCGTCTATCTGGAAAGGCGGATGGGCGCAAAAAAGATTGGGATACGTACTATCAGGCGACAAAAGATTCTTCAGTAGCCTGTAAGCACGATTCCCGTCCCCGATCCTTGCCCAAAAGTTGATCTTCCACGCCCTCGACCAGCCGGTACCGCCGTCACCCCGGCGCTCCAGTGTTTTTCGGCAGGCCTCCACCAATTCCGGCGTACGGGTGCGGGAAATCTGGTGGCCGGGATGAAGTCCGTATAAATGAGATACATGCCGATGGTGCGGTTCTGTCTCGCGGTAGTCCTCGAGCCATTCCTGTAAATAGCCTCCCGGTGCGACCCTGTGCGATGGAAGGCGTTTTACGGTACTGTCCAGCCAGTCCCTGAAACCTGTATCGGCCTTGAGCAAGACTGCTGCCTGTGATGTATTGGTGAACAGTTCCCTTACGATCTGGTTGTCCATGGTGGATCCCATACAAACGCTTACAGCCGTTTCACTGCCGGGCATATAAAATGCGTTTTCGGGCGAGGTGGTGGGAGCTGTTACCAGCCAGCGATGAGTGGGTTCTTCAATGAGCGAAGAAAGAAAAAATTCACAGGCCCCTTTCATGACGGGATAAATCTCTGCAAGATAAGTTGTGTCTTTAGTGTACAGGTAGTGCGTCCACAGATGTTGGCAGAGCCATCCCCCGCCCGTATTTGTAGCGCCCCATGAGGGATGCTCTCCCGGAGCGGTGAAGTGCCAGGGGTTGGAGATGACGTGAGCCGTCCATCCATCGGCATTATAAAAGGCCCGGGCCGTTACGGTTCCCGAGGGAACCAGTGCTTTTGTGAATTCCACCAATGGTCTGTGCAACTCGGATAGATTACATACCTCTGCGGGCCAGTGGTTCATTTGGAGATTTATATTCAGGTGGTAGTCTCCGTTCCACGGAGTCTGGATGGTATTGGCCCATAAACCCTGCAGGTTGGGCGGCAGCAGGTCGGGACGCACGGAAGAGATCAACAGGTAACGTCCGTAATGAAAATACAGTGCGGCAAAAGAAGGATCGTCGGTCCGGCCGAAAGCCTCCAATCTTTTGATGGTGTTCTCTTCGTCGCTTTTACTGTTTTTTCCTTTGCTGACAGTGTTTTTTCCCAGGGATAGCGCCACCCGGTCGAA
The DNA here is from genome assembly GCA_002408205.1 of Bacteroidales bacterium UBA5326. Taxonomy (GTDB): domain Bacteria; phylum Bacteroidota; class Bacteroidia; order Bacteroidales; family UBA932; genus DMER64. Next base: position 34,337 of record DHQY01000015.1, on the reverse strand, counting down.
TCGTTCCCGGTAAGCCTTAATATGCCCGCGCTTAAGGTCCCGATAACTCTTTTGCCGGGCCGTCTGCAGCAAGGAATCGCTCAGGGCTTCGTAATCGGGTGCATAATAATCTGTGGCCGTCGAAAAAATGAGTGTCACTTTGTGCACGTTTTCCAATACCATACTGTCGCCCCGGTAACAAACCGAGCCGTCCACAGGTACGGCCGTCAGTCTTGCCATATAGCACATGCCGTCATTTCCCTGAACGCCGCTGCCGAGTGTTCCCCTCATTACCAGCTGACCGTTACCGGCGGTGGTCTCAAACCTCTCGGGCCGGACCATGCGGATTACAGCGTCAATACCTTTTTTTGACTCCAGCCTTATAACACCCACATCGTCCGAAAAAGAACAGAAATATTCATTTTTTGTGTTTTTGGTGCAGGTCGAGGCAACGGCTCTGGAAAGGTCCAGCGAACGATAGTATAGGGAAGAGTCCGTGTCTGGGTCCCGGTATTCAATGATCAGGCTTCCGAGCGTTTGATAACAGCCGAAAGGCACCTTTGATCCCCTTCCGTAACCCGAGCCCGCTCCGCCGCATACAAAATGTTCATACATAAGTTCCTGGGCCAGGTCGTTCCTGCCTTCCAGGAGTAACTGCCGGATTTGGGGCAGGTATTTCTGTGCCATGGGGTTCACTGCATCCTGGGACGAACCGGACCAAAGCGTTATGTCATTCAGTATAATAACTTCACGGGAAAGGTTTCCATCCGGCATTAAGCCCAGGCGGCCGTTTCCCAGCGGCAATGTCTCTTCCCAGACGGTCGCCGGAGTCGTATAACAAAGTTGGAGGTTTTTCTCCTGATCTGTAGTGCAGGAGATCAAACTGCAAAGACCGAAACATACCAGAAAAGAGAGGCTTTTTTTATTAGTGAAAAGCATAACCATATTCTCCAAGCTTTTTATCAGTTGTCAGATTATGACGAATATAGATATTTATCCCCAAATAGCCAAACCCGATTTAGTGCGCAACGCTATTTTGTTCAATTTATATTCGCTGATATTCAGTATGTTATGTTTCAATCAAACCGCATTGCGCACCAGATCGCTTCTGGCAACCCGGTAGAGCACCGCCCACAGCAACCCGCGTCGGCCATCTCCCCGGCACAGAACGCCCCAAGCTATTCAGAAAAGGGAAACCTCGCGCCCGCGGAGGGAGGGCCCAGGTTGCGTTAGCAACTGGGAGGCGTTTCCCGCTCTGAATAGCTTGTGCGTGGATCTCCATCGAATGGCCGGAGGGGAGGGATGCAGTATTTTGTATTATATTGCAATTATTATAGCGAACCAAAATAATAAAACATGAAGAATTTAATCTTTGTATTGTGCTTTGCTGCACTTTTTACTTTTGCCGGCTGTAATAAAGAGACCCCGGAACCAAAAGAATTCAATTTTGATTTTCAAACCGATGCCGAAGGCTGGACGGGAGACTTTGCCGATTATCCTGATTCTCCCGGTGTGGAAGAATTTTATGAATTTGCTTTTTCCCATTCGACGTTACCTGCTCCACTGGACGTTACCAAGGGAGCCCTCAGGCAGTCCGGTAACAATCATAGCGACGATTTATTTATGTTTATAAAGAAGAAACTGACCGGTTTGGAGCCTGACAAAATATATTCTGTGAATGTCGAGATTGAAATAGCCTCAAATGCCGCCAGCGGAATGGCAGGGGTAGGCGGAGCTCCTGGTGAAAGCGTAGTGATAAAGGCCGGCGCTTCAAAAAAGGAACCTGTAAAAGAATTAGTCGGTACAGATTATAGAATGAATATAGATAAAGGCAGTCAGAATAATGAGGGGGACGACATGGTAATAATAGGTGACTTTGCAAACGGCACCCAGGAAAATGTATATACTTTAAAAACATTAAAAACCACAAACCCGGTAAATGTATCTTCCGATTCGAATGGTGAAATCTGGATTATTATAGGGACAGATTCCGGGTTTGAGGCAACAACTACAATATATTATAACACAATTAAGGTAAAGCTAAATTAAACCCCGATACGGTCACTATGGGTTTTTCCCCGCGCGTGTCGCGGTGGCAGAAAGTCATAGTGACTGTTTTTTCTTCACCCGGCAGCAGGGAGAAATAATTATCGCTGAAGAATACGGGTAAAATACGTTCACCGGTTTTCTTCCCTTTCACCTGCAGACGGATCATAAGGCACGGAGTGGACGTGTCGTTTTTCAGCACGGTAGTGATTTTCCAGTTTTTCCCCGTTTTGTCAAGAGTGGTTTTTTTATTCAGCGTTACTTTGGGTATATCCTTCAGCGCCTTGTAATTACCCTCTTCAACACCCCTCCAGTAAAAATTATCCGATACTGTTCTTCCGTTTTCTGTCAATATCAGTTTAATAAAATGAACGGAAGAGAGGGATTCGGGGAATTCAAGCCGGAAGCATTTTACGGTAGAGTCTTCGTAACTGTTCAAAAGAGTGTCTTTTTCCCACTGTACCGTCCCGTCCATATTAACCAGCATGGCTTTGGCTGTCAGTTTTTCGTGCGTACCCGCGTGCAGATTTACCACTTCTATGTCGTGGTAAACAGGATTCCACTGTATGTGAAGGGGTTCGTTTGCTTTCTTGCAACCGAAATAGGCGGCGGTAGGGTCAAAATAGTAGTCATAGGTTTGCCATACCATGGACGGCCAGGCAGGATGGCTCATCCACAGAAGCATCCCCCTGCGGAATTCGCTTCGGCCTTCAAAAATACCCCGGTATCCGTTGTAATTGAACCACTGAGCGTATTCGGTGAATTGCCGTGCGTTGTCCGCCGGTCCGAAGCCTTCTTCCACCATCTTGTTGAACGAGGCGGCTCCCTGGGCTCCTTCAAGTGTGTAATCGTGCATACCCCACTGGTCGTTTTGGGGCCAGAGTGCTTCCGGGCTGAGGGTCTGTGACAGGCTTTCCCAGGTCATTACGTTTGGCATGCCCCGTTCGCTGTGCAACCGGTCCTTCCCGTACAAAAGAAAATAATCGCGAACAGGCAGGGCCCGGTAGGGGCCGCCTCCGCTGACTACTCCTGCGGCCGAATGGGATATGTAATGTATCCCGGGATGCTGTTGAGGGATCATTTTCCGGAGCGCATTATCCAGTTCTGCGGGCGGATTGCCTTCGTTGCGGCCTACATAAATGGCAATAGACGGATGGTTGCGGATACGTTTCACCAGGTCTTCCGCATTTTTTATAAACAGGTCGTTATCGTAGGGATCAGGTCCGTCCCAGGGATTGGCGAGCCAGAAGTCCTGCCATACCATAATCCCGTGTCGGTCACAGGCTTCATAAAATTCGTCGTCCCCAATCTGACCTACCCAATTGCGGATCATGGTAAAATTCATATCTGCATGATAAGCCACAGCTATATCGTATTCGCGGCCGCGGTAATTCAGGTTCGATTCTGAAAATCCCCAGTTACCGCCTCTTCCGATAAACCGGCGGCCGTTGATATACAAGCTCAAGATGCCGTTGTTTTCATCGAAACTCATTTGGCGGACGCCCGATTGGAAGGCGGTCTCATCCGATACGGCTCCATCTGCGGTGAATTGAATGTTTACGTCGTACAGATAAGGAGCACCGTAGCCTTTGGGCCACCACAGTTTGGGGTTCTCCATAGTGAGAGTTGCCTGTACCGTTTGCGCTGCATTTGGCTCAAGCACTACTTCCTGTGTAAAGGGAAGATCTCCGAAAGTCCCTTCCAGGACCCCGGAAACAACCCGGTCCTTATGGTTCCGCAGCAGCACTTCAATCCGTATATCGGCTTTTGTGGTATCGGGCAGGGCGAGGCCGGTCCGAACAAACGGGTCTTCAATGGTAACAGCTCCGGTGGTAGTCAGGTTAACATCGTTCCATATACCTGTGTTACGGCCCCTGATGGTAGGGATCCAGTCCCATCCCACGGAAGCATGGAAGGTGGGGTTGTCTGCGCCCAGGATCCCGCCGTTCTGATCCGGGCTGATCGCGTTTTGTTCCTTTACGGCGCCCACGTTATCGTTTTTGATGATCTTCACCGCCAGTACATTGCTTTGACCGGGAAGCAAAAGCTGCGTGACATTGAATTTTCCCCGGATGAAAGCGCCTTCCATCCTGCCGGCATTTGTTCCGTTAACAAACAGGTCCGCTTTCCAATTAATACCATCGAGGTTCAGGAAGATCTCTTCTTTTCCAAAGTCATTAGGAACAAAAAATTCCCTTCGATACCAAAAATCTGACGTGAAAAACGATTCGGATACCTGCAGTTGATTGGCTGCATAATTCGGATCGGGCAACGCTCCCATATTTATATAACTGCTTAAAACAGTAGCCGGGACGGTCGCAACGGGCCATTGGACGGCTCCGGAATAGCCGGCAGCGGAAATTACTTCGCCCGGCTCCCTGACTTCAGAAGCGCGCTGTATCTTCCAGTTTCCGCCGTTCAACGACAGTTTATTTCCGGCAGGAGCCGGGTCTTCAGAAACGGCAGGCACCAGACCTCCTTTGCCGAAAACTTCCAGTTCGCTCAATACATAGCGGTTACCCCCGGCCGGTTCTTCCATGAGTATCCTTACGTAGCGTCCTTTAGCCCGGGGATTGAAGGTGATTTCATCTACAAACCCTTCTCCGCCGGGCAGTTCGGCCACGCTCGTCCATGCGGTGGCATCGTCTGAAACCTGTACCGAACCTTTTACCGCTTTATTCAACCAGTGAAGCGTTACTTTATCCATAACGGCTTTGGCCCCGAGGTCCACACAGATCCATTCTGTCCCGGTCCCGGCACTCATCCACGCACTTTGAAAATATTCCGAGGGGAGCATGCACACTTTCTGGTTATTGCAATAAAAATTCCAGTCTGAAAACGTCCAGTCTTCGGCGCAGGGCACATTAAACTGCACTTTATAAAATGCATAGTGTACCGGCTGGTCAAACCGGTAAATGAGGCGAAGCTCCCGTTCCGGTTTCGGGGGGTCATAAGTGAATGTATAGGAAGGCTGTGGCCCCTGCGGTTTGGGCGGTGCCGGCATATTGGCCCATGCTGCATACGGATTGGGCTTTTCGGTTCCGGGCAGATTGTTGCTTTTATCGGTTTTTATGGGAATCCATTCGACCCCGTTTTCCGAGCCGAAAAACGCAACCTGACTGCTTTTGGAAGCTTTTGGATTATAGGTCATGGTTCCAGTCAGTTCCATACAGTCAACGTCGGGGATATGGTTGTTCAGTTGCAGTTGCAGAAAGATATCCGTTCCCTTCATACGGTATTTAGAATCTGGTTTTCCGTCGAAAAACCATTCCTTTTCTCTTTTTTCCAGATCGCCGTCCTGATCGGATACATTAATAAAACAGGGCATACGGTCTGTTACGATACCATCTGTTACGAGTTGTCCGGTCAGGTTGTAATCGTAAGAAGAGGAATGAAAGGTGACCCTGTTTTGGGCCATGTTCCGGTAAGTGTCATTGTCTGCGACAAGAGCGGGAGAAAAATTTTCCGCCGGATCTCCGGGGTACCTGCCAATCCCTTTTGTATAAGGTTCGTCGGTTTCACATCCGCCAAAAAGGAGGGTAAGAATGCCTGCACAAGAGATAACAATAGATCTTTTCATAGTTGTTAAGCAATGGTTTTTGTAAAGTTATCTCAAAAATGACACAAACGGGAAAGACAAAAAGAAACGCCAAGTCCTTGCTAACAAAGTATCATAAGAACCTGGCGCTAAGTAAAAAATGAATATTATTTCATATAATCATACCGGTAATCCGTAGAAGGAACCAGCGTTTCTTTGACGGTCCTGGGGATGGCCCAGCGAATGAGGTTAAACTCGCCGCCTGCTTTGTCGTTTGTCCCCGAAGAACGTGAACCGCCGAAAGGCTGCATCCCAACCACGGCCCCGGTGGGTTTGTCGTTGATATAGAAATTGCCTGCCGCATAGCGCAGTGTGTTTGATATTTTATCTACGGCTACTCTGTCACGGCCAAAAACTGCCCCTGTAAGACCGTAGGGAGAGGTGTTTTCACAAAGCTCAACGGCTTTTTCAAGGTCCTGGTCTTCATATACATATAAGGTAAGCACGGGGCCAAATATTTCTTCTTCCATGGATTTGAAATGAGGATTGGTTGTGCGGATTACCGTGGGTTCAATAAAATACCCGATGGTCTTATCATATTTTCCGCCCAGCACTATTTCCGCATCGGGAGCCTGCCGGGCATATTCGATATAGGAAACGATATTGTTGAACGATGCTTCGTCAATGACGGCATTAATAAAGTTGCCGGGATCATTTACGTCTCCCATTTTAACCAGTGAAGCAATACCTTTCATTTCGCCGAGGAACCCGGGCCACAGAGAAGCCGGGACATACATTCTGGAAGCAGCCGAACATTTTTGTCCCTGGTATTCGAAAGCACCACAATATGCGGCAATCGATACTTCTTTAACGTCTGCACTAGGATGTACAAAAATGAAGTCTTTACCTCCCGTTTCGCCTGCCAGACGAGGATAAGCCCTGTATTCGGAAAGATGCTCACCCGCCTGCTTCCATAAGGTGTTAAATGTGTTGCATGACCCGGTAAAATGGATGCCCGCCAGCCGGGGCGATTCAATGCAATGTTTACCTATCAGGGCGCCGCTTCCACAAAGGAAGTTTACCACACCCGCCGGAAGACCCGCCTCCATAAATACTTTCATCAAATAATAATTGGACAGAATGGAAGTAGTGGCAGTTTTCCACACTGTGGTATTTCCCATAAGTACAGGAGACATATTCAGGTTGGAAGCTATTGAGGTGAAGTTGAACGGGCTTACGCAAAAGACAAATCCTTCCAGGGCTCTGTATTCTACGCTGTTTATCTGCCCGGGTGCGCTCTTGGGCTGGAACATATAAATCTTGGAGGCAAAGGCTACATTATAACGCAAAAAGTCAATGGTCTCACAAGCCGAATCTATTTCTGCCTGGTAGATGTTTTTGCTTTGTCCCAGCATAGTAGCCGCATTGATGGCTGCCCTGTATTTTCCGGCTAGCAGATCGGCCGCTTTGAGTAAAATAGAAGCCCTGACGGTCCATTCCAGGTCGGACCATTGCTTATGAGCTTCCAGAGCTGCATCTATGGCCATTTTAATTTCTTTTTCGCCTGCTTTATGATATGTTGCCAGAATGTGTTTATGGTTGTGAGGCATTACTACCGTCCCGGTGTTTCCGGTTCGGATTTCTTTTCCTCCGATAATCAGAGGGATGTCAATAACAGAGGAGCTTTGTCTGGCCAGTTCGCCGTCCAGTGCGGTACGTTCGGGACTTCCGGTAAGATAGGATTTTACCGGTTCGTTTTTTGGGAGGGGAAAGGAAAAAATGGCGTTTTTCATTGGACATATATAGTGTTATGATGAATTGCGAAAATAGGAATATTTTTTATATTAGTGGGATGAAACATTCAGTCGCTTTTCTTATTCCTGTATTGCTGGCCGGGACTTTCTGCCTCTCCTGCAGTAAAGAAGAAACAGAACCGCTTGCCGGTGAATCCTATACGCAGTATGTAGACCCGTTGACCGGAAGCGGGGGACACGGTCATGTTTTTGTGGGCGCCAACGTGCCCTTTGGAATGGTGCAGGCCGGTCCGGTGCAATACAATCAGGGCTGGGACTGGTGCTCGGGTTATCATTACTCAGATTCCACTGTTATTGGTTTTGCGCAGATGCATCTGAGCGGAACCGGGATAGGGGATCTGGGGGATATTTCGTTCATGCCTGTGGCAACTCCTGTCCAGACTACCAGAGAAGGGCTTTGTGCCAAATTCTTACATAAGAACGAACATGTCAGGCCCGGATATTATTCGGTCCTGCTGGAAGGCAGCGGCATCAAAGCCGAGCTGACAGCTACCGCTCGCGTGGCTTTCCACAAATATACTTACCCGACCGTCGCCGGCAACGGCAGCGTTGGCGTGGTCATAGACCTGGAGCACGGCATTGGCTGGGACGCCCCACAGCAAGGGCACTTGGCGAAGGTTGGTGCCAGAATGATCTCGGGGTACAGGAAATCGAAAGGCTGGGCCAAAGAGCAGGCTGTATTCTTCAAAGCCGAGTTTTCCGTCCCCTTTACCCGGGTGGAATGGTTTAACGGGACGCAACGTATGAAAGGCGATGAATTCTCGGCGGAGAAAGCGTATGCTACCGTCTGGTTTGACCTGCCTCCGGGAGGTGTGGTTATGTTTAAAGTGGGGTTGTCTCCCGTGAGTGAAGAAAAAGCGGCGGCAAACCTCAGCAAAGAATTACCCGGCTGGGATTTTGAGGCCGTCGTGGCGGCTGCGGACAGCACATGGAATAACGAGCTTTCAAAAATCATCTATGAAACGATAGATCCAACCCGGAAACAACTGTTTTACACGGCGCTGTACCATACAATGACAGCCCCATCGGTGTTTTGTGATTATGATCTCCCCGATGGTTTCACCAGGTATACAACCTTCTCTTTGTGGGATACTTACAGGGCGGCTCATCCGCTGGCAACCCTCATCCATTCCGGGAAGATGGAAGATTATGCTCTTACAATGCTCGACATATTTGATAAACAGGGGAAATTGCCTGTATGGCATCTGATGGGTAACGAGACCGACTGCATGGTGGGTAATCCTGGAATTCCGGTTTTGGCGGATATTGTTCTAAAGGGCTGCAAGGTAGATAAACAGCGTGCATACAATGCCATGAAAACCTCTGCCATGTTGGATGAAAGAGGCATGAAATGGCTTAAGGAATACGGATATATTCCTTTCGATAAAGATTCCACTAATGAAACAGTAGCAAAAACCCTGGAATACGCCTTGGCAGACTGGTGTGTGGCCCGCGTGGCGGAACAACTGGGGCACACCGCAGATGCAGAATATTTTGACAAGCGGGCGAAGGCCTACACGTTTCTGTTTGATCCAAACACGCGTTTTATGCGGGCCCGTTCTTCCGAAGGGACATTTCGCGAACCGTTCAATCCTTTTCACTCCTCTCACAGGATAGACGATTATACGGAGGGAAATGCCTGGCAGTACACCTGGCTGGTGCCGCATGACATTCAGGGCCTGACAGCACTTTTTGGCGGCCCCGGTGCGTTTGTTGACAAACTCGATTCGCTGTTTGTCGTTCAGGGCGACCTGGGCGAAGATGCATCGCCCGATATTTCGGGTCTTATAGGACAGTATGCGCACGGTAACGAACCCAGCCATCATATCGCCTATATGTATGCCTGTGCCGGGTATCCTTATAAAACGGCCGAAAAGGTCCGCCAGATACTGACCACTTTATACCACAACGGCCCCGATGGCCTGAGCGGGAATGAAGATGTGGGGCAGATGTCTGCATGGTATGTTCTGTCTGCCATTGGACTTTACCAGGTGGAACCGGCCGGGGGCCGGTATGTATTTGGTTCTCCGTTAATGGACAAAGCGGTTCTCCGGGTGGGAGAGGGCCGTACATTCACAATACTGGCACGCAATAACCGGCCCGGGAACTACCGCATAAAAAGTGCGCGTCTAAACGGAAAGCCGTACAACTTATATTATATTAATCATTCAGATATCATGGCCGGGGGGATCCTGGAGTTTGATATGGGAGAATGAACTAAAACCGATATTAATTAAAAACTGATAGTCTATGGATTTTTCATCTTTTTTTCCTGCGCTTGCCTCTTTAACGTGGCAACATCTGATCATGATAGCCGTAGGGGCTGTTTTGATCTACCTGGCAATTGCCAAGCAATACGAACCCACCCTGTTGCTTCCAATGGGTTTTGGTGCTATACTGGTGAATATTCCGTTCAGCGCCGCGCTCACACAAATTGACGGCAAAACGGGCGAGGTCGTTGAGGGGGTGCTTTCTTTGTTTTACGAAGGAGGTATTGCTACCGAAATATTCCCTCTGCTGATCTTTATTGCCATTGGCGCCATGATAGATTTTACGCCTCTTTTTAATAATCCTCATTTATTGCTCTTTGGAGCGGCTGCGCAATTCGGGATCTTTCTGACAATGGTTCTGGCCGCCGTTTTTGGATTTGACTTAAAAGAAGCGGCCTCGATAGGTATCATAGGGGCCGCAGACGGACCCACGTCCATTGTCGTAGCCTCCAAACTGGCACCGCGACTGCTGGGCCCCATATCGGTGGCGGCCTATTCCTATATGGCCCTGGTGCCCATAATCCAGCCGCCCATCATACGCATGATGACTACACGCCAGGAAAGACTAATCAAGATGAAGTCGAACACCAAAAAGGTCTCCCGTACCGCTTTAATCTTATTCCCAATTATTGTTACGGTGCTGGCCGGTATTATTGCACCTTCTTCGCTTGCTCTTATTGGGTTCCTGATGTTTGGCAACCTGATACGCGAATGCGGGGTGTTGAATAAATTATCACAATCTGCTCAGAACGAACTGTCCAGCCTGGTCACCATATTGCTGGGAATCACCATAGCCAGTACCATGACTGCAGAGCGTTTTGTACGCTGGGACACGCTCATGATCATTGCTCTGGGTCTCGTCGCATTTATTTTTGACACGTTTGGCGGGGTAGCGTTTGCCAAACTCATGAATGTTTTCCTTCCCAAAGACAAAAAGATTAACCCCATGATCGGGGCCTGCGGTATATCTGCTTTCCCCATGTCAGCGAGAGTGATCCATACCATGGGGCAGAAAGAGGATAAGACAAACTACCTGCTTATGCCGGCTGTCAGCGCCAATGTAGGCGGACAGATAGGGTCTGTGGTGGCCGGAGGTATCATACTTTCATTAGTCGGTTTATTTTAACAAGTGCAGATTATGAGTTCAGCCGTTATATCATCACTCCAAATAGCAGGAATAGGAATATTGCTCATATTCCTATTCATGCTGCTTTTTTATTTGGCTATCAGGGCAATCATGAAAGGATTTCCCTGGAAAGAATCAGGAACCGAATCCTGATCTGTTGCTACTCGCGGTTACGAGAAGGTCGCCGGTCGTTGCGGTCGTGTCCGCCCCGGCTGCCTCCCCGGCTGTTTCCGCGGGAATCTCCCCGGTTACCGTAGTCTCCGGAAGGGCGGGGTTTGCGTTCGGGTTCGACATAGCCTTCCGGTTTCTCTAAGAGCGCTTTGCGTGAAAGACGCATTTTGCCTGACTTTACGTCAATTTCAAGTAGTTTAACGGTGACCATTTCACCTACTTTCACTACGTCTTCCACTTTATCTATCTTGTGCCAGTCCAGCTCCGATACGTGCAATAAACCTTCTTTTCCGGGCAGGATCTCAACAAAGGCACCGAATTCAAGGATGGAAACCACTTTACCGGTGTAAACTTCTCCGACTTCCGGTACGGTAGTGATGGCCTTGATAGTGGCCAGGGCTGCATCCATGCCTTCTTTATTCTCCCCAAAGATATCCACAATACCCACTTCTCCCTGTTCGGTAATGGTAATGGTGGTGCCTGTGGTTTTCTGGATTTCCTGAATTACCTTGCCTCCGGTACCAATAACGGCACCAATAAACGTATTGGGAATAATGATCTGAACAATGCGGGGAACGTGGGGCTTGTACTCGGCACGCGGTTCAGAGAGGGTCTTCATCATCTCGTTCATAATATGCATACGTCCCTGACGAGCCTGTTCGAGAGCTTGTTCCAGCACTTGGTAAGGAAGTCCGTCCACTTTGATATCCATTTGGGTGGCGGTTATACCGTCGCGTGTGCCGGTAACCTTAAAGTCCATATCGCCCAGGTGGTCTTCGTCGCCCAGGATATCGGACAATACTGCAAATTTTTTGTTGCCTGTATCTGTGATTAAGCCCATGGCAATACCGGAAACGGGTTTTTTCAGTTTGACACCGGCATCCATCAGCGCCAGCGTACCGGCACAAACGGTGGCCATGGAAGATGAACCGTTGGATTCCAGGATGTCAGATACCACACGGATGGCATAGGGATTTTCTTCGCCTACCGGTACCATGGGTTTCAATGCCCTGTGGGCCAGGTTGCCGTGTCCGATTTCTCGGCGGCCAATTCCGCGGCTGGGTTTGGCTTCCCCGGTAGAGAAGGGAGGAAAGTTATAATGCAGGACAAATTGCTCGGTTCCCTGAATGAGAACCTCGTCCATTTCTTTCATATCCAGTTTTGTCCCCAGGGTTACCGTGGTAAGAGACTGTGTTTCTCCTCGGGTAAAGATGGCGGAACCATGTGCCATAGGCAGATAGTCCACTTCGCTCCAGATGGGACGGATCTCGTTGGTCTTGCGTCCGTCAAGACGAATCCCCTCATCGAGGATCATGCGGCGCATAGCCCGTTTTTCTACGTCGTGGTAGTAACGGTTTACCATAACAGTTTTGGCTTCGCGTTCGTCTTCGGGAATGGTTTCCATAAACTCGGCTTTCAGGGCGTCGAATGCATCTGAGCGGGCGTGTTTGTCTTCGCCCGATCTGGCGATCGCGTAACAACGGTCATAGCAGAAAGCTTCAACGGCATTACGCAGGTCTTCGTCGTTTTCTTCGTGGCAGTATATCCTTTTCTCAGTCTTGCCGGTGTCGGCCATGAGTTCGTTTTGAACCTGGCAATGCTTTTTTATCTCCTGGTGAGCGAATTTAATTGCCTCGAGCATAACCGATTCGCTTACCTCTTTCATTTCCCCCTCAACCATCATAATGTTATCGTAGGTAGCGGCCACCATAATGTCCAGATCTGCTTTTCCCAGTTCGGAAAAAGCCGGATTGATAACAAAGGTGCCGTCGATGCGTGCCACACGTACTTCAGAAATAGGCCCGTTGAACGGAATGTCGCTTACCGCAAGGGCTGCCGAAGCGGCCAGTCCGGCCAGGGCATCGGGCATGATGTCTTTCTCGGCCGAGATAAGGAATACGTTTACAAATACTTCTGCGTGAAAATCGTCGGGGAACAGGGGACGAAGCGCGCGGTCAATGAGACGTGAAACAAGGATCTCGTAATCGGACGGACGGCCTTCACGTTTCATGAAGCCGCCGGGATACCTTCCTGCTGCTGCAAATTTTTCTTTGTAATCAACGGAAAGAGGCATGAAGTCCGTATCGGGCTTTGCTTCTTTAGCGCAGGTGACAGCAGCCAGCAGCATGGTGCCACCCATTTTAACAACTACGGAACCATCGGCTTGCTTGGCCAGCTTTCCGGTTTCGATCTCAATGGTACGGCCATCACCCAGTGTGATAACCTTTTTAATGATATTCATTTGTTTTTCTGTGCAATCCGCCCCTTCCTATAAGGGGTTGTTATAAATCTTTTATTCCGCTTACCAAGGTCCCCGGATTGCGTTAATTTGGACCCCGGTAAAATGAAATCTTATAAAAAAGAGGCTGTTCTCACAGTTGAGATGGCAGCCTCTTGTTGGTTTGGCGAGGGAGACGGGCTCCCTTCGCAATTGTAAGCTATTTCCGGAGATTGAGCGTCTTTACAATGTTACGGTATCGCTCAATGTCGTTGGCCTTCAGGTAATCCAGCAGGCGGCGACGTTTACCTACCAAACCAAGCAAGGCGCGTTGCGTCCCGTAGTCCTTTCTGTTGGACTTCATGTGTTCGGTAAGATGGGCGATACGGTAAGAAAATAAGGCGACCTGGCTTTCGGCAGATCCGGTATCCTTATTAGACGTCCCGTATTGTCCGAAAATCTCTTGCTTCTTTTGGGCGGTTAAATAATCAGCCATGTTTTTAGCAATTGATTTTACTGGTTAATAATTCATTAATTCCCTAATGGGGCTGCAAAGATAGTTTTTATTTTGTTATAATCAATACTCCCCCCGAAGAATGTCCGCGATTTTCAGGTGCATAGAGAGATTGTACCCGGGCAAACCCGCTGTTAAATACTCCGGATTGGGTTACAAAAAATTGTTCCTCAATAATATGATCTCCTTTTGGAAGGCTCTGGAAGAAGAACTGGGTGGCACTTTCCTTTATTTCGCGATAGTATCCGCACGTCCGGTTCCATTCATATCCAGAGGTTTCAGTTACCGGTGTCAGGCAGGCGGCACGGCTGGCCTTCAAATGGACGAAACTCAGGTCTTCATTATTGGAGATAAAGTAGCGGATCCCTATCTCCGTCCCTGTTTCAAGTGAGTCGCCTTCTGCCAGGGGCTTCCCGTCGGCTACACGGTAAAATGCTCGTGTGATGCCCAGTCCGTTGGAAAAGGAGTCTGTTCCCCCAATGTCTTCAATCGTTTGTTCATAGAGACTTACAAACAGTAGAGCATCGGACCGGTTTCTTACAGTATAGGTATTCCCTTTTTGTACGGTTTCATATCCTTTCCCGGGTTCAGGTCCGGCCACTCCGGTTTGAAGCAGTGCATCTATCACCCCGGTAGTGCTTTCTCCCGTGCCCCATGCATGATTTTTTTTCTGAAGCAGAATCCATTGCTGCAGCCCGGTGCGGAGTGCGGGATTGTCTTTGAACAGATCCAGGAGCATGGCGTGTGCTTTCATTTCCGAACTCATGAGTCCATTAAAAGGCACAGCATTAGGGAAATAACACCCTGTTGTGTTGTTTCTCACAGCATATTCTTCCAACGAAGCCAATACATCGTGCAAGGCTTTTGTATTGCCTGTCCTCCTGTAGATGAATGCGAAATATACTTTTTCCATTACCGATGTACCTTTCCAGGCGTTGTCAATTTCAGGCTGGAAGAATCTGGCTGCTTCCTGCGCGGCGGGTGAAAGCAAGATATCGGGGAAAGCGCTCCGGATGTAAAAATAGAGCATTACGTCAAATCCTTTTTTTTCATAACGGGATGCAAAAATCTTATCTACGTATGAAAGAGCCCGTTCCACCATGGGACGTAATGTTTCCGTATCATCGGCAATAATCCCGGCATGAACCATACCGGAAATCTTTTCCAGGAAGAAGCAGGTGAGGGTGTAGGAACTTTCCATACCCGGGAACCAGCCGAACCCTCCATCGGCACGTTGCAGATTATTGAATTTGTCAAGTGCCTGCCTGTTAAACTGTTTAATATATTGAGGGTCAGAAAGTTTTTGCAACCTTTCTATCCGTTTTGCTTCGTGAACGGCGTACCGGCTCCAAGGCGTCTCCTCAAGGAGTATCTGTGTAATGGCCTGGTTTTTCAGTAACGGAGCGGCCTGTCCGGTCGGTATATCTTCTACGGCGGCAGTCAGGGACGGATAACGTTCCAGCAGCCATGCTCCTGTGTTGTTTGCGTAATAAGCCGAGAGCCAGTCGGTCAGGTTGTTCCTGGCGGGAGCGCATAAAGCCGGAAGAGCGTTCAGGGCCGAGGTGACCGGGGTGGATACTTCGAGCTCTGCGCTCGCCTTTCGGGTGGTTTTCACAAGCGTTACAATGCCGTTGCCCGGCAGGACCCTGGTCTGTGCCCGGGTAATTTGTTCTTTGCGGGAAAGCACCGGAATCCGGTGTTGTTCGGCATCATTGTGGCCCGCCGAAGTAAAACCGGCTAAAACCGTCAGCAACATGACAGAATCTGCCGGATTTTCTAACGGAACAGGTTCCCATGAAAACATCTGCCTGCCCAACGCGGGTAATACGGCTTTATGCGTTCCAAGCGAATGTCCGTTCAGTTTCAGGAAGGCATTCCCTTCCAGGCTTTCACCGGTAAGGTTAACAGCCGTTGCCTTCCAGTTTATACGGTCGCCTTCCCTCAGGAATTTTGGGAATGAAGGCATGATCATTACTTCTTTTTTCACAACCAGCTCCTTTTGGGCATAGCCTGCAACGGCACTGCGATTGTGGGCCATGAACAGTAACCTGAAAGTACTCAGTAAACCGTTGGTGCGGAAGGACACAGGAACGTATCCCGTGCTGTCGGTCACCAGATGGGGAAGAAATGCGAGCGTTTCTGAAAAATCCGTACGTATTAAAGAAACCGGTTCGTTTGCCGGTGCGGCAGTCTGCTCGCCGGCAGCCAGGGCGCTGTCTTCTGCCGTTTTATACATAACCATACCGGCATTTTTGCGAGGCTCATCGTATTGGTAAGCATACTGAGAAAATTGTTCACGAAAATATGGCGGAGATTTTCTGACCGGTTCGGGTACGTTCAATGTAAAATCGTTACGGAAAAAGCGTTCTGTGCCCGCATTATAGACACTCAGGAGAATTTCTGCCTGTTGCGCAGGATCTGTGCGAAGTCCAAAGGAAACAACGGAATCCGGAGCCGCCGTGTCCCTGAAAGATACCACCTGCAGGTTTAGATGGGGGATTTCGCGCCTTGCTTCAAACACGGTTCTTTCTGTATAACAATCGCCCTTACAGACTGCGGTTAGCAATAGATCATACGGGCCCGAAGAAAGGGCAAAGCCGGGAAAATCGAACTTTCGCAGTTCATTTGATACCGTCAGGTGTTTATGCACGATAAGCGAATCTTCTTTAAACAGTTCGGCCAGTACATAAAGATCTTTTTCACGTGTACCTATATAGAAAACAGGGAATTCCCCGTCCGAAGGATAAAAAAATAAAGGTGTTTCCACAGGGGAGATGGTGTCGGCGAGTCCAAAAAGAGTAAAAGATTGCGTCACGGGTGTTGCTCCCGGAGCCTCTTTCCAGGGGGCGGGCACGGAAACCTGGTAGGATCCGGAAGGCAGAGAGGCCCAGTCCGGCTGAGAAGTTTCCTGCCTGGAGAATATTCCGCTGAAAACGGTTTTGCCGTCTTGGATAAGATTATAGGTTCCCGGCATATTCAGGTCTGTTCCGTTAAGATTCCTTACTGCAATTTTCAACTCGGGACATGTGTCTTTTACAAGAAGGATCCGGTCCCATGACTCATGGTCTTTAAAAGAAATGTGGATGGTATAGGGAATATCTCCCACAGGAATGGAGTTTTCCGCACGTTGCGTTTCGCCTGTTCTGTCGGTAACGGTGGCAATAATATAATACGAGCAGAAAACATTGCCGTCGGTATTGGGGCGCAGGGCCGGAAAGGTTAAAACAAAACGGCCTTCCGTGTCGGTATATAATGTGTCTGAAGCAATGGGGACGGAAGGGAAATAGGTTCTCCGGTAATATTCGGGAAGTATGCCGTAAACTGGCTGGCGTGTGACCTCACAGACAATCCTGGCCCCTGCCAGGGGAAACCCGGCGTAATTGTTTACAGTGCCCTCCTGCCGTACAGTATCACCAAATGAATAGGTGCCCGTGACAGGTTGCATTTCAATGGAAAAGGAAGGCCTTGTGTAGCTTTCAATCCACACTTGTTTCAGGGAGCCGGGAACGGATATAAAATACGCTCCGTTCATCATGTTCGCCGAGGTGGTAAAATAACCGCTGAAAGAACCGAATTCGTTGGTTTGTAACGTAACGGAGGCCACTGTATCCTGCCGGTTCTGTGCGCTCACGAGCTCCACGCGGTATCTTTCTCCAGGGATTACTTCCTGTTTCCCGTTTTGGTAACGCATGGCAATTCCCTTAAAGAACAGCGTATCTCCCGGCTGATAAAGCGATCTGTCTGTAAATATCTGAACAGCAGTTGCCTGATGGTGATTTAGGTCCGTATCCTCTCTGAGATCCCACCGGTTAACAGATAGCGGAACAGAAAAAGAATCTACAGGAGAAATCTTAGTGGCGGGAATTTGCAGGCGTAGCAGCAATCGGTCTTTTGCTGTCCAGGCTTTCAGCGAATCCTGAGAAGGTATGACGGTAAAGCCGTCCGGCATAAGGTAAACAGGCTGAGTGCTCTTTCCCGGAAATACCACTTCCACCTCCCGTAACGGCTTACCGCTCTGCAGGTCGGTAGCGTAAACGTATCCCGCACCTCTTCTGCCGCTGAACATTGCGGCCACTTTCCCTGAATAGAATTTACTTTGGACTGTGGTTTTCCCGCTTTGAACAGAAATACTGTACGATCCCTCCGCCGGCGTGGGAATAGTCAGTGTGTCTGTGACAGGACGGTTCATGGAAGCCGTAAGCCCTTTCAGTTTCTTTTTATAAACCGTTTTTCCGGCCGCATTAAGAATTTTTAGGGTAAATGACACAATATTGGAGCGTGTAACGTATACCTGTGCGGGACTTCCGGGGTAGACCTGGTTTTTTATGGTAAGATTGAGGCGTGGCCGGGTGAGGGACTTCATTATGGATGTAAACTCTGCTTTAAGAGCGAAGTCGGGAAATTGACGTATCACACTTTCGCATAATGAGTATATGGCAGGGAAATCGGGGTCACGTTCTCTCAGCAGCCGCCTGACCTTTGCCAGGTAAACGCGTGCAACGGGTTCTTCCCCGGGGTAGCGGGTAATGAGGGAATCGAGCCGTCTCAGAGTTTCTTCCTCTGATAACGGAATTTGTTCCAGTTGTTTCATGTGGGCAACAATGGCATTGGCAGGCACATTGCCGGCACCTTTGTTCAGAATTTGAAGCAAATGCTGGTATTCTCCCAGAAGAAACAGAGAAAGTTCCATTAAATTACGGCAGGGATAAATATCTTCAGGCGCATGGAGAACGTTTTGCCAGGGTCCGGCCGGAAGTCTGAGCAGATCTTCTTCGTTATCCAGTACGGCCTGTTTATAGTGCCGAAAAGCGGCTGTGTCTGAAGGGTATTTGATAAAACGGGGATAACGTTCGGGAAGCCTCGCCATAAAAAGGGAATAAACAGTGCGGCCTTCAAGGGTCCCGCTAAAACGACCGGAGTAACCCCTGTATTTTTCAAAGACCTTTGGACCTGCGTTCCTGTCTATGGAACGTTCCATGCTTATCATGCTGTCCATGAGCGAGATCATTTGCGGATAATCCTGCCGGAGGGAAGCCTGTGAAAATTTTTCTTCAAAAATAATAAGAGCCGACCGGGGATGATCTGCATCCTGGGCTTTGAGAAAGACGGAAAAACAAAGCATCAGGAGTAAAACCGGGAGTTGTTTTTTCATACGTCTTGTATTTTTTGATTAATCACGTAAGCAAATCCGAGGGATGCTTCAGGTAATATTCGGCCGGAATAACGTCTCCGTTCCTGCTGCCCCATGTGGCCAGTGCAAAAGCCGTACCCGCCTGGTGACCGCATTGCTGATCATAGATTGTGTCTCCGACGAATAATACATTTTCCGGTCTGGCTCCCGTACAGGAAATGAACCGGAGCATGGGATCGGGGTGAGGTTTATGCCTGGGGGCGTCGTTGGCACATACAGTGCATGTAAAGAAAGAGCTCCATTTCTGCAAAAAAGGATCTGAATTGAACTCTGAACGGTGGCGTGACGTAACTACACCCAGAACAATTCCTTTTTTACACAGCTGTTCAAGTGTAGTTTCCACGCCGTCGAAGGGAGTGGTAAGGTACATGAGCGCCTGGAAATTTTCTTCCCATCTGAGAGCGGCACTTTCAGGGTTGCTGAATCCCAGTTTTATCATTGCTTCCCAGCTGGGTATGCCAAAATAGGGATAAAGATCCGGGAGGGGCACTTCTATGCCTGATTCCTCCCGGATGGTTTGTTGAAGGGACACCATTCCGGTTTTTTCCGTGTCTAATAGTGTCCCGTCAATATCAAAAACAATATGCGTATAATTCACTACAAATCACTAATTTGTTTGTACAGGTACTGATAATGCACTTTGCTTCTTTCGTCGCCTCCGGCCTTTTTAAGGTTTTTAGCGATCTTATTGAGTTGTGATGTAACAATGCCTTTGATGTCGTTGTTTTCTATGGAAGCCGTACGCATTCTCATAACGGGAAGGGCTTCGTTGCCTTTGGGTTCATCGGGTTTTACCATCTTGCACAAGGTGTTCACATAGATGTTCTGCAGGCTTCGCCGGTAAATATCGGTGTTGGAATAGTTTCCAAATATGTACCGGCTCAGATCGGTGAAAAACTCATCGGTACTGTAAGCCTGACTGCCCAACTGTTCTTCAGCCCTGAGCATGCGGACCAGCACATTGGCATTTACCAGCCCTTCAATGGCCGAGGTCTGCAGATTTTCAATAATGCTCAGACGGCTTGCCGGCATGAGATCGAACATATAATCGGGCAACAGCCACATGGGTGTGTTAAAAATATTCCGGTTGAGGAAAGACATGGCAGTTTTCTGATCTGCTTTAGAAACCGGGCTGTATACGGGACCATCCTGCTCAACGGTCTTGTAATCTGCATAAACACCTCCTATCCATTTTGATACATGACCAATGTACCTGTTGAACTGGCTGGTGATCTGTGGATACATAGTGGTCAATGACTGATAATTCTGATTGGGCTCTTTAGTCCATTCCGGCAGATTGGCCACAATGATCTTCAGGTTTTTAATGCCCAGTTCACAGGTTTCCATCTGATTGGCACCAAGGTCCTCGGACTGGGCCCGAGGGTCATTCAGCCCCGATTCGGCTCCGCCATTGAACCTCAGGAATGGGTTTTTCACGTGGTCGATGGTCCATTGGTTGAGGAAGGGCAGTTCTTCTTCGGGAGTCTTAAACTGATAAAAACGACGGTATCCCCATTCAATGGCCCAAAAGTCATAATGACTGATCCTCGGGCAGAGCAGTTCCTGCGGGATATTGTCTTCCGGCTGTGCCACAAAATTGAAACGGGAATAATCCATAATAGATGTTGTATGGCCGTTAGCTTTAAGGAATTCAGGGTCGCGAAGCTGTTCTGCAGTATAATAAGCGGTGGCCCCAAAATTATGACGCAGTCCCAAAGTGTGACCTACTTCGTGTGAAGACACAAAGCGTATAAGCTGACCCATAAGTTCCTGTGAAAATTTCATAGAACGGGCCTGCGGATCTACAGCCGCGCACTGGACAAAATACCAGTCGTGCACAAGGCTCATTACGTTATGGTACCAGTTGATGTGGCTTTCAATAACTTCACCCGAGCGGGGATCGCTTACGTGCGGACCGCTCGCATTGGCAATGGTGGAGGGTTTATAGACAATGGCCGAATTTCGTGCATCTTCGAGGCTCCAGGTCGGATCTTCTTCGGGGGTAGGGGCTTCCAGTGCATAAATGGCATTTTTGAAGCCGGCTTTTTCAAAGACGGGCTGCCAGTCGTTAACTCCCTGTATCAGGTAAGGAACCCATTCTTTAGGGGTTGTCGGATCTATATAATATACTATGGGTTTGGCAGGTTCAACCAATTCTCCGCGCAGGTATTTCTCCATGTCTTCCGGTTTGGGTTCCAGGCGCCAGCGGGCGATCATGCGTATAGTCTTAATTCCCTGGGGATTCTTATCAAAATCGGTATAATTCGAAGTAAAATATCCCACCCGCTCATCGAAATACCTGGACTGCATGGGTTCTTTGGGCAATAACACGAGGGAACAATTTATTTCAAAGGTCAAGGGCTCGTCAGCGTCTTGCGGGGCATATGTTTTAACGCTGCGCAATTCGGTGTTTATTGGGAATGTCTTAACGCTTTTTACATACGACCTGTCATTTTGAATGGCGCCAATTTTTGAGCTTTTTTTCTGGCGCTTGCTAAAATACAGGCTTTCGTTATCTCCCTTTACCAGGTCGGTGACTTCAATAAGGGAAAGAGAGCTGTCTGCATTGAATGCCTTAATGTCAAATGCGGCAATTATGGCCGGCCGGTTAGACCTTTGTACGTTATAATACATAGACTGGGTAGAGTCTTTGGATTGTTCCCTCGCCATTACTTTGGTAAGGAAAATACTGTTGTTCGGTCCTTTTTCAAACCTGACGACTCCGTCGTTAATCTGATCTCCGGAATATCCGAAAAAATTAGCCCGGAATCCTTCCGGGGTCTCGGACATACGCGTTACCATAAGGATATCACGTCCTGTGAGTGAGTCGGAAATTCCCAGATAGTATTTGTTTTCCTGCACAAACACCGGGGTCATGCCTTCCATTTTCAAGGCGTCTGCCTTGATAAAATCATTAAGTTTGGCCGGTCCTTTGCTCTCGGCCTTGGTTTCGGTTTTTTCTTTATCATTATTTCTGGCGGGATCTTTTGTCTGGGCGTCAAGTGTCTGCACAGTCAAACATCCTATCAGAAGAAGAAGAATGATGTTGGAATGTTTCATATAAAAAATAGTTTTTAGGATATAGTTACCATTTGTTGATCTCGGTATCCAATGTGCTCAGTCTCTCCACCAGAATGGTCCGCATGCGTTGTACGGCGTCTTCGTAAGAAAGATTTTCGTCTCCGTTGATGATGTTCCCGTTATTCATGGAACGGTCGTCAGCCGGATTCCACATAGAAAAGTTATATCTGGCCGATAATGTAAGCTTCCCGGCTTCTGAATCGAGGAACACTGGCAGTTCCATCATGCGGCTTTTTACTGCATTCCAGCGTTCTTTGGCCAAAGCTCTGAAGGCGGGGTCTTTAAAGAATTGTTTATACCAGATGGCTTCTGTCATGAACAGTTTTCCCCTGGCCTGCGGCGATGCGTTATAGGAAAAGGTTCCCCAGTCAAAATCCCAACAGGGACCGGCAAAAAGCTTTGTGTCTTTGTCTTTGTACATATATACGCTGCCCGGATTGGCCAGTTCGTGATTGACGCATAACTCATAAATAAGCCAGTAATCTACGAAAGAGGTCATGTCGATATACTTTTTGTACCCGTTTTCGGGATCTAGATATGCCGTCCCGTATATGGCACTTCCTGCCTGGTCTATATAATTTTTGATCCAGTCCATTTGTTCCATGGTTACTTCATCGTCTTCCGGATATTTAACCGCAAAGGGGATATTGTTTCCAAACTGTGCGGTATTCCCGTAAGGGGACAGCCACTGGACATGCGCTGGATTGTCAAAGTGAAAATCAAGCTCCAGAATATAGCCTCCGTCTTTTGACACGTTCACGCGGTTTTCGTCTTCCTTAATCTGTTCAATGAGCATGTAATTTCCCATATGCTTGCCGTTGAAGACCAGTTCAACTATCTCGTTCCGGGGTGTCCAGGCAAGAGAGGTCTGTTGTGCTGCTTTATACGCAATACGGTTCCGGAGCATGGTGCGGTCCATGAAATTGGCCAGCAGCACCCATCTTTTATGTTTGGGCATGCCCATTATCCTGGCTTTTGATCCCAGTTTTATGGCATATGGTTTCTTGGGCCAGTACCAGGTAGTATTTCCCCGACCCCGAATCTCTATTTCGGATTCGGGAAAATCTTCAAAAGCGCCGGAACACATAATGCTCATGGTGCCGGGAGTCCATATTTCCTTGGAGGTAATCTCGGTGCCGTTCTGTGTATTAATGAACACCACAGGCAACCCGGTAAAGTTGATCAGCTTTACTGTATAGGTAAGATTGGTCCCGTCGGAAGCAGAAATATTGTATTCAACGGGCACGGAAAAATCATTTACGGTAACGCCGCTTTGCTGAACCTGTCCGTTTACCGTAACCGTTCC
The DNA here is from genome assembly GCA_002408205.1 of Bacteroidales bacterium UBA5326. GTDB lineage: Bacteria > Bacteroidota > Bacteroidia > Bacteroidales > UBA932 > DMER64. Next base: position 11,083 of record DHQY01000015.1, on the reverse strand, counting down.
CGAAGTCTCAAACCGGGCGATCAGATTAAGACTGTTCAGCGGGTTGGGGGTGTTGCCGGTCAGAATCTGTCCGGCCTCATTTTCCCCGGGCAGGGCATCCATAACCACATCGTATTTAAGTGACGGATTCAGGTCTTTCGTAAAGGTGAACCGCTGAATCCCCTCCATGCTTGCCGTACTTATAACTTCGACCGGCTGCGAGGTGACCATAGTCTTGTTGCTGCCGGAACGCGATGTGATAAGGCAAAGTATAATGTTTTCCTTATACAGAATGCGGTGGCCCGAATCTTTCAGATAAGCGTTATAGGTTCCCGCTTTTTCTGTTTTAGTGATTTGCTCAATTATATAATTGACAGGCTTTTCCGTGCTGCCCGATATTCTCAGTTCAATCTGGCAGTCGGCAGACTGTGCAGAATAATTCAGGGCAGCGCCGGCGTCTTCAATATGAAAAGGCAATGCCACTGTGCCAATGCGGGGTACGACCACCTGAGACACATCGGTAGCTATGCTTTTCAACACCGGATCGGGTGGAATGACCTCGGGAGGAGTCGTCTTTTTACAGGCAGAGACCAGCAGAATAATAATCCAAATGTATTTGATTTTCATGTGTAAGCAGTTCATCTGTTTAACGACGCAAGATAAAAACAATTTCCTAACTTTACCATCCAATCAACCGAAAACCTCAGTTATGAAACGATTTTCATTTATTTCACTTCAGATCCTCATATATATAATAGCAGCAACCGTTTCCGTGATGCTGGTGTTCTGTGATTCTGCTACAGAAAAACAATTTATTCACGTGCAGGGTCCCGACCTTGTGCTGGATGGGAATAAATATTTTATCCGCGGGACCAACCTTGGCAACTGGCTTAATCCGGAAGGATATATGTTCGGGTTCGGCAAAACCAATTCAGCCGGATTCATAAACCAGATGTTTTGTCAATTGGTCGGACCTGATATGACCGCAGAATTCTGGAAGGTTTTTAAGGATCATTATATAACAAGGGAGGATATTGATTTTATTGCCTCTACCGGAGCCAACACCGTGCGGCTTCCGTTTCACTACAAATTGTTCACAGACCAGGATTATATGGGCCTGTATGCAAACCAAGACGGCTTTGAACGTATTGACAGCCTGGTGAACTGGTGCCGTAGTGCCGGTCTTCATGTGATCCTGGATATGCATGATGCCCCGGGTGGCCAGACGGGAGACAATATTGACGACAGCCACGGGTATCCGTGGTTATTTGAAAGTGCGACAAGTCGTCAATTGTTTTGTGACATCTGGGTAAAAATAGCTGAACACTATAAAAACGAGCCGGTTATCCTGGGATACGATCTGTTAAATGAACCTGTTGCCCCTTATTTTGAAAATAAAGACCTGCTGAACACCCTGCTGGAGCCTTTGTATAAAGAAGTAACAGCTGCCATTAGAAAAGTCGATACCAATCATATAATTATACTGGGAGCTCCGCAATGGAACAGTAATTTTGATCCTTTTACTGACTGGACTTTCGATGGCAATATGATGTACTCGTGTCACAGGTACGGAGGTGATCCCTCTGCGGCGGCTATTGCCGGTTTTATTGCCTTTCGTGACAAGACCGGTCTTCCCATGTATATGGGAGAAATAGGGCATAACACAAATGAATGGATGTCCGACTTTTGTTCTGTTATGGAAGAGAACAATATAGGGTGGACTTTCTGGCCCTATAAAAAAATGGGAGGGTCCTGTTTTGTTTCTATAAAAGCCCCTGCCGGCTGGGATAAGATCGTCTCTTTTGCAGAAGCGCCCAGAAGTACCTATGATGAGATCCGGAAGGCACGACCCCTTCAGGAACCGACACGTGAAATACTCAATGAATTTCTTTCCCTTTGTCTTTTCGGGAAGTGCTCAGCAGAAGAGGAATACATAAGGGCACTTTCCCTAAAAGAAGAAAGGACAAGCAACTAGAAGTGCTGCTTGTCCTGACCCATTTAACCTAAAACCTAATAGATGAAAAAAACTATCTGCCCTTATCATTTGCAAACTGCATGCCAAAGTTGTTGAGGATGGAATTTTTTTAAATATTTGTTATTATTAAAACAATATTTATATCTTTGTGATATTAAAATGATATCATAAATACAAAACAAATGAAAAACATTCAGGAAAAATTTATTAGACCAAACAATGGGTGGTTTATGTTAACAGTATGTGTCCTCGGTATCATCGCCGGTGTGGCTTTACCTGTTTATTTCAACGGAAGTCTGGGTTGGAGCGGATTGTGGTATTTTCTTCTTTTAGTTACGTTTATCTTGGTTGTTTGTCTATTCGGTCTTATGGTGATAAATCCCAATGAAAGCAAGGTGCTTACTTTCTTTGGCAAATACGTGGGAACGGTCACAGAGAACGGTTTTTTTATGGTCAATCCTTTCATGACAAAAAGAAATGTGTCTCTGAGGGCGCGCAACTTAAACGGAGAACCTATAAAAGTAAACGACAAAATGGGTAATCCCATCATGATTGGTGTTGTGCTGGTATGGCGGGTAAGGGATACTTTCAAAGCCTGTTTTGCCGTGGATAACTTTGAAAAATTCGTTGACGTACAATCCGAGGCGGCTGTCAGAAATCTGGCCGGTTCTTATCCTTATGACAACCTGGAAGACGAAAAAGCAGATATTACTTTGCGCTCCGGAGGCGAGGAGGTGAACGACCTGCTGGAGGCTTCACTTTCGGAACGCCTGGATATTGCCGGAATAGAGATCATCGAGGCCAGGATCAGCTATCTTGCCTATGCTCCGGAAATTGCAAGTGCCATGTTGCAACGCCAGCAGGCAACGGCTATTGTGGCGGCTCGCCATAAAATTGTAGAAGGTGCCGTAAGTATGGTACAGCTGGCGTTGCAACAGTTATCCGAGAAAGAGATCATTGAGCTGGATGAAGAAAAGAAAGCCGCTATGGTCAGCAACCTGATGGTTGTATTGACTTCGGACCGCGCCGCCAGTCCGGTTATCAATACCGGGAGTCTGTATCAGTAGAATGAAAAAATCGTTTGTATTAAGAATAGATGAAGATACGTGGGCCGCTCTGGAAAAATGGGCGGCCGATGAGTTCCGCAGTGTCAACGGGCAATTGGAATACCTGATCTCAGATGCGTTGAAGAAAAACAAAAGACTACCTGAAAAAAAAGAGAATTAGATGGAATTTTTGCAGGAATGGGGATATCTCGGACTGTTTATTGGTTCTTTCCTCGCATCGACGGTCATTCCTTTCAGTTCGGAATTTCTGCTTATTGGTATGTTACTGGCAGGAGGAAGTCCCTGGGCGTGTTTTGCCTGGGCGACTTCCGGCAACTGGCTGGGAAGCCTCACCTGTTATGGCCTCGGATACTTGGGAAAATGGGAGTGGATAGAAAAATGGCTTAAGGTAAAGAAAGAAAAACTTGATAAACAGAAAGCGGTCATAGACAAATGGGGCAGCCTCATTGCTTTAGTATGCTGGCTGCCTGTTGTTGGTGACGTATTTGCCGTGGGACTGGGTTTCTACCGTGTCCATTTTGCAAAATCGGCTTTTTTAATGCTGGTGGGCAAAGCTTTACGATTTCTATTCTGGATATTGCTTTGGTATCTTTTGCCGGAGAAATTCCTTTAATGATTCATCAATTCCTCAAAGGAGACATCCCTTAAAGGATAGCTGCGGGCATTCCTGAAATTATAATGCCACCATTCAGGTTCATATATGCTGAATCCATAGGTTTCCATAATATTCCTCAGTAGTGCCCGGTTTTCCAGCACCTCGGGTGGCAGGTCCATAAAAAGATGAGATGCGGTATCGGAAAATGAGTCAAACGCCGTAGGCATAGTAAGAGGCTCTCCCGTATCGAGCCTTATAAGAGTAAGGTCAACGGCAGCTCCCCGGTTATGGATGGATCCTTTGGCAGGATTTGCTACAAAGGTAGTGTCGGGATATACTTTATAAAAATAGAGTGTTCCGGCGTAAGGACGGTAGGCATCGAGTATGCGGAATCCCAACCCGATTTTCATTAATGAGTCCTGGGCTGTCGCCAGGGCTTCGGCCACCGGTTTGCACAGGAATGCTTTGGCCGAGGTATAAATGGGCACTCCGGTAAAATTCTGCGATGTGGCATAGGGAATAAAAAGATCAATCCCGGGAATTATCTCCTGGAGATCCACCAGTTCTGTATCCGGATTTTCTGCCACCTGGGCCTGATAAATTTCTATGGTGTTGGCAATAGGTAAGTTATACGGATTTCGGGGGTCGGTCCTGTGGCACCCGGCCAGCAAACCGGCAATAATAAAAAGATATAATAAGCGTTTCATATTTCAAATGTAAGTATTAAATTTTTTTATTTACCTTTGTGCCCCTAATCAATCGGGGTGTAGCGCAGTTGGCTAGCGCGCCACGTTCGGGACGTGGAGGCCGAAGGTTCGAGTCCTTTCACCCCGACATTGAAACGGAATAAAAGACGAAGCCAAAGCCGGGAACGACAAAACACGGGCAAAAATACCTATCTGGGACAAATCCACAGCCGGCTGATCGAAGGCTACCAAAAACTGACCCAAAGAAAAAGTTGATTATAGTACGTGTAACACAGATTTGGGTGTTACTGTTTTTCCAATTGACCCTGCCTGAATCAATCGCAGGTAATATCAGATTTATTTTTATCTTTGAATTACCTTTCATGGAAAGATGAGACCCATATTTTAGGTCTTTTGATTCTTCAAAGAGTAATATTACAGTATGGCCGATAGCGTTTACATATCAGCAAACCTTTCAAAGCAACAACTGGATTTTATCCATTTGCTTGAGGAATTTGAAGTCGAAATATTTCACTTTAACGATATCGAAAAGCAATTCTCCAGGAAATTCGAAAACCTGAATGAGATACTTGAAAATCTTGTACGGAAGAAGATTTTATCACGTATTGAGCGGGGCAAGTTTTGCCGCAATAATTTTAGGGATGAAAATGTAATCGGCACATTCGTTGTGCAGGAGAGCGCTATTGCTTATTGGTCAGCCTTAAATCTATATGGACTCACGGAACAATTTGCAAACACGGTATTTGTGCAAACTACCCACAGAAAGAGTGACAAAACCATATTAGGAACCAATTATAAATTTGTCAAAATAGCTCCCCGAAAAAGAGTCGGAATAATTTCGAATGGCTATGGAAACACCCGCTATCCCATAACTGACATTGAGAAAACAATTATTGACTGTTTTGATTTACCACAATATTCAGGAGGATATGCTGAACTCATTAGAGCCCTGAGCATTTCAGAGTTAAATCCTCAAAAAATGATACAATATTGTAAAGCAATCGATAATATAGCCATAACAAAACGTATCGGATTTTTAGCTGAACTTTTCAAAAAAGAATCGTTACAGGAATTTATCAGTTTTGCAATAGAACAGAAAAACCAGAAATACAATATAATCGATCCACAGAGTAAAAATAAAGGTGAGTTTATCTCCTCATGGAAGTTAAGACTTAATATCAGCCGTGATGAATTATTGGATATAGCAAATAAACAGTATTGATGATACTTAAAAGAGAAGTAGAAAATATTGCTTTACAAAAAGGAATATCCAGAAGCACCATAGATAAGGACTGGGTTCTTGGCCATTTTATAGATGCCATTTATAACATACTGGAATTAAGAACTACACTTATTTTTAAAGGTGGTACCTGTTTAAAAAAATGCTGGCTCCCCGATTACCGGTTTTCTGAAGATTTGGATTTTACTTCGCTAAGTCAGGAATTCAAATTGACTGAAGGCCATCTTAATTTGATCACTTCTTTTGTAGAAAATAATGCCGGTATCCCCGTATCGGTTGCATCGTTAAAACCATTACGCTTTAATAACAAGCTCACGGGATATGAGGCAATAATAAAATTCTGGGGAGCTGATCATCCCCGGAATACTGTTCCGCCATCTCCGGACAGATGGCAGACAAAAATCAAAATTGAAATTATCTTATATGAGCATTTGGTTTTTGATACAGTACAACGTTCCGTAAATCATCCATATTCGGATAGCCTTTCCCTTAATATGGATACAATTCCATGTTATGCAATGGAAGAAGTCCTGGCCGAAAAAATGCGTGCATTAATCCAGCGATCTTATGCTGCCCCTCGTGATTTCTATGATATCTGGTATCTTTCCAAACATTTTGCCAGCCTTGATTACAAGGAAATAATTGCGGCTTTTCACAAAAAAATGGCCTTTAAAGGGCATACTTTTACAGGAATTAAACAACTCATAAATCCCGAAAATGATAAGCAACTTTCAGCAGCTTGGAAAAATAGTTTGGCTCATCAGATTACTGGTGGGTTGCCGGATTACGAAATAGTAAAAAATGAATTAGAGACTTTGTTTAACAAAATATTTTTTCACTAATCTGAACGTTAATAACCATTTGCGAAAATTCGGAGGTGTTCCGAACCAAAGAGGCATTAGCGAGAAAAAAAGCCGGGGAAGTTGCCTTACGCCGTTCCCAGGGCGTCAATCAATAGCTGTTTAATGTTTTTTAAACCGGATTCCGTTTCTCTGTTTCCCGCCGGTTCGTCAATTTTCACTTGTGCAACAATTCCGGCCGGCGGATGGCTTAATACCACTATTTCATCCCCCAACAGAAGGGCCTCCTCCACATCATGGGTTACAAAGATAACGGTACGCCGGTCTGCTTTCCATATATGCAGAAACCATTTGATAAGGTTCTGCTTAAGTGCCACATCTAATCCCTTGAGCGGCTCGTCCATGAGAATAATGTCCGAGGGTATGGCAAATGCGCGGGCTATTGAAACCCGCTGACGCATGCCCCCGCTTAATTGAGAAGGGTAGTAGCCGGCAAATCCCTCCAATTCAACCTGACGTATAAGACGGTCGGTTTGTTTTTTGCGCTCGCTTACCGGAAGGTCCCTGCTTAAAACAAACTCGATATTATCTCGTACCGTTTTCCAGGGTAACAAACGCGGGTCCTGAAACACATAAGAAAAAAGCTTATTATCAAAACCCACGAGCGTCCCTTTATCGGGTAGAACGATATTTCCGAGAATATTTAATAAAGTGGTTTTTCCACATCCGGAAGGGCCCAATAAACACGTAATGGTGTCGTTGGAAAAGGATATATTAAAATCCTTAAAAACAACAACATCATTGAACGCCTTACAAAGATCCCTGATTTGCAGACTCATTTTCATATCACCCAGGTTACGATTTTATGTTCAGCCCAACGTATTATTTTTTCAAAAGCGAAACTTATAAGTACTGCAATTAACGTCCAGGCTATAACAGCGTCGACATTTAAAAAAGTTTGTGCATTCTGCATATGGGTCCCGATACCGTATCTGGGCTGGCTAAGTACCTCGCCTATGATTATGGCCCGCCATCCGATACCCATGGCGCTGGATGCTCCGCTGATAATAAACGGCACAATGGCCGGAAGGTATACTCCCGCAATGATTCTTCGGTTATCGACTCTATAAAATTTTGCCATCTCAACAAGTCCCCGGTCAACACTTTTTATGCCATCCGAAACATTGGTACAAATAAACGGGAACATGGTTAGAAATGCAATGAAAACAGGGACTAAACCGGGATTAAACCAGATAAGTGCCAATAAAATAAGTGATATAACCGGTATGGAACGGACCGTAACAAGCATAGGAGTAATGAACGCATTGAATCCCGGGCTGAGCCCGGCCAGAATACCCGTCGCAAGGCCTAAAATGCCCGATACTAAAAAACCGGTAATTCCTCGCAAAACGGTACTCCCGGCAACCATCAGGAAATCAGGTTCTGTAAATAAGCTCAAAACGGTCATGAAGGTATCTTCGGGGTGCGGGATAATAAACGGAGAATTAAAATGGACAGCCAGAAGTTTCCAGCAGACCAGCATAACTACGACCGATGCCAGCTGTATGTATCTGGTTTTAGTAAAAAAATTTTTCATCAGGTATCTTCCCTCCAATAATATCGGGGTTCATGGTATAAAAAACGTTGAGATATGAAATGATCTGAGGCCTGATATCCCGTGCCCGTACAAAATTTAACCTCGATCCGGGAATTGCCCGCAGAGCCACTTCGTGATCGGGAAGAATCCCATACTTTACAATTAAAGCGGCAGCGCTGTCGGGTTGTTGGTTCACCCATAGCGAGGATTTTTCATAATCCAAAAGAAATTGCTCTACTTTCTGAGGGTTTTCTTTTATGATATCTGCCTTGACCAGCAATGCTGTCAGGGCAATAGGGCTTCCCTGAATATTTTCCCATTCCCGGTTCAGGTCGAACAGGGAATGAACTGATTTATTTCTTGATATTACCATACTTGCCAGAGGTTCTGAGATAACACCGAGAGTTGCCTGTCCGGCGGCAACTGCATTGGCAAGGTCAATATGCGTTGGGAAACTGTAATCCAGCGTGACATCCTTTTCCGGGTTAATTCCATTATATTGGAGTAAATAACGGAACAAAACATCTGGTGTCATCCCCCTGGCCATGACATATACTCTCTTATTTCTGAGGTTTTCCCAGCTGGTAATGCTTGTGTCGTTCCCGAATAAATAGAGAGTTCCCCACACAGGGATGGCTATAAGCCTGTAGTCCATTCCTTTGTTGTATACTAAAGCTGCCATGGTTGTAGGAAGAATAGCGAAATCGGCACTCCCGTCGAGCATCATCTTTCGGACTTGTATGGGTTCGTTTTCTATTTTAATTGAAATATCAGTATCGCCGGCATTGGCAATACTGTCTATCATTCTTATCATCCCCATAGATGAGGGCCCCTTCAGTGTAGCTACGGTATAAGACTTTTCGGCCCCGTTCTTTTTAGACGGATTGCCGCAGCTCTGAAAAAATAATACAGACAGAATACACAGAATAGATAGAATACGCATAATATCAAAATTATCAACAAAAATAGAACAATTTTATGCTCCCGGAAAAAATGTATTACCTTTGCACGGTAAACAGTGTAATAATGTGCTTGTGCTGCGATCACGGATTGATGCCGGATCTAGGAAAGCACAGATTATCATAAAAATAAATCTAATCCGGAGGTATTCTGATGGAAAAGAGAGTAGGAACAGTAATCATTCAGATTAATCATCACGGGAATGTCGTTTTGCTTAACGACATCATTTCTCAACATGCTGCTATTATTTTGGGGAGACAAGGTCTGCCGCGGAGTAATGGCAAGAGTCTTATTTCCCTTATTCTTGAAGGTACCACAGATGAGATCGGATCTCTTACAGGCCGCCTTGGCCGCTTAGACGGGATCCAGGTAAAATCGGTACTCTTGAAGAATATATAAAATGACAAAAAAACACCTTTCTTTTTGGACGACCCTTTGTCTGGTCGCTTTCTCATTAACGGCCTTCGGCCAGAATACATATGATTCCATCCCGGTTCCGCTGGGAGAAATAGTTGTTACAAGTCTCAGACTCAACAGGCAGATAAAAGAACTTCCTGTCTCCATGGTAGTTGTTGATTCTTCTGATTACCAGAAACGTTCTGCCCTTACGCTTGCCAATGTTCTGGAAGAAGAACCGGGTGTTTCGAGGGGCGGAGACGGGGTTTGGGCCACAAACATCAATGTGCGCGGTTTTAATGAAGACCGCCTGGTGATCCTTATTGACGGGAACAGGGTGGAAACGGCCACCGACCTTACGGCATCGCTCAGTATGATTGATGTTAACGATATTGAACGGGTAGAGGTGATCAAGGGAGCACAGTCTTCCCTGTACGGCACCGGAGCCATGGGCGGCATTGTGAATATTATTACTAAACAGGGCCATTTTGCTGTAAAGCCTTATGTGTCGGCCGATGTCATATCGGGTTTTGCTTCCGTTAACAGGCTGTTTTCCAATTATGCCTCGGTCAGTACCGGATCCCGGAAATGGTTTCTGAATGTAGCCGGGACATACGCCAAAGCGGACGATTTACGTACACCGGACGGCATTTTGCCCAACAGTCAATATACCACAAATAACATTTCGGCAAAATTCGGGGCAAAACCCCTGCCCAACCATCTGTTTAAAATGCAATACCAACGCAACTGGTCTGCCAATGTAGGCATTCCGGGCGGAAATGCTTTTCCCGGACCTGCCACGGCAACATACACAGATATTGGACGTCATTTGCTATCGGCCAGTTACCAGATATCCAACATAACAGAGAAGTGGTCTTCTCTGGAACTAAAGTATTTTACCCAATATATTGTCCGTGACGTGGCTATGGAGCCTAATACCGTGACGGAGGCCACCCTTCCCAACGGGAATACCCAGCGTACAACCCCGGAGGTTTTTTACCCTACAGGGAAACACCTTACCAATGGAGTGCAGTTACAGAGTACATGGGATTTGTCGGCCAGAAATGTGCTTATCGCGGGTGTGGATGTGTGGGGCCGCAAGCTTCAGACTGGAAGAGAGAAACACATTAGGGTAGATATCCTGAATCCCGCCGGGACCATAATCAAAACCAATAACATTGTCAGGGGCGAGACCCCTATTCCACAATCGAGTTTTAGTAGCGCCGGCATCTTCTTTCAGAATGAAACACGCTTTTTAAACGACAAACTGACCATGATTCTCGGCGGAAGGTTTGACGGGATTGTTGTAAAAAACGAACAGGGAATGGATGTAGACTATATCATTACCAACGGGGTAAGAAATGATGCACCTCCTACCCAAAAAGTAACTTTTAATGCCGGCCGTGAGAACAGTTTATCATGGAGTGGCAATGCAGGATTTTTATATAAGCTCTTTGAGCAGACTCATCTGTCCCTGAATCTGGCCAGGGCTTTCAGATCCCCTTCGCTGGAAGAACGTTTCAAGTTCATTGACCTTGGCAATTACGTGCGCCTGGGTGATCGCTCCCTCAAGCCCGAAACATCTTATTCGGCAGATCTGGGGCTCAGGATCTGGAAATCAAAATTTAACCTGCAGGCTGGATTGTTCTTAAACCGTTTGAGCAATATGATCATAGAAACCCCGGGAGAATTTATCTATACACTTACGGCTGAATCCAAGCCAGATACCCTGCCCGCACTGGTCAATGCCAATGTAAGAAAAGCATT
>DHQY01000006.1:115175-120883 GCA_002408205.1 Bacteroidales bacterium UBA5326 | reverse complement strand
AGATTTTCTTTGGACACTAGTGACTTTGTATATGAACTCATCCGGGACACTTTCATGAAATAAATCGCTCATAGAGCAAACAAATATCTTATGAGGCTTCATCCATTTTAGTGGTTCATCCAAAGTCTCTTCGTGTAAAGACAAATCGAATTCGTGTTTGTACTTTTCTACGCCCATTGCCTTCAATCTTCTGGCCATTACTTCGGCATAGCAATTCATACATCCCATTGATATTTTTGTACAGCCGGTAACGGGATTCCAGGTTTTGTCAGTCCATTCAATCTTTGTGGTACTCATGATTTCCGATTTTTTGATCCAATTATTTGCTCGGCAATCTTTACCGCGGTTTCATTATTTTATGCAAAAACAAAGTGATATATAGGCACATTCTTCATGTTTTTCATTACCAAAGGCCTCTCTGTTACAAATTTAAAAATATTCTTAAGCCTGCTCACATACAATTTCGCAATTTTAGAAATGGAATCCTCTACTTTGCTATAAATATCAAATTCTCCGAACAATGTCTTTTCTGTAGCTTTATTATAAAATTCCCTTTTTATTTCGTCTTCATTTATTCCAAAGAAAGAAACCAGTATGTCAGAACACATCAAATCTCCCTTTTTCGTTAATAACCTGTTTACTATTACGCCTGTTGGCACAAGTATCCATAAATCCGCGTTGTTTCTCGCTCAGCTGCGGATCCAGCCGTTTTTCATCGGCCATCCGCAACGCCTCCCCTATCTCCTGCAACGAGAGTTCATCTTCAGACATCATACCAAAGTTATTTTTTTCCATCTGCTTTGAGTAGTAAACGATTCTCTGCTCCCTTGATAAGGGAAACCTCGCGCCTCAGTTAAATCAAGGGTCAAACAGTACACGCAGCTAAGAACTTCCCAAGCTTTTCAGATAAGTGAAACCTCGCGCCCGCGGAGGGAAGGACCCATTGGCGCCAGCCAATGGGAGGTGTTTCCCGTTCTGAATAGCTTGTCGGAAGTTCTTAAACGGGTAAATCCTGCACTCGGTTGCTTCAGCAACTGGGTGGTGTTTCCCGTTCAACTCTCCTCACTCCGCATTACCAAAACCACCGATTATCATTAGGCTCTTTAACTGTCATACCAGCCATTGGGCGGCAGGAACTACTTTGATTTGTTTATTGCCTTCAGACAAGGTGTCTTCTGCTCCATTCAAAACGATGATTGTCAAATCGTTGCAGCCTGTCAATTCGGAGCCTTTCACCAAACCGCCTGCTTCCCGACGATACTGTTTGGTGCCTATCGCATCCAATTCTGTAGTCACTTGTATCAATTGTAAGACTTTATTTCCTTCACAAATTACAAAATCCACTTCGAACCCGTCTTGTCGGATATAATAAACATCTTGATACTCCGACTTTATACGTCTTAGCAGTTCTATGCAAACCACGTTTTCCAAGCGCCAGCCTTCATTGTTGCCGGCCGGCGTGTTCTCTCTAAACGATTGAAAAGCAGTATCGACCAGATAGCTCTTGCAACTTGTCTGACGTGTCTTGCTCTTGAAAGAGTACTTGTATATCAGCCTGATCAGATAGGCCTCCGCAAGATATGATACATAGTTTTTAACTGTATGTATTGACCCAGCTCCATAAGTTCGGGCAAGTCTGTTGTATGAGATCTCCTGACAAAAATTATCTACTAAATGATTGGCTATCTGCCATAAGGTGGCCTCACGTTTTATCTTGTAACGACGACATACATCTTTTCTGACGATTGCGACAAGAAGAGATTGAATATAATCGCGTTTATCATTTTGAGCTGCCAGTTCAGGGAATCCGCCCTCCATCAGATAGCTGTCGAGTATCCGTTGTCGCAAGGCCCTATCCTTTGTGGTAAATGTGTCAATCGCAATGCCGGCATATAAGCACTTTTCTTTTAAGGAAAATGGATACAATACGATCTGATGATTTCTTCCTGTAAGATATGTACTTAATTCGCCGCTAAGGAGATTAGCATTTGAACCTGTCAAGATCATCCTCATTCCCTGACGTAACATCCTGTTTACAAAAAGATGCCAACCCGTGACATTCTGTATTTCATCTAAGAACAGACAATCAAATTCGCCGTTAATCCGGTACAGTGCCTCCAATATCGGATTGAGAACTTCAGAAGAGATCCCATAAAAGCGCTCATCATCAAAATTGACATATCCAAATTTGATATGATTTTTCAGTAGCTTTCATTGTCCAAGGAGTTTTTCACTGCACAAAAATAAGAAATTTCAATCTTTCTACTGCACAAATTCACGAAAAATCAACCCTTCTACTGCACAAATTGAAATTACCACTTCCCCACCGCCACCAGTATCTTCACCACTTCTCACTCTTCACTAACTTCCCAGTGCCCGCCTTTGGCAGGACCAATGCGGACGAGAATGCCCTCCTGTTTCAGTTTAGATAATTCTCTTTTTACCGTTTTTACATTTACCTTCAATATGGAGGCCATTTCGCCCATAGAAACGGTTTTATTTCCCTTTATTAACTTCAATATTATTTTTCCTCTGCTTTCTGGGACATTTTCTGGGACATTTTCTGGGACATTTTCTGGGACATTTCTATCGGATTCTGTTTCATTGTCCAATGGGACATCAACCGTAAAGACGTCTTCTTCGTTAAACAGAATGTTTTCGCTTCCGGAATAGGCTTTGGAATATTTATACACGTTTCGCAATCCGGTACCCAGCTCTTCGGATCGTCCCATTTGAGTAAATATCTGAGCAATATGTGGATTCTTGGGGAATGGCACAAATGTTTCTGGTAACAACTGTCCGTATAAATGTGGACGATTGGCATTCTTAGTTTCAACTCTGTGTTTATAGATAATGAAAGTTGAAGGATATGCATTGGTGTATTCACGGTGAATCAGCATGTTAGCAACAATCTCACGAAAAATCTTATCTCTAAGTGAAATGCGTTGATCGCCCTGCATATAAAATTTATCAGGTAAATGTTTGGTCACAAATGCCATCAGCTTATCATAAGCCAACACAAGATTGCAACGTATGTTTTCACGATCGTCATAACGATCTGTATCTATTTTACGTAGCAGGGCATCTACCTTATAATGCGGAATGGCACTTTGAATGGCCTCTTCTTTGCCGAAAAGCAATAGTGCGGACATCGTGAAACCCACTTTTTCCGTAACATAATCTCTTCTGTACAGACCGGCCACGCGGAAAAAGTCCGCATCACTCAAGTCGTTCCAGGGATGATCAGCACGATTAAGTCTAATTATCCTCCTTACTCTTTCGACAATACCTGCCTCAAAATCGGTTTCATAGAGAAACGGATAGATAGTGTTTTCAGAATAGCTGTTATTTTTGCGAGTATAACAGTTTCTGATTTGCTCGTCGGTCTTTAGTTCAAAGTCTCCATCTACGCTTCTGTCATAAACTTTGGACTTGCAGCGATGTACTTGCGATGAAGCCGGCACATATAAATAGATGAGAACTTTTCCCTGATATTCTAATATCTCTGCATCGAGAAGAAAAGCCGGGAACAATTTCTGTGGGTTATTACTCAGGTTGGTAAGCTCCTTCAGCATTTTAGGTGCTTGTGCAGGATCGACTCCTTCTAACGTTCCGTCATCAGTTACACCCAGCAGGACAACACCTCCGTTGCGATTAAGGAAGGCACAAATGGTCTCGAACAAAGATTCGGGAAGGGCGTTTTTCGCTTTTTTGAACTCTATCGTGAGCCCCTCTCCCTGATTGATCAATTGCGCTATTCTGCCAACATTCAACATATTAAACAATTATTTTTGCCCCAATTCCTCACTTCTCACTCTTCTCACTCCTCACTTCTCATGGTGCGCAACTCCTCACTCCTAACTCCTCACTCCTCACTCCTCACTCCTCACTTTCCACCTTCAATCCCGTTAGCAGCTGCTTTGTCCAATCGGCCATAAACAGAGGAATATTTAACAGACGACCATCCAACTTCAGATTGTTCATTGAGAAACGTAAGGACAGTTGGGGATGGTATTGGTTGTTATATACCGTCAGGCTTTTGCCCGTCAATCGACTGCCGGATTTAACCTCTATGGGGAGCAGGCGAAGTCCGTCTTGCAAGAGAAAATCCACTTCCGCCATTCCGTTTGAAGTCCAATAGCGTGGCTGCACTTCGAATTGAGCTATAAGTGACTGTAGCACGGCATTCTCTGCCATTGCCCCTTTAAATTCCGTAAACAGTGGATTGTCCGACCAAAACACATCGCCTGGCAATTTAGACATAACACGCAGTAACCCTACATCGCACAAATATATTTTGAATGCCGACAAATCGTCGTAAGCTCTCCAAAACGCCTCATCACATACGTTTTACCTATTTGACGCGCTCCTTGAATGATCAGCGGCTTGCGTTGCTGCTCATTCTTCCAACTAAGCAATGCTTGCATTATATCTCTTTGTACCTCTGTCATACTTGATTTAAAATCGTTATAAAAATCACATTTTATAAACAGCATATTTGGTGTAAAATACTTCTTATAAGTAGCATTTTGTAACATTTTCTCCTCACTCCTCACTCATCACTGCTTTAAAGCAGTAATTGGCACGATATAAACCCCATCCGGACGTTTGTAGGCGGCATTGGACATGCCACATATCACACATAGAAAGGATGGTTCTGCACCCTGTTTGTTTTTGGCCGATTCGCAAATACGCAACAATTTTTTGGCGGTCTCATCTACCTGATTCATCCCAAGTTTAATCTCAAAAGCTCCCCAACGCCCATCGGAAAGTTGCACGATTGCGTCAATTTCGAAGTTATTATAATCCTGATAATGAAATAACTGTCCACCAAGTGCCCGTGCATAAATCTTCAAATCCCGTTCGCATAAGGACTCGAATAAGAAGCCGTATGTTTGTAAATCATTTATCAACATAGACGACGATGCACCCAAAACAGCACAAGCATTTGTGCTTGTCACGTTTCACTCCGTCAACGCGATAGACATCATCCTGAACCACCGCATCGATATACGATTTTGGTAACTCGAACGCCACATCATCAGGAACCCCTGTCGCTGCCGGCCATCCACCTCGGACGGTCAGGTTTATTAGATGCATCAAATCGACATTTCCGGTCAGCACATCTTGTTGCGCGCCATTGAATAAGTCCATCAAAGAAACCTTCCCATGGGAATCGCCCGATTCGTACAGTGACATCGGGCTCATAGATACTCTCGCGATGCGCCCCGTCCCGCTATGAAGCACTCCCTTGTGGTTGGGTGTGGCAGATCCCGTTAGAATGAATAACCCTTTTAGCCCGAGGGAATCCACTTTATATCGTACGGCATCCCAAATGGAAGGCACCTCTTGCCATTCATCCACCAGATGCGGGTAGTCGCCTGTCAAAACAAGTTCCGGACTAATTTGTGCCAATTGACGATTCTGAAAACCACCCGAAGGGTCGCCCAGAAAGACTTGACTTTGACTGTGACGAATAGCTGTCCACGTTTTGCCACACCATTTTGGGCCCTCTATGCAAACTGCGCCAAAAGCTTCCAGCAAAGATTCAATCTTCGCATCAATGATTCGGGATTTATAATTTTTTATATCCATTGTGCAAAGATATGACATTCCGTATGATTTGATGTTTCTATTCCGTGTATTTTAGTATTTTCATTCCGTAAGATTCCTCATCACCACACCTTCTCACTCCTCACTCCTCACTC
>DHQY01000006.1:110062-115057 GCA_002408205.1 Bacteroidales bacterium UBA5326 | reverse complement strand
CTCCTCACTCCTCACTCCTCACTCTTCACTCCTCACTCCTCACTTCTCACTCCTCACTCCTCACTCATCACTCTTCACTCATCCACTTCCATACCGGAAGTATCCGTATGGTTTGACCGTCTTGTTCTATGGTCTTCTCTTCGTCCCATGTAAGCAGTAACAGATTATTGCAATGTAATTCACCGGCACATTCCATCAGCGCGGAAATTTCCCGCTTAAGGACTTTCGAAATTTTTACTTCGTAGGATACCTGTATAAGTTGCTCTACCTGAGCTCCTTTACGGCAAACGAAGTCCACTTCTTTATTATTTCTTGAACGGTAATAAAACAAAGATTGTCCTTGTTTGTAACCTCTCCTGACAAGTTCAATCATAGCCGAATTTTCCAACAAACGTCCTCTATTTGGAGACAGTTCAAAAGAGTGGGCTGCAATAAAGCCATTATCAACAATATATGGTTTCAGAGGAGCTTTACGCATCTGCTTAAGTTTATTATTAAAGCGAGGTAAATAAAAGAACAGGTACGTCTCTTCCAAATAGAGGCAAAATTTCTGGGCTGTCGATTTACTGCCAAGGTTCAAATCATCGACTAACTGCGTCAATGAAAACAGATTGCCATAGTTCGATAATAAGTAATTCGCAAGGTTGTACAGTTCATTACTGTTTCTGACTTTATACCTCTTGGTTATGTCTTTGAGCAAAACCGAATCAAACAGTGTTGACAGATAATTTCTTGTAATACTTCTCAGGGCCAATGTCTCCGGGAAGCCGCCATAGACCAAATAATCTTCCACTTGCAGCAACAAATTCGCTTTTTGAACGGGTGTATCTACAGACTGCCCGACTTGACGAAAGTTCAGTACTTCCTTCAATCCGAATGGCAGTAACTCTATTTGTAAATAACGTCCGGTTAGCATGGTGGCCATCTCGCCCGAAAGCAGTCTGGCATTCGATCCTGTAATCACAAGATTGATTCCTCGCCGATATAGTTTTCCCACCCATATTTCCCAATGAGGCAAATTTTGTATCTCATCCAATAGCAAAAAGTGAAACTGAGGATAAACTTCCTGCAAAGCCTGAATAATCGCATTTTCATCAAAAGAGGAAAGCAATAGCTCGTCATCAAAATTCAGATAGGCGAAATCATTTGAACTCAACAATTGCAGTGCGAATACAGATTTTCCCGCACGTCGGGGTCCTGTAATCAGTTTTATAAGATCGGAAGCGAGATATTGTTCAACATGATCTATCAATATGCGCTTTTGATAGACCTTTCTCAACAATGCGTCCCGTTCTTCTTTTTGTTGCAAAACAACTGATTTCATTCACTTAATTATTTGTATTGAACAAAATTAGGGTTTTTTATTCAATATGCGAATGTTTTCACGCCACCTTCTTGCTGACATTCTCCTCACTCCTCACAAATTTCCCAGCACCCGCCTTATTACCAATCAAGAGTCAAACAGCCTAAGCGACTACATATCTTCTATTGCTAAGGCTCGATACTCAATTTGATATCCTGTAAGTTCTTTATTTACAATATTTTTTGCTTTTTCACGCAAAATTTCCAAACTTATTTTATCCTTTTGCCGTTTCACCTCGGCAATGATTGCTGTCTTTTCGTATTCGTTAATTGCTACAATATCTATCTCATTCCTATTACCGCTCTCCCAATACGAGCCAATTGCAGAAAGATTTTCTTCTTTCATTATTTTCTCTCGAAAATACCGCTCCAATATTTGTCCGCTGTATTTATATATGAACCGAAACCAGAAATTCAAAAAATTATCGTTAAGCCTATATTTCACATTTTTTCCGGCAGGTTTAGACAAAATGGGACGAACCTTGGTTATAAGACCGTATTCATGTTCAAAACGGATTCTATTTCCGGACGTGAGGTTTTGGACAAGGCAATAAGCGAAAGAATGGAGAAATAGCCTTCATCCAGGAAAAGAGAGTTTTCCGAAAAAACCTCGTTTACAATGCTCTCCAGGGTGAACGCTTTTGCATCTGCCAACAACTCGACATATTTAGCTACACCGCCTGTAAAAAGATAAAATGCAAGCAAGTCTTCGTTGGAAAAATTGTTTTAATATCAAATGATTTAACCTGTATTCTGGCTGTTGCCCTGCCAAAAAGAGGCTCCCTGGAATTTTCAAAGATTTGTTTCATGAGCGAATAAACAGAACCACACAGAAATTCGCATCCCAAATATTTTGCATTTCGCTGTAAATGGAAGAATTGATATAGCGAAACTCCTGAAATTCATCTATTATCAGCGTAAAATGCCTATTCTGAGAAAGTTCCATCAAATAACCGAAAACCTCTTTGAAAGAGCGAATCTCGCCATAAACGTTTGTTCCTAATTTTTCATGAATTTCTGTTACAAATTCTTCACAAAGTAAAGCCTCATTCTTTTTTTTCTATAAAGAAATATAGCGTCGGTTTTCCAATACGTCGTCGCCCCACAACAAAAGTCATCTGTGCAGTTTCCAATGACTTTTGTTCGGTGTTTGACAAAAGAGCAATCTCTTTCTCGCGGTCATAAAATTTGAGCATAGTTCAACGTATTTTCTGCAAGCATAAAAAAAATAAATCGTAACCGTCGTTACGGTAATGGCGGTTACAATGAACGAATGTCAAAGGTCAAAAGGGCGCCTTTTGTAGCTTATATGCCACACAGTAAGTTGATTTTTCCTCTTAATTCATTAAGAGACACTGCATCTATGCTCTGTTTCATGGGCCATCCTTTTTCAATGGGTAGAACGACAAACGTATGCGTTGGCGAAATATCTTCTATAGCATTATAATTGCCCTTTGAAAGCGTTGGTGAAAGACCCGATTTACACTCTATAGCAAACACGTAGTTATATAATTTCATTACAAAATCAATTTCCGCTCCGTTAGCAGTCCTGTAAAAATAAAACTCCGATTCCGGGAACATCCCTCTCAAATTTGACAATACAATTTGTTCCCAGATAGCACCAAATGAGGGATGAGCAGACAGGGCATCAAAACTTTGCAGTCCAAGCAGCGCAGCGGTAATTCCTGAGTCAGAAATATAAACTTTAGCCGCTTTCACTAAACGTTTACCCATATTTGAAATATACGGAGCCACAACCTCCACCATAAATGTGCTCTCCAATAAATCAATATAATTTTTAACCGTAACAGATGATACATTTAAAGATTTAGCCAAAGTGGAATAGTCCACTGTTTGCCCATTAACGTGCGCCAACATTTGCCACAACCGTCGCATGGTCGCAGGAGTAAATCCTTTCCATTGCAGCAAATCTCTTTCTAAAAACGTAGAAATAAAATCCTGACGCCATTCAAAAGAGGCTTTTTCTTCTTCCGCCAAAATGCTGCGGGGAAAAGCCCCCTGAGCAAAGTATTTATATATTGTGCACTTGTCTTCCACTTCTTCCCACAAAAAAGGTGTCAGTTTTTTGTAATTTATCCTGCCGGCAAGCGACTCTGAAGTCTGTTTAAGCAAATCGCGCGAAGCCGATCCCAATACTAAAAAAGCGCCATTCACACTCCATTCATCAACCAAAAATCGTATTAGAGGAAATAAATCCGGTCTGCGCTGAACCTCATCAATACATATCAACCTACCTTTTTGCATAGATAAATACCATTCGGCATCTTCCAGTTTTGACAGATCGGAAGGGCGTTCAAGATCTAAATAAACAATGTTAGCTCTCTCTTGAAACATTTTTTTCACCAATGTTGATTTTCCACATTGACGAGGCCCTATTATAGCAACAACAGGATTGCTATTCAAAGACTGTAAGACACTTTTCTCTATGGTTCTCGGAATGTACATTCAACACATTACGTTATTTTACCATGCAAATATAAAATTATATTTTAAATTTACCTGGTTATTTCAATATATTGCCCAATTACCTTAAACTCTTCAACAGCTCATTCAGCTGCACCGCCAGGCTATTAAGCTCCGTAAGCTCGTCGTACCAGTAGTCCATCCGTTCGCGTTTTTCCAGTTGGGTGAGCAATTTGCGGTGCGCCCGTTTGAGACTCCGCAGTCCGCTCACGCACCTGTCGCGCAGGCACCGGGAGCTTTCCAGCTTCTTTTGCAGTTCCAGGTAGCTGCGGTCGTTGTCCACCGATGGCAGTTGTCCCAGGGCTTCCACCCGATGCAGGTAGGCCAGGTAGTTCTGACGAAGTCCCTCAGCCTCGTTATCAATGAGTTCTTCCACTTCGCGCCTGCGCAGGAGTTCGGCCAGAGCATCGGTACACAGGGCCACCAGGGTATCGCCTTCGGTCACAAAAGCGCGTACGGCGCGCGCCTGGCGGTTTTTCATATAGTTTTCGCTCAGCAGGCCGGCGTATTTGCCCGTGAGTTTGCCAATGCCCTGAGGCAGATCCTTCTCGGTCCAGTCCAGTTGGTTAAACCGGAGGATTACCGAGTCGAGGTTGCTGCCCAGGCCACGCACCTCGGTGCCCGGCTGTTTCCACCGGGCCTGATTGCTTATGCTGCGCAGGGCACGGAGGTAGCTGTTCAGAACGGCCACGCAGACATCGGTCCGCTCAGCCACTTTCTCGTCTTCTATGGCAGCCCCGGCCAGGGCGTTGAGTTCCCGGAAACGGGCCTCGGCACTCGTGAGCGAAGCGGCATAAAACAGGCCGCGCTGCATACGTACAGCTGCCAATTCTATAAACAATGCCGACGGGGCCGCCGCCACACTGTCTGCGGTAACGGCCAGGCTGTTCACCGTCTTCAGCTGCGATTCGGTAAGGGAAGCGCAACCGCCGCAAAGCGGCAGGAGGAGCAACAGAATGTAAAACAGTTTAGGGTGCATGGAGTGAGGAGTGAGAGGTGAGAGGTGAGAAGTGAGCGTCAAGGGTCAAATGTTGTAAGTTATTAATGCGTTGTTTTTATGATGTTTAGCTTCCGAGGTTGTTTTCCCCTTGCCGATCTCTCTTCACTCTTCACTCTTCACTCCTCACTCTTCACTCCTCACTCCTCACT
>DHQY01000006.1:108508-109912 GCA_002408205.1 Bacteroidales bacterium UBA5326 | reverse complement strand
TCCTCACTCCTCACTCTTCACTCTTCACTCTTCACTCTTCACTCTTCACCAGAAGCCATTTCCAAACAGAGACGATCTCTATTCCTTCGTACTCAGGAAAAACAGATGTTTCTATGCTGTTGGTTATGAGCATTCCCTGTGGTATCCGATAGGTTTGCATGGCTTCCTGCAGACCCCGGTATTCGCGTTCGTAATTGGTTCTGTCTAATTGATCGACCACCTGTATGGCATTAACGATAGTCAAACCTTTTTTGATCAGAAAATCACATTCGTTATTCCCTGAATAGTAATAGACTTCACAATCACGCCTGAGTAACTCTGTGTAAACTATATTTTCCAATATGCGGCCTTTGTTTTCAGAAAAATTGAATCCCAACCGGGCGGCGAAAGCATGATCGGCGGTATAGACCTTTTTCGAATTCATAATTTGCTTCTTGACCGAATAATCGAACTTTTTCAAGTAAGAAAAGAGGTAAGAGTGCTCGTAGTAAGACAAATAATCCTTGATAGAGCTTAAACTTTTTACGCCCGATATGCTTTGGAGTGTCGAGTACGAAAACAATTTTCCAATGTTTAATGCGAAATAAAGACCGATTTGTTTGATCTCATTTACCTGTGTCAACCGATATCGGGAAATAATATCCCTATATAGAATGTCCTGAAAATAGCCATTTACCAGCTCTGTGTCGTTTTCTTTCACCACGAGCGGAAATCCCCCCGTTTGCATATAGGTATTGAAATCTTTTTGCAACAACGCTCTCGACTTCGAGGTCAGACGATCTATATCATATTTCTTCCCGTTAAAAAAAAGGTACTCAGAAAACGAAAAGGGAAATAGTTCAATCAGTTTGTTCCGGCCTGTCAGGCTGGTGGATATCTCTGAGCTAAGTAGTTTTGCGTTAGACCCGGTTACAAATATTTTCACCCCTTGTTCGTACTTCCGGTTAATGAACTTTTCCCAATTGCCAACATTTTGAATTTCATCAAAAAAAAGCATTGGTTCTTTACCATAAAGTTCTATATGGAGGTTAAAGAGTTCTTCAAGAATAGAGACTTCGGCAAGGATGCGTTCATCGTCAAAGTTGAAGTAGCAAAAATCGGGTGCTTCCAGCTTCATCTCTTCCCTGATGAGACGTAACAAAGAAGATTTTCCACATCGGCGGATACCGGAAATAATGACTACCTGGCTGGTTTTTATGTATTTCTCCAACGGGATATTTCGGCGAATCAGGTGCTTTGTGTTATTGAAAGCATCTTTCTGATCGAGCATTATTTCTTTAAGACGACCTTTGTTCATAGGAATCTTTTATATTATTCGTTTCAAAAGAACAAATATATAAATAATTATTCGTCCTCAACGAATAGCAAGGAACACTCCTAACTCTTCACTCCTCACTCCTCACT
>DHQY01000006.1:104428-108420 GCA_002408205.1 Bacteroidales bacterium UBA5326 | reverse complement strand
CTCACTCCTCACTCCTCACTCAATCCAACTGCGCATATTTTGAGTTTTGGCTTTTGAACTCGGGGATCAGTTTCTTGAGCTTGCGTACGACTTCAATGGGATACACATACAGATTGGCCTGCGTAACCAAGTCTTCTATCTGGGGCAGGATCTCCCGGTAATCGTAGGGCCGCACGTTGGCTATGAGGATGTTACTATTATAGGTGGGGCGTGTTTCTTCGGTCTTTGCCAGCAGCTCTTCGTAGAGTTTCTCGCCCTCACGGAGTCCTATCTCCAATATCTTAATGTCTTTGTGAGGTTCCTTGCCCGCCATGCGGATCATTTTCTCGGCCAGGTCGTAGATGCGCACGGCATCGCCCATATTGAACAGGTAAATCTCGCCGCCCAGTCCCGTACAGCCGGCCTCGAGCACCAGGCTGCAGGCCTCGGGGATGGTCATAAAATAACGGATCACGTTGCGATGGGTAACCGTAACCGGTCCGCCACGGGCAATCTGTCTTTTAAACAGGGGCACCACAGATCCGTTAGATCCCAGCACGTTTCCAAAACGGGTAGTCACAAACTGGGTGGTATCTTTAGCCCCGTTGCGGAGTTGTTCCAGGAAAAGCGACTGGATGTATATCTCGGCCGCCCGTTTGGAGGCGCCCATTACATTGGTGGGATTAACGGCTTTGTCTGTAGAAATCATCACAAAGCGATTCACTCCGTATTCGATGCTCAGATCGGCCAGTATTTTGGTGCCGCCCAGGTTGGTAGCCACGGCCGCCGAGGGATGGAATTCCATCATGGGCACGTGTTTGTAAGCCGCCGCATGAAAGACGATGTTGGGACGCGCAATGTCAAACACCTGGCGCATTTTCACGGGATTGGCCACATTGCCGATAATGGGCTTTACGGGCACCAGCACTTTCTCGCCCTGCAACTCCAGCCACAGATCGTTCAGCGGCGTCTCGGCCTGGTCCAGAAGGATCACCTCACGGCACCTGAAATAGCGGGTAATCTGGCGGGCGATCTCGGCCCCAATAGAGCCGGCTGCTCCCGTAATGAGCACAGTCTGGTCCTCAAACGTATCTTTAATGCGGTCTTTGTCCAGAACAATGGTATTGCGGCCCAGCAGGTCGTCAATGTTGATTTTATCTATCCGGGCGGCGCCAATCACCTGCGTTTCTTTTCCGCTGTCGAGCACCATGGACACTTTCAGCAGCTCGTAGCCGTCCGTAATGAATTGTTCGTAAAACTTTTTGGGCAGTTTGTCCAGCTGTTCCGCGAACATAATAATAGAAGTCACGTTATTTTTTTGCGCAAAGACTTTAACCCCGTTGTCCGGAACCAATACGGGAAGGCCCGCTATGGTGTTGCCGGCCAGGCCCGGATCTACGGGAAGAAAGGCCACCGGTTTGTAGCCCCCGGCATATTCCTTTACCAGGTATGTGGCCAGCGTCACGGCTTCGGGACCCGAATAGAGCACAAAAACGTTGGTTCGGTTTATGGTCTCGTTCTGTTCATACGCCTCATAAACAATGCGTACGATCAGGCGTACCGTGAGCAGCGTAAGAAACATAACCGTAGCCACCATAAGCGGGAACCAGAAAGAGAAAAACCGCGGGTCGTTTATAATAAGTGCCCCTGCGGCCGAGAGCACCAGCCAGGCAAAGGAACCAGAGGCGCAGGCGCAAAAGAGTTTGCCCAGATCCCGGACCGAGGAGAAACGCACCACACCGTGGAACGTCTTGAACAGGTACGAGGTGCCGGCGTATGTGAGCAATGCCAGGCTAAAATGGCACATGAAAAACGGCCGCCGGTCCTCCAGCACCAGGTCCCTTAGCACCCAGAGCAGAGAGAATATGACAGCGATGCAGGCCAGATCGAACAGGTAAATAGCCCACCTGGGGGCATAATTCCTGAGCTTCTCCCGCAATCTATGTTCCAGATTCCTTACTATTTTTTTCATTTTCGTCCTCCGAATCATACTCTTCGAACTGTGAATTATGGCTTATGAATTCCGGCACCAGCTTCTTCAGCAGCTTAACGGTGCCCGGAATGTCCATGGTCTGCGCTTTTTCCTGCAGGGCGGCAGCGCCCTCCATAACTTCCCGGTAACGGCACTCCCTTATTTTGGCCACCCGTATGAGTGGATTGGCCGTTGGTGTGGAGTTTTCCGTGGTGCTCAGGACTTCTTCATACAATTTCTCACCGGGACGCAGTCCCGTGTATTCAATGCGGATGTCTTCGCCCGGAGTGTAACCGGCCTGCTCAATCATACGCTCGGCCAGCTCCTGAATTTTTACCGGCTGTCCCATGTCAAAAACCATGATCTCGTTGTCTGTGCTCAGGGTGGCGGCCTCCATGATCAGGCGCGTGGCCTCGGGGATGCTCATGAAATAGCGGGTAATCTCGGGATGCGTTACGGTTACCGGACCTCCCTTTTCAATCTGGGCAGTAAACCGGGGAATAACAGATCCATTGGAGGCCAGTACGTTCCCAAAGCGTGTGGTCACAAAACGGGTCATGCCTTTTACTTCACCGTTCTCAATGGCCAGGCCCACGCTCTGGACGTACATCTCGGCCATCCGCTTGGTGGCTCCCATAACGTTGGTGGGGTTCACGGCCTTGTCTGTGGAAAGAAAGATGAAACGGGGCACATTGTAGGCCACGGCCAGGTCGGCCACGATACGGGTGCCCGAGACGTTTACCCGGACCGCCTCGCAGGGGTTTTCTTCCATAAGGGGTACGTGCTTGTAGGCGGCCGCATGAAAGACCACCTGGGGGCGGTACGTGTCCAAAATGTATTCCATGCGCTGGCGGTTGCGAACATCGCCAATAATAGGCACAAAATCGAGCGACGGAAACTGTTCGGACAACTCCAGGCGGAGATTGTGCATGGGCGTCTCGGCCGAATCTACCAGTACCAGCTTGCCAATCACGCCCAGTTGTGCCGCCTGCCGGCAGAACTCGCTGCCTATGGAACCGGCGGCCCCGGTGACCAGGAGGGTTTTGCCTCTGAACTCTTTCTTCACGGCCTCCATGTCTATCTCAATTTCCTGGCGGCCCAGCAGATCAACAATGTTCAGGGGGCGGAGCTTCAGGCGCACTGGGTTCTGGTCTGAGAATTCGTCTATATACGGAGCTATAAATATTTTGATCTTAAGTTTCCCGCAATGGCGCACCAGCCGGTCTTTTTCCTGCTGGACCGTTTTGTAGTTGGGAAAGAGTATCCCGCTCACGTTCATTTTGCTGACAATCTGACTTACGCCCTCGCGGTTTGTAAAACGGTAGATGCACAGGTTCCCCAGACGGTACGAAGCGTATTCGCGATCGTAAACAATATAGCCAACCGGTAAATAATGCGGGCTCTTGTGCAGACGCATCTGAAGCGACACCGATTTTTCGTCGGTGCCGTAGACCAGTATCCGCTGGCGGTCTTTGCACACGCTAAGGTTCAGCCGGTCGTACACGTAACTCATAGAAGCCCTTACAAAGGTGAGCGCAATGAAAGATATGGCAAAATCAAAAACTTCGAATTTAACAAGATACAAAAGCGGCCAGTTTAAGATCAGCTTCAGAAAGCCAATCATTAACCCGGCTTTAATAAGCATGGCCACCCCGTTGCGCCATATATCCCTTATGGTGGAGTAACGGATAATAATTCTATAGGTCTTGAGCAGGTAAAAACCTACCCCACTGGAAGCAATTGCTATTACGGCCACCCAAAGCATCTCGTAACGCGATATGGGACCGGCCTGCGGTGTGTCAATGATATATATGAGCAAAGAGCAAAACAAAGACACCAACAGGTCAATAATAACGATCACCCAATTTTTCAGATAATTGGATCTCAGGCCATGAAGATACCTCATAATCCGGTTACTCCCGGTTTTACTAATACTTGATGATGTGTCCATATCACTTCTAACTTCTAACTTCTAACTTCTAACTTCTAACTCCTAACTTCTAACTCCTAACTCCTAACTTCTCACTTCTCACTCCTCACT
>DHQY01000006.1:96519-104348 GCA_002408205.1 Bacteroidales bacterium UBA5326 | reverse complement strand
CTCCTCACTCCTCACTCCTCACTCCTAACTTCTCACTCCTCACTTCTCACTCCTCACTCACATTATACAGGTACTGCGCCATCACGTGGAATTGTACGGCGCGGATGATATTTGTTTCAAAGTTTTCCGGCTTCTGTGAATCCTCGGGAATCTGCTGCCGGGTAACGTATTCGGCCATGCGCTTGTCTTGGTCCTGCCCAATATTTCCTTTCGCCACACCGGTCACTATCTGGTCCATAAGCGGCCGGTAGCGCTCGAATAATCCCAACTGACTGACGATGGGCAGAAAACGGACTTCCTTTTCAATCTCCGGCTCAGCGGCATAATGGTCAACGGCATGCAGCAACACATCAAGGAATAACCTCACGTTTATCATATCGCTGAACATGCTCATGGCCTCGAGCCGCTGCAGGGCCTCATTCAGGGGAAGCTCAGGCCAGAAAGACCCTTCCGACATACCAGCCACCCAATTTCGTATTATCTCGCCGGCCTTCTGCTGCGTACGCTCACTGCCCTGAAAATAGCCACAATAGCAGAGCAGCTTACAGACATCGGGCGATTCACAAGGGATCTCAAGTTCATCTGTATTATTTGGAAAAAGGATCTCGACAGTTGCATTTCCCGCCACATCATTAAATTCCTCGTTGTACTGAAATACAATATTATCCATAAGGTACACCACATTTCTCACCCTGTCGCGAAGATCCATTTCCTGGTCGAGCTTTTGGGCAAGCCATCCGGTGCTCCTGCAAAAACTGTTACTGAATTCAACGGTACTGCCATAAGCTTTGGCAGTCCCAGGAGCAGTAAAGGCGAGGAGTAAAAGATGCCTGTAGCCATAACAAATGTGGGCTACCTCATCGGCCGAGGTGTCCTCAAACGTCCTTCCGGCGATGATGCTGCAGAGGTTTGTAAAAAAAGCTTGTATCATGAGTTAGTGTTCAGGATCGGTCCGTTAGACAGTGAGGAGTGAGAAGTGTGTGGTGAGATGTGAGAATCCTGTAACGATCCGTGTTATGTTACGTTACCGACACAGGGCAAAGAATTTAGTTCACGGAAAATCCTGAAGTGAATAAATAATGGTGTATAATAAACCCGGTAGATTTTCCGCCGGAAGAAGAGGCTCCTCACTCCTCACTCCTCACTCCTCACTCCTCACTTCTCACTCCTCACTTCTCACTTCTCACTCTTACCCCTCGACCTTCTCCAGAAACGCCGCCGGAATGTAGGTGGTCGCTACGGCCAACACGTCCGACATGCGGATTACCACACGCTTGTGCCCGGAAATACGGATCAACTCGCCTTCAATACCCTGGAAAGGTCCTTGAATGACCCGTACACGATCGCCGCGTTTCAAATTGGGTGTGATGATTTTTGTGTGATCACCGGGAAAAGTAAGCAGGAAGATGAAATCCCGCATTTGCTTTTCCGGGACAACCACCGGTACGTATGTTTTGGGTTCTTTCAGATAGCGCATGCAGAAATCCAGATTTCTGGTAAGGGCTATACTGGTTTTTGGATCTGTATGTATAAAAACGTATCCCGGAATTATAAGTTCAGAGACAGTGATTTTTTTCCCGAAACGCTCTTTGGTAACCTCTCTGAAAGGAATAAAATGCTCAATCTGCATTTTATCCAGCTCCTGTTTTATTATTTTTTCTTTTCTGTATGTTACGGCAACATACCAGAATAAATTATTTTCGGTCATCAGGTAAAAACTTTTTGGATTGCTTCTCCTCCCTGAACCATGTATCTACAATCTCCACCTCCTGTATTCGATATCCAAAAATAGCCTTTATTAGCCTAAAAACAAAAAATTTTGTGTTAAAATTATATAATAAATTAACGTTCAAATCAGGCGTATAAAAATGAGGCTTGCATATTTTCGTAGGCAAGTCCATGGCACGCAATGTACACTATGAATGGTTTATAAAAGAACTGCCTCTTACACAGAGGTACAGTTATTTTATCTATCAGGTCCACTATTAGGTTCTACAAATATATGTATTTTTTGTTGCCAGACCGCTTCTGGTGCGCAATATCTTTAATGCCAAAGTGCTCAAATCGCTCAAATCTCTGAATTCCATACTCATAACATTGCACCTGATTTTTTGTTGCGCACCAGACCGCGTCTGGGGGCCCCCTGTGGAACAAAAGTTGCTATAAGATATTACATTATTATTAAGCGAGTATGAAAAAAGTGATATTACCGGTAATTGGAATGGGCTGTGCAGGATGTGCGGTGAACGTAGAGAAAAGGGTCAGCTCACTTCCCGGAATCATTGCCGCATTGGTGAATTTTGCATCCAACACAATATTGATTGAATATGACCCCGCCCTTATCACACCCGAACGTATCCGGTCGGAGGTACGCACCATTGGCTACGACCTCGACCTGAAGGATCTGGAAGACAATCCGGAAGATAATCGGGAAGATAATCAGGGGGGCCACCCAGAAAGCCGCCGGGACAACCACCGCACCGGCCAAAACGACCAAAACGGCCAAAATGGCAGATCAAATGGCACAGCCGCGAAATCCAAAGACTTAACCGACAGCCTCGGCAATCACAGGCGTTCCCTTTTGCGGAAGGTGATCCTAGCCTGGGTGCTGGCCGTTCCGCTCATGGTGCTCTCAATGGGTTTCATGGAAGAGGCCTGGGCCCGATGGAGTATGCTGGTTCTTACCCTGCCGTTGCTTTTTTACTGCGGCAGCGGTTTTTATATGCGGGCGTGGAAACTGCTGAAACACGGCAGTGCAAATATGGACACACTGGTATCTGTGAGCACGCTTATCGCGTTTATTTTCAGTCTGTTCAACACCGTATATCCGCATTATTTCGAGAGCCGGGGCATTCATGCACACGTGTATTTCGAGGCAGCGGGCATGATCGTTGCTTTTGTCCTGTTGGGCAAATGGCTGGAAGAGAGGGCCAAAGCAAGCACATCGTCGGCCATTAAGAAACTAATGGGTCTGCAACCCAAAACAGCGCGGCTGATTATCCCGCAGGAACCCGGAACTTCCTGCCCCGCCGCCACTTCATCTTCTCCCTCCACACCCCTCACTCCTTCCTCCTCACTTCTCACTCATCCCTCCTCACCCCTCACTTCTCACTCTGCCGAAATGGACATCCCCGTTTCGCAGCTCAAACCGGGCAACCTCATTGTCGTTCGGCCCGGTGAAAAGATCCCGGTAGACGGACAAGTTACGGACGGTTCCTCATTCGTGGATGAAAGCATGATAAGCGGAGAGCCGGTTCCCGTGAGCAAACAACCGGGCGACAAAGTGCTGGCCGGCACAATCAACCAGCTCGGGGCTCTGACCATTAAGGCACATGAAGTGGGAAGCGGCACCGTGCTGGCGCAAATTGTCCGGATGGTGCAGGAAGCGCAGGGCAGCAAAGCGCCGGTCCAGCGAATTGCCGATAAGATCAGCGCCGTTTTTGTTCCGGTGGTAGTGGGCATCTCACTCCTGACCTTCGGCCTCTGGATGCTCATCGGCGGCGAAGCCTACTTCACCCACGCCCTGCTCTCGGCGGTATCTGTGCTCGTCATCGCCTGCCCGTGTGCCCTGGGACTCGCAACGCCTACGGCACTTATGGTCGGAATTGGTAAGGGAGCAGAAAATCATATACTTATCAAAGATGCTACGGCACTTGAAAACATGGTCAAGGTCAATTGCGTGGTGCTTGACAAAACCGGAACCCTCACCAAGGGCCGGCCCGAGGTCCAGGCTATTTTGTGGACGAACGACGAGAATGAGGAGGCGCAGGACGCACTCACCGACCGGTCCGTTCTTTTGGCGGCCGAAATGAAATCCGAGCATCCCCTGGCACTGGCTATTGTGGAGCACCTTTCGGCAAAAGGCTCTGTTCCTGAGTCACTTGACTCATTCCAAAGCGTTACCGGCAAAGGCATCGAAGTCTCACACAACGGCAACCTCTACCGCATTGGAAACAGCCGATTTGTAATGCCCGAGGCTGAGTCTGTCTCCGGGTCTGTCTCCGGGTCTGTCTCCAGGTCTGCATCCGGGTCGGTCCCCGGGTCGATACTTCCACCTATGTCCGGTCCGGTCTCCGGGTCGGCCTACGAGTCTGTCTCCGGATCAGTCTCCGGGTCGGTCCCCGGGTCGGTACTTCCACCGGTCTCGGGTCCGGTGCCCGCATCCGTGCTCACCACATGGCACGAATGGGAAGACAGCGGAAAGAGCATTGTGTTCTTCGGACGGATCAGGCCCGCCGGCCAATCTTCGGTCTACAACTCCGACTCAGACTCAGCTTCCGCTTCCGTCCCCATCTCCCCTTTCACGGCTCCTTCCGCTGCGACCATCGACCTGCTTGCCATTATAGCCATTGCCGACCCTCTCAAAGAAACATCTCGGCAAGCCATTAAAGAACTAACGGACAACAATATAGAGGTACACATGCTTACCGGCGACGGAGAAAGAACGGCCCGTTCTATTGGGAGTGCCCTGGGAATAAAACACGTGCGCTCCAACGTGATGCCGCAAGATAAAGAAGACTATATCAAACATTTACAATCTCAGGGAAAATTTGTTGCCATGGTTGGCGACGGAATCAACGATTCTCAGGCGCTGGCCCGGGCCGACGTGAGCATCGCAATGGGTCGGGGCACCGATATTGCCATGGACGTGGCGATGGTCACCATCACTACCTCGGATCTCCTGCTGCTGCCAAATGCTATCCGACTCTCACGCAACACCGTACGGCTTATCCGCCAGAATCTTTTTTGGGCATTTTTTTACAACCTCATAGGAATTCCTATTGCCGCCGGCATTCTTTTTCCAATCAACGGTCTGCTGCTCAACCCAATGTGGGCCGCCGCCGCCATGGCCTTCAGCTCGGTCTCGGTGGTCCTGAACTCCCTGCGCGGCCGTTCCAAACCGCTTTAGGTGCGTCCCAAGCCACTTCCCAGCCGCTTCTGCTGTGCAATCTCGTTTCCCATGCTCCTTATGGTGCGCAACGCCTTTTTGCCGAGGCATTCAACCAGCTGATCAACAGTTATATGCAATTTTATCTGCTTTCACCCTGCGCACCAAGCTCCTTCTGGGAACTGTCTAGCCGCTTCGGGCTCCGCATCGGACCTGGCCTTTGCCTGCCTACCGTTTTCGCATCCGGAGTCGGAGCGTTGACTCGGGCACCGCAAAAATCCGACTTAACTGGCGCAAGGAAACAGGATATTTGTTTTTGCAATATCTTGCCATAGCAACAACTTCAGAATCAGACAAAGAAGCAATACTTCTTGGTTTTATATCATTGATTATCTTTTCGCTAAGTTGAAGATCGGTAATTGTCACACAGGTATTTCTTACATAGTTTCTTTTGCCCTCATGCTGTCTGGCGTCTTCTTCTGCCAATTCTTTTTCAGTCGGATTACTTATCAATCTCATAAACTGGGCATAGGATTGAAAACATGCCTCTACTTTTCTGAAATTCAAAAAACTACGCGGTAAAATATGTCCGTTTTTATTAATCAAAAAATGCTGTGGAATCATTTTGTGAGAATGTATCAACCTGGAGTTTTGACCTGCCGGCTTATAATCTTGCCATTTTACGCACTGATCTTCAGCAAAATAGTATTTTACAGAATTATAAGGATCTACATACGGATGCGACTGTAGTTTGTGACGTACAGAATTTCTAATGACATAAATCAACTTTTCGATAAGCTTTTCCCGAGTATTCAACAAACCTACCCTAAAACTGCGACTGCCCACAGAACCGGTAACATTATGAACAGAGTTATGATATTTTGTATAGCTCAGTCTAAAAGCCTTCATAAAATACTGAGGATCTTCACACTGAATAATCAAATGAAAATGATTGGACATAAAAGCATATGCTAAAACATCCACATCATAATATGCACTAAAAACTCCCAGAAGATTTATGGCGTGTAAAATATCGCCATTTGTCAGAAACATACTCTGCCTACCGTTCCCCTGCACACTTATATGCCATATCTTTCGCTTCATAACCGTCCCTTCTTTTGTGCTATAAAAATACAAAATTTTCCAATTCCACCACCCAACCGCCTTCCAAGCTCCTCTTGGTGCGCAAACCCGCCGTCCAAGCTCCTTATGGTGCGCATGGTGCGCAACGCCTTTTTGCCGAGGCATTCAACGAGCTGATCAACAGTTATATGCAATTTCACTTGCATTCACCCTGCGCACCAAGCTCCTTCTGGGAACCGCTGCAATGCGCAAAAGCCGCACCCTAACACCCTAAAGCAGCGCTCTAAATTGCCAAATCTGTCTCGACCTCTCCAAGAAATTTTGTACGCGCTCTCATTCTCACGAGCATAGCATATCCGATTGTCAGGACACCAACTCGGCCTATATACATAAGGACAATCAATATGATCTTGCTCCAGGCAGACAGTTCCGCTGTGATTCCGGTGGAAAGGCCCACTGTACCAAGCGCAGATCCTGCCTCGAAGATCAGTTTTATATAACTGGTATCACTCTCGATTGCGGCCAAAAGGTAAGAGCCAACCAGCAGAACAAACGAATACAGAATTATTGTGGTCAGAGCATTATCCACTCTATAGGTAGGAATCCTGTGTTTAAACAGATACGTGTCACGCTGTTGGCTCAGCTTGCTTTTTACGTAGGCAAAAACGGCAGATATTGTTGTAGATTTCAGGCCCCCGCCGGTACCCGATGGCGATGCTCCAAAGTACATGATAAGCGTTACGGTCATCAAAGAAATAGGCAGGAAATCTCCGACGTTCACCGTATTATAGCCAACCGTTGTAAGGGCGGACATCGTTTGGAATATCGAGACCAAAAACCGATGGAAGCAAGAAAAATGCCTGAGGCCAGGCTCGAACAGAAACATTTCAGTTGTGCCGAATACAGTCAGTATAAGTGTCACTAATAAGATCACTTTTGTTGTAAAACTAATCTTGTGAGTCCTTATTCTTATTCGTTTCCAAAGATCATACATTACAATATATCCCATGGCGCCGGCATAACAGAGAATCATTATAACCAGATTGACTCCTATGTTAGTATCAAATTGAACCAGATTATCTGAATAAATACTGAATCCGGCTGTACAGAAAGCCGAGACGCTATGGAAGATGGCACTCCAGAAGGGGCTGTCCGCCCCGCTCGCCCTAAAAAAGACATATAAAAGCATTGCTCCTACCGTCTCGAAAATAATAGTAAATCCCAGAATGTTAGGTACCAGATTACTTATATCAAGACCTCCCGGCACCGAAAACTCTGCCTGAAGCACACGCTTTTTTATCATCGTAAAATGCTTGGTCAGCTTAAGCATAACAAATGAACTGACTGTCATATAGCCTAATCCGCCTAACTGAATAAGAAATAGAACTATAATCTGACCGGCTAAATTATAGTTCTTGGCCATATCCACCGTTGAAAGTCCGGTAGTAGAAACCGCCGATGCTGCCGTAAACAGGTTATCCAAAAAGCCCACAGGTTCTCTACGCATAAACGGGATCGTGAGCAGAAGCGCCCCAAAAATTATATACGATAAATAACCCACACTCAATCTGATGTAAGGCTGATCCAATTTGATTCCAAAAGTCAGAATAGTCTCAAAATCGTACTTAAGAAAACGCAAAATCTTCTCACGAAATTTTATAAATCTCTTTCTCATAGGTCATTCCAAAAGATCTGTTCTAAAAGATCTGATGTCAAATATATATACATTTCTCCAGACCGCGTCTAGCCCCCCCCCCACAAAAGAAAAGCCGACATAAAGCCGGCTTTACCGTGATCCGTCTGGGGCTCGAACCCAGGACCCCAACATTAAAAGTGTTGTGCTCTACCAACTGAGCTA
>DHQY01000006.1:75755-96449 GCA_002408205.1 Bacteroidales bacterium UBA5326 | reverse complement strand
CTGGGGCTCGAACCCAGGACCCCAACATTAAAAGTGTTGTGCTCTACCAACTGAGCTAACGAACCAAGGGGCTGCAAAAGTAGCCATAAAAATTAAAACTGCAAAAAAAGTCGCTTTTTTTCTAACTTAGCAGTAAAGAAAACGCCCGGGTTCGGGCAAAAACGTTGACAATGGTTTTGGTCGAAATATGTGCCTCGTCTTTGGAAAGTGTTGCAGCAGCTATCAAGGCGGGGGCTCACAGAATAGAATTTTGCAAAGATCTGGAGGTTGGCGGGCTCACTCCGGAATACCAAAATATTGAATCTGCCC
The DNA here is from genome assembly GCA_002408205.1 of Bacteroidales bacterium UBA5326. GTDB lineage: Bacteria > Bacteroidota > Bacteroidia > Bacteroidales > UBA932 > DMER64. The sequence continues at coordinate 96,140 of DHQY01000006.1, read as the reverse complement.
TTCGCATGATCCGGACCTCCAAAACCATACGAATGCATGTGTTGATCCGTCCCAGACCCGGCAATTTTTGCTATTCGAAAGCCGAGGTTGACCGTATATGCGAAGACATAAAAAGGTGCCGGGAAATAGGTGCAGACGGTGTGGTGATTGGGGCATTGACACCCGGGGGGGATCCCGATACCAAGGCGCTTAAACAGATGCTGCAAGCAACAGGCCGGACGCAGCAGCCCCGGCCTCCCTCTCTGCACCTGGTGTTCCACCGGGCATTTGATGTGTGCCGGAACCCTCATCAGGCGCTCGAAGTGATTATCGGCCTCGGGTTTCAGACATTGCTCACCTCGGGCCTGGAACAGAAGGCAGAAGAAGGGATGCCGCTTATTGCCCAATTGGTGAAGCAGGCGGCCGGGCGCATTGACATCATGGCGGGCAGCGGGGTGAATCCGCGGAATGTCCTACGCATTATTGAAGAAACTGGTGTAAGAACCGTCCATTTGTCTGCCACACAAGCACCTGATTCGAAAGACCCGGGCCACTTGTTTTCGCTGCCACTCGCAGTCCGCCGGAATCTGCCCCCGCAACCCGTTCTGCGAACCTTTCCCCACTCCAATGAGGAAATAATCAGGGAAGTGATGGCCCTGGTCTCGACGCTTAAGATAACATCCCATCTCTTAAGGCAACATCCCATTTAAAATGAAGCATACCTATACGTATATGAAATATATCTTTGGTCACCCGCACCGCTTTTTATCTGCATCTCGCCTGTTGTTTGCGACTTGTTTTCTGTTTGCGACACTGCTCATGCCTGCAGGCTGCCGCAGGACAAGCGAAAACAGCCGCGCCCCTCATCTGGAGCAAAACCTTCTGAACGAACCGCTCACCCGGCAGGAGCGCAAGGCGCTTAAGTTTCTGTATAAGTATATGCCGCTGAACGATCGGGCCGAGCACACCAATGAATATTTTATCGGTGCGGTCCGCCAGGCGTTCCGCACAAAGGAGATGCCCTGGGGCAAGCAGATTCCGAACGATCTGTTCCGGCATTATGTGCTGCCTCCGCGTGTGAACAACGAATACCTCGACAACGCCCGCGACGTGTTCTACAGGGAGTTGTATCCGCGGGTAAAAGATTTGAGTATGTACGATGCAGTCCTTGAGGTAAACCACTGGTGCCGCGAGAAGGTGGTTTACCAACCCACCGACGGAAGGACCTCTCCGCCTGTGCAGGTGGTGGCCCGGGGCTATGGCCGGTGTGGCGAGGAATCGGTAGTAGCAGTGGCAGCGCTCCGAAGCATAGGCATTCCGGCCCGCCAGGTATATGTTCCCCGATGGGCGCACACAGACGACAATCACGCCTGGGTGGAGGTTTGGGTAGACGGCCGGTGGTATTACATGGGGGCCTGTGAACCCGAGCCGGAACTTAACCGTGGATGGTTCACCGGTGCAGCTTCCCGAGCCATGATGGTGAATACCTGGGTGTATGGACACCCAAAAACAGGCAGAGGAACCGGCAATGTGCCCGGGACGGCAACAGCAACAGCAACTGCAATAGCAACTGCAATTGCAACCGGCATTCGAAATGAAGTTGTTTCGCAGGATGTCTGTTATACCGAGGTTAGCACCACTGCACAATATGCGCCTGTAAAAGAAGCCATTGTGAAAGTTATTGACGGTTCAGGCAAACCGGTAAAAGGAGCCCGCGTTTCTTTTGGTTTGTACAATTATGCCGAGTTTTACCCTCTGGCCCGGCAGATAACGGACCGGAAAGGGCTGGCCCGGCTTACTACGGGACTTGGCACTTTGTTTATTGAAGCCTATATGCCCGTCGGCGCCGGCACAACGGCAAACGGCAGAGAAACAACGATATCCGGCAGCGACGCAACAGCTACTGGCAACTGTGCAACGACAACCGGCAACGACACAATGGCAACAGACAACGGAAAAACCACCGGACAACCGGCCTGTGCAGCGTCAGCCAACCCCGGCTATTTGTATGCGGCGGGTACTTTTCATGTGGGGGAAGCCGACACGCTGATCCTGTCGCTGACGGGCCTTTCTCCCTGCATGGCAATTGGCACACCCACAGGCCTTCCATCAGACCAGCCGGTCGGCGTGCAGGATTTTCGTCTGACGCCTCCGCCCCAGACCGCCGGCGAAGAGCCGCTTGACCCATTTGTGGAGCAGATGCACCGGCTCCGCTGTGCCATTGACGATTCGCTGCGCTCCATGCGAATTTCTTTATTCCCGTTTTCGAACCCTGCCCGCTCTGCCTCGGCCCGTGAAAAGTATAATACCGACATTCTTTCAAAAACACTGAACAACGGGCTCACGGTGGAAAAATTTCTAGAAACCACCTCGCCGGAATATCTGCCTTTAGCCGTTAAACTGCTGGAAAATATGCGGATAAAGGATCTTCAGGAAGTATCCTACAATACGTTGTGCGACTGGCTTAACGGCGTCATCAGGCTTGGACCCGCAATCACTGAACATCCGCTGTATGAAGAATATATCCTCAATCCGCGCGTAGACAACGAACCGCCGCTCCCCTACAGGGAGGCATTGTGGGAGCTTTTGACCGCCGAAGGAATGGAAACGCCCGATGCCGGAACCTCCACGCTGAAAGCCATCCGAAAGGTGTTAGAAAAAATTAAAATTGATACAATCCATAACCCGAGGAACTTTCCCATTTCACCTGCCGCCAGTGCCCGGTACGGGACAACCGATCCCGGGTCGTGGGGAATTTTGGCGGTGGCGCTTTGCAGAACAGCGGGTATTCCGGCCAGAAAAGATCCGGTCAGCGGCCGATACCAGATGTGGTTGCAGGAGAGCTGGACCGGGATCACTACGGAAGACGGACGGCCCGGCAGCGCCTTGAACGAACAGGTATCCGGCAGCGGCCCGGGCATACCCACCGGGCACTCCGGAGACGCAGGGCACTCCGGATCTTCATTTCTGACGGTCGCTTATGCCCCGGACGAGAACGGAAAACTGCCCGCTTACGATACGCAGTTTACCATTCAGCGTTGGTCACCTGAAACGGCATCGACACCGGCCGGATATAAGACACTGGGATTTGCGCCGGAATCGGGCGGAGCCCGGGATACCCGTGTGCTGAACACTCCCCTGCACCTGGAATGCGGCTTGTACCGGATTGTCTCGGGCGTTCGCCTGGCAGACGGAACGGTACTGGCACGTATCCGTTCGTTTGTACTGGAAGCTGACAACCCGCTCACCGTTGAGCTGGATTTTGCCCCGTCTGAAAACGAATTGGTTGCCCTGGCAAAAATGGATGTAGCATGGCGCTATGTGCCCGCCGGCACTCAAACTGCCGGGACTCCTTGTTCCGTGTTGGAGACGGTGGGCAGGAATTTCTTTGTTCTGGCATTACTTGATCCCGCCAAAGAGCCTTCCCAGCATTTTATCCGTGAGTTCAGCCGGACTCAGTTGAATATTCCCGTTTTATTCGTTTTCCCGTCCCGCCCCGATATGGAATTCTTTTTCAGGCAGGATTACCCGTTATCACAGGCTATTCATTACGGGTACGACGGTTTGGGACAACTGACCGGAGGTCTGGAGCAAGCGTTCGAAACCAAAAATCTGAAGCAGAAGCTGCCCGCCGTAATCGTCGCGGACAGTTTTGGGAATATCTATTATAAATCGGTGGGTTACCGGATAGGGATTCCGGCAGATATTGCAGGAATAAAACTTCCATAAAACGGGCAGGAAGCAGACCCGCCAAAGCGACGTTCGGCGCTCAGGCAAGCATTCAACGCCCGGAAGGCATTCAGCGCCCGACAGCGCTCAACTCCATGGCGGCTTTTACCGGATTCGCATAGATACCCAGATAGACCCCGGAAGCTTTGTCACCCGGAACGGAGACTTTTAATTTCTCCATGCGTGCAAGGAAAGCCTCTTTTTGTTGCAGAGTATAAAAATCTTTGAAACGCGGGGTGCCTTCCTGCAGGTCGAACGCCACGTAATTGGAAGGATACAATTTGTAGTTCGCAACAATCTGACGGTCAATAAGACCGCACACCTGCGAACAGAAAGCGTTTTTATCCAGAGCGGCATACGGTTGCAGGTCTTCCCGGGTAAGCGGGGTTCCAAAATGAATATGCACGTTACCCTTCCATTGCGTAATGCCCGTAAGAATGCTGTTCAGGTCTTCGCCTTGGCGTTTCTCGTATTCTTCCGTTTCCATCCGGGCTGTAATCTCGCCTGTTTTCAGGTAATCGCACGGTTCATACTCGTAAGAAACACTTACCGGCACAATGTGCAGCGCTTCATAATTAGCAATCAGGTCGTCCTGCGGGCCGCTCATGGAGAACATTTTTACCAGGGCATGGCTGGTGGAATCGTTTCCGTTTTTTGTCCGTCCGCTGCGCTGGGCAATCCAGCACGACTGGTTTTCCTGAATTTTTTCACGCATAAAACGGCTCAGGATCACTGAATGGTTGAACAGATCGCGTTTGTTGCCCTGACGCACCACCTTGAACATTTTGTTGGACCGTGCAATATCTTCTGCCAGACGATTAATGATAAGATTATCGCCATAGGTGATATAGCTGGTATCGTAGCCGTTGTCTGCCAGCACCATCTGAAGCAGCGAGGAATCAAGCACAATATCCCTGTGGTTGGAAATAAAAAGATACCCTTTACCGGACGTAAGAGGCGAGTCAAACCGGAATGAAAATTTTTCCATTGTAGCTTCAATGACGCGGCGGTTGAAATAGTACATCCATTCCATCTGGAAGTCCCTTACAGTTCTGACCTGAAGGATTTTCTCGCGGGCCTGGGAAAGCGTCATGTTGGGGAAAATGAATTGCGCGGCGTAAACAAAATATTCATGCGAGGCCAGGCGTTCCATGGCCGCAGGTATTTCATTGTCGGAATACGGACGCAGTCCGTCAATTATATTGTCAGAAATTATATCCAAGGTGCTTCTCTAATAAATTCTAAGCAGTTCTATAAAGAATCGTTCCTGCCTGAGTTCATAATCCTCGGGCCGGTCGTCCATAGCCTTTTCAACAAGACAGAAAAAGGCCGAGGCATAGCTGCCGTAACATTCAAGATATCCCATAAGCAATTGTTTTACATCGGGATCGGTGGCAAATACGTCGGCTCCCATACGGTAAAACATTTCGTAATTGAATCCGTCCGAAAGAAAGACAGCCGATTCGCCGGTAATATTGTTCCGAAGAGCAATATCCGAACAAACAGCGTTGGAATGAATTCGGGCAAAAAGCTCCGGATCCGGATTAAAATCGAGGATATCCTGAATGGTCTGGGCATACATACTGTCTGCATACAACGTACCGGATCTGGTATGCAGAATTATTCCCATATCTGGCTTTGGGGTCACCGTATCGAGTCCGGCTTTTCTCAAAATAAGTTCGGCAGCAATAATTCCCAGCTTACTGTAATCGTCCAAACGGTAAAACCGGGGATAATCGCCGTGCATAACCTTAAAAAGATTGTCAAATTTCTCGCTCAGCATTTGCCCCTGAAGATGACCTTCCAGGTCTGGCTGCCGTTCTCCGTCTAAAACAATGGAATGACCTGATATTTTACAAAAAGAGATAACTCTCATAGTCTAGTTCTTTGTTCTGGAATATACAACGGCTCCGTTCAAGCCGCCAACTCCTGTCGCGATCTTAAGAAAACTGTTCTTTTTGGATGTGCCGAGGACAGTGGCCATCTTCATTTTACCGGTAAAGCCGGGCTTCGAAAATCCAAGCGTCGGAAGGACTTCTCCAAATTCCAGCGCTCTGCACGATAAAATGGTATCTGCCAGTCCCGAAGCGTTAAAGCAATGACCAAAATTCGCTTCAAAACAATTAACCGGCACTCTGGAAAGTCCCGATTGCTGAATGGCAACGGAATCCATGTTATCGAATCCCGGCACAGGCGTTCCCTGTGCGTTAATAAAGGCAAGATCCGTGACCGATACACTCTTCATGGCTTTCTTTATGGCACGCTGTAACCCTTCACCGGTGGGAGAAGGGATAAGGTAATCGTATGCGTCACAAGTCATACTGCCTGCCCTGTAAGCAATATTCGTTGGAAAACTGACTTCTTTTTTATCCTGTTTATAAGTTTTTTCGCCGGCAAATATCATACAGGCAGCCAATTCTCCCACGTTTCCCCTGTCGCGGGCCGCATCGTAAGGTCTGACATTATTATCGGAAAGAAAGCCTTCTGCATTTAGTCCGGAAATAGTAAAAAAACTGCATAACTCCGCTGCAATAACCACTGCGTAATCGTACAAATCCGATGCATTGAGCACCCGATCTGCCAGCAATTGGGCCTGAACGCCTCCAACGAAAGAATTGGTGAGTACAATGGGTTTCCCCTGTAGCATAAGCTCATCCATCATCTTTTGAGCCAGATGCCAGGGATATAACCGGGTGTCGCTGAAATCTGACGTAAGGTTGTCGTAAGAATCTACATTCCCTTTGGTGGTACAAAATATAAAAGCGACCTTTTTACTGCTAAAAAGGCGCGTCTTATGGTATTCAGACAAAGAGTTTGTTACGGCCGATTCCAATACGGCCGAAACGGCCTGACGATACCGGGAAATGTTATGGGTACGGGCTCCGCAATAAGGAGCAGCATATTCTTCCAGCAAACGCGGGTTAATAAGCGAGGCCACATAAGGGAACGGTACTCCCCTGAACCCGGCCGGAAAAGATTTTAGACCCGTAGCTCCGGATCTGACGGCATCGTAATTCTCCAGAGTGGTTGACCCCAGAGGTGAAATAATCCCGTCACCAATTTTATACATCATAATATGCCGACAAATTTAACAATATTTCTAAAATGTAATATTTTTGTAAAAAATACCCCAAAATGAGAAAAATGATTGTTTTAGGAGTACTCCTCCTGACCTGCCTGCATAGTTTGGCCGGGCCAATATCTCTGAACGACAAGTCAAACGGGATCACTCCCCGGAGAAAAACGGTGGGACTTGTTCTGAGCGGAGGGGGAGCCAAGGGCGTGGCTCATATTGGCGTTATAAAAGTGCTTGAAGAGGCGGGTATTCCTATTGATTACATTGCCGGGACCAGTATGGGAGCCATAGTGGGTGGCCTTTATTCCCTGGGTTTCAGCCCAAAAGCCATGGATAGTCTCATGCGTTCACAGGACTGGCTCGCCCTGCTGGGAAATAAAATTTCCCGCGATAATAAATTTTTCACAGAAAAAGAGGTATCTGACAGAACGCTCATAACGGTCCCGTTCGATAAGGACCGGTTTTATATCTCAACGGGAATTCTTTCGGGCAGTGCGGTCATGGACATGCTCACCGAGTTCACCATTGGGTATCACACAATGAAAACCTTCGACAGCCTTCCCATTCCTTTTGCCTGCGTGGCATATGATCTGCTTTCGGGTACCGAGGTGGTTATGCGCGAAGGTAGCCTCCCGCAGGCTATCCGTGCCAGTATGTCCATTCCGGGCGCGTTTACCACGGTTGAAAGAGAAGGCAGAATTCTTGTGGATGGCGGGGTTATCAACAATTTTCCCGTAGATGTAGTTAAGAGCATGGGAGCAGACCTGGTCATTGGCGTTGATCTGAGTCTGCTGACCGATAAAGAGAATAAAGTGCTGCAGGAAGAACTAAAAGAAGCAGACCGCAACAGTCTTCCCTATATTGTCAACCACCTGATGGAGAGTTTTGGTAAAGAGACTCGTATGCGAAATAAAGAAATGACCGACCTGTATATACATCCGGACACAAGTCCTTATAATACAGCTAGTTTCACAAACACAGCCGTCGATTCTCTGCTTGTCCGGGGAGAACGGATTGCACGGGAGAACTGGGATGCCATAATGGCCTTCAAGGAAAGGATTGGTATTTCCTCTGAACAGGAGTGTAAGCTGCCTCCCAACAGAAAACCGGGAACCAATATGCCCATACCGGACAGTATAAAGATTGGAGAAATCTATTTCCAGGGGCTTACTTCGCTCAATGAAAAGAACCTGCGCCGGATGCTCCGTTTTAAGGAATACACTGTTGTGGGCGTTAAGGAGATCCAGGCGGCATTGGAACGTCTGAAAGGTACTGGAAGTTTTGCATCCGTATCCTATTCTCTGTCTGAGTACAAGGGATGGAACGACATCATGTTTACCTGCAGCGAACGGGTACTCAGCGCCATAAGCCTGGGTGTGCGTTTCGATACCAGGGACATAGCATCGGGCTACCTGAACGGCGTTCTGGCCCCCGGAAACCTCCGGGGCGGCATGCTGGAGGTTACCGGAAGGCTTTCCACCAATCCGTATGTGAACGTGGGAGTGTTCTATCAGGATGCATGGCTGGGACGCTTTGGGCTTTCGTACCGCTACCGTTTTGGGAACATGAATATGTATACCGGAGCCGATACTACCATGAGAAATATTCGCTTTCACCTGAACACAGTAAATCTTGACATAGCCAACTTTTATTACAGGAATTTTAATTTTTATCTGGGTGCCCGTCTCGACTATTTCTTCTCACAAAGGTATATAATGGCTACAGAAAGAGTTACACGCAAAAAGATGTCGGAAAATATTATAAGCTTCCGTTCCGGAGTGAATTATGACAGTTACGACAACGCGTATTATCCGCACAGCGGGACCCAGTTTCATGCGGAGTTCGCGCTGTTCACGGACGATTTTTCACATTATAAAGGCGGAAAACCATTTTCTTCTTACACAACCACCGTATCGACAGCCATACCGGCAACTGAACGGCTTACTTTAGTACCGGCCTTTTACGGACGATTTATTTTTGGAGATGAATTTGCTTTTGTTTATCAGAATTATGCGGGCGGGAATATAACATCACACTATATGGATTTTCAGATGCCGTTCTACGGGTCTAAGCCTACTGAAGTAGTAGACAATAAATACCTTTCCACTGCATTCACGGCCCGGTACAGACTGGGCAAATACCACTACATATGGGCTGTAGCCAACGTTGCCAGAATAAGCCATACGGTTCTGGAACTCATTGACTGGAACAAAGGCATGAATAAGCTGGGGGGCGCGCTGGGCTATTCATTTGACAGTCCGCTGGGACCGATAGATGTTATGCTTGAATACGGCCTGCACCCGGGCTCAAAATACGGGTTTTATATTAATTTTGGGAAACATTTTTAACCTGATAGACAAGGACTTTGTCTATTCTGGCCATGTCCATGTCAACAATTTCCATGGAAAATCCCTGCCATTCAAGCTTTTCCCCGGTAACGGGCACGTGTTCCAACTCGTCCAGGATAAGGCCGCTCAGGGTATTGTAGTCGTATACCGCGGCCAGTTCCTCCATATCAAAATATTGCAGAAAATCATAAAAGTCACACTGTCCGTCAATAAGGAACGAACCGTCCTCACGCGGAATAATATCGTGGTCTTCCAGATTTTCCGGAAGTTCTCCAATTAGGGCTTCCATAATATCTGAGTGTGTAACCATTCCTTCTATGCTTCCGAACTCATCGGTTACGAGTGCATATTTGCTGTAAGTACGGCGGATCTGTTCCACAGCCGAATAGACGCTCAGATTTTCGGGCAGGAAAAGCGGTTTTTGTATAACCGAACGCAGGTCAAAACCGGGTTTATCTATTTTACCAAAAAGGTCTTTCATGGATACTACACCAAGCAGCTGGTCCAATTGTGCGTCGGCCACGGGATAAACGCCGTGGAGGTTTTCCTGTATGGTAACAATGATCGCTTCCATAGGATCGTTAATGTCTATCCATATCAGCTCGCTACGGTGGGTCATTACCGAGTCTACGGTCCGGTCACCCAGGTTGAATACGCGTTCTACCATTTCCTGTTCAACCTCCTTGATCTCGCCGTCTTCGCGGCCTTCCTCAATGAGTGCCTTGATCTCTTCTTCGGTGACTTTTGCCTCGGCCAGATTTCCCAGCCCCAGGATGTGCATTACCCCCGTAGTGCTTTTAGAAAGCAACCACACAATGGGGTACGTAATGGTTCTCAGAAAACGCATAAAGCCGGACATGGCCCTGGCCACTTTGTCCGGCATAACCATCCCCAGCCTTTTGGGGACCAATTCTCCCAGCACTAAGGTAAGATAAGTAACCACCGCCACAATTAGCACAGTGGCCATTCCGCCCGAATAAGGAGCCAGCGGCTTCCATTTGGCCAGCACAAGCGCTAAATCTTCCGACAGGGCATTACCCGAAAAAAGACCGGTAAGTATGGATATGAGCGTTATGCCTATCTGGATAGTGGAAAGAAAACGGTCATCCGCTTCGTTTTTATACTTACGGGAAGATACAAAGGCCATCTCAGTCATGGACAGAAGGCCGTTGAGAAGTATAAGCAGCAGAATAATTATTATTTCCATATCATTTTATATATAATGTACAGCAGTGCAAGCACTCCTATAGCAATGCAGATCCATGAAATCTGAGTGGTATACAAAGATACCTGTTCCATGAGGTGATCTTTATCCACCACGCTGTGAAGGTAATATCCCAACGCCGCAAGGATTGAGTTCCAGGCTGTTGCTCCAATGGCTGTAAAGAGTACAAAAGAACCCAGAGGCATCCTGGCCAGACCGGCGGGGATGGAGATGAGCTGACGCACGGCGGGTACCAGCCGGCCTATTAAAGTGGACAGGGCCCCGTATTTTACAAAATATCCCTCGGCCCTCACTATTTTTTCTTCACTGAGCAGTAACGCATGCCCTAACCTTGAATTCACGAATTTATACACCAGCGCACGGCCAATCCATATGGCCAGACCGTAGTTAATCAGGGCCCCGCAGATGGCTCCCGCGGTAGCGGAAAGAACTACCAAAAATACGTTCAGGTCCCCTGCCGCGGCCAGATAGGCCGCCGGGGGGATTACAATTTCCGATGGAAAAGGAATGAATGAGCTCTCTATGGTCATCAGGAGCGCAACAGTCCAGTAATTCAGGTGCTCAAGTGCCCATTGTATAAATGAAAGTGATTCCATGCTTTCAATCCGTTGCCGGTTAAAGATACGACAACTTTTTCGTTTTTATTAATGATTCCGTTATATTGTTCGAGCGAGGCAACGGCTGCAGCAGATGTGGGCTCAATAAACACACCCTGCAGGGCCGCCTCTTTCATGGCATTGAGTATCTGTGCATCGTCTACCGTTACAAAATCGCCTCCGGTCTCCCGGACAGCATGCACTATTTGTTTAAGTCTTACCGGACGGTGTATGGCAATGCCTTCCGCAATGGAAGGATTATGTGCCGATACCGGCGTTTCGCGACCTTCCGCATAATCTTTCAACGGAGCGCATTTATTGCTCTGAACCGCCATTAATCTGGGCATCCGGTCAATAATGCCGGCTCTTTTCATTTCCGTAAGTCCAAGAAAAACACCCAGGATCTGCGATCCGCTGCCAACGGGCATAAAAAAATAATCGGGCACTTCCCAGCCGAGCTGCTCGGCAATCTCGTATATCACCGTTTTAGTTCCATGAAGGAAATAAGGATTCCAGGCATGGGCGGCGTAATAACTTCGGGTAGCTCCTTCAATAGCCGCATTGGCACAATCTATACGGTTCCCTTCAATCAGATGCAATGTGGCCCCGTAAGCTTTAACCTGCACGGTTTTTCCGGCGGAATTGCCGGCGGGCATATAGATATTGGCCCTGATGCCCGCACGGGCACAATAAGCCGCAACCGCACAAGCGGAATTACCCGACGAATCCTCTACGATCTCTTTGAGACCCAACTCCCTGCATTTGCTTATCATAAGGGTTGCCCCGCGGTCTTTGAAAGATCCCGAAGGCATAAGAAAATCCATTTTACCGAGAAAGCGGACCCCGCAGTATTCCATAGGAAGCAGGGGGGTGTATCCCTCGCCATAGGATACAACCTCACGGGTATTTTCCAGGGGAAGAACCTGGGCGTAGCGCCAGAGTGTTTTTTGGTCGTTCAGACGCGCTCTGTCGAGCACAGGCATGTATTCAAGATCGAGATAACTACCGCACTCACAACGCCATACTGGAATATCGGCAGCATATCGGGCCCCGCACGAGGGGCAAATAAACTGACAATCCATGTCCTATAAGTTCAGTGTTTCACCTTCGCTTTTAGCAACTATAACGGCACCTGTGAGGTCTCCCCAGACATTGACTGCGCTCCGGATCATATCTAAAGGCTGCTGTACAACCAGTACAAGCCCAATGCCTTCCAATGGCAATCCCACTGCATTTAGAACAACGGCCAGCATGACCAGGCCGGCTAAAGGAATACCCGCAGAACCCACAGCGGCCAGCAGGCTCGTAAGGATCACTACTATTTGCTGCCCCAGCGTAAGGTCAACACCGTAAGCCTGGGCAATGAATAAAGCGGTTACACATTCAAAAAGCGCCGTGCCGTTCATGTTTACCGTATTTCCCAACGGCAGGCAGAAACCGGCAATTTTCCTGGACACGCCTGTTTTTTCCTGTATATCCTGCAGATTAATAGGCAGCGAGGCAGCGGAGGAAGCCGTACAGAAAGTGGTCATCAGACCCGTCCCCAGTTGCTTCATCAGTTTAAAGGGATTCTTACGGGTAAAAGCCACAAAGATGGCCGGTAGAATTCCCAGACCCTGAATGACGCAACCTCCGGCAATAATAGCGGCATATATTCCCAGGCTGCCGAACATGGTACCCAGTGCTTTGGGGTCGCCCGCCTGGGCGCCAACCATTCCGGACACCACGCCAAACAAGCCAACAGGGGCAAACCGTATAACAAGAAAAGTGATCTTTATCATCACTTCGTATAAACCGTTAAAAACGTCTGTAAGGAGTACACGCGTTTTATCGGAAGAAACATTTATGAAAAACCCGAAAAGGATGGCAAAGAAAATCACGGGCAGCATATTGCCCGTAGCCATGGCCTTTACGATATTGTCGGGAACAATGGCTACTATCTGATCTATAAAAGAGACCTTTGAGGGATCGAGACCTGTGACGGTATCCTGCAATCTCAGATCTACTCCGTGACCGGGCTGAAACAAGTTAACAAGAAGGAGTCCCAATACACAGGCAATTAACGTGGTAGCCACGTAGTAGGCAAATATTTTACCTGCAATGCGTCCCAGGTCGGCCGATTTGCCAATGCTCGAAACGCCCATGACCAGTGCGCTGAATACCAATGGAATGACAATCATTTGTAGGCCTCTTAGAAAAAGATCGCCCAACCATTTTGTATACTTAACATATTCGTGTCCAAAGATCCCTAACAAAATTCCCAGACAGATACCAATCAATATTTGCCAGGGAAGTGCCAGCTTAAATGTTTTTTTCATCCGGTCAAAGATAAATAAAAAATCCCGTCAGTATCTTTTTTCAAAGACTGGCGGGACCCATGCTATGGCAGCATTTATTCTGCCACTTTTTCTGCAGGTGCTACTTCTTGCTGAACAGCGGTACTGTCGCAAACAGTACTATCCTGTTTACAGCATTCTGTACTGTCTTTGCAGCATTCGGTGCTGTCTTGGCAGCACTCGGTTTCACCTTCTTTTACAGCATCTTGGTTCTTGCAACTGTTGCAAGATGCGCAGAGCAACATGAAGCTCATACACATCACCGTGAGGAATAATTTTTTCATTGTTTAATAGGTTTTAAAAAGTTGTGGAAAAAAATCTTCAAATCAGGCAATAAATCCGATAATTTCATTCTTCTCAACAAGGCTTCCCTGTTTGGCGGCCACTACCACCAGTTTACCGGATGCAAGCGCGTTCACGGGTTCCATTCCGTAATAGGTCTGGATAAAGCAAACATTCTCACCATCCTTAACTTTTGTACCAACGGGAGGTTCCTTGGAATCGCCGGCAACGGCATATTCCCAGATAACCTGTCCTTTTGCGGTAGCCTGAACAGGCTGAGCATTCGGATACTGCTCTATTACTTTGTTGACGTCCATCCTGGGCATTTCTACCACGGGACGTACGGTCACTATAGGAGCATTGGCTTTTTCACGGGCATCTTCCAGTTCTTTCTGGAAACGTTCCTTGGCAACACCGCTCTTGTAGTCGCGGTACTGACGGTCGTGCATGGCCAGTTCGAACAATTCTTCGTCGTCTTGTCCGAAATCCCAATTATTTTCTTTCATTTCCTTACGGTATTCATCCAAAGCATTGGGATATTCATCCTGAGGATTGCCCGTAAAGAATTCCTTCCCTTGTTCCTTTGCCAAAGCAATGATTTCAGGAGCCAGAGGGCCGGGGAGTTTACCTGTACTGCCAAGGATCATATCCCAGGCATTTTTGTCAATCGTTTTCCAACGTTCCTCACCTTTTAACAGGTGCATAAGATTCATTAACGCAATATTTTTTACGTACTGGCTGAACGGGGTAACCAGCGGGGGGTATCCCAGTTTGGGCCATACGTATTCCACTTCCTGGAACAACATGGTAACCAGTCCGTCCAGAGTCAGTTCTTTCTTTCCCTGATTACGGAGTGACATGTTGATTGCGTTATGGAAACCTTTCAGGTCGGCCATCATCGATCCCATCATTCCTCCGGGAAGACCACAACCAACCAATAATGAAGTCATTACCTTGTTTCCTTTATCAATGAAATAACCAAGGTAATCGTCAATGAAGGACTGTGTCATGGAACGTGCTTCCATATAGGCCTTCATATTAATATTTTTAACCTCAAAGCCGGCTTCGCGGTACATTTCCTGAATGGTAATAACATCGGGATGCACCATGCCCCAGCTGAGAGGTTCCATTGCTACGTCCACGATATCCACTCCGGCTTTGGCCACTTCCAACATAGAAGCAACAGAAAATCCGGGACCGGTATGACCGTGATACTGTACTTTTATATGCGGATATTTAGCCTTGATCCCGTGCACCAGTTTTCCCAACATGGTAGGACGTCCTACTCCTGCCATATCTTTAAGGGCTATTTCATCGGCTCCGAAAGCGACCAGATCATCCACAATTCTTAAATAGTAATCTACCGTATGAACGGGAGAATAAGTGATACTCAAAGCCGCCTGGGAAATCATTCCGGCTTCTTTGGCATATTTTACGGATAATTCCAGGTTACGTGTATCGTTCAGTCCGCAGAATGAACGGGCAATATCTGTACCCTGGGCTTTTTTTACCTTGAACATAAGACGGCGAACGTCTGCGGGAACGGGATACATACGTATACCGTTCAATCCGCGTTCAAGCATCATTGTCTGTATACCGGCCGCACGCAAAGGTTTAGTCCATTCGCGAACGGCAACGTTCGGATTTTCACCAAACAGCAGGTTCACTTGTTCAAAAGCACCGCCGTTCGTTTCAACCCGGTCAAAGCAACCCATATCTATAATCAGGGGAGCAATCTGTTTTAATTGATGAACCATCGGAACATACTTGCCCGACGATTGCCACATGTCTCTATAAACGAGACAGAACTTAATTTCTCTCTTACTTGGCATCTCTACTACTCCTAGTTACAAAAATAAACTCACAAATGTAGATATTTTTTCTACATATTTGCAATGATATCGACAAATAACGTGGACATTTTTTCTGCTGCTGCATCGGCTTTGACAATGACATCGGCTCCGTCGTTCACAAAATCTTCTGCAAAATCATGTGCCTCATTGGTAATGACCGACATACCAAAGACACGCAAACCGCAATGACGGGCCACAATGACCTCGGGAACGGTAGACATGCCCGTAGCATCTGCACCTATAGTTTTAAAGAATTTGTATTCGGCAGGTGTCTCAAAGGTGGGTCCCGTACTGCCCACGTAAACCCCGTGACGGACAGTTATGCCGCGGATCTCGGCCATATCTTCGCAAATCTTAATGAGTTCCTTATCGTACACCCTTGTCATGTCGGGAAAACGGGTCCCGAATTCTTCGTGGTTGGGTCCAATAAGCGGATTGGGCAATAGGTTAATATGGTCCTTTATGATCATCAGGTCCCCTACTTTCAATTTGGGATTGATGCCGCCGGCCGCATTCGATACAAATAACACTTCTACGCCCAGTAATTTGAATACACGGATGGGAAATGTAACCTGTTCCATGCCATAGCCTTCGTAATAATGAAACCGTCCCTGCATGCAAATAACTTCTTTGCCGCCCAGACGTCCTGCAATAAGGTTTCCCTGATGTCCCGGGGCGGTGGACAGCAAAAAATTCGGGATTTGTGCATAGGGAATGACCTCCTTGTCTGTAATGGAATTGGCCAGCTTGCCAAGGCCGCTTCCCAGAATGATGCCCACTTTGGGGCTTATGCTAATGCGTTCACGTATATAATCCGCAGATTCCAGGTACTTCTTCATATTCGATTTATTCATGCTTTTTTCTTTTTCTTATAATCAACCACCTGGTCTGCAACCTCCTGCACTTTTTTGTAGATGAGATCTTCTCCAGGAATGTATTTATTTTCCATTAGTATTTTTCCGTTACATATAACCGTGTCTATGCATTCGCCATTGGCGGCGTAGACCAGGTTGGCCAGGAAATAATGTCCGGGGACAAAAGAGGGGCGGTTCATATCTATAAGCGCCACATCGGCTAGGTAACCGGGTTCTATCCGGCCGGCGTTGATTCTCAGCGCGCGGGCCCCGTTATACGAAGCAACGTCCATGAGTTCTTTCAGGGGAATGGCACCCGGATCGTTGCGCCACACTTTCTGTAGCAAGGCAGCCGTCTTCATGCTGTCTATCATGTCCAGGTTGTTTGACGAGGCACAACCGTCTGTGCCCAGGCAAATGTTCGCCCCGGCATCGCGCAGTTCATTGTATTTGAATTTGTAACCCGAGGCCAGCTTGAGGTTGGAATTGGGGTTGTGGACGGTATTCACTCCGTTAGCTCCCAACAGGGCAATATCATCGCTGCTTAGCCAGAGCGAATGCGCCGCAACAAGATTCGGACCCAGAAGACCGAGTTTGTTCAGGTATTCGGTGGGGCTCATTCCGTAATCCCTTTCAGACTGATCCATTTCCGAACGTGTCTCGGCCAGGTGGGTATGCACAATAAGGTCATTGTCCCTGGCATAACTGTTAATGTATCTGAAAGCTTTACCGGTGACTGTGTAGATGGCGTGCGGGCTGATGGCAAAAGTGGTAAGCGGGCTCCAGTCCAGGCTCATTCTATGGGCTTTCTGTAAACGGGCTTTATTCTCTTCAAAAAGGCTTTCGTCCATACTGTCCATCCAACAATAAGACTGTACCGAACGCATGCCCATTTCTTCGGCGGCGCGGAGCGTACCTTTTATATGCCAGTACATATCGTTAAAGGTAGTTGTTCCGGTCTTTATCATCTCAATACAAGCCAGTTTGGCACCCCAGTAGACCATTTCTTCGTCGAGTTTAGCCTCATAGGGCCAGATACGTTCTTTGAGCCACTGGTCCAGCGGCACATCCTCTCCCACTCCCCTGAATAGCGTCATGGCCGAATGCGCATGTGAATTCACGAACCCGGGGATAATCGCTTTGGACGACCCGTCAATGACTTTGTCATATCCTTCGGCAGGAATGGTACCCGCCGGTTCCACCTTTGAAATAAGGTTTCCCTCAATCAGTATGTCCTTTCTCTGTTTATTGAAAAGGACATTGGTTATAAGAATATTTTTCATATGAGTACATTTTAACAAATGTACGAAATATTTCGTCTCCATCTGACATAACCTGTCACTGAAGCAATGAAATACACAACAAACAGGAAAGCTGTAGGATAGAGTCCCGTGGACAGGTACAAACCCACGGCCAGGACATTGGCTGCCATAAGCAGAAACCATTGTTCAATAATGCTCCGTGTAAGCAGCCAGGTGGCCACTATGTTGAGCGTAGTAACGGCAGCATCGCATAAAGAATGAGGGTTATCAGTAAAACGGGCCATTATCTGCCAGAGGATCGCAAAGATCACAAGCAGCAGGCCCGCCGAAAGCCACAGTTCCTTCCCGGAGATATGACGTACTTCCGGACCCTGCGATTCTCCGGCGGCACGCCAACGGAACCAGCCGTAAATGCTTATAATAAAATAATATAAATACAGAACGGACGAAGCATACAAACGTTCCGTTCCAAATACGACCATATAGCAGACGGCCATGATAAGTCCCACCAGCCACATGCTGCGGCGATGTCTGATCTCGAGGTAGACATACACCAGTCCTGCGACCGCTCCGAACACTTCAAGAATCAGTTCCCCCATCTCCAGGAAAGTTTGATCATAAAATTTATACCGGCCTGAGGATAAAAACCTTCGCTCAATTCCACGGTACCGGTATCCCTGAAAGCGGCCCGGTAAGCCCAGGCACTGGCACAGTATTTCCGGTTAAGCAGGTTGTCTGCAAACAGATCCAGACGGAATATACCGCAGCGGCGGGTCGGAAATGTTTGTGACGCATTAAATCCCAAGACCTGGTAAGCCGGCAGAGACCGGTCAGGATTCGAGGTATTGTCGTAATATTGTCTGTCCACAAAACGTCCCGTAAGAGCCAGTTCCAGTCCGCCGGGGAACCCGGCCCTGCGGGCAAAAGGTCTCACAGCCACCCGTGCTGCCGCCGTGTAGGAAGGTGAATAAACAATATCGGTAAGTTCGTAATATTCAGACATCTGTTCTTCTACGGGATTCCAATTATCCGGATGATCGTACGTATCCAGGTAAATAGTCACGTCTTTTATTTTGTTGGTACTCAGGCACAGGTTCCCTTCCACCTGAAGCCATTGAGCCGGCTGCCATCCCACCTCGATCTCAATGCCCCTGCGGTAAGAAACCGGTACGTTCTCCTTGATCTCGTAACCGGTATCGCTTTTTTTGCCGGTAGGCACCAGCTGGTTTTTATATTCCATGGCATAGAGGTTCACTCCCAGACTGAAGGTACGTGCTGAAAACCGGTACCCCGTCTCGTAATCGGTCATTTGCTCGGGCTTCAATAAATCGGCCCGACCCGCTTTTATGGACTCTTTGATATCGCTTCGAGAAGGTTCCCGGTGTCCGGCCGACACCGAAGCATAGACCTGGTGATCTTTGTTGAAAATGAACGTAACGCCACCTTTGGGGTTAAAAAAGTTCCACAGCTTAGTATAATTGAGCAGTGCACCGTCGTTGTCGGGGCCTTCCATGATCACATTCACTCTCCGATATTGCAGATCCGCAAAAAACCGGAGCGCGTTGTCTGTATTGTGTCCCAATCCCAGTCTGTAATTCAGTTTCAGGTAAGTACTCATGTCGTACTTATTGCCTGTATTCCGGTAATATTCAGTGGCTGCGGCAAAATCGGGATCGTTCACGGGATTGGTTCTGAGCCCAAAGTGATTTCCAAAATAGCCGGCCCAGTTAAGTCCCAGATCGGCAGTGAAAGGCGTATGACCGCGACCGGCTCCGGGCATAAAGTGCCCCACACCGCTCCAGACAAAATAGGCATTGTCCATGGAACGGCGCACAATGTAGTCGTTGTCTCCTTTTTCCTTGTAATTCTCGTAATACCCGTCGCCTTTGGTAAAATGAAGGGTATGGCTCCACGAGAATGCAGAACCGAACTTGTGAGCATAGTTCAACTGCACATGGTGCTGGGTATAGTTATCGGTCTCGTTGGAGTAATACCGGATATTTCCCTGGTCGTCTGTGTATTCCCCGGCCGGGTTGTACCGGCGATCCCTTTCCAGATCCTCCCGGGATATGCCTTCCCAGGTGATACCCGTATGTTGCTCGCCGTAAATATAATAGAGTTTAAATGAATAGTCTGGCCTTATAAAGGAAAGCCGGCTGAAAAGAGAATGCAGGTTTCCCTTCCCGTTGTGGATATACCCGTCGGTACGTCCGTGGGCATAACGTATATCAAAGCCGAGGCCACGGGGCAGAAACGAGGCGTCTGTACCGAGGCCCGTGCCGGCGCCGGCCGAAATGTTCCGGGAATTAAAGGAGCCGTAACTGAGGTCAGCGGTGCCGTATGGACCGGGATTATTGTGAAGGGCTTGCATGTTCACAGTGGCGCCGAATGCACCGGGCCCGTTAACCGAGGTGCCAATACCGCGTTGTACCTGTACACTCTGCAGGAAATCGCCCACAGAAGGCATGTTCACCCAGAATACTTCCTGCGATTCGGCATCGTTCAGGGTGATCCCGTTTAGATTAACCTGTATGCGCGAACCCTCGGAGCCTCGAATACGCAGGTAAGCGTAACCACTGCCTGTCCCGTTTTCCCCTACCGCCACCACTCCGGGGGTAAGAGTCAGGGCAAAGGGCAGATTTTGCATGGGCGCGACACGATCCAGCACCTGCCGGTCAATTTTGCTGTGCGCCACAGGTGAATCTTTTGCCGTCTGTGTGGCATAGATAACAATGGAATCTAATGTAGTAACTTGTTGTGCTGCAAGAAAACAAGGGGCCAGCAGCAAGCCCGCCAATAATAACTTTTTCATAATTTTTCCTCCGCCGGTATTATCCGGATCAGG
>DHQY01000006.1:30873-75682 GCA_002408205.1 Bacteroidales bacterium UBA5326 | reverse complement strand
ATAATAACTTTTTCATAATTTTTCCTCCGCCGGTATTATCCGGATCAGGTTCTAAGGGTATAATCTCAGCCACTTATGCAGAAGCACCCCTAAAATCAGTTCTTTATTTCAATTCTATATATTTTTGGCCAATACTTTCCGGTAACCCAGATACGTTTTGTGAGGGGATCATATGCAATCCCGTTGAGCACATCGGTAGAGGGTATACGTAGAGAATTGGGTAAAATTCCTTTAAGATTAATAACTCCCGTTACATTTCCGTTTGCCGGGTCAATACGCACTATCAGATCAGATGTGTAAATATTGGCCCATATTTCTCCTTCTATATATTCAAGTTCGTTCAGGTAATTCACTTCTTTGCCTTCCATACGTACGGTAACGGAACGTATGTCCGTGAGTGTGTTCGGGTCCATAAAATATAGCGTAGCGGAACCGTCGCTCATAATCAGTTCGCTGCCGTTGGTGGTAAGACCCCACCCTTCGCGGCGGTAGCTGCGCGTTCCCATGATCTGGAATGTTTTGGAATCGTAGATGAAGCAAGTGTTTTCTTCCCAGGTAAGCTGATAAATACAACCGTTCAGCAGGCAGGCTCCCTCCCCAAAATAACGCTTGTCCAGCGCATGGGATTTAATAATGCGGCCCGTGGCCGGATCTGCCTTGGCCAGAAGTGAACGGCCGTATTGACCGGTGCTTTCGTAAAAATATCCGTTATGATAGAAAAAGCCCTGAGTATAGGATGTTATGTTATGAGGCAATACCTCAGCCACTTTATACGAATATTTCCGGGTTACCGCCACGGCAGGCGTGTCTGCCGAAAGACAGGCGAGCAATATAACCGTTGCGGTGATTATTCGCATATTCAGTGGGTTTTTCATCATTTGCCTTCTTGAGAGTGCTGTAATGCCGCGGCAACAAAATCACGGAAAAGCGGACTGGGGTTCTCGGGCGTGCTCTTGAGCTCGGGATGGAACTGAACTCCAATATAGAACGGATGCGAAGGAATTTCCATGATCTCTACAAGTCCCGTTTCGGGATTGGTTCCGCTGACTTTCATGCCTGCATTTTCAAATACCCCGCGGTACGTATCGTTAAATTCATAGCGGTGCCTGTGACGTTCGGCAATCTGTTGTTGTTTACCGTATATTCTGTAAGCCAACGACCCTTTTTCAAGCTGACATCTGTAAGCACCCAGGCGCATGGTCCCTCCCTTTATGGTAAGACGTTTCTGATCTTCCATCAGGTCAATAACCGGGGTATCGGATTGGGTGTTTATCTCGGCGCTGGTTGCATCTTTCATGCCAATTACGTTACGGGCAAATTCTATGACGGCCATTTGCATGCCCAGGCAGATCCCCAGGAATGGGATATTATTCTCACGGGCATACCGGCACGAAGCAATTTTTCCCTCGGTGCCGCGCGATCCAAAACCGGGCGCCACAAGAACACCCTGCATGCCGGAGAGTTTCTCCGATACATTTTCTTCGGTGATGGACTCGCTCTGAATAGGGTGTACCTTAACTTTTACTTCATTGGCCGCCCCGGCGTGAATAAACGATTCCAGAATGGATTTGTACGCATCCTGCAACTCCACGTATTTTCCCACAAGAGCAATGTCAATTTTGAACCGGGGATGGTAAACCCTGTCTACGAACTGTTTCCAGGCATCGAGATTGGGTTCATTATCGTTTTTTATATTTAGAAAGCCGAGCAGGATTCCGTCCAGGTTCTGGCGCCTGAGATTCAGCGGCACTTCGTAAATGCTGCGCTGGTCCATAGATTCTATAACCGCGTTGGGACGCACGTTGCAAAAGAGAGCCACTTTTCTACGCAGCGGCAACGGAAGCGGCCGTTCGCAACGGCATACAATAATGTCCGGATTCACTCCCTCCTGTTGCAGCTGTCTTACGGAGTGCTGCGAGGGTTTGGTTTTTAGTTCTTTAGCAGCGGCCAGGTAAGGTACCAGGGTAAGGTGTATGACAGCGCAGTCTTCGTCGGGAAGCTCCCACTGAAGCTGTCGTACGGCTTCTATAAAGGGCAGTGATTCAATATCACCCACAGTACCCCCGATCTCTGTAATTACAATATCGTATTTACCTGTTTTCCCCAGCAAAAGCATTCTGCGTTTAATTTCGTCCGTAATATGGGGAATGACCTGAACCGTCTTTCCCAGGTAGGCGCCTTCGCGTTCCTTATCAATAACAGTCTGGTAAATTTTGCCTGTGGTCACGTTGCTGGCCCTGGTGGTATAGACGCCCAGAAAACGTTCGTAATGTCCCAGATCAAGGTCTGTTTCGGCTCCGTCTTCAGTTACATAACATTCTCCGTGTTCATAGGGATTCAATGTTCCGGGATCTACGTTAATATAAGGATCAAATTTTTGTATAGTAACGCGCAAGCCTCTGGCTTGTAGCAATTTGGCAAGAGAAGCAGCGATTGTGCCTTTCCCAAGCGAAGAGGCCACCCCACCGGTGACGAAAACATATTTAGTAGCCATATTGAACGATAAAATAAAAAGCAAATGTACAGACTTTTTTTAACTTTGCGCCCACGGAGGGCTGTCCCATCGCTCTTTTCATTAAGAAAAGGGAGGAAAGTCCGGGCAGGAAAGGGCAGGACCCTGTGGAAAGCACAGCTGGTTGTAAAGTCAGGGATCGCTTAACAGAAAAGAACCGCCCCGGAGTCTTCGGACACGGGGCAAGGGTGAAAAGGCGGGGTAAGAGCCCGCCGCAGCGGCCGGCGACGACCGTTTGCGTAGGCACCGGTCCCCTGCAAGGCCAAGTATATCGGCAATTTTAGGGCTGCCCGCTCTATGCCGAGGGGTAGGCTGCTCAGATAAATGATGGGAGTTTCACAGAACCCGGCTTACAGGCCCTCCGTTTTTTTTCTCGCCTTACAAAGTCATAACGACCCCTTTGCCAATTTTTCCATCGGCACAAATGACGAGTTCTTGTGGAAAAGAAACGGCCCTTACGAAATTGCCTTCGTACCACCCGGGCAGCGATTCAAGAAGCGTTTCGTTGAAAATACCGTCTTCGCGGAACGGGTATACGGTCAGGTAGCCAATTCCCAGCGAAGTCAGATTATGGAAAAAATGGGTTCCCTGGCTGGGGTCAACCTGGAAATGTTTAAGTCCGCACTCCACAATGAGTCTCGCCTCGGAAATATGATTCCAGTTGATGGGAATACCCAGCCACGGATCTGACGATCCCCACCGTCCGGGCCCTACCAGTACGTAGGTTCTCTTTTGTGTCTTCATCATGGCATTGAGGGTTTCCAGTTCGGCGGCAATTTTTCGGGTATATTGACTGTCAAAGGTTTGCGAGCGGACATAAATAATATTGCTCACCCCGGAAATTACTCCGGGCCCCAGTGCTTTCCGGGCATATATGACGGTACCGGGGGAATCCGGTTTGACCGTCTCCCAATCGAACCCGGTATTTTCACCGTAATCGGTAATGGGACGCACCTGCAGCAGGTTAAAAATAATATCCTGGCCGTGAGGCACATCCATGTTCACAGCAAATTCTATTTCTACATGACACTGCATTTCCTGCCAGCATATCTCCAGCAAACGGGTAAGTATGGCAGCCAGCGGCATGGTATCGTATTCCAGAATGTGGGCAAACGTGATCACTTTGCTCCCCTTGCCGTGCGCTCCGGGTGTAAGCCGCTCGTTCTGCATATCCCACGTAGAGGCCACATACTGAATGTTCCGGAACGACGAAGCATCGCTTATGCTCAGTTTTTCTATATTTATGCCGTCATCGATGGAGGTCTTGAATTTCTCGGGCCTCAGATTAAGGGCATACATTATATTCTGGGTTTCACTCAGCGCAGACTGGAGTGACGAGGTTTGTAGAACGTTCTTCGGGTATCTGGGCGAGAACCGAAGCGTCCGGCCTCCTTCCACCACCAGTTTGCCCAGGCCATATGCAAGCTCCACAATGCCATCCCCCGGTTTCTCATGTCCTATGGGATAGTAATTGACCGAGCGGGCAGACCCCGAGAACGTGGGAAAGAAGAAGCCGTTATCCTCAGATCCGCAAAGGCTTTGGATGACTATGGCCATTTTTTCTTCGCTCAGCAGGTTGGCGGTTGTCTGTATGTAATTTCGGCTGGCGGCAAAGAAAACGGAAGCATATACGCTTTTTATGGCTTTGCTCAGCATCCTCATCATTTGGTCTTTATTCTCTGTAAGCGGGATCATATATGTGGAATAGATCCCGGCAAAAGGCTGGAAAATAGAATCTTCCAACTTAGAACTGGAACGTACGGCCAGAGGTGTATGTACTTTTTCCAGGAATACAAGGAGCTGTTGTTCCACTTCCAGAGGCAGACGGGAGCTTACGAATTCGGAAAGAATTTCTTCGTCGGTGATGCCTTCTGTGTTAACCACATACTTGAGACCGTTATCCACCATAAATGCATCGAAATAATCCGCAGCAATAACTACAGTCTGAGGAATGGTAATGCGCACCCCCGGAAAATCGGCTGCCGGATTATACTGTTGCAGAATACGGTTCACAAAAGCCAGACCGCGGGCTTTGCCGCCGAGGGACCCCTCGCCTATTCGGGCAAAACGTATGTAACGGTTGTAAGTTTCAGGGTCGAACTTGGCTATAACGCCCTGTCCGTTAAGTATGCGGAATTCTTTAATAAGGCCAATTATATATTCTCTTAGTTGCGCCACGTGCTCAAAATCGTTGCTGCGTGCATCCCGGATGGGTTTGGCAAGAGTGAACAACCCCCTGGAATAAAGCCATTTGGATAATCGGTTACGGGATGTGTGATACAACAATTCGCTGGCCGGAATTTCGTTAATAAGTAACTGCAATTCACGCAGGTTTTTGGCCCGGGCTATAACTTCTCCGCTTTCACGGCTTCTGACTACGAAATCGCCAAAAGCAAATTCTTCACCAATGTATTCGCTCAATTCAATAAGTAAAGCCTTGGAATCCTTTAGAATAAAACCCACACCCAACTCGTCCGCCACGGTTTTCATACTCTGCTGTGAGGACTGTAACAGGATAGGCATCTGCGGGTCGTCATCCCGGATCATCCGGCACAAGTCAATGCCGGCATCGAGCTTTTCGGTATCGGACGGATCGTTTTTATGCAAAACAAAACCCACATCGGAAATAACTCCCAACAGTCTGTCTTTGTACTGGTTGTAAATGGCAACGGCATCTTCATAATTGGTGGCTAAGAAGATTTTTGGACGGGCCCGTTTGCGCATCTTCTGTTGTTGCTCGTTGAGCGTCTCTTTCAGAAACTCGGCGCTCTGCTTGAGTACCAGTTTGTAAATGGCCGGGAGATAGGTTGAATAATACCGTATGGAGTCTTCCACCAAAAGAATGCACTGAACGCCGGATCTGATGATGTCGGTTTCTGCATTCATTTTGTCTTCAATGAGCTTGACAATGGCCAGGATCAGGTCTGCATTGCCGTGCCAGCTGAAAATGTAATCAATAGCCGAACAGTCTTCGTGTTCAATACGGTTTTTCAGTTCCCTGGAATAATTGGTTAGCAATACAACGGGGGTTACCGAGCCGCTGGCGCGCAAATCCCGGGCAAAGGTAAACACATCAATATCGCCCACATTGAACATGCAGATGATCAGGTCATAATCGTTTTCCTTCCCGAGCATGGCAAGGGCCTCTTTGGTGGTGGTAACCCACGAGAAAGAAGGCGGATTGCTTATGTTAAGCTCGTTGTATTCTTTATAGATCTGAATATCTATCTGCCCGTCTTCTTCCAGAATATAGGCATCGTAACTGCTGCAAATCATCAGGATTTTTCGGATCCGTTTCTCCATCAATTGCGTGTAATCCGGATTGACCAATCCTGTTAATGTATTTTTTTGCACCTGCGTCTTGTATTAAAATAAGCGGGGATGATCTTCTTCTATTTTTTTGAGGATGGTGCCGATTATGGCTTCGCGGTACATCCTGGAACGGACCTTTATTTTGTATTTCTCACAAAAATAATCAATTACAGCCATTTCACGGTCGTTGAAGCTAACTACGGTTTTATGGATGCGGGGAGGAATCTTTTCTTTTAATGCCATTATTGGTAGATGGGAGTCTGGAATCGTTTTTTCTCTGTAGAGCGTTCTTCCAGGAGGTTTTTATAATAGGTTATCTCAGACATGGGGTATGCTTTGGATGCATAATCGAGCCACTTCACAGCCAGGTCTATATTT
Source organism: Bacteroidales bacterium UBA5326 (assembly GCA_002408205.1). GTDB lineage: Bacteria > Bacteroidota > Bacteroidia > Bacteroidales > UBA932 > DMER64. Next base: position 69,480 of record DHQY01000006.1, on the reverse strand, counting down.
CCCGTCATCTCGCACGAAACGGCCAGATTAAAAGCAGCGCATGAAATACTTCTCGGATCCTGGGAATTCAGCAGTTCCATCCAGATATCGCGGGCTTTTTCCCATTCAAAAACATCGGCATATTCGAGGGCTTGTCTCCACTTAGGATGTTCATAAGTGAAAATCACCCGGTCCTGGGTTTCCCATTGGTCCGAAAAGGCCTCGGCCAGTCCTTTACCAATATATACCGAAGCGTTTTTCAGGTCTTCGAAAGCAGAAGTGGGAATAGCCAGTGTTTCACGCGATTTGGATACCCAAAGCTCCCAGGCTACTGTGTCGCATACGGGGAAATTCCGGGTATACTCAATCTTAGATGCATCATAGACACGAACCTTTCCCCTGAAAGGGACATACAGCATCTGCCTTTTGTAACCCTCTGCAGAACCGGCAACGTCCAACGCATCGAATTTTCCGATGGAAACACTGTCTACCATGAAGAGAAGGTCGGATTCTGTTTCAATAGCCAGCTGTTGGGCATAGGCGGGAAGTTGCGCAAAACCGGGGTTCAGTGAATCGGGCTTATGGCTGAAAAGAGGAACCGAGCCTTTGGGTTGCCCGGCCACTGCAGCCAATTGTTCGGCAAACGACTCGGCAAACATACGTGTAAGCGTAGAATCGGTCACCAATATTGAATCATATTCCGGAATAAAGACCGCCATCTGCTTTCCAATGATCTCGAGTGGTGCTTTGGCTGGCAGTTTAACATCTACTTCCAAAATGTTGATTACCGGGCCGCATGCTGTAGTAAGCAGCACCCCGGCCATAAAGATCGAAAAGCGAAGCGTTCTCATAATATCCTGTTTAAAAGTTATTTCAGGTATGCATTCCCCCGCAGACGGGAATAACCTGCCCGCTGACGTAGGAGGACATTTCGGAAGCCAGAAACACACATACATTCCCGACGTCTTCCGGTGTTCCGCCGCGGCGCAGGGGGATGGTTTCGAGCCAGGCTTTACGGACTTCTTCAGAAAGCTGGTCGGTCATATCGCTGACAATAAATCCGGGGGCAACGGCATTGGCACGAATTCCCCTGGGGCCTAATTCCTTGGCAATAGATTTGGTCAGTGCCACCATACCGGCCTTGGAAGCCGAGTAGTTTGTCTGGCCTGCATTGCCCGATAAACCAACCACAGAACTCATATTAATGATGCTTCCGCTTCTCTGTTTCATCATAACGGGCGAAACGGCGTGAATGAAGTTGAAGGCCGATTTCAGGTTCACGTTAATGACCATGTCCCATTGAGCTTCAGTCATCCTGAGCATGAGGTTATCTTTGGTGATACCGGCATTATTTACCAAAATATCAATAGCCCCGAATTCCTTGACCACCTCTGTAACAACACGGTGTGTTTCTTCAAAAGAAGCCGCATTGGATGCGTAAGCTTTGACTTTGACACCGTACGATTCCAGCAACGCCACGGTCTCCATGGCTTTCTCGTCTATGTTAAGGTCTGTAAAGGCTATGTTGGCGCCTTGTTTAGCCATAGACACCGCTACGGCTTTACCAATTCCACGGGCAGCGCCCGTAATAAGTGCAGTTTTGTCTTTAAGTAAATTCATGTTAATCACTTTATTTTTGCATACAGATCGTATTCGTTCGCTCTCACAATCTCGGCCTGGGCGAATACGCCTTCCTGCAAATTTACTGAATTTTCAATAATAACCTGACCGTCTACCTCGGGAGCTTCATACATGGTGCGTCCCAGGGCTACTGTTCCGCGAACCTCTTCGTCGCCGGAAAGTACACTGTCTACCAATATTCTGTATGTTTTCCCAATGCGCGAAAGATTGTATCTGTAGGATATATCCTGTTGCAGTTCCATCAGGCGTTTGTAGCGGGACGCCTTTACTTTTTCCGTAATGCGGTCTTCCAGGTTCATGGCCCCGTAAGTGCCTTCTTCCTGGGAATATATAAAAGCACCCAAACGCTCAAAGCGGGCTTCCGCCACAAAATCGAGCAATTCGTTGAATGCTGCACTGTCTTCTCCCGGATGTCCTACCATAAAGGTGGTACGCAGGCAGATGCCGGGAACCTGTATACGGAATTTTTCAATAAGTTCCCGCGTCTGAGCCCCGGTAGTATTACGGCGCATAGCAGAAAGCACTTTGTCGGAAACATGTTGCAGCGGGATATCTACGTACTGACAGATCTTGGGTTCCTGTGCCATAAGGGAGAGCACATCTATGGGGAACCCCTGCGGGTATGTATAAAGCAAACGGATCCACTCAATGCCGTCTATGCGGCACAACGATTCCATTAGCGGGGCAAGTTCTCTTTTTTGGGTCAGGTCCAGGCCGTAGTAACTGGTATCCTGTGCCACCAGTATAAGCTCTCTGACACCTTCCCCGGCCAGGTTACGGGCCTCGGCAATCAATTGGTCTGCCGGGCGGGACACATGACGGCCACGGATAAGTGGAATGGCGCAATAGGCACAGCCTCTGTCGCATCCCTCGCTCAGTTTTAGGTAGGCATAATGGCCGGGGGTAGACAAAAGGCGTTTCGTCTGAAGACGGGGATCAAAACGAACTCCCATGGCCTGGGCCACCCCCGGAATATCGTTGACTCCAAAAAAAGCATCCACCTGGGGCATTTCAATGCCGAGTTCCGAAGGATAACGGCCCGAAAGGCATCCCATGACGAACACCTTTCCAATCTGTTGTTTCTTTTTGGCTTCGAGTGCCTCGAGGATGCACTCAATTGACTCCATTTTGGCGTCATGAATAAAACCGCATGTATTGATAACCAATACATCCAGCGGGTATTCCTCTTCCGGGGCATCGGGGATTACCTGCCAGCCGCCAGAGAGCAACTGGCGCATCAGGTGTTCGCTGTCCACCCTGTTTTTGGAGCAACCCAATGTCAGGACAGATACTTTACCCGGCATGATTACTTGGGAGTTGTCTTTGTGGTCCCGGTTTTTTGTGCCTTGGATCCGGCAGGCTTGGCCACTTTAGCCGGTTTTGCCTTTACATGCTTGGCATCGGCTGATTTTGCCGGTTTAGCCGTATGGGACGGTTCTTTCACCTGATGGGTAGCTTCCTTAACTTCTTCGCTGTCTTTTTGTTCTTCTTCCGGGCTGACAAAGTCGAGGGCATTGGCCGCATAAAGAATATTGAACCAGTCAACGACTTTCTTCATGTGAGAGGCATAAAAACGTTCCCTGTCGTATTCGGGCACCACCTGCTCAAAAAAACTCTGAAATTCTGAAGAACTTGCTGTTTTGGCATCGGGAACCGGATGCTCTTTGGCATATTCCTTCATTTTTTCAAATACTTCCTGAAGACGCAGTTCGTCGGAAGCCTGTGAAAAAATAGATATATCGGACAACGAGGTCATTTTGGCACTCGGTCCAAACCACGTTCTTTTCTTGTCGGTCAAAGATTCCACTACAACACCACCTCTGCTCTGGGCAAGGTAGAGAAAAAGTCCGGAGTATCCACCCACGGACAAAATTTTTGTCAAATCTGTTTTCATATTATTTATCGTGTTGTTCAATTTTTACAAAGATATTAACAATTTAATTCATAGCTTATCTCCAGCATGCGGTTATGAATGGCCAGCACTTTTGGCAACAAGGCTTCTTTTTCGTTGGAGGAGATCACAAAATCGGCTCGGCTTTCCCGTTCCTGGTCGCTCCACTGCTTATTCATTCTGGCCAACACCTCGTCCCGCGAAATGTTTTGCCTCCGGCATACCCTTTCGAGCCTGAGTTCTTTGTCTGCCGATACGGTGAGAACCCTGGTCATATGCACGGGCGGTTTCAGTTCCAGTAATATGGCACTTTCAAAGATCACGTAAGGTGCATGCTGTCTGACTGCCCAATGCATAAAGTGAATAATCACGACCGGATGCACCAGTGCATTAACTCTGGAAAGCAGGCTTCTGTCATTAAAGATGAGAGAAGCCATGTAAGCTGTGTTCAGCTTTCCGTTGCTGTACACCGCCTCACCAAGGAGCTCAATAAGGGAGTATTTTAGGGTCTCATTGTCTTCGTACAACTTTTTTGTTTCCATATCGGAATCGTAGCAAGGCACACCCAGCGCTGCGAATATCCTGGTAACGTAACTTTTGCCGCTTCCAATCCCACCGGTAATGCCTAATGATACCATATACGGGCCTCCCTATTTATTTTGAATAATCCCGTCAATAAATTCGGGGGTAACCGTCAGATGGCTTATTACGGAAGGAGAAGCTTCCGTCTGTGGAATAGTCTTGCCGCTCCCGCTTTCCATAAAACGATTGTAATCTACTATCAGGCTGAAACTTTCCTCGTTGATTGACGAGGCACTCTGGAAAGGACAGCGAAACTGCAGCGTCACCACATCGGGCAGCAGCAGCAATTCCTTCCTGAAAGGTACGTTCCTTGTTTCCACGTGAACCTGAAACATGAGTTCCACGTATCTTTCCACCGTGAGCTCATACGAAATTTCCTTATGGGACAAACGGGTTCCCTGCGGAACCTCCAGGCGGGCCAGACCGTCTACGGTTTGATCCAATTCCATTAAGTTGATCTTTCTGGTCTTCACATGATCTATAAGCGGGAGAAGAGATGCCGATGCATATACAAGCACGCTGTCGGGTATAATGCGCGGAGGGTTGAAAGACATGTATTGAGGCCTGTACGATATATCCGAAATAAATACAACCGGAACCTTCTTAAACAGGACCCTGGTATAATTCAGTCTGATGGTATCGCTGAAGATATTCTCCAGCAGAAGATCGGCTCCAAGGGCTTCGTTAACCAGGTTATGTACGTCGTCAGAAAGCACATAAAACTCATCTTCCACTCCGGGGTATTCTCTCATAAGCGACTGGTCCACAAAAAGCCGGACTGGAGCCGGCCTTTTTCTCAAAGAAGAGCGAATAATGTAAAACCCTCTGGCTTTCCCCTTTAGAAAAAGCGTGTTTTCGGCCATAGACAAATTGGTTCTTCCCTCCAGGTTCGTTTCCACTTCCAGGGGAAAACGGAAATAGGAACTGTACTCATTCGATAAAGTGTACAGCAGCCAAAGAACAAATGCCGTGAAAATACACAGCAGGAGAACCAATCGCGACCGCTTCATAATTCAGAATGATTAGTCTGTCCGAATAATAACACATCTGTCCTGCCTGCAGACAGCTCTAAAATTTTCGCTGACAGCGTTTTTCTGCTGACAGAGCTTCTATTTCTGCTGCAGATCTGAGGTATCCTTCACCAGGGAAGTCTTGTCTACTCTGATCTTCACATTCGTATCTACCTCCAGAAGCACATAGGCCTCTTTCACTTCAACGATAGTTCCGTAAATTCCGCCGGCGGTAACAACTTTATCTCCTTTCTGAAGATTATTCCTGTATGCCTGTAATTCTTTCTGACGTTTCTTCTGTGGACGGATCATAAGAAAATACATCACAACAAAAACGGCCACCATCATTATTATGAATGACCAGTTTCCTCCCTTTGCTGCACCGGCTGCCTGTTCCTGTGCCTGTAAAATAACTAAAAAAGTGTTCATTATCTATATCATTTATTGTTGTTAATTCATAATTTTAATCATCCTGAGATACCGGTTTATTGTCCACGAGCCCTCTTCCCTTTTTAACGACCTCGCCGGTTTCCATCAGGTATTTGATAATCTTATCGAGCACTCCGTTGACAAACATCTTGGAATTACCCGTACTATAATATTTTGATATCTCCACCATCTCGTTGAGCGTAACTTTTACCGGAATACCCGGGAACTTTACGGCTTCTGCTACTCCCATAACAATAATGGCGGTATCTGTAGCCGCAATCCGCTCCAGGTCCCAGTTGTCTGCAAAGCGTTCTACATACGAGGCATATTCATTGTAATGCGTAAGTGCCTGCATAAAAAGCTGGAGGGCAAATTCACGGTCGTCTTCTTTCTTAAACAAATCCGGATGCCTGATATGATCTGCAGATGGTTTGATTAATGATAATTGGGCAAGTATGATATTGCACACATAAGCGATATCATCTGCCCAATATAGATTCTGATCTTCCAGTATATTATACAGATCCTGATTATCTTCAAGTTCGGAGCTGAAGATATCTTTCAGGAGATTAACATCTTTTTTGAAATCAGGACTCTCGGGAGCATTCATATATTCAATGAAATAGGGCTCTTCACGAATTTCCTCGTAAAGCTTTTTAATAAATGCCCTTTGCATAGTCCAGTTTAGCCCATGTTCCTGCTGCGTAGCCAATTCTTTGTCCCGGCCTAATATTTCAATGGCTTGGTTATTCACAAAACGCATGTTGGGATTAAGCTCTTCATCGGAGGGCTGATATTTCTGCAGCCCAATGTCTATGCGTTCCTGGGCATATCGGCTCAATGCCCCGGGAAGAGATAATAACAGGAAGTATAATTGCCTGGTTTTCTCAAAGCTCCTGAGAAGTTCTTTTTCAGCGGAAGCAATTTCCAAAGACTGAGAATGAACACAACTGAACAAAAGCTTAAAGACCTTAATGCGAATAAAACGCCGACTAAGCATAGATCATAAATCTTAAAGAAACTCTGCAAATATACAGTTTTAAAGCAAATAAATTTTATATTTGCGCTTATAATAAATAAATCACTCTTATGTACTTTGAAGATTACGATCGTTCCACCAGGCAGGAACACAGTGGAGAAGATGTTTTTTCCAAACCGGTACGTGCCGGAAAAAGAACGTATTTTTTTGATGTTAAAGCAACTAAAGGTAACGATTATTACCTGACTATCACTGAAAGCAAGCGTCGCGTAGACAGAGACGGACGGTTTTCTTACGAGAAACATAAGATATTTCTATACAAAGAAGATTTTGAGAAATTTGCAGAAGGGCTGGGAGAAGTTGTAAAATACATAAAGGACCGTATACCTGTTGTAGAAGCAAGACCGGGAGAGTTTACCGATGTCAGCTTTGACGACCTTTCTACAAAAGAACAGTAAAGAGGCATCCAGTTCCCGATGCACCTGCCAAACTCCGCCACGGCTCCTGTCAATCCCTACGATGCACCTGCCAAACTCGTTATTTTAGTGTCCCGCCCATTTTCGCGGTTTTGTTTTTGAGTGATCTATTGTACTTTTGGCTGTAATTATGACCTATTCAAAAGAACCACGATCCAATCCGTAACATTTTGTAAAATAACTGCTTGATTATTTATTACGAAACGCTTACATAACAAAAATATTTCCACGGAAGAGGCTGAGCCAAACATAGCTCAGCCTCTTTTTTTGCTCATGATTCGTGCACAGTCCGGCTTGCGTTGCAAAATGTCGCAATGTGATCTTACCGGGCTATTTTTTAAAAACCAGGTATACAGCCATAATAAGAAAAATGAAGGCAAGTATGTGGTTCCATTTAAATTGTTCTGTTCTAAAGACCAGCAACGTAAACAGTGTAAAAACAGAAAGTGAAACAACTTCCTGAATAACTTTTAGTTGGATAAGCGTCATAGGACCTCCGTTCCCTATGTAACCTATCCTGTTTGCCGGAACCTGAAAGCAGTATTCAAAAAACGCGATTGCCCAACTTATGAGAATCACACCAATCAGCGGCAGGGAATGAAACCAGGACATTGAGTTGAATTTTAGGTGTCCATACCAGGCAAATGTCATGAAGACATTGGAGACGATCAATAAAATAATGGTGTAAAATATTGACATATAAGCTTATTCTAAGTAGCAGAACCCCGGACAATGCCGGGGTTCCATTTTTATCAATGATCCTTTTTGTACAGTAACCCGAGAGATAATTGGCCCAAGGCTGCGTCAGGTCAAAGGGTGCGGCCGGGATATTGTTTGAGGGCGATTTCGAGGCAATCCATTGCATTCTTGAGATCGTCCGTTTTGAGTACGTAGGCAATGCGTACTTCGTTGGTTCCTTTTCCCTTGGTAGCATAGAAGCCGGCAGCCGGTGCAACCATCACGGTCTGTCCGTTGTGGCTAAAACTTTCAAGCAGCCATTGGGCAAATTTATCTGAGTCGTCAATGGGAAGACGGGCAATTGTATAGAAAGCACCCATAGGTAATGGTGAGTAAACGCCTTCCATCTTATTGAGCCGGGCGATCATGTAATCGCGGCGGGCTATGTACTCAGCCTTAACGGCATCGAAGTATTCTTTGGGGGTTGCAAGGGCACCTTCTCCGGCAATTTGTCCCAGAGCGGGAGCGCAAAGGCGGGCCTGGGCAAAACGAAGTACGGCGCTCATCACTTCTTTGTTATGAGAGGCAATGCAGCCAATGCGGACACCACAGAGGCTATAGCGTTTGGATACAGAGTCTATGAGAACCACATTTTGTTCAGCTCCCGGAATGTTCATACAGGAGAAATGCGGGGTGTCTGTATAGCAAAATTCGCGGTATACTTCGTCCGAAAGAAGATAGATGCTATGTTTCTTAACAATCTCGCCAATCTCAAGGATTGCTTCGCGGGAATATAAGGTCCCGGTAGGATTGCCAGGGTTATTAAGCAAAATGGCTTTAGTCCTTGGAGTGATGTATTTTTCTATCTCGGACATGGGCGGCAGGGCAAATCCCGATTCAATAGAGGTAGGGATAGGAACAAATTTTACTCCGGAAATAAGTGCGAACGTGTTGTAATTCGTGTAGAAAGGCTCAAAAACGATTACCTCGTCACCCGGATTACAGCATATATTAAGTATTATCTGAAGGGCCTCGGAACCTCCTTCTGTCACAATGATCTCGTCGCAGGAAAGATCGATGCCAACTTGCTGGTAGTATCCTGCCAGACCTTTGCGGTATGACTCAATACCTGCAGAATGCGGATAAGACACCAGTGTAAGTTTGGTATTCTTCACTGCATCGATAGCCTCTTTGGGAGAATCAATATCGGGTTGTCCGATATTCAGGTGGTAAACTTTGGTTCCGCGCTTCTTTGCTGCATCGGCAAAAGGGACCAGCTTACGGATAGGTGAAGCCGGCATTTTTTTGGACAATTCAGATATGCCTAACATAATTGTTTTGATTTGTTAAAAATAATCCGCAAATATAGACCTTTCTTTAAACTATAAACAAAATTTGTTGATATTTTAACTACATTTGGAATTGACCGGATACTCGATATTTTTTTTATATTTTTGCGGCCAATAAAAAACATCAATAAATGTCAACGTTCAGACAAAAGGCACTTTCTGAATTCTCAGCCCATAAGATTGAAAGATATTGCGTAGAAACAAAACCCGTATCGAGTTTTTTTGGGCAAAATGTTTTTGACCTGAAGAAGATGCGCAGTTACCTCCCGGAAGTGGCTTACAACGCTGTTGTTAAAGCCATTGAAGACGGAGAGCGCATCGACAGAGGCGTAGCTACTCAGATAGCCGAAGGTATGCGTACCTGGGCTATGGAACGCGGTGCAACACACTACACCCATTGGTTCCATCCGTTAAACGAAGCCACTGCAGAAAAACACGAATCGTTCGTCAGACCTGCCCAGGCAGGAAGTGCCATTGAACAGTTCATGGGAGAAGCTCTCATACAGCAGGAGCCCGATGCTTCGAGCTTCCCGAGCGGGGGCCTGCGAAACACTTTCGAGGCCCGTGGTTATACGGCCTGGGATCCAAGTTCGCCGGCTTTCATTATGGATCAGACCCTTTGTATCCCCACTATTTTTGTTTCTTATACGGGAGAGGCGCTCGACATCAAGACACCTCATCTAAAATCGTTGCAGGCTATTGATAAAGCAGCAACGGCAGTGGCCCGCTATTTCGATCCCGAAACTGAAAGTGTTGACGTATTGTACGGGATTGAACAGGAATATTTTGTTGTTGATCTCTCCCTCTACCGGGCACGTCCGGATCTGATGCTGTGCGACCGCACACTACAGGGGCACACGGCTGCAAAAGACCAACAGCTTGAAGATCATTATTTTGGAAATATTCCCTCCCGCGTCATGGCGTTTATGAAGGATTTCGAGACCGAATCCTATAAATTGGGCGTAACCATTAAGACACGACATAACGAGGTGGCTCCCAATCAGTTTGAATTTGCCCCGTATCACGAAGAAGCGAACCTGGCCATTGACCACAACCAGATGATCATGATGGTTATGCGGAAACTGGCCAAAAAGCATAATCTCAAAGTCATTTTCCACGAGAAACCCTATGCCGGAATTAACGGTTCGGGAAAACATTGCAACTGGAGTCTGCGCACCAATAAAGACGTATATGTATTTTCTCCCAGCAAGACACCGGAGGATAATCTTCAGTTTCTTAGCTTTATAGCATGTACCATGAGGGCCGTTTACGAACATCATTTTCTTATCATGTCCGGAGTGGCGTCGCTGAGTAACTCCTACCGCCTGGGCGGTTCCGAAGCCCCTCCCGCTATACTTTCCATGTTCATGGGCAGCACCCTTACCGAATTGCTGGAACTAATAGAGAATGAAGGCACTCCAAGCAAAAACAGCAGCAAACAGGCCATTCTGAAGATTGTATCTATGGTCCCCGAGATCTTACCGGACAACACCGACAGGAACAGGACCTCGCCGTTTGCATTTACCGGGAACCGTTTTGAATTCAGAGCTATAGGATCGTCCGCCAATTGTGCATCGGCCATGATGTTTGTGAACGCAGCCGTTGCCCAGCAACTAAACCGATTCAAAACACTCGTAGATAGTGAGATAGCCGCAGGGCTTCCAAAAGAAGATGCCCTCATGAAAATTATCCGCCAGTTTGTGAAGGAATCCAAAGATATTCGTTTTGAAGGGAATGGTTACAGTGCCGAATGGCAGGCCGAGGCCGCCCGCCGGGGACTTCGCGGCATAAATGATGTTCCGGGAGCTTTCCATTCGCTTCTTGAACCATCGACGGTACAATTGATGAAAGAATGCAACGTTATGACAGAGAGGGAGCTTGAATCACGATTTGAGGTTCGTAACGAAATGTATGTTAAAAAATTACAAATAGAAGCCCGCGTAACGGGGGACCTTGTAATCAATCATTTTATTCCCACAGCCATACGTCACGAGAATTTACTGCTAGAAAACGTCAGGGGCCTGAAAGAAGTGTTTCCACCGGAAGAATATGAACAATTGGCTTCCACCCAACTGAAAGCCATCCGGAAGGTAGCCACCTATGTAAACGAACTCAGAAGTTTGGTGCATAAATTGGTTGAAGCAAGAAAAAAGGCTAATTTAGTACTTTCGTTGTCCGAAAGGGCTGTTGAATATTGCAACAACGTGCTGCCTGTCATGAATGAGATCAGGATCTTTTCAGACAAACTGGAGATGATCGTAGACGACGAAATGTGGCCGTTGCCCAAATACAGGGAACTGTTGTTCCTGAGATAAAAATACTTATGACTAATACCGAAGCCGGTAAATACGCGCAACGCGGTGTGTCTTCTTCAAAGAAAGAGGTGCACGCCGCGTTATCTGAAACCAATAAAGGTTTATACCCCAAAGCATTCTGTAAAATAATCCCGGATATACTTACCAACGACCCCGAGTATTGCCTGGTAATGCATGCGGATGGTGCCGGCACCAAATCGTCCCTGGCTTACTGTTATTGGAAAGAAACCGGTGATATGAGCGTGTGGGAAGGCATCTCCCAGGATGCCATTGTTATGAACACAGACGATCTGCTCTGTGTTGGCGTTACCACCGATATGCTCTTGAGCTCGACCATCGGACGGAATAAACGGCTCATTCCCGGACCGGTGATCGCTGCCCTGATAAACGGAAGCCGGAAATTCTGCGATCAGATGGCCTCTTTGGGCCTGCGGATAGAGCTTACCGGAGGCGAGACGGCAGACGTTGGCGACCTGGTCAGGACCGTTATTGTGGACAGTACTGTATGCGCACGGATTAAAAGAAGTGAAATTATTGACAATGCCCGGATAGAACCGGGCGATGTCATTGTGGGACTATGCTCTTACGGGAAAACAACTTACGAGGACTCCTATAACGGAGGAATGGGCAGTAACGGGCTCACCGGTGCCCGTCACGATGTCTTTTCTAAAATTCTTGCAGCCTCTTTCCCTGAAAGTTATGATAACGGTCTTCCGGAAGAGGTTGTTTACACGGGTTCTGCCCGGCTTGCCGATATTGAACCGGAAACCGGCCTGACGTACGGAAAACTTGTGCTCTCCCCCACCCGCACCTATGCGCCGGTCATTAATGCCATCCTGGAATGGTCTCGAAAATCGGTACACGGCATGGTGCACTGTTCGGGAGGCGGACAGACCAAAATACTGCATTTTACAGATAATCTGCATATTGTTAAAAACAACCTGTTTCCTGTTCCTCCGCTTTTCAGAATTATACAGAAACAAAGCGGCACCTCATGGGAGGAAATGTACACGGTATTCAATATGGGACACCGGATGGAGTTATATGTTCCCCGCGAGGCCGCCTCGTCAATTATTGACATAGCACAGCAATTCAACCTCGAAGCACAGGTGACAGGATACGTAGAAGCATCCGACAAGGGGCGGGTTACCATCGAAAACCCCTACGGAACTTTTTCCTATACGTTATAATGAGATCCGGCGCCTACATATTCATTTGCATCCTTTGTCTCCTGCTTTTTAGCAGATGCGGTTGCAACCGGGATGATCAGGAGATCGTACCCCGGTTGCCAATAGTTACCGAAGTGCTTTCAGACGAAAATTCACCATGGTATATAGACCGTAGCGCTTATCCAACCTACAGGAGTCTATTGCCTGTTGGCGTTTACGGGACCGATGAAAGTTGCCTCTCCATGCTCGAGACCCTGCTGGAACTCGATGCATTTGACAACATTACGGGAGATGAAGGAGCAGACGGAATCAAAGATTTTGCCGGCGAATATTTTAGTCTTATCTACCGGCGTATTATCCCAGACTCAGTAAGAATCCAGACTATCCGCAATCTGGCCCGCCTCATGCAGGGCGATTCAACGTACATGCCGGCCAAAATATTGCTTATTACCAGTGATACCGTTTCTATAACCGCTATGGAAGACATTGGTCACCTGGTGGAGGATAGTAAGCTGGGAATCAAAGCGGTGAGCGTATTACACGAAGGGAACCTCTATATGCAGTCACTTCTGGAAAAAGCACGGGAAACCAACAAGGATAAATCCGGGACGATTGGAGTACTGGCACCCGGAGAAACCATCCTTGCCGGTGGATATACTTCTTTATCCAGGAATGCGTACGTTGCTGTACAGGATTTCTCACCCGGTATTACACCATCGCTCGACAACCCCGACTACCCCATTGTGAACGAACTTATTCCGGCATATTTCTTTAATTACTCCAGGGCGGAGATTTTCTACAGGGGATCACGCTATGAGCCTTCATTCATGCAGGTCCTTTCCACAGAAAACAAAATACGTTATTGTATTACCTCGCTGATGGAACAACTCAGAAAAGGCGGTCGTTCGCCGCTCAAATACCTTATTTTAGGCGAAGGATCCCTGGTAAAATATGAGGGACTTATTATTGAATCGCTCAATATGCTAAGGAATTACAGGAAAAACGGCCAGTATGTATACCGTCACCTTATTGAGCCCATGGTTGAAATCATACAACCGCAGAAGGAAACAGCAAAATTGGTCTATAGGATTCTGCGTGACGACTGCGTGGCGGCATTTCGTGCCACTCCCTGCCGCATAATAATAAATTCGAACGTACCCACTGACTTAACAAAATACCCATTATTGAATGTTTGCATCGACCATTGACAACAAAGCCATTGACAATCTGCCGTATGTAACACTAAACGGAAAGATACAGGTGGTCACAACTCAAAAACAGCTTGATAAGGCTCTGGAATACCTTTCTGCCTGCAATACTGTTGGTTTTGACACAGAAACAAAACCACGTTTTTCTGCCGGGAAAATGTATCGTCCTGCCATTCTTCAGTTGTCTACCCCGGAAATGTCCTATATTATTCATCTGAAAAAAGTGGGACTGCCGGAAAACCTGTCGGCATTCCTGTCCAATCCGTCGGTCATCAAAGTGGGGGCTGCCGTCAGGGACGATATCATTGGTCTGCAACGATATGCTCCTTTTACTCCGGGAGGTTTCACCGACCTGCAGGATATGGCACAACAATACGGAATTGCTGAAAAAAGTGTACGTAAACTATCGGCCATCGTGCTGGGAAAACGAGTATCTAAAACCCAACAGACAACCAATTGGGAAACCTATCCTCTGTCCGAGGCCCAATTACAGTATGCAGCTACCGATTCCTATGTATGCCTGAAAATCTACCAAACATTGCTTGCCAACGAGCAGGAGAAAAAGACGCCAAAAGAAAGAATGTACGAAGAGGTCCTTCGTCAGGCAGCCGCACTGATAGATCCCGAATCGGGAACAGTTACCAATCTGGCCAATATGGCCGCACTGCTTAAAGAAACATTCCATTTCTGGTGGGTCGGCTTCTACCTGGCAGACAAACAGAAAAACCAGCTCATCCTTGGTCCGTTCCAGGGACCGCCTGCCTGTACGCGTATTGCCTGTGGCCGGGGAGTTTGCGGAACTGCCTGGAAAAAAGGCGAGACAATTGTCGTTCCCGACGTGGAAAAATTCCCGGGACACATTGCCTGCAGCTCCCGTTCCAGGTCCGAGATTGTGGTCCCTTTGAAAAACGCCTCCGGTGAATTTGCCGGCGTACTGGACATCGATTCCGAGCGTCTGGAAACGTTTGATAAAACTGATAAAATGTATTTGGAAGAATTGGCAAGGCTATTTGAAATATTTTTATAACTTTGCAGCCCTGATCTGGTACCCTGGCCGAGTGGTTAGGCATCGGTCTGCAAAACCGAGTACAGCGGTTCGATTCCGCTGGGTACCTCAAAACGTTCGTTATGATCATTAATCCGCACTGGTTTGCTTTTCCGGTAAATGCGTTGGCGGGCCTGGTCATTATCTTTGTCGGCTGGAGAGCCAAAAAACTTTCTTCCATTACCCATATTGTTATTGCCCTGGCTTTAGTACTGGCCGTATGCCTTGTGCAGGGTTTCATGCCGGCCGGTTATCCCTTTACCCGCACATGGCCTTTTGTCGTCGCTCTAGTATGGTTACTGGTTGTGCTGACCTCGGCACTGTTCAGGAAGCCATCCTTAACTTATTTTGGGCTTTGGCTGGCACTGTTTGCCGGAGTGCTTGGGGCCGCAGACAGCTACAACGGGCAACTTCTGGTACACAAGGACGGTTTTTCGGGCGCCCCGTTACCGTTTGAATTAAGACTCACTGAATTTACTGTAGACACCTATCCCGGCGGAGAACCCATGGATTACAGGGCCGGAATTGAGCTGAGTGACAAAAACCGCACTGTGAATAAAACGTTGCTGGTAAACCATCCCGTAAGCTTTAAGGGATATCAGTTATACCTGTCCGACTACGGAAAAGACCGGGGAGACGGAATACCTTATTGTATTCTCATGTACACCAGGCAGCCATGGAGGTGGCTGGTTCTGTCCGGAATACTTCTGATGATGGCAGCAGCTTTAAAATCATTCTTCAAATGACCTGGGCTCATTTCATATGGTTTGCCGTTTTGGCTTTGGCGGCCTGGTCAGCAGGCTCTGCAGCAGCCTTTTCCGGAAAGGGAACAAACAGAATGGCTATCGTTTTTTATGTGGGAGGTATTATTGTCTACGGACTGTTTATCGGGGCTTTGTGGATCTCGCTGGAACGTCCGCCACTGGTAACCATGGGAGAAACCAGATTGTGGTATTCGTTTTTTCTTTCCATAGCGGGTCTTATTACTTACCTGCGCTGGAAATACAAATGGATCCTTTCGTTTGCCACATTACTGGCTCTGGTATTTACCCTTATTAATCTGCTCAGACCGGAAATCCATAACCAGGTGCTGATGCCTGCTTTGAGAAGCATTTGGTTTATTCCGCACGTTACGGTCTACATTTTTTCCTACGCGCTGTTTGCTTCTGCTTTTTTGCTGGCATTAACGGGATTGATAAAACCGTCTGCAGATGTGTTGTCGGCCATTGATAACCTCTGCAAGGCCGGACTTTCTTTCTTTACAATAGGAATGCTGCTTGGCGCCATATGGGCGAAACAGGCATGGGGAGATTTCTGGAGCTGGGATCCAAAAGAAACCTGGGCTGCCGTAACCTGGCTACTGTATGTGCTTTACCTTCATACACGGAAGATGAACGTGAAATCTAAAAAGTTTTTTTATCTCCTGATTGTTTCGGCATTTATTTCGCTTCAGATAGGATGGTACGGCATTAACTACCTGCCATGGGCATCGCACAGTATTCACAACTACTCGCCCAACAGTTCCGGAAAATAGTTACTGAGCACATAATGCCCTGCCAGCAGCAGGTATAGACAAAATAAAAGGACATGGGCCCAAAAAGATTTTCTGTCTACAAACAGCGAGGTTAGCATAATTGAAACGGGTAAGAGTATTACCGGTATAAACGAACTCCTGTATGCGGGATACCCGGCAAAAACTACTAAAGAACAGAGAAGAATCCAGAAAAGAGTTTCGTAAAAACGCGATGTAATGACCGTTGTGGTCGCTTCTGCATGCAACAGCAGCCGATAAAAAGCAAAAAGCACCAAAAAGGCGATAAAAGAGACCAGAACGATCCCCGATACCGGATATTCGTTTATTGCAACCGAAAAGCTCCATTCGGAAAAATGGTTTACAATTCTCAGAAGGTATTGCCACGGATCATGTCCACGGAACCAGACGACAAAGGAGGCCAGTGTCAGGGGTGCAGCAATGCCTCCGGCAAATGCCACGATATCTTTGGGAGATACTTTTGCCAGTCTGAGAAAGCTAATTAAGAAAGGAACAAACATGAAAAAGGCGGGAAAATGGATTAGACCCGCACAGGTAATGAAGAAAGCAGTCATAAAGGGGCCCACCCGGGTGGCCGAAACAAACGCAGAGTAAACCAGAGAGAAAAGCGCCAGGGAAATAAGAAAAGCCGAGGAAAAAGCCCCGGGGGATGAGTATACCCGGGGAAAGCAACAGGTAATTCCGGCATAGCAAATCATTATCCAATACGTCCTCTCGGGGAAAAGGGAAAAACGGTCGTTCAAAAAAGCAAGCATCATGCAGGTAGCCAGAATGAAAACCGGGGGCAGCACGAACTCGTACCATTCCGGTTTTTCAGCCAGTCCGCTGACATAAAGGGTCCAGAAAACCCCCAGGAGGATGACGGTAAAAAACGAGGCACCAATAAAACTTCGTCTGATAAAATTGATCATATCATCCCTTACCGTATTCTATAAGATCAAGACCGATATCGTTTCTGTAGTATATACCGTTAAAGGATACGCGGTGAATCTGACTGTAAACAATCCGGCGTGCTTCTTCGGGATCCGCCCCAAGGGCAGACAGCGCCAGAACTCTTCCTCCTGCCGTCACCAACCCTGACTGGTCTGTTGTTCCCATATGAAAAGCAGTAACCCCGGTCATGTTTTCCAATCCGGAGATCGGGTATCCTTTTTTATAGGTATCGGGATATCCTCCGGAGACACAAACCACGGTTACAGCCGCCATGTTTCCGGCAGAGAGAGGCACACTGTCCAGACTTTGTGTACCCAGTGAAAGACATGCCATGGCCAGATCTCCGCCGAGCCTCAACATTACGGCCTCTGTCTCGGGATCTCCCATGCGTACATTATATTCAATAACAAAAGGATCTCCCTGGCAATTCATCAGCCCAAAGAAGATAAAGCCCCGGTAATCGATTCCTTCTGCGGCAAGCCCGCGGATAGTAGGTAAGATAATCCGTTCTTCCACCTTTTTCATAAACGGGGCATCGGCAAATACAACGGGAGAGACGGCCCCCATACCTCCGGTGTTGGGCCCGGTGTCATGCTCGCCAATACGCTTATAATCTTTGGCTTCGGGAAGAATCTTATAATTTTTCCCGTCTGTGAGCACAAAAACAGACACTTCAATCCCGGTCAGATACTCTTCAATGACCACTTTTTCACCCGCCTTCCCGAATTTTCCCCCCATAAGTTCTTTAAGATCCTGTGTGGCCTGTTGGAGGGTCAGTGGAATAAGCACGCCTTTTCCGGCAGCCAGTCCGTCTGCTTTCAGGACGTATGGAGGTTTAAGAGTATTGAGGAACAAACAGGCGGCCTCGTATTCACCGGCATTAAATGTTCTGTATGCCGCTGTTGGAATATCGTGACGCTCCATAAACCGCTTGGCAAAATCCTTACTTCCTTCCAGGCGGGCACCCTCTTTCCCGGGACCGACAATCGTTACTGCGCGCAATGCGGGAACGGATTCGAAATAATCCCTCAATCCTTTAACCAGTGGTTCCTCGGGCCCTACTACCAGGAGATTAATTCCATGGCCAAGTACTGCTTTGCCAATGCTTTCAAAATCGCTCAGGTCCAGCGGAATGGTTATGACAGGCCCACTTTGGGTCATTATTTTTTTCATTCCCGGATTACCCGGAGCAGCAAAAATGGTTTCCGTATGGGCAGATTGGGCCAGTTTCCAAACAAGAGCGTGCTCCCTGCCGCCCGATCCTAAAACAAGAATTTTCATGTGCACAAAGTTAAGTATTAAAAAAAACAGACGTAACATTTTTTGGAGCATTACGTCTATTAGATGTAAACATAATTTATCTGAATATATGAAAAAAAGTTTTTTGACCCTGATTATGACATTATGTGCATTTGCTCTGGTGCAGGCACAAAACAGTTACGAAGAAATTTACACACGGTTCTCCCGTGAAGCGAACGCAGAACGTGTAGACGTGGGCAATTTTCTTATGAAACTGGCCGTCACACTTTCCGACGATGAGGAAACCCGTTTTATGAAAGACATCCGTTCCATTTCCGTCTTATCACTTGAATCGTGCAACGAACAGGTTAAGGATGCATTCCGCACCGCGGTGGGCAAATCTCCCGAAACCGGACTTAAACTGCTGACAGAAGTTTCGGACGAATCTGAAAACCTGCGGGTACTTGCGAAGATGAACAAAAAACACATCTCACAGCTTGTAATCGTGAGTACGGGTGATGAACCCTGTCTGATTACCATTCGCGGTAAAATTGAATTTACCGACGTCCGCAAGCTGGTATCGACTAATATTGAAAAAAGCTAAATAATACAATTGAAATGAAAAAATGCATCATGCCGCTGCTGGTGATCGTATGTATAACCATATCGCTGATAATAATCGCTTTCACCACAGAAAGAACAATCGAAAAAATAGATAATTTTGTAGCTGATACGGCCATTACAAGCAGCAATGGACTCAGAGACATTTAAAAAAACCTTCCTGCCCTACCATGCAAAAATGTACAGGACAGCCTACAGGTTCCTGAACTGCAGTCAGGATGCGGAAGATGTAGTACAGGATGTATATGTAAGGCTCTGGAGAATGAGAGACAGTCTGGGTGATATTCGGAATTTCGAGGCCTATGCGGCCACACTTATAAAAAATTTGTGTCTTGACAAACTGCGGTCCGCCGTTCGGAAAACATCGAGATACAAAACCTCGGAAGTAGAAAATGAACAGGGAAAAGACACAACGGCCCAACTGGATTCCCGGAACGAAATGGAACTGATCTCACATATTGCCGAACAGCTGCCCAAAAAACAAAAAGAAGTGTTCAAGCTCCGTCATTTCAGCGATTTTTCACTCCAGGAAATAGAAGAGATCACCGGGATGAGTCCCGTGAACATCAGGGTCCAGCTCAGCAGAGCCACAAAATACATCAAAGAGCAATTCTTAAAATACGAACCTTATGAAAGCAGATAAAATGAAAGAGACAATTGGCCGCTATTACGAACAGATAGAAGTCCCTGCAGATTTGGAAGCCAGGTTGTCTGCCGCCATAGATGCGCTTGCCGCAGAAGAAACTGCCGCACAACCGGCAATAAAAAAGCCCGGGAGGGTAAGGCTTGTTTTAAGGTTAGCGTCTGTTGCAGCCTGTATCGCGCTTATTGTTACCGTTGCCGTAACGGTACCTTACGGCAAAAAAGAGTCCGTTGTACTTGCGGACACCTTCACCAATGTGGATGATGCTTACCGCGAAACAGAAAAGGTTTTGCTTTACGTTTCGCAGGTTATGAACAAAGGAATACAGAAAGTGGACAAAACCAGCCAGTCTGTATCTAAGACAAATAATTTGAATAAGTATATTGAAATCAAGAAAAAATGAAAAAATTAATTCTTTTTACAGTCATGACGGCTATTGCCATATTTTCCTATGGTCAAAGCCAGTTTTACAAGAAATATTCTGCCTACGAAGGCATGACAAAGGTGTATGTTTCTCCTTCCATGTTTTCTCTTTTCGATGAAGGCAATGAAATCAATATCTCGGGAAATGTCAATATTTCCAAAATAACAAAGAAATTGTCCGGACTCTACATTCTTTCCACAGAAAATCCAAAATATATTACCGAGATGCAGAGTGATTTCGAAAAGCTAATCAAAGCCGGCACATTCGAAATGCTTATGGAAATGGAAGAGGATAATGAAAAATGCGTGATCTATGTATCAAAAAACAAAGACATCATTACCGATATGTATATCTGTGCAAACGACGGAAGCGAATTTAACATTATCTACCTTACCGGTGAGATTACCCAGGAAGACATGAAAGGTCTGGTTGCGGAAATGAAATAACAGAATGTTGGTTATCTGTTAAAAATCCCTACAAATAGGGATTTTTTTTTGTGCTTTTATTCCTTTACTTTGCATGCTGCCGAAAAAAAAAGGGCATTTTGATTATTTGCCTAGATTTGTACTTTATATATTATGTCAGCATGAGGAAGATTTTACTGTTTTTTATTACCGTAGCCGCTGCTACCTCTGTTTTACATGCCTCTCAATGGAAATCTGTTGTTGCCGTTGTGGTGGACCAGACAACCCACTCAAGGCTGTCTGCAGAAATTGATCTGTACCTGAACGCAATACGCGAAGAAGGAAAAGGAACGGTCCTGATTATTGACCGTTGGCAACATCCCGATTCAATCCGTGCCGCCCTGAAGTATGAGTACCTGAACAACCACCTGGAAGGAGCCATTCTCATTGGGAACATTCCGGTAGCCATGGTCCGCGACGCCCAACACCTGACCACAGCTTTTAAAATGGACCAGACAAGGGACCGGAAGGAATCGTCTGTACCTTCGGACAGGATTTATGACGATTTTGATCTCTCCTTCGATTACCTGGGTCAGGACCCGGATTCCACCCTCTATCACTATTACTCCCTGAGAGCAGACTCTCCGCAGTACATTGCGTGTGATATCTATTCATCGCGCATTAAGGCACCGGCTATGCCGGGCATGACTCCCTGCGAGGCCATTGGCGCATTCCTTACCAAAGCGGTTCTTCAAAAGCAACAGGCTGCAAAAATGAATGATATACTGCATTTTGCAGGTCACGGATACAATTCCGAATCTTTTAGCGCCCGGATTGATGAAGGCTGGACCCTTAAGGAGCATTTTCCTTTCTTAGGTAAAAGGCCAGGGGCTAAGCTTCATTTTATCAATTTCGATTCCGACCCGTTCATCAAGACCCGTTTGCTGGGGGCTTTGGCAGAAAAAGATCTGGATCTGGCCATTTTACACCATCACGGATCTGAATATGCGCAGCTGCTGAACGGAAATCCCAACACCAGCGTTGCCTCGCAATATATAGACTATGCAAAGATATTTTTTCGCGGCAAGATGCGAAGTGCACGCGATACAGTCAAAACAAAGGCCTATTACCTGGAGAATTACGATATCACCGAAAACTGGTTCAAGGGATGGAACGACCCCGTAATCACTCAGGAGGACAGTCTTTTTTCGGCCTCGATGGATATTAATATTCCCGATCTGTACGGATTCCGTGCGGGCGCGAAAGTCATTTTACTGGACGCCTGTTTCAACGGATCTTTCCACCTGAACGATTACATAGCCGGATACTATCCTTTCAATAAAGACAGCCGGACGCTGGTGGTAAAAGCCAACAGCGTAAACACCCTTCAGGATACCTGGACCAATGAACTCGCAGGGCTTCTTAATGCAGGCGTTTGTGTGGGCAATTGGGCAAAAGGACAAATGACGCTGGAATCGCATTTGATAGGCGACGCCACTTTCCACTTCTCAAACGACTACCCTGGGTCCAATCTGGACCGTGATATCGTGAAAGAGAAGCATAACAACAAATTTTGGCGGTCCATGTTGAAAAACACATATCCCGAGTTCCGCGCACTGGGAATTAAAATGCTGACAGCCAACAAGGCCGTATCACCCGAAGACCTGCTCGACCTGGAATCGACCGATGAAAGTCCCGTAGTAAGGCTCCAGGCTTTCATGTCTCATATGAGGTATGCAGACAGTTACCTGCCTCAGGCGATCATACGCGGACTGGAAGATTCTTATGAGTTGCTCCGGCGTATGGCAGCACTTTATGCTGCAAAAAACGGTTCTCCGCGGCTCATGGGAACAGTGGTCAGTACGTTTATAAACCCAACAACCCCGTCCCGCGTTGCTTTCCAGCTTAATTATGGCATGAACCAGTATCCCGCCGGGGAACTTATTGAATGCATTGAACAGATTTATGCGTTAAATCCTTACTATCCCTCCGGGGAACGGATGGAGAAGATAAAGGAATCAATATTAGCTAATGCCGAAAACCAAAAGAAGGAATTCATGGCGCTTGCAGATTCAACAGAAAACCGCAAAAACAAAGTCTTTACCATTAAGGCCCAGCGAAACTTGTGCCAGCCCCAATACCTGGAACAGATGATTGCCATGCTGGAAAATTGTGAAGATACAGAAATGCGTGTTCTGATAGCCGAGACACTCGGATGGTACACCCACTCGTACAGAAAAGACTATATTGTGGAACAATGCAGAAAGATTGCCGCCGGAGAGAAAGAAGCGGTCGTAAAACTCGAACTGGAAAAAACTATCAAAAGACTAAATAAAAACATTTAACCCAAAAACACTGACATTATGCAAAAATCACGTCTGATTTCTATACTATGCCTCCTGCTGGTGTCATTGGCCGCCACTGCCCAAAACAGAAGCGCCAATAACGCATCGGTAAGGGGTGTGGTTTTAGAACAAGGGACCAATGTCCCCGTAGAATTTGCCGTTGTAATTCTGTCGCCTTCGCAACAGCATACTACAACCGATAAAGAAGGACGGTTTGAATTCAAACAGGTTGAGCCGGGTCCTTCTACCTTAACCATTCAGTTCGTGGGCATGGAAACCCTTGAACGGAATATTGAAGTGGCTGCCGGAAAAGCACATGAGTATTCATTCGAAATGGTTACGGCCAACTTCCGTCTGGAAGAGGTAACGGTAACCGCTACACAAAGTAAAGCCGGACAGGCTACCGCTTCAAACATATCCAGGCAGGCAATGGACCACCTTCAAACGAGTTCCATTGCAGATGTCATGGCATTGCTCCCCGGCGGGTCCATTGTAAATCCTACATTGTCCAGCAGTACCTCCATTACCCTGCGTTCTACCTTCGACGGAATAGGATCATCTGCAACCTACGGAAACGAAATGAACAG
Source organism: Bacteroidales bacterium UBA5326 (assembly GCA_002408205.1). Classification (GTDB taxonomy): domain Bacteria; phylum Bacteroidota; class Bacteroidia; order Bacteroidales; family UBA932; genus DMER64. The sequence goes on along the minus strand of DHQY01000006.1, from coordinate 45,981 downwards.
TCTGGGAACTGCTATTATTGTGGACGGCGCACCAATTTCCAATAACGCCAACCTGCAGGCACTGGCTGCCTCTATCAGCGGAGGAAGAGAGGAAGAAATGGAAATAGTAACATCCGGGGTGGATATTCGCGGACTGTCTACCGACAACATCGAATCCATTGAGGTGATCCGCGGTATTCCTTCTGCCCAGTACGGAGACCTTACTACCGGCGCCGTAATTGTGAAATCCAAAGCCGGGAAGGACCCTCTGAGCATTCGTCTGAAAGCCAATCCCAATACATATCAGGCTTCGGCTTCCAAAGGTTTCTCGTTGGGCGGAAATGCCGGAAACATGAACCTGAGCGGAGATTATGCTTACAGTACAGTCCGGCTTTACGAAGCCTATGACTACTACCAGCGTTTTAACGTTAAAGGGCTCTGGAGCAAAACATTCGGAGATAATTTCAACACAAACACTTCACTCGATCTGAATTTCCGGAAGGACACCCGCGAACAGAATCCCGACGATCAACGCCAACAGTATTCAACCAGTGGAGAAGAAAAAGGATTGCGTCTGAACAGTCACGGTAGCTGGACTATCCAGAAAGGCTGGCTGAAATCGTTGAACTACAGCCTGTCTTTCAGTTATGCAGATAAACGGAATACCTTATCTGAATTGCTGACCAATGCCGAATCGCTGCACTCTACCTGTTTATATGACGGAGCCGTGGTTTCTAACGCTTATAACAAAGACATTTACGATATTAACGGAAACAAAATCACCAATATCCCTGCGGGGGTGAGCGATGCCTACGTTACCATGCTGCCTTATACGTATTTTTCCACTTATGATATTCTGGGGAAAGAACTGAACGGTTATGCCAAAATTGCAGCCAATTTCAATAAAAGATGGCAAAATGTGAACAACCATATACTCCTGGGTCTGGATTACAAAACGGACGGCAACCTGGGTGAAGGAAAGGTGTATGACGAGACCAGACCTCCTATGCGGAGCACAAAAGAAAATGCATCCTATCGCAAGAGGGCATACAAAGACATCCCCTTTATTCATCAGATAGGAATTTTCCTGGAAGACACCTACAAACAGACGTTTGGAAAGAACGAGCTGAATATCACTGCCGGAGCCCGTTTCGATTACATTAACGGCAAAACGGTACTGGCACCCCGTCTGAACGGAGCCCTCGAGCTCTTCTCCGGAACAGTTACCCTTCGCGGCGGTTGGGGTATTACTGCCAAAGCACCCACTGCCATTTACCTCTATCCGGAAAAAGCATATTTCAACTACAACAATTATTACTACGACGGCACAGGCGATATAGTATCTACTATCCGCGTATTTGACACTTCAAACCCCGACCTGGAAGTGGCTAAGAACCGCAAGGCAGAAGTAGGATTCGATCTCAAGTTGTTTGACAAATACCGTCTTTCTGTAACTGCATACGATGAGCTCATGAAGAACGGATACGATCTGGGTCAGGATCTGAGTTGTTTCCAATTAATTGAGTATACAAAATACAATGCAGTAAAAGATGCAGAAGGCAATTACATGCCAATGCTCGACAGAACGTACAACATTTTCTCTTCATATTCCAAACCGCTGAACACTATCTATTCGCATAACCGCGGTATTGAGTTTGATCTGGATCTGGGCCGGTTTGATGCCATTCGTACCGCCTTCACCTTATCGGGTGCCTATATGCAATCTGTTTACAAAGACCAGGGCAGTACTTTCGAAGGAAAATCAGATGGGAACAAACTGGAGAAACACATTGCCATTTACGAAGAGGGACTTTATACACGTTGCAAAGACCGCTTCGTTTCCACCCTGCGTATAACCCACAATATTCCACAGATTGGTTTTGTAGTAACTCTGGCCACACAGGTGAACTGGCTGGAAAAATTCTGGACGGAATACGGGAACGATACCATGTTCCTGCAATATATCTCTTATAAAGACGGTAAGGTATATAACTTTGACCCCTCTAAAATAGACGATCCGGAATTCGCTTATATGAAGCCTTCTGTAGCCGATAACCGGTTTATTGTGGAACAATATTTTCCTACCGTGACTTTTAATATTAATATTTCCAAAGAAATTGGCGACTTCCTAACGGCATCATTCTATGCCAACAACATGTTTAACAGCAGACCTCTGTATGAATCTAAAATGAATCCCGGGTCCTTCACCGAATTGCTGAGCGACAATGTGCTTTACTTTGGATTTGATCTCAAAATCAACATTAAATAGGAGGACTGAATCATGAAAAAATATATAGCGCTTGCAGCCCTTTTGGCATTCATTTCCTGCGAACAGTTCAAAGAAGTCGCAGACGTTCAGCCTGTGACCATTATCACGACCAATATAAACGTTACGTCAGAAAACGTACCTTCTGACATTCCCAGACCGGAAAATTTTTCGGTGAAATTCATTAATTACAATGATAAAATAGAGGTAGTCAAAACAACCGATGCCAACGGGAATGTGTCTGTTAACGATCTGATTCCCGGAATTTACAGTATAACAGCCACCGGTGAGATAGGTTATAAGGGGTTCAACTACATCTACAACGGGACCCTGGCGAACCAGACAATCACCCAGACTGGCAAAACCCTTGATCTTAGTGTAAATGTATCCAAGACCGGCGGTCTGGTCATGAAAGAGATCTATTTCAACGGTTCGTCGGGCTACTACTTCAAAGATCAGTTCTATGAAATATATAACAACGGCGAAGAAACTCAATATGCAGACGGACTTTGCATAGGCACCCTGCTGCCGTTGACCGCCAGCACCACCACCTATAACTGGATTGTTCCCGACGGACATCCGGAAAATTATGCTTATTTTGGTGTGATCTGGCAGGTTCCGCTTTCGGGAGAAGGCCGGAACTACCCCATTAATCCGGGAGAATCATTCATCATTGCGCAAAATGCATTGGATCATAACGATCCCAACAGGAATCCGGGCAAATCCATTGACCTGAGCGGGGCTGAATTTGAAACTCACATTTATAACCAGACTGTTAACCCCGATAATCCGGATGCTGTGAACATGGAGTTGCGGTTCGGAACCGTATACGGGACCCAGTGGCTGGCCAGTGTATTCGGATGTGCCTATTGCATTTTTTATCCCGATGGAGAGATAGACCAGAACACCTGGGTGCAACCCCAGGGAAGCAGTACCCAGGCCAAGGAGATTCCGCTGGATTGGATTGTGGACGGTGTGGAACTGGTAAACAACGAGAGCAAGATCACCCAGAAACGCATGCCTGTCGCTATTGACGCGGGAGCAACGTACACCGGAGCCACCTATAACGGAAAGAGCGTTAGCAGAAAGATCAAGGAAACAAAGGAAGACGGCCGGGTTCTTTATTGGGACACCAACAACTCTTCCGAAGATTTCCAGGTGAATGCCGCGGCCCTTGTTCGCCGTAACGGAGCAAATATCCCCTCATGGAATTACTGGGCAAACTGATTTACTAACCGTCAATAATGAATATGATGAAAAAATATATAATTGCTTCAATTATTGCATTGGTATGCATACCCGCTGCCCGGGCACAGGTAAAAGAGGTGGCTCACCCTTCACAGCTTGAATTTAACAAAGTCGGTGCGCTGTGGTTCCATACAGACAATGCGGCAGGCATGGCCGTTACGCCGCTTGCAGACTATAACCAGCTATCTCTTTCCTACAACATGGAAGAAGGAAAATACAAACTGCAACATCAGGGTGATAGCCAGGGCGAATTGGTGGTGAACACCAACGGAGCCCTTACTTTAGGTAAAACCCGTCTTTGGGGTGATTTTACATATACCAATACCACTCTGAAAAACACAAAATTCAATACGACTTTGCTCGATCCGACATATGACATGCCTTATTACGTAGCCGATCCCAACACCAGCTGGTGGAAGATCCAGACCTACGACATGAGCGTAAAGGCAGCTACTCCTTTTTTATGGGACCGTATTGCTCTGGGTGCTACCGTTAACTATTATTCCAAAGCAGGTGCCAAACAGATCGATCCCAGAACGTCATCTTATAAATATGGTATAACAGTAATACCCTCGTTGGTCGTAAAATTGACCAATAATCATATGCTGGGTCTGTCAGGAACCTACAGCAACGTTTTTGAGCGTACTGTGCCCGTAAACAGCAATTCACAACAGGATCAGAGTGTTTACCTCATGAAGGGACTTGGAAACTGGAGCACCCGTGTAGTAGGCAGCATTAGTGGTCTTAAGACATTCTATTACAAACAAAACCTGGTAGGCGGAGCGCTGCAATACGGTTATCACGGAAATTTCCATATTCTGGCGGAAGGCAAGTATAACTACCGGGTGACAGATGTTATCCAGACTCCTTCCAAACCGGAACGCATGGGAACTACAGTTCGTAATTCATACGGCGGGAACGTACAGGCGCTGTTTGGGGATGAATACACAAGCAAAATCTATGCAGACGCATACGTAAACCATACAGACGGTATTGAATACGTACAGGAACTGGACGATACCTACGAAGTGCAACAATGGGTAACCATAGCTAAATTTATCCGCAGCCGTTATGAATTCACGGCAGCCTCGCTGGGATACGATTTCTTTGCCGGCAAAGACAACGGATACGACTGGAAAATAGGGGTCAAAGGCATTTACAGCAATCGTGAAGACGAATACATTCTGCCCCACTCCGCCTTCTCTGCCGAAAATTTGTACGGTGAACTGAACGGTGCCAAAACCTTTACCAACCAGACCTGTGTCATTCTGCTCAAGGCGAACCTGGGATATAATTATAACCTGGGAGGCGAATTCCTGTATAACGGAGCCGATGCCAATTCACAGGTAGTTAAGTTGATGTACGAAAGAGATCTGGCCGTGATGACTGCTAATTATCTTATGGCCGGCCTGGGAGTCAATGCTTCTTTCCCTATATCGGGGAAGGTTGCCATGTACCTGGGTGCCGAAGCACAATACCTGCGCAATGTGACAGAAGCCTCCAGGATTCAGGCACCGCGCAGGGTCTTTGCCGGGCTTACCCTCGGTTTTAATTTTTAATCCATACCCGTTTCACTTATGAGGATTCCCTTATTATTTATTGCCGTTATGCTGTGTCTTCCCCTGAAGGCACAGCATAATGTTATTAATCCCACCCGCAGGACGGACCATACGTTTGCCATTGTGGTGGACGAACAGACTCTTGAAGCCTGTCGCACGCAAATTGACAGGTACCGCCAGGCCGTGGAAAACGAAGGGCTGGGTACCTATATACTTTCCGGCACGTGGCATTCACCGGAACAGATCAGAACGCTTCTCAAAGACCTCTATACCAAAGACAATCTGGAAGGCTCGGTTTTTCTGGGCGATATTCCCATTCCCATGATCCGCCGGGCACAACATCTCTGCTCGGCCTTTAAGATGGATGAAGAGCTCTTCCCCATGAATGAATCTTCCGTTCCGTCGGACCGTTTTTACGACGATTTTGATCTGTGTTTCGATTTCATTGCCCGCGACAGTGTACATACGAATTTTTTCTATTATAACCTGAGCGCCGTATCGCCCCAGATCATCACCTGCGATATTTACAGCGGACGGATAAAGCCAACGCTCAAGGGAGAAGAAGGATACGCCCAGATAAGGCAATACCTTCAGAAAGTAGTGGCAGAAAAAGAAGCGGCAAACCACCTGGACCGGGTGGTTTCGTATACCGGCGAAGGCTCTTTCTCCAACAGCCTGGCGGCCTGGAAAGACGAGACAGTCACGCTCAGGGAACAGGTTCCTGCGGCTTTTAATCATGCCGACGGAGCCCGGTTTTATATGTTTTTTATGTATCCCGAGAATATCAAGGACGTGATCACTGACGAACTGAGGCGTCCCGACGTGGACCTCATGCTTTTTCATGAGCATGGCACCCCCGACCGGCAATACCTTACCGGAGCTGCCCCGGGTACGGACGAAGACACCTATTATGCCTCGGCCCGGCAGAAAGTCAGGGAATACCTGAGAAGTGTAGAACGACGCTCTACGATGACCCGTGCCGAAGCCGAAGAAAAACTGGTGAAGGAATACGGTCTGGACAGTGTCTGGTTCACCGGGGTGGACGATCCGGAACAAAAAGTCAAAGATTCGCTGACCGATCTGAGGACAGGCATCGTGCTGGAAGATATTCCGCAGATCGTGCCCAATCCCCGCGTAGTGGTTTTTGACGCCTGTTACAACGGAGATTTCAGGGAAGACCGTTATATAGCGGGCAACTATATATTTGCCGGAGGCAAGACCATTGCCTGCTTTGGCAATTCGGTAAACGTGCTCCAGGATAAATCGGCTACCGATCTCATGGGTCTGCTATCCTGCGGATACCGTGTGGGAGAATGGACCAAATATATTAATATACTGGAATCCCATATTATAGGCGATCCCACATATCGTTTTACCCATGACGCTACCCGGGATCTTCCCGATATCCATGCCGCAGATACCGGATACTGGATGGATGTGCTCAAAGGCGATTTTCCGGCCGACCTGCAGTCTCTGGCATTGTATAAGCTCTTTGAACTGGAATACCCTCAAATGTCTTCGCTGTTGCATGAAACATTTCTTACGTCGCCGCATTACACCCAGCGACTCCAGTGCATGCACCTGCTGGCTCACTATAACGACAGTAATTACGCGACGTTGCTCAAGCATGCGGTAACCGACCCGTATGAGTTCATCCGCCGAAAAGCCATTTACTATATGGGACGGGTAGGACGCAATGAATTCATTCCCTATATGGTGGAAAGTTATTTGCGGGACAACATGGCCGAGCGAATTGCCTTTAACGTTACCTTTTCCGCGCACCATCTGAGCACACCGGTTTTCCGGAAAATGCTCGATAAGGCCATTGACAAGGCCGATTATCTTTATAATAAAGACTCGTTCCGTGAGGAATCGGAACGCATGATCAACAGTGCGGAAAGTATGCTGGCCTCGTGCTGGAGCGCTCTTATTGACAAGAACGCACCCCTCAGGACACGCCGGATGTATATCTCGGTACTCCGCAACAATCCTTTCCCCTTACTTGCCCCCGATGCCCTTCAGGTGCTGAGTGATCCTTCGGAACCGCTTGCCCTGCGAATGGATGTGGCCGAGGCGCTGGGATGGTATGTAAGGAGCTTTAACCGCGAAGAAATTGTCCGTTCCTGTAAACGGATTCTGGCAGATCATCCCCAAACGGAGCCGGAACTGGCCTCGGAAATCACCAAAACAATCAACAGACTTAACGCTTATATGAGATAACAATGAAGGCAATTAAACTATTTATTTCCCTTGCACTGCTTATTGTTGCCTGTACCCTGAACGCTGCACCCAAGGTGCACCTGGTTAAAGCCAGCCCTAAAGCCGCAACCTCTTTTGCCATAATTGTGGACCGGCAAACCTATGAAGCCTGCAAAGAGCAGATAGATGCTTACCGTGCCGTGCTGGAATCGGAAGGACTGGGCACTTACATTGTTTCTGCCCAATGGGATAAACCCGAGGATGTTAAGGCGCAGATCACAAGCCTGAAAAAGAAAAAACCGGTACTTGAGGGATTTGTTCTGATTGGCGATATTCCGATAGTACGCATACGACAGGCACAATTCATGACCACTGCCTTCAAGATGAACGAGAGCACCTTTCCCATGGTGGAATCGTCGGTAACCTCGGACCGGTATTACGATACTCCGGATCTCACTTTCCGCTATATCGGCAAAGATTCGGTCAACAGCCGGTATTTTTACTATAACCTGACTGCCGACGGACCGGTTGAACTTAATCCGTCTATGTATTCGGGCCGTATTATGGTACCCAAGAGCCTTACTGCGGGAAATGATCCGTACCCGGCCATGAGGAAATACCTGCAAAAGGTAGTAGAGGCGCATAACGAGAGCAATGCCGCGTCAGGAAGTGGCAATCCGCTGGACAAAATGATCTATTTTGCCGGACACGGATACAACTCGGATTGTCTTACCGCATGGCGGCAGCAACCCGTTGTATTCAGAGAATATTTTCCTTCTGCTTTTGTAAGATCATCCGGCAACGAGTTCCTTAACTTCCGTCAGAACAATTACATGAAATACCAGCTCTTCTCAAAGATGCAGCAAACAGATACCGATGTATTCCTTTTTTACGAACACGGAGCCCCCGATACGCAATACATAAACGGGACCTTCGTTGCAGGAAGCACAGAAGAAAACCTGAGGGAGCTTGAGAGATCTCTCCGTAACAGTTATAAAAGGTATAAAGGAACGGAAGACGAGGCGGAATTCATCAGCCATGTGAGCGAGACTTATCACATTAGTCCGGCCATATTTTCCGACGAAGCGATTGAAAATGAGCGCGTAGCCGATTCGTTGGCCCGGGCCGATATAAACATATCCCTTGAAGATCTTTCCCGTTTGAAAACCGGAGCGAGAATCACCATATTGAACGCCTGCTACAACGGCTCGTTCCACCAGGACGAATACGTGGCCGGATACCATATATTTAATGACGGCCGTACCATTGTGGCGCAGGGCAATACAGTTAATGTGCTTCAGGATAAGTGGGCCGAACAGCTCATTGGATACCTGTCTCTGGGTCTTCGTGCCGGTTTGTGGCAAAAGGAAGTAATCACTCTGGAATCGCATCTGATTGGAGACCCCACATTCCGTTTTTCAAAAGGAGGGACCAACGTGGATGCAGAAAAACTCCGTATTTTGGAAAACCGTCTGGCTGCCGGAAATCGTGAGACAGCTTACTGGAAAGAACTTTTAAAAGAAAACGAGCCTGTGCTCCGGGCTGCAGCGGTAAAACAGCTGGCAGGAACAGAGGACCCTGCGATAGCTACGGTGATCTACGAAATGTTTACAACAGATCCTTCGTGGATTGTGAACTTACAGGCCCTGAATGCGCTGGCTTTACTTCATGCCCCGCAGCTGACTTCTGCGGTAATAAAAGGTATGGAACATCCGTACGAAATGATACGCAGACAATCGTGTCACCTGGCCGGTGAAATTGGAGACCCTGTTTTCATTGCCCCCCTTGTGAATAACGTTCTTTTTGCCACCGAAGTACAACGGGTAAACTATGCGGCCCAAAACGCCCTGGGTGTGTTCAATCCGGACCTTGTCCGCGCTGAATACCTCCGGCAATTGGATGATGCATACCTGGCACAAAAAGATGAACTCCGGGAAATCGTTACTAAAGACCTGGACCGTAAAGCAACGCGTATGGACAAACAGATTGCGGTAATTCTGGACAGGGAGGCTTCATTTGACGAGATTGAAAGCGCTGTCAGACAATTGCGCAACAACCACCTTCACCACAGAACGGATGAATTGCTAACGGTGTTGGCAGACAACACACGTGACCCAAAAGTACGTCTTTTGCTCTGCGAAGCGCTTGGCTGGTATACGTTGTCGGTTGAACGGGATGCTATCCTGAATACAATAAATGGATGCCTCAAAAATGAAGCATCCATGGGATCAGACCTAAACCAAGAAATGAAAAAATTAATAAAAAGGCTGGATCACTCCAGTCAGTTATAGGATAATATTACTGCATAGGAACCCCGGTACATTCCCCGCTTTTCCAACTCACTGGCATCGGCAGACAAACGCAGGGTCTGTACCCCGTTCCTCTTTTGCGAATCGGACAAATCTTCATTCGATTCAACAAGCTCAATAGTAAAGCTGTCACCCCGGTTGTTTGAAAGTGTGGCTGGTTTCACCACCACGTTCCAGTCCACACTTCCACCGGAAATGACACGAATTTCACCAAGATCCATGCTTCCATTTGTTACAACCTGCACCTCAAAATCGGTGACAGCTTTACTGGTTATGCTGGCCGGTTCAACGACCTCGGCAGACATATGGCCAATGGCCACCAGCTGGGCATAACCAGTCATCACAGAGATCGTGATAAATAGGATAATAATGAACAGTTTTTTCTCCATGATTACGACATATGAGCTAATTATTTATGTGAAAGAGGACATATACCCGCGAACAAACAGTCACGGCATGTTTCCCCGTTCTGTGTTTCAACCAATTGTACATTATGATGATGAATCACTTTCTCTCTGATTTTCTTATAGGGATGCGTATACAGGTTGCCCAAAACATCGCCGTCGGTGGCAACACGTACATCTCCGTTTGGGAATATAAGGGTTTGAGAGAAATATATCCGGTTCAGTATCTTATTGCGGACCATTGAATGAAGTTCGCCCGCACCGCACAACATGTTCTTCTGTTGCAGAAAAACATAATTTTCAAAAAAGTCCTGGTTTGTCCCTGTATGAAAAGCAGCCAGGAAGAAATGTTCCGGAGCATGTTTCCTTACACAGGCCTCACACTGCTCCAGGTCATCTTTGGAAGTAATAATAAATTGATAAGTAATATTTTCACGATTGGGCAAATAAAGTTCCTCGCCCAACGGGAAATCGACACTGACAACAATGGGAGCTCCTATCTTCTTCTCCACATCGGCGTTAAAATTACGGTAATGCAGGTGGTATATACAATGTAATCCCGACTGGCGCAGCAGTTCAACAACCGTGTCGAACTGTGGATGCATAGTTATATTCCCGCCGCATACGTTCAGTGTAACAGACTTGTCTGTATTCCGGATAAAATTGCGGATCAGGTCCAGATCCATCACAGCTCCCGAATCGCTGCGTTTGGTGCAACAACGCAACTGGTCGCAATAACTGTCGCACCAGGTACAATTTCTGGTACAGGAGCTGTTAATATACAATGTAACTTCATTGGATGAATGCAACCCTGTTCCAGCTGCAGGGGAAAGCATTTTATATTGAAACGGCGTGATCTGCAGCGGTTTATGAGATTCATGGGCTTTGTCGGCCAACCCGCCCATGGCATGGTATTCCATTTTGGAGAAGAATTGGCTGCACCGGAGGTATTCTTCAGAATCTGACGACACTTCCACTACACCAAAAGACGACCTGTCCATCCATTTCTGAAGCAGGGAAGCAATAACTCCGTCTTGTTCAATAACTGCATACTTATCCATCGTATTGAGCAAGAGCGTTTTTTCGCCTTTAACCACAGGATATATGAACGGTTTAAGGTAGAACCAGAAAGTGCGGGGAGCCATGTTGTTCATGTTTATCTTTGGAGCAATTTTTTGTGTATACTGGAGTGCCATCAATCTCTTTTTTTATTTTTTAAATAGTGCGACAGCCAAGAAACGGCTGTCGCACGCCAAACAAGATGTGAAGACCCTCACATTTGCTTAATATTTAGACATCCGGCCATAGACAAATGCTCCCTCGAATTTTTCTCCGTTACTGTTAATGATCATCACAGTATAACGGCCGGGGGAAAGGTACCACAGGTCGTAGCTATTCACATACCCATTGGTGAAGATACTGGCCTGCAGAACTAAATAACCGTATGAATTGAACATATATACCCGTGCCCTGCCATCTGGGAAATCGTAAGCGACGTCCATTTCCAGCAGGTCGTAATTAACATAGACTTCTGGGATTGCGGAATAACCCGATAAAGCCAATCTGTCGTTGCATTTTGATAGTGTTTCACTGGGTAATTTCATTTCCAGACCCACGTCCTGAACGCGGGCAAGCTTGGCGGGGCCGGTAATGGATCTAGGATTTAATCTTACATCTTCTGTTTTCTGCATGTCAACTTTTTCGTTGTGGTCAGCACGCAGTATGTAAGGTGCAGTAAACAGTAAAAGGATGGTGAAGGTGGTGATGAGTAAATTTTTCATAACGTGGTGTGTTTTGTTGTATAACAAAGATACCACCTTCCGTTGGGATTTGGCACTTTTTTAGCCTTCAAAAAGGTCAGCAGGCCATCGAATCTATACTGAAAATCAATTAGTTATAAAACGAAAAAGTCAGCAAAGAAAACAAGACCGCAACTATCTAAATATCAGAACATTATTAACCGATACCGCTAGCGTGAAGTAACCAGTTGATTTTCAGAAAAATAGCTCTTTTTCTGATTATGACAGAGCTCAAGGGACTGGATCACGTATTCATCGAGCGAATTTTCTATGTTCATCTTCATGGCCAGGCGCCGTTTGCGGGAATAGATAGATTTCCCGTTGTTGTGGTTATAAAAGACGCTCATTTCGGTGGCGGAAAAACCGCAGCAGATGAGGCAGAGCAGGTTTATGTCGTCTGTGTTCAGATCTGCGTGCTGACTCTGAAAATAATCGATCACCCCGTCGTATTTGGCGTTCACTACCTCGCAGAGATCATCCAGCGCCCCGTCGCTCAGTCGGTTGATGTTCATGGTTTTGTTGAACTGTTTTACGAACGTATCCGGCAGCGCCCCATAGCGGTACGATATGTCCATGAGTTCCCGGATGGTCTGGATCCTCTTTTCGAGGGCGTCTTTGAGCTGTATCTCAATACGGCTCTTCTCGTCGAGTTTCTCCAGCAGGGTGTTGCTATAGATCTTTGTATCTGTTTTCAGCTGCTCCATGAACGAGATCGTTTCTGAAATATCCCTTCGTTTGCGATCAATGACAATAAGCGAAATAATAAGGATTATGACCGCCACCAGGCTGATGAGAATAATAAAATAATGGTTAATGCGCGTTTTGTATTCCAGGCGCTGGTTAATGTTTTCCAACCGTTGATTGTTATACCGTTTCTCAACTTTATACAGGTCAGCACTTCGAGCAGCATCAATAATAGAATCAGCGATATGATGGGACAATTCGGTCAGGCGAACAGCTTCTTTGTAATCACCCTGAGCTTTTTTTATTTCAGCCAAAGACAATAAATTCCTATGCATATAGTCTTTGCTATCGGCTTCTCTGACCATATTATAATAATACAGAGCTGAATCAGGCTTGTGCAACCGGGCATAACTTCTGCTCAAACAGTGATACGTTTCATTAACCACATTTATAGATCCGTGATTATTAATTATATATAGTGATTGCTCTTTTGATTTTACGTAATTACCATCAAGCAAATAGGTATTTGCTAATAAAGAAAAATAATAAAATATTGCCAAGCTGTCATTACGCTCAATGGCCATATTACGTGCCATCTCAATATAATGATATGCACTGTCACGCTGGTCAGTAGTGCGGTAAAACTGGCCTATTCGGCCAATAGCATAATTCACATTGGAACTATGACCGGCTTTTTTAAAAAATTCTACAGATTTCTTTAGGCGTTCAATATCTTCCTGATTTTCTATATACATATTATTGTACAAAAATGCCATTTGTGAATTGATCAGCCCAATGGTCAGGTAATCATCTGTTTTCAGAGCAATTTTCTCGGCCTCGGTATAGATCTCCATGGCCCGCTGCGGGTCGTTCATTTCTTCTGCAGCAGCTCCTTTATACAACAGCGCCTTGGCGTACTTTTTAAAGTCATTCCGTCCGTCGTAGTAACGAATGGCAATATTTATGAGGGAATCGCTCTTGAGCGGCACGTAGTTTTTATGCATGGCCTGTGTCATGAGCAGGGCATAATAGGGCCGATCTCTGCGCCGTAGCGAATCGGGGTGAATGTTCAGGAGCATTTGGTAGGCGGCAACGGGACGGTCAATGATAATGCTGTCTATTTGTCTGAGCGTAACCTCGTAAGAGACTTTTCTGTGACATCCCAGGAATAAAAACAATATGGCCAGGGTAAGAACGACTTTCTTCATGGGTGACAAAATAAAGCATTATATTCTCACAAATATAGAAAGTTGTTTTGTACTTTCCTTGCAATATCGTCAACTTCTGTGCTTGCGGAACATCATGTCAAAAATGTAGGAATCGGTTTCTCTCATCCCGTGCGTCCCAATCCGGGACAGATTCCGGATGCATTGATCCACGTCTCCGTCTGTGATTCCTTCGCAGGGAGCTACCGTATGTCCCTGCATGGCAATAAGTGCCGAAAAAACGGCTGTAGACACGCCGCTGGTCAGTTTCATGGAACATCCCGGCTTGGCCCCGTCACAAATCATACCTGTAAGATTGGCCACCATATTTTTTACCGTGTAAGTAATTTTTTCGTAATCGCCCCCCATTAGGTAAGTAATGCCGCAGCCGGAACCGATGGACGCCACAACACACCCGCAAAGGGCAGACAGCCTGCCCAGGCTTTGTTTGATATATATAGCCGTTAAATGACTCATCAGGAGCGCCCGCTGCAGTTCTTCGCGTGTATTGCCGTTCTCTCTGGCAAAAACGGCCACAGGTATGGTAGCCGCAATGCCCTGGTTGCCGCTTCCCGAATTGCTCATTATAGTAACCTGCGCACCCCCCATGCGGGCATCACATGCCGCCGCGGTATAGGCCATAACCTTGGCCAGGATAGAGTCTCCTACGATTTTCCGGCCCGCCTCCGCAGTAAGCGCCTTGCCCACCTGATGTCCAAAATCGCCCCGTAAGGCATATTCGGCTGCTTCCATGTTGATTCGTTCTGTTTCAAAAATGAAGATCACTTCATCCAGGGGTACCGAAACGGAAAAATCGTAAATTGTCTTCATATTAAGTAAGACAGGTCCGACCGTTTTATTCTTTACGGGAGTGTGTTCCAGGTCCAGGAGAATGTCGTTATTCCGGGAGATGTAAACAAAATGGGTATGCGACGAGGCTATAATCGCGCGGGAAGTCTCGCTGCCGCACAGGCACTCAATCTCTATGTAAAGTTTCTCGTCAATATGCTTTTTTAATTCAACAGACACAGCACCCTGCTCTACCATTTCATTGGCGCGAAGCACCCCTTCCGGTGTAACCTCTTTAAGCACTTCCAGTCCGTAAGCCGCGTTCCCACATACGGCTCCCAATGCAATAGCAACAGGCAGACCCTGTTCACCGGTCCCCGGTATGACAACTCCCATGGCATTTTTAATAATATTGGCGCTAAGCCGGGCAATGATCTTTTCGGGGAAGAAGCCCAGGATTTCAACGGCTTTGGCAGTACACAACGATACGGCTACAGGTTCGGTACATCCAATGGCAGGCACAATTTCCTGTCTTAAAAGCCCGATGATCTTTTGTTTTTCCTGTTCATTGAACATAATATGACTCCTTTTTGATAAAACAAAATGGCCAATAAACAGTTTTTCAGTTTATTGGCCATTGTGCCCGGAACAGGACTCGAACCTGCAC
>DHQY01000006.1:0-30752 GCA_002408205.1 Bacteroidales bacterium UBA5326 | reverse complement strand
CTACCAATTCCGCCATCCGGGCATTGGGGGTTTTTCCAATTAGGGATTGCAAAGATATATAAAAACTAAAATAACGCAAGGTCTTCCTGAAATATATCTTTTAATAAATTGTTCGCAAGCCGGCTGGCCCCTATTCTGAAGAGCGACGGAGTAAGCCATTCATCACCCAGCACCTCCCTCACAATAGAGCGGTACTCGAGCGCCTCAGACGCAACCGTAATGCCTCCGGCAGGCTTGAAACCTATGCGTTTACCCGTATGTTGGTAAAAATCGCGAATGCAACAGCACATAACCTCGGCGGCAAAAGGTGTAGCAGCCGGCTCGAGTTTCCCGGTGGAGGTTTTTATAAAATCGGCGCCGTTCTCCATGGCAAGGAAAGAGGCCTTTATGATGGCATCTTTTGTTTTAAGCACTCCCGTTTCAAGGATTACTTTCAAATGCGCCTTTTCTCCCAGGGCCTTCCTGACCATGGCTATTTCCCTGCCCGCCTCTTCATAATTTCCGGAAAGAAAGTAATTCAGAGAAATAACAATATCTACCTCATCGGCGCCGTTTTCAACGCATTGCGCGCACTCGGCCGCTTTAACGGAAGAATAGGTCTGCGAAGCGGGAAATCCGCCTCCCACCGCAGCAATCCTGACTCCGGGAACCTTAAGCGTCTGCCTCACTGCGGGCACCAGGGCGGGATAAACACAAATGGCCGCGACCGAAGGCATTTGGGGATAAAGTGCAGCAAAACGGTTCACATTTTCCGCAAAAGTTCGGCCCCGCTCCATGGTATCTGTGGCATTAAGCGTGGTAAGATCTATTGAGCTGAAACATTGAATGAGAGCATCCATATTATTCTTTATTTTTTGAATCAATGATTATTGTTACCGGACCGTCATTTTTCAGGCCGACGAGCATCTGGGCGCCAAATATACCGGTTTGGACCGGCAATCCGGAAAAATCGGCTAAACGGGCGCAAAAGGACTCGTATAAAGGTATTGCGACACCGGGACCGGCCGCTTTGCAGTAAGAAGGTCTGTTGCCTTTTTTTGTGGAAGCATGGAGGGTGAACTGACTGACCACCAGGAGCTCTCCCCGGATATCGGTTACAGACCGGTTCATGACTCCCTGCTCATCGTCAAAAATACGTAACTGAGCTATCTTCCGTACTGTCCAGTCAATATCGTCTGCATTATCGGCTTCCTCAAACCCCGCAAAAATAAGTAATCCATGGGCAATCCGGGCCTTCATGGCTTGGTCAATCTGGACCTCTGCACCTGTAACACGCTGTATAACAATCCTCATACCAACTATCCGGCTACCTGAACGTTTATACCCATTGCCCTGACTCTCGTGGCAATCGCCTCCAGTTTTTCACAGGAACATTTCTTGAGCCCCGGAGCCGGGGTTTCCCGGTCGAGAGTATACACCATTACCTCCCGGGGTCTGAGTTTCGCAACTACCTCAAGCCAGGCTTCCACCTCTTCCGGAGTGGTATTGTCAATAACACTCCCGTTGTATTCACCGCTGAAAAACAAAGTCTGCAAAGTAAAAAAAACATCAAAACGTTTCAGGTTTTCAATGGTCTTTTCCAGTGAATACGATGCTGCAGGTTGGTTAATGGCAGCCACAGTCGGGGAAAAGGCCGAGTCGATCTTCATAATTCGTTTGTCTGCCAGCATCAGTCCTTCCATGACTCCGGGCCTGTCCAGGTAACCCGAGTTGGAAAGGACACAAACCTGTGCCCCGGGGAAATAGGTATCGCGTAATTTTACGGTTTGCTTCATTATGGTCAGGAAATGAGGATGACCGGTAGGCTCTCCGTTTCCTGAGAATGTGATGACATCGGGGGCCAATCCTGCGGCTTTCATGGAAGCCAGTTTTTTGTCAAGAGAATCAACTACTTCATGAACCGAAGGCAGCCGAAACCCGGGCAAATCTTTGTCTTTATCTTCAAGAGGCTTGTTCCAGCCGCATTCGCAATATATGCAATTAAAATTGCAAATTTTCCTCTGCGTTGGCATCAAATTGATACCCAGGCTTGTTCCAAGACGGCGGCTGTGAATGGGGCCGAACACCGGATCGTGAAAAAGTATTGTACCCATATTTACTTAATTTGGAAAGAAATAACTGGCATAACCTGTTTGGACCGCAGCAGGTAAACAGGTACAGAGTCTTTGACGGAGCACGTATCGAGCACCGGCAAAATCCTTAATCGAGGCGCTTTATACAGAGAGTCCCGGTCCATTCGCCATACCGGAATAGCCGAAAGATCCGGAGAAAGAATTTGTTTTAATGCCTCCCTGGGGACAAAATCATACCTGTTGGAGTTATCGTGCAGCCACGAATGGAAACGTTTGGACAATTCTTTACTGGCTTGTAATTCAGACATATATGCATTAAACGCCGTCCTTTCTTCGTTTACGCTCTCCCTCAGTTGCCTGAGCAGAGATTTCAACCTGTCGGGCCTGCCAACATAATAATCGAGCGTGGCAAGGAATTGTCCGGTCGTATAACCGTGTTTATCGAGAACAGGTTTATAGACCAGCGCAGAATCTGCCATCTGCGATAATTGTCCTTCACGTTGAATGATCAGATCGGTCAAAAAGATATCCTTAAGGACCTTTTTAAAGTCCTCTTTGGGAATACGCTCTTTACTGCATGAAGTAAAAAGCAACAGGGAGAAAAGAAATGAAATCGCTAATATGCTAATACGTCTCATAACCCCGCAAAGGTAAAGAAAATTGCGGTTTGAGCCGGCACTTCCGCAGGTTGTCCTACGGTAATTTCCATTCCGCTCATCACTTCTTTACCTTTTACAGCGTTACCGAGCCCCTGAGCATAGCGTTCCCAGTCTATCTTCACCGATTCCATTCCGTTATTAATCAACACCATAACACGTTCATTAGGCAGTATTCTAAAGTACACGTACATATTTTCTTCGTATTTGGGAAGATAATGCAGCAATTTTCCGGAATGAACAGCTTCTGATGTTTTACGCCACTGAAGAAGCTTTGATATATAATCGTACACATTTTGTTCTATGGGATCCCTGCCCTCCTTGACGAGGACTCTTGCAGGCATATCCCTGCGTTCGGGACCGTGACCGAGGTTAGCCGGGTCCGCGGCACAAAGGAGGATTTCGCTACCGTAATATATTTGAGGGATACCCCGGGTAGTGGCCAGGAAGGTATACGCCATTTTCAATTTCTCGGGATTACGGCCCAGCATTTCAAATATACGGTTTGTATCGTGATTTTCCGCAAAGATAAGCAGTTCGTTGGGGTTCTTGTACACATAATCATTGGCAAGCACATTGTAGAGACGGGTCACTCCCCGGCCCCACTCAGGAGATCGGTCTTCTGTCAGGGCACGGCACAATTCATCCTGCATGGGAAAATCCATTACCGTCGGGCCGCTCGGCCAGGGACCTCTTTCCCAATAGGCCACCTGGTGAGGTTCGTGGAACCAGCATTCCGCCACCACTGTGGCATTCGGATATTCCTTGCGAAGTGCCGCAGTATAGGACGATATAGCCGTCTCGTCGGAATAGGGATATGTATCTATCCGCACCCCGGCCAGGCCGGCATATTCCATCCACCAAACCGTTGCCTGAATAAAATAATGCAACACAAAGGGATTGGTCAGGTTCATATCGGCCATAGAAGTATCGAACCACCCCTTTACACAGAGGTCCCTGTCTGCTTTGGCTGCATAAGGGTCCATATGCGTACTCATGGCAAAATTAGACCGGGTATACTCGGAAAACGTATTAATCCAATCTTTAAAAGGCAGGTCTTTCATCCACCAGTGAGCTGTGCCGCAATGGTTTGGTACAATGTCCTGAATGAATTTGATACCGGCCCGGCCGGCTTTGTTTACCAGGTCTCTGTATTGTAGATTGGTGCCAAAACGTGGGTCTATAAGGTAATAATCGGCACAGGCATATCCGTGATACGAAACAGCCGGTTCGTTATCGAGTGTGACCGGAGTGGGCCAGATGGCGGTCACGCCCAATTCCTGAAGGTAATCCAGACTTTTGTCTATACCTGCCAGGTCACCGCCGTGCCTCCCGTAATCTTTGTCGTATGCTGCTTCTTCCGCCGTTAAAGGAGAGTTATCGTTAGCCTTGTCGCCGTTCAGATAACGGTCAGGCATAAGTAAATAGACTACATCGGCAGGAGAAAGGCCTTCTCTTTCCTTTGATAACGCCTGTCTTTCATGCAGGGCGTAGGAAATAGTGGCTTTTTTCTTTCCGGAGGTCCATTGCAGCTCATATACACCGGCCCCTGCCTTATCAGAAATGGAAAGATCCACAAACAGATAATTGGGGCTGTCACCCCTGTGCAGAGCTACCACTTCCATTCCTGAAGTAAGGCAGACCACCTGTCCGGCTGCAATATCTATTCCATACAACATAAGCTGGAGCGGCGTTTCCATACCGGTCCACCAGCACGGAGGTTCCATACGTTCTATGGGCGAAGAATTGGTGTCGGATGCGAAAGAAAAACCGATTGTCATATACATAAGTATACAGAAAAAAGCTATCTTCTTCATAATTATTTAGCAGTAAATATAAGGAATTCATATGGAACCATTTCCCAGACAGTATTGGTCAGAATAACCGTCACTTCACCTGAGAAAGCATTCCTGTAGGTCCCCTCAACAGTAGGATCGGTTATTTGAAACGAAACGGGAAGACCGGAAAAATTAAATAGTGCCAGTATGCGGCTTCCTTCAACGGACCGGGTAAAAGAAAAAACGTTCTGAGGGTTTGTATTAGCCATATCTACCACGGTGCCTCCATAAGGAGGCACCGCCAGGGCCGGTGTATTCGCTTTCAAACAGATTAGTTTGGAATAAAACGAAGAAAAACCTTCGGGGTCCGAATCTCCGGCAAAATCTTTTTCAAAAAATTCCAACCTTTTTTTATTTCCAAGTTCCTGTCCGGTATAAATAAGCGGCAGACCGGGCAGGGCAAAAGTCAATACAGCCATCTGACGCACAGCGGGACCCAAACGCTCGAATTCCGTCCCGTTCCAGGAGTTTTCATCGTGATTGGATGTAAAGAGCAGAGGAATGGCACGTGAACCGAATAATTTGTTCATGGTCTGCAAGCAGGTACGCAAGCTATCTGTATTCTTGCGTCCGGCTGCCATATCGTTTAACGTGTGATGCACGGTCCATGCATAGAAGGCATTGAATGCATTCTTTGTGTTGACAGGATTCTCAGATTCGGCCAGCATAAAGAGGTCCGGTTTTATCTGCCTGAGCCGGGGAACGGCCCATTCCCAGAAATCAACAGGAGTGAGATCGGCCATATCGCAACGGAATCCATCCACATCGGCCTCTTTTACCCAGAACATCATGGCCTGGAGCATTGCCTGACGCATTTCCGGGTTTTCATAGTTAAGACGTGCCACATCGGACCAGTCATAGAGGAATTCGGGTTGACCATCAGTTCTTCTGATATACCAATCGTAATGGTCCAGCCATACGGCATCGCGGGAAGTGTGAGCGGCAACCCAGTCTATAATCACTTTCATTCCCAGACGGTGAGCTTCCTGCACACAGTTTTTGAAGTCCTGCAGAGTCCCGAATTCGGGATTAACAGCCGTATAATCTTTAATGGCATAATAAGAACCGAGCGTGCCTTTGCGGCCTTCCTCTCCTATGGGGTAGATGGGCATGAACCAAATAATATCAATACCCATTTTTTTCAACCCGGGCAGCTTTCTCTGAAAAGCAGCAAACGTGCCTTCCATGGTGATCTGCCGGGTATTCACTTCATACATCACGGCATTTCGGCTCCATTTCGGGTGGATCCCGTCGGGGGTACGGGGCATACAGCCCCCTGCAGAAAAAATCATAATTAATAAGGTTACAATGTAAAAGACAGGATTCTTCATCTCTTTGTCTGTTAGTTAGTCAGGGGGTACTTGTCAGTTCTGTTGAGCAGGACGGTTTGCGTAACAATCCGTCCTTTGTCGAGCGGAATAAGTAAATCGTTAGAAATTCCTGTTGCATTGAATGCATAGATCCGCAGATACGAACGGTCTATCAGTGCGGTAAAACCCGGCAGAACCACCGGGTAGCTGTCATTTTCGCCTCCCCGCAGCGTTACTTCCTCAACAAGACTGTTCTGCCAGAACACCAGCAGGCGTGCGGGAGCATTCTCAACCTTCACCACGCAAAGAGCATCTTCTTTTGGGGTAGGCGGAAACACGGTAATTCGCGGACAGGGTCCGGTTCCTGCAGGCAGATTATGCAACATATCCATTTTCCTTACGGGGACCGAGGCCTTTTGTCTTTCGGAAAACACATTAAGGACTGTCATGGATGGTGTATCATTCCTCAGGCATATCAGGACAGTGTCCCAGGAAGAGGAAGGCAATACAGTCAGTCCGGGACCTTCTGCGCGGTCAATTCCGGCAAGTGCCGGAAATAAATCACGTATTATAACCCGTGTGGTATCTTGTTCAAGAGCAAGAACGGGTGCCGGTTCCATGTAATCGAATACCGGATTCCGGGACATGTTGGGGGAACAGGATGAAACCCAGACGGCAGTAAGTATCAGTAAGACGTCAATTATACGTTTTATCATCTTTTATTGTATTTCAAATACCACAGAGGAATACGCATCCATCTTCACAGTGCTTTGGGCAGATTCAGCCTTTACATATACATTTCCGTGGCATACAACGGCATTCTTTATCTGATCAGTAACAGGGAATGTCAATGAAGAATTTCCCAGGTTATGCAGAACAAGCAATTTTTCGCTCCCGTATGTTCTGTACCAGGCAGCCAGTGAGGGATAAGTATCAGAACTGGTCTGGTTGTATACACCATGCTTTGTCATAGTTCCGTATGCCAGTGCCGGATAGGTATTCCTTGCCCTGGTAAATTTACGGTAAACCCTGAGTATAGATGTGGTATCTGCCTGTTGTGTCACCACCGTACCCACATTCGCAGATAGCGAAGGATCAACATCTGTTGTGTAAGTGGTGGTATAGCCGTCTCCCCATAGCATGGGGCTTCGTACATAAATATCACCGTTTGTTTTGTTGCCTGTATAGCCCAGCTCCTCGCCATAGTAAATATAGGGATTTCCCCGTGCCGTCAGCAGTACGGCACCGGCCTGAACGGCCTTTTGGAGGGAGTTCCCGAGTTCGGTCCTGGTTCGCACCTCATCGTGATTGGAAAGTTTGGTAGCAATAATATAATCCTCTCTGTATTGCGCATAATGAACGGGATAAGAGTTCAGGTCAGAAGCAATATAACATCCGGTATTGTTCTGTAACGCCCATTTAAGACGATTCCAGAAGGAGAACTCAAATAAAGCAGGGAGGCCTGCATAGTATGGAGCGACCTGGTCGTATTCAGAATAGACCTCCCCTACCATATATATATCGTTTGAATGGTTTTGCCGGTAGTATGCGTTTACCGCATTGTAAAATTTTTTGAGAAACTGAGGATTCTCAGAAGAACTGGCATTATGGTATATATGCTTCACAGCATCCAGTCTGAACCCGTCTATGCCGGCGTCTATCCAGACCCTGGCATCGTCCACTACGGCCCGGAACGCTCCCGAGCGTTCTGCGGTATCTACCGCGCCGTAATTCAGGTCTGCAAACCAGCTGGTCCAGAAATGAGAATGGTATTTGGTGGCACCGGGCATCTGGATATCGTACACGTTTTCGTTGCCCGATGTATTTGTATATAAAGTAAACGGGACACCCGGGGTAATTATCGAGCCGGTTTGGCTCCCGGCTCCGTATTTAGTGCCCTGCGGCCAGGAAGGATCGTTGGAGGTGCGGATTAGAAAACCCCAGGAAGAACTGAAATCGAGGCTAAGCGTATAAATGTTATTTCCGGCGGAATAGAATTTCTTCATTATGCCGTCCCCAAAATAAAGGTATTTGGCTCCCTGGGTAGATGTGTCGGGATTGTCGGGATCTATTTCCTCAGCGGGTGCAACAGTGACGGTCGGATAGGCAGGATTCGACCAGTTAAGCGTAAACCGATATCGCACCGCGGTAGTATTCGATACAGAGAACCATTGTCCGCTGTCGTAGCCGCCCGCTCCTTCGGTAGCAATCATTGGAATTTTTCCCGAAGAAATATCTGCCTGAGGGGTTTGGGAAAAAATATAGAAATCCCTGTATGGACTCTTTTCCCCGGTTATGGCAGACTGGAACCACCGGTGTCCCGTTCCCGTATGGTTAATCACGTAATCCAGGTAGATTCTTATATTCCTTTTATGCGCCTCTTCCACCAGATTTCTGAAGTCGTCCATGGTCCCGTAACGCTCGTTGACCAAAGAGAAATCCGTCACATCGTATCCGTGGTACGAGGCTGAAGGATGCACGGGGGACAGCCAGATGGCGGATGCGCCCAGATCGTCAATATAATCGAGTTTATCCGTAATTCCCCTGAAATCTCCCCATCCGTCATTGTCATTATCGGCAAAGGAATAGACAAGCAGCTGGTAAGTAATACCGGCTCGCTTGTCTGAATCCCAGCCTTTTGGGGAAGCGACCACCTTGACGAAGGACGATACCGGAATGGTATCTTCACCTCCGCCGGGGCCGGTCCCCGGAGTCGGATCCTTGCGACAGGAAACCGACAAAAGGGACAAGGCACAGATTAGCAGGTATATAAAACTTCTGTTCATTGTGCCATAGTCCGGTTATTGTTTTGTTATGGTCATATTGGGAGTGTTAGCCATATCGAGCACCACCAGGTAAGCTCCTGCCTCGGAAATCTTAATATTGTCTCCGTTGAACTTCATGGCAGCTAGCGGAGCCCCCAGATTATAGTCCCAGTTTCCGTTAAAACGTACTTTAAATTCGTCGCCGGCAGCAAAAGCCTGCGTTACAGAATAAGTAAGGGATGTTTCACTGAATGTCATGGGCACGTCGGTACTCCATCCGCTTCCGGCAAAACTGCCTATCAGCCCTACCGAAGTAACAGGCTGCGCATGGGCCGTTTTGGCCGGAAGGTCTACACTCCAGAAATACGTTCCGTTAGGCAACATCATGTTATCGTCTTTGTAGAGAGTGAAATCATAAGTGGTGCCTTCATTGAGCGTACCGCCAATCCAGCTGGTTCCCTTTTCCACAAACTTGAAACCCCAGGTCATTTGTTGCATGGTAATTGCACCTTTGTATGTTCCGTCTCCCGATCCAAATAACTTGGGATCATCGGTGCCGCTCCAGTTGTGTCCGGAATAATCGCCGGCAACTACCAGTTCCATGGCATATTGAGTTTGTAAATCACCGGTTCTGGTAATGGTCATGGTGTAGGGCTTTGTGGCTATAGACAAAGTAATGGTATAGACCCCGGCAGAAGGAGCTGCCATATCGCCGCCTTCCTGCACCAGGTCGTTTGGCTGCCCTCCCAGGTTAATAGTCCAGCCGCTGTTCATCCGGAATTTATACTTTGTTCCTTCCGGGAATTCCAATCCCTCGGCTTTCCAAATATCGTCGGTTGCATTATAGGTCATAGCCGCATCGGAGGGATCGCCCCAGTTACAGAAACTGCCTACAACCCCAACGCGTTCAATGAGTGTGGCCGAACCCGACATAGTGGATAAATCTACATAGAGATAATAATACCCCGGTGCCGGAACGGTTAGATTACCGGCTCCGCTGTCGGCATCAAGTGCATTAAACGAACCGCCATAATTTGTATGATCCCAGTCGGGAGCGCTGGTAAACTTAAAGTTGGCATTGAGGGTCGTGTAGCCTTCGTAATGGCCTTCGTTGTCACCGCGCAGGAAAGGCGCCGAGGCGGGATTCCAGCCCTGATGATCGCCGGGCATATACAGCTTTTCAGGGAAACTTGTGTTAATATATGTGATAGTATAAGGGTTCACAGACACATTCAATACCACCTTGTAATTGCCGTCGGGTCTGCTAAAGGCAATATTGTTATTGTCTCCCGGGTTGAAAGAAATTTTGTTGATTTGACCTCCGGCCGAGTGGGTCCAATCGTGGTTCACACGAATCTTGAATTCACCGGCAACCATGTCGGCCACAGTGCTAAAGGTGTGAGATACCGGATCGTATTCCATATCTACATCATTGGCCCATCCGTTGCTGGCAACAGGAGCGTTACCAATCAGGCTCAACTTGTCTATCTGTATCATATACAACGTATTGAGCTTTTTGTTCACAATAATGTTGTACAGACCCGAAGGCACTTCGAGGTTTCCGCCGGTTGTACCTGTACCCGATACAGAGGTATATCCATTGCCGAATGTGGACAAGACGATGTTGTCTATGGCAAAATCGCCGTCCCATGCAGGCTTGGGTGAGAACTTGAATTGGGTGTTGCTTCCGTCGGCTGTAGATAGATCCACAACTCCTTCATAGTACCCTTTCTTCACGGTCGACTGGGCAATTTTTGGTGCTGTGGCAGGATCCCAGTTGTTCAGTTTATAGGACCCGGGAAGGTACAGGAAATCGGGATATGTGGCAATATACGTAGTTAACAGCAGTGAGACACCAGCCGAAATTACTCCGGATTCGTAAGTGGCCGAATGGGCCTTGACAGCGAATTCCACCTCGGCCTGCTGAGCTTCGGGAGCCCCGGCGGCAACGGCCGCTTCGTTCAAAGCATCTACGGTCATGGAGAATGAAGTTTCTGTTATGTCGGAAGCCAGCATCATGTATTCACCGGTACCGTATTTGAGGTGAACGCTGTATGTAATAGCCTCGTTATATTCCAGACGTGCAGGAGTCCATGTAAGCAGTTCCAGCACCCCGGCCGGATTGGTGATATCGAGCACAATCGATGACTGAACGGCGCTCACTTCTGCCGAGACAGCATCTCCATATGCATAAATATCAACAGATATCTCTTCCGAGGTATAGGTGGCTATTCCAAAAGGCACAGACACGTAAAACGACATAGAGAAAGTATCGTTATCCGGAAGGTTGGGGAAAGCCGCATACAACGCGTCTTTAAATTGTGTTTTGGGAGCCGAATAAAAATACTCCTTGGTGGAATAGATCATTTTTGAAGTATTACCGTATTTTGCATACAGATTATAATTAACTCCTTCGCTCAGAAAGCGGGCCGGTTTCCACGAGAAATTCACATACTCATCCATTGTATTTGATGTCATGAGAATGTTTGAATGCGTATACATTTCGGGAGGTACAGGCAGTGTAGAGAATGCATCCTCGCTGATTACCTCACACGACAGGGTCGCAAAACCCAGAGCAGCAACAGCAAATAAATATTTTAGTATTTTCATGATCTTCTGTCCTTAAAATGTTACTGTTTTTCCATTACCAGAACAAAAGGAGTTCTGTTACCGTGCAGTTTCATAATATAGGTACCTGCAGAAGGAACTTTGATATCACCGCCCCCTTTGACCAGTTTCAGACCTCCGGGAACGGCCGGATCGGACTCATTGTCCGTACCGTATTTATCGTCCCAGTTTTCACGGTTAGTTAATGTATTAAGCCTTACAAGGAATCCTAGACCGTCGGCATCGTTAAAGGTCACTGCGGAAGAGGTCCACACGTTTTCGGTGGCATCGTATACGAAAGGCAGATCGCCATTGGTCGCATAACTCCATTTGTCAAAAGCTCCGCACATGCCTACGTTCTCAACATGGGTTCTGTCGATAGTCATTTTGCCACGGTTTACTGAAATTAAGTTAATGCTTCCCTCGGTCAGGTCCACCGACAGGTTGCTGTCCGATTGTTCGGGACAGAACCACGAAGGGGTGAGGGCGTTATAGCCCCAGTTTGCATCGGACCAGTTTCGTGCCACAGTAATCTTGAAATAGGAGTACTGGTCGGAGCCGTCCTCAAGGTCTGTAAGGGTATTGTAAATATTGGTTCCCCCGCCTGTTTCCCAGAACTGAGGAGCCTGTTCAATATTCCAACCCTGGTAATTACCCGGCATGAAGAGGGAGCGAAGTTCGGCGGCATAAGTAGTCACATTGAATGCCACTGAGTTAGAAGTTACCGATTCGGTTTTCGTCCCATATACCTTGGCTTGCAGATACGCTGTGACTCCTATCGTTTCGTTGGGGCTCACCCCCAGATCGTTGCATACTAGACCGTTCAGGTCAGACTTGGTCATGGTCAGTGAATTGGCAAAAGAGAGCCCGGCCAGAACAACTTTGTCGTTAGCAGTCAGATACAGCGAATATTCTATCTGGACAGGAGCCCCGAATGAAGCGCGTGTCCAGTTAAAGGTAACGCTTTCTGTCTTATTGTTATCTCCATTAACCAGCACCGGGCCCTGAGGATAAAGTTCAGGTGCCTGGAACCCGCTGAGCGGAGCCAGTTTTGCTTTTTCTATCTCCATATCGCATGAAGCAAGAAATACAACGGAGGCAAAAAGCATCGTGATGTATTTTATATATTTCATAATCTTATCTTTAGGAGTAAATTCATCTGCTGTTAATAACCCGGATTTTGTACCAGTTTGGGATTGGCATTCAAATCATCCAGGATAATGGGATATATTTCCCGATATTCAGGCAGGGATACTTTTCCGTTGGCCACTCCGCCCTTCAGGGTCCAGGGAAAAGTCATGGCCGTAAAATATCCGTAACGAATCAGGTCAGTCCTGCGATGGCCTTCCCACATCAACTCTCTGGCCCTTTCGTCCAGAAGCCAGTCCAGATCGATTGAGGTTGGCGTTGAGGCTGTCACACCGGCGCGGCTGCGCAGCTGGGCAATGTAACCCTTAGCTGTAGGATCTGAAACGTACCCGCCATTAAGACGTGCATCGGCCTCGGCATAAATGAGATACATTTCTGCCAGACGGAATAACGGGAAATCGATGGACGAGAATTTATAATTCGATTCGCTGTCCGAAACCGCATGTCCGTCTGAATAGAGACCCGTAAATTTCCAGCATCTCCAGCCGGTATCGGTGGTGGTGTTGTCAAATTCAGGGACCGAGCCGAGATTGTAAAAAAACGCACGTTTGTCACTTTGGGCACGGTTATAACCTAGCCCCAAAGTAGCGCCCCATTCAACACCGGCCAGATGGAAACGCTGAACATAATCGTCGGCCACGTGGTACCCGTTCCAGCTTTCCGGGTTAATCCTGGTAGACAGACCAAGCTCTTTGCCGATGTTTGTATTGGCATCGGCACTCAGAGTAGACGACACAAGATGGGTGGTTCCCCCCCAGCTTTGCGTGTTATCCTTATCATAGGAGATCGCGTAGATAAATTCATTTGTGGCGCCGTTGGTGGTATTATCCTGCATGAAAAGTTCCTGGTAATTGTCGTGCAGCGTGTATCCCATATCAATCACGTTTTTGGCGGCATCCTTGGCTTTCTGCCATTGAGCCGTTCCGGTATACACCTCGGCATTCAGGTACATACGTGCTAAAACAGCCCAAACGGCTCCTTTAGTGGCACGGGGATAAGGCACATCGCCTTTTTCCGGCATTTCCGCTCCGTTGGCCAGACCAAGTAATTCCTCTTCTATCCAGGCATAAAGATTGGCACGGCCTATCTGTTCGGGAAGTTCACCCCCAATATTCTCTTCCAGGGCAAAAGGCGGGTTTCCATAAAGGTCAAGCAGCAGATAATAGAAAAGGGCTCTGTTGAACCGCGCCTCGGCACGGTACTGGTGCACCAGATCGGTGCTTGAGGAATGGCCTCTTTCTTCAAGCCTTCCATCCGAAGTCTGAATCAGGTATTCATTCACCAGGGTAATACCTTTCATACAGCGGGTATAGACCGCAATGATGGCTTCGTTGTCTGCAGAGGTCCATTTGTGATACTGAATAGGAGAAATGTAGTTGTCACCCCATATGATCTTAAATGAGTCTGTAGACAGTTCGTTCAGTACCATATACATACGTATGAGCTCACTTTGACCGGCATCATTAAAGTCAAGATCGGACGAACCGGGGTTGTTTTGACTGACCAGTGCCCAATAACCGTAAATATAGGCAAGTCCGTTGAGATAGTTCTCTGGATTCGCATATGCGGTTTCGGAGGTAGCGTCGGTCTCGTTCAGTGGCAGCGTATCGAGGTCTTTGATACAAGAGGTAAGCATCAATAAAGAGGCTGCTGCCAAAACCAATATCTTATTTATATTCTTTTTCATATCTACCTTATTGTTAGAAATTAATGTTCAGGCGCAAGGTATACAGACGGGGCCTTGGGATGATATTGCTATCCACACCGTCTGCCGATACGATCTCAGGATCGAGACCCCTGTATTTCGTAAATACAAATACATTCTGAACAGAAGCCGCAATACGTATGCTCCGGGCAAATTTTAACTTGTTGAAAGTATAACCCACGTTGATGTCATCTATCCGGAAGAAAGATGCATTCTCTATATACATATCTGAATACTTCTGGTTGTTTTCAACCGGATCTACCCATCCGCGGATCAGGTATTGGTCGCTCAGATTGTTCAAATATCCCTTATTCCAGTCGTCACTGTAGGATGAGGCAAAACCCATGGCAACCTTATTAATAATGTAATTACCAAGAGAGCCGTGCCCATTCAGACTGAAATCCCAATTTTTATACCTGAAATTGGTGTTGATACCAAAATAGGCATCGGGGGTTGGGCTGAAGCCTGTCACGTAACGGTCCGAGTCGGTGATCTCTCCGTCCCCGTCGCGATCAACCAGACCGTTTTCTATGGGATAGCCATTGCAGTCGTAAAGCTGCTGGAACAAATAGAAAGTATACGGTGAAAACCCTTCACGGTGCAACGAAGTGTATCCGCCGGTTCCCCCCATGCCGCTTCCGGCATTCACGCCCAGATAACCCGAGGTGGAGGCGGAGGTTAGTTTGGTGATCCGGGTATCCTGGAAGGTGATGTTACCTCCGATTTCCCAGTGTACATCGGTTGTCTGTATGGGAATAGTATTTATTGAAAGCTCAATCCCCTTGTTTTCCATATTTCCGATGTTGGATATGATGCTGTTACCAAAATTCGATCCAAGAGGCGTGGATATAACATTCAGCAGGTCGTATGTGTACCGGTAGTAAGCTTCTGCCGAACCGGTTATGCGATCCTGAAGGAATCCGAAATCGACACCCAGGTTGTAGGTTTCCGTGGTTTCCCACTTAAGATTGGCATTATAAGGCTGGGGAGCCAGCGTATTCAGATAACCTTCTCCCATAAGGTATTTCATCTCAATGGCAGAAGAAGATATGTACCGGGCCAGGTAGGGATAGTAATCAGATCCTATGTCCTGTTGTCCTGTACGGCCCCATCCCAGACGAATTTTAAGGGCTGAGAAAGCGCCGCCTTTAACGAAATCCTCATCTCCCATGTTCCAGGCAAAGGCAGCTGAGGGGAACAGCCCCCAGCGGTTAGCCTTGGCAAAGCGTGACGAAGCATCGTCACGAATGGTAAACGTAAAAAGGTATTTCGAGGCAATCGAGTAGTTCAGTCTGCCGAAAAATGACAGCAGGTAGTACTCTTTTGCATTAGTGGGAGCCGTATAATAGTGCGGTCTGTCTTCTGTATTTTTATATTGAGATTCATCGTACTGCACATAGTTGTGCTGCCACGAATAACCGGCCATAACATCCAGAGTGCTGTTTCTGAACTCGTGATTATAATTAAGGTAGGCTTCAAGTAATGTATTCAGGTTGTAATTCTCGTACGTTGTATAAAGATCGTTGCTGGAACGCATGGCGGATATAGAACCCATCTTGTTGTATTTTTCGCCTTTTGTCTGAGCCACATCGTAACCTATATTTACATTAGCTCTGAGGTCTTCCAACCCGTGAATACGGTAATCTACCTGTATATTTCCAATGGAGCGCATGCCCTGGTTCAGGTCAATATAATCGTAGACACTCGATAAAGGATTGGTGCTTGCCATAGTATTGGCACTTCCGTCTGAGTTCATCCAGTTCCAGTAACCGTTGGCTTTGGAGGTGTCTATACTTCCGTCGGATTTTCTGAAATACACGGGCTTTGTAGGATCGAAAGACAGCGCATTGCCAACGGCACCCGATGAGGCCCAGTTGGTATGCTGGTATATGCCCTTGGCATTCAGATTAACGGAGAGGTGTTCATCAAAGAATTTTGGGGAGAGGCTTATATCAATGTTTCCACGCTGATTGTCTCCCACTTTTAAGGTCGCCTGATCCAGATTGTAACCCAGGCTAACACGGAAAGGAAGGTTCTTTACCGTACCGTACAGACTCACGTTTTGGTCTGTATTAAAGGAAAGCCTGTAGATTTCTTTTTGCCAGTCGGTGCTTTCCGTTCCCAGAAGTGCTTTTATGGTGTTGTTTCCCCCGTACATGGTAGTCATATAATAACGGTATTCGTCGGCCGTCATCATATCTATGGAGGAAGCGTTCTGTTTTATGGAATAACTGGAATTATAGCTGACATTCAGTCCTTTTCCGGCTCCTTTTTTAGTTGTAATAATAATAACACCGTTCGAAGCACGTGATCCGTAAATGGCTGTGGCCGAAGCATCTTTTAATACTGTATAACTCTCAATGTCATTGGGGTTCACAGATGCAAGCGGGTTGCCCATTCCGGCACCTCCGTCACCTGTTACAGGAACACCGTCAATAACAATAAGAGGATCATTCGAAGCGTTCAGCGAAGCCGCCCCGCGAATACGTATTGTTGCGGAAGATCCCGGCTGACCGGTGGCAGGAGTGACAAGCAGTCCGGACACTTTTCCCAGCAACATCTGGTCGGGAGAGTTAACCGCACCCCGGTTGATCTCATCGGCTTTAATCGCAACAACCGAACCGGTCATATCACGTTTCTTTACGGTACCGTAACCAATAATAACAATCTCTTCCAGCTGTCCGGCACGTTCACTGAGCACAACCAGCGAAGCCTGGCTGGCTGTCACGATGACCTTGACATAGCCGATATAAGAGATTTCCAGTACCGTTTCTCCGGAAGGGACAGTAAGTGCAAACATCCCGTCCAGATCCGTTGTGGCGCCGTTTGCAGTTCCCTGTTGAAGAACTGTAGCTCCAATCACAGGCTGGTTATTCTCATCTACAACTACTCCTGTTGCCCTGTACTGGGCATATGCTGTAGAAAATGAGAAAAGCGTGATCGTAAGCAAAAAAATCATCAGTCTTTTCATGAAAACAATTTTAGGTTAATTAGTAATTTTTAGCAAATAACCGTACAGGGTCATCTTTGTCGTCTACAAAGACAACGCTTATTGCGGCAATCAGCAGGCATATTCCGGAGAAGACCATAGCAAAGATGGTATGACCTCCGTAGAGGTGTTTAACCATTACCCCTCCAATAAGACCATTACAGATCTGAGGAATGGTAATGAAAAAATTGAATATTCCCATATAAACTCCCATTTTATGTGCAGGCAGCGCACCGGCCAGAATGGAATATGGCATTGCCAGTATCCCGGCCCAGGCCATGCCTATACCCGTCATGGGCAAAATAAGCAGGCGGTAATCCTTAATAAAATAGAAAGAAATAAACCCGGCGGCTCCCATAATGAGGCAAAAGGCATGGGTACCTTTCCGACTGAATTTTCTGGCCATTATGGGAAGCAAGAAAGCAAAAACAGCTGCCACCCCGTTGTAAACACCCTGCAGGATACCTACCCAGTCGCCGGCATCGGCATAGGCGGCAGAGGTGTTGTCTGTGGTTCCAAAAACGTGTTCCGCAATTGCCGGGGTCATATACACCCACATGGAAAACAGAGCGAACCATGAAAAAAACTGGACTACTCCCAGTTGCCTCATGGTCTTTGGTATATTGGCGAAGTCTTCGCCAATTTGCCAGAAAGAAGATTTCGCAGGTTTCGATTCCGGCGGATATTCCTTAGTCCGGATAACCGTCCACAACACAGACCCCAACAATACGATGGCACCAATATAAAATGCATACGTTACATTAGGAGCCACCATTCGTTCCGAACCGACCGCCGGAGTATTGGCAATTCCAAACCAGTTGGTCAGCACATAGGGCAGCACCGCTCCGGCCACTGCACCAATCCCGATAAGGGAGGTCTGGACAGAAAAACCGAGGGTGCGTTGTTCCGAAGGCAACAGATCGGCAACAAGAGCCCTGAAAGGCTCCATGGCGACGTTAATGGAAGCATCCATGATCATGAGGATCCCGGCCCCTATGAACATTGGCGCAATATAGGGTGCAAGCACAGGTGCATTGGGCATCATGACCAGAGCCAGAGAAGCCAGTAATGCTCCCACAAGGAAGAACGGCCGCCTTCTTCCGAGTCTGGTCCAGGTCTGGTCACTGTAATGACCAATGATGGGCTGCACAATCATTCCCGTAAGGGGCGCAGCAATCCAAAAAAGGGAAAGATGACCGACATCTGCACCAAAAGACTGGAGGATCCGGCTTACGTTGGCGTTCTGTAAAGCCAGTCCAAACTGAATACCCAGAAAGCCGAAAGTCATATTCCAGATATTCCAAAAACTCAATTGAGGTCGTTTTGTCATATATTGAAGGTTTCAGTCAATGATAGTTTCATTAAAAGTAACGGAAATACCTTTAATATATTAAGCAGTCCCGACGGATTTCAGAAAAACTGTGACGAAAACAACAATAATGGGGATAAATTATTACTGCAGCTCTCCTTCAATCCAGGCCATAAAGGCCGGCACCCGTGCACGGCTCACCAGAATGAGCTCTTTATGATCGGGTTTAAGCTGTAATCTCAGCCGGCTGTTAAAATGTTTTGAAATGGATGATATAGAGGAAATAGCTGCAAGACAATTTCTTGAGACCATAAAAAAGTCTTTTGGGTTCACCAGTTCTTCTGTGGTTTCAAGGCTCTGATCTGAAAGAAAACGCCGGCCGTCTTTTGTCATAATATACGTCGATTTTTCCCGGGAGAAAAAATAGGCGATATCGGAAACGGGTATCATAATAATCTGGTCTCCCACTTTTATCACAAAACGTTGTTTATAGACATGCGATGAGGCCAATCCCTTTTCTAAACTCTTAATATCTATAGATTGATGACGAACAGTCCTGCATTTCTCTATCGCATGAACGAACTCTGTATCGTCAATAGGTTTAAGAAGATAGTCCACGGCACTGTTTTTTAAAGCGTTAAGGGCATAATGCTCATAAGCGGTAATGACAATCACCGGTGCTTTAACCTCAATACGACTGAAAAGTTCAAAACAGATACCGTCTGCCAGTTCCACATCCATAAGAATAAGATCGGGCTGGTTGTCTTCGAGCCAGTTGACAGCAGATTCCACTGCATCGAGAGCGGCGACTACTTCGTATTGAGGGAAATAGGTCTTTAGCAGTCTTTTTAGCTGCATTTGAGCAGGCACCTCATCTTCCAGTATCAGTACTTTCATAATTTATTCGATTAGCGGCAGACAGACTTCAAAGTAATCTTGTCCCTGGTTGATCTTAATTTCTTTGTCAGAAGCTGACAGATATTGTCCCCTTATGTTTTTCAGTCCGAGTCCTGTAGATTCTACCGAATAGGATTTCGTCTGAAGATTATTCCTGACTGCGAGCCATTCGCCGTCGGATGAAATATCAATATAAAGCGGTCTGTCTTTGCTTATGACATTGTGTTTTGTTGCATTCTCAACCAATAATTGTAATCCGCAGGGAACAATCTTTTTTTTGAGATCTTCTTCTTCGATTCTGAATGTTACCTGCAATCCCGTAGCAAACCGCTGTCCAAGCAAATCTACGTAAAGCCTGACAAAAGCCACCTCATCGCTCAGAAAAACCAGTTTTTCATCTTCGATGTTGAGGAAATAGCGGTACAGCGATGCCAGTTTCCGCACGTATTCGCTGGCCTTCCCGGGATCTGTATGAATGAGGTAATCCAATGAATTCAGGCTGTTAAAAAGAAAATGCGGGTTCATCTGCCTTTTCAGCTGCTGGTATTGATACCGTGCTTTGTTCTTTTGACCTATCTCTCTGTCAAGGGCTTTCTTCTGTGCCCTACCGTAGTATGCATATATATCAATGCCCGCTATGATTACGGCATTGAAAACAAGACTTGCCAGTGCAATGTACCAGAAAGTATAGGTAAAAAACGCATTCACATCGTCACCCTGGGCAATCTGAGTAGCACGTAAAAGAAAAGCAGAAATAAAAGCAATAAGGGCCAGGCCGGATATTTCCACTGCAGTGCGCGCCATGGGGCCGGTACCGTATTCAAAATGACGCATCAAAAGCCAGACAAGCAAAAAATCCAGCACTACCATGAGCAGTGCCAAAGGATAATTTCGTAATAGCTGACCTAAGGTTTCGTTAAAATTCAGATTAAAATGATTTTGAAAAAAAGGGATGGCGCCCTCGAAAACCATTCTAAAAATCAAAACAAAGGCTGCCAGCAGGAATATTTCAACAAGTGAAGTCCTTTTTGAAACCTTTTTCATGGCAGATTACACTTTCTTCCGCCTTAGCACAAAAAACAACACCCACCCAAGGAATTCTGTTACAAGTGTTGTGGTCAGCACATGAGTATAGACTTCTTCCATTTCCGGAAAGATACGCTGAATGAGTATTGCCCCGTTCGTGCCCAGGAAAAAGCCGGCGAAAGAAGAGAGCAACAGCAATCCGACCAGGACTTCAACCGGTCCGTTATAGAACCGCACCAACGTTACGCCCATGGCAATGGTAAGACAGGTTAGTACAACCGCATCCCCTATGGCGGTATTATAGAGGAAGAGGCAGGCCAAAGCATGAGCCAGAGCGAACAAATGGATAATCAGGTGTGTTTTAGAAGTTTTATTCATACCGGGTGTTAGTTTGTAAAGATAATAAATTCTTTTTTCTGTGGTTTTTCTCGTGTATATTTGTTGTAACAAAATGGAAACATAATGAAGATCTTTTTTCAAATCCATTACTATATCCGGCCTGGAGAAAAACTCTACGTGTACGGTGACATCCCCGAACTGGGTTCGGGGAACATAAACTCAGGCGTCGGGATGACCTATGAGTACGACGGTCAATGGACTCTGGAGGTCTCTGCGGACAGCCTTCCCGAAATGTTTTTTTATTCATATTTTATGAAAGACAGTCAGGGAAACATTATCCCTGAACACGGAAGGCATTTTTGTAACGAGCTGCCGGTAAGAGATGTCATCCGGTTATTCGACCGGTGGATGGAATCTTCTTTTTCCAATGTATTT
Organism: Bacteroidales bacterium UBA5326; assembly: GCA_002408205.1. Taxonomy (GTDB): domain Bacteria; phylum Bacteroidota; class Bacteroidia; order Bacteroidales; family UBA932; genus DMER64. The sequence goes on along the minus strand of DHQY01000006.1, from coordinate 9,655 downwards.
CTTACTCACAAAATCAAATCACCTGTTAAGCTTGACATTGGAATTCGCATTAGCAGTAATCAGGTTCCCGTAGATTGCCATATATCACTGGTTGGCAATTCTCCCCGGACAGGTCTGTGGGATCCGGGAAAGGCTATTCCGCTATTTCCTATTGGACTGGGACTGTGGGAAGCACAGCTGAGAATGTCGCAAATCGATCGCTATCCTATTGAATACAAATTTGTTATTAGAAAAAACGACGATCATTCGGTTGTTGAATGGGAAGAAGGAGAAAACCGACAGCTGGTTTTACCCAATATTTTTTACGATGCGTCCAAATCACGTGAATATATCTGTATCAGCTGCCAGCGTTTCAGAAGCCGCTCCCGCGGCCTGTGTCATGCCGGAACTGCCATACCCGTTTTTTCTCTAAAATCAAATAAGAGCTGGGGAATCGGAGATTTCGGCGATTTGAAAAAGATGGCAGACTGGGCTGCTCTGACCGGTCAGCGGGTAGTACAGATACTTCCCGTAAACGACACAACCATGTATCATAACTGGGTTGATTCCTATCCTTACGGAGGCATATCCATTATGGCACTGCACCCTTTGTATGCAAACATTCCCGACATGTGTCCCAAAGATTCCGGAATTGACCTGTCTGTTTACGAAAAAGAAAGAATTGAGCTCAATAAGCTACAGGCTCTCGATTACGATAAAGTGGCCGAACTTAAATGGCGGGCGATAAAAGACATCTTCCGACTTACGGGCAAATCGGTCATGGAATCTGCCGAATACAAAAATTTCTATAAGGATAATAAGAAATGGCTCCGTCCCTATGCCCTGTTCTGTGAACTGAGAGACCGGTACGGTACGGCTGATTTTTCCCAATGGGGACCCTATGCTCATTACAGTCCGGTATTAACTGCTGAGTCTGTTGAACCGGACATCCATTTTTTTATTCAATTCCATCTGGACAAACAACTGGCAGAGGCTCACAGGTACATGAACCGGAAAGGAGTTATCCTAAAGGGTGATATTCCTATAGGAATTACTCCATGGAGTGTGGAAGCCTGGACCGAGCCGCATTTATTCAATATGGACAGTCAGGCGGGAGCTCCTCCCGATGATTTCTCCGTCAAGGGACAGAACTGGGGATTTCCCACCTATAACTGGGAGGTGATGGAACAAGACGGGTACTCCTGGTGGAAGAAGCGTTTTACCAATATGTCCCGGTACTTTGACGCTTACCGGATTGACCACATCCTGGGCTTTTTCCGTATCTGGTCCATTCCAAAAGAACAGACACAGGGCCTTATGGGATATTTTTACCCGGCCTTACCTTATACAGAAGAAGAGCTTAGAAGCCGGGGGCTTGCCTTTGATACCAATCGTATGTCCAAACCTTTCATTACAGATTATGTGCTCACCCAAATGTTTGCCGAACAGGCCCCCGGCATCAGGGAGCATTTTCTTGATGCAGCAGAAAACCGGGACGGATACGTATTGAAAGCAGAATTCGATACCCAGAGAAAAATTACCCGTTATTTTGGAAATCTTCCCGGAACACCCCAAAACGAATGGATGAAAGAATGCCTTCTTGCTCTGGTAAGTGAAGTCCTTTTCATCCCCGATCCTCACCGGAAAGGTTACTATCACCCCAGAATATCGGCACAATACAATTATTCCTACAAAGCCCTGGATGATAACGCAAAAGAAGCATACAACAGGATATACAACGACTTCTTCTACCACAGACACAACGATTTCTGGTACCGTGAGGCCATGAAAAAATTACCTTCCCTGCTGTCTGCAACCAACATGCTCTGTTGTGCAGAAGATCTGGGCATGATCCCGGCTTGCGTTCCATTGGTTATGAGGGAATTATCTATGCTGAGCCTCGAGGTGGAACGTATGCCCAAAGACCACGGATATGATTTTGGACTGACCGGGCAATACCCTTATATGAGCGTTTGTACAACCGGAACACACGATACGAGCACCCTCAGGGAATGGTGGGAAGAAGACCGTTACATGACCAACCGTTACTATAATGAAGTTCTACATGAAAAAGGAACGGCGCCATATTATTGTGAACCATGGGTTTGCAGAAAAATCATTGAAAACCATCTCCAGTCGCCTTCTATGCTATGTATACTGCCCTGGCAGGACTGGATGTCTGTTTCCGGTTCACTACGCAGGGAAATGCCCGGGGATGAGCGCATAAATGTACCGGCTATCGTTCCGCATTATTGGCGTTACCGTATGCATATCTCACTCGAAGACCTCCTCATGGAAAATGATTTTAACCGCCAGATAAGGGATCTTATAAAAGAGAACGGCCGTTAAATCTATTCAAGGAAATTTATAATTGCTTCCCGCCAAATACGGTACGCCTCTCCAGAGAGATGAATGCCGTCATAAGTGTATTGATCTGCCAGATTTCCCTGACTGTCCGTAAGCTTTGCAGCCAGATCTATGTATCTGTACCCCTCTGTAAACCGGTTACTTTCCAGAAATTCGTTTAGACGGACCATTTTTTCATTTTGTCCTTCGTACAATGGCGTCAGGGGATTGAGCATGGTCATTGACACCACATATAATTCAGTTTTTGGCAATGCAGTACGAATATGACGGATAAGTGCTCTGTATTCATACCAGACAGAGTCGGCTGCGATATCTTTATTGTTAAGAAAATCATTGGTTCCTGTCTGAAGAAATAATTTGACCGGTTTCCTGGCAATAATTTCACTCAGGCGCTCCTCAATCCCAGAGATGACATCGCCGCTTATCCCCCTGTTCAAAACACCTTTACCCGGAATAAGCTCTTCCCACCGGCAATTGTTATTCAGGCTGTTGCCCAACATGATTACCTGCCCTTCAGAAACAGGGAGGCTATGGAAAAGGGAAACCCTGTGACGGTAGAACGGGTGCCTTTCCGGATAGTCAGTCACTACGGGACGCGCAATCATTTCCAGCCCCAGGTAAGGCGCAAGTACTTTAGCCAGAACACAATAGCCCGAAGCATTCAGGTTATCTCCTTCATAACAGGCGCCCCTTTCAAGCGGCGGAAAGGGAATATATTCCACTTGACGGCCAGCCTTTTTCATTCGGGCTATCGTCTTTTCCAGCCGTTTATTAACCTGCATACAGGAATCTCCTGCAGGTGGAAGACCAATAACATATAGCGGCAGCTGTTCCAGAGAGCTGACAACTGCCAGTATTCTGCCGGCCACTTCTGCCGGAGCGGAAAAGCCCGTTTGAATATCGTTATACCCGGTACAAAGAAAAACACCGGTCGCTTTCAGATCCTTCATTTCCAGAGCCCTTTTTAGAGTTCCGACTGAAGTTTCGGTGGCAATACCCCTGTTCCTTATCTTTTCGGTCCCAAACATTTCGTTCCACATTCCACGGTCCATAAAATCATCTCCAAGGAAAACCAGGTCCCCGGGCTTAATATTCAATTGATCGTACCCATTATTTTTTTCAAGAAAATAAGTTCGGTTCAGAGCTACCGGACATTTATCTGCCGGTTCGCGAAAAACGCCACATCCCTCATCACCCGAAGATTTGGCCCAGGCACGAAACATAAGGTCGGTATTAAATTCCATGGCTACGTTGCCATTCAGGTCCACACAGATAACACCACCCCCTGACCCTTCCATTTTATCAATTTTATTGAATATTACTTCGTGTGCCGCCTCCTGTACAGACATATTTTTATATTCCATGAGTGCATGAATGTCAAATCCCACACACCTTCTGATCCACAGTTCTCCATGTCCTGTCCCCGATACAGCTACCGTTCCGTTATCGGCATAGGTTCCGGCTCCTATAACCGGTACATCCCCCACCCGGCCCCACTGTTTTCCGCTCATGCCGCCGGTAGAAGTGGCCGCCGCCAGATTTCCCTTTTTGTCAAGGGCTACGCATCCGACAGTTCCCCCCGGATCGGGATTTTCTTTACGTTCCCTTATCTTTCGTATCTGTTCAAGCCTGGACTGCGTAGAAAACCAGGAATTGTCCACCATTTCGAGACCCTTTGACCGGGCAAAAGCCGAGGCGCCCTCGCCAATCAGCAGCACATGCGGCGATTGTTCCATTACCATTCTGGCTGCTTTTACCGGATTTTTTATATCGCGCACCCCCGCCACGGCTCCAGCCTGCAGATCCCTTCCGTCCATAATCGCCGCATCCAATTCGTGAAACCCTTCGGCAGTGATAACTGCACCTTTGCCTGCATTAAATAACGGACAATTCTCCAGGTATACCACTACCTGGGTTACAGCATCAACAGCATCGGCTCCTTCTGCAAGTAATATTTTTCCAATCCGGAGAGCCTGTGTCAGATAATGTTCGTACTGGACTTGTTTTTCAAAGGACATCTCCCTGCCGCCGCCTGCACCGCCATGAAGTAAAATAGCCCATTCTTCCTTTGTATCCTGTATATGATGAGTACATGAAAAAATTACCGATATAATTAACAAAACAAAGAAAACATGAGGCATTTTTTTCATTGTGAAACCAAAATTTAAATTATACGTCAAGATAGAAATTTTGTGGGAACAAAAAAAATACTTAACTTAGTAACACTTTATTAACAACTTATTTTAAGATGAAAAGACTAATTCTTACTGCAGCGCTGGTGCTGACCTGTATTTTAACAGTGTCTGCACAGGAGAATGTATTCACAAAAGGGACCCATATTGCCAGCCTGGGCATTGGTCTTCCCATCCTTAGTTCCACATACAGATCTACCATTCCACCCGTTTCGGCATCGTACGAAATGGGAATTGTAGATTTTGGCAGACCGGGATCAATTGGTGTAGGAGGATACATGGGCTTTTGGGGGTATAAGTATAAATCTTCTTATGAAGGGCACAGTTCTTACCGCTATTTTAACACCCTCATTGGAGTTCGCGGAGCCTATCACTTTACCATTATTGACAACTGGGAAGTGTATGCAGGAGCTGTTCTGGGGCTTGACCTTTCGTCCCACAGGTTTAAAAATATTGATGGACAAACCGTTAGTGGAGATACTCATTTAGGTTTCGGGTACCAGGCTTTTGCCGGTACAAGATATATGTTCACTCCATCTCTTGGAGCATACGCTGAATTCGGATATGGCATATCATACGGATCCATTGGTATAACATTCCGTTTCTAGTTCAAGAGTCCATTTATTCGCAAGCCGTCTGTGAAGACGGCTTATTTTTTGTATGCAACAAATACGACCGTTTATGCATCTTATTATATAGACTAAAAAACCAGATTAACTCAATTAATATGAAAAAACTCTTATTGTTCAGTGCTATTATCCTTACAGGGATAACATTTTCGGGATGTGATAAAAAAGAACAGGAAAATCCGGACCCAAAACTGTATAATTACATTTCTTACTATAACCTTAATACCGATGATATTAATTTTTTCACCCTCGATCTCAAATCTTGTTACGGAGTAAAATATACAGACGGCTCGGGTAACGGAACGGTTTATGCTGAGTTCAAAGTAACCGGAAACACAGACTTTATTGGCAGCTTCAGAAGTGTAGCAGGTGTATTGAACGATAGTTACCTGACTAATTACTGGGATTATTCCAATCCTAAAATCCTATACGAAGCTAAAGCGACCGACCAGACTTTTACATTTAGCAAAGGAACCGTTGCCACCGTTAAGATGGAATTCCCCGATATCCCCGTTTCAATTATTAAAATCGGGAATATTCGGGTAAGTGCCATGATCAATCACGTCTACCCGGGTTTTGTAGACATATATACCATTCCCTACATGCCTAAGACGAATATATTGCTCTGGAATTAAACGGCTTATTGTTTACTTGTACCTTTTGTACAATTAAATCCAACGGTGTAAAAAGACATTCTCTTTTTACACTTTTTTTTTATTACATTCGTAACATGAAAAATTTCAGACTTATCAACGAACAGGAAATCAGGCAACTCAAGTATCAGAGATGCCATTCTGAGGATTGGTCAAAAATATTTGTCCATCCTCAGTTCCGCCCGGACAGAGTATGGGACACCGCCTTTTCAGGGGAGATCCGTCTGGGTCTATTTGAATCGATGTTTGAACTTCCCTCTGGAGTTAAGATCCAGAGTGGAATCTGTCATGCAAAACTTCACAATGTATCTGTGGGAAACAATACATGTATTGAAAATATACACAATTATATTGCCAACTACCAAATTGGGGACGAATGCATTATCGAGAACGTAGACAGAATATTCGTCGAAGGCATTTCCTCATTCGGCAACGGAACCGAGGTATCTGTTCTGAACGAGACAGGAGGCCGTGAGGTTCCCATCAACGACAAGCTCTCGGCTCATTTTGCCTATATTATTGCGCTCTACAGACACAGACCTGAACTTATCAATAAAATGAGAAAGCTTGTTAGTTTTTATGCAGGGAAACATTCTTCGGACACGGGGAAAATAGGTGACCGTGTTATCATCAGCAATACGGGAAGTATAAGAAATGTTATGATTGGCGACTGCACCCGGATTGAAGGAGCGGCAGAACTCGAAAATGGAAGTATTAACAGTAATATATATGATCCTGTCTATATCGGGTGTGGCGTACGATGTGAAGATTTCATCATTTCTTCCGGAGCACATGTAGACAGCGGAGCAACCATCAGTAAATGTTTTGTTGGACAGTGCACCTCACTGGGACGCGGTTATTCCGCCTCTGATTCGCTTTTCTTCAGCAACTGCGTGGGCGAGAACGGAGAGGCCTGTGCTGTTTTTGCCGGCCCTTATACCGTAAGTCATCACAAATCCACCCTGTTGATTGCCGGATTGTTTTCTTTTATGAACGCGGGATCGGGGTCAAACCAGTCAAACCATATGTATAAACTGGGGCCTATCCACCAGGGAATCCTGGAAAGAGGATCAAAAACCACCTCGGATTCTTATATATTGTGGCCCTCACGCATTGGCGCATTTTCCCTGGTAATGGGCAGGCATGTCAATAACACAGATACATCTTCACTTCCATTTTCCTATTTAATAGAAAAAAATAATACCACGTATCTGATTCCGGGAGTAAATTTAAGGAGCGTCGGGACCATCCGTGACGCCCAAAAATGGCCCAAACGGGATAAAAGAAAAGATCCCAACAAATTGGACCAGATCAACTATAACCTGCTTAGTCCATATACAATACAAAAAATGCTCACCGGAAGGTCCGTGCTCAAAGAATTGAGACGGGTGTCCGGCGAAACAACCGATCTTTTTTCTTACAAAAGCACTAAAATCAAAAATTCATCGCTTGTTAACGGAATTTCTCTGTACGAAATGGCTATAAATAAATTTTTAGGAAATTCCATCATTAAGCGGCTCGAAGGCCACCGCTTCCAAAGTCAGGAAGATCTCCGCATGCGACTGAAACCCGATACCTCCACCGGACTGGGCGAATGGCTGGACATATCGGGGCTCATTGCCCCCAGAAGTGAAATAGAAAAACTTATGAAAGGGATTGAGGACGGGTCAATTTCCAAATTAAAAGAAATCAATGCTTACGTAGAAGAATTACACAATAATTATTATTATTACGAGTGGACGTGGGCATATGATAAAATTAAGGAATTTTACGGAATCGATCCCGGGCAAATCACTGCCTCTCAGGTCAAAGATATTGTAGAAGCCTGGGGAAAAGCAGTGGTAGGACTGGACCGTATACTATACGAAGATGCGCGGAAGGAATTCTCGCTGAGTTCAATGACCGGATTTGGGGCCGACGGAGACCCCGATGAGTGCCGTATGGATTTTGAACAAGTCCGTGGCGTATTTGAAAATAATCCCTTTGTTTCCGCCGTATTGGAACATATCCAAGTCAAGACAGCCCTTGGAGAAGAATTGATCTCCAGACTGGCAGAAATCATTCAATGAAAAAGAAAGCAACCACTCATGTTTTATTTACAGGAGTTCTTTTATTGACAGGAGTTCTGTCGTACGGGCAACCGGATTTTCCTCTGGGCGGAAAGGACTCCCTGCTTATTATGGCTGAAAATTGCCGTTTGGCATACGATTATTTGAAAGCAGCCGCCTGCTACAGGCGTTATCTTGTGGAAAAAGACAGTATGGACATCTCAGTGATAGAATCGCTTGGAGATATAGAAAATTCTCTGGGAAATTACTTTGAAGCTGTCCGTCTATACAAAAAACTCTATTCTCCTGACAGCTCCAGTTTGAGAATCTCAATGAAATATGCTTCTGCCCTCCAAAACCTGGGCAAAACGCGCGATGCCATTACCATTCTAAAGAAAGAAGACACTCTTGTTTTCAATAATTTTCATCTTTCAAAAAACCTTGGTGATCTCTATTTCGCCCTGTCGGTAACAGATACCGCAATTATATATTATAAACGTGCCGACCTGCAGAATAGTCGCAGCCTTCTGACAAAACAGATTCTCTTTAACATCTATTTTAGTATTCAGGAAGATTATAATACAGCATCCGTATATGCTTCCATGGCGTCTAAACTTGACTCAACCAACTCATTATACCTCAAACAACAAGGGCTATGTGATTTCAAACTTGAAAAATACCGGCAGGCTGCAGTAAAACTTTCAACAGTTCATAAGCTGGGAGACAGCACACTATCTCTCATCCTTCCCCTGGGTATATCGTATTATATGACCGACAGTAGTATAAAAGCTATTTCATTCCTCAGGCAAGCCATCTGGAAAGACAGCACCAACTCCGTGCCTGTTTTTTATCTGGGTTCTGCTCTGCGAAAAGCCGGGAGGCACGAAGAAGCTCTTCAATATCTGAATAAAGCACTTGAACTGAACAAACCGGACCCCAACACAATGTATCTGATACATTCCGAGATAGGCATGTCTTATCTTACAAAAAAAATGGCTGGAGAGGCTTACTCATGTTTTAGCAGTGCGGCCAAATATAAACCGCATGAAATCAAATTGTTATATTATATGGGTATAGCGAAAAGTGAAGCACGGGCATTAAGCGACCTTAAAAAAGCCCGTGAATTGCTCGAATCATTTGTCATGAAAGCAGGTGCATCCGGATCTGCAGAATATGTTATTCTCCTCGCCTATGCGGGAGTCGCACTAGAAAAGATCAATCAGGAAATCTTTATGCTGGAAGGAGACCTCTAGGCAGCCGCTACCAGAAGCGGTCTGGCACAAAAAAGCCCCTGACCAATAAAGGTCAGGGGCTCTTGTTTAGGGCGGCGGCTACCTACTCTCCCACCTGGTCTGGCAGTACCATCGGCACAAACGCGTTTAACTTCTCTGTTCGGAATGGGAAGAGGTGGGTCCACGTCGTTATAGCCACCATAAGATTGCTGCATTTCAGGCTCTTATACTGCGTTTTTTTCGCCTGTCTTGCGTATTATATGTAAAAAGAGAGATAATTTCAGTGTGTCTTTCTCAGAAAAAGCTTTCGGGATATTAGTACTGCTCGGCTATGACATTACTGCCTTTACACCTGCAGCCTATCTACGTAGTCGTCTGCTACGTCCCTCTATGGAAATCTCATCTTAAGGTCAGCTTCGCGCTTAGATGCTTTCAGCGCTTATCTGTTCCGCACGTAGCTACCCGGCAATGCAACTGGCGTCACAACCGGTACACTAGAGGTGCGTCCAACCCGGTCCTCTCGTACTAAGGTCAGCTCCCTTCAAATTTCCTGCG
>DHQY01000002.1 GCA_002408205.1 Bacteroidales bacterium UBA5326 | reverse complement strand
TTTTCTTTGGACACTAGTGATAAAATATCTGGAATTCTTCCCGTCAAATGGCAAAAATAGCAAATTCTCCGCCTTTAGCGAATTATAACCTATGTATAAATGAATTATGCAGTCGTAACATATTGTTTATAAGATAAATAAATTATCAACAAATCTCGTTTTTTATAAACAGCAAGATTTATAATTTCCCCCTTGCAAAATTTTACTATCTTTGTCGCCCAATGTACTTGTGGACAAATTTGCCTGCTTGCAACCACATTAAAAATGCTAAAATGAGAACACTCTTCACTTCTGAATCGGTGTCCGAAGGACACCCCGACAAAATTGCGGACCAAATTGCCGATGCCATCCTGGACGAGTTCCTGAAAAAGGATCCCGAATCTAAAGTAGCCTGTGAAATTTTCGTATGTACAGGCCTTGTAGTCATTGGCGGAGAAGTCCGCTCCAACGCCTGGGTGGATGTACAACAGGTAGCCCGGAATGTTATTGCCGATATCGGTTATACAAAATCCGAGTATAAATTCGATGCCGAATCGTGCGGCATTATCTCAACAATTCACGAACAATCTGCTGACATTAACCGGGGTATTGTCAAAGAAGACCCCGAGGAACAGGGGGCCGGGGACCAGGGAATGATGTTCGGATATGCCTGCACAGAAACCGAAGAACTGATGCCTTTGCCCATTGTGCTTTCGCACATTACCCTTATGGAACTGACTGCCATAAGGAAAGAAGGGAGTCAGATGACGTACCTCAGACCCGACTCCAAATGCCAATATACGATAGAATACGACGAGAATAAGAAAGCACAGCGTATTCACACGATCGTCCTCTCCACCCAGCACGATGAGTTTGCACAGGACGAGGCCATGCATAAACAAATAGAAGAAGACGTTCGTAACATTGTGCTTCCAAGAGTTATTGCCAAAGTGCATCCTTCAAGGAAACATCTTTTTGACCATGATCTGACCTTACTGGTAAATCCCACCGGTAAATTCGTGATTGGCGGCCCTCACGGGGACACCGGTCTGACCGGCAGAAAAATAATTGTCGACACATACGGAGGCCGCGGGGCGCATGGCGGCGGAGCTTTTTCGGGAAAAGACCCGAGCAAGGTAGACCGGTCTGCCTGTTATGCCGCTCGCCATATTGCCAAGAATATTGTAGCTGCGGGAGTAGCAGACGAGGTCCTTGTGCAGCTTGCCTATGCCATTGGCGTGGCGCATCCAGTAAGTGTAAATGTCAATACTTTTGGTACGGCACATACCCGGAAATCCGATGCCGAACTGTCCGGGATCATCTCACAGGTATTCGATCTGCGTCCGGCCGCCATTATTGAAGAACTCAGGCTGAAAAACCCTGTCTACAGGGCTACATCCAATTATGGTCATTTTGGACGCGACCCCTATACCAAAGACGGAATAGAGTATTTTGCCTGGGAAAAACTCGATTATGTCAACATCCTGAAAACAAAACTACTCTAAGGCATACACCAGCCATTTCCGACCCTCTTTTCTGAGTGACACAGAAGATTTCCCGGTGCCGGTGAATTTGGAAAAAACAACCGAGTAACTGAGTTGTAACGTATCCCCTTTAATTTTTTCGGGGGTCTCAATGTCAACCTGGATGGCGGATAAATAATCAATCACTTTCTGATGCTCTTCACCTGAAAGTGAATCGAGCAAAGATTTTGAATCGTTTAGTAACTGTAATAATTCGGGGGCGGCATATGTTTTTGCCCCTTCAAAATCCGATGAAAAAAAACAAGTCAGGAACTCTTTTGCCACCTTTACCGGGGCGTCCTGTTTGTTACCGCAGGACACAAGCAGTACGGCACATAAAATCAATGTAAGTAATCTCTTCATATATGTTTCAGTTTATTCCAAATATACAACGGTAATACCTGGCCCGCCCCTTTCCACGTGTTCATCTTCAAACGATGACACTCCGGGGGCAGACCGAAGATAATTTCTGACTTCTGTGCGAAGCACCCCGGTTCCCGTCCCGTGAAGAATGCTGACCTGTCCGACACCTACCATAAGCGCATCGTCAATAAACCGGCTGACCGTTTCGAGAGCCTCTCCGGGCCTCATTCCCCTGATATCAATATGGGAAGTGAAGTTAAGCCTCCTGGATGAAAGATCAAACGAAGAACTTCCCGTGACGTTTGCCGGTTTAACCGTCCTGCTTCTGTATTCATTTCTGGAAATTCGTTCCAGCTTATCTTCTTCCAGATGCGTCACTATCTGGCCAATTCCCACACTGAATTTTTTACCATTTATCCGTATAATCTCACCCGCCATCCCGCTCTCTTTGATTTTAACCTTATCGCCTATGACCAGCGGCAGATCTTTCCCGGGGTCTTCTTTTGGCCGGAACGCAGCTTCGGCTTTATTCCCGGCACGGAGGCGCTTCCGTTTTTCATTTTCTTCCTGCCGCTTTCTAAGCTGTTCCATCTTCCGGGCAATCCTGAGATCTTCTTCTCCGGAAACTTCATTATTTAACGTCTCCTTCAGTTGTTTTATATCTTCCCTTACCACACGGGTACGTTCTTTTTCGGCCTGCGATTCTTTTATCTCTTTAATCGCGTTTTCTATCTTCTTGTTGGCCTCATCGAGAATCTGCTGGGCTTCCTGCCTGGCCTGGGTCAGCATCTTCTTCCTGAGCGACTGAATTTCAGAAAGTTCATTCTGATATTTATCTGTAATAGTTTCAAGCGTTTTATCGGTTTGTTTTATTCGGGCAACTTTTTCTTCCCACCGGCGTCTGTTGCGGGCAATATCCCGGATATATTTCTCGGTTTCTACAAATCCCGTTCCCGCCTTATCCTGAGCAGTTTTAATCAAATCCTGGGGCATCCCCATTTTCCGGGCCAGCTCAAAAGCAAAGGAATTACCCGGCACACCCGTTTCGAGTTTGAACAAAGGTTTAATCTGCTGTACATCAAACTGCATGGCCCCGTTAAGAACACCCTGGCTGGCCGTTGCAAAAAATTTAAGATTGGTATAGTGCGTGGTGATGACTCCAAAACAGCCCCTGACTTCCCACCGCTCAAGCAGCGCTTCTGCAATGGCACCGCCGGCCGCCGGTTCGGTTCCGGCTCCGAATTCGTCAATCAGGATAAGCGAAGCGGCATCTGCATGTTCAAGAATCTCCCGCATGTTCTTTAAATGGGAACTATACGTGCTCAGATCGTTTTCAATGGACTGCTCATCTCCTATATCAATAAAAATGGAGGAGAAAAGACCGAATTCCGAGGTCTCCGAGGCCGGGACGAGCAGTCCGCACTGAAGCATATACTGCAACAAACCAACAGTTTTCAGGCAAACCGATTTTCCACCCGCGTTGGGTCCCGAGATGAGCAGGATGCGCTTGTTCGCATCGAGCCTGAGAGTAAGGGGTATAATTTCCTTGTTTTCTTTTTCCAAAGCCTTTTGTAACAGCGGATGACGCCCCCGCTGCAAAAACAGTCCGGGCTCGGCAGAAAGAACAGGCTTCCCGGCCAGCATTCCGGCAGCCAGTGCGGCTTTTGCCCGTAAAAAATCAATGGAAGCTAAAAAATGGGCCTGCTGTATCAGATCCGGAGCATAAGGTCTGAGAAAATCGGCAAATTGAATGAGAATGCGTACGATCTCCCGCTGCTCCGCAAAATACAGTTCCCGTATCTGGTTGTTCAGGTTCACTATTTCTGCCGGTTCTATGAACACAGTCTTGCCGCTTGCAGACTCATCATAGATATATCCCTCAATTTTTTTCTTATTGGAGGCAGGTACTGGTATAAGTACACGGCCATCCCGCATGGAAACGGAAGCCTCGGCATCTATAAGACCCTGTTCCTGGGCACTTTTCAGGATAACCTGAATTTTCCGTGAAACCGCCTGTTCTTTCTGCCTTATGGAATGGCGTATCTCGGATAGCTCCGGTGACGCATTGTCACGAATCTCTCCAAATTTGTCCAGTAGCGCGTCGAGCCTTTGAAGAATAGCCGGATATACGACCACCGGCTGACATAACTGTTTAAGGTAAGGATATGCGTTGTCGTGAGTCCGGCTAAAAAAAATAACAATAGAACGCACCGTTCCAAGCGACGCCTGTAATTTTCTAAGGGACGGCAGATCGGGGTAATACGTCGGTATCAGTTCCAGCTGCCTGAGGAAAGTGAGCGTGTCTTCGTATCCGTTCCCGGGAAATCCCGTTTCCATCATGCAGATCACCCTCATTTCGTCGGTACGGAACAGTTCTTCTTTGAGAGTTTCGGCAGAGGTGTAAAAGACAATACTGTCCACCAAATCCTTAGCTGCCGAACTCTGGCATTTCTGCAGGAGCAGTTCCCGGATCCTGTCAAATCCTATTTTTTGTTCAAAAGAAGAAGGATAGATCATTTCCTTTTATTTTTGGAAAGCGTCTTCAATGGCCAGGCGCAATTCAGCCACCCCGCTCAGCGTTTTGATGACTCCGTCCTGCATGGTAGAAATATTGCCTGTTTCTTCAGAAACGACAACAACAAAAGCGTCTGTTTGTTCGCTCAATCCTACCGCTGCACGGTGACGCATACCAAAATAGGGCGGAATACTCTGACTTTCAGACATAGGAAAAGTACAGCGGGCTGCCTGGATACGGCCATTGACAATTACTATTCCCCCGTCATGGAGAGGACTGTTCTTAAAAAAAATATTTTCAATAAGACGCCTGTTGATCCTGGCGTCTATAAGATCCCCTGTTTCTGCCACGAAATCGAGCGATGCCGAACGCTCTACAGCAATCAGCGCACCTGTTTTCCTTTCTGCCATCCGGCTGCAGGCATGGGTAAGCTCTTCCAGCAACTCCCGCGACAGATTGTCCTGTCTGGTCTGGAAAAGCGATTGAAAAATATTCCGTCTGCGGCCGCTTTTTGTATACCGGGTACCCAATCGTAAAAGAAAACGCCTGATTTCCTGCTGGAAAACCACAATTAATGCCAGAACGCCTACGCTTATAACCTTATCCAGGATGCTTGTCAGCAGTTCCATATGAAAGGCTTTCACAACAAGCCAGATGAAATAGAACAGCAGGATGCCTATAAAGATACTGACGGCCGCCGTTCCTCTGATAATTTTATAAAATTGATAAATCAGAAGACCTACCAGAATGATATCCAGGATATCAACTATGTCTAACCGCAAAAACTCAGGCATAACATGCAAATATACGCTTTTATTCCACATATGCCAGCGAAGCAATGCTTAGAACAGCCCCGGGACAGGCGTTCAGGATCGCGCCGGCACATCCTTCCAGTGTGGCTCCGGTGGTGATCACATCATCTACAAGAATAATGTGCCTCTCCTCGTATTCATCTTCATCACAGGCTTTAAAGGCGCCCCTTATGTTCATCCAGCGTTCAACGCGGTTCTTCCCTGTCTGGCTTTCCGATTCTTTTATTCTTTTCAGCATTGTGGTGTTCATGGGCCATCCGGTTGCCCGGGCGATGCCGGCTGCCAGAAGCTCGGCCTGGTTGTATCCTCTTTTGCGCCGCTTTGAAGACAACATGGGAACAGGAACAAGTATCCCCGGATCACAGGCCCAGGGCGAGTGAAGTATCTCCTGTCCGGCCAGACGGCCCATAAAAAACCCGATGGGTGCCTGTCCCAGGTATTTCATTTTGTGGAGTAATTTTCTGTACGGACTGCCTTCTCTGAAGAACAAAAAAGAAGCGGCACGACTGAACGGAATTTTTCCCCAGAAATTCTGAGCCACCGGGTTGTCATTCCGCTGAAAGAAAAAAGTACGGGGCATATCTGCCAGACAATGAAGGCATAAAACCTCTTCCTGCCTCACCAATTCCCGGCCGCAGACCGCACAAATCCCCGGGTAAAGCATATTTCCTATCGCCCCTGTCATACATATCAAAGTTATGAATAATTATTATATTTGTTTTATGATTGCCAAGCGGTTTTTCTATTTATTTATACTATCTCTGGCACTGATCAGTTGCGAATCACCCCGCTCTCACTACGTGCGGGTTTTTAAAAGTATAGACCTCGAGGTTAATCACAATTCACAGGCTCACAACATACTGAACGGTATTTGCAGTCATTTCGGTCCCAGACTGGCCGGCTGCGAAAAGGCCATTCAGTCAGAAGAATATTCGTCACTTCTTTTCCGGTCATATGGCTACGACCAGGTCTTCTTTCAACCTTTTTCTTTCACTCAGTGGATCCGCGGATCGGCATCACTGGAAATTGACAGTGCCGGCGTATTCCGGCCCGTGCCTTGTCTTGCTCTTGCCTATACTCCGTCTGCCAGAATAAACGGCCGTATTGTTGACGTTGGAAACGGACTTATTGAAGATTACTCGGGGCTGAACGTCTCTGGTAAGATCGTACTTGTTTACCTTGGATTGCTGCCCGGAACCCCTGCCGGCGTTAAGAATATGTCCAGGGCGTGTAAATTATCTTTTGCCATTGCCCAGGGAGCCGCCGGCTGTATTGCCATTAACCAGGAACCGGGAGATCTTCCCGTAACGGGATCGGCTTCTTTTGACGGACAGATCATAAAGATCCCCGCTGTGAGCATCTCTTATAACAGGGGAATGCAATTGAAAGAGCAACTCAAAACGCGGTCCCGCATGGCACGAATTACTACCAATCACACCAGCCGTCCTGTTACGGCCAGGAATGTGGTGGCGCGCCTGAAAGGAAACAGATTCCCCGACGAGACCATCGTTATTGGCGCCCATCTCGATTCATGGGATATATCGCCGGGAGCACTGGACAATGCCTCCGGAGTGGCATCTGTCCTTGATATCGCCAGACTCTTCAAGTCGCTTAATCTGCAACCGGCCAGAACCATAGATTTTGTACTTTTTATGGCAGAAGAACAGGGACATTACGGGTCGGAATCCTATATAGAAGAAGCCAGGCATCAAAACAGGCTGGATGGTATCAGGTATATGTTCAATCACGACATGACGGTGAGCACATACGGTTTTAACCTCATGTGCCGGTATGAATCGGACGAACTTTTTCAGGAAATGGGATTACTCATGCAAAAAGCAGACACGTCATATGCAAATTCACTTGCCCATTTTACATACCTGGGCAGCGATCACGCCGTTTTTATTTTTGAGGGCATCCCCACGTTTACGCCACTGAACCGTTACGAACCGACACACACTTACCATACAACCGGCGACGGACCCGATCATATAACATCCGGGATGCTTGAATCCAATGTTAAACTGTCGGCTATGATGCTCTATGTACTGGCTGATGCAGAGACATTGCCTGCCAACCGGTTTACTCCGGAACAGGTAAGGCAATATTTGATAGACAACAACCTCCAGGAAGAACTGGTTATTTCCGGGGCCTGGATTTGGGATTGAATAATATGTTTACTGAATTAATAAAATTCTGTTTTGTAGGCGGGTCCGGAGTTCTTGTGGACTTTGGAACAACCTGGCTGCTTAAGGAGAAAATACATATTAACCGCTATATTGCCAATTCATGCGGTTTCATTGTGGCCGCCAGTACCAATTACCTGCTTAACCGCCTGTGGACATTTCACAGCAACAACCCCCAAATACTTAAAGAGTACCTTCTTTTTTTTGGCATATCACTGCTCGGTCTGGCCATTAACAATTTCTTTCTCTGGCTTTTCTCCGAAAAAGTGGCTTTACCGTTCTTGTCTGCCCGCGGGGCCAAACTCCGTTTTTACTCTTCCAAACTGATAGCCATAGCCATTGTAACCGTTTGGAACTTTTTTATGAATTATTACATAACATTCAGCCATTAATTATTTATGAAACGATCTGTCATCAGCTTCCTTTTATTATCAGTCATCACCCTGTATACAGGGTGTTCGCAACAAGACGCTTTGGAAGAGATTATCCCTCAATACTTTGTAGAAGAACTTCATGTATGGGACTTTACCGTTCAGGACGGTGTGAACAAAATGCTTGAGGAATTGGACGTAGATCCTACCGAAGGTACCGTTAAAAAAGTTATGGACCTGCTGAAAAGAACCATGAGCAGAAAAATCAGGGCTGTCTCGCTTACCTATAACACCGTCGATCCGTTTGGGAACCCGGTAGTGGCCACCGGAGCTTTTTTCTATCCTCTGGATATGAAAGTTAAGGGGATAGTGGAAATGCCTCCCATTGCCCACCTGGATCGGAATGCAAGCGCAGCAATTTATGTGGGCAGACACCGTTTTTACGAAGAATGCTTTTCTTCATTACTGGGATATATTACTATTAACCCTGACCTGATAGGCGTGCTTACAACTCAGGAGTACAATCGGCCTTTCCTGCATATGGAAAACACCGGAATTGTAGCCTATCACATGCACAAAGCCGTTGAAGAATATCTGCTGCTTACCGAAAACTACAAATTGGGGAAGCACTCTACCATAATGGGGTATTCACTGGGCGGATCTTCCGCTGTATCAATGGCTAAGTATTATTCCGACAACAAGACCGGAATTATTGTGGATGAGGTACTTACCGGAGGAGGTGTATACGATGCCATTACGGCCTTTAAGAGTTATGCCCGTACCGAAAAAAGTGATTATCTGGCTATTCCCTGTGTGATTTTGGCTATGAACTCGTATTACAACCTGAATCTTGATTTCAGCAAAATATTTGCCAACGGGATGGAAAATCCCGTCAACTCACCCGATCCGGCCGAAGGAGGAGACGGATATGCTTATTGGTTCGATAACACCCACGGTTCGGGCAGCATATATAACAGGTGGGGAAGCAACCTGAGAAATTACATGCATGAGGATTTCTTTAACGAGGAACTCACGGGGGAATTCGCCAAACTTAAAGAATGCCTGGAAGCCAACTCGGTGGTATACCACTGGAACCCCGGACCGTTTACCGAAATCAGACTGACGCACAGCGGAGAAGATAATCTTATTCCCGTTGAATGTTCTGATCTGATGTATGAAGTATACCGGAAAAACGGAGCCGCTATTACGTATGTCCGCACTACAGGAGATCATTACCAGGCAGGTGCCGAATATTTTGTAACCTCTCTGCTTTATCTTCTGGCAAAGTAATTATGATTATTAATTAACTTAAAAACTTATCATTATGTTAACATCTAATTTGGATACACTTTGGAAAATTTTTGCCATCGCTGGTCCCGTATTATGCCTTATTGGCACTCTCTGGCTTGGCTGGGGTTTTGAACTTATTTCATTAATCGTTGGAATGTTCCTTTAATTATTTAATCACTACAAACATGGATATTTTTGCCAAAATCATCGGGATACTGGGAATGTTAATGACCATTGCGTCGCTGATTTTTCTCGGCTTCTTTTAAGTAATACCTAATGAAGAAGTTGCGTTATTTGTTAATTACAGGAATTACCCTGTTCCTATTCTGTTCGTGTCAGATGGATGCCTGGAATCCTTACGGGGGAAAAGAAGTGTATGTCAGTAGTGGCACCCCTTCTGATTATAATGTTGAGGAATTTTTTCAGATCGCGCAAAGTGAATTCGGTCTCTCTGCAGACGTAGTAGAAATGATCCGCACAGCGGTAAGCTACACCGGTATTGAAAAATTGATTGTACGATTCGTTCCGCTGGTGTATAAAACCGTTGATCCGGCCGGTCGTGAAGTCCTGGCATCGGGTGTAGTCGTTTATCCCCTCAATCAAAAGGCAAGAGGTGTGATTGACGTACTCCCCTTTGGCTACCTTGCCAATCACCAGAGTGCCTGGAGTTCCGGATTAAGTACAGAACAGGTCCTGGTCTTTCTTAATCAGATAATCATTACTCCCGATATGCTTGACCAGGGTGTTTCCGCCAGGGAATGCACCACTTTGCCCCTGGGTGACGATGCTCCCGGATCTGACATGTACCATCCCATCCTGAACATGGATAATGCCGGACGGGTAGCTTACGATATGCATATTGCCGCCGCACAGTATTTTGAGAAGGAGTTGGGCCGGAAATTACCAAAGAATACTTCAATTTTCGGCTATTCGGAAGGGGCTGCCGACGCGCTGGCTCTTAACCGGTGGATTGATCTTCATGATAACGGCAATATCATCATTGACAAAACGTTCAGCGGAGGCGGCGCTCACGATCCCATGGCGGCTTTCGAGGCCCTCAGGGTCACCCGGGAACAGTTTTATCCTATTATTCCATCCATACTTTATTCTATTGATTTCTGGGATACATCTATTAACGCTGACTATTCAAAACTATTCACCGGTCCCCTTCTCGCGGAAGGACAGGAATCCCATTTTCGTGACCTTTACAACAGAGATCATTATATATGGACAATCAAACGCGCTATATACGGCCCTTACAGCATAGAAGAGCTAAAATTCATGAATAGCCTGGAAGTCTATATGCATCCCGATTTTTTTATAGAAGGCTGGACGAATGATGGTAATGAATTCCAGAAATTCATCCCTTACCTGGAATACAACAACTGCACGGCCGACCCTTCATGGACTCCTCACAACACTATTTATCTCTTCCATGCCGTGGGAGACAAGCATATTCCTGAAGTCTGCACACAAAACGCGTATAACAATTTATTGAAGAAAGGCGCCAATGTGGTATACGACCGCTGTCTTGATTTTGAAAATTCCGATGACCCTCATATGGACGGAGCAATCAGGTTTTTTGTATCTTGCTGCGGATTTTTCGCTCTGAACTGATATTTTTAATCGATAACATTATAAGCATATGGTATTCAATTTAAATCTTTTTTTTAAGATACTGGGTATAGCCGGGCCGCTCTTTACGCTGCTCAGTCTCTGCCTTCTTGCATGGGCTTAGTACTAACTTATTTAATATGAATCACAACCATGGATCTGATTTCTAAAATATTGATTATTGTCGGCAGTCTCATGTCCCTGTTGGCTTACATCTTTTTGGGCTTTCCGCAGATAGGATAGAACCGGAAAATGAATTCCAGATTTTTCATTTTCTTTTTCCTGCTTTCGTTTCTGACAGGCTGCGAGCGGGATTTTGACTGTATTGACGCCCTGCCGGAAGGTTGTTTTGTAGAAGTTATTGACCGAAAAGAATTCGGTCTGACTGATATTATGCGCCTTACCCGTCAGGATTTCCCCGAACTTGATTTTGATAAGCTTGAGGAAATAAGGGATCTTTTCGATTTTGATCTCCGCGTTGAAGTTACTGCCATTGCCTACAACACAGTCGATCCTTCGGGCAATCCGGTTACGGCATCGGGGATTATTGTCCGGCCTCTGGACATGGAATCGCGAGGAGTGATACACGTTCCGCCTACGACTCCCCTGTCGAACCTCGAGGGAGGAAGTGATCTTCTTATTATTACGGAAGGCGTATTTGCTTTTATCGGCTATACGGTAATTATTCCCGACCTGATAGGCAGCGGTACCACTAAAGAAGTGCCTCAGCCTTTTTTATTTATGGACAACACCGGCCGGGTATGTTACGACATGCACCTGGCGGCCATGGAATATTGCCGGAAGTTCACAGACCATCCCCTTCCCGCAGAAACCATCATTTTCGGATATTCAGGAGGAGCCACCGGCGCTATTTCGTTGCTCAGGCATATCGGATGGCAATCCGATCCTCCCGTAAAGGTAAAAGAAGTATTTGCCGGAGGAGGTGTCTATGATCTTTGCAGCACATACAATCATTTCAAAAAATCGGGATATGCCGAATATCCTTTAGCTCCGCTTCTTATAACATCGTTCGATTACTGGTACAAACTAAATCTCGATTATACAAGGATATTCAGGGGAGACCTCTTGTATAATATGGAAAACTGGCTGGACCGTACCCGTAACGCAGAACAAATGCGTATGCTTATTAATCCCGACTTACATAACTATATGCATCCCGATTTTTTTTCGTCTCAAAGCAATGCAGAATACGCAAAAATAGAAAGCATATTACCTTTGCATTCTTTCCTGCAGGGCTGGAGTCCCCGCGTAAAAATTATGCTGGGACATGCGAAGGATGATCTTTCAGTGCCTGTGACGGAAAGCGAAGCATTATATAATTATTTAAAAAACAAGACTAATGTTAGCCTGAGTTACGGAAGCGGAGGCCACTACGATTACGGAATAGAATTCTTTGTCTCCGCTATTCTTTATTTAAGCGTCAATTAATATGTCCGAATATTTTATAGAAGTTCTCAAAGAAGACGACTTCACTATCAGTGATGTTTTTGTTGAAGTCAAAAAAGATTTTCCAAAGCTGGATCTGAGCAAAATCCAGCCATTGCTGACTTCGCTCATCAAAATGAAAGTCCGCATCACGGCCATATCCTATAATACCGTAGACCCAAAAGGGAATCCGGTGGTATCCTCCGGGATCATCATGAGACCCGTCAACAGGAAACCCAGAGGAGTATTGCATTTTTTGCCGTCAGCCAATATAGATAAATTCGGATCGGGCAGCGATGCGCTCCTTATTTTTGAAGGGGTGCTGTCATTTTTTGGATACATTGTAATTATTGCTGACCTCCTTGGAAACGGCATCACAAAAGACTCGGTGGAATATCCTTTCCTGATGGCAGAAAACACCGGACGGGTTGCATACGATATGCATCGTGCCACCATTGAATATTTCCCAAGAATACTCGGATATCCCCTTCAACGTCACATTTCTATTGGTGGCTATTCCATGGGTGGATCAAGCGCAATGGCCCTTTTACATCATATTGAAAAAGAAAATCCTTCCGACATTATTGTAGACAAAACGGTTATAGGAGGTGGCATTTATGATCTGAGGGTCGCCTTTGAGGATTTCGTAAAAACCGGATATGCCCAGTATCCTGCAGCTCCGGGAATCATTAAGGCCTACGACTATTGGTACAACCTGAATCTGGATTATTCAAAAGTCTTTATTGATCCCCTTCTCTCAAATATGGACCATTGGCTGAACAGAACTCATCTCCGCGATCAACTCATTGAATGGATTGGTCAGGATATCCATAAATACATGCACCCCGATTTCTTCTCTCAGGAAAGAAATCCGGAACTGAACAAGATCTGGGAAAAAATGGGTGAAAACTCGTTGTCCACGGGCTGGACACCCAAATCACGTCTTCTTATGTCTCACGCATCAGATGATCAGTCTGTCCCCACACGGGTAGCCACCTATACGTATGAACAATTTAAATCACGCGGAGCAAACGTAAGGATCCGTTACGGTAAGGGCGGTCATTATGAATTCGGAAAATGGTATTTTTTACGAATGGCCCTCCATTTGATCTTCAAGCGGCTGGCTTTTTGGACGCGTTCCTGAGTACAGGAACTTTAAACGATCTCTGTACACGCGGCCTACCGGCAATTGGTGGTTGGCAAAACCCCGCACTGTAACTGAGGCCTGATTCATTTTACTGATTTTATCAATAGCCACGATATACGATTTGTGTATCCTTAGAAATCGTCCGGAAGGCAAATCCCTTTCAAGCGATTTCAACGATCCGTAAGCAGTGATCTTTGTTGAAATCGTATGATATGTAACATATTCATGCTGAGACTCAACGAACATCAACTCCTGCAAAGCTATTCTGTATACTTTGTAATCTGCTTTGACATTCAGGTATTCTTCTTCCACCATGCTACTGCTGAATTGTCCAATGGCTTTTTTAACGGCTCTGATGAACCTGGGCAGGGCGATAGGTTTAAGCAGATAATCTACGGCGTCGAGTTCAAAACCGTCAATGGCATACTGGGCATAGGCCGTGGTAAATATTACGGCAGGGGGATTTTCCAGGGTCCGCACAAAATCCAGCCCGTTCAGCCCGGGCATTTGAATATCGCACAATAATATATCCACTTTAATTTGAGCAAACATACGGCTTGCTTCCATGGCATTGGAACAACTGGCCACGACTTTGAGCTCCGGAACCCGGGAAACATATGTTTCAAGCAAAGTCCTTGCGGGCTCTTCGTCGTCTACGATCATTACCGAAAAAAGACGTGAAGAAATCATAAGTAAATGGAAAGAACCACTTTATGCTTGTTATCGTTATGGAATACCTGTATACTGTGAGCCATGGAATAATACAGCTCGAGCCTCTGCTTCACATTAGCAATCCCTGTCCCGTCGCGCAGCGTCTCATGATCGTTTTGCAGATCAACGGACATACTGTTCTCTGCTGTGAAGTATAATCGGTTATCTTTCAGGGACAGAACGACAGAGACTTCGCCTGCGGGGTTGTTGGCAATATCTCCGTGTTTAAAACAATTCTCAACAAGAGGCTGTAATAACATGGGAGAAATCTCCGCACCGGGATTATCCAGCGAATACCTAAAAGTCAAATTGGGCCGTCGTCCCATGCGGGTTCTTTGAAAATCAATATAGTTCTCAATATATTTGACCTCTTTTTCTATAGAAACTTTATCAAATTTGCATTCATCGGTAATATACCTCAGCATTTCGGCCAATTTCATGATCATATCGGGAGCTTTTTCGTCTTTCGTATAACTAAGTGAATACAAAACATTTAGTGCATTGAACACAAAATGGGGATCCATTCGGCTGCGAAGCAGGTGCAGTTCCATTTCCTGTTTTTCCTTAATCAATTGCTCTGCCTGATTTCTTGCAGCGCCGGAACGGATACCCATAGCTCCTATTAAAGAACCCATTCCCAGCATCGTATCTCTGAAAAGAGGGAGTTTTATCTGCGTCAGATCCACCATTTCCCTTAGCACATATTTAAGTATAACACCCTCTGAGATCAAAAGCAGTGAAATGAAAAAAGCAAGAACCAACACGGTTGTAAACATATTTATGATCCTGGGACATTTTTTGAAGAGCACCGACTGAAAAAGCTTAACAAAAAGAAACACAAATAATGTTAGCCAAACTGTGTCTACAAAGGCAAAGATCAGCGAAACCCACGGGTCAAGCCGCAACGCTCCCAGAAAAAGAAAAAGGAAAACGACAACGATTATGAACAACGGATGGTAATTTTTTAGACTTTTTGACATACTTCAAAGGTAGAAAAAAACGTTTAGTGAAAAAAATACGTTGTTGCTTGAATATTTTTGAATGTGGCATAAATTGTGAGTTACTTTGCCCGCTTACTATAAGAAAATAATATATGAAGAAGTATTTCTGTATTCTTTTGTCCTTTCTTTTTGCCGGGTACACTATTCCCGCCGCCGCGCAGGACAGTCTGCATGTAGATCTTAAAACGGCGCTGGAAATAGCTCTCTCTGAGAGCCCTGTCGTACGGATAGCTAACTACGAAGTAGAAAGGACGCATTATGCCCGGAAAGAAGCACAGGCCAGTTTGTGGCCGGGTATTTCGGCCAGCGGGGCATACAGCCGCACATTGAAGAAACAGGTGATGGTAATGGATTTTAACGGTCAGTCAATGGAGATCTCTGTGGGTACGGACAATAACTGGATGGGAAGTGTTAATTTGTCCCTCCCGCTTGTAGCCCCAGCATTATGGAAGACCATTCAGCTTTCAGCCCTGGATATTGATCTTGCTGTTGAAAAAGCCCGTTCCAGTAAATTGGCTATGGTTAGTGCCGTTAAAAAAGCATTTTACTCCTACATGCTTGCGAAAGATTCCTATGCAGTGTTAAAACAAAACTACGACAATGTAGCCCTTAACACAAAAACAGTTGAAGACAAGTACAACCAGGGAATGGCGAGCGAATATGATAAACTCAGGGCCCAGGTGGAATTGAAGAATCAACGCCCCAACCTCCTTGCCGCCGAAACGGCCATTGAACTGGCGTCCATGCAGCTCAAAGCGCTTATGGGACTGGATATAGATTATCCGGTTATTTTTACAGGGACACTGGCTCAGTACGAAGACAATGTTTCTCCGGGAAGCCTGGTTCAAGCCCAGATTACGTCTCTGGAAAGCAACTCGGATCTGAAACAACTGGCTATCCAACAACAGGAAATGGAGCTGGCATTAAAAATCACCAAAGCTTCTTTTCTGCCCACATTGAGTTTGAGCAGTAATTTTCAGTATTCATCTATGAACAATAATTTCAAAATTACGGAATACCACTGGTTCCCTTATTCAACGGCCTCTCTGGCTTTAAGCATTCCCATTTTCAGCGGATTTAAAAAATACCAGCAGGTTAAACAATCACAGCTGAACATCAAAACATTGGAAGACACCAGAAAGAACACAGAAAGGAATTTGCAGGTGAGCGTGAATAATTGTCTGGCGCAGATGACCAATGCGGTAGAAGAACTGGCTTCCAACAAAGAAAATGTATCGATGGCGGAAAGGGCTTATTCCATAAGCCGGAAACAATTTGAAATTGGCATGGGGACCTGGCTCGAACTCAGCGCTTCGGAACTGGCTATGACCCAGGCTAAACTGGCCTACCATCAGTCTGTATACAACTATCTGTACTACACGGCAGAACTCGACAACGTATTAGGAATTAATAATTTATAACCAATAGATATATGAAGAAGTATGCATTGATACCCATTGCCGCAGCTTTTATATTGCTGACCGGGTGCAATTTCATAAAACCCAAACAACAGGCTCCTGTGCAGGAAGTTATTCAGGTAAAGGCAGAACCAGCCGCTATACAGGAAATCCCCAGTATAAATGAATTTACAGCCACCGTACAAGCCAATATTGTCAACAACATTGCGCCCGCCATGAATGTACGCATTGAGAAAATCTTTGTGGAAGTAGGAGATTATGTAAAGGCCGGTCAGGCATTGGTCCAGATGGATAACAGCAATCTGAAACAGGCCAAGTCGCAGCTGGACAATATGGAATTGTCTTTTAGCCGTATTGATGAGTTGTATAAAGTGGGCGGAGTATCACGTGCCGAATGGGATGCGCAAAAGATGAACCTCGATGTTATGAGAACTTCTTATAAGAATCTGGTTGACAACACGCAGCTGCTAAGTCCCATAAACGGAATTGTCAGCACAAGAAATTATGACAGCGGAGATCTTTATACTATGGGTCGACCCGTTCTTATTGTCGAACAAATTGCACCTGTAAAGCTCATGGTGAATGTGTCGGAACAGTTTTTCACCAAGGTAAGGAAGGGAATGCCCGTTGATATTGCCCTCGATGTCTACCCGGGAGAAAAGTTCAGCGGAAAAGTCTCTTTGGTATATCCGACCATCACAGCCGCCACCCACACATTTCCCGTGGAGATCTCTATCCCCAATCTGCAAAATAAGGTGCGGCCGGGAATGTTTGCCCGTGTAACTATTGATTTCGGCGCCCAGACCGGTATTGTAATACCTGACAGGAGCATTATTAAGCAACAGGGATCGGGTGAAAGATATGTTTTCGTATACAAAGAAGGTAAGGCCGAATACCGCACTGTTGTCCTGGGCCGCAGACTGGATACCAAATACGAATGTACTTCCGGAGTGGAGGAAGGTGATCTTGTCATTACTACTGGATTGAACCGCCTGACGAGCGGGGCCGAAGTTGAACTGGTAAAATAACACTATTTATGAGTATATATCAAACAGCGGTAAGAAAACCGGTAACAACAGCGCTGATATATGTGGCGTTGGCAGTGGTCGGGATATTCTCACTGAGCCGCCTTGCGGTTGATCTGCTGCCCAATATGAGCGATAATTCCATTATCGTAATGACTACCTATTCGGGAGCCAGCGCAGCAGACATAGAAAATAACGTTACCAAAGTGCTGGAAAGTACACTCAGCAGTGTGAGTGACCTTAAACATATTACGTCCGAATCGAGGGAAAATGCTTCCGTTATTATGATGGAATTCGAATACGGAATTGACATTGCAGAAGCGACGAACGATGTGAGAGACAAACTCAATATGATTGCGGATTATCTGCCGGACGATGCCAATACCCCTATTATTTTTAAATTCGGTACAGAAGATATTCCCATAATGCTTATCTCGGTACAGGCAAAGGAAAGCATGCCTGCTTTGTACAAGCTGCTTGATGACCGCGTTGCTTCACCCCTGGGCCGTATTAAAGGAGTGGGAACCGTTTCCATTTCAGGAGCTCCCACCCGGGAAATTCAAATTTATTGCGACCCGTATAAACTGGAAGCCTACAACCTTACCATAGAAACCATCGCTTCTGTTATCGCCTACGAAAATCGGAACACTCCGGCCGGAAATCTCGACATTGGTTCCGAAACCATTGCGCTGCGTGTGGAAGGTGAATTCCAGGACCCCGGCCAAATGTATGATATTGTAATTGGAAGTTTCAACGGACAGAATATCTTTTTGCGCGATGTGGCACGTATTGAAGACACTCACCAGGAACGTGCTCAGGAATCATTTGTTGACGGAATTCAGGGGGGAATGATTGTAGTACAAAAACAGGTTGGCGCCAATACGGTGCAGATTGCCAAAAAGATTCGTGAGCGGTTGCCTGAATTGCAGCAAAACCTGCCTTCAGATGTTAACCTGGGGATTATTATGGACACTTCTGACAACATCAATATGACTATTGACAGTCTTATTGAGACCATCCTGGTTACCCTTATACTGGTGATTTTCATTGTGTTTTTCTTTCTGGGCCGTTGGCGTGCCACTCTTATTGTGGCCATTGTGATTCCCGTGTCACTGGTTGCTTCTTTCATATATTTGCTAATCTCGGGCAATTCACTGAACGTGATCTCGCTTTCTTCGCTGAGCATAGCCATTGGTATGGTCGTGGACGATGCCATTGTGGCGCTTGAGAATATTACCACACACATTGAAAGAGGCTCGAAACCCAAATCGGCCGCCGTTTATGCCACCAACGAAGTATCAATTTCCATTGTAGCTTCAACACTGACTCTTCTTGCCGTATTCATTCCTATGACCATGCTGGGAGGTATGGCCGGTGAAATGTTCCGTCAGATGGGATGGATCGTAGCCATAATCAGTTCCGTTTCCACAATCGCAGCCCTTTCGCTGACTCCCATGATGTCCTCGCAGTTGCTGAAACTTAATCACAGCCGGCCCAAAGGCATCCAGAAAGTATATCAACATGTGGAACGATTCCTGGACTGGCTCGATAAGATTTACGCCAAAGCACTTGGATGGACCGTAAGGCATCGTATTACCGTTATTGCAGGTGCCATGACCTTATTTATCGGGTCATTGTTCCTGTTCAATGTAGTGCCCACCGAGTTTTTCCCCCAACAGGACAATGCGCGTTTATCCATAACGGTTAAGCTGCCCATTAACACCCGCTCGGAAATAACAAAGGAACTGTCTTTCCGTATTTATAATCAGTTTTTGAAAGATTATCCCGAGATTGAAGGAATGACCATTTCAGTTGGTGAAGCCAGTGAAGACAATATCATGGGACAGCTTTCGGACAACGGCCCTCATATTATGACAGCTAACGTAAGGCTTTCAATAAAAACCGAAAGAGAGCGTTCTATTAAGGAAATATCCGATGCTATGCGAAATGACCTTATGAAATACCCGGAAATCCGTACTTTCAACGTAGGTGCGGGCATGGGCGGCATGGGCGGAGAAACGACCGTAGACCTGGAAGTATACGGAAATGACTTTGCTGCGACAGATGCCGTAGCCGCAGAACTTGCTTCTAAAATGCAATCTGTACCGGGCTGTTCTCAGGTAACGATCTCCCGTGACGAGTATGCTCCTGAATTTCTGGTGGAATTTGACCGAGAAAAACTGGCGCAAAACGGTATGAACCTGGCTACTGCTTCGCAATTTGTAAGGAACCGTGTAAACGGGTCTACCGCTTCATTTTACCGTGAAGACGGGGATGAATACGATATAAAAGTGCGCTACGCCCCTGAGTTCCGCCAATCGCTCGATGCCGTAGAGAATATTATGCTATACAATTCACAGGGAAAAGGCATCCGCGTACGCGAAGTAGGTAAAGTAGCAGAGAAACTGCAGCCCCCAACCATTACCCGTAAAGACCGTGAAAGGATTGTGACCGTAACGTGCGTTGCCTCCAAGGGAGCTGCGCTCAGCCAGCTGGTTGAAGATGCCCGTATACAGATAGGAACCACAGAAATACCCTCCGATATTATGGTTAACATTGCCGGAAGCTATGAAGACCAGCAGGATTCTTTTAAAGACATGGGAATGCTTATGATATTGATCCTCATACTGGTGTATATTGTAATGGCCGCCCAGTTCGAATCGTTTGGCTATCCTTTCATCATCATGTTCTCGGTGCCCTTTGCCCTGACCGGTGTTCTGGCGGGACTTGCCTTCACAGGTACACCTCTGAATATAATGGGGATGCTGGGTCTGCTCATGTTATTCGGGATTGTGGTGAAAAACGGTATTGTGCTTATTGACTATACCATCCTGTGCCGTGAACGCGGAATGGGTGTTGCCGAGGCCGTAGTCACCGCCGGCCGGTCCCGTCTGCGCCCCATTTTGATGACTGCTCTGACAACAATCTTTGGAATGGTTCCTCTGGCCGTTGGCAGAGGAGTAGGTGCCGAGATGTGGAACGCACTGGGTGTGACCGTGGCCTGTGGCCTTACTGTCTCGACCTTTGTAACATTGTTCCTGATTCCGGCCATGTTTAGCCTTTCGGCCGACCGTAAAGAAAGGCGTCGTGCCCGCCGTGAAGAGAGGCGCCTGCTTAAATTATCCAACTAAAAGAAAACGACTATGAAAGCTATATTCGTATCATTTTACCAGGCCTTTTATGACGAGGTGCTTGCCGCCCTGGAAAAAAACAATGTACAGGGCTTCACATTCTGGGAAGAAGTAAAAGGAAAGGGCTCCCGCGAAGGGGAGCCCCATATTGGATCGCATGCCTGGCCTACGTTGAATTCGGCACTTATTACTTTTGTGCCGGACCAGGCGGTTGACGGAATTCTCAGATCGCTGAAGGAGCTGGATGAATCGGCACCAAAACAGGGGCTTCGCGCCTTTGTTCTGGATGCCGAAGAGAGAAGCGTTTAAGGTAAGTCCGTAAGTGTTGCACCGTTATAGAAAGCTAATATCTTTGTCCGGAACAGAAAATTATATTTTGCCTGTGCCGATTCAGATAAAGCCGACGCCAGGCGCAAACGGACCTGATTGAACGCATAAGTATTTGATCTTCCTGCGTTGTATTTTTGCTTTTCAAAATTGAAGGCCAGCTGTGCTGCTTCAACGGCGGTTTCGGACGACAGGTATTTGTCGTGAGCCGCCGTTGCGTTGTAATATGCCTGCTGGACTTCTTTGTACAGATCTTGTTTTGCCTGATCGAGTAATAATTCCTGATTCTTAATGTTCAGTTGGGCCGAGCGAACTCTGTTACGGGTGGTCATTCTGTTAAAGATGGGAATACTCAGGCTCAGTCCTACAGATTCAGCCCCGTTCTGGGCCCACTGGTCGGCCAGTGAAGCATTGCCCGTTCCCGAAGCCAGCGAATAATTATAATAATAAGAATTACTGTAACCGGCGCCCAGACGCAGTGATGGATAATATGCGCCTTTGGCTATCTGTAAGGTTTTCCTGCTGCTTCCCACACGGAATTCTGCCGCCCTGATTACCGGACGTTCCATAACAGAACGGGCATAAACATCTGCCGGCAGGCATAAACGGGACTTTTCTTTGAGGATAGTCTCTGCCATATCCGGAACCTCAATATCAAAATCTTCCAATTCCTGCAGATTCAGAGCCTGAGTCAGGCTCAGACGCGACAGGTCAAGATTGTTGGCGGCTTCTGTAACAGACATCTGTTGCTGGGCCATGGCAGCCTGAGCATCGTACAATTCACTTTCGGAACTTTTCCCTCCTTTAACAAGAGCCTCTGTCTGAACCACCTGCTCTTTGTTTAACTCAAGCTGGTCAAGGGCAATCTTATACAATTCCTTAGCCAGGAGCATCTGAAGGTAATAGCCCGTTATCGCAAGAGAAACATCTTCCCTGGCTTTATTAAGGTCCTCCACTGCCGCATTCAGATCCAACCGGTCTGCCTTGATTTGATTGGTAACCTGAAATCCGCTGAAAAGATTTAAGTTGGTACTTACATTTAGTGAAGAATTGGACCCCGTCTGATCCTGATATACACCGTCCCGGTCCGGGGTACGTCCAAAATAAAAAGTCTGCCCTACATTGGCTGAAAGGTCCGGCAACCTCGACAAACGTGTAGTCTCAGAGGTAATTTCCTGATTTTCTTTAGCCAGTTCGTACCGCTTAACGGCAATGTTATGTTCAATGCCGTAGGCAATACATTTTTCCAGCGACCAGGGTTGTGTTTGCGCGTTCAGAGAAGTCCAGACAATGATCAATGCGATAGTATAAAGATAACGTTTCATCTCTCTTTATTTGTTAGCAGATTTTGTTTCTTCCTTAATAGCCCCGCGGATCTGATCCTGTTCAGTGAGACCTTCCTTAACCTCTATATTAATTCCATCGCTCAGTCCAACAGTCACCTGACGCTCTTCAAACAACTGTTTTTCGCCATCCAGACCCTTATATATATTTACAAAGGCCGTTGTGTCACGGAAGATTACTGCACTTTCGGGGATGGTGAAAACCTGATGTCTGCTGTCCAGAATGATTTCGGCATTGGCGCTGTAGCCGGCACGGATGAACACGGCTTTCGGGATCTTTACTGCTGCCTTCATTTCAAACAATATGGCACCATTATTCTCGGTGCTTTTTGGCGAAATATATTCGAGGGTGGCGTCAAAACGCTGGTCCTGCAACGCCCCTACCGAAATTAATATTGGCATTCCTTCCTTAACGCGGCCCACTTCGGTCTCGTCAATATTCCCGCGAAAAATCATATCGCTCATGTCGGCAACCGTGGCTATTGTGGTCCCTGCATTGAAAGTGTTGGCCTGGATCACAGAATTGCCCACCTTAATGGGAACGTCAAGTATCATTCCCGAGATGGTGGAGCGTATCTGTGTGTTGCTGGCTACCGAAGAACGTTGTGCTATACCGTCACGGACAATCTCCAGGTTGTCCTGTGCGTTAATCAATTCTTCTTTGGCCAGTTTCAATTGAGTTTCCACTTTTTCGTATTCTTCAAGAACCACCACCTTCCCTTCATATAATTCCTTTGTGCGGTCGTACTCACGCTGGGCCTGTTCAAGATTGAGTTTAGATTGTTTAACGCGCGATTCGGCGGCATTAAGTGTTCCCATTTCGGGAATCACTTTTATCTTGGCTATGATTTCACCTACTTGTACAGTCTGCCCGGCTTCTTTGTACAGTTCGGAAACAATGCCGGAAATCTGGGGTACGATAGCCACTTCGTCCCTGGGTTCCACTTTGCCTGTGGCGACGGTCTTTTGTTCGATATCCCCCAGAACAGGAGTAACCAGTTCATATACCTCTTTTTTTGGTCTGGCCTTTTTCCAGAGGTAGACAAAAGTAAATACTACCCCGGCCAGCAAAGCCGCAATCAGCACATAACGTAAAATTTTTTTCATTTTTGTATAGTTGTAATGTTTTCTTAATCTTCTTCTCTGATAGCATCAATCGCCTTAATCTGTAACGCTCTGTATGCAGGGAGGATGCCGGCCATTATGCCGCATAGGATAATAACCAGAGCTGCGGCTACGGCAGACGTGAACTCTATTTGCGGATTTTTAAAGAACACGTCCCCGGTCATATTACTTACAATAAACCGGTCCACAAGATCCAGGATAAGCACTCCAAACGCGAGTCCGAAGAATCCGGCTAAAACGGTAAGGGTTGTACTCTCCTTGATTATCTGTATCATTATGGCCAATGGCTTGGCGCCAATAGCCCGTCTGACACCAATTTCCTTGGTTCTCTCGCGAACGGTCACCATAATAATATTACTGACACCCACAACACCTGCCAACAAAGTTCCCAGTCCGACAATCCAGATCAAAACCGATATACCCGTAAATAACATCTTGAAACGGTTAAAAATTTTCTCTATATTGATACTTTCCATGGCAAATTCGTCTGTAGGCGATATATTGTGACGGGTTTTGAGCAGCGTCTTCACCTGATCTTCCAGCTGGCTCATCCTTACATTGTCCTGTGCTACCACCCCTACCAAGTGTACCACATCTCCGGAATTGTAAATCTGTTGCAATACCGTATATGGAACGGCAATTACCTCATCGTCACGTCCGTTAATATTCACCCCCGACACTGTTGGTTCGGCTATCCCAATAATCTGAAAATTAATGTTGAACATTTTAATATACTGACCCAGCGGATTTTCATTTGCCTTAAAAAGTTCTTCATATACTTTTCTTCCGACCACACATACCTTTCTGCGCTCATTAACGTCTATCTGATTCAGATAGCGTCCGTAGAGCATATGTTGTGGAAGCATTTTTTCATACAGAGGCGACATACCCTTGGTCCGGCAACTGGTTGTTTTGTCTGAATGAGCAACATTTACGCTGGGCCCCATCAGAAAAGGGACAGTGTATTTAATATCTTTTATCTGGGCTTCAAGGACATCGAGATCGGTCTCGTGCATTTCCCAATAACGTCCTTTACGAAATCCTTTATAGGGCTCAGAAGTGTTATTGGTGTAAAAGAAAGCCGAATTCTCCGAAAAACCCTGTGTGTCGGAAGCAATTCCTTCCGAAAGTCCTTTGCCGGCACCAAGCATTATGACCAGCATAAATATTCCCCAGAATACACCGAATGCCGTAAGCAGGCTGCGCCGCTTGTTTCGGGTTATGGTAATCCATATCTCTTGCCAACTATCCAGATCAAACATAGCTATTCGTATCTTAATGCTTCAATGGGTTTAACTTTAACGGCCTTGCGGGCAGGAAAATATCCTGCAAGCAAACCGGCCGCAATAAGGACCAGGGTGGCAGCAATTATTACCTGCGGCTCCACGGTGGGATTGTAAAACAGTACCATATCCTCTTCCGAGGTAGAAGGCGGCGGTGTACCTATCATCTTGTTTAGAAGTTCCATAAGCGCAATACCCGCCAGCATTCCAATGTATCCGAAAAAGGCTGTAATGGCAAGACATTCCGTAAGTACAAGTTTTAAAATAGAGCCGGGGCGTGCACCTATTGCTTTTCGTATCCCAAATTCTTTGGTTCGTTCCTTAACTGTAATCAACATGATATTACTGATACCCACAACCCCGGCTATGAGTGTACCCAATCCTATAATCCAGACAAAAAGTGTTATGCCGTTGAATATGCCTTTGAATTGCATAAACTCTCTGGACATATTGAACATATATATGGCAGAACGGTCATCTTTATTAAAACGATGCTTCCTGGCGAGTGAAGCACGCAAATCCCCTTCAAACTGCTCATTCTCCTTTGTCGTGTTTAGCCCGTCAATAAGCATGGCAACCTGCGAATACCCGTTTTCCGGGTTATAGATACGCTGTGCCGTAGAAATGGGAATACAACTGTTTGGTGTTTGAGACATATTATTATCGTGGTAGACTCCCACCACTTTGTACATGACATTATCGAAAGTTACATATTCTCCAAGAGGATTTTTTTCCTTAAACAGGAGACCGGCCGTACGGGAGTGTAGTACAATTACCTTTCTGGCCTTGCGAATATCCACATCATTTAGGAACCGTCCGTCTCCGGAATATATTTTGACCGTTTCTATTTTCGGGTAGGAAGTGTTGACGCCCTGTACCACACCGGGAGCATAATCTCCTTCATAGTAGAAATTTCCATCCCAGCGTGAAATGAGCGGCGAGACATTGGATATCTCGCTGAATTCATCTTCCAGATAGGAGCCAATTGTACTGTCCATCTTGATCCTTCGCCCGGCCTGTAATCCCTGGTAAGGTTCTGCGGTCCTTCCGGGCCAAAGTTGTACATAGTTTGTGGAAGCATCGTTGAAATTCAACATGATCCCGTTACGCAGGCCGTTACCGGCGCCAAGGAGAACGATCAGCATAAAGATCCCCCAGGCCATGGAAAATCCGGTCAGGAACGTCCGGAGTTTATTTTTCCTCAGCGTAGTGTATATTTCCTGCAAATGATCTATCATGCCTTTCCGTTGTGATTGTGGTCAATAGAACCGATAATCCCGTCCCTGATCTTAATGATCTTTTGACTCATGGCTGCCATCTCGGGATCGTGGGTAACCATGACAATAGTCATTCCGTCACGGTTTACTTCCTGAAGCAGCTGCATGACTTCTATGGACGTCTGGGAATCGAGCGCTCCTGTAGGCTCATCGGCCAGGATAATCCTGGGGTTTGCAACAAGCGAACGGGCAATAGCCACTCTTTGTTTCTGTCCTCCGGACAATTCGCTGGGTAAATGATTCGCCCATTCGGCCAGACCAACCCTGTCCAGGTATTCCATAGCTACCTTATTTCGCCTGCTTCGTTTCATCCCCTGGTAATAAAGTGGCAATGCAACATTTTCCAATGCATTTTTGAATGAAACCAGGTTGAAAGATTGAAACACAAACCCTATAAGTTTATTCCGGTACACCGCTGAATCTTTCTCAGAAAGATCCTTGATGAGCACATCGTTCAAATAATAGTCTCCGGAATCGTAATCGTCAAGGATCCCCATTATATTAAGCAGTGTGGATTTCCCGGAACCCGAAGATCCCATAATGGCCGCAAATTCTCCGGTTTGAATTTCCAGGTTCAGTCCTTTCAGCACATGTAAAGGAGCCCCGTTGTTATAGGTTTTGTTAATACCTTGCAGTTTTATCATCTTGATATAAATTTAGTACTGATTCTTTTTAGGAATTCTGCGCCGCAAATATATATAGTTTTCTTGATACCTTGTACAACATAGTACTAAAAATTTTAATATTTATTTTTTGTTGCCGTATCGGAAAAGTTTATAACTTTGAATAAAATCTTTAACAAGCAATGCATAGCGGACTTTCTTATCTTATCGCCTATATTGGCTATGCAACGGGTTATTATTATTCGTATTGCCGCTCCTGACGGGAATATACAGGTGCTTATTTTCGCTCAGGAGCTTTCGGATCAAATCATATGCATTAAGACGTACCAGGCAGCACTATGGTTACATCTGAAATGCATAATCATTCAAAAAATATTAATCACACGATTTTTCTTCCATTATGAACCAAATAGCACTCTATAAATCCGAACCATTTCCTCTGGAATTACATAAAGTACGTATAGTACAAAAATTGCACCTCGTTTCACTTGAAAGGCGACTGGCTGCAATAAAAGAAGCAGGTTTCAATACTTTTAAACTGTCAACCAAAGATGTTTTCCTTGACATGCTCACAGATAGCGGAACCAATGCAATGAGCGATAACCAGTTATCCGCGATGATGCAGGCCGATGATGCCTATGCCGGATCACAAAGCTTTGCGAAATTGCTTAAAGCGGTACAGGATGTTTTGGGTAAAAAATACCTACTGCCAGCGCATCAGGGCCGGGGAGCTGAAAATGTTATATGTCAAACTTTTATTAAGCCGGGAGATGTCATTCCCATGAACTATCACTTTACAACGGCTCTGGCTCATATTTCCGCAGTGGGCGGGAAAATTGCCGAACTGCTGTATGACGACGCACTGAACCTGCAATCGACCAATCCGTTTAAAGGTAATATCGACATAGATAAGCTGGAAAAATGCATTCAGGAAAACGGCGTGGATAAGATACCCTTCATACGTATGGAGGCCTCTACCAATCTTATTGGGGGGCAGCCGTTCTCCATACGCAACATGATGGATGTACGCCGTGTGGCAGACAAATACGGTCTTATGATCGTTCTCGATGCCAGCCTTCTGGGTGAGAATGCATACCTTGTGAAACAACGTGAAGAAGAATGGAAAGAGAACCCCATGGAAGAAATTATCAAAATGATGACCTCTTTGGCAGACATCGTCTATTTTTCTGCCAGGAAACTGTCTTCATCAAGGGGAGGTGGCATTTGCACCAACCGCCAGGCGCTATATCAAAAAATGGAAGTGCTGATTCCTCTGTACGAGGGCTTTCTCACTTACGGAGGAATTTCTGTGCGGGAAATTGAAGCCATGGCCGTAGGAATGTACGAGACTCTGGACGAGACCATGATCAGTCAAAGTCCCGAATTTATAAAATATACCGTTAATAATTGCGTAGCAAAAGGTATTCCCATGGTAACACCTCCGGGCGTTTTGGGGGCCCACGTAGACGCCATGAAATTCTGTGATCATATTCCACAGTCACAATATCCCGCCGGAGCGCTGGCTGCGGCCTTTTTCCTCTGTTCGGGTGTCCGGGGTATGGAACGGGGATCGGTCTCCAGTGCCCGGGACGAGAAAGGCAATGAAGTGTACGCCGATGTGGAATTGCTCCGCCTGGCTCTGCCCCGGCGCGTCTTTACCCTCTCACAGGTAAAATACGTCATTGACCGGCTGGAATGGCTGTATGACAACCGCCAGCTTATTGGCGGCCTTCGCTTCACTTACGAACCGGCTGTGCTGCGTTTCTTCATGGGTTCACTCGAGCCGATAGAAGATTGGCCTGCCCGCCTGGTTGATAAATTCCGGAAAGACTTTGGAGACAGTTTATAGGTTATTTTTTTGCATATCTTTGTATGCATGAGAATATACCTGATTGCTTTCATTTACATTGTCGCCCCCGTAGTCATTATATACCTGTATCAAAAAATCCGCTTCTTTTCTAAGATCGGAACGGTTATGCTGGCGTACGCCGTGGGCATTATTATGTCACTTACCGGCATTATGCGGGCTCCGACAGAAGAAGCCCAGGCACTCAGCGGAATGCAGAACTGGTTTATGAACCTGGCCGTTCCTCTTGCTATTCCGCTGATGCTTTTTTCCTCCCATTTTACCCTGTGGTTCAAAACCCTGAAAAAAACATTTGCCACACTTATTGCCGGCATAATATCTATTCTCACTACCATTACTATTGCCTACTTTATATTCAGGGATGCCCAAATCCCGGAATTATGGAAAACATCCGGGATGCTGGTTGGAATGTACACAGGAGGAGCACTGAACTTTGCTTCCCTCAGACAGATTCTGGATGTCAGCACAGACACGTATGTGCTGGTTCAAACCTTCGATACAGCACTGTCATTTATATTACTTGTAGTCATACTTTCGGGGGGATACCGTTTTTTTCGCTGGGTACTGCCTTACGGGAAAGCCCGCAAGATAGCTTCGGGTCAGGCCTCCAATGTGGAAGAGAATGTGTCTAAAGAAAGTTTTGAAGATTACTCGGGAATGTTCAATAAAAAAACATGGCCCAACCTGTTATTGGCCTTGTTGCTGTCCATATCGTGCCTGGGGATAGGAGCCGGACTATCTATGGTATTGGGAGCCGGACTGAATGAGCTTATTATTATTCTGACCATTACTACCCTTTCCATTGCGGCTTCTTTCTGGAAAAAAATCCGGACAATTCCCAAAACATTTGAGCTCGGTATGTATTTCATTCTTGTCTTCAGTGTGGTTATTGCATCGCTCTTTGATATACATAGTTTATTCAGTCGCGAAAGTCTGAACCTTTTGGCCATGGTGGGCTTTATTCTGGTATTTTCGATTTTTCTGCACCTGATGCTGGCCAAATTGTTTCGGGTGGAAGGAGATCTGTTTACCGTTTCACATATTGCCTTGTTGTTTTCACCTCCGTTTGTACCGCCGGTAGCTGCCGCCATGAATAACCGTCGCGTACTGGTAAACGGCATCATCATAGGACTTATCGGATACGCATGCGGCACCTACCTGGGAACCCTCATGGCCCAAGTATTCAAATGGATAGGATAATTATAAAAACCTGAAATATGAAAAAGACTACCCTCACGCTTTTCCTTATAATGACATTT
This sequence comes from Bacteroidales bacterium UBA5326, assembly GCA_002408205.1. Taxonomy (GTDB): domain Bacteria; phylum Bacteroidota; class Bacteroidia; order Bacteroidales; family UBA932; genus DMER64. The sequence continues at coordinate 78,726 of DHQY01000002.1, read as the reverse complement.
TGTCTTTCTTATGCCTCGGAAGCCGATACACTTTCCACCGGAAAACCAAAGTCCGGCGATGGTATCAAACGCGGATGGACTTTCGGTGCCCTACCCAGTATCGGATATAATACCGACCTCGGGTTCCAATACGGAGCCCTGGCCGAAGTGTATTATTACGGAGACGGCTCAACCTTTCCACAATACCAGCACCTGATGTATGTCGAGGCTAATTACACCACAAAAAGGTCCGGACTTTTCCGGTTCTTCTACGATTCCAAATACCTGATACCCGATGTCCGTGTGACGTTCGATCTGAGTTACGTTCCCGAAGCCATGAGCGATTTTTCGGGATTTAACGGTTATAAATCTGTGTACAATGCCGGATGGGGGAAAACGGGGGCAGAGGATTATAAATCACGGGCTTTTTATAAAATGAAAAAAGATTTTTTCCGGGCTACGGCAGATTTTCAGGGAACGATTGCCGGAAATCTTTACTGGAATGCCGGCGCAGGATTCTTCAATTATGTTGCCGATCCTGTGAATATTGACAACCTTAACCGTAATAAACCCGAGGACAAAAAGCTGCCTTCCCTTTTGGAACAACCCACTCTGTACAATTATTATCACCTGTGGGGACTGATTAAGGACAATGAAAAGGACGGCGGTTCGCACCCCTTTGTCCGGGCCGGGCTGACCTACGATACACGTAACAGGCCCAACAATCCGAGCCGTGGTATTTGGGCCGATCTTTTTGCCACTTACTATGCCGCATTCGGGGAACAAAAAGAATACAACCACGTGAGCCTGAATGCCTCGTTCCGTCATTACATTCCCATTATGGGAGACAGGATCATTTTTGCTTACCGGCTGGGATACCAGGGCGCTCTTTGGGGAGAGACTCCTTTCTACATGAAAAACTATATGGCTACCCTGTTTACAAAACGAGCCAACTATGAAATGCTGGGGGGAGCCAACAGCCTGCGCGGTATTGTCCGTAACCGGGTTACCGGAGACGGTTATGCCTATGCCAACGTGGAACTGAGATTGAAGCTCTTCTCCTTTAACATAGCCCGCCAGTCATTTTATATAGGGATCAATCCCATGTTTGATGCAGGATATATCACAGATCCAGTGGAACTTGAGCGCTCAGAAACCGAGCTCAGGGCTCTGACCTTATTAAGCGGACTGCGTTACGAAGATGTTTTTGGGGAAAAGGACGGATTGCATATGAGTGCCGGAGCGGGACTGAAAATAGCCATGAATGAAAATTTCATTCTTTCGGTGGATTTTGCCAAAGCGTTCAATCAGCAGGACGGCAATACCGGTTTATATATTATGCTCGGATACATGTTCTGATAACAAACCTGCATCATGAAGCGGATTTCCATATTTCTGTTGTTTGCAATCCTTTCTGCCGGGGTGGCCTTTTCGGAGAATTCCTCGAGGCTTAATGAATTGCTGAACGAGCTGGACAAACAACTGGAACTCCGTTCCACTTATGAACAAAACAGAATACAGCGAATTAATGCGCTTAAAAGCGTAGTCGCCAATCCCAACCTGGCCCCGGAACAACGTTATAGCTTTTATGCTCAGCTTATAGATGAATATAAGGCTTATAATTTCGATTCCACTATGCATTACATAATGGCATCGGCTGCCCTGGCAGAACAGTTGCAGAACAAACTGTTTATTGATGAGGCTGCTATAAGGCGCGGGCTTATTTTTGCCACTTCGGGCAATTTCCTGGAAGCCAACAACATACTCTATTCCGACATTGATTCCGCTACGCTCGATCCTTCGCTGCGGATTGCCTACTATTCAGCGCTTCAACGTTTATCGGGCGAGGTGGCTGAATATTCCCAGGAACCCAATATCCGTGAAAGCGCACGGCAAAAATGGGCCGAATACCGGACAAAACTCATGACTCTGTTTAGCTCCGGATCGGATGAATATCTCTTTTACGAGCTGGAAGAGGCCTTGTCTCATAGTCGGCTTGAACAGGCAGACAGTTTATCTTTGATGTTGGTATCCAGACAAGCCCTTTCAAGCCATAAATATGCCATATACGCTTACCAGCGTTCCCTTGTTTTCCAGAACAGCAACCAACAGACGGGCCAGATGGAATGGCTGGCACGCTCGGCCATTGCAGATATGCAGGCTGCCGTAAAAGACCATGCTTCGCTGTGCCGGCTGGCCACCGTACTCTTTGAGACAGGAGGTAACATCGAGCGCGCTTTCAGGTACATAGATATCTCTATGGCAGACGCCCTGTTCTATAATGCCAAACTCAGGCCGTGGCAGATTGCCGGAGTCCTGCCCCAGATAGAAAAAGCGTATCAGCAAAAACAAGATATGCAGGCCAGGAGGGTAAAACTTTTTCTTATAGTCATAAGCGCCCTGTCCCTTTTCCTGGTCATAGCCACCGCTTATCTTATTAAACAAACCCAACGAACCACCCGGGCCCAGAAATCCCTGCGGGCAATAAATAAAAGGATTGTATCACAAAATAATGAGCTGGAAAAGGTAAATCTCCAGTTAAAAACCCTTAATAAAAAGATTGCGGAATCTAACCGGGTGAAAGAAGAGTATATCGGGTTATTCCTGGGAATCCTGTCCGACAATCTGAATAAGATGAGAGACTTCAGAACACTTGTCAGAAAAAAAATACGATATGGCGAAGTATCTGAGCTCAACGAGGAACTGAATAATTCCGAATGGATGGAAAAGGAGGTTGCCAACTTCTATCAGATGTTCGACACTACGTTCCTGCAACTTTACCCGAATTTCGTCAGAGATTTCAACTCCCTGCTCGTTTCCGACGAACAAATTGAGCTGAAAAAGGGAGAGCTTCTCAATACAGAGTTAAGGATCTTTGCCCTTATACGCCTGGGCATAAAAGATTCCAGTAAAATCGCATCTCTTTTGCGTTACTCGGTCAACACCATATACAACTACAGAGCCAAAATAAAAAACTGCGCGAAAGGCTCCAGAGAAGACTTTGAGGAACGTGTTTCCACCCTTTAAATCCACTTATTTTCTACGTTTAGTGTTTTGTTGTAGTCTGAATAACAGACATATATAACATTAGCACATTCCCGTTCATCCACTAATTCGCCACATGCCGGGACGAGAGTGGTGTATTATATCTATTTTTAAAATCACAAAGCATTTTACTTAATAATTATAACCAACTCACAACTTTAATCGTAAATCTAAAACAAAAAAGCATGAAAAAGCTACTAACAATTTTGTTTTTAGGACTTAGCTGTGCAGCTTTTGCGCAAAACGTGAAAGTAAACGGCACGGTCACGGGAAGTGACGGTACACCCCTTCCCGGAGTTTATGTAGTTGAAGCAGGTACTATAAACGGAGTTTCCACGGACATAGATGGTAAATATACCATTACGGTTCCCGCAGGCAGTACCCTGAACTTCTCTTACATAGGCTATAAAACACAGGTTATCCCGGTTACCGGGGCAACCGAAATCAATGTCATTCTGGAAGAAGACTCAGCGAGCCTGGATGAAGTGGTTGTGGTCGGTTACGGCACACAGAAAAAAAGTGTTGTAACGGCTGCGATTGCCAGAGTCTCGGCAGACGATCTGAGAAATGTAGCCCCTTTGCGTGTGGATAACGCGCTCAAGGGCCTGACCTCAGGAGTAACGGTAACTTCGTCTTCCGGACAACCGGGTTCTTCGGCAAGAGTCCGTGTACGCGGTGTGGGGACTATTAACAATTCAGATCCTTTGTATATCGTAGACGGAATGCCTATTGGCGGAGGAATAGATTACCTGAACCCCTCTGATATACAATCCATTGAAGTATTGAAAGACGCGGCCTCGGGTGCCGTGTACGGAGCACGTGCAGCCAACGGGGTTATCCTGGTAACGACCAAATCGGGTCAGAAAGGTGCCGCCCGTGTCAGTTACGATTTTTCTTACGGAGTACAAAATCCCTGGAAAGAGTACGACGTACTGAATGCTACTGAATATGCCATTCTCATGAACGAAGGCTATCTTGCCCAGGGGAAAGCCCCTGTATATGCAGACCCATATGCATTGGGAGAAGGCACAGACTGGCAAAAAGAGATCTTCAATTACAACGCCCCGCAATTGAGCCATCAGCTCACAATTAGCGGAGCATCCGACAAAGTAAATTACTACATATCGGCCGGCTATCTGAAGCAAGACGGTATTGTGGGAGGTAATTTCAACCGTTCTAATTATGAACGTCTGACCATCAGAACCAATACTACTTATAATCTGATGGACGAATCGGCCAAACGCAACTTCCTCCACAAATTTACCATGGGTGTGAATGTTGCCTATTCACGGACCACTTCGTTTGGTATCACTACCAACTCGGAATTTGGTGGACCCCTGGGCTCGGCACTGGGTATGGCCCCTACTCTGAAGTTATATGCAGACGACCCCGAAACGCTGATGGCCGAGCACCCCACCGCCGTGACAGATCCAAGGAACGGCAAACCGTTCAGTATTGTGGAAGGGAGTATTTATAACGAAATGGTCAACCCGCTGGCTTCGTTGAGTTTGCCCGGATCGAAGGGCAATTCAGACAAGTTTGTTTCTAACTTCTGGGCAGAACTGGGTATCTGGGACAACCTGAAATTTAAAAGTTCATTCGGCACCGATCTTTCTTTCTGGGGCAGTGACGGATGGAGTCCGGCTTATTATCTCTCCACAAAGAATTTCCGTGAATATTCGGAAGTCTGGTCTTCTATGAACCGCTCCCTGGTATGGCAGGTGGAAAACGTTCTCTCATACGATAAAACTTTTGGGAAACACAGCATTCAGGCTATTTTGGGACAATCGGCCCAAGGTAATATGGGGCAGAACCTGGCCGGTGGCAACCGCTACCTCCAGGAAGAAGACCCTTATAAAGCCAACCTTGGCTTTGCCACGGGGACCCAGGAATATCAAACAGCAAGCGGATATGTTTACACCCCTCATCGCCTGTCTTCACTGTTTGCCCGTATCAGCTACAACTACAGCGAACGTTATATGATCCAGGCTACAGTACGTCGTGACGGTTCGTCCAACTTCGGAGCCAACAACCTTTACGCTATTTTCCCCTCGGCTTCCATAGGGTGGAACTTTACCAACGAAACGTTTCTGAAGAATCGTCCCGATTGGTTTGCAAGCGGTAAGCTGCGTGCCTCATGGGGCAAAAACGGGAACGAATCTATAGGTCAGTTCAGATACACCACCACCATGGCATCGGGGAACAACTATCCTTTCGGAAACCCCGCCGTTGTAGCCACAGGAGCCAAACCCAACGGATTTGCGAATGCAGACATCAAGTGGGAAGAATCCACGCAGACCAACGTCGGTCTTGATCTGGCATTCATGCAGAGTGCCCTTACCTTCTCGGCAGACTGGTATAAGAAACGGACCACCGGAATGCTTATGGATATACCGGTACCCGCTTATTCAGGCGACAGTGCGCCAACCGGGAACGTTGGTGTTATGGACAACACCGGATGGGAATTCGATCTCAGGTACCGTTTCCAGATTGGATCGGTCAATTTCAACCTGGGAGGCAATGCTACTTACCTGGATAACCTTTTGATAGAACTGGGAAACGAAAACGGCTGGGCCAATTATGACTCACATAAGATTGGCACTCTTACCCGTGCGGAAAACGGATATCCTTTCCCCTTCTTCTACGGGTGGAAAACCGACGGAATCTTCCAGAACTGGTCAGAAGTCAAAGCCGGAATTCAGCCAAAAGCGCAGCCGGGAGATGTTCGTTTTGTGGACATGAACAACGACGGCGTAATAAATGACGATGACCGTACCTATATAGGCAAGGGCATGCCTGATTGGAGTTTTGGACTTAATCTCGGGTTCGAATGGAAAGGGTTGGATTTCAACGCCTTCTTCCAGGGTGTATACGGCGTTCAGGTATATAATGTAACCCGCCGTACCGACCTTTATTATATTAACCTGCCCGGTTATATGATGGACCGCTGGACAGGCGAAGGCTCTTCGGACAGGATCCCAAGGTATTCATTCGAAAGCGCCAACGAGAACTGGCGTGCTTCGGATCTTTGGGTAGAAGACGGTTCTTACCTGCGTCTTAAAAATGTCCAGATAGGCTACACTCTGCCCAAACACCTTACCAGAAAGATCTTCATATCTAACCTCAGGATCTATCTTTCCGGTGAAAACGTTTTGACATTCACTAATTATACAGGCTTTGACCCGGAAATCGCATCGGGCGGCACCTCTCTTGGTATCGACCGCGGTGTATATCCGCAATCCAAAGTCTATACAGTGGGTATAAATCTTACTTTCTAATCATTAAAACAGAAATAACATGAAAAGAATAGTTTTATTATTAAGTATGATATTCGCCCTGGGTCTTTACTCCTGTTCTGATGATTTTCTTGTAGTTGAATCAAAAGATTCCATTTTGGAAAGCGATTACTATAATTCTGCCGAAAGACTATATTCCGGTCTTGTGGCAGCCTACGATCCACTTCAATGGTTCGATTACTTCTACCAGTACAACTCACTGAACATGGTGTCCGACATCATGGCAGACGATATCTATTGCGGGGGGTCTAACGAAGGCGACCAGCCCATACTTGTAAAAGCGCATTATTATACAGCGACGGCTACCGATGTGCCCAATATGATCTGGACCACGGCCTACTCGGGTGTAAACCGGTCCAACATTATAATTGCAAAAGCCGATGCTATTGAAATGGATGCCGCCACTAAGGCACTTTATGTGGCCGAGGCAAAAGTCCTGAAGGCTTTCTACTATAATATCCTCTGGAAATTCTGGGGAAACATTCCCTATTACGATCAGAACCTTTCATTCCCTTACATCTGCGACCAGATGCCTGCCGATGAGGTATATACCAATAACATTGCCACTTTGGAAGATGCCATCAATAACGGAGGGTTGCCCATGAAGGCTGCCTACGGGAAAGAAGGACATGTGACCAAAGCCATGGCATACATGCTGTTCACAGAAATGGTTCTTTACCAGAACGATGAATCGCGGTATGGTAAAGCCTTACAGTATATGAAAGAGATCATTGATTCCGGGCAGTATTCACTGGTAAGCGATTTTGCCGGCTTATGGGAAGAAACGGGCGAATGGGGTCCCGAATCCATCTGGGAGATCAATTACATTTCCGAAGGCGGTGTTCGAGATTGGAGTGCACCTATTGCAACAGGCGGATCGGTATACCCGGTGCTTACAGGCATTCCGGGCTATGTGGGAAATGCTTTCTGCGATGGCTGGGGTTTCGGTCCTGTTGCCGCCTCGGCCTATGAAATGTATGACCAAAACGATATCCGTCGCGACGGAGGTATCCTCAACTTTTCCAAACACGCCACTGAGACCGGCGCCAGTTATACTGCACGCTGGCAGGATACCGGTTATTTTCTGTTGAAATACATAGGAAGGAAGGGTGGAAACCACGGTTATACCGCAGACCCAAATATGAACTACGGAAACAACCAACGCGTGTACCGTTATGCCGAAACATTGTTGAATGCAGCCGAACTGATTGTTCGTGGAGCCGGAGCTGGCAGCGCAGAGGCATATCTGAACGCCATTCGGACACGGGCCCAGGTTCCATCTGTAGCAGCTACACTGGATAATATTATTGATGAACGCCACCTGGAATTTGTAGGCGAAGGCAAACGCTACTGGGATCTGGTGCGTACCGGAAAAGCAGCTTCTGTACTTACCGGTGCCAATCACCTGTACCGCACGACCGACTGGTCTGCTAATAAGAAATACTGGCCCATACCCCAGTCCGAGATAGACAGGAGTGCAGGGACATTAACTCAAAATCCCTATTAAGATCTTAATCCTTAAAGTGTGAATTTATGAAAAAGATAATAAACAAACTTGCCTGGGTTTTTGTCTTGCCTCTGTTATTCGCCTGTACTCAGGCCGAATACCTGAAACCGGACAAAAGCCTGATTCCCAAGGCAGCCGACATTGAAGTGTCGGTGAATATCACGTATGATGAACATTTTCTCACCACTGTTGATTTTGAATATACGGCCCCCCAGGGGACTACCCCCATATTCATATTTAACGGCACGGAATATATTACAAAAAGCCGGGTAACCAAAACCTATAAAAAGGCAGGGACCTATCAGGTGGAAGTAAAAGCTCTTAATTCTCATGGCATCTCGGACGGTTCAAAGATTGTGGAATTCGTTGTGGAATTCGATTATATAGCTCCCTATGATCCCACTGACGACCTGCGCTTCATTACCGGAGGAACAGAAAAAATATGGGTAATGGATGCGGCAACCAAGGGACATCTTGGTTGCGGACCTTCCGGAAGCAACGGACTTGACTGGTGGAGTGCAAACCCCAACGAAAAAGCCGGATTAAGCATGTATGACGACCAGCTTACCTTCTATTCGAACGGAACTTACAAATTTGATCCGGTGGACGGAATGATCTATGTGAACGCCGATTCGGGATACGAAACTTCATATAAACCGGAATCAGGCGATTACGTAGCCCCGGCTTCTGTGATCAACAGTACCTTTACTTTTGAAAAAGACGGTGACAATCTGTATCTTATTTTCCCCGCCGGAACTCATGTGGGGTATATTCCCAACCCAGAAGCACTGACCAACCCCACCTACAGGGTGATTTCTCTCACGGCCTCGGCCATGGAGCTGGTGGTGGACAATGGAGGTATTGCATGGCATTACCGTTTTGTGCCCATGGATCCGAACGCCTCGCTTTCCGACGCCGATAAACTGACCGGAGGCACATCCAAAACCTGGAAATGGCACTATATGGCCAAAGGACATCTGGGATGCGGAGAACCCGGCACGGAAGGGCTGAACTGGTGGAGCGCGAATGCCCTGGAAAAGAACAACTGCGGCCTGTATGACGATATCCTTACTTTTGCCGCCGACGGTACATATACCATGGATCCCGGAGCAGGCGGAACCGTCTATGTCAACAAAGACAGCGGTGTGCGTGCGGACCTTAATCCGAATGACGGGAATGACTACCAGGTCCCGCTTGAAAAACAGACTGCCACTTGGAATCTGTCTACAGAAGGAGGCGTTATGTACCTGGAATTCCCCACCCAGACCATCGTAGGCTATGTACCCAATTCGAACGCCTATACAACCCCGCGGTTCAGGGTATTGAACCTTACGGCAAACCTGCTGGAACTGGCCATTGACGATGCAGGCATCACCTGGCATTACCTGTTTGTACCCGCTTCCTTCGAAGGAGATGAACTTTCTGCCTCCGATTTTGCGCAGGGTATGCTCGGCGCATGGACCTGGGAACCTTCCGTTCAGGGACACTTTGGGTGCGGTCCCAGCGGAGGTAACGGTCTGGATTGGTGGAGCGCAGGCCCAAATGAAAAAGCCGGACAGGGACTGTATGACGATATACTTACCTTTGTATCGGACGGTTCATATGTATTCGATCCGGGAACCGGCGGCACCATTTATTGTAACTGGGAATGCGGATTCCATTCCGAATTGTGGGACGGCGTTGCAAACAACGACTACCAGGCTCCGGTGGAAAAACAAACCGCTACGTTCCAGTTTGCAGACGGGGTCATTACCTGGCCGGCCAATACATTTGTGAGCTATATCCCCAATGCCGCCACACTGGCCAATCCGGTCTACCGGATTTCCAAAATGACTCCTTACATGATGGAACTTGTCACAGATAACGGGGCCATTGCATGGCATTACCGTTTCCAGAGATCTGTAAACTAAACGCATTATCAGACATGAGAAAGCTCTTTTTTATAATAATCCTTGCCATTGGAACGGTTACCTGTGCTTGCAACGGGACGCAGGGGGATGGCCCGGAAGAGCCTGCCCAACCGCAGATATCTCTTTCCGTTTCGCAGTTGATATTTGACCACCTGCAGGGATCGCAGACTATGACCGTCACATCAGACGCCGAATGGGGCGTATCTTCCTCTGAAACATGGTGCAACGTATCCCCCACCGGCGGGCTCAAAGGATCCTCTACCGTTACGGTAAGCACCACGGCAAATAACACAGCCAAAGACAGGAACGCCCTGATCACTTTCAGATCGGGAAATTATAAAAAAGAGCTTCAACTCATGCAGCACCTGAACCCGGAAGATACCGCAACGGTAAACGACCCGTCCGTTAACACCCCGCAGGGTTATAAATTGGTATGGCGAGACGAATTCGACCGGCTTAACACCTCGGAGTGGTGGTTTGAAACAGGAGGCGGAGGCTGGGGAAACAACGAAATCCAGCGTTATATTCCGGCAGTGGAGGGAAAAGACACCTGCGCGCAGGTTTCCGGCGGAACGCTGAAAATCATTGCCCGCCAGTCGGGAACCGAAGTGCTTTCTGTAAGGATGAACACGGCCCGAAGTTGGACTTACGGATACTTTGAAGCCAGACTGAAACTTCCCGTGGGAAAAGGCACCTGGCCCGCTTTCTGGATGATGCCGAAAAATTTCACCGCATGGCCCGATGACGGCGAAATAGATATTATGGAAGAAGTAGGTTACAGGCCTAACTATGTAAGTTCATCTATACATTGTAAAGCCTATAATCACTCCATAGGGACACAGAAAACGGCCGAAAAATATATTGCCACGGCCCAGTCTGAATTTCATATATATGCCGTTGAATGGACCCAAGACTATATATTCGGGTACATCGACGGGGTCCGTTACTTTACTTTCACGAACGATAAAAAGGACATTTACGATTCCTGGCCTTTCTATAAACCGTTTTATCTGAAACTGAACCTGGCCTGGGGCGGAAACTGGGGCGGTGCGCAGGGCGTCGATCCCACCTTCCTTCCCGCTACATACGAAATTGACTACGTGCGTGTCTTTCAGAAAAAATAATGCTTAATGATTCATAGTTAATGAAAAAGATATCCATTATATGTTTATTGGCCGTGCTGGCGGTTTCGTGCCATCACGGAATCTCTGCGCCGGAGGCTGCTGTTGAGAAAAAGATTGAAGATCTTCTGGCAAAAATGACGCTCGACGAGAAAATCGGGCAAATGAACCAGTTGTCGAGCTCAAATATGGATGACCGACTGACCGATGCCATTCGCGAGGGGCAGGCAGGATCTGTATTAAATGTGGTAGATCCGCTGATAATCAACGAGTTCCAACGAATCGCAGTGGAAGAGTCCAGGCTGGGCATTCCTTTGCTTGTGGGCAGGGACGTCATACACGGCTTTAAGACCGTCTTTCCTATTCCGCTGGGTCTGGCCGCCACTTTTGATCCCGCTTTGGCAGAACAGGGAGCAAGGATAGCTGCTATAGAAGCCACTTCTGTGGGTGTCCGATGGACCTTTTCCCCTATGCTCGATATTGCCAGAGATCCCCGTTGGGGCCGGATAGCAGAAGGTTCGGGCGAAGACACCTACCTGACATCCCTTATGGGAGCCGCCCTTGTAAGAGGGTACCAGGGAGCGTCTACGGACGAACCCACCTCCATGGCTGCCTGTATAAAGCATTTTGTGGGATACGGAGCCGCCGAAGGAGGCCGGGATTACAATTCCACCTTTCTTTCCGAACGGCTTCTGCGCAACGTATACCTTCCTCCGTTCGAGGCCGCCGTTAAGGCAGGAGCCCTGACCCTCATGACCTCATTCAACGATAACGACGGGGTTCCCTCTACCGGAAACACGTTCCTGCTGAGAAACATTCTCAGGGACGAATGGCATTTCAAAGGATTTGTGGTATCTGACTGGAGCTCGGCCACAGAAATGATCGCTCATGGTTTTGCGCAAGATGCCAAAGAGGCCGCCGCTTTATCCGTTAATGCCGGAGTGGATATGGACATGATGTCCTTTTCTTTCATTTCCCATTTGAAAGAATTGGTGGAGGAAGGCAAGGTTAGCGAGCGCAATATAGATGATGCGGTGCGAAATATCCTGCGCGTTAAATTTCAACTGGGTTTATTTGATAGTCCCTACCTGGAAAACGCAGAGAAATATAAAGAAACCTTTTATGCGCCGGAACATCTAAACGCTGCAAAACAAACCGTTATAGAAAGTGCCGTGCTGTTGAAGAACGACGGAGTACTTCCGCTCGATGCAAAAAAAATAAAAACCATTCTTGTGACCGGTCCTATGGCCGATGCCGGTCATGATCAGCTGGGAACCTGGGCATTTGACGGGGACAGTGACGCTACTGTTACCCCCCTTGAGGCCTTACGCGAAGTATACGGGGGTACTCATACGATTATCTATGAACCGGGACTTACCTATTCCCGTGAAGAAAACCCACAGGGTATAGCAAGGGCTTTGGCAGCTGCCCGCCGGGCCGATGTCGTGTTGGCCTTTGTCGGGGAAGAAGCTATTCTTTCGGGCGAGGCACACTGCCTGGCCCATCTGAACCTTCAGGGAGAACAGAGCGATTTACTGGCCGGACTGAAAAACACCGGAAAACGAGTCGTTACTGTGGTAATGGCCGGCAGAGCCCTTACCATTGGCAGGGATCTGGAAAACAGCAATGCGCTTCTCTTTTCGTTCCACCCGGGAACAATGGGCGGACCCGCATTGACCGATCTGATTTTTGGAGCGGCCGTTCCCAGCGGGAAACTGCCCGTTACCTTTCCAAAAACTTCGGGTCAGATTCCCCTGTATTACAATCACAATATGACCGGCAGACCTTACCAGGGCAACGAAACATTACTCAAAGACATTCCCCCGCGGGCCGGTCAGACATCATTGGGAAATACCAGTTTTTACCTTGATGCCGGAGCCGATCCGTTGTTCCCGTTCGGATTTGGTCTTTCCTATACCTCTTTTGCCTATACCAATGTGCAGATAGACAAAGTTAACTATGCCAAAGAAGATACTGTTACGGTCAGCTTTGATTTATCCAACACCGGAGCAGTAACCGGAACGGAAGTGGCACAGATCTATATTCGTGATATGGTTGGTTCCGTAACAAGACCTGTTAAGGAATTAAAGGGTTTTACCCGGATTTCTCTTAACCCGGGTGAAACAAAGAGCATTACTATGAAGATCCCGGTCATTGAGCTGGCCTTCTGGGATTTGAATATGAAAAAAACGGTTGAACCGGGAGCATTCCGGTTGTGGGTAGCCGGCGACAGCGTTTCCGGCGAACCGTTGACCTTCGAAATAAAGTAGTTTGGTGAGGCCCGTAAAGTGTCTTTTATAAACATCTTTACGGGTCTGTTTCCGTATGGTAGACAAAAGTTTTTATCTTTGTAACCATGTACGAACAACTGCTTAACCTGGACAACATCCGGCTAAATTTCTCTGCCGGTGGAATGAGAATCATCAATATCGTTTTAGCTCTGGTAATGTTTGGAGTGGCTTTGGGGATAAATCCGTCGGAATTCAAGACGGTTTTTGTCCGGCCCAAATCGGCCATCATAGGGCTTGTCAGTCAGTGGATCCTGTTGCCGGCCATGACTTTCCTCCTGATACTTATTTTCAGGAATCAAATTACTCCTATGGTGGCTATGGGAATGATTCTGGTGGCTTCTTGCCCGGGAGGCAATATTTCCAATTTCATGTCCTCTCTCTCAAAAGCAAACACAGAACTGTCTATTTCACTTACTGCCATTACCACATTGGCTGCTACGCTGGTTACTCCGTTTAACTTTGCTTTCTGGGGTGGTCTTTATACCAGATTTCTGAGCCGGTACGCCGATGCCGCCCTGCAACCGTTACACATTGACGTCTGGCAGACATTGGAGACCGTTTTCATCCTGCTGGGAATTCCGCTTGTTCTGGGAATGCTCTTTGTGCGTTTTTTCCCTCGGATTGCAGAAAAGATGAAAAAACCCTTCCAATATTTCTCGCTCCTGTTCTTCATTGCTATGGTCGTATTGTCTTTTAGTAATAATTTTGATCTTTTCCTGGACTATATTTTCTATATTTTCATCATTGTGCTCATACATAACGCGTTGGCGTTAGGTATAGGGTATGCGGCCGGGTCTGCATTTAAGTTACCAGTAAAAGACCGCCGTACGCTGACCATAGAGGTGGGTATTCAGAACTCGGGTTTGGGCCTGGTGTTGTTATTTAATCCAAAGATTTTCCCTCCCGAACTGGCATTGGGCGGAATGCTTTTTATTACCGCCTGGTGGGGAGTATGGCATATTATCTCGGGACTTAGTGTATCTTTTGCTTTCCGTTACGCCGATAAAAGACGCCGGGCCCTGATAAAAGAATAATACTATGGCCAGGGAGCGACGGAAAAGGATCTATGACAAAAACGTCTGTTATACTGTTCTGAAGTATTATGTCGGACTGTTTTTCAAGATGGCCTACCGTAAAAGGGAATATCACGGTCTGGACAAAATTCCCAAAGACGGAGCCGTGATCTTTGCCCCAAATCATACGAACGCCCTTATGGATGCCCTTGCCGTTCTGTTCGTAAATAACAATCCGAAAGTTTTTGTTGCCCGGGCGGATATATTTAAAAAGCCCCTCTTTTCCAGGATACTGTTCTTCCTGAAGATCATGCCTATAAACAGGATCAGGGACGGCCGCAATACACTGAAAAACAATGACGAAACCATTCAGCTTTCGGCCGACGTTCTCAAGCACAATGTCCCGTTTGTTATATTGCCCGAAGGCGCTCACCGGCCCATGCACAGCCTGCTTCCCCTTGGTAAAGGGATCTTTCGCATTGCACTCCTGGCTAATGAAGAATTACAGGGATACAGGCCTGTGTATATCGTTCCAATGGGTATTGAATATGGGAACTTCTTTCGTTACCGCTCCTCCCTGCTTATGCAGATAGGAGACCCGATAAACGTTACCTCATATGTAGCGGAACGTCCCGGTCTGGACCAGCCCATGATGATGAACGAGCTGAAACATACGCTGAGCAGCGTCATGAAAGATCTGATCCTTTATATCCCGGACGATGAATATTATAATGCTACCTGGGAACTGTGTAATATGTGCTGTCATGCACGTCTGAGAATTTTAAAATTAAAACGGACCCTGCTCAAAAACCGTTTGATCGTTAACAAAATGACCGTTGCGGATATTGGGGCCATTCGCTCGGAACAACCACAAAAGGCAGAGGAAATCCTCTCCCGGAGTAGTGCCTTTGCCCAAGACCGAAAGTCCAGGCAAATAAGTATGGCATCCGTAGCCAATCCTTATCCCGGATTTAGCTTATTCTGCCGGTCTTTTTTAATGATTATACTACTACCCTATTTCGCTGTTTCCGCTATTCTTTGTACACCTATGCTGCTCGTTACCAAGTTTTTATGCAGTAAAATGGAAGACGCCGCATTTCATAATTCGGTACGTTATGTGGTTGGGCTTGTGGTATGGACCGTAACTTTTCTTATTCTCACAATATTCCTTTTCGGGTTTCTACCCTGGCTGACCGCCCTTATTGCTGCCTTTGCACTATTTCCGGCTGCTCTGCTATTTGAAGAATACCGCAGGTGGTTCCGTGTAACGCGTTCGGATTACCATTGGATGTACGCCAAAGACCTGCGAAAAGAAAAATCCGGCCTGGTAGAAGTAATGAATGAATATTTTTTTAGCCGGGTATAAACAGGGTAAGACCGTCGTAGGCGGGTTGGATCCACCGGGGCAACCAGGCGGCCAATTCTGTATGTGGCTCTATACAATGGGATAAATGAGTCAGATATGTCTGCCGGGCACCCACGAACTCCGCTACAGCCATAGCCTGTGACAAGGCAAAATGAGTGCGATGTGTTTTGCGCTGAACCGTACTTACCACAAAGACTTCCACACCGCGAAATTTATCAAGTTCTTTATAATCTATCGTTTTCGCGTCTGTCAAATAACCAAAAGATCCTATTCTGAAGCCGAGAATGGGGAGCGGACCGTGCATGGCACGGACGGGGATAACCGGCGTCCCTCCAATAAAAAAAGGCTTTTCATCAATGGTATGCAGTTCTATTTCGGGAGCTCCCGGGTATTTCTGTTCTGCAAAAACATAATCATATTCCTTACGAAGTGCCGTCTGGACACGTTGCTCGGCATAGACCGGCATGGGTGTACCCGAAAGAAAATTGAACGCGCGGACATCGTCCAGACCGGCCACATGGTCTTTATGTTCGTGTGTGAGTAAAATAGCATCGAGCCTGTGAACCTGATAAGTCAGCATCTGCTGGCGGAAATCAGGGCCCGCGTCAATGAGAATAACCTGCGAAAGAGGCGGAGCAACTGCAGAAGAAACAGGATCGGGCTGAATTTCCACGAGAACCGAGGCTCTGAGACGTTTATCTTTAGGATCGGGGGACTGGCAGACCCTGCATTGACAACCTATCATGGGAACACCGGAAGAAGTACCCGTCCCTAAAAATGTTACCTGAATTCTCATTTTGAGATATGAATTTACTGCTCTGCAGCCTGCAAATATACGAAATGTTAAGTGTTATTTGAAGTTGATCTGTTATATGTGCTATTGGCGTATATTAGCAACTGATCTTCAAACAATTTAAATTTATAAAGCCATGGACAAAACTTTTATTCCAAAATCCTATCATCCGCTTCTGGATATCTGGCAGACGGAACAGGGTATCAAATTCATCAAGGACACATTTCAGACAGAATTATCCGGAGCGTTAAAACTTCGCAGAATTACCGCACCTCTTGTTGTCAATTCGGGAACAGGTCTAAATGATAATTTGAACGGAATTGAAGCGCCCGTGCATTTTCCCCTGAAAACACTCGATGGACAGGAAGTGGAAATAGTACAATCTCTTGCCAAATGGAAACGTTATGCTTTGTGGCGCCATCATATTGTTCCCGGGATGGGTATTTACACAGATATGAACGCTCTCCGGCCCGATGAAGAAACGGATAATCTGCACTCTATTTATGTGGATCAATGGGACTGGGAAAAAGTTATAAGCCCGTCCGAACGTACAGAAGAAACACTTTATCAATGTGTCAGATCAATATATTCTGCATTGAAACGTACCCAATTTCTTTTAAGTGAAAGATTCCCTATGCTTGAAACTTTTCTTCCCGAAGAAATTCATTTTGTTCACGCCGAGGAACTGAGAAAAATGTATCCTTTACTTTCGGTAAAAGAAAGGGAAAATAAAATTGCTGAACAGTATAAAGCAGTATTCATTCAGGGAATAGGCGGTCCGCTGGGTGACGGGACCATTCACGACGGACGCGCCCCGGATTATGACGACTGGAGCACCGAAACCAGACCCGGGCTATTGGGCCTGAACGGGGATATTGTTGTATGGAATCCAATTCTTGAATCTGCTTTTGAATTGTCTTCCATGGGCATTCGCGTTAGTCCGGAAGTTCTTATGAATCAATTGAAAATCCGAAATGCAACTGACAGGGCCAAACTGCCTTTTCACCGGCTGCTGCTCGACGGCAAGCTGCCCCAGACCATGGGAGGGGGGATTGGACAGTCCAGACTGTGCATGCTACTGTTACGAAAATGCCACATTGGGGAAGTACAATCCTCAGTTTGGCCTCAAAGCACACAGGATGCCTGCGCCGCTTCGGGGGTATTCATCTTCTAGAAATTAACCAAATAAAAACCTATTCCACAAACAGTTACCACCATCACCACCAATGCCCTGTCTCAATACACTACGTATTGTGGCAGGGTTTTTGAGTTAATTGCGCCTACGTTATCCTTTATAACTAAATTTTATATATGAAAATTATCGGAACAGGAAGCGCAACTCCAAAATTATCAGTCACTAATGAAATGTTATCGACATTCCTCGATACGAGTGACGAATGGATCCGAACGCGCACCGGTATTCAGGAACGTCGGATTATTTCCGATGAAAATCTGAAAGATCTTGCTATTCAGGCAGCAAAAAATGCGCTTGGAGAATCCGGTCTGGATGCCTCTGAGCTGGATTATATTATCTGCTCCAACGTAGTAAATCACTATGTTACTCCGGCGTTAAGCTGTCTGATCCAGGGCGGGCTTGACGCCACATGTCCCAGTGTAGACCTCAATGCGGCCTGTACGGGATTTGTATATGCCATGGATATGGCCGATGCTTATATTCAGTCGGGGAAAGCCCGTAATATTCTTATTGTCTGCGCAGAGGAGCCAACCAGAATGTCCAGCTGGAAAGACCGCAACACATGCGTGTTGTTTGGCGACGGGGCGGGCGCCGTGGTTGTGACGCCGGGCGAAGACTTCAGGGCATCATATATTACAGCCTTCTGCAAACCCGAAGTGCTTTATTACCAGCGCAAACTGGAGAACTGCCCTTACGTAAAATACGAACAGAAAGATGTACCCTTATATATGAACGGAAAAGAGGTATTCAAGCTTGCCGTAAATGCCTCATTAGAAGGGATTAACGCTATTCTAAAAAAGGCAGGTATTTCTCCGGACGACGTAAACCACTACTTTTTGCATCAGGCAAATATGCGTATTCTGGAGACCATAAGACATCAACTGCATCAGCCTGGGGAA
Source organism: Bacteroidales bacterium UBA5326 (assembly GCA_002408205.1). Classification (GTDB taxonomy): domain Bacteria; phylum Bacteroidota; class Bacteroidia; order Bacteroidales; family UBA932; genus DMER64. The sequence goes on along the minus strand of DHQY01000002.1, from coordinate 60,311 downwards.
AAATTTCCCCATAATATTGAGCGATACGGAAACACTTCTTCTGCAAGTATTCCCATTCTTCTGGATGAAATGCACAAAAGCCGCCGTTTAAAATATGGAGACGTCGTCATTTTCAGTGCCTTCGGTGCCGGCTTCACAGCTGGGACCATGTTAATGAACTGGTCCATAAAAGATTAAACACAATATGAAAATAATTGAAAGTAAAATATGTGAGCTGACGGGTATAAAATACCCGATCTTTCAGGGCGGAATGGCCTGGGTATCCGAAGCAAAACTGGCATCCGCCGTCTCGAATGCAGGCGGACTGGGAATCATTTCCGCCATGAACGCCAACGCAGAATACCTTCGAGAACAGATAAGAAAATGCCGCGAACTGACAAACAGGCCCTTTGGCGTAAATATCATGCTCATGAGCCCTTTCGCCGAAGAAGTGGCCCGGGTGGTAATTGATGAAAAGGTTCCCGTTGTGACCACTGGCGCCGGCACACCCGGAAAATACCTGCCTCAGTGGCTCGAGGCCGGCATTACCGTTATCCCGGTTGTGGCTTCGGTTGCCCTTGCCAAACGGGTGGAAAGAATGGGCGCACACGCTATTATTGCCGAAGGCGCCGAATCGGGTGGTCACGTGGGAGAGCTGAACACAATGGCGTTGGTTCCGCAGATATGTGACGCCGTCTCGGTCCCGGTGATTGCCGCCGGCGGGATTGCCGACGGAAGAGGGATTGCCGCCGCTTTTATGCTCGGAGCCCGGGGCGTACAGTGCGGCACGCGTTTCCTGTCGGCTGTCGAATGCCAGATCCATGAAAATTACAAGAAAAAAATCATTGAGGCTCACGATGTGGATACCATTGTAACCGGCAAAACGCTGGGACATCCGGTCAGGGCACTCAAGACTCCGTTTACACGCAAATTTGCCCAGATGGAAAACGACACGACCATCACCCCGGAACAAATTGACCAATTTGGCGCCGGAGCCCTCAGAAGGGCCGTTCAGGAAGGCGATGAACAAATGGGCTGTTATATGGCCGGACAAAGTGCCGGATTAGTAACTAAAACACAAACAGTAAAAGAAATAATTGAAGAAATGATGCAGCAGGCATGCGCATTACTGAACCAATAACAAAAACCTAATGAGACGAGTAGTAATAACAGGACTGGGGATTATCTCTCCTATCGGGAACGATATTCCCACCTATTGGACCCACCTCAGGAACGGGGTATGCGGTATTGATTTTATAAAATCTTTTGATGCATCCGATATCAGTGTAAAACTGGCCGCCGAGATTAAGGATTTCAATCCGGCCTTTTATGGCATAGACACGGCTACTGCACGCAGGACCGATCTCTATTCCCAATATGCCATTGCAGCCGCCAAACAGGCAATGGAAGACAGCCAACTGGAAATGTCTCCGGAACGCCTTGGCGTATATATTGGATCCGGGATCGGAGGGATACACACCTTCATTTCCGAATGTAAAAAATATCAGGAATGCGGAGCAAACAGGGTCTCACCCCTGTTTATTCCCACCATGATAGCCAATATGGCCTCGGGTAATGTAGCTATACTGTACAATGCTCAGGGGCCCTGTCTGCCCGTGGTTACCGCCTGTGCGACCTCTACCCATGCCATTGGCGAAGCATTCCGGGCCATCCGGCACGGTTATGCCGATGCTATTATCGCCGGAGGTGCAGAAGCCACCGTTGTGCCCCTGGCCATAGGCGGATTCAATAACAGCCGCGCCCTGTCCAGAAGTACCGATCCCAAACGGGCCTCTATTCCCTTTGATATGGAACGGCAGGGATTTATCATGGGAGAAGGCGCCGGCATTGTGATTCTGGAAGAATACGAACATGCGATGGGACGAAACGCTCATATATATGCCGAGGTTTCAGGATACGGGAATACCTGTGATGCCTATCATTACACCGCACCGCGACCCGACGGCTCCACTGCCGGCCGGGCCATACAACTGGCTCTGCAGGAAGCAGGCTATAACCAGTCCGATGTGCTGTATATCAATGCACACGGCACCGGCACGCCCCTGAACGATGCTTCCGAAACACTGGCCATTAAAGTGGCTTTGGGTGAAGAAGCTGCCCGCAAAACCATGATCAGTTCCACTAAATCGATGACCGGACATATGCTGGGTGCTGCCGGGGCCGCGGAACTGATTGCCTCTGCCCTTGCCCTTGAAAAGGGTATAGTGCCTCCTACTATCGGACTGGAAAAGCCAGATCCCGAGTGTGATTTGGATTACGTACCCGGTAAGGCCCGCGAGGCGAATTTGACCATCGCCATTTCGAACTCCCTGGGATTCGGAGGTCATAATGCCTGTGTTGCCTTACGTAAATAACATCTTAACATGAATAAAGAAGAGATCAAACAATTTCTGCCTCACCGGGAGCCTATGCTCCTTGTAGATGAAATGACGGTAGACGAGAACCACGTGGCTCATGCAAAGTTCACCGTTACCGGAGAAGAGTTTTTTCTGAAAGGTCACTTCCCCGGGTATCCCGTAGTGCCCGGCGTTATCCTTTGTGAGATAATGGGCCAGTGCTGCAGCCTGCTCGTTAAAGACGAATTAATGAACCACACCCCGTTTTACGCCGGCCTGGACAAAATCCGTTTTAAAAAACAGGTCCGTCCGGGCGACACCATAGAAGTTACGGGGCACATCACCCGCCAGCGGGCTATGGTGTACTTTGTAGATGCTGTGGCTAAAGTGAACGGAGAACTGTGCGTGCAGGGAACCCTGTCTTTTGCTTTAGTTCCCAAAGATAAAATGTAGCCCTTTTCAGAAGCCTACAGATCCGATCTCCCGGGCGGAAATAATACGGTAATGGGGAGCATACGATTCGGAAAAGAAATTGCTGTGATGACCTACGAGATCACCCGTAGCAAGCCTCGCGGCAATTTTCTTTTTCTCCTCTTCGTAGTCGGGGTAGCGGGTTACAGGAGTATCCATTTGTTCCAGTATGGCTACAATGGCGGTCCACTCTTTCTGCCATTCTTCAACAGAAGGTAAGGGCAGGTTTTCCATACTGCGTAAAAACGCATTAAAAAAACAGTCGTAAGTTATTATACCTTCTTTTATCGCACGAAGATCAACACGCACAAACCGGTGTTCCCACCCCAGGGTATCGAGCAATGGGCCTCTGAAAGGCAGATCATTAAAGTAATAGGACTCCAGTTCGTTTCTCAGGTAAGCTCCTGCGGCTGCCGTGTCTGTAATAATATGTCCCGGACCGAATTTATCCTGAAAAAAATTTTTATAGATATCCTGTATCCGGCTCTCGGGATATATTTTTAGCTGCCTTTCAATGGCGATAATAACTTTCTCTTTAAAACCGGGATGTTTAGGACCCGGGCTGCAGGTTCCGGCGAGCAGGAAGCACATGGTAATCAATAATTCTTTCATAGGTTGCTGTATCTTTGACAAAGATATTATTTTTTGCAGTTTCGATTATTCGCCGTACCTTGCGCCCTCATTTTAAACAACTACCTGCCGGTTTCAGGCAATATTTCATGACATTTACAGATTTACAAATTGAAGAGCCCATTTTAAAGGCTCTTGCCAAAATGGGTTATGATGTCCCCACGCCCATACAAGAGGAAGCTATTCCCATACTTTTACAAGGACAGGATATTTTAGGATGCGCAAGCACAGGCACAGGAAAAACAGCTGCTTTTGCCATTCCCGTTATTCAGAAACTTATGCATCGGGGTACAAAAAGTTCCAAAAGAACCATCAGGGCTCTTATACTTACGCCTACCCGGGAACTTGCTCTTCAAACAGATGAGAGCTTCAGAAACTATAGCCTGTATACAAACCTGCGCAGTACCGTTATCTTTGGAGGAGTTAACCAAAGGCCGCAAACACAGGCATTGAGCCGGGGCATTGATATTCTTACAGCCACCCCGGGGCGTCTTCTGGACCTGATGAACCAGGGTTTTATTCACCTCGATGAAGTTGAATACCTGGTACTTGACGAGGCTGATCGTATGCTCGACATGGGTTTCATTCACGACATTAAACGCATTATTTCACACGTACCAAAAGAAAGGCAGACTATGTTTTTTTCTGCCACCATACCCGAAAAAATAGATGATTTTGCCCGCTCTATTCTACATAATCCCGTTCAGGTGACTGTGAAGACCAATGATAATAAAATAGAGTACATAGATCAATGCCTCTATTATGTAGATAAGAAAAGCAAAAGCACCCTGTTGGTGGACATTTTGAAAGATGCGGCATCGGATTCCGTTCTTGTTTTTTCACGCACCAAACACGGGGCAGATAAGATTGCCAAAGAGCTGACCCGTCACGGAATTGGCAGCGAAACCATTCACGGTAATAAATCCCAGGCGGCACGGCAAAAGGCACTCCAGAACTTCAAACAACATTACACCAAGGTACTTATTGCCACAGACGTGGCAGCACGGGGGCTTGATATTGCCCTGTTACCCATGGTCATCAACTACGACCTGCCTGAAGTTCCCGAGACTTATATCCACCGTATTGGACGTACCGGAAGGGCCGGACATACGGGAGTGGCTCTTTCTTTCTGCGAACCCCAGGAACGTAAACTGGTCAATAGCATTCAAAAACTGACCGGCCGTTCCATCCGCAAATTGACGGCCTGAGGGAGCAGCATTCCCGGTTTGCCGGATTTTATGTAAGTTTGAAGCTGATTATGATATGGATCAAGCTTGGCATACTCATTATCGGCTTCATTTATTCAGGAGTCCTGCCTTTTACCGTTAAAAGGACGCTTCGGCAGATTAATTTTAACCTGAAGGAGCAAACGCTTAGTTTTTTAAGCAACAAAAGCCTCTACGGTAAAAGATTCACCAGAGGTTATAAAAGATTGCTATTTATTACCGCTTTGCTGCATTTCGCCTTCTTCTGGCTTTTGTCAAAATATTATGATCTGGGAGACAACGAAACGTATATGCAATATACCACCTATAGCTTTGCCCTCCTGACCCTGCTGGCGTTTGTGCCGCATAACATACATCCATACAGTTTTAAAAAACTGAGTACCACCATTCAACGTCTGTTGCACAACCTCTTGGGCGTGGTTGTTTTTTTGACCCTTCCCACTCTTATTATCGTATTTCAGGCAGCCATAATGGAGTCTCAGTTATTCCTGGGCATAAGCGGCCTGATAATCATAAGCTGCACCGTGCTGGTCACTATCGGCTCACTCATCAAGACAGGCATCAGCGGCATTACTGAAATATTATTTATTAACGGAATCAGTATTTGGAGTATATTTACCTCATTATTAACCATGGTGCTATAATATTTTTAAAATGAAAAAATTGATTTTTGCTCTGTTAGCAAGCATAGTATTGTATTCATGCACAGGAATTTTCGGCAGCGGAGTGCCGATGGAAGAAACCCGCGGCATTTCCCACATGTATGAAGGTATATGCGTTGAAAGCGCCATTCGTGTTTACCTGTCGGACGAAATCGAACCCAACACCATTCATATTCGTGCCGATGAAATGATCATGCCCTTTGTAGACATTTACGTAGACGAAGACGGCATCCTGGTAATCAGGTATACGCGTACCATGCTCAGGCTGTCCTCCGTTCCAACCGAAGTAACAGTCCCTTATCACTTTGCATTGTCATATTTTAAAGCCAGCGGTGCCTCCCGGATAGATGCCTGTTGTCCGGTCCTGTTTGCTCAGGCGGACTTCGAGGCAAGCGGCGCTTCTGTATTTTCTTTTAGCGGCGTGGCCATGGACACCCGGGTGATCCTCAGCGGCGCCTCGCGCTTTGAAGACTACGAATTCGCCACCGTGGCTCTCGATTGTGAACTTTCCGGAGCCAGCCGTATGGATATCACCTGCACTGGCACAATGGCCGTTCAAGCCTCGGGCGCCAGCCGTTTAAATTATAAAGGCGACTGCCTGATCTCCCGCATAGAAACCTCGGGCGGTTCTGAAGTCAATAAAAAAGACTGATTTACGGCTTGTAAGTAATGGTACAATGAACGTCTGTCTTTGCCGACACCATTTTGTGGGACGTACGTATATATATTTCTTTCATAGACATATTGGAAGTACAATCAAGAAACGTAAGGTTCTCATTATTACACAAATCCAGCGACTGCAATTGGTTGAACATACAGCCCAGGTTCTCCAGAAGAGGATTCCGGCTGATATCCAATGCGCTCAGACGGTTGCACCAACACCACAGATATTTTAATCCGGGATTATTTGAAAGATCAAGGACCGTTAACCGGTTATTGCTGCACAACAGGTATTCCAGGGCCGGGTTACGTGTGACATCCAGTTCGTTCAGCAAATTGTTCTCACAGACAAGATGGGTCAGTAAGGGATTATTTGAAACATCCAGCTTTTTCAGCCGGTTAGACTGACAAGCCAGGCGCTGTAACATCGGGTTCCGGCTGATGTCCAGTTCTTCAAGCTGATTGTCGCTGCAATACAGATCTTTTAGTGAGGTAAAATACTGCAATCCGCTCAAAGAAACAATACCCCGCTGAGGACACGAAATAATCTTAACAGCGGCCGCTTCCTGTATGCTAAGTTTTCCATCGAGGTTTGAATCGAATTCATTCAGGCAATATGTCCTGAAGAGAGGGTCGCAAAGAGGTACCACGTCTTTCTCCGAGCAGGAGAAAAAGTGAAACAGCATAAGGAACAATGCTGCGGACAAACGAATGAATGGCTTCATGAACAAAGATTCTTTATAAATCAATTATTCAAAACAACGGTAAAAGTTGGTCTTCTGCGCCTTAAATATACAATTTTTATTCTATATTTCCGCAACTAATTTGTAGTTATGTAATTCTAATTTTTTACTGGTCATGAAAACACTCATTCTTTATCTGTTTCTCTTAACCGGATTAGCCCCCGGGAGCATACCGGGGGACCATGTGGTTGAATACAAAACGGGACCAAAATTCAGATTTGTGCACCGGGTAGAAATGTTTGTAGAAAAAACCGGTGACCGATGTAAAGAATACAGTGGCGCCGACTGGCTGGTGGCACAGCGAAGTTTTGGAGAACTTATAGGAGAGTATTCCGACTTTTATTCCTCTCTGGACAAAAAGGAAAAAGACCGCGTGAATAAAGCCATTGGTCAATACGTCGGATTCACCATGAAGGCCGGAATAAAGATCTCGTTTGAAATATTGCGGGAAATCTACCGCCATGCCCCCTCGGTTCTGGAAGGCATCTACGAAGGCACCGGGCTGAAAGAATTATTGGAGTGAAGGGATGACCAAGACCAGGCGATTAATCTTTATATTTAGTTTCTGTATAGCCAGATTTATTCAGAGTCAAAATGGTTTGTCCGGTCTTCAGCCATAATTCAAAAAGATTTGGATTGCTGTAACAATAAAGAAATCTTAATGCCGTATTCCGGCTTACGTCCAAAGCGGTCAACTGATTAAGACCACAAGAAAGAATTTCTATGGCTGGAAAATATTGAATACCTTCCAAAGACGAAATTCCTAATCTTGAGATATAAATTGCTTTTATAACGGCTGTCTCATCTGAAGTCAAAATACCATCTTCATTAGCATCTGCAATCTGTAAACAATAATTACGGAAAATTTCATCAGGGATGTTAACCACAACAGGAGTAACTTCTACAGTGCAAGTGGCTGTAAAGCTCTTATCACCCAAAGTGGCTGTTACCGAAATGTCGGTCGTACCATGCTTCCTTGTTTTTAAGCATCCCTCTTGATCAACTTCAATAATGGATGGATCGTCAGATTCCCATAGAAGAATCGGTTTATCAGTAGTTCTTTTAGGAGTTACAGCAGCTTTCAACGAATACGTAGTCCCGAAACCAATAGACAAAGTTTCTTTGTCTAAAGATATTCCATATAATGGCACTCTTGGGCTATCCATTGAGGTACAAGCACATAACAATAATACAGTTGCTTAAGGAAGCATGAATTTTTTCATAGATAGTGTTTTAGGTTACAGGTAAAATAATGACGATGTTGTATCGGTACTGCCGCATTGGGGGCAGGCGGCTTTGAAGGCTACATTGTGAAAAGAAACATCGCATTCACAGATAAAGAATCCCAGCGGACGGGGTGATTTATGATATTGAAATTTTGATTTTCCGCAGCGGGAGCAATAATAATATACTCCCCGGACTCCCATCCCCTGGTGAAGAATCAATATTCCGTTGCCGGGCAAAAAGTATGGATGTCACTAAAGATAAAAAGATTTCCTCATTTTTGTAAATGCGTACAATATCCAAATTTCATACATTTCATTTAATATTATGACTACCCTGCTATTGCTTTTTCAATTAATTTTCAGCTCTCCCGATCTGGAATGTTACCGGCTTTCAGACCGGGTGGTCTGGTATGTTTCGTATGCAGAAATGAAAGGATTCGGCCGGGTGGCTTCAAATGGGCTTATTTATACCGACGGAGGACAGGCTTATTTATTTGACACGCCCGTCAACGATGCGCTCACAAAGGACCTCCTGGACTGGATAAGGGATTCGCTGCACGCAGAAGTCATCGGCTTTGTGCCTAACCACTGGCACGAAGACTGTATGGGCGGACTGGCTTATCTGCAACAAAATGGTATCCCGTCCTTTGCCAACCGCCGGACGGTCGAGATAGCCGGGGAGAGAGGCCTCCCGGTACCCGGTATTGCATTTGAAGATTCCTTGACGCTATGGCTCAATGAACAACCCGTTAAATGTTATTTCCCCGGACCGGCGCACTCTATGGACAATATTGTCGTCTGGCTGCCCAACGAAGAAATTCTTTTTGCCGGCTGCCTGTGCAAAGAAATGGCCTCGGCCGGTTTAGGCAATACCGCCGACGGCAGTCTCCCGGAATGGGCTACCACCATAGAAAAAATACAGACTGCTTTCCCCCATGCACTTATTGTAGTCCCCGGACACGGGAAACCCGGCGGACCGGAATTGCTGCAACACACCAGAGACCTCTGCCCAAAATAACCTGGCGATTCACCGTATTTTTTTGTAAATTTGGCACATGAGAACAGTATTGTTTGGCGGGAAACCCGTCGGCCTGTCAGGAACTGAGATCCGGACCGGCGTTATGGCGCCCGATTTTACCGTTGTGAACGGCGCCCTTAAGAATGTAAAACTTTCCGATTACGATGGCAAGATACGCGTGATTGCCGTCTATCCTTCTATCGACACCGGGGTCTGTCAGGCACAGAACCGGCGTTTTAATGCCGAGGCCTCGGGACTCACCAACACGGTTATCCTGTCTGTCTCGTGCGACCTGCCTTTTGCCCAGAAACGTTTCTGCGCCGCCGAAGGCCTCAACAACGTGATTACCCTTTCGGACCATCGGAGTGTGGAATTTGGAACCAGGTACGGATTCCTGATAGAAGAACTAAGGCTGCTGGCGCGTGGTACGGTAGTGATAGATGCCAAAGGCGTTGTACAATATGTTGAATATGTACCGGATGTGTCTATGGAACCCGATTACGAAGCAGCCCTCAAAGTAGTACGCAGTCTTATATAAGTGACTATGACCGGGCCGTTGCACCGCTTAGCTTCCGCTGGCTCAATTAAACATGGATATTTGCGCACCCTATTCCTGAAATATTTAATATTTTAAGGATTCAAATCCCAAATTATTGTATTTTTGGAGAAAAGAATTTGACATGATACCCAGACTACTCGAAAAGACAATCAAAGATAAGCTAAACAAAGGCAAGGCGATCCTATTAATGGGAGCACGTCAGGTTGGAAAAACCACACTTATCAAAGATTTATTTAAAGGTTCGGATGAAATAATCTGGCTCAATGGAGATGAATTTGATGTACAAAATCTTTTTGAAAACATATCGTCTACCCGTTTGAAATATATTTTCGGGAACAAGAAATATGTTGTTATTGATGAAGCTCAACAGATAAAAGATATTGGCTCAAAATTAAAGCTGATTACAGATGAATTACCGGAAATACAACTAATTGCAACCGGGAGTTCTTCTTTCGACCTGGCTAATCAGGTAAATGAGCCTCTTACCGGCCGAAAATGGGAATATAAAATGTATCCGGTTTCTTTTGCAGAAATGGTTATGCATCACGGATTACTAGAAGAAAAAAGGCTGATACCCCATCGCTTGGTGTATGGCTATTATCCAGATGTAGTAAACAACCCTGGTGATGAGAAAGAAATTTTGAAACAACTGTCCGATAGCTATTTGTATAAAGACATATTAATGTGGGAACATATAAAAAAGCCCGATAAATTACTTAAACTTTTACAAGCCATAGCCTTTCAGATAGGGAATCAGGTATCCTATTCCGAACTGGGGCAAATATGCGGTATAGATTCAAAAACAGTCGAGAAATACATTGTGTTATTGGAACAGTGTTTTGTTATTTTCAGATTAGGCTCGTTCAGCCGGAATTTGCGAAACGAATTGAAAAGCAGCAGGAAGATCTATTTTTACGATAATGGCATACGCAATGCTATTATTGCCGATTTTTCTTTAGCAGAAAATCGTCATGATATTGGTGCTCTGTGGGAAAATTACATCATTTCCGAAAGACATAAAAAAATAGACTATGACTTATTATGGCGACATAGTTGGTTTTGGCGGACCTCAGACCAAAAAGAAATTGACTATATAGAAGAAGGAGACGGACAAATACTTGCATACGAATTCAAATGGAATCCATCGGCCACATTAAAAATACCCAGGCAATTTTTAGTAAATTATCCGGGTAGCAGATTCTCAGTGATCTCTCCTGGTAATATGGAAGATTTTCTGTTGTAAATTACTATGTTTGCATTATGGAACTACTTGAAAATCTGCGGCAGGAGCTGAAAAACAACGTAGATGAAAAAACGCTGTCCACCGGTCAGCATTTTTTCAAAGAAGCGATACGCACATACGGCGTAAGCGTACCTGCTGTCAACAAAATAAGCAAAACCTTTTTCCGCTCGTTGGAAAAAAGCGGGAAGCCGGCCGTCTTTGCGCTGTGCGATACGCTCTGGGAGTCCGGGTATCTGGAAGAAGCCTTTGTAGCCTGCAACTGGTCCTATGCCGTTCATACCCAATACGAACCGGATGATTTTCACGTGTTTGAAAAATGGATTGCCCATTATGTAACCAATTGGGCTACGTGCGACACCCTGTGTAATCATACGGTCGGCACTTTTATGGAAATGTATCCCGGGTTCGTACAAGAACTTAAAACATTTGCCCTTTCGCCAAACCGCTGGATGCGCCGGGCCGCAGCCGTAACGCTTATTATTCCCGCCCGGAAAGGTTTGTTCCATGACGATATTTTTGATATTGCGTTGCTTCTGCTTGAAGACAAAGACGATCTGGTACAAAAAGGCTATGGCTGGCTGTTGAAAGCAGCAGCCGACGCCGACTGTCTATCTGTCTTTGAGTTCGTTCAAAGCCATAAAACGAAAATGCCCCGCACTGCTTTACGTTATGCTATTGAAAAAATGCCCGCTGAATTCAAAAAAGCCGCTATGGCTAAATAAACAATGAAAAAAACAGTAATTCTCCTGCTGTTTCTGTTGCTGGGTGCAACTGAAGGCAACGCCTGCACCACATTTTGTATTAAAAGCCGGAATGACCTGGTTTTTGGCAGGAACTTTGACTTTCCCTCGGGGTGTGGCCATGTAATAGTCAACAAGCGCAATATGGTTAAAACCGCTTTTGTTCGTCCGCCCGAGAAACCGCTGGAATGGGTGTCGGAATACGGGAGTATAACGTTCAATCAGATTGGGCGCGAATTTCCTTACGGCGGTATGAATGAAGCCGGCCTGGTTATTGAACAGATGTGGCTGGACGGGACCGTATATCCGGTCCCCGACCAGCGGTTCGGCCTTACGGAACTTCAATGGATCCAGTATCAACTGGATAACTCGGCCACTCTGGAAGAAGTGCTGGCCAGCGACTCCGTTGTGCGTCTTTCCACGCAATCTACCGCTCCGCTTCATTTCCTGGTCTGTGACAAATCCGGAAACATGGCAACCATAGAATTTATTAACGGACAAAGGACAGTACACACAGAAACCTCTATGCCGTATAGTGCTCTGTCCAACGATTCGTATGAAAAATCCCTGGCGTTTGTTAACGGAACTCTTTCGGGCGGCCAGGATGAGGCCACTCCTTACACTCGGTCATCCCTCAACCGCTTTGCCACAGCAGCCCGGATGGTGAATGAATACAACCAAGAACCTGTTATTGATTATTCATTTGCCATTCTCGACAGTGTAAGTCAGGGGACGCATACCCGCTGGAGTATTGTCTATGACATTGCACACATGGCCATATATTATAAGACGCAGGCAAACCGTTCAGTCAGGAACGTTACCTTGTCACAATTCGATTTTTCCTGCCAGACACCCTGCCTGTATACCAATATCGACGCCAATATGACCGGTGGACTGCCTGCCTTTGAAACGTATTCTTCAGAAGCAAACCGGCAGTTGATTGACCTTGTTTTTAATCAGGTGGAGTTTCTAAAAAACATCCCGGTCGCCTATCGTGAAGGTCTTGTAAATTATCCGGAAACAACCCGTTGCAAAAAATAATAACGCTGTTATGAGTTTCGCTGAATTGATAAAACAACGCCAAAGTGCCCGAAGCTACCTGGCCCGGCCGGTAGAAAAGGAGAAAATCATCCGGTGCCTCGAGGCGGCCAGATTGTCCCCCTCGGCCAATAATTCGCAACCCTGGAAATTTATTGTCGTGGACGACCCCGGGCTCAGGGATCAGGTGGCCGGGTGCTCGGCCAGCCTGGGCATGAATAAGTTTACTTATCAGGCCCCCGTGTTGGTAGTGATTGTACTGGAGAAAGAGAACATCCTCTCCTCTGTAGGCGGAATGCTCAAAGATAAGGAATTCTGTCACTACGATACAGGCATTGCCGTGAATCAGTTTTGCCTCCAGGCGACAGAACTGGGATTGGGAACCTGTATCATAGGCTGGTTCGACGAAAAGCGGCTGAAGGAAATACTGGGTATTGATAAAAAAAGACGCGTACCGCTCATTGTCTCTTTAGGTTACTCTGAAGCTCCCGTCAGGGCAAAAAACCGCAAATCCCTGGAAGAGATAAGCAGTTGGAATAAATACAGGAAAGGGTTAGGCTAGTCGATATCTTTGATCATGCTGTCCAAAAGGTCCTCCACATGGTCCGCGCTTTCTTCCCAGGTGGCCCTCCATTCACCGTCAATTTCCTCTACGTCAGATTTATAGATGGTATCGCCGCCGCGTGTTTCTACAACATAGTAATGTGAAAGTTCGTCGCCGTCGTAATCCACCACATAATACAGAATAATCTCGGCTTCGTATTCGGTATCTACCAGCTTCCAGAATTTTGAATGGTCCTCAACCAGTAACTTTCTGGTATTAATGCAACCCATAATACTCCAGCGGTCATCTCCGTAAACAAGCGGGACATATACCCGGGCGCCTTTTCCCAACAGTTTCTCGGGATCGCGGCGGGAGACCCGTTCCAGATACTCGTCATTAACGTCGTTCTCTTTTTTGTTGTATTTATAATAAGCAACCTTTCCGTCGTACTCAACGAATTCCACTTCATTAACAGGAACCGTTTTAGTCACACCGTATGAATTTTTGTATTCGACAGCGGAGGAGGTTACATTCATTACGGTAACATATTCACCTCTTTTCCCGAGGGTTTTAATGTAGTCAAAATTTGTCTGAGCAGCCAGCCCAACAGGAATGGCGCATAAAATGGAGACAATCATTAATTTTCTCATAATGCTTTCATTAGGTTGGTTAAATCTGAGGTAAATATACTATTTTTATTCCGGATTTAATCCATATCCCCGGCTGAATTATACCTCCGTAATCTGCATAAGATGTATTAAAAAGATTATTGATATCACAGAAAATGGTAACGCCTCCTTTTTGCCATTGCACGCGCAGGTCGGTAAGAAAAAACGGACGGTAATTCTCGGGCAAATTGGACGCATTGGTAAAATTCCCGGCCCTGTCTGAGATACTGAGCCTCCAGGAGGCACTGAATTCTTTGTAAATTATATGATCTATATTCAGCGTAAGTTTGTGTTTAAGATAATCCAGGGCATATTTTGAATCGTATTCTTCCGATGTCTTATCCTGCGTTAGAAAAGAATAGGCAAGTTTAATCCGTTGCAGCATGGTCTGCGACAGGTATTCCAGGAACATTTCCGTTCCCAGCGCATTGATCCGGGCATGATTTACCGCCGTAAACCGAACGTCGGAACTGCTGTATTTCACCCAGTCAATAATGTCACGTCCCATACGATAATAGCCCAACACACCGGCATTCCATCTGTGATGGCGGTATTTCACCCCGGCTTCGTAAGTTATGGCTTTTTCCGGTTTGAGATTGGGATTCCCTTCCTGAGTGGTATTATTCAGATACAGATCCGTAAATGTTGGCAGGCGCAGAGACTGGTTGACAGAAGCATACAGACTCCAATAACTGTTAAAAGCATAACCCAGATCGGCCCCGAAATAAAAATTCGAACCGAAGTGGTCGCAATAATTACCCAGAACACCCACCGAAGCTGAAAATTTATTGAAATACAGGGCATGGCTTACGAAGCCGTTCACATTTTGCCTTCGCTTGTCCCGGGTAAAAAAGATACTGTCGGGTTCGAACGGCACCGGAACGCCGTCTGCCATGACTTCACCCAATGCATTACTGAAAATATGCTCGTTCCGGTAATCCACACCCATCGTGGTTTTACCCAAAAAAGACACCAGCGAAGCCGTTTGGGAAACTCCGGCCACCCGGGTCAGGTGGTAATTGTGCGTATAACCCGGATAGGCCTCCCGGTAATCGCGGAATAACTCAAAACGGTCGTGATGCTTGCGCCAGTATACTTTGCTTTCAACGCTCAAACGCTTTATGGTTGTAGAGAACGACGCCGATCCGAAAAAAGTTTTGGTAGCTTCGTATTCGTTGGCATACAAAGGATTGAGCGAATAAAACCCGTAGGCGCCGTAGTCCTTGTCCTGGAACCCGCCCTGCAAATTAATCCGGCCCGATTGCCCGGTTCGTATTTTTACCTGACCGAAAACATTGGTGATCCCAAAATCGGTGTCTTCCATATAGCCTTCCGAGCGGCTGTGAGAGGCCGAGGCAAAGGCAGTTACCGGCCCCGAGACCAGTGTGCCGCCGGCTTCCTGTGAAAGAAATCCGTATGAACCGCCGGAAATCCCCACCCCAACGCGGCTTGTTTCGGACGAGCCTGTTATTATGTTTACCGCCCCACTGAACGCATTGGGACCGAGTTCCCGTGAGCCGGGGCCCTGCAGCACTTCAATCCGGTCTATGGATGACAGATCCACGGGAATATCGAGCGCGTAATGGCCGGTTTGCGGGTCCGATATATTTATCCCGTTCAGCAGCACGAGCATTTGGTCAAATGTACCGCCCCGCATGTTTATATCGGCCTGTACCCCATTGGTACCCCGCTGACGGATATCAACACCGGGTATATAACGTAACAGATCGGACAACGTCTTTACGGGTGCGTTTTGTATTTCTTCTTTTGTCACCACTGTAACCACTCTGGCAAGGGCAGAATATACTTCCTGGCGCCGGGCAACGATCTCAACCTGGGAAAGATTAACCTGCTGTGTAGTATCGGACTGGGCTCGGGCATAAACGATGCTTTTCCCCGGGATAAAAAACAGCAATACAGTCCAGGCAGTGACCAGAAACCTATTCAACACTTCAATCTTCATAACAGCCTCTTCTTACTTCATTGAGCCGACAAAGATACGTGTTTCAACAGAATTCGTATTTTTGTTTATGAAAACGACACAACCCGCGCTGCTGGCGCAAAAACTGGAAATTACCGAACATTATATTTACCTGAAATTGGCGGAACGCGCGAAAGACCCGGGGAATGCGGGTCTTTTGCGGCAGATTGCTGCCCAGGAACTTGAGCACGCCCGATTCTGGGAAACCAAAACGGGCATAAGGATCAAACCCGACCGTTGGCGTATCCGCAAAACCACCTTCCTGGCGCGTCTGCTGGGTATGACGTTTGTACTCAAACAAATGGAAAAGCGCGAAGGCACCGGCTCGGCCCGTTACGAATCCCTTCACGAAATGTTCCCCGAGGCACGCCAGTTGGCTATGGAAGAAAAAGCTCATGAACAAGAGATCCTGGGAATGCTGAATGAAGAAAAACTGCAATACGTGGGCTCCATTGTGCTGGGTCTGAACGATGCCCTGGTGGAACTGACGGGCGCCCTGGCGGGATTCACGCTCACCCTGGGCGATACCCGTATTATCAGTGTAGCGGGTCTGGTGACGGGAATCTCGGCGGCCTTTTCCATGGCCGCTTCTGATTATTTATCGTCCCGGGCGGAAGGCAATACCGCGGCAAAAAAATCTGCCCTGTATACGGGTATCTCCTATTTCTTCACGGTCATACTTTTAATCTTACCGTTCCTGCTCATACCGGGCAAATTCGCGGCACTGGGCCTGACACTGCTCATTGCCATCCTTATTATCTTCTGCTTTAATTATTACCTGGCCACGGCCAAAGACCTGAACTTCAAATCGCGGTTCCTGGAAATGGCCGGCATCAGCCTGGGCGTCGCCGCCTTCTCCTTCCTTGTGGGCTACCTGCTCAATTTAGTGCTGCCGGGGGCATAAATGACAACATATGGGTTATTCAAAGATGGAAGAAGAGAATTATAGATACCAAATAACTTCGAACTCTCATGTAGAAAAGAATCACACGGGAAACATCTAGAAATCCGCTGAAAATTACGGAAGAAAAGGTTATAGGCAGTTTTTTGCCATTCCATATATACCTATTTGTCTATTGAATATGCGCCACAGATTCAAATCAAGTGAAAATAACTTCTGTTTGCATCTGTGGAAAAATAAAAGTTTGAACTACAAGAATCATAATATCTATGCCAAGCCGATTTAGTATAAAAGAAACAGATAGAATGGTGAATTCTATGTATAAAAAAAAGCTTTCAGAGAAAGATTTAATAAAACTAACCGAGACACTATCCCATCTCGTTGATCCCAAGGCCTACTCAGAACGGCATGAAAAATTTGAGAATATCTTTTTGTTAAATGGTTATAAAGAGCCAAAATACCTTTATAAATACATTACATATAGTTCATTCGTTCAGTATATTGAAAAGAATATCCTCGTTTTCGTTTCTCCAATTTTATGGCCTGATCCATTTGAATATCGGTTTCTTAATACAGATTACACTGCTTATAATTATAACAGACCAGAAATTGCATGTATGTGTACAACGGAGAATACTCAAGAAAATGAAGATGCAGCATGGAAGATATATATCAATAATCAAAAGGAAAAAGGATTACGTATTAGTCTTAACACAGAAAACTTGTTATCTCAATTAAATGAATTGGCAAAAGAACGTAGTTTCAAGATCTATATTGGTAAGATGATTTATGACTTTGGAAGAAATGAAATTGAGGAATTACATACAGACAAGTTCCCATCCTTCAAAGAGCAATTTTTTACGTTTCCCTTTACAAATGATAATTACCTGTCTTTGATGTGTTTAAAAAGGGTATCCTTTCAATATGAAAGCGAAATTCGAATATTTCTTGTAAAAGAAATTGGATTATATGAGACCTCAAAAAATACTATTTCTATTCCCCTTGATATTAAATCAATAATAAAAAGAGTGGTTATAGCACCATTGCCTCCTTATGATTATCTTGATCCAAGACAATCTGAATATAAGCAATATGATGAACTGGAACGAAAGTCATTCTATCGAAAAATTAAAAAAATATTGCCTAGTTGTGAAGTTTATAGCTCGACCTTGTATAAATGTGATCTATTAGAAAAGGCATGATATTGTAGGCATAAATCCAATTAACTGAAGAATGAGGAACGCAACTTAATTATATTGAGTAAATAATACTATTGAAACCGAAGTAGCACAATATAGAGATAATAATTAGTGCCCTTAGTAATAATTACGAGCTACATACTTTTCAAGAATAGAGATAAAGCGATGGCAAACCCGGAGTGCTGCGCAAGAGGATTTTTAGATTTTCAAACAACTGATATACGAGTGTTTAATTTTAGCAAATTCGACCTTGCGCGGTAATCCGGGTTTACCTCCGAAACCCAGCCACCATGACATTTCACACAACGGAAGAACACCCCAAGATATTTAGAAAAAGGGAAACCTCGCGCCCGCGGAGGAACTGCCTGATTACCCCAGCAACTGGGAAGCGTTTCCCGCTAAAACCCCATTTTTCGCAATGAGCGTCTTCCCGGCTCGCTAAGGGTATCTCTATATCGCTCATCGGTCAGGGCCGTCAGTTCCGTGGACAGTTCGGGATATTTTTTGGCCAGTTTCATAAGCATTCGGAGCGCGGTAAACCGCAGAGACGGAATGGCTGCTTCCTGTGTCCACAAGGTAACACAGTAGTCGAGCAAAATGCCTTCGGCCTCTTCGGGAAGATCCATTCGCAAAAGCACCATCAACAGATCGCGCCGGTGGCCCCCGGCTTTGGAAGGCAATGCCTCAACCATAGGGGAAATAAACGGAATTAGCCTCGGATCGTTTTCCTCCATGCTGCTCCACAGAAGCGAGGCAGCCCGCCAGGCATAAGGCTGGTTATCCGACAGTGCCAGTTCAATGGCCTCTGAAAAGTCCTGCGGATGCGCCTTCAGGTACGAGACCATTCCCGCTTTGGGAGACTGAATGAGTATTTCCTGTAGCAGAGTCATGACCGGTAAGTTTTGATATTACAAATTTATGAAATATTAGATTTGTAAAAAATACGCTATATTAGTGCGTTATGTATGAATGTTCAGACAGACAACCGGCAGTGGCCGGAAAATTTTACCCGGGAACACCCGGGGCCCTGCAACAGGAACTGGAACGGATGTTCAAAGAGGCCAGGCCCCGGCAATGTGAAAACACAAGAGCCATCCTTTGTCCGCATGCCGGGTATGTCTTTTCAGGGGCAGTTGCGGCCTCGGCTTTTAACCAGATTGACGGAACAAGATCTTATGAACGTGTTTTCCTGATAGGATCTTCTCATCACGTAAGCCTGGAGGGGGCCGCCGTATATGACGAGGGAGATTTTCTTATGCCTTACGGTAAAGAGAAAGTGGATATGGCCTTTTGCAGGCAGCTCATTGCGTTGCATCCCTATCTTTTTGTGTCGGACCGTGCGGCCCACCGCGAAGAACACAGTTTGGAAGTGGAGCTTCCCCTGCTGCATTATGTGATGCAATCTGAATACCGCATTGTGCCTGTTATTATTGGAACTTCTCACCCGGAGACCTGCGGCAGGATAGCCCAGGTGCTTAAGCCTTATTTTACGCGGGAGAATCTGTTTATTATCAGTTCCGATTTTTCACACTACCCTTCTTACCGGGACGCGCGCAATACAGACGAAATAACCAAAAACGCCATCCTGGAAAATAATCCCGTCACGCTCATGGACACGCTCATAAATAACAGCCGTCAACGGACTCAGGGGCTGGTCACCAGTTTATGCGGATGGACCTCGGTACTCACGCTGCTTTATATGACAACGGGTAATAACAAGCTGACTTACAAAGCCATCGAATACAAGAATTCGGGAGACGGCGATTATTGCTTTGATAAAGATAGCGTAGTGGGATATTGGAGCATTGCCGTATGCGAGCAGACAGACACGAATACCCTTCTCTCACAAGAGGACAAAGCCACCCTGTTGAAGATTGCGCGCGAAGCAGTGGAATCTGCCCTGAAAAAAGAGGACAGAAACTTCCCGGACCCGGCAGAAAAGGCTGACCCGGGCAAATATACGGCCTCTCTCAGTCAAAAATGCGGCGCGTTTGTTACATTACACTATAAAGGCAAGCTGAGAGGCTGCATTGGCCATATGATGGGCGATATGCCTCTTTACAGAATGATCGGGGAAATGGCGTTGTCAGCCGCTTTCAGGGATTACCGGTTCGGGGCTGTGGAAAAACAGGAACTTCCAGACCTGGCCTTTGAAATATCCGTTCTGTCGCCGCTTATAAAAATTAACGATGCGGCTGAGATTGAGCTCGGCAAACACGGTATTCTCATTGAAGACCGGGGCCGGAGCGGCGTTTTTCTGCCTCAGGTTGCCACTGAGACCGGCTGGAGCAAAGAAGAGTTCCTGGGACATTGTTCCCGGGATAAGGCCGGACTGGGATGGGACGGATGGAAAAAAGCCAATCTTTACGTATTTACGGCGACCGTCTTCAGTTGATCGGCTTCCGGTCCTCACACATTATTTACTCCCAGATACCGGGCACAACAGCACCGCAACAGGTGCACCGGTTTTTTTTTATATGTATTTTGCCTGAACCGTAGCCATCCCGTTTCACCACCTCCTGGTGGCAGGCGGGACAGACCGTATGCCCGGCGTCCAGCTCAGGAGCATTCCCAATATAGACATACCGGATCCCCTGCTTTATAGCCGTATCCCTGGCCTCAGCCAAAGTTTTCAGAGGCGTGGGCGCCAGACCGGAAAGTTTATAGGTCGGGAAGAAGCGGCTGATATGCAACGGAGTGTCGGCAAAGCCGTTTTCTACGAGCCACCGGCACATGGCTTCAAACAGAATGGGATTATCTGTCCGGCCCGGAATGATCAAATGAGTGATCTCGGTCCATACGCGAGCCTCCTGCAATGTGAGCAGGGTTTCAAGTACCGGCTGAAGCCGGCCTCCGGTTAACTCGCGGTAGCACGTGTCGTCAAAACATTTCAGGTCGATATTGGCGGCATCGAGGCAGCGGCAGAGGTTTTCCAGCGGGATGGGGTTGATATATCCATTGGACACAAGCACGGTTTTTAGTCTTTCCTGACGGGCCTGTTCCGCCACATCCAGCATGTATTCGTAAAAAACGGCAGGCTCGGTATAAGTAAAGGCAATGCCCGGGACGTGATAACTCAAGGCCTGCTCAACCACTTCCCGGGGTGTCAGACTGTAATGTTTTATTTTATCGGGCGATTCCTGCGAGATAGACCAGTTCTGGCAATTGAGGCAATGAAAATTACATCCGGCTGTGGCAAATGAATAAATGTCCGTACCCGGGAAAAAATGGTATAAAGGTTTCTTCTCAATGGGATCAATAGCCAGCGAGCAGGGATTGCCGTAAGCCAGCGTATACAGACAACCTGCCTGATTCACACGGGCCCGGCAGATCCCGCGTTTGCCCTCGCCTATGAGGCAACCGTGCGGACACAAAAGGCACCTGACCATCCCCTCCGGAACATGCAACGCTTCCTGATAAGCAGCCTGCCTTAGCATAGTATGGGCATTATGCCTGTTCATAGTACGAAGATATACAATTACTTCATGATCTTATACTTTTATTTTACCGGCACCCGATAGGGCATAAACGACCGATAAAATCGAAGTAACGCCCAAAATGAGTACCGCCAGATGGAAAAAACCGGCAGAAGAAGTACCTGCGAGCAGGTAACGGTTCCCCTCCAGTACATAGGTAACGGGATTGGCCCACGATACGGTGAGCAGCCATTTTGCCTGCATCAGTTCCCGGGGCAGGAAAGTAGTGCTTAAAAACAACAACGGGAACACCGCATTGGTCACAATCGAGGCACTCTGATGCTGACCGGTGCGGATCATGACCCCCGATGAAAACCCGCACAGGGTAAGACTCCAGAGAAAAGAAAGCAGCAATACGCCCAGGACCGACAGCAACCCGAATTTGAAAACCACTCCGAATGCAGCTCCAATGGCAATGAGCAGCATGGAAAAAAACAACGAGGATAGCGTATCGGCAATTATCGGAGCCAGGACAAGGATCGTGCGCGGAGCGGGGCTCAGGTAAAGCCGTTTGAAGTACCCCGATTGCATATCGGCGTTAAGAGTCTGGCCGGCCCCTGCCGAAGAGCCCATGGCCAGCGAAATAATGGTAATTGGAAACACGAAGGACAAATATCCGGCATTTCCAAAGGCTTCCAGATCTCCAATACCGCCTATCCCGGCATTATATACAAGAAGAAAGAAAAGGCTCATGCCAAATCCCGTAAGGGGCGAAGCCGGTTGTTTTATGAGTTTAACAATACATCTGTTTATGAGTAAAAAGCTGGCTGAATTCATAATTATCTGTGATTGGTTTTAATGTATTTGAGATAGGCATCGTCCAGAGAAAGAGCCCGATCTGGGTTCACCATTTTCTTGAAGCCTGCAATGGTTCCGTTATAGCATATCTTACCTTCGTTTATGAGGGCCATATTACTGGCGTATCGGTCTGCTTCTTCCAGGTATTGGGTAGTAAGAAAAACCGTTACGTTTTCGGCCCTGTTCATCTGAGTGATTATTTCCCAGAAATTTGCCCGGGCCAGGGGGTCCATCCCCACGGTAGGTTCGTCAAGAAAAAGAACCTGCGGCTTATGGACCAGGGCCAGTGCGCAGTGAAGACGTCGTTTATTTCCACCCGAAAGTTCTCCGGCCTTTTTCCGGCATTCATTACCCAGTTCAAACAACTTAATGAGCACTCCGGCTCTTTGCGTTGCGTCTTTTACCGGTATTCTAAAAAGTCTGGCCTGAAATATCAGCAGGTTTTCCACTGTTCCGGCAGGATCAATTTCGTTATCCTGCGAAGCGACGCCAATCAGTTTTTGTATTTTTCTGTAATCGGGATCCGGATGCAAGCCGGCAATCAGAAAATGGCCGGAATCCTTCCGGGCCAGAGTAGTCAGAATCCTAACCAGGGTGGATTTCCCCGCCCCGTTAGGACCCAACAGGGTAAAAAACTGTCCTTTGGAAATCTCCAGGCTCACATCTTTCAGTGCTTCAATACCATTGGGGTATTTCTTGCATACATTCCCAATAATTATTTCTGATATCATAATAAGGATAATTGAGTGGCAAAAGTACGACAGCAGCATTGGCAGGAATTGTAAAAAACAGACAATCAGATAAGAAATAATTATATTTGCAATTATGTCTGAATTCATAAATAACCGCGCACAAAAAATCAACCAGGAACGGGTCAACGACCTGCTGGCTGTTTCTACGGGCATTATGCACGGCATGGATGCCAGGATATTGATGGAAAAATACCGTGAAGCTATTGAACATATCACTCCGTATGATATGATAGCCCTGGAGGACCTGCAGATCAGGATGGGAATTACGCACGAAACTATCAAGAAAGATCTTCAGAAAGTAATCAACCTTTTCTACAAAGGCCTGAGTAAGTATCAATGGGACAACCCGGAAGAAGATACTTTCCTGTATTATCTGATGCTCGAGAATGAGGCTTTTATTTTCCGGTTAAACCAGGTCAAAAAAATCGTGAAATTATACAAAGGAAGAGAAAACCGTGATTATGAGCTGTTAAAGGAAGAATTGCTGCCCCGGTTCAGGGATTTTTTGGAATTCAACTACCACTATATCAAAAAAGAAAACATTCTCTTTCCTTTTCTTGAAAAGAGGTGGAAGCAATCCAGGCCCCTGAGCATTATGTGGTCACTTCATGACGATATCCGCAGGAAGCTCAAACTGATCCTGCATATTCTGGAAGATCCGGAAAGTACATGGAAAAAATTAAGCAAAGAAATGGGTCTTTATTTCTTTTTGGTTTTCGGCATGATCCAAAAGGAAAACCTGGTTCTGTTCCCTTTGGCAACAGAGAATCTCAGAAAAGACCTGTGGGACGAGATGCTAATGGAAAGCTTTGAATATCCTTTTCCTTTTATTGAAACGCCGCCTATGCCTCATGTTGTTGTGTACCAAACCGAGGCAGAACGCGCCACCATTCCTTCGACTTCCGGAGAACTCACAGTGGAACAGGCTCTTCTGGCTTTCAATAACCTGCCGGTTGATATTACCCTGGTTGACGAAGAGGATAAAGTCAGGTTCTTTAACAAGGCTGCCGACAGGACTTTCCCCCGTTCTCCGGCTATCATTGGACGCAGCGTACAGCTTTGCCATCCGCCAGAAAGCGTACATGTAGTGGAAAAAATCATACGGTCATTCCGGGCCGGAAAAAAGGATAACGCCGAATTCAGAGTACATGTCCGCGGCCGGTATATCCTTATTCGCTATTATGCGCTCAGAAACGACCAGGGAGTATATAAAGGAGTCCTGGAAGTGAGTCAGGATATCACCGACATTCAGGGGTTAGAAGGAGAAAAGCGGTTATTGGACTGGGATTCCGACACGGAATGAATGTCCCATTGTTCTTTCATATTGTCGAGGGCCCCGGGATTCACCACCAGATTTAAAGGCACCACATTGCTTACGCCTATTTCTCCTGTAGGTTTGCCTTCAAGAATATCCGCCGCCATTTGACCGGCTATACGGCCCACTTCTACATACTTGGCCCCCAAACCAAAAATGGCATTGCCATAGACATTTTCCGTATTGTTCGTGAATAAGGGTAACCGGGCTTTTGAGGCTGCTGTGATCACTTGGTCAATGGCAGCTTCCACCACATTGTCACCTCCCACCCATAACGCATCCACGCCCCTGGCTGTGACAGACAGGGCTGTTTCAAGAACCTGTGTGGTATTCTCGACGCTCATCTCAATCAGTTCAATTCCTAATTCGCTGCACTTTGAGCGGGCCAGTTTAACACAGGCTTCGGAACAGGTTTCACTCGTACACCAGACGGTTCCGACCTTTTTTAACCCGGGGTTCATTTCCCTGGCAATTTCAAAGGCTTTTTCAACCGGTTGAAATGTGCCGATCCCCACCAGATGAGGCGGATGCTGTCCGGGGTCAGGCCCGGTAATGCCTACCCCCGAAACATAAGGATCCGTTACCGTACAAAAAACATGCATGACCTCGCCCTTTTTATTGGCGTTGGCCATAACCTGGAGAGCCGGCGTACTGATAGTCACAACCAGGTCATAACGGCTGCCCACAATACTTTGCGCAATGGAATTGGCGGTAACCATATCTCCGTCGGCAGAGAAACGGCTGACAGTACAATTATCTCCGTTAATATAGCCCCTTTCTTTCAGGGCCTCCAACACGCCTATTTCGGTTTCATCCAGCGAGGGACGAGCCGTCATTTTAAAAACGGCAATGGTCAGTTTGTCATTTATTCTTTTTTCACGGTTACCGAGATCGAGCAGCAATAAAATACCGGCGACCAGAAACAAAAGAAAAAGCCCTCTGAATATACTTTTCATTATACGTATTTATTGGTCAATAAAGTGGCAACAGATAAATCTATAGCATCCTTCCTTCTCAATTCTTCAAAAAGGGCCAGCAGATCATTCACTTTCAGGCGTTGCTTGTATTCTCCCTTAAAATCGTACGCCACCCTGCCCTGATGCATCATAAGGATACGATCCCCCATATTCACTGCCTGTTGCATGGAATGGGTCACCATCAAAGTGGTCAGCCTGTCCCTGGTGACGATCATCTGGGTAAGGTCAATGACTTTGGCCGCCGTCCCGGGATCGAGTGCCGCCGTATGCTCGTCCAGCAGGAGCAATTTGGGTTTGAGCGCCGAGGCCATAAGCAGTGTAAGCGCCTGTCGCTGGCCGCCCGAAAGTTTTCCAATGGGACTGTCCAGGCGGTCTTCCAGATCCATATTCAGGGGTTTAACCATCCGGCAGAATTCCTCTTTTAGCTTTCCGGATATTCCGCGTCCCAGACCCCTGGGTTTACCCCGTTTCAGGGCCAGCGAAAGATTCTCAGCTATGGACATATCGGGAGCCGTACCGCTCAGCGGGTTTTGAAAAACACGACCAACGTATCGGGCTCTTTTATACTCGGGCCAGAGTGTCATATCCACTCCGTCCAACACAATCGTTCCCTTGTCCGGGAAAAAAGCTCCCGCCACGGCATTTAATAAGGTGGACTTGCCGGATCCGTTGGTTCCTAACACACAAGTAAACCCTCCGTCTTCCAGCGTGAATGAAACGCCCCGGAGGGCCTGTACTTCATTTACCGTACCGGCATTAAATGTTTTTTGGAGGTTAGTTACACTAAGCATAATCTTTTCTCTTGAAGAATCCTTTCCTGCGTTTAAGAAGTACGGGCAGAATGAGGGCTGCAAAAACAAACAAAGCGGTTATGATTTTAAGATCGTTGGGATTCATGCCCAAGCGCAGGGCAATGGCAACCAACAACCTGAAAAGTACCGAGCCCAGGATGGTCCCGAAAATAAGATATCCCACACCGGATTCTCCCACAACAGCCTGTCCTATTATGACACTGGCCAGCCCCCACACCATCATCCCTATACCCATCTGGACATCTGCAAAACCCTGGTACTGGGCCAATACGGCACCCGATAACGCCACAAATCCGTTTGCCAGGGCAATCCCCAGAACAATCATAGTCTTGGTATTTACCCCAAGAGCCCTTATCATTTGGGCATTATCTCCCGTTGCCCTCATGGCGGTCCCTATATGAGTACGAAAAAACCAGCGTAGCAATATGCCTGTGAGGGACACAGCCAAAAGGCTGACCAGCAGAATCAGCAGGTCCTTAGAATCTACACTCCAGCCCAGAACTGCCATTTTATGATTTGGTTCCACCACCGTTTCCCAGAAACTTTCCAGCCGGCTAAAAATTGTATCGGATCCGGGCATGGGCAGATTACTCCTGCCCATAATATGAAGATTCACAGAATAGAGCGCCGTCATAACCAGGATACCGGACAACAGGGGATTGATCCTGAATTGCGTATGAATGAATCCTGTAAGGGCTCCGGCAGCCATACCTCCCCCAAAGGCAATAAAACCGGCTAACAGCGGATCCACTCCTTTTACAATAAGCGCTGCCGAAAAAGCCGCTCCCAGGGTAAAAGAGCCTTCCACGGTGATATCCGGAAAATCAAAAACTTTGAAACTGATAAAAATCCCCAATGCGAGCAGTGACAGTATCAGACCAATGATTACAGAAGTTATGAGTATGGACATGACCGCGGCTTTTAGTTGTAAATGCTTTCAACGGGAACAATCCAGCAGACACCTTGCAGAAAACGGCTTTCCCCCAGACCCGACAGGGGACGGTCATCGGCAATCAAATGTAACAAATCGGTGAGTCCGGCATTGTTGAAAAGATGGTCTATCGTATCGTCGGGGACTATATCGTTCTTTTTCAAGGGAATATAATGAAACACGGCTGTATGCACATGTCCTCGTAAAGACCTGTCATGCAGTGGTTTCATAAATTGCTCGTGATCACCCGGGGGTTCATTGGAGACCACACCCGAAGAAATGGTCTGCATCCGCAGATGTACCGGTTCTGTAGTGAAACGAACCGTTTCCCTGATTTCGGGGTACGTGAACAACAATCTGCCGCCTACCGGCGAAGCGTTAAGTGAAGTACCTATCAGACCGGCACTCTCGGCAATCATCACAAAAGCCCAGGTACCGTAACCGGTCAGCCGGGCAACCTGCCGGGCCAACGCCGAAAATTCCAGACCCGAGGCGCCTTCCTGAGGTTCAAATTGGAGTCGGTGTGAAAAAGGCCCGGTAAAATGAAGCCCGTAGACCTCGGTAAGTGACGCAACAAGCTTTCCCCTGCTAATCAGATAATCCGGTTTCTTTGATCCGTCGGCAGGCAGGCAGGCTGCGGTCCCGTTGAACAGTATGTATTCTCCAAACCGATCCCGGCATGCCTCATAGGAATCTCCCAAGGCGCCCAGGCCCAACGCATATCTTCCCCGGGCCGAGGTAACTGTTCGGGTATCTTTTTGGGTATAGTCTCCCTCCGTGATCCGTCGGGGTTCTCCCGCACAAGTGATCACAGTGGCGGCCCCGGCATTCAGCTTTTTCAGGTGAAACGCATAACGGTCCCATTCGGAGCGGACAGAAAGCGGTTCTTTGTGCCCGGCATATTCTTTTTCCTGAACCTCCGGAACGACGAACATCGCGGTCATTCCCACCATATCAAGCACCTCTTTAACGTTTTCCGAAAACGCAGAAATAGAGAATCGGCCATTAAGTGCTTTCAGATTTTTGTATTGAACAACCAAAGCCCTTATACCCGCCGAACTCAGGTAATCTATACGCGAAAGGTCAAGCTCAATATAGTATTTACCTTCCCGGACAAGCCGGTCCAGGTAATCTGTAAGATGGTCCGTACTGGTTGCATCCAAACGGCCAGAACAACTAAGTAATACCTGTTCTTTCCGATTGTCCCGGAGGATTTCCAGTTTACTCATTATTTAGTTCTTTATTTTGTAAATATACAAAATAGACTTTATTTGCGGATTGCAGTCCATTTAACCAATTGAAACATAATCACGGCCAATATCACGAACAAACCAATATTTCCTGCCAGATATGCATAATCATTTAGGGTCAGCAACACAAAAATAAATGTATACAAAAGCATAAGCAGCCCCAAGACAATCCATGCCGTTTTTTTATCTTTTAACATAGATCCGGTAAACCATGAGATGAGTGAAATGGTGGCAACGGAAGCAATAAGGTATGCCGCATTAAACCCAATCTGTTCGCCGAGTGCATTCAGCAGTGAGAAAAAAAGAACAAGCCCCAGAGATACAAGCAGATAATGAAATACAGGGATTGCTTCCTTTCGCCTGATCTCAAGAAATACGAGCACCAGGAATGTGAGCGCAATGATCAGGATTCCGTAACGGGCGCTTCTCCAGGATTTCTGGTAATGATCTACCGGCTGCACAAGGTCCAGGCCAAAAGCGCTTTCCATGGGCTGGAAGGTTTTCCCCACCCAATTCTGCGGATAATTCCTGTTCAGATGGGTAACCTCCCAGTCAGCAGAAAAACCTGTCTTATCTACTGTTCTGACTACCGGCAGAAAACTTCCCGTAAAACCGGGAGACGGCCAGTCGGATTTCAGGTGCGTTACGGTAATCTTACCAAGAGGAGTAAGTTCAAGGCCCTCTGAACCGGCCAAATTGATATCCATTTTAAAACCAATCTTTTGACCCGCATTACGAACGGGAGAGGTAAACGAAACACCAGACTCAAAAAGATCCCGGTCCTTAACGCCGGGCTCCGCGCTGAGCGTAGCTGAGTCAATGGTCATATTGATGTCCCCTTTCAGGCCCCTGTTGTCCGATATGCCTGCCGTATAATAGGCTCCTTCCCATAAGATTTCATATTCTTTCACAACTTCTGCGGCAGGAATGACAAAATAGCCGCTGATCTTTAATGCGGAATTATATACAACCGATTTATAAATACTCCTATACCTTATCTCTGGGAAAAGATTGCCGGTAATTTCAAGGTTTTCAGGCAGAATGTGCCATATCTGAATAACCGGTTTTTCATCGTTTTCTGTGGGAATGGTTCGTACGGGAATATTCAGAACAGGCCCGGAAAAGCATTGTTTGGCCGCCCACTGTTCAGAGATCTCCTTACGAACTTCGTCTGCATTGGATTGCCTTTCTTTGATAATCTCTTTGATCATCTGTAAAGGAATCAGTAATAATAATCCTAAAACGGCCAGTAAGGCCAGCTTAACCGTAAACGAACGGTACCATTTGGCGGGATCGGTAATTTCAATTTTCATAGTAATATTTGTTAAAAGTTCTTTGTAATTCAAAGTTAATGGGTAAAAAATATAAGTATACCAACTTTAATGCATTCCAATAAGGTTCTCAAGTGCAGCAATATGCTGTTTAAAAGCAGCCAGCCCTTTTTCAGTGGCAGAATAACTCGTGTTGGGTTTCCGGTTAATGAATTGTTTTTCTACCTGGACCATTCCGGCCTTCTCCAGGGCCTTAAGGTGACTGGCCAGATTACCGTCGGTGACCTGAAGCGTTTCTTTAAGACTATTGAAATCATAGGTTTCGTTAACGGATAAAACCGACATGATCCCCAGCCTTATCCTGCTTTCAAATGTTTTATCCAGATTTGAGATCAGATTTTTCATCTTCCGTATTTTCCATACATAACCAGCCCGTACACCATATGCAGGATACCAAAACCGAACAACCAGCCTATAAGCCACCACCCGGGGAATATTGTCAAAACCAGACCTGTTATTATTTCCAGAATCCCGAGGTAAAAAATCTCACCCAAAGTATACTTTGCGGCATTGACCAGTGCCAGCCCGTAAAAGATCAGGAACACGGGAACGATTAACTGTATGTTTCCCTGGCACAGAAATACAAGAGCCAGGATCCCTCCGGTAACCAACGGGATAAAAAGATGCACCAGCATTTTCCTTGAAACCGGTGTCCAGAAATGCTTGCCTTCGCGCTTCGCTTTTTTTACAGATAACCAAAAAGCAAATGACAAGGACACTACCAGTACAGCAGCCGCGACAACCATAAGAGACCACGCATCATCTATAAACAGCCAGGCAATAAGCGCCCCGGCAAGCGCTGTTACACCGGCCAGCACCCCCGATAAACCGCTCAGAGAAAGAAACCGGGTGGATTCTTCCATAATTTTTCTTATGGCTTTTATATCCTCAAGAGAATTTATCTCATTATTCATACGGCAATTGGTTTTTCCAAATATAATTAAAAGCACTTTGTGACGCAAAGTTATATAAAAATTCTAATTCCCGATTTGCCGCGCAAAAGAAATTTGTATATTATTGCCATGAAAACTTTTTTGATTATTATTACTGCACTCAGCTGCCTGACGGTCCAGGCACAAGTTAAGAAAGGAGATTCGCCTTTCTACGAGGCTATGCGGGAATTGCCGCTACAGGAGCGGGAAAAAATGATCTTCAAAGAGATCCTGGCGGGAAATGTACCGGATTATATGATCGGATTTATTGCCGTTAAAACAATCCAACGCGATGCAGCCGGCAAAAAACATCGCGTGACGTTGTATGTGAAACCTGACTACCTGACTATTGGTGGCAATAATAATACCGTTCCTTTTATCATTCCCATGGCACCGCGTACGGCACAGCAGATAGCGGATTCGCTTGACTGCTCGCTTCCCACACCAAAGATAGTGGACATCATTTACCGTGCGGCCACAATAACACCGGAACCTTTTAATTATATACCACGGGGAGCGAGGAATTCAGATCCGGACCTTTTTTTTGATCACTCGCAGGTTATCTATGCACAGGTAAAAGCGGCAGGAGGCTCCCCGGGTGAATTAGTGGCAGGGACAAAAAAAGACGTTGTTATCTCGGCCAAACTTTCCGACCCGCAACGGACACACCATGTAATCATTTACGGCTGGCACAAAACAGACGGCAAACCCATCCAACCGGAATATAACGGTCATATAGACACCTATGTGGACTACAGTCACGGCATTCGTCTGGTGTCAAACAAAGTGCTCGTTGACGGGGAAGAACACCGTCTGCCCCAAATACTGCAAGACCCTCTGTTCTTTTCCCTGCTTTGCAACGAATCGCAACCGCTCAGTCGCACGGGGTATCCCAGACCGCATCCGGCACCAGAAATTTAAATGGGCCCGGGGCCCACGGACAAAAAAAAGGCACCTGCGCAACGCGCAAGTGCCTTTTTGTCCGTGGGCCCAGCTGGGCTTGAACCAGCGACCCCCTGATTATGAGTCAGGTGCTACTAACCGACTGAGCTATGGGCCCCCTTTTCGCCTGCAAAAGTAAGCGAAAGGTATGTAATTATAAAATCTTATTCAAAGAACTCAGGCCTGTCAGACTTTGATTTCAACTTCAACGCCACTGGGGAGTTCAAGTTTCATCAGCGCATCTACCGTCTTGGGTGTGGAGCTGTAAATATCCAGCAGACGGCGGAAAGAATTGAGTTCAAACTGTTCACGTGCTTTTTTGTTAACAAAGGTAGCACGGTTCACGGTGAAGATCTTCTTGTTGGTGGGCAGGGGAATGGGTCCGCTAACCACGGCACCGGTCGCTTTCACTGTTTTTACAATTTTGTCGGCAGATTTATCTACCAACATGTGATCGTAAGATTTTAATTTAATTCTAATTTTTTGGCTCATGTTATTATTTATTAACCAAGTATTATTTTATTCATCATTTCCGCCACTGATTCCTTTGCCCCAGCCGGCTTTTTCAATGACCTCCCTGGCAAGGTTTCCGGGCAATTGGGCGTACTCGCAGAACTCCATGGAGCTCGTGGCCCGGCCAGAAGATAATGTACGCAATGTGGTAATATATCCGAATTGTTCGGACAAAGGCACTTTTGCCTTAATGATCCGGGCATTCCCTTTGGAATCCATGTCAGTCACCTGTCCGCGTCGTTTATTGAGGTCGCCAATAATATCGCCCATATATTCTTCGGGAGTAACCACCTCGAGGGACATAATAGGCTCCATCAGGACCGGAGTGGCTTTGGGAGCTGCCTTGCGGAACGCCTGGCGGGCACATATTTCGAAAGAAAGCGAATCGGAATCCACCGGGTGGAAAGAACCGTCTTTCAACGTCACCTTCATACCGGTAACAGGATATCCGGCAAGCACACCGTTTTCCATGGCTGCTTTAAAGCCTTTTTCAACAGATGGTATATATTCCCTGGGGATATTGCCGCCTTTGACTTCATCTACAAATTGCAGACCGGTAATATCCGGATCTGCGGGTCCAATGGTAAAGACAATATCGGCAAACTTTCCGCGGCCGCCGGTTTGTTTCTTGAATACCTCCCGGTGATTAACGGTGCCTGTAATGGCTTCACGGTAGTTAACCTGGGGCGCACCCTGGTTGATCTCCACGCCAAATTCACGTTTGAGGCGATCAACAATGATTTCGAGATGTAATTCACCCATGCCGCTTATCACGGTCTGTCCCGTTTCCTGGTCGCTCCTTACTGTGAAAGTGGGATCTTCCTCGGCCAGTTTGGACAAGGCCACGCCCAGTTTGTCCAGGTCTTTCTGAGTTTTGGGCTCTACGGCCAATCCGATAACAGGATCGGGGAAAGTAATTGCCTCAAGCACTATGGGGTTTTTCTCGGTACAGATGGTATCGCCCGTACGCAAATCTTTAAACCCTATCCCGGCGCCAATATCACCAGCTTCGAGGAATTCAATGGGATTTTGCTTGTTGGAATGCATCTGGTAGAGGCGGTTTACGCGTTCTCTTTTTCCGGTACGGGTGTTGAGAATAGTTGTCCCGGATTGCAGAACTCCGGAATAAGTCCGTATAAAGGCCAGTCTTCCTACAAAGGGGTCGGTTGCTATCTTGAACACCAGTCCGCAGAACGGTGCGTCTGCACTGGGAGCCCTGGATTCCTCTTTCTGGGTATAGGGATTGATCCCTACAATATGGTCCATTTCCAGCGGCGAGGGCAGGTAATTACAGACGGCATCCAAAAGGAACTGGGTGCCTTTGTTTTTAAGGGAAGAACCGCACGTCACAGGCACGACTTTCAGGCTGAGCGTAGCTTTACGCAGCGCAGCCCTCACTTCTTCGGCTCCGATGGAATCTGGATCGTCAAAGAATTTTTCCATCAGCGAATCATCAAATTCGGCAGCGGCTTCAATCAGTTTTCCCCGCCACTCGGCTACCTCGTCCTTCATCGACTCGGGGATCTCCTCAATCACATAATTGACCAGCTCACTGCTTTCACTGTCGTAAATAAGCGCTTTACGGTCCAATAAATCAATAATTCCTCTGAAAGTATCTTCTGCTCCAATGGGCAGCGCAACAGGAACCGCATTGGCTCCCAGCTTGTGATGGATCTCATCCACCACGGCCAGGAAATCGGCACCTACCCGGTCCATTTTATTTACGAAGGCCAGACGGGGAATATGGTATTTATCCGCCTGACGCCATACCGTTTCGGACTGAGGCTGTACCCTGCCAACGGCACAGAACGTGGCAACCGCCCCGTCCAGTACCCGCAGGGAACGTTCTACCTCTACGGTAAAGTCTACGTGTCCCGGAGTATCTATTATATTGATCTGATATTTTTGCCCGGAGCAGTTCCAAAAAGCAGTTGTGGCGGCGGAAGTTATGGTAATACCCCTCTCCTGCTCCTGAATCATCCAGTCCATGGTGGCAGCGCCCTCATGAACTTCTCCTATTTTATGGGTCTTACCCGTATAATAAAGAATACGTTCAGAAGTTGTGGTTTTACCGGCATCGATGTGGGCCATGATGCCAATATTTCTGGTATATTTTAAATCTCTTGACATTCTTAAGGTGTAACGGACACACTGCTAGAAACGGAAGTGGGCGAATGCCTTATTGGCTTCGGCCATCTTGTGCATGTCTTCTTTACGCTTGAAAGCGGCACCTTCACAATTGAATGCGGCAACAATCTCGGCGGCCAGTTTTTCGGCCATAGAATGGGCAGAGCGCTTCCGGGCGTAATTAATCATGTTCTTCATACTCAACGAAATCTTCCGCTCAGGACGCACCTCTGTGGGCACCTGGAAGTTAGCACCTCCCACGCGGCGGCTTTTCACTTCCACCTGCGGGGTAATGTTCTCTAAGGCTTTCTTCCAAATGTCTATAGGAGCCTTCTCAGAATCTTTCATTTTCTCGCCTACGAGTTCAAGCGCATCGTAAAAAATGCCATAGGCAATACTCTTCTTTCCCTGAAGCATCAAATTGTTCACAAAACGCGTAACAAGCACGTCGTTGAACTTGGGATCAGGAAGTAGAATCCTCTTTTTAGGCTGTGTTTTTCTCATTTGTGTTTAATAAATTAAGTAAATTACTTTTTCGCTTTGGGCCGTTTGGCACCATAGAGAGAACGCGACTGTGTCCTGCCTTCCACACCGGAGGTTTCAAGGGCGCCTCTGAGGATGTGATAACGGACACCGGGAAGGTCTTTCACACGACCTCCGCGTACCAATACGATAGAGTGCTCCTGAAGGTTGTGGCCTTCACCGGGGATGTAAGCATTGACTTCTTTCTGGTTGGTCAGGCGTACACGGGCAACTTTACGCATAGCGGAGTTCGGCTTTTTGGGAGTTGTAGTGTAAACACGCACACAAACACCACGTCTTTGAGGACAGGCGTCCAATGCACGGGATTTACTTTTTTCTTCTATACGCTCCCTTCCTTTACGGACTAATTGTTGGATTGTTGGCATAATGTATTGTTATTCTTTACTTTATGTGATTTCTATTTCACGCAAAACGGGTTGCAAAGATAGGATTATTTTTCTTATTTACAAACAACTTGTAAACAAATTTAGCCGATTACCAAACGATTAGCGTTGGAAGAAGCGAAACGGCACCCAGCAACACCATAAGAAGAATAAACGGCCAGATCCATCTGAACCACTTGTTATAGGGGATGCGCGCCACCCCGAGAACAGCCATAAGAACGCCCGAGGTGGGGGTGATCATATTGGTAAAGCCGTCCCCAAACTGAAATGCGAGCACGGTAGCCTGCCGGCTGACTCCCACCAGATCGCCAAACGGCGCCATAATGGGCATGGTCAGAGCCGCCTTTGCCGAGGCCGAGGGAATGAGCAGATTGATGACCGTCTGTATCCCGTACATGGCCTCCAGAGAACCCGGGCGACCCATAGTTCCCATTTTTCCGGCCATTGCATACAGAATGCGGTCAATAACAAGACCTTCTTCCAGAACTACAATAATACCGGCAGCAAGTCCTACAATTATAGCTGCCCCCAGAATATCACGCGCTCCGTCCATGAGTTTGCCGGCAAGATCGTTGGCCCGGTAACCGGCGGCTACACCGCTTAATATGCCGAGCGCCAGAAAAAGCCCCGATATTTCAGACAGGTACCAGCCGTAACCGAGCACACCCACAACAAGGAACAAAATGGTAAACGCAAGCAATACCAGAATAAAAGGCTGAGATGCGTTGTGGCGATTTATGGAGCGCCACCCAAAAAACGCAAAAAGGATCGCCAGCCCCGGAATAAGGCCCGGGATTGTCCAGACTTCGCGTCCCACTACTATCTGTGTGGACCGGTAAAACACAGAAAAAACAGTGAGCGAAGCAAGCACCAGGCCGTATACGATCAGGCATTGGATTTTGACCCGGCGTAACTCCGGACTTTTGGCTTGTTCTCCGGCAGCGTGCTCTCCGGTCAGGCCATTATCAGCAGTTCCGATTCCTGTATTTCTTTTGTCTCGGAGCATTTCCCGGCGGTCCCGCCAATATGCGTCCTGTTCCCACATGACCGAACGCCGGGGATCCCGCCGGACCCGGTTGGCATACCATAATACAAACAAAATGCTTATAACAGTAAGGGAAATCCAGCATATAAAACGGTAGCCCATACCTGAAAAGGGCGGCAACCCTGACAGGTTCTGGGCAATGCCCACCGTAAACGGGTTTAAAAAGGCTGCCGAAAATCCCGTATGGGCTGCTACATATACCATACATACGCCCGTAATGGAATCGTACCCCATAGATACGGCCAGCGGGATGAGAAGAAGCGTGAAAGCTATAGTCTCCTCACTCATGCCAAAGACAGCCCCGAAAAGGCTGAAAACAAGCATGACCAGAACAATCAATAAATTGCCTACTCCAACCTTTTTAAAGAACGTTTTACGTTCCATTTTCAGGGAGAATTCAAGAAAAGAACGTATCCCGTGATCAACGGCCTGTGTAGCATTGATAACCCAAAAAGCAGCACCTATCACCAAAATGAAAACAATGATCCCGGACTGGCGGGAGAAGCCCTCAAAAAAAGCCGAGAAAACCTGCCAGGTCTGCGGCTTGGATTCGACAGGATAGAATTCACCTTCAATATATTGCCCGCCGGGCAGCACCCAGGTTAGCAGAGCCGCAATAAGAATAAGCGCAAAAATAATAACCGGAGGAACCGGGAAACGTTTTTTCATCTTGTGGCCAAATATACACTGTATTTCAAAAAGTTTTTTACATTTGTTACAAACAACACACAGATATGTCCGATTATGTTTTCATTCTGAAAATCTACGGGAACATAGGCAAAGGTTTATACAATTGCTTAATGTGTTGATTCTTTTACAATAAGACCGGCTTTCTCCCCGCTTCTTTCTCCGTTTTTATATGAAGGTAATCCTTTGTGTGAAAAATGTATCTAAGTATCAGACACCACAGTAACCAAAACCGTAACCACATTCCATGAAAAACCCGTTATTCTATTCTTTTCTGGCTATACTTCTGAGTATATGCCCTCTTCCTGCCCAGAATTTTGATGCTCAATACAAACAGCTCGACTCGTTATCTGCTATTTCCCGTCTGGTATACCATACGGCCATCAATCCTCAATGGACCGACAGTTTGCACTTCACCTGCGAGATCAGGGATAAAGAAGGCTTGAAGGGATATAAAGTCAATGTTTCCGACAAAACGAAAGAACCCTGGACAAAGGAAAAAACCGCTCCGGAAAGAGGCTCAGCCCTAACTCACGGGTTCCCCGGACGACAAATGAAGGAAGTATATGATTCGCCTGACGGCAAGTGGGAAGCTTTCATTAAAGATCATAACATCTGGCTGAGAGAAAAAGCCACTAAAGAAGAAGCCCCGTTAAGTTATGATGGGACCGAGAATCTTTTTTATTCACGCATTTACTGGTCTCCCGATTCAAAGAAAATAGCCGCTATCCAGACACAGGATGCCCCCAAACACAGGATCCCTCTACTGGAATCGGCTCCTGCGGATCAGAAACAACCCAAACTGCAATGGCGCGATTATTATAAACCCGGAGATCTGATCCCCGTAAACCGTCCCGCACTGTTTCATGTTGAACTAAAACAGAAAATTGAAATTGATACAAGAGATTTCAGCAATCCGTTCCAGTTGTATATCAGAAAATGGGCAGATAATTCCCAATGGTTCAGCTTTGAATACAACCAGAGGGGCCACCAGGCATACCAGGTTGTGCACGTAGATGCCACCAGCGGACAAGCGAGGGTGATCGTGGACGAAAGGTTCGATACGTTTGTGCACTACGACCGTAATTACATTTATTATACGAAAGACGGGAAGGGTCTTATCTGGTCTTCCGAAAGGGACGGATGGAGGCACTTGTACCTGATAGATGCGCTTACCGGCCAGGTAAAAAAGCAGTTAACCAGAGGTGAATGGGTAGTGCGCCAGGTCATAGAAGTAAACGAAGACGAAAACTATATTCTCTTTATGGGAAATGGCAAAAATGCCGGTGAAGACCCTTATAACCAGCACTACTACCGTATGAGGACAGACGGAAGCCAACTAATTGACCTTACCCCGGAAAACGCCACTCACAGGGTGAATTTCTCGCCCGATAATAAGTATTTTACGGATATCTACTCGCGCCCCGATATGGAGCCGGTATCCGTTGTCCGTTCAGCCAGAGACGGGTCCGTAGTCATGGAGTTAGGGAAAACAGACATCGCGGACCTCCTGGCCTCCGGATGGGCCAGACCCGAAGTTTTTTCGGCAAAAGGACGGGATGGCATTACAGATATATGGGGGACCATTTACCGTCCTTCATTTTATAATCCCGCTCACAAGTATCCCGTTGTGGAATACATTTATGCCGGGCCTCACGATGCACACGTTACCAAAGATTTCGCGGCATATATGCGCTTTTCCAAACTGCTGGAGATGGGCTTTATTGTTGTCACTGTAGACGGCATGGGTACCGCAAACCGCTCCAAGGCTTTCCACGACGTATGCTGGAGGAACCTGAAAGACGCGGGTTTCCCGGACCGTATCCTTTGGATGCAGGCGGCAGCAGCTAAATATCCGTCTATGGACATTCAATCCGGAGTGGGTATTTACGGCTACTCGGCCGGGGGACAAAACACCCTCTCGGCATTGCTGTTCCATGGCGATTTCTACCAATTTGGCGTGGCTCTGTGCGGTTGTCACGATAACCGGATGGATAAGATCTGGTGGAATGAACAATGGATGGGATACCCAACAGGTCCCTGGTACGCAGAATCTTCCAATGTAGACAACGCGTACCGTCTTACTGGCAAACTGCTTTTGATAAACGGCGAGCTGGATGACAACGTAGATCCCGCCTCGACCCTTCAGGTGGTTGATGCACTCATTAAGGCGAATAAAGACTTTGAACAGCTTTATCTGCCGGGACACAGTCATTCGCTGGGATCGGAATACATTACCCGGCGGGTTTTTGAGTTTTTTTACCGGAACATGATGATGAACCGGGAACCCGGCCCCGTTCCTATGGCCGAATATGATGAAAAACCGGTCATCACCGCACCTCCTGCCGCATTGAATCTAAACTCTTTCTACAAAAAATACATGAACGTCAACGGGATTCACGTCGCCAGCTCCTGGCGAGTTCCCGATTCGGTATACCAGGCTGCTTACGTGACCCTGAGGGCACTCACTGAAGCCCTGCCCTCAGACGTCATGGAATCGCTTACCTCACGGAATACACGCCTTGGCATTATGGCGCGGTATGAAGGCACCACCGATATTCCGGAGCATGCACGTCTGGTAAGGGATACCACCATTAACTGGGACCTGAGAGCCCGCGGACTGGGCGGAACCCTGAGAAATCCTTTTTCCACCTGCGCCGAGGAAAATATCCTGGCCTACCAGATTGACAAATACCATGCAGAGGATATTATGATACATGAGTTCGCCCATACAATCCATAACGTGGGGATCTCACCCGTATACCCCGGTTTTAACGACGAACTCCAGGCAGCACTGGATGCGGCCCTGGCCGAAGGTAAATACGCCGGCACCTATGCCGGGACCAATATTGAAGAATATTTTGCAGAAGGCGTGCAAAACTGGTTTAACGTGAATGCAGAAGTCCCCGCACCCGACGGTAAACACAATAAAGTCAATACCCGCGAGGAAATGAAACGTTACGACCCGCGGCTTTACGGCATTCTGTCACGTTTCTTCCCTGAATTGGATCTTCAGATAAGCAAACACAAAAAAATTAACCTCTATAACCAGGAATAATGATAAGTACACATATCGCGCCCCGTCTGCCGAAGGGTGGCCTGTGGATACTGATCCTATCCTGTATTGTTCTGGGCCATACTTCCTGCTCAAAAGAAAAAACACCGGATATCATTACGCCGGAACCCGATACTACCGTCTTTGCAGAGATAGTCTATGACGGATTTACCGTAAAGATAAGGGAATACCTGAAAAACACACCCGACGCCACAGCCGCTCTTAACCTTATGAAAGCGAACCTCGATACCATCATGACCGTTGTTCCCGACACATTTCTGACCGTAATGCGTAAAAACCCCATCTGGATGGAAAAGGATGTAAAACCCGACGGGGCGGCCTGGTATCATGTATCGGAACAATGGCTCATTGAAAACCACATGGACCCGAGGAAAGTCAAATGCGTAGAAATATGTAATTATGTGAATTACGTATCGTGGACCCAACAGAATCAACCCTATATGGTGCTTCACGAACTGTGTCATCTTTATCATGACCAGGCCCTGTCTTTTGATTATCCTCCTATTATTGCCGCCTATCAAAACGCTTGCTCTTCGGGATTGTACAAGAACACAGAGCGCTACGACGGTTACGGCAGGTACTCAACAACAGCCTCGGCTTACGCACTGACCGATCACAAGGAATATTTCGCGGAACTGTCCGAAGCCTATTGGGGAAGAAACGACTATTTCCCATATACCCGCCAAGAACTGAAAACCTATGATCCTACCGGGTTTGCCGCTCTCGAGCAAATCTGGAAGGTGAAATAATACTCAACTCACACTTAACCAATTAAAAATTATGAAAAAATTTCTAACAGGAATTTTAGCATTGTTGCTCTTTGCGCCCTTTGCTACGGCCCAGAACAGGCAAATTTCCGGAAAGATCGTTTCTTCCGAAGATGGATTGCCCGTTATCGGCGCCACAGTTCAAGACAAAGCCACCGGACGATATGCCGTATCGGATGTAGACGGCGTCTTTTCCATTGAAGTGGGACCCAATTCCAAAGGACTCTCCTTTACATGCATCAGTTTCCGTGATCTGGAGATGCCTGTCGCCGGAAGTACAATGGAAGTAGTCATGCAGCCGGACGTTATGGCGCTTGACGAAGTTATGGTCATCGCTTACGGACAAGGAAAGAAAACATCATTTACCGGTTCGGCCTCGGTAGTCAAAAAAGAAGACCTCGAACGCATTCCCACCTCGAACATCACCAAAGCATTACAGGGATTGAGTACCGGGGTACAGGTAATTAACAACAGCGGACAACCCGGAGAAAGCGCCAGTATCATGATCCGTGGTATCGGGTCCATGAACGCATCGAGCTCGCCTCTCTATGTGGTGGACGGAGTGCCTTATGGCGGTTATATCAACGCCATTGCTCCTTCCGATATTGAATCCATGACGGTTCTGAAAGATGCTTCTGCCACGGCATTGTACGGATCGCGCGCAGCCAACGGGGTTATCGTTATCACCACTCGCAGGGGCCAGCGGGAACAGGGCCAGATCAGTTTCCGTTCCAGCATCGGTTTTTCTACCCTGGCTGTGGATATGCCCCGTCAGTTAACTCCGCAGGAATTCACCGAATTATCCTGGAGAGGTATTTATTACGAGGCAATGGATAACGGCTACGCGGCTGCCGATGCGGCACAACTGGCCACCAACAACCTGCTCAACGAGATCAAGATCAATCCCTGGAACACCAGCAAACCCGTGGGAACAGACGGGAAACTGGCGGCAGATGCCGATTTGCTTTTTGAAGGAGACTGGCGAAATGCCCTGCTTCAATCCAGACCCCGCCAGGAATATACGTTGGATTTTAGTGGAAAAACAGATAAGACCAGTTACTTTTTCTCTGGCGGTTATGTAAACGACAAAGGAATCTTTACCACACAACAATTCAACCGTATTACCGGCCGCGCCAACGTTACCACAAAAGTAAAAAGCTGGCTGGAAGTGGGGACAAATACTTCTTTTGCCCACAGTCTTACCGACGCCCCTGCCAGTTCAGATTATATCTGGTTCCTGCGCACCATCCCCAGCATATATCCTGTCTACGAATGGGATTACAGTGCCAACGCTTATAAGACAGATTCAGACGGCAACAAGATCTATGATTACGGAAACGACAGAAAAAGCTGGATAGGCTGGAATGCCCTGGCCGATGCCGCCTACAATAAGTACATCACCAAGGTAGATAATATTGCTACCAGAAACTTTGCGGAAATTACATTCATTCCCGAACTGAAACTCAGGACCACCTTAAGTCTGGACTATTATCTTTCAAGCTACAGCGGTTACACCAGCGCTACTTACGGATACATGGCCGGCCGGGGTGCTGCTTCCAAGTCTACTACACGCAGCGTGACCACTACCTGGACCAACCTGTTGACTTACGATAAAACATTTGGCAAACACGGCGTAAGCGTCCTGCTGGGACAGGAATCTTACCAACGCGTTGTGAACGGCCTGAGCGGATCAAAAGAAGGATTCCCCTTTGGCGGTTTATATGAACTCGGATCTGCCGCCACAATGACCGACCTGACCTCCTACGAAGACAATTATCGGCTCATGAGCTGGTTTTCGCGTGCCGAATACGATTTTGACAACAAATATTATATATCCGGAAGTATCAGGGCCGACGGATCGTCCCGTTTCCACCCGAACTCAAGATGGGGCTCCTTCTGGTCTTTAGGCGCTTCGTGGAGAATGTCCAATGAAAACTTCCTGAAAGAGATCTCCTGGATTGACAATTTAAAATTAAAAGCCAGCTACGGTGCCGTAGGAAATGACGGGTTGTCTTCGTGGTATTCCTACCAGGGCCTTTACGCCACAGGATATGACGATTTTGGTAAAGCCGGCGTCATGATTGAAAGACTGCCCAACGAAACCCTTAAATGGGAAACCAACCTGCAATTCAATGCCGGGGTAGATTTTGCCTTGTTTAATAAACTCACCGGATCTTTCGAGTTCTTTAACAGAAAATCAAAAGACCTTCTCTTTACCCTGCCAATGGCTCCCTCAACCGGTTTTAGCGGTATTGACAGAAATATCGGGGACGTACAGAACCGGGGCGTTGAGCTTCAGTTAAGCTGGCGCGTTATGGATCGCGAAAACTTTAAATGGAGTATGGATTTTAATGCCACCCATTATAAAAACACCATCACCAAGTTACCTCAGGATGAAATGAACTCGGGTGTCTTCAAATGGAGAGAAGGCCAGAGTCGTTATAATTTCTGGGGCGCCGAGTGGGCCGGAGTGAATCCGCAGAACGGGAACGACCAATGGTGGAAAAACGTTTATAAAACGAAC
The DNA here is from genome assembly GCA_002408205.1 of Bacteroidales bacterium UBA5326. Taxonomy (GTDB): domain Bacteria; phylum Bacteroidota; class Bacteroidia; order Bacteroidales; family UBA932; genus DMER64. The sequence goes on along the minus strand of DHQY01000002.1, from coordinate 17,285 downwards.
GAACAGGGGGAAAGAGTAGTATCAGAACGCGTTCTTACCGAGAATTTCAACGAAGTGAGCGGTGACGAGCAAAAAACCTACCTGGGCGATGCCATCCCAAAAGTATTTGGAGGTTACACCAACACTTTCAATTTCTATGGAATTGATTTTTCTTTCATGATCTATTACAGCATAGGCGGTAAATTGTACGACTCGGACTATTCGCAAATGATTGCCTACAGAGAAGGGTTTTCCTACCATCCCGACATTCTGAACTCATGGACTGAAAGCAATACCGGATCTAACATTGCCCGCTTCTCAAAAGCATACTCCAATTCCATGGGGTCCTATTCTTCCAAATATATCTATGACAATACGTTTGTAAGACTTAGAAACGTCTCTATTGGGTACACGCTGCCCTCCTCAATTCTCAAGAAAATGAAATTCAGCTCATTCAGGGTATACGTACAGGGCGATAACCTGCTTACTTTCGGCTCTGCCGCCCGTAGAGGCACAGACCCGGAACAAAGCATTTCCGGTACAACCAGTAACCGGTTCCCGACGACCAAGTCCGTTACTTTCGGGTTACAGTTTAGTTTATAACACAAAATAAGATATGTATATGAAAAAATATATTAAATCAATACTTTGCACGGGAATAGCCATCATGGGGCTTGCTGCCTGTACAGACTTTCTGGAAACGACCCCGTCTACTTCGGTGGCCGATACGGGAGTATTTAAAACAACCCAGGGTGCCCAGTCGGCACTTTACGGATGCTACTATCAACTGGAATCCGGATCGGGCGGATCGGGCCGTCAGGACGACTGGGGCTACGCTACCCATCAGATGACTTTCGATGCCTGTGGCGAAGACATAATCGTCTGGGGCGGATGGTACACCTATGATTATAATTTCTGGGGACATACACGCGGTGATATTTTCAAGTCTTCCTGTCTTTGGATCTATTATTACCGGCTCATCAACAATGTCAACAGCATTATTTATTATATTGACGATGCCGAAGGGCTGCAATCCGAAAAAGATCATATCAAAGGCCAGGCACTGGCAATGCGGGCATGGGCATATTTCCATCTGATCCGCCTGTTCCAGCATACTTATGCCATTGCCAAAGACATGCCCGGTGTTCCTATTTATCTTGAACCCACAACAGACCAGACAGAAGGAGCTCCAAGAGGCACCGTACAGAACACCTACGACCGGATCCTGGAAGATTTCCTGCAGGCCGAGAGTCTTTTGCAGGGCTTTTCAAGGAGTTATAAAAACCATATGGACCAAAGTGTGGTCAGGGGCTTTTTGTCACAAGTATACATGACAATGAACAACTGGGAAAAAGCAGCTGAATATGCAAATAAGGCCCGTCAGCCTTATCCGCTCACTTCAAACGATATGTACCTGGCCGGATTCAACGACCTGAACACGACTTCCTGGATGTGGGGCATGCCGCAAACCAAAGATCAGAATCTGAGCGACTATTCCCCGTTTGCCATGTGGGCCAACTGGACCCGTAACGGATTTACATTCCAGTGTTTCTTCCTGAACGATGTGTTCGTCAACAAATTCGATGCGGGTGATATTCGCAAATCCCAGATAGATATTGTTTGGGGTATCATCAACTATTCCATGAAATTCAGGGATACGGAAGACCTCATTGGTTCCATAGTATTCATGCGCTCAGAAGAAATGTTACTGAACGAAGCCGAAGCGCTGGCCCGTCTGGGCAGGGAAACGCAGGCCAAAGATCTGCTCTGGCAATTGCAGGAGATGCGTGGGGCCAAAAAGACAACCGCCTCGGGCAACGATCTTGTTGAAGCCATCCTGCTGGAACGCAGAAAAGAGCTTTACGGAGAAGGATATGCCTGGTTTGACATCATCAGGAACCAGAAACCGTTGGAAAGAAAAGGAGATCACATCAATTACGGCGGCTACAAACCGCTTCCGGCTAAGTCCTGGCGTTTTGTCTACCAGATCCCCAATTCAGAAATGGTGAATAATAAATCACTCAAAAACGGCATATGGCCCGACGGCGATCAAAACCCGTTCGATGGCGTACTGGCACGCTAATTACCCAGTAATTTCAGCGACAACATGAACTGATTGGTCGACTTTTTTCCTGCCTGGAACATTTTGGCATAACCGAATGACCAGGTTGTCTTCAGGTAGGAAAAAAGCACCAGTTGGATATCCACCTGGCCGCCGCAGTTAAATAAATGAGACATCTCATTCATTCGGTCAAAATTAGTCATCAGATGGGCCCCAAATAGGGCCGGTTTAATATAAGTGGTATAAAGCCAGGTAGTTCCCACATTCTTTAACCGGATAGGGAACAAGCACAACTCTCCCATAGTTTTCACATAATTATACGCAGGGATTTCATCAATCCTGGCCCCCGGAAAAGATAATGCGTTACGGTACTGTTCGGAAGGCTGCCAATCTACGTAGTTATTTCCAAATCCTCCAAAATAGAAATGTGACAGACTTGAGGCCCGGTCTCCAAGGGACTGACCAATACTGTTGCGTATCCAGAAACTCGTGTTCCTGAAAAAAGGAACCAGGAATCCCACACTTTGGCTGGATACGAATGAGGGGTAAAAATCCCCCTTTGCCAGGTAAGTGGTATGACTGATATCCCATGAAAACCCGGTTTCATCATCGATTCCTCCCAATGTTTTGCGAAGTTTGGAAATACCGAACGAAACGGCTCCGGCCTGCATGTTCCGCATGGGTGCTTCAATCTCCTGGTATCCGGGCAAGACTTCCAGCATACCGTAGGTGAACAGGGCTCCGTCTACATAGTATTTTAAAGGACTTTTTAGAGTAAATGTACGCTTATATCCCACCCCTGCCGAGTATCCGGCACGGCTTCGTTTGGTAGGACCAAAAAGATCGTAAAAATGGGTAGGATTGTAGTTGGCCTTTAACCACCAGTTCCAGAACTTCCATTCCAGCATGGCATGAAATTTCTGTTCAACACCATAGGGACTCCATGGCGATATGGCTACAAAAAGATTGATATTGCTTATCCCCACAGGATCACGCCAATTCATACGGTATCCCAGAGCCACGGTATTTTTGAATCCGGCAATATCGGGATAGGCTCCGGTTATCTTCATCTCTTTCAGGGGAACATACGGTTTTTCAACAACCGATTCATTTACCCCTTTAAGTGCCGAGGCGGGAGGCAGGGACCATTCTTCCACAACCGGGTGCTCCTGATGAACCATATTGCCGAGAAAATTAATAGCGTTGGCATCTTCCAGCACCTTAAGCGGGATGAGCCCGGGACGCATTCCGTCCCGTTCGTACCTGAGGACAAGTAACGAATCGGCGTTCAGCTGTAACGGCATAAAAAAGCCGGTTGTAGTATTGGAAAGCAACTCAAAGCTTTTGTCTTCCAATTTAATTCTCCAGACATTGGAAACACCCGTGTAATACGAAGTGCCAATCAGGTAGCAGTCATCTGTGGAGAATCTGAATTGAGTAAGCGTGTTATCATCCAGCGTATAAACAGTTTCATACCCGGACTGTCCGGCATCCAGCCGGTTCAGGTCAAACAGAATAAGCGACTGTTCTCCCCTGATTCCCGATAAAGAGGCACACAACAAATCTCCCGAATGAGATATATCCAGATCGAACAATACTTTTCCGAACGGTGCCGAAAAGACAGGCAGTACCCGGTCATACGGCGGCGGTATCTTTACCAGGCTTGAATAGCCGTTATCGTTCTGTACACCCCATAAACATTTGTCAACCGGATTGAATTCAAGGTCTCCCGTCCGGGTTAGCCGGTTGAGAGTGCGGCGGCCTCCATGCTTTACGTCAATTTCTACCAGGTTACGGTAATTATTATTATGTTCGGAAATATAGAGTTTCTCGTCCTGCGCATTATATGCCAGATGGGTGGAATAATACAGGCTGGGGGAATCGAGCGTCGCGATTTTGCGGATTTCGCCCGTATGGCTGTCTATCTCGGCTATCTGTGAAATAATCCCGGGATGGTTAATGGCGGCATAGAGTTTCCCGGTGGACTGATTGTATTCAAACTTCGATACGCTTCCCAACGGGTCGGAGGTAAGCGGATAAAACTCCGTAAGAGGGAATTCCTTAATGCGGGCAATATTTCCTTGCTGAAAATCATTCTCCCAGACCATCCAATCTTCCCACACTTCACGCACCGGACGCCCGTAAACCTTTCTGAACTGGCCGGCATAGAAGGCTTTTGAACTGTCCGACCTGGCATAAAAATTCTTTAGTTTATCTATGCCGTATTTATAGGCAAGATACGTAATGAAACGCGACCCGTACAGGTACGAATTGGCTCCCACCTGGAAATCCACGGTAGTTCCCTCCGTGTCGAGGCCAATGAGGGAATATAACGGTTCGGCCCCGTCAATAATACTCCGGAAATACATTTCGTCATAAAAGCCCATGGCCCGCCCGAATCCCCCCGACATCCAGGTCTCCATAAAACAGGCAATGCCTTCGTGGTACCAACGCGGAGCATACCAGCGGGGTGTTGTGAAGTAGCTCCATATAGCCGAAACGGGATGTTCGTCATCACGAAGGACTTTACCCAGCAGGAGCTTGCGAAATTTCATATCGCGCTCGTTGGGCTTGTCTGTTAACACAATATGTGTCAGTTCATGATTGAACAACCATTGAAACCGTTCGTTGGAAGGAATAATGCTAAAGGCAAAACTATAGGGTTCTATACCCAATATTACCTGGTTAAAAGGCATGGATATGGCCCCGCCGTGACCGGTATCTTCAAAATCGGTCAAAAACACATAGGTGGTCGTATCTCTGTAGGGCCAGAAATTGCGATGAAAATGCATCGCATTCAGGAAAGTCTGCGAAACATGCGGCACAATATAGGAATACCTTTTCCCAAAATAGACCAGCTGCAGGTTGTCTTTGGTAACACTGTTCATGATCTGTGCATGCAAAATACCGGGCAGACCCGGTATTAGCATGTACATAAATAATATAATGGTTTTTAGCTTATTCACCTGATACCCCAAACTTATTGGTGAGCACTACCAATTTGAGCAGTACTATTCATAAAGGACCCCAACTGGCTAATACTGCAAAGGCCTAATGTTTCTGCATTATCAAACACTAAAAGCCCCAATGACTGGGCATCCATAAAAGCAACTGTTCCCAGCGATTGAGAATCTTCGACTACGGATATTAAGGAAAGATTTCCGGCGGCATCCTGATGAGTATAAATTATTCCAAGATTTTCCAGATTTTGGAACACAGAACCTACAACAAAATATCCCAATTCGCTGGCTGAGCCTATAAAACCCTGCAGATTACCGGCATCTAAAAGAAACTGAGTGCCAATAAGCGCTGCATCTTCAATAAGAAATCCCAAGTTTTCCTGATCCAGCTGAATGGGATCTATCCCCAGGGAACTGCTGGATCCAATCATCTGATCTTTCAGTATAGCTGCATCGTGTATTATATAACCCTGCAGTACGGAAGAAGATCCCTGCATATCGGCTAATGATGAGGCTTTTATTTCTGTAGTGTATAATTTCTTCCTGTCAAAATATTTCAGGACCACCTTATCGTTCAGCGCAACAGCGTTTATTATCTGGTCACAGGAAAGCACCGCGTGTACATTGGCCAGCACAACGGGAACGTCTTTGCTCTTTTGCCCTATGAATGTATCGAGGTTGTCAATGAGATTCAGTACGGCCTGTTTCCGGTAGTTCATCTGGGCTATTACATTGTTGGCCTGGGTAATGGCGTTTCTAAGCAAAACAGGGTGGACATCATTCGGGAATTTACATAAAGCAATTGCCAGCATCAGGTCTTTACGTGCGTTTTCCAAAAAGGTTCCGTAGCCGGCAAATTCGGTAAGAGTCATTCCGCTGAACGCTTTAAATTCCTGCTCGGGGTCCAACTCCTTCAAGGCATATTTAATCCGGTCACCCTGGGAGACAGCACTCACATAATAATAGTTAAAATAATTACCTATGGCCTTCAACAGCACGGAATCTGCCATTAATTCATTTTTGAGCTGAATATCCTGTTCTGTGATTTTCACATTTTTATAATTCTGAATTTTACCAATCGTGCCCGCAACCTGGGTGTTATCTGTCTTTGGGATATCCACCATAATCCCAATCAAAAATCCTATTGCCAGGGAGGCAATCACTGCCAGAGTTAATAATAAACCATTTCTCTTTTTCATAATTGTAAAATTTACGTCCTATATATTTCTTTTATACTAATTATACACTTCTTCTCAAAATGTTGGCGGAACTTTGAATAAAAAGATCTGTTTTTCTTTTGTGGAAAAAATCAATTCAGAGGCTGCCGGAGCATTGGACAATGTAAAGATAGCATATCCCTTCAAAACATAATACGCATCAGATTCATTGCCTGCACATTTGTTAAGTGTTCCGTCTTTATGTGCCACGTTAAGGTATCCGGGCCCGTCTGCGTTGGAGAATTCGACATAGAGGCTGTCTTTGGCAGAGACAGCAATCAGGTACATCCGGAAACCGTTCCTATTGTATTCCTGCACATCTATTTCCACTCCATTTTCCTTACGGGCCATCGTTCCCGAAAGGTCCCCGCTCAGCCGGAACTTATCGGGAGCCGTTAGGTAATACGCTGCCAGAATGCCCAGAACAAATACAAGTACCAGCATGGCTGCAAAAGCATAAAATCGGCCAAAACCGGTAAACACCTGTTTACGGGCCGCTCTCCCTTTTATCCGGCGCATCACGTCCGCGGTAAAAGTAACAGGCGGGATTTCCAAGGCGTTTTGCTGTAATGCCCGATGAGTATTCAGAAGTTCTTCATACAATTCTTTCGCCTCGTGAGAAGCATTTATAAGGTCTTGAAAAACAGTCTCTTCGTTTGCGGAAAGCACGCCGTCCACTTTTTTTTGTATAATATCTAAGTGTTTATCATTCAACATATTTCAAATTATTACCTATTTTATCTTTTAGTATCATTCTGGCATCGAACAGCCTGGATTTAATTGTTTTTTCAGGTATTCCAAGAACTTCTGCCATTTCTGCGTAGGAAAGATCTGCGTAATATTTCAGTTGGATGACCATCCTGTAGCTCTCATTCAATTCATTAACCGCCTTGTCTACCAGGCTTTTCTTTGTAATCACATCATATGACGCCGTCTCTTCTACCATGTTTTCCCGCAAAGGGATTTTATCCAGTTCTACGTATGGCTTTCTGTTCCTTAAATGCAACAACGCCCTGTTGATAGCCATTCGGTAAATCCAGCTGAAGAACTTGTATTCGGGGTTGTACTGGTTCAAAGACTCATAAGCCTTAACAAACACATCCTGCGTTAACTCTCCGGCTTCCTGGTAATCATTTACGATTTTGTAAATAACCCTGAAAACCGGATTCTGATACCGTTCCACCAACGACCTGTACCGTCCGGTTTGCCCGGCGATTATAGCTTCTATTTCTATTCTCTCATCTTTCATAAGCGCCCAGCAGACACTGTTGATATAATTAGTATTGAGGTCACAAAAAGTTGGTTCATAATTAATTTATTTCAATAAGTTAAGTTTCCAGACATCTCTGTAACTCATTCGGATAAGTGGAGAAAGTGTCAACTCTCCTACTTTTCCTATCCTTTTGTGCAAAATCCCGAGTTCCGTCAGTTTCTCGCCAATGCCTTCCTCCCGTGATAAGGAAAATCCGTTCTCCCTGAGCATAATATTACGTTTTGCCTTTAATGACAGTTCGAGATAAAGTTGCAGATAACAATACATATCAAGGATCATCTCCCCGGGGAACCGTTGCCGGAGCGAAGCCAGGTACTGTCCTGTCCGCGTGGAAGAGAACCTGCCCTGCCGGATCATTTTCAACAATTCAACTTCGCTGCTCAATTCGAGCTCCATCCAGTTCTGAAGCCTGTTCTCGTTATATCTGAAAATTAGAACGAATATCAGGGGAAGGAACAGTAATATTACAACGGTCTGAATTACCGGATTGATATAAAAATGATTGAACACAGAATGGATCAAATAAGCCAGCACCAGGGCAAAAATGGCCATTAACCTCTCTTTACGACCTCTTGCTTTGGCTCCAATGTATATAACGGCAAACAAAGCGGTACATCCCCCGTGCATTACGGCCGTGCCGAAACCCCTCACGATCCATGTAAGCATGGAAGTTTCCGTTAGCGAATACACATAAAACAGGTTCTCGACCAAAGCAAATCCGGTCCCTGCGGCAAAACCGTAAATGGCCGCATCTATCATAAATCCAATCCGCTTTTTCCTTATAAGATAAAAGATAAAAAGAGATTTAAGCGTTTCTTCTACTCCGGGCGCCAGATAAAGAGATAAAGTGCTGAACGCACCACCCGTTGTATTAAGCAGGAAGGTGTTGATCAAATAACTGATAAGCGCACAGACACACCCCCAGACAATACCCTGAACAACCTGTTTTTTGACTACCAGTTTAAAACTGTCCATCATATAAAGAAAAAACAGGAAAAGTATAACAGGGACAATGCTTAACGCAATTTTCATAGTGTAAATTTAATTTTATTCCTGGAATATTAATACCTATCTTCGCATTATGAACTCAAAAGACTACACAGCACTTGAATCTCAATACGGTGCGCATAACTATCACCCGCTTCCCGTGGTCCTGAGTAAAGGAAAGGGCCCGTTCGTTTGGGACGTGGACGGGAAAAGGTATTTCGATTTTCTATCATCTTATTCTGCTGTTAACCAAGGACATTGCCATCCAAAGATTGTGCAGGCGCTCATTGACCAGGCACAGGAGCTTTGTCTTACTTCACGCGCGTTTTATAACGATTGTCTTGGACCGTACGAAAAGTATGTTACAAGTTATTTTGGGTATGACAAAGTCCTTCCCATGAATTCCGGGGCCGAGGCAGTTGAAACCGCGTTGAAGCTCTCAAGGCGCTGGGGATATGTTAAAAAGAACATTCCCGAGGATCAGGCCCTGATTGTTTGTTGCGAAGGAAATTTTCACGGACGTACCATCAGTATTGTTTCTATGTCTACCGACGTAGATTCTTACGGACAATTCGGGCCGTTCACCCCGGGTTTTATTAAGATCCCCTACAATAATGTTAAGGCTCTGGAAGATGTCCTTGAACAACATGGACCGCAGGTGGCCGCATTTATAACCGAACCCATTCAGGGCGAAGCGGGGGTTTTTGTGCCCGATGACGGATATCTGAAAAAATGTTACGATCTGTGTAAAAAACATAATGTGCTTTTTGTGGCTGATGAGGTACAGACAGGTATTGCCCGTACCGGAAGACTGATATGCTGTGATCACGAAGGAGTACACCCCGATGTGCTTATATTGGGCAAGGCTCTTTCCGGAGGAGTTCTCCCCGTTTCTGCCGTTTTATCCAATGACGAAATAATGCTTACCATTAAACCCGGAGAACACGGGTCCACTTTTGGAGGATTCCCTTTAGCGTGTAAAGTTGCCGTAGCCGCCCTTCAGGTGGTTAAAGACGAACAGCTTGCAGAAAAAGCAGAACGCCTGGGCGTTATCTGCCGTGATTACCTGAGGAACATACCATCCCGTATGATAAAACTTGTCAGGGGAAAAGGTCTTCTGAATGCCATTGTCATTGAACCACGCAACAACAAGGAGGCCTGGGATATATGCCTTGCCATGGCCGCAAACGGATTAATTGCCAAGCCAACCCACCGTCATATAATACGTCTGGCTCCGCCGCTTGTTATTACCGAAGTAGAACTCATGGAAGCGTTGGGCATTATCCGGAAATCTATTTTGGAAATGGAACAGTAAAAATTCCGTTATGGCTAAACTGCTTATGATCCGGCCCTGCTGTTTTGGATATAATCCCCAGACAGCCGTAAACAATGCGTTTCAAACAGCCGGGCCGCAGGATCAGGTAAAGGAAATGGCATTGGCCGAGTTTGACGCTTATGTGACCTTGTTGCGAAAACACAGGATAGAAGTGGTAGTGGCAGAAGATACCCCGGAACCTCATACGCCCGACTCTATCTTTCCAAATAACTGGATTTCTTTCCACCCGGGACAGATGGCTATTCTCTATCCCATGTATGCCCCAAACCGGCGCCTTGAAAGAAAAAAATCGGTATTTAAGATTATAATGGACGAGGCTCCGCGAATCCGTTGGATTGACATGAGTCCCCGGGAAAGACAGAATCAATTCCTGGAAGGTACGGGCAGTATGGTCTTCGACAGGGAAAACGCCCGGGCCTATGCATGCCGTTCGCCCCGTACCAACGAAGATCTTTTTTTGGAGGTATGTGAAACCCTTTCATACAAGCCGCTCCTATTTAATGCCATAAGCCAGGGACAGCCCATTTACCACACCAATGTCATGATGTGTATGGCAGACCGGTACGTGGTGATATGCCTCGATTCGGTCCATGACGAAAAGGATCGCCGGATGCTGCTGGACCAATTCAATGAAGACCACAAGGAAATTGTCGGAATCACCACAGAACAGATGAATCATTTTGCCGGGAATATGTTTCAGGTGTTTTCCACCGATAATAAGCCCTGCCTTGTGATGTCCAGACAGGCATATAACGTGCTTACTCCCGAACAAAGAAGAACGCTTAAATCGTATAACCCGCTTATAACACCGGTTCTAAACACTATTGAGACCAATGGAGGCGGTTCTGCCCGCTGTATGCTGGCAGAGATCGTCTAAGATTCCAGCCTGTATACTTTGTCTGACCTTCTGAGTTTCTGAACTGCCGGAACGGAGCAGGTAGTTCCCTGGGGCGCTTCATCTGCCGGTTTTCCTTCAATCCGGATTTCAGTGACCGTGATTTCTTTTACCCCTGTTGTAGGACCGATGACCAAAACATTGTCTCCAATTTTAAGGGGCGCTGCTTCTATCAGAAGCTCTGCGACACCTTGTTTGGTGAAATAATTGGTAACTTTTGCCACATAAGTTTTCTTTTCGGGTGCCTGGCTCCCATAGACTGTACTCCATTCACCCAAACGGGATCCCAGATAATAACCTCCCCAGAATCCGCGGTTGAAGACTTTCTTAAGCCTGTCTTCCAGTCCGGCTGACAGCTCGGGTGTAAAAAGCCCGTCCTCATATGCCATAACAGCATCCCGGTATGCACTCACTGTAGCCTTGACATACTCGGGAGCCCTGGCACGGCCTTCAATTTTGAGCACTTCTATACCGGCATCGAGTAGTTGATCAATAAAAGTAACAGTACATAAATCCTTGGGAGACATGATGTATTGATTGTCTATCTCCAATTGCGCTCCCGTCTCTTTATCTTCCACAAGGTAAGAGCGGCGACATATCTGGTAACAGGCCCCCCTGTTGGCCGATTTGTTATATTCGTGAAGACTCAGGTAACATTTCCCCGAAACAGCCATACACAATGCTCCGTGACAGAACAATTCCAGTTTGACCAACTCTCCCGAGGGTCCTTTAATCTGTTGTTCCTTAACCTGCCGTGCGATTTCACGGATCTGTTCCAGCGAAAGCTCTCTGGCCAGAACAACCACATCGGCGTAACGGGCAAAGAATTTCAGCGCCTCAATATTGGAAACATTCAGCTGGGTGGAAGCGTGCACTTCCAGGCCTATGGCCCTGGCTTCAAGAATGGCGGCCATGTCCGAAGCAATAACGGCCGATATGTCAGCCTTTTTTGCAGCATGAAGCACCATGCGGAGTTCTTCCAAATCCTGATTATACAAAATAGTATTGACCGTCAGGTAAGAACGCATCCCGTGTTTGATGCAAAACTCAACAATCGCAGGCAAGTCTTCCATTGTAAAATTCAACGCGGCATATGCCCGCATATTCAGACGCCCTACACCAAAGTAAACCGATCCTGCTCCGGCCTGCGCTGCAGCCGTCAGGCTGGCCCAATTGCCGGCAGGTGCCATGATTTCTGTTTTCAGTTTACGCGGAATCAGTTCCAAAGAGCGCCTTAGCATATCCATGATGCGGGCATCGGTACATTCATAAGTCCCTTTCCGGCATGGTTCCGCACCAAAAATGGAACAGGGGCGGCAATCCAGCGGCAACTGAATGGCCCGCCGTGGGTCCTGCCGCCATCCGTAAAAGCCCGCCTTGGGATGTGTGGCACACCAAATGGAAATAACCGGAATTCCCACGGCAGAAGCAAAATGCATATTGGCCGAATCCATTGAAACCATAACATCGAGCGTCCTTATCAGGTTAAGTTCCTCTTCAAAAGAACCACCGCCAACGACGTTCGTCACATTGTTGTATGCATCGGCCCATTCATCCAATATGCTCTGTTCTTCTTCACCGCCTCCAAATAGGAACACTTCAATTCCCTGTTCGGCGAGTTCACAGACAATGTCATGCATGGGCCCCAGCCGCCACTGTTTGCCTTCATGTTTGGCAAACGGAGCCACCCCAACACGTTTAAGAGGGCCTTCCTTCATGGGAATATAAGGTCCTGCAGAAAACGAAGGAGAATCCAGATGCAGTTTTCTGAGGGTCGCGGCATATAATTCACACATATGAGTAAGCGGCAGACATCCCTCCGGATCTTCAAGCAGTCTGCGTCTGGCCTTTCTTTCCTTTTTCAGGAAGACGACCCGTTTCCCCGATAAAAAAAACAGGGTCCTTATGACAAAAGTTCTTAATACACTGTGCAGATCGGCAACATAAGTAACATCCAAGCGTCTGAGAGTGCGATAGATAGTAAGAACCGATTCTTTTTTATCTACCGGAAACAAAGACAAATTCGGCACCCCTCTGAACAACGGCTCAAGCAATGCAGGACCGGCTAAAGTGAAACGGGTACCGGGGTTATCCTGAGCAAAGGACCTAAGCACCACAGAGCTCATCGCCACGTCGCCCAGAGCGGAAAATCTGAGGCAGAGTACATGGGGCTTATTTCTATCTTTTTCCATACAATACCGGATTGAGCAGCGGGTCGTTATACATTTTCATCTGTTTGTAAAGTTTCATGTACTTCCGTCCTTTTTCAAGATCATCCAGTAACTGGTTAAGCGCCGTTGAAAGATCGTGCCGCTGGGTAAGCAATACATCTCTTTTCATTGCGCACTCTGCTGCTTTTGGCGAATCTTTACGTTCCGCCTCCAATCTCATATGGTATATCTTTAGTGCAAGAATAGATAACCGGTCAATGGCCCAGGCAGGCGTCTCGGTATTCAGGCCGGCTTCTTTCTGAAGGCTCACCCCTGAAAAACGTTCATAAAGGAAAGAATCAATACGTTCCACCAGATCGGTCCGTTTCTGGTTGGAAAGATCTATGCGTCTTTTAATTTGTAATGCTTCCGAAGGATCGATCCCGGGATCGCGGATAATATCTTCGAGATGCCACTGAACAGTGTCTATCCATGTCTTTTCGTAGAGAAGAGCATCCATACTGCCTGCGGAATAAGGGTTCTCACAAATTGCAGTAACGGAATCGTTCTTGTGATAATCTTCAATCACGCGGTCAAAAATCGCATTGCATTTATCGCAAAAAGAAATGGTCATATTGATTATTTGTTTCGGTAAAGCAGGTTTTGAATATATTCCATAAGGAGCACTTTACGCTCTGGTTTTACATTAACACCTTCAATCGCACTGAGCGTCCGGTCAAGATAGTCGGCGATCTGTTTTTCGGCGGCCTCCTTAACTCCAATCTTATTGTAGATAGCAATTATCCCGGGCACTTTTTGGGAATTATCTTTCGTTTGTACGAGAGTATTCAGTTCATTCAGATCGTTACCCTGTGCTGTACGTAATGCATAAGTAAGCAACCAGGTTTTTTTATTATTGCAGATATCCAGTCCGATGGACTTCCCAAAAACAGCCTGATCTCCGTAAACATCCAGGTAATCGTCCTGCACCTGAAAGGCAGCACCCAGTGAATAACCGCTATTCTTTAAAAGCTGAATTGTAGCAGGATCGGCTTTGGCACAAATGGCTCCTGTCTGCATGGCACAGGCAATCAGGGCACCCGTCTTGCGGGAGATCATATTCAGGTATTCTTCCTGAGAGATGACGGCCTGACGTTCATAATCCATATCCAACTGCTGTCCCTCACAGACATCTTCTGCTGCCTGGTTAAAAACCTCGAGTACAGCGGGTAAGTCGTCGGGATTGCATTGGCTCATGTATTTATAGGCCAGCATGCATAAAGCGTCTCCGCTGAGGATGGCTGTATTAACATTCCATTTTTTATGAATTGTCGGCTGGTTTCGCCGCATATCTGAATGATCCATCACGTCGTCGTGTACCAGTGTGAAATTATGATAAATCTCCAGGCCCAGAGCCGGTTTGAGAACAGAAGGCGGCAGGTTGTCACAGAACATATTGTAGGTCATCAGGCAAAGAACGGGACGAAGACGTTTTCCTCCTACGGACAGAGCGTATTCAACCGGAAGATGCAACGAACTGTTGGAGTAAGAAGAGATAAGATTTTGAACGGCCTGATACACAAAGCCTTGTATTTCGTTTACTGTAAACATATTACAAAGTTAATCTTTTTTGAACATTTTTGTACCTTAGCGCCCGCAAACAGAGAACCATGGATACACTTCCTTTCGAACGTGCAACGGTAGTCAAACAAACCGGAAATTTATATAAGATCTCTTTTCTTCCGGACTGGGACCCTTTCCAGGCAGTTCTTAGCGGCAAACTGAGGCTGAAAGGAGGAAAATTAACCAATCCGGTGGCCGTAGGGGATCTGGTGGACGGTATCATGCCGGCAAAACCGGCACGGGTGAGAGGACATGAAGAGCCGGCCGTAATTACATATGTACATCCGAGGAGGAATTATCTTATCAGAAAATCGGCGAATCTTTCCAGAGAGGCTCATATCATTGCCGCAAACATAGATATGGCCTATCTGGTCTTAAGCGCCACAGAACCGCAAACTCCTTTGCCGTTTATTGACCGGTTTCTTGTAACTTGTCAGGCCTATGGCGTACCTGCCACACTGCTGGTGAACAAATACGATGAACTCCTGTCAATTCCGGATTACAAAGAAAATTCAGATCATATATCGGAAATCTACACCAGGGCCGGATATGCCGTTTTGAATGTTTCTGCCTTTGACGGCATGGGACTGGAAACTCTCAGTATACTTCTGAGAGATAAGATATCCCTGTTTGCGGGCATATCCGGTGTTGGAAAATCCTCACTGGCCAACACACTTGACCCTTCACTTTCCCTGAAAACCGCCGCTATTTCGTCTGCTCATCTTACCGGAAAACACACCACTACCTTTTATGAAATGCATCCCCTGACCGGAGGCGGCTTTTTCATTGACAGTCCGGGGATTAAAGGATTTGGTCTGCTGGAGATCAACAGGTCCGAACTGTATCATTTCTTTCCCGAACTGTTTGCTGCCTCGGCCGGCTGTAAATACAATTCCTGCCTGCACATCAACGAACCGCGTTGTGCTGTAAGGGATGCCGTTGAAAACGGTCTTATACCTGCCGAACGTTACACCAGTTACCTAAAAATGCTGGAAGACCCCGAAGGGGGCAAGTACCGCACCTGAATCAAAGCATGATAGCCAAAAGTATAAACAAACAAATTCTACATCTGGCCATTCCCAGTATCCTTGCAGGTATTACTATTCCGTTGGTAGGCATGGCAGACACCGCCATTGCCGGCCGGCTGGGCTCGGCTACGGCCATTGGAGGCATTGCCATAGGGTCAATGCTTTTTGATCTGTTATACTGGAACTTCGGGTTCCTAAGGATCAGCACGGCAGGTATCACTGCACAAGCTTACGGCCGTAGTGATTACAGTGAAATGGCCCGGACCGGTATCCAGGGTCTTGCCATTGCTGTGGGTTTTGCGATGGTCATCATGTTAATTCAATGGCCTTTTGCCAATCTGGTACTCTGGCTAGCCCAGGCTTCGCCGGAAATTAAGGAGTATGCCCGTCAATACTTCTTTATCCGCATCTGGGCGGCCCCGGCTGTGTTATCATTATTTGTGTTCCGGGGCTGGTTCATTGGCCTTCAAAATACTGCAGCCTCTATGATCATAGATATTGTAATCAATGCTACCAACGTGGGGATGAGTATTTACCTGGCTCTGCCCTGCGGAATGGGGGTAAAAGGAATTGCTTTGGGTACATTGATTGCACAATATACCGGTTTGATCTGCGGTATTATATTGGTAATGCTGCGTTTTAGAAAATATTTGGGTCATGTAAACCTCCACTCTGTATTGAAAGAAAGCGGCTGGAAACGATTCTTCTCTCTTAGCGGGAACGTGTTCGTCAGGTCACTTTGCATGCTCCTGATATACACCGGCTTTACTTTCATGGCCGCTAAATACGGCGACACCCTGCTGGCTGTGGCTACCATCATGATGAAACTATTATTGCTTTACGGATATATTGTAGACGGATTTGCATATGCAGGAGAAGCTTTAGTGGGAAAATACATAGGAGCCGAAGACAAAAAATCCCTTATGCTTTCCATTCGCTATCTGTTTATATGGGGCGGAGGCGTAGGCGTACTATCCACTGTAGCATATATTGTGGGAGATCAGTGGCTTTTACGTCTTATGACCTCAACCAGGGAAGTTATTGATGCCGCACAGCCTTTCCTGCCCTGGTTGTATGGTATGCCTTTTATCTCCTGCCTGACCTTTATGTGGGACGGAATATACATAGGTGCTACAGCAGGACCGGCCATGCGCAATACCATGCTCATAGCCGTGGCAGCATTTTATATCTGTTATTTCAGTTTAATGGAGCCCCTGGGAATACAGGCATTGTGGATTGGTTACGCAGCCCATCTGGTCTCAAGATCTATCGCCCAGACAGTCATGGCCCGAAAATACGTATTTAATAAAGTGTAAGAACCGCTATCTTTTGGGTTCAGGCTCCTGATGCGCGGGAGGATTTGTTCCGGTCCCCGGCATTGGTTTTTTGTCGTCTTTCTTGGAAAGTTCGGGAGAAATAATCTGACCGCTAATACGAACTGAGGGTTCAATGGAAAGCTGGTCTGAATGCAATTCTCCGGTAAAAACGCATTTGTCTTTGAGAGATGCCAGTTCAGTGACTTTCAGGACTCCGTCAAAAGCACCGCTGATGTCAACATTTTTACACTCGGCCTGACCGGTGCATTTTCCGCTTTCTCCTATTACGAGTTTCCCATCTGTTTTGATCTGACCTTCAAGATACCCGTCAATGCGGATGTCGTGCTGTGTCACGATGTTGCCGATAATCTTTGTGTTTGCGCAAATACGGGTTACATTGTTGGTTTGAGCTATCCCGTTGTCTTTTTCAATTGCCATATCACTAGTGTCCAAAGAAAA
>DHQY01000003.1 GCA_002408205.1 Bacteroidales bacterium UBA5326 | reverse complement strand
CACCACAAATAAAAGGCTTGCGATTTTCGCAAGCCTTTTATTTGTGGTGCCACCGGGAATCGAACCAGGGACACAAGGATTTTCAGTCCTTTGCTCTACCAACTGAGCTATGGCACCGTTTTTGATTGGGGCAGCAAAGGTAAATATTTATTTTCAGCCCTCAAAATTTTTTATTGTATTAAACTATTTACAACCATTCCCATCAAATGTTTACTTTTGTTTCCCGAATGGAAGTGAACGCATTTAGCAGAATTTAAGTATCACATGAAAAAGAAACGTATCATCATCTGGAGCAGTGTCGCCGTGGCCGCTGTTGTCCTAATCATCATCCTCACTACCGGAGGAAAGAACGGGTATGTCCCGCAGACCGTAAAGGCACAAAAAGGTAAATTTGAAATCATTGTTACTACAACAGGAGAGCTTGAGGCTGAAAACAACATTAAAATTGAAGGGCCGGCCGGACTAAGGGCCCGAAACGTCAGGATAAGCGAAGTTAAGATCCAGGATCTTATTCCTGAGGGGACGGTTGTTAAAGCCGGTGATTACGTGGCCCTGCTTGACAAAACCTCTGCCGACAACTCTTTGAAAGACCTCGAGGACGAGTACGAAGCACTGCAGGCCAAGTACGAAAACACGCTGCTGGATACTTCACTTTCCCTAAGAGCTCTGAGAAATGATATGGAGAATCAGCTCTTTACGATCGAAGAAGCCAAGATCGCGGTGGAACAGTCTATCTACGAACCGCCTGCAACACAAAGACAATATCAGAACACACTGGAAAAGGCTCAACGCGCTTACGAACAGGCAGTCAAAAATTATGCCCTGAAAATAGACCAGGCCGGCGGTTCGGTTCAGGATGTGCTCATAGAACTGAACAGAAAAAAACGCCAGTTGGATGAACTGCGCGCTGTCCTAAATGACTTTACTGTATATGCACCCAGTGACGGAATGGTTATTTATTTCAGGGACTGGAGCGGAGACAAACGCCGGATAGGATCCACCATCAGCGGATGGGATCTGGTGATTGCCACACTGCCCGACCTGAGTTCCATGTTATCCAAGACATACGTAAACGAAATTGATATCTCAAAGATCAAGGAAGGGCAGAAAGTCCGTATTGGAGTAGATGCCTTCCCGGAGAAGAGTTATACAGGAATAGTAAAAGAAGTGTCTAACATCGGGGAACAGCTCAAAAATGCCGACGCCAAGGTTTTTGAGGTAGTAATAAAAGTAGACGGTCAGGACCAGATCCTGCGGCCTGCCATGACTACTTCCAACCAAATTATTACGTCTTCTATTGATTCTGCAGTATTCGTTCCTGCCGAAGCTGTTTTCGAATCCGACAGCATCACCTATGTTTACAAAACATCCGGGGTTCGTCAGATTGTTGTGGCCGGAGACGCAAATGAGAATTTTCGCGTAATAGAGCAGGGTCTGAAAGAAGAGGACGAAATCTACCTGTCTCTTCCCGAGAATGCAATAAAATTCAAAGTTCAGGGAAAAGAATATATTCCTGTTATCAAACAACGGATTATTGAAAAAGCAGAAGCCGCCAGGAAAGCTCTAGAAGAAAAAGCCCATCCGCAAAAGATGCACGGAATGCCCGGCCAAATGCCTCCGGGGATGAAACTTCCGGAAGGGGTCAAATTACCCGACGGTGTCACCATACCCGACGGAGCCGTTAAGCCCGGGGCAACGGCACCTTCCGCCGGAAAAGATCAACCTGCAGGAACTCCGGGAACAGGCACTACCCCTCGTCAACCGGGTGCCCGCAGGCAGGGACCACCTCAGGGAGCGCCACAAGGAGCTATGCAGGGAACACCTCAGACCCAGAGAACCGCCCCGGAATCCGGCAATAAATAACAAAGATCTTTCTCATGAATATCTTTTTCATAAACAGATACATGCATGACATACACATTGCCCTGGAATCTATTGTTAATAATAGATTAAAGAGCTTTCTAACAGCTCTTGGCATTGTGTTCGGGGTTGGTGCCGTGATCAGCATGATGGCCATCGGTAACGGGGCTCAAAAGGAAATTCTGGATCAGATCAAGATGGTTGGCGTGAACAACATAGTGATCCTGCCGGCAACCCTTGAGAACGTGGACGAAGATGCAGCCAGTTCCACGGCCAGTCAGACAAAGAAATTTTCCCCGGGACTCCAGTTATCGGACGCCGAGGCTATTCGTCTGATCCTCCCTTCGGTTAAACACGTTTCTCCGGAAGTTAGTGTTTTTACCTACGTCACCTACAACGGGATCCGTCAGGCTGCAAAAGTGATGGGAGTAACCTCCGAGTATTTCAAATTATACAACATCGGGTTTGAACGCGGAGAAATGTTCTCGGAAGAACAGGAACTCAACTCAATGGCCGTTTGTATTATCGGACATAACGTTAAAACCCGGTTCTTCCAGCAAAACAATCCCATTGGACAGTTCATCAAATTCGGAGCCAACTGGGTGAAAGTGGTCGGGGTGCTTGAACAGAGCCAGGGAGGATCGGCCAGGCCCGGACAGACAGAAGAAAAAGATCCCGCCGGCGCCGCATCTAAAGCGCAATCGGGCTCTCTGGGAACCATAGGTTCCGAGAGTATGGGAATGCAGGGTTATGACGATCAGATATTTATTCCCATCCGTACTATGCTGCTACGTCAGGAAAACCGTGCTCTGGCCATTACCAACCCGGGCTCGGGCAGATCCGGGGCCGTTGTGATGGGCGGAGGACGCGGTCGTGTGATCGTTTCTTCCTCCAGCACCAGCTCGGGCAGCTCGAATACCAATTATCATCAGCTGGACCGGATTACCGTACAAGTGAATGAAACCGATCAATTGAGTTCTTCGCAGGAAGTGATCGGCCGTATGCTGATGCGTCGTCACCAGAATGTACCCGACTTTGAGGTTACCGTACCTGAATTACTTCTCAAGCAACAGCAACGTACCAAAGACATTTTCAATATCGTCCTGGGAGCCATTGCCGGCATATCCCTGCTTGTTGGGGGTATAGGCATCATGAACATCATGTTTGCTTCCGTTATGGAGCGGACCAAGGAAATTGGCACCCGTCTGGCCATCGGGGCAAAAAAAGCCGATGTCATTGCGCAGTTCCTTTCCGAGGCCATTCTCATCAGCGTAGCCGGCGGAGCCATCGGAGTCATTGTAGGCGTAGTGCTTTCCATTCTCATAAAGTCTTTCTTTGACATCACTACTATTATTTCATTCTCCTCGGTGGTCATCTCATTTGGAGTGTCTGCCGCTGTGGGTGTGATCTTCGGATATTCACCCGCCAAACGCGCCGCCGAACGCGATCCTATTGAATCTCTCAGATATGAATAAGACTATGAACTTGAAAAATAAGGCATTTATACCAATAGCAACAATGCTGTGCCTGCTTAACGGGCCGCTTGCTGCGCAGGAAACTATTCCGCAGATTAATACAAACTCACCGGATTATAAACTGGCATCCTACAACCTGACGCTGGAAGAAGTGCTTCATTTGGCAGCCACCCAATCCAACGAAGCCATAAGAGCCCGCAACACATTCCAGGTAAGCTACTGGGAATACCGTTCCTATAAAGCCAATTACCTTCCCAAACTGAGCCTTACTTCTGAATTGCCGGAATTTTCACGTCAGATCATAGACGTGACCAGCATCGATCCGGTAACGGGAGAAGTACGTCACGATTATTCGTCAGATTTTTATAACCAGTTCAGCGGTGGTCTCACACTTATGCAAAATCTGCCTACCGGTGGTTCTGTATCGGTCAATTCGTCTCTCAGACGGACGGACCGCTTCAGCGGCAATTTTAGCAACCACGAAAGTACTGAATACCTCACTACTGCGTTGAGTGTACGCCTATCCCAATCAATTTTCGGACTCAATGAAATGAAGTGGGACAGGAAAATTGAACCGCTTAAATACGAAGAGGCCCGCCGCTCCTATGTAGAAAACATGGAAAGTGTGAACCAGAGGGCAATAACACTCTTTTTTAATATGGCCCTCGCGCAGCAGCGTCTGGCGATATCTGAGTTTAACTTTGCCAACAACGACACTCTGTACCGGATCGCTGCCGGACGTTACGAATTGGGAACGATTGGGGAAAACGACTTGCTGCAATCCGAACTGGGGTACCAAAAAGCACGTAAAGAACTGAACGACAATAGATTAACGCTTGAAAATGCTGAAAATCGTCTTCGTTCTTACCTTGGGTTTACCGAGAGAGTAAACGTATCGATCGTTTTACCGGAAAAAACGCCCGAAGTTGTTCTGGACGTGGAGCAGGTCCTGCAACTGGCTTTTGAAAACAACCCCGATATGATTGCCTACGAAAGGCAGCTGATTGAAGCTCAGAAGAATGTGGCTCAGCAGAAGGCAAACCGTGGTTTCTCGGCCAACCTGAACATAGCATTCGGCCTTAACCAGCAGGCTTCGGAACTGGCCCTTGCCTATGCAGACCCCCGGGATATGCAAACGGTAAGCATCGGGCTTACGGTTCCCATCCTGGATTGGGGCCGGGGAAAAGGAATGGTCAAAATGGCCCAGAGCAACGAGGAACTTGTAAAACGACAGGTAGAACAGAGCCGGCTCGATTTTGAACAGGATATTATCCTGAATGTAAAGCAATTCAATATGCAGTCACAACAGTTCCTGATTGCCGCCAAATCGGACACCATTGCCCAGAAGCGCTACGATGTGGCCAAACAGAGATACCTTATAGATAAAATCACGATCACCGACATGAACAACGCCCAGATTGACCGTGACGAGGCCCGGGTTGGTTACGTTCAGGCTCTTTATAATTATTGGCAGTATTATTATCAACTAAGAGCGCTCTCGCAATATGATTTTATTGACAAGCAGCGACTCAATGCAGATTTTGATTCTCTTGTAGATTAAATGTAAAAAAGGTTTAAATTTGTCGCGCTTTTATTAAATATCTTTTTTATGGCAACAACTGCAGATTTTAAGAACGGACTTTATATTTCTTTCAATGGAAAACCCTGTTCCATCATATGGTTTCAACACGTTAAACCCGGCAAGGGCGGCGCTTTTGTAAAAACGAAACTCCGCAACCTGGAGAACGGTCGTGTTCTCGAGAACACTTTCAACGCCGGAGAAAAAATAGAGACCATCCGTGTTGAGCGACGTCCCTATCAGTTCCTCTACAAAGACGATATGGGTTATAATTTCATGCATAACGAGACCTATGAACAAATATCTCTTCAGGAAGATCTGATTGAAAATGCCGACCTCATGAAGGAAGGTCAATATGTAGAAATGATGTTCCTTGCCGATGAAGAGCGTGTGCTTACCTGTGAACTGCCTCCTTTCGTAGAAATGGAAATTACGTACACAGAACCTGCTGTCAAGGGCGATACCGCTTCTACCAATGCGCTGAAAGCCGCTACCGTTGAAACCGGTGCCGAAATTATGGTCCCTCTTTTTATTAACCAGGGCGAGCGGATTAAAGTAGACACCCGTACCAGGGAATATTCCGAACGCGTAAAATAAACATTATGAGACACACAGGCCTGATATTGGCGGCTTTGCTGGTGCTTGCAGCCTGCAATACCCGACAGGAAAAACGAGCTCCCGAAGATATTGAATATCAGATTAGCCTGGGTAATTTTAATACAGCTTCACAATGGATCCGGGCCTATATGGCCCGGACCGATCTTTCTCCAACCGAATTGCTTGACTGGCAATGGAAATTGGACTGGATGCAACGGGTTGAGCTGGATTTCAGCAAAACAGAAGATGAAGCCGTTGAATATATAAGTAAGTATTATCCCGGTGTGACCGGCCAGCAACTACAAGCCTGGGAAGATTCCAGAGCACTCGAATGCATGACCCTTAACGGAGAAAAACGCTATTTTTCAAGGGCGTTTCGCAACCTGTTCCGCATTGACAGCGCCTGCCGTATGATATATGAATCGGTCAACGGACCGGAAGCAGACAGCAAGGACACCCTGCTTTGGGACCACCTGCCCCGTGTTCTGCTCGGGACACAAAACATCGGACAGACACTCACCAATCCGAAAACCTACCGTATTACTTACCGTATAACCGTTCCGGCCAATACTATTCCCGACGGTGAACTCCTTCGCGTATGGATGCCGCTTCCCCGCACAGATGTGTCACGGCAGACGGATTTCATGCTCATTAATACATCGCAGCCCAACTACATCATTTCCCCCGACGCGTTCGCGCACAAATCCATTTATATGGAACGTACCACACGGGCCGGCGAAGACGCGGTATTCGAATACACCTTCTCGTATAAAGCCTATGCTCAGTACCATCATTTCAATCCACTCAGGGATGTGAAACCCTATGATACGACATCGGCAGAATACATAGAATTCACAAAAGAGCGACTGCCGCACATTATTAAAAGTCAACGCATTATTACCCTAACTAAGGAACTAATTGGCCAGGAGACAAATCCGTTCCTGCAACTTCAGAAGATCTTCTCTTACATAAGTCTGAACTATCCGTGGGCCGGAGCGCGCGAATATTCTACCATTGACTGTATTCCTTTGTACGTACTGGATAACCGGCACGGAGACTGCGGCCAGGTTAGCTTATTGTTCATATCCATGTGCCGGAGCATAGGAATTCCCGCCCGCTGGCAAAGCGGCTGGATGCTTCATCCCGGGTCTGAGAACCTCCACGATTGGGCCGAGGCTTATATAGAAGGCGTGGGATGGATCCCTGTTGACCAGTCTTTTGGATTGCAAACAATACCATCGGATAAGACATCCCTGTTACCGGAAGGGGCCGGGACACCGGAAGACCTGCGACTCTTTTTCAGCCGCGGCATGGACGCATACCGGATGATTGTCAATGCCGATATCAGCGGGGCTTTCTTCCCTGCAAAAATCTTTCCCCGTTCAGAAACCGTCGATTTTCAGAGAGGCGAGGTCGAGTGGCGGGGCGGAAACCTGTACTTCGATAAATGGGACTACCAACTGAAAGTAGAGTCAATACAATAAATATTTACAGCTTTTTGCAAAGCATCAGACCGTCGCCCAGAGGCAGCAAAACATTGAATACATCGGGATCGTTAGCCACCAGATTATTGAAAGCTAAGATCCCTTTTGTTTGGGCATCTGTAGCCGTGGAATCAAGAACTTTACCATCCCACAGCACATTATCGGCCAATATATAGCCGCCGGGGCTTACAAGAGGTTTTACTGCCTTGTAATAGGCAGAATACTCCCGCTTATTGCCGTCAATATAGACCATCTGATACGTTACGCCTTGTGCAGCCAGAAGAGGAATTACGGACAGGGCATTCCCAATATGAAGATGAACCCGTTCCAGTACCCCGGCCCGTTTAAAGGCTTCCTGAATAAGGTCCTGTTGTTCGTCAAATAATTCAATGGTATCCAACAATCCTCCATCCGGGAGTCCCCTGGCCATACAAATGGCCGAATATCCGGTGAAGGTTCCTATCTCCAGAATCCTTGCGGCAGAAATCATCTGTACAAAAAGCGTCAGAAATCCCCCCATCGGCTCCCCGCTAAGCATCCGGGGATGAATCGTACGGTAATGGGTCTGGGTTTCGAGCCAGGACAAGACTTCATCCTGGGGTTGGCTGTGACGGGATATATATTCCTGCAACGGATCCATAGTAAACTAATAGTAGATTAGTGTGGAGCGTTTTTCCGGATCCCAGATTTCGGCTGCCGCGTTCATTACCTGTGAAGGCGTAACGCCGGCGATCATCCCCACGGTTTGCATGGGTGTCAGTACTTTCCCAAAAGAAAGCAGGCTCTTGCCCATACTCAGGCATTGTACCTCGGGATTATCTTCAGATATGGACAATTGACCTATAAGCTGTTTTTTTGCCCTGTCCAGCTGTAATCCCGTCATCATTTTATT
This sequence comes from Bacteroidales bacterium UBA5326, assembly GCA_002408205.1. Taxonomy (GTDB): domain Bacteria; phylum Bacteroidota; class Bacteroidia; order Bacteroidales; family UBA932; genus DMER64. The sequence continues at coordinate 92,633 of DHQY01000003.1, read as the reverse complement.
TGCATATTCTGCCAGAACCTTATCTGTCAACTCCCGGCACCTGCCTAACCTGTTTCTGTCCGTTCCAAAATATATACCTGCAAAACCGGTATCGATATAAGGAGTATAAGAAGCTTCTACCGTATAAACCAAGCCATGTTTTTCCCTCAGCAACATATTCAGCCTGGCATTTGAAGCCGGTCCGCCAAGAATGTTCATCAGCAGGATAAGCGGAATACGGCCTTCCTGATGAAGGCCGTAGGCTGTATTACCTGTAATGCAATGGATCTGGTAAGTATTCCTTTTTTCCTCCACTTCAAAGCACTTGTTTTTGAAATTCGGCGAAATGAACGAGCTGTCCCCACAGATTTTATTATCTGAAAATACCCGGTCCCGGATTCCTGTCCCAAAATATTTCTCGGCCAGTTCCACAGCCCTGTTCAACGACATATGTCCAACTATGCTCAGAACCATATAAGGCGGTTGAAAACGTTCCTTCATATAAGCCAGAATGTGTTCCTGTCTTATTTTTTTCAAATCCCCCGGAGTCCCGAGGATGGGAGTGGCCATAGGCGTGCCGTCAAAGAGCCTTTCTTCGAACTTGTCATAGATCAGGTCAATGGGCGAATCTTTATAGGAACGGATCTCATCGAGTATGACCTCCCGTTCCTTCAACATTTCTTCTCCGGGAATAACGGAATTAAAAACCAGGTCCGAAATCAGTTCAAGTGCTTTGCCAATATCCTCGCGTAATACAGTAGCATGAAGCACAAGTTCCTCTTTTGTTGTAAACGCGTTAATCTCTCCGCCCAGCCGTTCAAGCCGGTTGTTAATATGATATGATTTTCGCTTAATGGTCCCCTTAAACAGCATATGTTCACAAAAATGGGCCAGTCCCGACAAACTTTCTGGTTCAAACCTGGTTCCCGCCAGTGTAGTTAAGGCACAGTAACATACAGGAGAGACCGCGGGCATGAAAGCACATTTAATACCGGAAGATAACGTAAACAACTGAACTGGTTTCATTCTCTGCAACAAAGTGTTTAGCCCCGCAAGAAACGGGCCCGCAAAAATAGGGATTATTTTTTATCTTTGCACGATATGGATCAATTTGTCGTATCTGCCAGAAAGTATCGCCCACAGCAATTCGATTCGGTTGTTGATCAGGGGAATATAGTTGCTACACTAAAAAATGCCATTCTGCGCCGCCAGCTGGCACATGCATATCTTTTTTGCGGGCCCCGGGGCGTGGGCAAGACCACTTGTGCGCGCATTTTTGCCAAAACCATCAATTGCTTCAATCCCACAAAAGAAATGGAAGCATGCGGTGAATGCGAATCCTGCAGATCTTTCGCCGAAGGACGATCCTACTGCATTCATGAACTCGATGCAGCCTCCAACAACTCGGTTGACGACATAAGAGAACTCATAGATAAAGTGCGCATACCTCCCCAGATAGGCAATTACAGCGTCTACATCATAGACGAAGTACATATGCTCTCCCAGGCAGCTTTTAATGCATTCCTGAAAACCCTGGAAGAGCCACCCTCCTATGCCCTCTTTATCCTGGCCACGACAGAAAAACATAAAGTACTTCCCACTATCCTGTCCCGGTGCCAGGTATTCGATTTTAACCGTATAAGCATAAAAGCCATGGTGCCGTACCTTGCCTCGGTCGCGAAGAAGGAAGAGGTTTCTGTGAGTGCCGAAGCTCTGCACATTATCGCCCAAAAGGCCGACGGTGCTATGAGAGATGCCCTTACATTGTTAGATCAGTGCATTGCAGTATGCGGCAGGGAAGTTTCCTATGCCCAGGTAATATCAAACCTTAACGTGCTGGATCGTGAGTATTATTTCCGGCTTACCCAGATGGCGCTTGACGGTGCTTTCGATAAAATGCTCCTGCTTTTTGATGAGATACTTTCGAAAGGATTTAATGCCCTGCACTTTATCGGGGGGCTTAGCTCCCACTTCCGGGACCTTATCGTCTGCAAGCAACCGGGCAGTCTGCCCCTGCTTGAATATGGGCAGGACACGGCCAACCGGTTTATCGATCAGGCCGCCCTGTGTACATTGCCGTTTCTTTTTAAAGCCCTTGGTCTGTGCAGTCAGGCCGAGGCCGGATATAAGACAAGCAACAATCCCAGGCTTCATATTGAACTGACCCTTATACGGCTGAGCCAGCTGGGTGCGGATAATTCCGGGCAGCCAAAGGAACAACCCGTTCCTGATAAGCCGGTGAAACAACCCGTGGCAGAAGTTCCGCAACAACCCGCCGCCCCGGAAGTCAGCCACCAGAAACTCCGGCAGACGACTCCTGGCGGAATACCGGAAAAAGGGGGAAGTAAAAGTGTTTCCATAAAAACCCTGATTCAAAAGAACGGTCAGACAGACAACCATACCCATTCCACGACGGAACCGGCCACTCTGGTCTCCGGAGATGATAATCAGGAAAAGGAAATCACGTTGGAAGATCTGGAAAAGGTAATGCCGGGTTTACTGGCTCTTTTTGAAAACCGGCCCCATCTGGCCACCACCCTTACCCGCTGTCCTCCCTCCATTATTGACGGTGTCACCGTAGAATTCAGGGTTATCAACGAGCTGCAAAAAAAATGGATCGAAGAGAGGTTTGGCATTACAATTGACAGATACCTGAGAAATGCCCTCGGGAACAGTAAAGTCTCCGTGTCTCTTGCAGTAGAAGAAACCTGCACTGAACAAACCCCGCAGGAAAAATGTTATATGCCTGAAGAAAAGGCGAAATTTATTGCCGGGCAGCATCCCGAGATCGCCGCCCTGAAAAACGATTTAAGCCTCGATGTAAGCTGATTTGTGATATTATGCGTTTACACTGCCAGAATTTAGTAAAAAAATACGGACTCCGCACCGTTGTGAACGGAGTTTCCATATATGTTGACCAGGGCGAGATAGTAGGTCTTCTTGGACCGAACGGAGCCGGTAAAACCACCAGTTTCTATATGATTACCGGGCTTATTAAGCCCAATGCCGGTAAAATATTTCTCGACAACGAAGAGATCACCGGATATCCTATGTACCGCAGGGCACAGAAAGGGATCGGGTACCTGGCCCAGGAGGCTTCTGTATTCAGAAAACTGAGTGTAGAAGACAACATCCTGTCGGTAATGGAGCTCTCGTCATTCACAAAAGCCCAAAGGAAAGAGCGTATGGAACGGCTCATTGAGGAGTTTGGTCTGCAGACGGTTCGTAAAAGTTACGGCATCCAGCTTTCGGGCGGTGAAAGGCGCCGGTGTGAGATTGCCCGTGCCCTGACCCTGGATCCTAAATTTATACTCCTGGACGAACCTTTTGCGGGTGTTGACCCCATAGCTGTCGAAGATATCCAGCATATTGTTTCCCGGTTGAAGACAAAAGACATTGGAGTGATTATCACCGACCATAATGTGCACGAGACGCTTGCAATTACCGACCGTGCCTACCTGCTTTATGAAGGCAGCATTCTTGAAAGCGGAACGGCGCAGGAGTTGGCCGACAACCCGGAAGTAAGACGTAAATACCTGGGACAGAACTTTGAACTTCGTACTATTGTGTCCATTAATAGCGGGAACAAAAAAGAACCGGAACCTTCAAAAAAGGAAGAACCGGCTCCTTTGATTCCCAATGAAGAGTATATCCGGGAGGCAATGGAACGTGAACAACAGAATTTTCTTTAGAGAAACTTCACGCCTGCTTTTTGTATGATCTGAAAAGCCAGGCTCTTATAAAAACCGGGCATCAGGTTCCTTTTGTAATAGGCAGTCTTCTGGTAAAAATCTGCTTTGTTTTCTGCTTTGATCGGTTCTGCCGGGGGAGATTCCATTTTTAAAGGATTAATGGGTTTCCCGTTTTTCCAGACCCTGAAATCGAGGTGCGGACCGGTAGAGGAACCGGTGCTGCCCACATAACCAATCACTTCTCCCTGAGAAACCCGTTTGCCTACCGATAATCCTTTGGCAAACCTCGAAAGATGCAGATATGCAGTAGTATAAACAGAATTGTGCTTTATTCGCACCGTATTTCCCCCGCCTCCGGCATACTTTCTTTCAGTCACTACCCCGTCTCCAATGCTTAAGACCGGAGTTCCAGCCGGAGCCGCATAATCCACCCCTGTGTGAGGTCTCACAATCCGGGTAATGGGATGTCGGCGTGCGTAACTGAAGCCCGAACTGACTCGTGAATAACGCAACGGAGCCTTAAGAAATGCCTTCTGCAAGTTTTCCCCTTCGATGTCCCAATATCCCGTCATGCTGTCCTGAACATACCGGAATGCCATTTGAGTTTTACCGGAACGCGTGAACGAAGCAGCCACAATCCGGCCAGGTTCCGTTTCTTTCCCTTCTAATATGTTTGCCAGGTAATAAACTTTGAAAGCGTCTCCCTTTTGCAAACCAAAGAAATCGACCGTCCAGGCGTATACCTCAGACAGCGAATTTGCTATCAGCGGGTTATATCCCGCCTTTTCTAAATCTTCCCATAAAGAAACAGAAATGACCACCTCTGCATAACGTTCTTCAATCGTAACGGGGATCTCGTACCGCGACACATCAAGGCTGTCACGGAGCGTAAAGCAGATATGCATCCGCTCGTTTTCCTCGTAGATCATGTAAGCCGCCTCGCCCGATTCGGGCAGGTACAGGATCGTATATTTATTACCGGCCCTGAGTTTTCTCATATCAAAAACACCTGTCGCGTTTTGAGTCAATTCATGGATTACGCTGTAATCCACTCCCCTGCTTTGAAGGATCGACGCAAAATTTTCGTTCCGTTTTATCTCGTCATCTTCAACTTCATAATCCAGTAAGGGAATTCCAAATTGATGACAAAACGGAAGAGCAGCAAGCGCACTATCCTGTAGGGCTGTTAAATCTCCCGGAGGTTCTTCGGCTATTGTTCTCCCTTCCTGACAGGAAATAAGTAAACAGCAGATAATGGGCAATATACAGGTTGTTTTCATAGTAAAGAAATCTCTGATTTTTACAAAATTAAGGTTTTTTATAAGATTGTGGAAAATTTTGGAACAAAATGGAAAAGAGTGGAAAAGTTTTCCTACTTTTGCAATGAGAATAATTTCCCTGAATCATGGCAAAGTTTATTGGAGAATACAACGCGAAACTGGACGACAAAGGCCGTCTGGTATTTCCGTCGGCTCTCAAAGCTTTGGCAGACCCTGGTATCCTCCTGCGCTTTGTCATTAAGAAAGACCTCTTTAGCCCCTGTCTGGAAATGTATTCCTATGAAGAATGGGAAAAGCAGTCCGAAGCCGTTAAGGCACGCCTGAATCCTTCGTTCAACCGTGAACATGCGACACTCTGGCGTGCATATATGAGTAACAGGGCAGTGGTAGAACCTGACGAAAAAACAGGAAGAATACTGATCCCCAAGCACCTGCTTAACATGATAGGGGTTAACCGTGAAGTCATTTTTGCCGGAAATGACTACAAGATTGAAGTGTGGGCCAAAGAGTCATACCAATCGAGCCTGATTGGAGAAGATGACTACGTATCGTTGGCAGAAAAGCTCTTGTCATAGAAAAAAGTTGATATGTGTATATACCATATACCGGTCCTTTTGCGAGAAAGTATCGCAGCGCTAGCCATAAAGCCCTCCGGGATATATGTCGATGCGACGTTCGGGGGAGGAGGCCATTCCCGTGAGATTCTGAATCAATTGGGAAACGGAGGTGTGTTGCTTGGTTTCGACCAGGATCCGGATACCCGGGAAAACATCCCGGACGACAAGCGTTTTCAGTGGATCCAGTCCAATTTCCGTTACGTTCACAATTTCTGCAGATATAAGGGATACCCCCTGGCAGACGGCATTCTGGCCGATCTTGGTGTATCGTGGCATCAATTCGACACGGGTGAACGCGGATTCTCTTTTCGTTTTGACAGTCCGCTGGATATGAGAATGAACCGGAACTCCTCTCTGACAGCCGCGCAGGTTCTGAACAGGTATACTCCGGAAAAACTCGAAGAACTCTTTTTTCAGTACGCCGAGCTTCCCAATGCCCGGGCACTTGCCCGTGCCGTTGTTGCGGAAAGGGAGCTGGGAGAACTCCGAACGACCGCCGATCTTCACAGGGCCCTTGGCAATTTTATTCCTAAAGCGGGAAATCATAAATTTCTGGCAAAAATATATCAGGCTCTTCGGATTGAGGTAAACGGAGAAATGCAGGCCCTGGAAGGATTTCTGAGCCAGACCGTTCCCCTGTTGAAACCCGGCGGCCGCCTTGTGGTCATTACTTATCATTCGCTCGAAGACCGAATGGTAAAACATTTTATCCGACAAGCCTGCAGCAACAAACTCCTTGAACCGATTACCAAAAAACCGGTATTGCCGTCTGAAGAAGAAATACAGGCCAATCCCCGCGCACGCAGTGCCAAGATGAGAGCGGCAGAAAGAACGGAGGAGAGAGGCAATGGGTAGAAAAGAAAAAGTCATATCTACTTTATTTGGAGGACAGGCTCTTCTCAAGGGTGTAATCTCAAAGCATCTGAGTTTTATCCTTTTCATATTCCTGCTGCTTATTATATACATAAGCCTGCATAACGCCGTAGAAAAAACCCTGCTCGAAAACTACAGGATGGAAAAGGAGCTGCAGAACCTGCATGCAGAATATACACGCAAAGCGGCTGATCTTATGCAGCTGAGCGAAAGACAACAGATAGAAAAACAGCTGGAAGCCCGCGGTTCTTTATTGAAAGCACCCGCTAACCCGCCAAAATGGATAAAAAGTGGAAAAGAACCCGGCAAATAAAATGATGATAGTATACATCTGCTATCTGGCCGTTGCCCTCCTGGCTATCGGTCAGATTGTGCGTTTGCAGTTCTTTTCTGATTACAAAGAGCGGCTGGATGAGATCGTGTACCGGACTATTGATGTGCCGGCATACCGGGGAAGTATCCTGGGATATGACGGACGCGTACTGGCCAGCACAGTGCCTTTCTATGAAATCCGCATGGATTGTTCCGTGGTGGACCAAACCGTTTTTAATGAACAGATCAAAGCGCTGGCAGTGGAATTGGCCTCTCTCTTTGGAGATAAATCAGCTTTCGTTTACGAGCAGGAGATCCGCGAAGCCAGGAGTACACATAAACCGGGGTACCGTAACCTGCTCATTGGAAACAGGGTGGTTACACACTCTGAAATGGAGAAAATAAGCACCTTCCCCATTTTTAATAGGGGTCAGTTTGAAGGAGGGTTCATAGCCAACAAGAAAGACAAACGTATTTATCCTTACGGACGTCTTGCCTACAGAACCATAGGCTACATAAGTGAAAACGAACAGGCAGGAGTAGGTATTGAGTACGCATATCATTCCTATTTGAAGGGACATCCGGGCAAACAGCGTATGCGCCGTCGTTCGGGTGACGACAAATGGGTCCCTATTGCCAACCAGCCCGATATCGCCCCTCAGGACGGTCTTGACGTAGTCAGCACCCTCGATATTGAAATACAGGGCGCGGCTGAAGAGGCACTCAGAAAACAACTGGCACAGAACGAGACTTTTGAGGGAGCCACGGCAGTAGTCATGGAAGTACAGACCGGAGCCATCCGCGCCATTGTAAACATGAAACGCATGCCGGACGGTTCATATGACGAAACGTTCAATTATGCGATAAGCGAATCGACCAACCCGGGATCGACCTTTAAAGTGGCCACACTCATTTCACTGCTGGAAGACGGATACGTAAAACTCTCTGACAGTGTGCAGACAGGTAGCAACGGATGGCGGTATTATGGAAAAACATTTACCGAATCGAGCGGATCACTGGGAACTATTTCGGTGCAGCAGGCCCTGGAAAAATCTTCCAATGTGGCCTTCGCCAAAATGGCCGTGGAGCATTACGGAACACAGGAAAAGCAGTATATCAACCGGTTGTATAACATGAAACTGAACGAAAGGCTGAACATTGAACTTCTGGGTGAGGGCAGTGCATACATTCCTTTCCCGGGAGAAGCCGGCTGGTCCAAACTTTCCCTTCCCATGATCGCCATGGGATATGAAATGAAGCTGACGCCGCTCCATATTCTTACTTTTTACAATGCAATAGCCAATAACGGCAAAATAGTCACGCCCTATTTCATTGAAGGCTTCCTGCAACACGGGCAGGTGGTAAGGCAATTTACACACGCCCCGTTAAGCAGTGCCATATGTACTCCCACCACTTTACAGTATGTGCATCAGGCATTGCGCGGCGTGGTAGAAAACGGCACAGCCAAAAGGATCAATGACCCCCGTTATGCCATATCGGGCAAAACAGGCACCGCACAGATTGCTTACGACGGAGGATATGTACATAACGGTTATCGCAAGCATCAGGCTTCGTTCGTGGGTTTTTTCCCTTCGCAGGCACCCAGGTTCAGCATGATAGTAATTCTTTATTCAAGTCCCACCAGAGGCAATTTTTACGGTGCCTCGTGGGCAGCTCCCGTATTTAAGGAGATCGCAGACCATATCTACGTGACACATCCATTTTGGAACGAACCCCTTGAAGCACCACAAAAACCCAGATAAGCACTATGCAACTTACCCAACTGATCAAAAACTTACCTTACAAAGCCATCACTGGATCGCCTTCCTGTGATATCTCAGAAATATGCTTTGATTCCAGAAAAGTTACGGCGGGTTGCCTGTTTGTTGCCCTGCCTGGGACACAAACAGACGGACACCGTTTCATACGGCAGGCGGCACAACAGGGTGCCGCCGCCGTGGTGTTCCAGGAAGGGTTGGCAACTGCCGGAGAATACCTGGGCGAGAATCCTGTCAATCCTGTTTTCATAGAAGTCGAAGACAGCCATAGAGCCCTGGGGTGCCTGGCCGGAAATTTTTACGGTCATCCTTCTTCCAGATTACAACTGGTGGGCATAACCGGTACCAACGGAAAAACCACCACCGTTACCCTGCTTTTTCGGCTATTCCGTGCGCTGGGGTATTCCTGCGGGCTGCTCTCAACCATTGCCAATTATATTGACGACAACGAACTGGAGACAACGCACACCACACCCGATGCGCTCACCATAAACAGACTGCTTTCTCAAATGTGCGACAGCGGTTGTACCTATTGCTTTATGGAAGTAAGCTCTCACGCCATAGCACAGGGACGTATCGGCTCTCTGAATTTTGCCGGAGGCATTTTTTCCAACCTGACCCACGACCATCTGGACTATCATAAAACATTTGCGGAATACCTTCGGGCCAAAAAGAAATTTTTTGATGATCTGTCTTCAGACGCATTTGCCCTGGTGAATTCAGACGATAAGAACGGGCCGGTAATGATTCAAAACACCAATGCCCGTAAAGTAACATATGCCTGTAAGCGTATGGCAGATTATAATGCCCGTATACTGGAACACAGCGTAGACGGCATGCTGCTGCTCATAGACGGGGCCGAGATGTGGAGTCCTTTCATTGGGGCTCATAACGCTTATAATTTGCTGGCTGTTTACTCCTGTGCACGACTCCTGGGAGCAGACAGGGAAGAATGCCTGAAGGCACTCAGTTCCCTTGGGACAGTCCGGGGAAGGATGGAATACGTACGGGGGGGCAACGACCTTACTGCCGTGGTGGATTATTCCCACACACCCGATGCACTTGAGAATGCACTTAAAACACTCAGAGAAATTCTTAAACCGGGGCAGGAGCTCTTATGTGTAGTAGGATGCGGCGGAAACCGGGACAGGACCAAACGGCCCGAAATGGCACGCATTGCAGACCAATACGCCCACCTGTGCGTGTTTACCTCGGATAATCCAAGATTCGAAGACCCCGATGAGATCATCCGCGAAATGATGAGCGGATTAACCCAGGAACAACAAAAAAAACATTTGTGCATTACCAATCGGGCCGAGGCCATAAAAACAGCCATCAAACTGGCCAGGCCGGGATCAGTAATACTGGTGGCAGGTAAAGGCCATGAGACCTACCAGGACGTTAAGGGCGTCAAAAGTCATTTTGACGATAAAGAGATCATTACCGAACTGCTTAAATAAGAAAAACCGACCATGTTATACCATCTGTTCGAATACCTGAAAGAATTTGTTGATTTCCCCGGAATAGGACTGTTCCGGTATATTTCCGTAAGGTCTGTCGCTTCGGTTGTGATAGCCCTGCTGGTTACCATCACCATGGGAAAATTCATTATTGCCAAACTGAAAAAGCACCAGGTCACGGACCACAATATCAAGGTTGGCGATACGGCTAACGGCAAATCGGGAACCCCCACCATGGGAGGGATAATCATCATTGTTGCACTCCTCATTCCCGTGCTGCTGTTGTGTAACCTGACCAACATTTATGTCCAGCTCCTGATCGTATCTACTTTATGGCTCGCTTTCATTGGGCTGCTGGACGATCTGCTCAAGTTGCGGAGAAAGGCGGGAAAAGGCAACAACAAATTTGTCAGGCTGCTGGGAAAGTTCCAGAGAAAGGATAAAGACGGTATGAAGGGCCAGCTGAAAATAATCGGACAAGTGGGACTGGGACTTATAGTGGGACTTTCCCTCTATTTCAGCGACGAAGCCGTTATCTGCGAAATTACGCCGGGTCCTGCGGAAGATGCCAGGACAGAGATCGTAGACAACCGCCCGCATTATGTAAAGCACGTAAAAAGCACTAAAACGACAATACCTTTTCTGAAAGACAATCTGTTTGACTATTCATGGCTTTCTCCTGTAAAAGGTGAACCCGGAGCAAAAATCGGCTGGGTTATCTATATCCTGGTAGCTATCTTCATTGTGACCTTCGTTTCTAACGGAACCAATCTGACGGATGGCAGGGACGGTCTGGCTACCGGAACGGTGGCCATCGTGGGCGTCACGCTGGGTGTTCTGGCCTATCTTTCAGGACATATTGTTTACGCTCAATACCTTAATATCATGTATATACCAAACTCGGGAGAGATGGTCGTATTTATGTCGGGATTCATTGGGGCCCTGATTGGATTCCTATGGTACAACACCTACCCGGCACAGGTCTTTATGGGCGACGTGGGCAGTTTGACACTGGGTGGTATTATAGCCGTTTTTGCACTCATCATTAGGGTAGAACTGTTACTGCTCATCCTGTGCGGCATATTTCTGGCCGAAAGCGCATCGGTAATTATTCAACGTTTCTGGTACCGCCGCACACGTATAAGGGCTACAAAAGCACTTATAAAAGAAGGCAAATATCATAAAGGAGACGTCGTGGCGGGAGAAAGGGTATTCGTTCGCGCTCCGCTGCACGACCATTTTATCTACAATCGCGCGGATGTTGCGGGCCGAATCCTGTTAAAAAAACCCAAAGACCCCACTGCCGAACCCAAAGTGGTAGTCCGTTTCTGGATCATCAGTATCCTGCTGGCTGTATTAACCATTATAACGCTTAAAATCAGATAACGCAATATGAACAACCGACTGGTTATATTAGGTGGAGGCGAAAGCGGAGTAGGTGCCGCTGTCCTGGCTCAAAAGAAGGGCTATAACGTATTTCTTTCGGACTCGGGCACTCTGCAGCCGGGGGCACGCTCCCTGCTGGAACAATACGGTATTGCCTATGAAGAAGGACAGCATTCGCTCCCTTTGATCATGAGCGCTTCCCAGGTTGTCAAAAGTCCCGGTATTCCGGACCATATTCCAATGATCGAAGACCTGAACAGGCAGGGGATACCGGTTATTTCCGAAATTGAGTTCGCCGCCAGATATACCAAAGCCCGAAAGATATGTATAACAGGCAGCAACGGCAAAACTACCACCACATCCCTGATTTATTACCTGTTGAAAAATGCGGGACTGAATGTGGGACTGGCCGGTAATGTGGGGCAAAGTTTTGCCTACCAGGTAGCCACACAGGAATATGACATTTATGTTCTGGAACTAAGCAGTTTCCAGCTCGACGGCATGTACGACTTCAGGGCAGACATAGCCATACTGCTGAATATCACACCGGACCATCTGGACAGATATCACCACGATCTCCAGGAATATATCAAAGCCAAATTCCGGATCACACAGAACATGAGGGAGGAGGATTGCTTCATTTTTTGTAAAGACGATGAAATCACTGTGGATCACCTGAACAAGATTGTTTTGAAAGCCAAAACACTGCCCATTACCCAACAAACAGTTATACCTCAGGGCGCCTATTCCGACGGGGAACAGATGCACGTAAAATACGGCGAAGATGAATTTACAATGTTCATCAACGAACTTGCCTTACAGGGAAAACACAATGTGTACAACTCCATGGCAGCCGCTTTATCTGCCAAAATAATGAATATCAGCAACCCGGTTATCAAAGAAAGCCTGGGTTCATTCAAAAACATTCCACACCGGCTGGAAAAAGTGGCCAAAGTACGCGGTGTATTATATATTAACGATTCCAAGGCTACGAATGTAAATTCGGTCTGGTATGCGCTGGACAGCATGGACACACCTGTTGTCTGGATTGTCGGAGGAACAGACAAAGGAAACGATTATGAATGCTTGTTCGATCTGGTACGAAATAAGGTTAAAGCACTTATTTGCCTGGGGGTGAACAATGCAAAACTGCACCGTGATTTTGCAGATAAAGTGCCGGTTATTTACGACGTACATTCTGCGGAAGAAGCCGTAAACAAAGCCTATGAACTGGCTGTCCCGGGCGATACCGTACTGCTCTCTCCCGCCTGTGCCAGTTTTGACCTTTTTAAAAATTACGAAGATCGCGGCAATCAATTTAAAGAAGCGGTAAGAAAACTATAATGCCAAAGAAAGAGAACATAACAGAAAACCGCCGTTTTTCCGTCAGGCTGAAAGGAGACAAATCCCTTTGGGCGCTTGTGATTGTCTTTTCTCTCCTGTCGCTGGTTTTTGTATACTCTTCATCGAGCCGGATAGCCGTTATGGAGAACACTACCACATTCTCCATTATGATTAAGCAAATGAACTTTATCATTGCCGGACTGGTTGTAATATTCATATGTCACCTGATACCTCTGCGCGTCTACAGAACACTATCCTATATTGTTTACCTGATCGCACTTATTATAGTGATAATCACACTATTTGCCGGAGAGAGCCGGAATGAGGGTACCCGATGGATCTCATTCTTTGGGTTCTCATTTCAACCGTCGGAATTCGCCAAGATCGCCCTGGTAATGTTTGTTGCCAAGGTATTGGAAGAAGATAAAATGAAGTCTTTTAAAGATTTTATGATCAGGCTCTTCATACCTTCGATGCTTTTTATTATTCCAATTATCTGGGAAGGTTTTTCCACCGGGTCCATACTGGCTTTCACTATTTTTATAATGCTCCTGATCTCCAATATCCGGTTTAGTTATATCGCAAAAGCCGCAGGGATTGTTTTACTCCTTGCCGGGCTGGCATACGGCATATATGCGTTACAGCGCGCCATCAGAAACGACGATGAAAACCACCTGAGCACATCACGAATAGAAACCGTTGAGAAGCGCATCATGGGCTTCCTGGAGATAGGAGAATCAACAGGAGAAGATGAAGCCGAGAACGACCAGGTGATCTATTCAAAAGTAGCCATAGCCACCGGGGGAATCGCAGGAAAGATTCCCGGAAACGGGACGTTGCGTCATGTCCTGCCACTGTCCAACAGCGATTATATTTATTCGATCATTGTGGAAGAAACCGGTCTGATTGGCGGCGTATTTGTAATTGGGCTTTATTTCTGGCTGTTGTACAGTGTGATACTCATTGCCAAGGTCTGCAGGAAGGTATTCTCTTCCATGCTGGTCTGCGGACTGGGAATCCTCATTGTAACTCAGGCGCTCATTCACATCCTTGTGAATGTGGGATTGCTGCCGGTAACCGGCCAGACACTGCCCATGATCAGTTCCGGCGGATCATCCGTATTGGCCGTCAGTATCTCTTTTGGAATGATGATCTCGGTGAGCCGTGCCCTTCAGGACGAGCAATCCGGCACGTCAGATAATACAGATATTGAATACAGTATTGAAAATCAAGATGAAAAAAAATAAAGAAACACACAGGATTATCATTAGCGGAGGCGGGACCGGAGGACATATCTATCCGGCCATTGCTATTGCCGATGCAATAAAGAAGCTGGAGCCGGACGCCGAGATCCTTTTTGTCGGAGCCACCGGCAGAATGGAAATGGAGAAAGTGCCATCTGCCGGTTATCGTATAAAGGGATTGCCCATTGCCGGGTTGCAGCGCGGTTATTCACCGTCTGCATTAATAAGCAATCTTGCGTTACCCATCAGACTCCTGAAAAGTATCAGGGAAGCCGGCAGAATACTCCGGGATTTTAAGCCCCATGTAGCCGTTGGTGTAGGAGGGTATGCCAGCGGACCGCTTCTGTGGGCGGCAAGTCGCCGAAGGATACCTTACTATCTACAGGAACAGAACGGATTTGCCGGAAAAACAAATAAAATACTTGCCGGAAAGGCAGAAAAAATCTTTGTTGCCTACCCGGACATGGATAAATTTTTCCCTGCCGAAAAGATAGTGCTAACCGGGAATCCGATTCGCAGCCAAATCAGACTGGCAGATGCGCAACAAAAAGCCTCGGCACTTGCATTCTTTGGGCTCGATCCGCATAAGAAGACATTGCTGGTCATAGGCGGCAGCCTGGGAGCCGCTACCCTTAACCGGTGTATGATTGACTTTCTCCCCCTTGCGGCAGAAAGCGGCATTCAGGTGATATGGCAATGCGGACGGTCCGGCAAAGAAGCCGCTACGGCTGCAATGAATACATATACGGGAATCCCTGTGTTTTTGTATGATTTTCTTTCGCGTATGGACCTTGCCTATGCAGTGGCCGATGTGGTTATATCAAGGGCCGGAGCCGGAAGCATCTCTGAGCTGTGTATAGCCGGAAAAGCCTGCATTTTTGTGCCATCACCCAACGTGGCCGAAGATCACCAGACACATAATGCCATGGCGCTGGTAAAAGAAGATGCCGGACTTCTGATCCGTGATGCCGACGCACAGACAGAACTTATGCCTGCTGCACTGAAACTCATAAAAGATCCTGAGAAAATAAATCTCTTTTCGTACAATATATTAAAAATTAGCCGCCCTGATGCAGCCTCACAAATAGCAGAAATAATATTAGAAAAATGATACAAAACGTATATTTCCTTGGAATAGGAGGCATAGGTATGAGCGCCCTGGCGCGTTACTACAAACACGCAGGTGCTTTCGTAAGCGGCTATGATCTTACGCCTTCTGCTTTGACCCGTCAGCTGGAGAACGAAGGAATTCCCGTCCATTATTCGGATGATCCTTCGTCTATTCCACCGGAAGTATGCAACAATAAAGAAAACACACTGATCATTTATACGCCCGCCATCCCCACAGAACATAAAGAATGGGAGTTTTTCCGCCACTACGATTTCAGGATCATTAAGCGATCCGTAGCCCTGGGACATATTGCCGAAAACCACCGTACCCTGGCTATCGCAGGGACGCACGGCAAAACCACCACCTCTACCCTTCTCGCTCATATACTGCAAAGCAGCGGCGAGGGATGTACTGCTTTCCTGGGCGGTATATCAAAAAATTACAACAGTAACTTATTGTTGAGCAGGAATCCTGCCCTGGTGGCAGAAGCCGATGAGTTTGACCGTTCATTCCTTCGTCTTTTTCCGGAATTCGCACTCATAACGGCCACAGACGCCGACCACCTGGATATTTACGGTACCCATGCAGCAGTAAAGGAAGCATTCTCTCAATTTGCCTCGCAGATAATACCCGGCGGAACGCTCATTCTTAAACACAACGTGGACCTGCAGCTCAGACTGCGGGACAATGTATCGGTTTACCGTTACGCGGCGAATGTACCCTGCGACTATTATGCAGATAATTACCGTGTGGAAGAAGATGGCAGCATGTTATTTCACTTACATTTCAAAGGAGAATGCATGCCCGATTGCCTCCTGGGAATTCCGGGCCGGCTAAACGTAGAAAACGCAGTAGGAGCCGCTGCCATGGCGCTTTCCTATGGAATAGCTCCTCTGGAAGTAAAGAAGGCTCTGGCATCGTTCAGAGGAGTGGAAAGACGCATGGATATAAAATATCAAAGCAAAACGTGTTGTTATATAGATGATTATGCACATCACCCGGAGGAAATACGTGCCACTATCAACTCTGTGAAAGAATGGTTTCCCGATAGAGAAATCACCGGTATCTTTCAGCCACACCTCTATACACGGACCAGGGATTTTGCAGACGAATTCGCTTTAAGCCTGAGCCTGCTTGACCGGGTCATTTTGTTGCCCGTATATCCTGCCCGGGAACTGCCCATTCCCGGAGTGAATTCAGAAATGATCCTGAAATTAATTCCGGGGAAAGATAAAATGATACTTGAACCTTCTGAGGTCAAAGGATTCCTCAGAAAGGAGAAACCCTCGGTACTGCTCACACTGGGAGCCGGAAACATTGACCGCCTGACCGGAACAATAACCGATACACTCAAAGAATTGAACGCATGACTCTGTTAAGGAAAATAGGATATATTCTGGGAATAACCGTGCTGACGGCAGCTCTGGGGGCCTATTTTTATTTTGCCGCCACTCTGGTAAGAGCACGGGGCGAGTCTGCTCGTTGTCAGAATGTGATCATCACTGTAAAAGACAGTGTACGGAATCCGTTGACAGGAGCAGGTGAAGTTGCGGTTTATCTGGACAGGGAACATATATCCCTGCCGGGTAAAAATATTGACGAGATAGATTTCACACGCCTGGAAAAACAACTCGAATCATTTGCTTCGATAAAAAAGTGTAACGCCGTAAGAACTGTTGACGGCACATTACGGCTCGATCTCCTTCAACATAAACCGATCTTCAGGATGGACACCCCAAAAGGCAGTTTTTTTGTCTCGAACCAACAATACCTTTTTCCCATGGTCAACCCCTACAGGATGCCCGTGTTGACTGTCACCGGAGATATTCCCTTCCAGTACCCCGCCAATTACAGGGGGTATATTGCTCCCTCCGATGACTGGATGCTGGAACTAAACAGCCTGAACAACTATATTGGTGAACATCCGTTCTGGAACCGTCAGGTCAAAAGAGTTTTTGTGAACCGCTCCGACGATATTCACATTGTACCGCTTGAAGAAGATTTGTGTCTGATGATAGGAAGCCTGGAGAATCATGCCTACAAAATGCACAAGCTTTATGAATTCTACCGGGTACTTGTACCACTCAATGCAAAAGTAATGTACGATACGATAGATGCACGTTTTGGCGATCAGATCGTATGTACATTCAGAAAAACAGAACCAAGTAAAAAACCGTAATAGATATATGCCCATGGAAAAGACAATCTCAGTAATAGATTTAGGCACCACCAAGATCGTATGTCTGGCCGGGACCAGAACGCCCGACGGATATAAGGTGATTGCCGCTTGTGAAGCCCCTTCGCAAGGAATAATGAGAGGAGAGGTAATCAACAATCAAAGCGTCCTGAACTCTCTCAGACCTTTGTTGAGTGAACTGGAAGAAAGAACGGGCAAACCCGCACGTGACGTCGTGGTGGGAATTGCAGGCCAGTACATCCGGTGCAAGGCGGCCAGCAGTACAATCAACAGAAGTAATAAAATGGAGGAGATCACGCAGGACGAAGTGGATAACATGCGCAGGAATATGTTCAACTCCCGTGTCGATCCGGGGGAAGAGGTACTTCATGTGGTTCCGCAGTCGTACCATGTAGATGAGTACAGAAGCATACCTAATCCTGCCGGTATGTGCGGCGGTTGCATTGAGGCCAATTACCGGCTCTTTATAGGTAAATCGGTATCGGCCCAACATACCAGGCGATGTATAGAAAGTGCCGGTCTCAGACTGTCAAAACTTGTACTGGAGCCAATGGCCTCGGCCTCTGCGGTGCTGCAGGACGACGAAAAAGAACTGGGTGTGGCCATGGTGGACATTGGCGGAGGCACCACAGACCTGCTTATATATCACGACAATATCATAAGACACACAGCCGTAATTCCTTTCGGTGGCAATGTTATTACAGAGGATATTCGCCAGGGATGTGAAGTAACGCTGCGTCAGGCAGAACAGATGAAGATCCAGTACGGCTCCTGTTATGTAGATCTGGCCCCGGAAAACAAGTCTATTGTCATCTCGGGTATTGGAGGCCGTGAGCCGAGGGAGGTACCGTTTCGGTTCCTGGCCAATATCATAGAAGCCCGAATGGAAGAAATCCTTGAAGCCGTGATTTACGAGATCAGGCAAAGCGGTTACGCAGAAAAACTTCCGGCCGGAATAGTACTGACAGGAGGCGGTGCCCTGTTAACCCATCTGTCTCAATTCATCAAGTATAAAACCGGATACGATGCACGAATTGCACGTCCCCGGGGCATAGAATTTGATGATTGCGATGAGGTTAACAGCGTAACCTATTCCTGTGCCGTGGGTTTGCTGATGCAGGGATTTGAACCCGTATGCGGTCCGGTAACGGAACAGCAAATGGATTTAGAAGCCATTTTTGCGGGTGTGGAAACAAAAACACCCGCCAAACAGAATAAGATAGAAAAAGCTCCTAAAGTGAAAAAGGAAAAGACGGAAAGTTCCGGAGGCATTGGTAACATTTTTACCAATATAGGAAAGTATTTTACAGAACAAGATAACGAGGCATAATATTAATGGAAGAAAAGGAATTGATACCTACCAATTGGGAAAATAACAGGTCCATCATAAAAGTGATTGGTGTGGGCGGAGGAGGTGGCAACGCCGTGAGTCATATGTATCGCTCCGGGCTGACCGATGTGGACTTTGTTATATGCAACACAGATTCACAGGCACTGGATATGAGCCCTGTACCGGACAAATTGCAGCTGGGCAATGTGCTTACCAGGGGACGGGGTGCGGGGTGTAACCCCGAGGTAGCCCGTCAGGCCGCCCTCGAAAGCGAAGAACGTATACGCGGACTATTTGAAGGAAGCACAGAAATGGTCTTTATCACCGCGGGTATGGGAGGAGGCACCGGCACGGGGGCCGCACCGGTGATTGCAAAGATTGCGAGAGAAATGGGACTGCTCACGGTAGGGGTAGTCACGCTCCCTTTCAGGGACGAAGGCAAAGAGTTCCTGAAAAGAGCCCTGGAAGGGATACAGGAAATGCAGCAACATGCCGATTCCATGCTCATCATCGATAATGAAAAACTATATAACGCATACGGCGATCTGCCCATTTTTGAAGCCTTCCAGCGTACGGATGACATTTTAAACACAGCCGTCAAAGGTATATCCGAGATCATTACCCGTCCGGGGTTCATGAACGTTGACTTTGCCGATGTAAAAATGGTAATGAAAGACAGCGGCATGGCGCTTATGGGAACCGGAGCGGGGTCCGGAGAGAACAGGGCGCTCAAAGCCGTGGACATGGCATTTACCTCGCCTCTCTTAAACGATGCGGACCTTACCCGGGCACGTAACGTGCTTATTAACATTACTTCTGGAAAGGAAAAAGCGCTTTCAATGACGGAGCTCTCCCAGATAATGAGTTATATTGCAGATTACACGGGAGGTGTCTCTAATTTTAAGAGAGGAATCATTTGTGATCCTGCGTTAAAAGACGAAATACGGGTTACAGTCATCGCTACCGGATTTAGCATCCATTCGCTCCCCCCCATTGCCGTGTACGGATCTTCAAGGGATGGAGAAGGAATGCCCAAAGAGTCCGTATACCTTGGGGATATGCCGCAGACAGCCCATACAGAAGATCGTAGGACAACCGGAGATGAATCATTCCCCGATAACGGAGAATTCAGGATCTCCAACAGCCGGAGTGTATTCACAACAAATTCACCTGTTACGGCTCCTCCCCAGCAACCGGCAAGAACCGGCACATCGGGTCAGGGACAACGCAAACCCGTCCTGATTCTCGATCCGGGACAGAATATTGTGGAACTGGAAAATATACCGGCCTTCAAACGAAAAAACATGAAATTTCAGCAGACTTCCACTCCCGAAACGTATGAACCGTCTCCCGTTAAGATAGAAGAGAAGAACGGACAGCAACGACTGAGTCCAGATAATGCATACATACATCAAACACAAGACTGATATGCGAACAGAAAAAGTAAGGGTGCGTTTTGCCCCCAGTCCCACCGGGCCGCTTCATATGGGTGGTGTACGCACCGCATTATTCAATTACCTTTTTGCCAAACAACACGGCGGTGATTTTATCCTGAGAATAGAAGACACCGACTCTCAGCGTTTTGTCCCCGGAGCCGAAGCTTATATTATAGAAGCGCTTAATTGGTGCGGCATTGTGCCCGACGAGGGCGTCCTTCCCAATGGGACAGTAGCCATAGAACCTGCGCAAAGACATCCCCACGCTCCTTACCGGCAAAGCCTGCGAAAACACCTGTACCGGCAATATGCAGAACAGCTTATTGAACAGAGAAATGCCTACTATGCTTTTGACAGTGCCGAAAGCCTGGAACTCCTGCGAAAAGAATATGAGGAAAAAGGAGAAACATTTACCTATAATTATAAGGTAAGGAACTCTTTGGACAATTCCCTTCATATGAGCAAAGAGGAAACAGAGCGCAGAATAAATGAAAACGACCACTGGGTTATACGATTCAGAATTCCGGAAAATGAGACAGTACATATGCAGGATATGATTCGGGGCGAGATGAAAGTCCACACCTCGACACTGGACGACAAGGTGCTCTGGAAAGCGCAGGACGGTCTGCCGACTTATCATCTGGCCAACATAGTGGACGACCGGCTTATGGAGATTTCGCATGTCATCCGCGGTGAAGAATGGCTTCCTTCACTTCCGCTGCATTACCTGCTTTACCAGGCATTCGGCTGGCAGGAAGAGCAGCCCGAATTCGCGCATCTTTCTCTGCTTCTGAAACCCGACGGCAAAGGTAAATTGAGTAAACGCGACGGCGACCGGCTTGGTTTTCCCGTTTTTCCGCTGGAATGGACCGGGCCTGCCGGGGAAAAGTCACGAGGATACCGCGAAGAAGGATACTTCCCGGAAGCTTTTGTCAATCTTATTGCCTTACTTGGATGGAACCCCGGGACCGAACAGGAATTATTCTCAATGCAGGAACTTATTGAGGCTTTCTCCATTGAAAGAGTTGTTAAATCGGGGGCCCGCTTTAATCCCGAAAAAGCTAAATGGTTCAATCAACAATATTTGCGAATGCACTCCAACGAGTCTCTCGCAGTTCACTATTTATCCGACCTTAAAAACAGGGGCATTGATGCGACTCCGGAAAAAGCCGCTCAAGTTGTCTCGCTTATCCGTGAAAGAGCCTGCTTTGTGCATGAATTCTGGGATCTTTCCTTCTTTTTCTTTCAGGCGCCCCACCTTTTTGATCAGGCACAGCAGGCTAAACACTGGAAAGCAGAAACACCGGCTCTTATGCAAAAGGCATATGATGTCCTTTCCGGATGTGAACCTTTTGGAATCCACGAAATTGAAGAAGCGCTCCATACATGGATCGCGGCAGAAGAACTGAAAACGGGAGCCGTCATGAATGCCCTGC
Organism: Bacteroidales bacterium UBA5326; assembly: GCA_002408205.1. Classification (GTDB taxonomy): domain Bacteria; phylum Bacteroidota; class Bacteroidia; order Bacteroidales; family UBA932; genus DMER64. The sequence continues at coordinate 71,158 of DHQY01000003.1, read as the reverse complement.
GCCTGTGTATTGTGGGGGCTCCCAAAGGGCCCGGCATGGCTGATATTATGGCTGTCCTTGGAAAAAAAGAAACACTGGAACGGTTACATTATGCCATAAAGCACCTGTAGCATGACACATCAACCCCGTTGGTGGCCTTTATTTTTGACCAATTTTTTAGGTGTACTGAACGATAACTACCTGAAGACACTGGCCTGCTTTATTGCGGTCGCCTGGGTGGGTCTGAAGTACGAAGCAATGCTTGTGTCTGCTGCAGCCGCATCTCTGGTTCTGCCCTATGTGCTTCTCTCTCCGCTGGCAGGACGCTGGGCGGTTATTTTCAGAAAAATTCAGGTGGTAAGGGTCGCCAAGTTCGTGGAGATCCTGATTATGCTCCTTGCCACAGCGGGGTTTATCCTGGAAAATGTCTGGATAGTGATGTCCTGCATCCTGTTTATGGGAACCCAGAGCTGTCTTTTTTCCCCTTCTAAATACGGACTTATCCGCGACATAGGCGGACAGGAAAATGTACCGTTTGGAACAGGGAACATGGAGATGGTTTCCTTCTTGGGAATGTTGTGCGGTACCATGTTTGCTTCATTCTTTGCCGACACCCTCTCCTCGTGGGAACTTGGGATGACGTTCCTTTTGGTTTCGGGGCTCGGATTTGCCGGATCTCTGTTTATCAAAGCCAACGAATCACCTACTGTTGAAGATTCAGATACCGTAAGGCCCATAAAATACCTGCTGGGAAGCATCCGGGAAGCCAGAAAATACCGCGGCCTGAACAGTACTATTGTGGCCCTGTCGGTTTTTTGGTTCATGGCCGCGATCGTGCAGATGACACTTCTTGTTTTTTGCCGGAGAAACCTGGAAATGACTGATTTTCAAACAGGCATAGTACTTACTCTTGCCGCAATAGGAACGGGCATCGGTTGTTTTATCTCGGGTGTCTTGTCTAAAAAAGGAAACCGGAACAGGATTGTTACCCTGTCCGGGACCGGGATCAGCATCCTGTTCCTTTTTATTTTTGTATATCCTGTTAAGGGGCCTGTATTTGGACTGATACTGTTTGTTACGGGATTTCTATGCGGTCTTTTCAAAGTTCCCTTTGACTCGGCCATTATAGAAAAAGTCCCGGGCCGGGCTCTGGGACATATGCTGGCGTACTCCAATCAATTGTCTTTCCTGTTTATTCTGGCCGGTTCGGGCGCATTTGCCCTTATAACCGGATTCCTGGGGACGTCTTTTATTTTCCTTTTTTTGGCCCTTGTTATGGGAAGTACAACACTATATGTTACTTTTTCAAAGTATCTTTGCGCATGCAATTTGAGAAAACAGACATAGAAGGCATATGGGTCATTACCCCAAAAGTGTTTGAAGATCAGAGGGGTTATTTTATGGAAACCTTCATTAGGAAAGCCTTCGAGACCTACGTTGGGCCTGTTGATTTCGTACAGGAGAATGAATCTCTCTCCCGGTTTGGCGTAACAAGAGGCCTTCATTTTCAAAAAGAACCTTATGCCCAGTCTAAACTCATTCGTGTGGTAAAAGGCCGGATATTTGACGTGGCGGTTGACATCCGCCCGGATTCCCCTACATGCGGACGGCATTTCTGCATTGAATTGAGTCACGTAAACAAAAAACAGCTTTTTATTCCCGGTGGTTTTGCCCATGGATTTTGTGTTCAAAGCCGGGAGGCACTGGTACAGTATAAAACGGATGTTCCCTATACCCCCGGGGCCGAAGGCGCTTTCCGTTACGATTCACCCGCACTGGACATCCGGTGGCCGTTATCTCAGGAAAAAATGATCCTTTCGGCCAAAGATATGGCCGCGCCTCTCTTCAGTTATTGAAACGCTCCATGCTTATTCTTGATAAAAACACCCCCTTATCTCTTGTAAAAGAACCCGGGTTTAATGCCCCGGAAGGTATGGTCATATGTATAGACAAACCCCTTACATGGACTTCTGCCGATGTGGTGCGTAAAATTAAATTCCGTCTCCAGCGTTGCTGGCAGGAAAAGAAAGTGAAAGTCGGACATGCCGGCACCCTTGACCCACTGGCAACAGGCTTGTTACTGGTATGTGTAGGACCGGCCACAAAGCAATCTGAATTCTATCAGTCTCAGCCTAAGGAGTATATTGCAGGCATACAGCTGGGAGCTACCACATCTTCCTTCGATCTGGAAAAAGAGATAGACGCGCTATATCCCTGGGAGCATATAACCGGGGACATGCTTGACAAGGTCCTGATACAGTTTCGTGGCGAACAAATGCAGATGCCTCCGGTCTATTCCGCAAAAATCATATCGGGCATGCGTGCCTATGAACTGGCAAGACAAGGCATGGAACTCCCCGAGCTAAAGCAGGCTCTTATTAATATATATGACATGGAAATTCTGGACTTTACTCCGCCCTCTTTTTCCCTGCGCATATCATGCAGCAAAGGGACCTATATCCGGGCGCTGGCCAGAGATATAGGAATTGGTCTGGAAAGCGGCGCCCATCTTACCTCATTGCGAAGAACCCGGTCGGGATCCTTTAATGTAAATGATGCCTTAACGTTAGAAAAATTTGAAGAAATTTTTAATTAATTGAAACTTATTTCATTTTATTACGTATAAAACATCGTTTACTGTTATTCATTTATTTAACTGCATTTTATGAAGCTTTCGCAATTCAATTTCAATCTTCCGGCTGACCTGATATCTTCGTATCCTTCAAAAAATCGCGACGAATCGCGTATGATGGTTCTTAACAAAAAGACCGGTACTCTGGAACACGTGATCTTTAAGGATATCATCAACTATATGAGTGAAAAGGATGTTGTTGTTTTTAATAACACAAAAGTATTTCCGGCCAGGCTTTACGGAAATAAAGAAAAGACAGGTGCCGAGATTGAGGTATTCCTTTTACGTGAGTTAAACAAAGACCAGCGGTTATGGGATGTTCTGGTAGATCCTGCCCGAAAGATCAGGATAGGCAATAAGTTGTACTTTGGTGAAAACGATGCGTTGGTGGCCGAGGTTATTGACAATACGACGTCCCGGGGTCGCACACTTCGTTTTCTCTGCGATGGAAGTTATGAAAATTTCAAGGCCACGTTGTTCCGGCTTGGAGAAATGCCCCTGCCCAAATGGATCCGTAAAACAGTGGAACCTATTGATAACGAACGATATCAGACTATTTTTGCGAAAGTGGAAGGAGCCGTTGCCGTCCCCGACGGAGCGCTTCATTTCAGCAAAGAACTGCTTAAACGGATGGAGATAAAAGGAGTTGCCTCCGCAGAAATTACACTTCACGTTGGAATGGGCCATTTTCGCGCTGTAGATGTAGAAGATTTGTCCAAGCATAAAATGGATTCAGAACCGGTAGTGATCACTGAAGGCACCGCTCAGATGATAAACAATGCCAAATCTAATGGCAACAGGATTTTCGCCACAGGGATAGATGTTTTACGGGCCGTTGAAACTTCGGTGACCACAAAGAAGGAAATTAAACCCTTTGAGGGTTGGACCAACAAGTTCATCTTCCCTCCCTATGATTTTTGCATTCCCGATGCGCTCATAACCAATTTCCAGATGCCTCAGTCCACCATGCTTATGTTCGTAGCCGCTTTTGGCGGATATGATATGGTAATGAACGCTTACAATACAGCCGTAAAAGAAAAATATCATTTTGGCGCTTACGGTGACGCGCTGTTGATTATCTGATTCAATTCCCATATATTTGGAGAATGATCTGTGCAGAAGAAGAATTGGCTATTTGTGCCCTGAACCTCTGTCTGCGTTACCAGGGAGGGACGGCAAGGCAATTGATCGATTATTATGGAAATGCCAGGGCGGTATTTGAGCAGCCCGCATCCGGTCTTTCGGGACACCGCGGTATCTCTTCTGCTATGGCTGAAAAGTTGAAATCTCCCGGTCTGATGGACGAGGCACGCAGTGAATACGAATGGACCCGTTCCAAGCGGATCCGTTTGGTCACTGTCTTTAACGAGCAGTATCCCCAAAGGCTCAAAGAATGTCCCGATGCCCCCGTCGTTCTTTATGTGGTGGGAGACCTGGACCTGAACCATTCATCCGTGTTATCGGTAGTAGGCACCCGTTCGGCCACCCCTTACGGCCGCTCGCTTTGCGCCGATCTTATTGCCGGGCTCGCCCAGCTTGGTTTCAATCCTCTTATAGTCAGCGGACTGGCTTACGGAATTGATGCAACAGCCCATAAAAGCGCTCTGGATAACGAATTGCCCACTGTCGCCGTTTTGCCTACCGGTGTAGATGAAATATATCCGGCGGCACACCGCAATCTGGCCAAAGAAATCACGGCAAGGGGAGCCGTATTGTCTGAATTCCCGTCAAAAACAGTCAGTAACAAGCACAACTTTCTGCAACGTAACCGCATTATTGCCGGCCTCTCCGATGCAACACTGGTTGTGGAATCCAAAGAGAACGGGGGCGCTTTGATCACCGCGCATTTCGCGGCCGGTTATTCCCGGGATGTATTGGCCGTACCCGGTCGTCCTTCGGACGCTTGCTCAAAAGGATGTAACCGGCTCATAAGCACAAATAAAGCCGCTTTGGTTACTTCTGCGCGGGATATTGCCGATGCCCTGGGCTGGGAGATTCCGGGCTCCGGAAGGATTCAACAGGAAAGCCTCTTTGACTCCCTTTCTGAGATGGAAAAAACCCTGCTGGCCGATATCAAAGAGAACGGCGGAAGTATAGATGAAATATTCAGAAGACTGGAAATCCAGCTCCCCCTGCTTTCTTCGCTGCTTACCCAGCTGGAAGTAAGGGACCTGATCAGATGTCTTCCAAATAAAGAATATATCCTGCCCATATGATAGACACCCATACCCATCTGTACGACCAGGCTTTTGACCCCGACAGGGCAGAGGTGGTGGCACGCGCCCATGCCGCAGGCGTTTCGGCCTGCATTCTACCGGCTATTGATCAAAGCACCTGGCAGGCCCAACAGGCATGTACCGGTTTTTTTTCCGGGTTCTGTCATTCGGCCTCGGGCCTCCACCCTACTTCGGTTAACGAAAATTTCCGCGAAGAATTGGATTTTGCCCGGCAAACCCTGCCCGGCGCTGTTGCGGTGGGTGAGATCGGGATAGATGCTTACTGGTCCCGGGAATTCCTGAAAGAACAGGTAGAAGTGTTTGAAGAGCAGCTCAGCTGGGCTTCGGAAAAGGATTTGCCGGTAATCATTCACTGTCGTTCCGCTTTTCCGGAGTTGCTGGAGTCGCTCAGACGTACCAGATCCTCAGGGCTAAGGGGAATATTACACGCCTGGTCCGGCAGCACGGAAGTATTTACAGAGGCTAATCGATACGGCCATTTTCTTATGGGTATAGGCGGGGTGATCACCTACAAAAATTCACACCTTGTGAATGTTCTGCAAAAAACATCACTAACGGAAATCGTCCTCGAGACAGATGCTCCCTGGCTGACCCCGTCGCCTTTTCGCGGGCACCGCAATGAAAGCAGTTACCTGATGTATATTCTGGCCAAAGTGGCCGAGATAAAGGGTTTATCTCCTGAGGAAACTGACAGCCGGACAACCCAAAATGCATTATCTTTGTTCAACCTAAAACCCTGCAATGAATAAACCTGCCTTACTCATCATTTACACCGGAGGGACCATAGGCATGAAAGCGCACCCGGTTACCGGAGAGCTGGTTCCGTTCCGTTTTGAGCATGTTCTGGAAGAAGTGCCGGAATTACAAAAATTCGGATACCGCATGGACACCTATTCTTTTGACCCTGTGGTAGATTCATCGGATATCTTTCCTGAATTCTGGGTACGGCTGGCCCTATTGATAGAAGAAAAGTACGACAAATACAGGGGTTTTGTCATCCTTCACGGAACCGACACCATGAGCTATACCGCCTCGGCGCTCAGTTTTATGCTCGAAAATCTGGAGAAGCCCGTTATTCTTACCGGCAGCCAGCTTCCCATAGGACTTCCCCGGACCGACGGAAAAGAGAATTTCATCTCGGCCGTAGAGATCGCAGCGGCCGTAGACGGAGAAGGACATGCCCTGGTTCCCGAGGTGTGCATTTTCTTTCAGGACGAGCTGTTCAGAGGCAACAGGACGTTTAAGTACAACGCAGAAGAATTCCGAGCATTCCGCTCTCCCAATTTTCCTCCGCTTGCAGAAGCCGGCATTCATATCAAATACAATAAGAAACATATAAGGTACCCGGAAAGATGGGGCAAACCGCTTCGCGTGCATACAAAACTGGGGACCGATGTGGCTATTATTAAGATCTTCCCCGGAATAGAAAAAAGGATCATCCAGGCAGTATTGAATGCCCCGGGACTCCGGGCCGTCATTCTGGAGACTTACGGACAGGGAAATGCCCCCTCTGCCCCGTGGTTACTGGAGATACTGGCCTCGTCCATAGACAGGGGAATCATCATTCTGAACATCACTCAATGCCCTGCCGGGAGCGTGGCCATGGACACGTATGCCTGCGGTATCCGCCTCAAAGAGATTGGAGTACTGAGCGGTTTCGACATGACAACCGAGTCCGCCATTGCCAAAATTATGTTATTAACAGGACAATATTCAGAAAACAAAGAAGTTAAATATTTTCTTTCACAACCTCTTAACGGCGAATTTTAAAGCAAATGTTTGGATTATAACTTTTTTCTTTAACTTGCGCTACTTTTTTGATTTTTGTAACAAAGGAGAGGTGGCCGAGTGGTCTAAGGCGCGCGCCTGGAAAGTGCGTAAACTCCAAAAGGGTTTCGCGGGTTCGAATCCCGCCTTCTCCGCTTTATGAACGTTAAACAACTTATAAATTCTTAACTCTAATTATTCAACAGAAATGAAAAAACTTTTCGTATTATTGGCAGTACTCGGGTTCATCACCATCTCTGCCCAGTACGCTGCAGCTCAAACAGCCACTCCCACCGGTGATACCGAGCAGGTGGAAATGGCTATTCACCAACAACTTAAAACTAAGTTCATTGAAGGTGGACCTGGTTTCATGGCCTCCATTCTATTGTGTTTGATCTTTGGCCTTGCCCTTGCTATTGAGCGTATCCTTTATCTAACACTTTCAGAGACCAATACAGAAAAATTCCTTCCTAAAATTGACGCAGCACTGAAAGACGGAGGTGCTCCTGCAGCAATGGAAGTATGCCGCAACACCCGTGGCCCCGTGGCCAGTATTTTCTATCAGGGACTTTCCCGTGCAGATCAGGGCCTTGAAGCTGTAGAAAAATCAGTGACTTCTTATGGAGGTGTTCAAATGACATTCCTTGAAAAGAACCTTTCCTGGATCCAGCTTTTTATTGCCATTGCCCCTATGTTGGGATTCCTTGGTACTGTTGTCGGGATGGTTGCTGCATTCGACGCCATCGAAGCTGCCGGAGATATTTCCCCGACCGTTGTTGCCGGTGGTATTAAAGTTGCTTTGATCACAACCATTGGTGGTTTGATTGTAGCTATCATCCTCCAGCTTTTTTACAACTACCTGCTGTCAAAAATCGAGAAGATCACCGTTCAGATGGAAGATGCCTCTATTGCCCTCATTGATATGTTGGTAAAATACGAAAAATAAATCGCAACAATGAATAAATTAGCGAAAATATCCCTTATTGCCCTCATGGCTGTCAGCTTGGTTATGACCGTTTTATATTATATCAATATAGGCGGGAATAACGTGGAAGGCTGGACATATGCCTTTCTTGATTGGGCATATATTATGCTTGCGCTTGCGATTGTATTAATCATTGCATTGCCTATACTGACCTTCAGGCAACGCAAGACTAATTTCAAGTCCGTCATCTTAATCCTTGTCGGGACTATTGTTGTCCTTGGAGGTGCATATCTTCTTGCCCCTGCAACTCCGGTCGTCCTGGCCTCGGGAGCAGTTCATGAAGGTTCTGCCGTGAAATTAACCGAGACAGGCCTTTTAGTAACATACTTCCTTCTTGGAGTTGCATTAATATCCATTGTTGGCGGTTCTGTATTTAATGGCCTTAAAAAAAATTAATTCAGTAAAACTATTATATTATGGCAAAACCAACACCGGAAATTAATGCAGGCTCAATGGCAGATATAGCTTTCCTGCTGCTTATTTTCTTTCTGGTGACGACTTCCATGGACGTGGATAAAGGTATTCAACGCCGTCTCCCTCCTATGCCGGACGAAAATCAAAAAGTAGAAGCCGAGCAAATTAACAAACGGAATATCATGGTGGTACTGATCAACAGGAGTGACCGTTTGTTTGCCGGAGGACAGCCAATGGAGATCTACATGTTAAAAGACAAAGTCAAGGAATTCATCACCAACCCTGCGAATCTGCCTAACCTTCCGGAAAAAAAGGAAAAGAACATAGAAGGCTTCGGGCCCTACATGGTATCCCGGGCCGTTGTATCCCTTCAGAATGACCGTGGTACTTCTTATGAAGCCTATATACAGGTGCAAAACGAATTAATGAAAGCGTTCAATGAAGTTCGGGACGAATTCGCCATGCAACATTGGGGAAAGAAATACGCTGCGCTGGACGAAACTCAACAGGAAATTGCGCGTGAGGCCATTCCTCAGAACATTTCCGAACAAGAGCCCAGAGAAGTTACTAAAACCAGAAGATAGGAGACAAGTACTATGGCAAAATTCAAAACCAAACGTGATAAAGGCTTAAAACCTATCAGTACGGCTTCATTGCCCGACGTAGTGTTCATGCTTTTGTTCTTCTTTATGGTCAGTGTTAGTTTCCGTCAGACCGAACGGGTTGTTATGGTTAAAGTACCTGAGGCCACCGAAATTGCCAAATTGGAGCGTAAGGACCTGGCCAGTTACATTAACATAGGAACTCCTCTTCAGGTCTATCAGGCTCAATACGGAACCGATGCCCGCATCCAGTTGAACGATTCTTTCAGTACTGTGGAAGATATCCGTGACTTTGTGGCAGCTGCCCGCGAATCCATGTCGGAAGCAGACCGTCCTTTTATGACAGTAAATCTAAAAGTAGATGAAAGTGTCCGTATGGGTATCGTAACTGACGTAAAGCAAGAGCTTCGCCGTTGTTCTGCACTTAAGATCATGTATTCGACACGTAAAAAGGTTGAAAACACATCATTCTGATTTTTTATCTAAAGAAAAAAGAGAGCCGTGTCTTGACATTGGCTCTCTTTTTTTTACTTTTGTTACATCATATTTTTTTATAATGAGACGTTTTTTATCCATATTATTATTTCTTATCTGTTTATCAGGCTGTCAGGAAAAAACACCTGTCGCAAAGTATGTTTTCTTCTTTATTGGTGACGGCATGGGCCTGGGTCAGGTTGCCCTGGCAGAAGCATACCAGGCTGCGCAAGACGGGAAAATAGGAAATTATCCCCTGAATTTTTCGCAGTTTCCGGTCCTGGGGACAGCCACAACCTATAGCGCCAGCAATATCATTACCTGTTCTTCTGCGGCCGGAACTGCCCTGGCTACAGGCGAGAAGACCAATAATGGTATGCTGGGCGTACGGCCCGACACGTCGGACCTTACTGCCATAACCTATAAAATAAAGGATGCAGGCTATAAGGTGGGCGTTACCAGTACCGTTACGCTCGACCATGCCACCCCGGGTGCCTTCTATGCGCATGCCGGCGCCAGAAGCGATTACTATTCCATTGCAGTCCAACTTCCGGTTTCGGGATTCGATTTCTTCGGGGGCGGAGGCTTTTTGCAACCATCCGGTGCACAGGATAACCAGGAATCTGTCTTTACATTGATAGAAAAGGCCGGTTATACGGTTGCCTATGGGGCCGCTGAGTTTAACGAGCTAAAAGATAAGAACGAAAAAATGATCTTGCTCCAAAATAAAGACCGGAACTACCTGAAAGACCTTCCTTATGCCATTGACAGGGAAGAAGGGGATCTCACGCAGGCCGGGATTGTGGCTGCCGCCATTGAGTTTTTGGACAACGAAAAAGGTTTTTTCCTTATGAGTGAAGGGGGAAAAATAGACTGGGCATGTCATTCCAATGACGGGAAAACGGCGCTGATGGAAGTTCTCGATATGGCTGACGCCGTGCAGGTGGCCATTGCTTTTGCACAGAAACATCCCGACGAGACACTCATTGTGGTTACTGCCGACCATGAAACCGGAGGACTGGCGCTGGGCTCGGTAAGCGAGTATGTAATGCTCTTCAACGAATTGGGTCCACAAAGCCAGTCGAAAGATGCGCTGTTCGCCAACGGAAAAAAAGACGAGGCCCTCCTTGTCAGCCAAATGAACGCTATGGCAAAAATCGGCTGGACGACATCGGCCCATACCGGCATCCCTGTTCCGGTATATGCCACAGGAACCGGCAGCAATCTTTTCGGGGGAAGAATGGATAACACCGAGATCCCAAAGAAGATATGCCAGGCCATGGGCGTCGCATATTAGACCCCTTAATCCGTTTGTTCGTCGGGATATTGACCGGTGTTCACCGATTTATTATTGATTGCGGATGATCTGGCGCCTAGTTTTGCACCGGAAATCATTCACAAAACAATTTATATATTATGGAAATTCTTGATCAACAACCAGAAAAAAATTATGAAAGAAGGCCTCAACATTTCCCTACCGGAGGAATCGTTTTTGGCCTGATGTTAATAACCATCGGGCTTGTATTTACCGCCTATCATGCCGGATGGATGTCTTATGAATGGAGACATGTTATCATATCGTGGCAAATGCTTCTTATAGCCATTGGTCTGGTATCGCTGGCTAAACGGCAGATCACACAGGGGATCATTTTGTGTGCCATCGGGTTTTTCTTTATACTTCCCCGCATTGCATCCCTTGCAGGATTCTATGGGTTCGACTGGATCTCGGGCCTTGGTTGGCATACTATCTGGCCGGTCGCCTTAATCATTGTGGGAATTCTCATTTTTGCCAGGGCCCGTTCCGGTAAACCATGCGGAAACACATTCGACAAAGAACATGGCAGGAACGGCAGATATACAAGCTACCATAATTCGGGAAACGGATACGTTCGTATCAGCCACGTTTTTAGCGGCTCGGATCAGGTCTTTCTGGATCCGTATTTTAAAGGAGGATCCATTGAAACGGTCTTTGGAGGCATGTCACTGGACCTTCGCCGTACCGACCTCAATGAAGGCAGTACATACCTTAAAATCAGCATGGTATTTGGAGGAGTAACCATATACGTACCCGAGGACTGGTATGTGGAGATCCGCTCCGACTCCGTTTTTGGTGCATTTAACGACAAACGTGCCTACCCGGTAAACAATAAGGACAACAACAAAAGACTCATTATAGAAGCAGAATGCGTTTTCGGCGGTGGAGAGGTTAAGTAAATACCGGACTTTGGTGTATATCGGCGTTGTCATACTGACATCGCTGATATACACTTTTATTTTGGGCAGGTTTCAGGAACTTTCCGTCAGATCTATTTTTGCCGATGCTGCAGCCTGTCTGCTGAGTGCCGGACCGGTGGGAATCTTTTTGCAAAGGATGCAGGGATACGGGATGCCCTGGTACGTACAGTGCATTCTTTTCATCGGGGCAGTAATAGGCTTCGAGGCCATTGCTTTCTACTTCCTGACGCCCTCTTTCTATTATAATCACTTTGTATCGGGGCTATGGGTACGAGCTTTAATTGTCTGTCTGTTCTCTGCCGTTTTTATGATCTGGAAGCAAACCGTACTTCTGAAAGAAGCCCTGAACAAGTCCTCTGTTAAGGAACCCGTCCGCATTCTTCCTGCACCCGAAACGGTATCTTCTTCAATTGACAGAATTTCCGTCAAAACAGGAACCGGAATTAAAGTAATCCCCATTGATGAGTTGTTGTACATCCAGGCAGACGGAGACTATATATCGTTTTATACCATGGAGGGACATTGGATGAAAGAACAGACCATGAAAAGCATCCAGGAACAACTCTCCCCGCTTCAATTTATACGTATTCACCGTTCGTTTATTGTGAATATATCCAGTATAAGCCGCATTGAGCGGTACGGACAACAACAGCTGATTCTCCTGAAGAACGGGCACCAGGTAAGGATAAGCGCTCCGGGATACAGACTCCTTAAGGATGCGCTGCAAATTTGAGAAGCGTCTTGAATTTTGCTTACCTTTGCAACAAAAAATAATGGATTATAAAGTCAAAGATATCCTACTCGCGGATTTCGGAAGAAAGGAAATTGAGATGGCCGAACGCGAGATGCCCGGTTTAATGGCCATCAGGGCAAAATACGGAAAAGACAAGCCACTGAAAGGAGCCCGTATTACCGGCAGCCTTCATATGACTGTCCAGACAGCCGTTCTTATAGAAACTCTTAAAGAACTGGGCGCCGAGGTGCGCTGGGCCTCCTGTAATATATTTTCCACCCAGGACCACGCAGCTGCAGCTATGGCCAAAGCAGGTATAAGCGTTTTTGCCTGGAAAGGGGAAACACTGGAAGATTATTGGTGGTGTACCCTGCAGGCATTAAGATTTCCTAATGGTCAGGGGCCCCATTTGATCGTTGACGACGGCGGTGACGCGACGTTACTTATCCATAAGGGAGTTGCCGCCGAAAAAGACATGTCGGTCCTCGATTCTCTAAACGGGAGCCGGGAAGAAAAAGTCATTGCCTCCACACTGCGTAAAAGCCTTAAGGAATACCCTGGCATGTGGACGGCCATGGTTTCAGAAATTAAGGGTGTCAGTGAAGAAACCACTACCGGTGTGCACCGCCTGTACCAAATGTTCAGCAGGGGCGAGCTGCTTTTTCCAGCCATTAATGTAAATGATTCGGTTACCAAATCTAAATTCGACAACCTGTACGGATGTCACGAATCGCTTGCAGACGGTATCAAAAGGGCTACCGATGTTATGATAGCAGGCAAGGTAGCTGTCGTATGCGGGTATGGCGATGTGGGAAAAGGTTGTGCCAGAAGCCTCCGCTCATACGGTGCCCGCGTGATTGTTACCGAGGTGGACCCAATCTGTGCCCTGCAGGCAGGTATCGAAGGCTTTGAAGTCCGCAGACTTGAAAACTGCCTGGAAGAAGGGCGGATATTTGTTACTGCTACCGGAAATTGCGACGTAGTGCGTATAGAACACATGGAAAAAATGAGAGATCATTCTATTGTATGCAATATAGGCCATTTTGACAACGAGATCCAGGTTGACAAACTGGAGACATACCCCGGAATAAGCAAAGTAAATATCAAACCCCAGGTAGACAAATATATTTTTCCCGACGGCAAAGCCATCCTGCTGCTGGCAGAAGGACGCCTTGTTAACCTGGGCTGTGCCACCGGACACTCCTCCTTTGTTATGAGTAATTCATTTACAAACCAAGCCCTTGCTCAGCTAAGCCTGTGGCAGAATTCCCATAAGCTGGGCGTTTATCAGCTTCCAAAAGAACTAGACGAAGAAGTGGCCCGGTTACATCTGGATTACCTGGGCGTTGAATTAACCAATTTGACACCCAAACAGGCAAGTTACATTGGAGTTCCCGTCAGTGGCCCTTATAAACCGGATTATTACAGATACTAATATTGAACCCTCTATGACTACTTCTCGCATTAAAATCAATAACCTTTTAAAAATGCAGCCCGGCGTTCGGGTTCAAGTGAAAGGCTGGGTACGTACCAAACGCGGCAACAAGAACATTACTTTCATTGCCCTCAACGACGGTTCCACTATTTATAATATTCAGATAGTATGTGACATGTCTGTTTTTACAGACGAACAGTTGCGTCCCGTTACCACAGGAGCCTGCCTGAGAGTAAACGGGCAGCTTATTCCCTCGGTCGGTAGCGGTCAGGACGTAGAGGTCCAGGCCAGTGAGATTGAAATTTATGGTACGGCCGACGCCAACACCTACCCACTCCAGAAGAAAGGACACAGCATGGAGTTTCTCAGGGAAATCGCTCATCTGAGACCCCGTACCAACACGTTTGGTTGCGTCCTGAGGATCCGTCACGCTATGGCTTTTGCCATCCATAAATATTTTAACGACAAAGGGTTCGTTTACCTGCACACGCCGCTCATCACGGCTTCCGACTGTGAAGGGGCCGGTGCTATGTTTCAGGTTACTACCCTGGATCTGAAGAATCCGCCCAGACTCCCAAACGGAAGCATTGATTACTCCCAGGATTTCTTTGGCAGACAGACCAGTCTCACTGTAAGCGGACAGCTCGAGGGAGAACTGGGTGCCATGGCCCTTGGAGAAGTATACACGTTCGGCCCCACTTTCCGCGCCGAGAACAGCAATACTCCCCGCCATCTGGCTGAATTCTGGATGATTGAACCTGAAATGGCCTTTTATGAGATAGAAGACAATATGGACCTGGCGGAAGATTTCATCAAATACCTCATCCGCTACGCCATAGAGAATTGCGCACCGGACCTTCAGTTCCTGAACAATATGATTGACAAGGAGCTAATTCAAAGACTCGAAAGTGTCTGTGACACACGGTTTGTCCGGCTCAGTTATACAGAAGGTATAGACATTTTGCTAAAAAGCGGACAAAAATTCGAGTATCCCGTATCGTGGGGCATCGATCTCCAAAGCGAACACGAGAGGTACCTTGTGGAGAAGCATTTTAAGAAACCGGTTATCCTTACCGATTACCCAAAAGAGATCAAGGCTTTCTATATGAAACAGAATCCCGATAACAAGACTGTAAGGGCCATGGACGTGCTTTTCCCAAAGATCGGCGAAATCATAGGCGGTTCACAGCGTGAAGAAAATTATGAAAAATTGACCGCACGCATTCAAGAAACTGGAATGTCGGAGACAACCCTGGAATGGTATCTCGACACCCGGAGATTTGGTACGGCACCCCATTCAGGGTTTGGGCTTGGCTTTGAACGCCTCCTGTTGTTTGTAACAGGCATGTCCAACATACGCGATGTCATTCCTTTTCCAAGAACCCCTAAATCAGCTGATTTTTAATGATGCTAGTAATTGGTATTGCCGGTGGAACCGGATCGGGCAAAACAACGGTCGTACAAAAAATTGTTGAACGTCTGCATACAGATCAGGTTACCGTTATTCCCCAGGATTCTTACTACAAGGACAACTCTCATTTGCCCCTTGAAGAAAGACAGGAATTGAATTTTGACCATCCGGACTCCATTGACTGGGGGCTTATGGTCCAACAGGTTATGATGCTGAAATCTGGAAATGCAATTGAACAACCCATTTACTCCTACATTACCTGTACCCGTTCCCGGGAAACTTTACATATTGAACCCACACACGTCATTATTCTGGAAGGGATCCTTATTTTTTCAGATCCGGCCCTGCGTGACTGTATGGATATTAAAATTTTTGTAGATGCCGATGCAGATGATCGTTTGTCACGAGTCATCTCCAGAGATATCATTGAACGCGGACGTTCGGTAAACAAGGTGTTGGAGCGGTATGACAAGACGGTAAAACCCATGCACCTGCAATTCATAGAACCTACCAAACGTTATGCAGATATCATTGTGCCTCAGGGAGGCCATAATACGGTAGCCATAACCATGCTTATGGCCATCATAGAAAAGGCCTTGCTCACCAAATAAAGTTCCGCATGAAGAAGGAGACAAGAGTAGGCATTTACCTTACGGTTATTTTGCATCTTCTGGTGCTGATAGGCTTTCTTCTCTATCAGATCAATTCTCTGGTGCAGAAAGAGTCAACTTTTGTATTGGATTTCACTAAACAGGAAGAAAGAGAAGAAAAGGCAGAGAAAGAAAAACGGCGCGAAGAACTGAGCGCCGAACTCGAAGACCTGATTGCCGGTATCCAGCAACAGTCAAGAAATGTTGCTGTAGATATTTCGGAAAGGGAGCGTCACCTGAAAGACGACAGAAACCGAAATCCCGAGCAGGTGTATGATGAGGCAAAGTCGTTGCAGGAAAGACTCGATGCCGCCCGAAAAGCCGTCCGGGAACAACAGGGAGAGGAAGAAATGGTCCCGGCCGACAGGATTGACCAGAAAAAGACACAGACTGAAGCCTATACCGGACCCTCTGTTCTGGAGTACAGGCTCGATGGCCGGAAAGCCATGAACCTGCCCATTCCTGCTTATAAATGCCTTGGAGGAGGCGATGTAACCGTTGCCATAGAAGTAGACAGAAAGGGGATGGTTGTGGAAGCGCTTATAGTTGCGGATTTTTCTTCCATGGATCATTGCCTTCAGGAATTCGCCATTCGGGCTGCCCGTCAGAGCCGGTTTACTTCTTCTACGAATGCTCCTCCGCGTCAGAGCGGAGAAATAGTATACCGGTTTATTCCACAATAACCACAGTTTTTGTAAATTTGGCCTATGGATCAGAAAGAATATTCGGAAATAAAGGCACTACTGGCACAACTCAATGAACGGATAGATGCCCTGTACCAGGACAAGCCGGCTTTTGAACTGATTGTCCCGGATGAAACAGAACCCGAGTTCATTCCCGAACCTGAACCCGAACCCGAAGCTAAGCCGGAGCCCGAACGGGTTCACGTTACAAAACCCAAACCGGTTCCTACTATTGGAGACTTGTTTACGAATATGAACCCGGGGCCCACCGTAGCAGAGGTTCTGGCCAGGAGCAACTCAAGAAACCCGTTGAAAGAAAGAATTTCTTTCAACGACAAATACCTGTTTACAAAAGTCCTTTTTAATCAGGACGCCGGGCTCTTTAATAATACCATCGATATCCTGGAGCCCATGACCTCCATGCGCGAAGTGGAATCATACCTGGGAACGCACTTCCCCAACTGGGACGTTACTTCACCTGCTGTACACAGATTTCTATGCCAACTGGAGGATCATGTGCGCTAAACTTTATATCGTGCCCACACCGGTGGGAAATCTTGAGGACATCACACTGCGTGCGCTGAGGGTCCTCAAGGAAGTCGATCTGGTATTGGCGGAAGACACCCGGACCAGCAGTGTACTTATGAAAAAGTTCGGAATTGGCACACGCATGGAATCTCATCATAAATTCAATGAACACCGTAACGTCGCATTAGTTGCCAATCGGATTCTGGGCGGTTTGAACGTTGCCCTGATAAGCGATGCGGGAACTCCGGGTATTTCCGATCCGGGATTTATGCTGATTCGTTGCTGTCTGGAATGCGGTATAGAAGTAGAGACTCTTCCCGGAGCCACTGCTTTTGTACCTGCACTCATTAATAGCGGATTACCTTCTGACCGGTTTTGTTTTGAAGGATTTCTGCCGGCAAAGAAAGGACGTAAGACCCGCCTTGAAATACTGGCTTCAGAAACACGAACTATTATTATTTATGAATCGCCATACAGACTGGTTTTAACGCTGGAACAGCTGGCAGGAGTAATGGGCCCCGGAAGAATGGCTTGTGTTTCCAGGGAATTGAGCAAGGTCCACGAAGAGAACAGACGCGGGACCCTGTCTGAATTGCATGGCTGGTACAGCAAAAATGAACCAAAAGGAGAAATTGTCATCGTAGTGAAGGGAAGAGGGAAGGACAATGAAATGGAAGAATAGGGAAAGGTATGTTATTCATGCCAGAGGGGTAAGTATTATTGCCATCATCATAGTGATCAGGATTGTTTCATACCGGAATACACCCCGGCACGATCCACCGGCGCGGGAAATTACAGATGCTTTTCAGGATTACATAAGGCCGCGGACTGTTGCCGTCGCGTATACACGAACGGTACTACATCCCGGAGACACGCTGCCGGAGAAACAAAAAAGAAAAACCGTCATCGCAAAAGAACGACTGGAACTCAATACGGCCGACAGCCTGGATTTGTTGAAACTTTACGGAATCGGGCCCTATTATGCCCGGAAAATACTTTTGTACAGAGACAGGCTGGGCGGATATGTTCATCCGGAACAATTGCTGGAAATCGACGGAATTGACCGTGAGCGGTTCAACGGGTTCAGGGATCGTCTGAGAGCAGATGCTTCGCTTATACAATATATAGATCTGCAAAAGGCGCCGGAAATTCATCTTGCGAGCCACCCATACATTGGCAAATACCTGGCCAGAAGTATTGTTCGTTTCCGGGAACTGGCGGGAGCCGACTCCTGCCGGTTGGAGATTCTTGTTAAAGAAAAAATCCTTTCGCAGGTCCAGGCGACAAAAATTGCGTTGTATGTGTGTCGGTAATTACTATCTTTGCCCGAAGCAATTTCTCAACATTTATATATCGGAATAATGAGCATTTTAATTACTCAAAATGTAGTAAAGCGCTTTGAAGGGCAACTGGCTCTCGACAACGTCAGTATTGACGTTCCCGAAGGAAAGATCTTTGGGTTGCTGGGCCCCAACGGCGCCGGAAAAACCACACTGTTACGCATAGTAAATCAAATTACTGCGCCTGACAGCGGATCGGTCCTTTTTGATAACCGTCCCCTGGAAGCAAACGATGTATTCAAGATTGGATATCTTCCGGAAGAACGCGGTTTATACAAAAAAATGAAAATAGGCGATCAGGCAATGTATCTGGCCCGTTTGAAAGGGATGTCTCAGGCAGCTGCTCTTTCCAGCCTGAAATCCTGGTTTGTGCGGTTTGGAATCCAGGCATGGTGGAATAAAAAAATTACTGAACTGTCAAAAGGTATGGCCCAGAAAGTCCAGTTCGTCACAACCGTTATGCATAATCCCAGGTTGCTGATTCTTGACGAACCTTTTAGCGGATTTGATCCGATTAACGTAGATCTCATACGCAACGAAATTCTCCGTCTCAAATCCAATGGGACGAGCGTCATACTGTCTACTCATAATATGGAATCGGTAGAGGAACTGTGCGACGAAATTGCCCTTATCAACAAAGCAAAGCTGGTGGTTGCGGGTAAAGTTCACGATATCAGGCGCATACACGGTGACAACAACATTGAAATTCTCTACAGGTCTTCGGCCCCCTATGCTCCCCTGTCCACATCCGATCTTCCTTTCTCGGTGGTTTCTGATGGGACAAAAGACGGTTCTTACAGCATGACCGTGGCCATCAGGGAAGGGTTCAGCACGAACGATATAATAAAAGTCCTGTTACCGGAATTATCCATTGTGGGGGTGAATGAAATCATACCCCGGATGCACGACATATTTATTAAACTTGTAACGGATAAGGAGGCATAGTATATGAATCTGAAAAAAGTAAATCTTATCATTGGCCGGGAATTTCTTATCCGCGTTCGCAAGAAATCTTTTCTTGTAGCCACGTTTGTGACGCCGCTGCTTATGGCCGCCCTGGTTACCGTTCCTACACTGATGGCGACTCTTAAGGATAGCAACGAAAAACGTATAGAAGTGATCGACCCTACTGGGATAGCGCAGCAGGTGCTTGAGAACGGCAACAATACCGAATTCATATTCAAAACTGAGGGTGATCTGGAATACTACAAGACCCATTTTGCCGAAAGCGGTTTGCATGCCGTATGCGTAATTGAACCTGCACAAAACAATTCTGTGGAAGTACGGATGTACAGCACGGCTCAAATTGATTCGGATGTTCAACGATATATCGCACAGCAGATAGGACAAGAGGTTGAGAACAGGAAACTGGCTTCTTACAACATTCCGCAATTGGAAGAGATCCTCAGGGATATTTCTACCGATATACAGATAAAATCGCTTAAATGGACCGAAGAGGGCGACGAAAAAGAGACCGTAACGGAAGTATATATGGCTATCGCCTATATAAGCAGCTTCCTCATTTATATGTTTATTTTCATGTACGGTTCCATGGTCATCCGCGGTGTCATTGAAGAGAAAACAAACAGGATTGTAGAAGTAATTATTTCTTCCGTAAAACCTGTTGAGCTTATGTTGGGCAAGATAGTGGGTGTGGCTCTTGTGGCTCTGCTTCAATTCTTTCTCTGGATATTGCTTACCGGAATCATTGTAGTGGTTGTTATGGCATTGGCGGGCACCGGCATGCTGCCAAACGCAGATACTGCACAACAGATCCAGGGCGGGATTCCTTCACTTGTTGCTTCGTTCGACTCGGGAGACGGTGTATTCACCGGCATTGCCAGCACATTATCCCAAATCCGTCTGGGACAATTTCTGTTGAGTTTCTGCCTGTATTTTATTGGCGGTTATCTTATGTATGCATCTATGTTTGCAGCCGTCGGATCGGTTTCCGACGCTGAAACCGATACACAGCAATTCCAGCTGCCCATAACCATTCCGCTGATCCTTGGATTGTTTATTATGATGCACACTTTCCAGCATCCCGACAGTTCATTGTCTGTCTGGGCCTCAATGATCCCGTTCACCTCTCCCATGGTGATGCTTGCCCGGCTGCCTTTTGGGGGTGTTCCTCTGTGGCAGTTGCTTCTATCCCTTGTTCTGCTATTTGCCACATTTATTGCCGTGGTACACTTCTCGGCAAAGATCTATCGCGTAGGAATTCTGATGTACGGAAAAAAGATCACCTGGAAAGAACTTTGGAAATGGATGCGTTACAAAAACGGATAAAACGATCTCTGCATTTTTTCATTTTGACGGTAATGTTGATGGACTGGGCCCTGCCTGTGCAGGCCCAGTCCATCAAGACAAGCCGTATTCTTATGGATACCGTTGTGTTTGCGGGTTATGCCATGCCTGCCGTACAACGGATAATGGACACATACTCTCCCGAACTGCACAAGCAAATGGGAAAAGTGGTCGGATATACGGTCAGCGAAATGCGATCGTATTCCCCGGAGAGCCCGTTATCCAATCTTGCCGCCGATGCATTGCTCGCCGTAGCCAGGACCCGGTACGGAAAAGATGGAGTAGATTTTAGTCTGACTAACTTTGGAGGTATCCGCACTTCCCTGCCCAAAGGCGATGTTCGTCTGTACGACATCTATGCTGTATTCCCTTTTGAAAACACGTTGGTGCTTATATCCATGAAGGGAAGCCAGGTTCGTGAATTATTCAACGCATTTGCCCGTACCCGTGTTGAAGTGCTGGGCGGGGTATCTCTAAAAATAAATAATCGTTCCGTTACGGAATTGCTTATTAACGGGAAACCTCTTGACGATAACAAAATCTACCGGGTTGCCACCATAGACTTTCTTTTGTCGGGAGGAGACAAGGTTTCTGCCCTGAAAGATAATCTGAAAGTGAATTTTTCCGGGATTACCGTACGCGATGTTATTCTCCGTTATATAGAAGTTTTTACACGCAACGGCGAGCCTATTCCCGCTAAAACAGACGGACGGGTAACGGTTGACAAGGCATCAGGAGATCATTAATCATGAACAAAATACTTATACTACCCCGGCTTACCGTATTGTTCTGCTTCTGTGCATTCCAATTGAACGCTCAGGATCTTGTCATTCTGCACACAAATGACATGCACAGCCAGATGGAGGCATTCACTTCCGGAAGAAACGCCGGCACAGGCGGCATGCTGGCCTTATCGGGCTACATTCGCCAGGTGCGTGAAGAAAATGATCATGTCCTTTATCTCGATGCCGGAGATTACAATCAGGGGACTCCCTATTTCAATCTTTTCGGGGGTATGATGGAAGTGGAGCTGCTGAATACTATGGGACTGAATGCAACCACACTGGGGAACCATGAATTCGACAACGGGATGGAAGATCTGGTTAAAAGGCTCTCCCGGGCAAAATACCAGACTTTATGTGCAAACTACGATATCCATTATCGTCCCCTCAAACGGCTGGTCAAACCCTATGCTATTTTTAAGGCAGGAGATATTAAGATAGGAGTTATAGGCCTGACTTTGGATCTTACAGGATATACCTCGGGGACCGTTTTGGAAAAACTTACCTACCACGACCCGGTTGAGGTGGCAGAAGAACTGGCCATTAAACTGAAGAAAAAAGGCTGCCGTATGATCATCTGTCTTACCCACCTGGGGCTGGAAACCGACAGGGTTCTCGCGGAAAATTCACGAAATATTGATCTAATTATTGGAGGCCATTCCCATACATTTCTTGAAAACGCGGAGCATTGTCTGAATCTGGAAGGAAAAGACGTTACCATTGTGCAGACAGGAGCCAACACGGTATATACGGGGCGCATTGATATTAATTTTTAGAACAGAATACTATGTTTCTGGAAAATCATAAACGATCCGGCTGGATAGAAGTTATCTGCGGATCTATGTTCTCCGGAAAAACCGAAGAGCTGATCAGAAGATTAAAAAGGGCCAAGTTTGCCAACCAAAGGGTCGAGATATTCAAACCCCAGCTTGATACGCGTTATTCCACCCAGGAGGTGGTTTCTCACGATAGTAACAGCATCCTTTCGACACCGGTCGATTCTGCCGAAAGTATCTTATTACTGGCAAATAACGTAGAGGTTGTGGGGATAGATGAAGCGCAGTTTTTTGACATGAATCTTATCCGAGTCTGCCAGATGCTTGCAGATAATGGAATACGTGTAATAGTAGCCGGACTTGACATGGATTACCTGGGCAATCCGTTTGGGCCCATGCCCAATCTTATGGCCGTAGCCGAACATGTCACAAAAGTCCACGCCATATGTGTCCGCTGCGGAGATTCCGCACAACACTCCCACAGACTCAGCACCAGTACCCGGCTGGTGGAACTGGGCGAAAAAGACACCTACGAACCTCTCTGCCGGCATTGTTTCAACAAAGTGAAAAATGAAAGAACTTAACCACACACATCTGGAGATTAACATCTCTAACCTGAAACACAATCTTGCCTATTTTAGATCCTGCCTGCCTCCCACCGAAAAACTCCTTATACTGGTAAAGGCTTACGGATACGGCCACGGAGCAGGGGAATTTTCAAAGATCCTGGAAAAAAATGGCGTTGATTATCTGGCCGTGGCGTTTCCACAGGAAGGTGTGGAAATAAGAAAAGCCGGCGTCAAATTACCCATTATCGTTCTATCTGCAGGCGTTGAACATTTTCCGCTGCTCATGGAATACAATCTGGAGCCAAGTATCCCAACCATGGAATCATTCCTGAGGTTTGTCAGAACGGCCCGTGAGATGAGTATAAAGGAATATCCCGTTCACATCAAGCTCGATACGGGCATGCACCGCCTGGGATTCGAACTTTCCGAACTTGGCACCTTAACAGACGAACTGCCCTCTCCGTACGCACGTATTGCATCGGTATTTACTCATTTTGTTGCTTCGGGAGATCCTGTTCACGATGATTTTACCCGTCAGCAGATATCCCTCTTCGAAAAAGGAAGCTCAATCATTATGAAAGCACTGCCCTACCATCCATTGCGTCATATTCTAAATTCACCGGGGATTGAAAGGTTTGCCAAAGAAGCGGCATACGACATGGCCCGGCTGGGCATTGGATTGTACGGCATGTCCTACGTTGACCGTACAAGGCTTAAACCCACTGCCTTCCTGCGAACTCCCGTACTTCAGATAAGAACGGTAAACGCTGGTGAGACCGTAGGCTACGGAAGAGCGGGGAAAATCGTCTCGGGTCCTGCCAGAATTGCCACTCTGGCCATCGGCTATGCCGACGGCGTAAACCGTCACCTGAGCGGAGGACGCGCCTCGTTCATGGTTAACGGGCACCTGGCTCCGACAGTAGGCAATATATGCATGGATATGTGCATGATAGATATAACCGGCATTGACGTCAAAGAAGGTGATATGGTGACCGTTTTTGGAGAGAATCCCTCAATTTTTACCCTGGCAGAAACACTTGGGACTATTCCCTATGAGATCCTGACCTCAGTAGCCTATAGAGTGCCCCGTGTCTATATAGATTAGGCTACTATCCTGCAGACCAGTTCCGTCAACAGTTCTCCGTCTGTGGCTTCACCGCGGTTAGACGATTTGTACAAATTATCGTACCGGCCCAAAAGGTCAATCACGTATAACGTTCTTTTAAAGGAATAATTACGTGCAGCAGCTGCAATTTCCTTGAAAAAATAAAAATTGCCTCCCATTTTCTTTCCTATTTCTTCCGGAGAAAGGGATGGATTTTCCATACTCACGGCATGATACCTGAGAATACGGGAAAAATGGGTATACATGAGACTTATAAGCATTACCAGGGGATATTTCTTATCGTTGTCCGAATAGTAGGCAATAATGGGCTGGATCATGGCAAAGTTTCTTTCTGAAAGATACCGGAATAATGTAAACGGACTGTAATCTCTGTTCACCCCTACTGACCGTTCCACGGTTTCTGTGGTTACGGTATCGGTTCCCTGGGGCATAAGAAGGAACAACTTATCCAGTTCCATGGCAATGCGCTGAAGATCGGTTCCCAGGAAGTCAGCCATCATTCCGGCAGCCTGAGGTTCTATTTTATATTTCATTTCCCCGAGGTAACCGGTTATCCAGTTAGCCACTTCGTAATCTCTCAGGGGATTGGAATCTAACACTTCACATACTTTTTGTGCTGCATTCCAAAAGGCGCTCCTCTTGTCAACGGATTTACCCATAAAACAGAGCACAAGCACCGTAGATGGATTGACTGCCTTAAAATAATGGATGAACAATTCAAGGCCTTTCATTTGCTGAGCCTCACGCACAATAACCACCTGACGGTCTGCCATCATGGGATACCTTCTGGCATTGTCAATTACCTGGGCCGCAGTCACTGCATTCCCATAGAGAATAAGCTGATTAAAAGCTTTCTGGTCTTCGGGCAGGGTATGTTCGGCAATATAGGAACTGAGCTTGTCTACATAGAAAGATTCCTCGCCCATCAACAGATAACAAGGTTTATAATCTCCGGACTGCAGATCAGATAATATACGCTTATATGCAGAAAAGGTGTCTTTTGTTGTTGTTTTTACGGCCATGCAGCAAAATTAAGCAATCCACCCGACTAATCTTTAAAGAGCGATCCGATTTTGGAAAAACCCTCTTTAAAAGATTCGCTGGCAGATTGAAAAGCGCCTTTTATCTCATCCCAGTTTTCTTCAGTGGCGTCCATTAGCTTATCATACCGGGCCTTCAGTTCATCTTTTTTTGCTTTCAGTTCTGCAATTCTTTCTTCATACTCAGTTTTTATCTTGCCGGCCGTTTTGTCTTTTTCTGCTTCAAGACGGTCAATTCTGGCAAAAATGTCGTCAATGCTTTTCTTCGCATTGTTTTTGAATTGTTCTCTGTCCATAGTAATGTTATTTGCGTAAATATAATAAAAAACCTGTTTTCTGTCAATTTGTTATCTTTGGGATCTAATGAACGACCCAAATCTCATCTATTGCCTTGTAAGGAAGAAATGGATTGTACGCACACCCGAAGAAGAAGTACGCCAGAATATGATCCGTCACCTTCACCTGGTTTGCGGAGCTCCGCTGCACCTGATGGCCTGTGAATACCCCATTGAATTGAACGGGAGGTCCTTCAGGGCAGACCTGGTGCTTCACGACCGCCACGCTGAGCCGCTGATTCTGGCTGAATTCAAAGCCCCGCAGGTGGCTTTGGGACCCAGTGCGCTTGATCAGTTAAAACGCTACAATACCGTACTTCTGGCACCATACCTGTTGATTGGAAACAACCGTCAGACATACTTCTGCAAATTCAATATAAACAGTCAGGCTTACGAATTTCTTAATGAAATACCATCTTTCGAACAGCTTTTATAGTACTTTTGCGGAATGAAAGCGCCCCTGAGATTTAAAATTTTCGGCATAGTTGCCCGACAAGCCGCTATTTTGGGAGTTCGTGCTTTTGTAATAGGAGGATATGTGCGGGATTTCTTTCTTGGCCGTCCATGCACAGATATAGACATAGTGGCAGAGGGCAGTGGAATTGAGCTGGCCGATGCGGTGGCACAGGAATTAGGCCTGAAAACTACCGTTTTCAAAAATTTTGGAACTGCCATGCTCAGGTACAGGGGGCTTGAAGTTGAATTTGTGGGAGCCCGTAAAGAATCCTACCGATTGGACTCGCGTAAGCCGGTTGTTGAGGACGGATCTATTGAAGACGACCAGAAGCGGCGGGATTTTACTATCAATGCCATGGCATTCAGCCTGCAGCAAAATGATTATGGAAATGTCATCGATCCTTTCAACGGGATGCAGGACCTTCAGGACAGAATCATTCGCACTCCGCTTGACCCCGATGTCACTTACAGCGACGATCCGCTGCGAATGATCAGGGCTATTCGTTTTGCAACACAACTCGGATTTTCCATTGAAAAAAATTCCTTTGAATCCATTAAACACAATGCTGGACGGATAAGTATCGTTTCCCAGGAGAGGATTACAGACGAATTGCAAAAGATCATGGCGGCTGAAAAACCCTCAATCGGTTTTGTATTGCTTGAGAGATCGGGATTGCTTAAAATCATATTGCCGCAGCTTGCTCATCTTAAAGGGGTTGAGACAATGGAAGGAAAAGGCCACAAAGAAAATTTCAGTCATACTTTGAAAGTTCTTGACAACGTAGCCGCACAAAGCAACAATATATGGCTCCGTTGGGCCGCGCTGCTGCACGATATTGGTAAACCGGCCAGCAAACAATATCAGCCCCAGGCGGGATGGACTTTCCACGGACACGAGTTTTTGGGAAGCAAAATGATCCTGCCCATTTTCCGGCAACTTAAACTTCCTTTAACAGAAGAAATGCGGTATGTCCGGAAAATGGTAATGCTTCATCTCAGACCCATTGCCCTGGTAAACGAGGTAAGCGATTCCGGCGTACGCAGGCTGCTTTTCGATGCCGGAGACGATATTGACGATCTAATGCTTTTATGCAGGGCCGACATTACTTCTAAAAATGAAGCAACGGTCCGCAAGCATATGGATAATTTCGAACGGGTCAGGCAGAAACTGGTAGAAGTGGAAGAAAAAGACGCTATCCGCAATTTTCAGCCCCCTGTCTCGGGTGAGTTGATCATGAGCACGTTCGGACTTAAGCCCTGCAAAGAAGTCGGTCTGATAAAGGACTATATTAAAGAGGCTATCCTTGACGGACGAATAGGCAATAATTTCAGCCAGGCATTTGCATTAATGCAAGAACGAGCCAAAGAACTCGGTCTTAATCAACAAGATGCATAAACTCTTCACGGGTACGCATATCTTTAAGAAAAGCGCCGGTAAAAGCGGATGTCACCATCTTTGAATGTTGCTTCTCGACACCTCTTATTTGCATACACATATGCTCAGCTTCAATAATCACGGCAACTCCCAACGGATTTAACGTTTGCTGGATACAATCCCTTATCTGTACGGTCAGACGCTCCTGTATCTGCAGGCGACGGGCAAATGTTTCAACCACGCGGACAATTTTACTCACGCCTGTAATGTACCCGTTGGGAATATAACCTACATGGGCTTTCCCATAAAACGGCAGCATATGATGTTCACACAGGGAATACACTTCAATATCCTTAACAAGGACTATCTGCTGGTATTCTTCTTTAAAACGGGCTGAATTTAATATGGCAGCGGGATCTTCAAGATATCCCTTTGTCAGGAACTGCATTGCTTTGGCAACACGCACGGGAGTTTTTAAGAGCCCTTCCCGTTCCGGATCTTCTCCAATCAAATGGAGTATGGCCTTGTAGTGTTCGGCCAGTTGACCGGTAACATCCGCAGAGTATTTATCTTCCTTTCTGTATGACATAACGGTTGGAATGAAATTTGCGACAAAAGTACGAAAAAAAACGAGTATGCCTGATATCCTTAAACTTTAGGGCTGCAGCGTAGTCAAAGCATTTATTTCGTACATTCGCACTCATGGAAAAAGAAGCTATTATCAAAATCAAAGGTATCAAAAAAATCTACCAGGTAGGAAATCAGGAAGTACGCGCTCTAAACGGTGTAGACCTGACCATTTATAAAAATGAATACGTGGCCATTATGGGGCCCTCAGGATCCGGAAAATCTACCCTTATGAACCTGCTGGGATGTCTGGACACACCCACCAGCGGAACTTATATTCTAAACGATACCGATGTTAGCAAGATGCGTGATGATCAGCTGGCAGAAGTTAGAAACAAGGAAATCGGCTTTGTATTCCAGTCGTTCAACCTTCTTCCGCGTTACGATGCCCTGAACAATGTGGCCCTGCCGCTGATATATGCAGGAATACCCAAGGCAAAAAGAGAAGAAGAGGCAAAAAACGCCCTCATGAACGTAGACCTTGGGGATCGTATGGAACACAAACCCAATGAACTGTCCGGAGGCCAGAAACAACGTGTTGCCGTCGCCCGCGCAATGGTTAACAACCCGTCCATTATCCTGGCTGACGAACCTACAGGAAACCTCGACACCAAAACGTCTGTGGATATCATGTCTCTTTTCGAAGAAGTATACGCAAAAGGAAATACAATTATTGTAGTAACCCACGAAGAAGACATATCACGTTACGCACGGCGGATTGTTCGCTTGCGCGACGGACTCGTTGAAAGCGACGAAATAAACCCCCGTCCGGTTCTTGAAAAGAAATGAGTAGAGTATACACCCGGAAAGGAGATGACGGCACAACTTCGCTGGCGGGAGGTACACGGGTTTCCAAGACACACCCCCGCATTGCGGCATACGGAAAGGCAGACGAGCTTATTTCGTGGATAGGTGTTGTGAGAAGTTACCTGGCTCTCCCGGAGTGTACGGATCTTTCCTGGCTCAATGAACCTCTTATATTCATTCAATCCCGGCTCATGACTATTGCCTGCGTGCTTGCCACTGAAGTCTCTGACCCAAAATGGGCCACCACTTTGGCTGAAGCCACCGCCCACCTGGAAGCATCTATCGACGAAATCCAGCTTCATATTCCTGCTTTTAAATCATTTATTCTTCCCGGCAGCCCCTCCGTCTCGGCTTTCACCCATGTGGCGCGCACCGTATGCAGAGAGACCGAACGGTTGGTTGCGGCTCTTGGCACAGATATTGTTTCCCCCGAAGTTATAATATATCTGAATCGTCTTTCCGATTATCTATTTGTACTTGCACGATATATGTGTACGATTACAGGTAGTAAAGAAGACTTTTTTTTATAACTTTGCACACATTTTTAAAAATTTATGCATCAATGTATTGGACACTTGAACTGGCTTCTAAATTAGAAGATGCTCCCTGGCCTGCAACCAAGGAGGAATTGATTGACTACGCAACACGCTCAGGAGCTCCACTTGAAGTAATTGAAAATTTGTCTGACCTGGAAGATGACGGAGAGATCTATGACAGTATAGAAGATATCTGGCCGGACTATCCAAGTAAAGAAGACTTCTTCTTCAATGAAGACGAATACTAATACTAATCAATGAATATCATAATTGCAGGTGCCGGTGAAGTCGGGTTTCACCTTGCCAAAATGTTATCAGGCGAAAATCACCAGATAACCATTATTGACCGGGACGAAGTTAGACTTAATCAGATTGCGGAAACTTCAGATGTAGTTCCTATTTCCGGGATTCCTACTTCTGTTGCCACGCTTGAAAGAGCCGGCATTGGCAGATGCGACCTGTTTATTGCCGTAAGTCCGGCCGATGCGCAGGACGTGAATATTGTCAGCGCACTTTTAGCCAAGCAAATGGGGGCTAAACGTGTAACGGCGCGTATCAACAACAACGAATACCTTAAAAATGAGAACCGGGTTATTTTCACAGAGCTCGGCATTGACTTGTTGTTCTATCCCGAACGCATAGCATCGCATGAAATACTCGACCTGCTCAAGCAATCCGGCACTTCTGAGTTTATGGACTTTTCCGGTGGAAGATTGCAACTGATCGTGCTCAAACTGCTGGAAGGTTCATCTATTGTAGACAAGAGTCTGCTGCAGGTTTCCGAGGAGAATGGAGGGGATTTGCCTTACAGGGCTGTTGCCATTGCCCGGGAAGGCAATACCCTAATCCCGAGAAGAGATACTGTATTTAAATTACAGGATCTGGTATTTATCATAACCAAAAGAGAAGCCGCCCATGCTGCCATGGTTCTGACCGGAAAAGACAACGTAGTGGTAAAAAACCTGATGATTATGGGAGGTGGCAGAGTGGGTGAAATGGTGGCTCACAGCATGGAAAACCGGATAGAAAAAGTCTGTGTGGTGGAACTTGATCACAAACGTTGTCAGGAACTGACCGAATCTCTGCCCCGTTCTCTGATTATTAACGGTGACGCCCGCAATACAGACCTGCTCATGGAAGAGAACCTGCCTCATATGGATGCATTCGTTGCGGTTACATCGAGCGCCGAGGCAAATATTCTTTCCTGTATGGCGGCCAAGCGTGTGGGAGTAAAGAAAACCATAGCCCAGGTTGAAAACCTGGATTACATAAAACTGGCCGAAAGCGTTGGTGTCGATGCCACAATTAACAAAAAACTCATTACCGCAAGCCGTATCTTCCGTTTTACGATGACCGGAGACGTCCCCTCAATGAAATGCCTTAACGGGTCCGATGCCGAGGTTCTTGAATTTATAGCTAAACCAAGAAGCCTCGCAACGCTTAAAAAAGTAAGGGATCTGGGATTTCCCAAAGACGCCATTATTGGAGGTATCACCAGGGGGAACAGCAGCATTATCGTTCGCGGCGATACGGAAATTAAACCTTACGACCGGGTTGTCGTCTTTTCGCTGCCATCCGCGCTACAGACTATCCACAAATTTTTTGTCTAGTTCGTTTCCACCTTTCAGACTTGAAGAACTGTCTCGGTGTCATATTCTCTTTGGCACTGAATACCCTGGTAAATGAACGAACGGAATTGAAACCGCATTGTACGGCCAGGTCTTCCAGATCAAGCGTATTTCCTTTTTCTTTTCTCATCAGTATCTTTGCTTCTTCAATTCGGTACAGGTTAACCCATTCGCAAAAATTAATACCGTATACCTTGTGGATGGCCCGTGAAAGATAAGACCGGTTGATATGAATGAACGTGCAAAGCTTTTCTATAGTAATATCCGGATCTTTGTAATATTTTTTCTTATCCATGAGATTACTCACCTTTATAACAATTTCTCCCGGGCTCTCGGGATAAGGATCGTTAATTTTCCTGAACAGGTTAGGTTCCATAAGCATCCATCCCTCCGATTGCCGGTAAATCCAGCTGAATAATTTATCTAATGCATTCATTACTTGGTTGTTTTATGTAACTCTTTGGTTTGCTTGCGGATAGTGGGGTACTGTGGCAAAAGTGCCTGTATGGATTTCTCAGAGTCTTGGCCAGATTTATTGAGTGTATACAGACGGCACCATTCCCCGGGCGTCATTCCCAGATTCAGATGAAAAGCCAGGTTAATGGCGGTAATGGATTTAAAACCGGATTCCACACAAAGATCAATAAGTTTCACCCCGGGGTTTTCCTTATAGTATTGCTGAGCATGCTGTACCCTGTAAAGATTAATGAACTGCTTGAAATTCATGCCGCCTTTTTCATTCAGCGAACGAGACAGGTAGCTGGTATTAGTTCCTATAGCTGAAGCTACCTGACTGCGTGTTATACCGTTGTCCCTATAAGCTTTCTCCGTATCCATATAAAGGCAAAGCTTCCTGTAAATTTCCTCATACATACGTTCCATTTGGTTCTTGGCTTCTTCCAGGGCCAGCCAGGCGCCTCCCTTTGGTGAAAAAGTCTCTTCAGGCCCGGGCCTGCTGTATATAACATCAGATTCTCTAAAGAGTATCGTATAAAGAAAAATCAGATAGAGACCTAAACTAAGAACAGAAAAAATTCTGGCAGCCAGATGGACGTCAAACAGCACCAGCAAAAAAGCAAATGTAGCAGAAAACCAGGAAATGAACAGGGTCCATCTGAACGAAGCGCTCTGGCAATAAATCGTTATCATCCTTTTCCCTCCCTCCCTGATAACATTAAAAAGAAAAAGGAAGCCCATTGATACGACAGAAAAACACAACGTATTCCAAAGTCTTAACAGCACGTGGGAAGGAACAAGAATACGGCCGAAAAGTAAAGAGAATCCTACTGTGATCACAGAGCTTAAAACAAAAACCCACAAGAAGTATTTCCTTACAGGTATGTTTTTTCCACAGGCCGGTAAAGGGGCGCTGGCAATACAATACATGGGCAGGCATGTCAGGGCGATCTTGAGTAGATTATCATGCGTCATATAAGTGTAAAGAAAAACCGGACTGAGATCATATAAAATTATCCGTAAAATTAAATACATCGCCAACATCAGGAAAGAAAACATAAGAGCTCTGGTCGACGGCGCAGCGGCATAATGCATGGCTGACTTGATTTTTAATTTTGCAGCCAATAGTACGGCGGAAGACATATAAACAAAACTTCCTGCCAGGTCTAAGTAGTATGACATCATGGTGGTGAATTTCTGATTAACCAAATTTACCATTGATATCTTACAGAACTGCTTTCAACAGGAAAAGAAACGGAAAAAAATAATTGTCTTCTTTTTTTTAAAAGGATATTCAGCTGACTTTCAATTATGATAAAAGAATCCGTAAAAAATGGATATCCTGAACTTTTTACGTTTCACACATTTTTCTCCCTACTTGTTTTTATTACCTTTGTGGCCTGTTAAAATCTAAGGCACACATGGAATATAATTTCGCAGCCATTGAACGGAAATGGCAGGCATACTGGGCAGAAAACAAAACGTACAAAGTAGACATCCATACTTCCAAACCAAAGTTCTACGTTCTGGATATGTTCCCCTATCCTTCCGGGGCAGGCCTGCACGTGGGACATCCGCTGGGCTATATTGCCAGCGATATTTATTCGCGGTACAAACGGTTGAAAGGCTTTAACGTACTTCATCCTATGGGTTACGATGCCTTTGGTCTTCCGGCCGAACAATACGCCATACAGACCGGACAGGCACCAGAAATTACAACTGAAAACAATATACGCCGCTACCGTGAACAGCTGGACAAAATAGGTTTTTCCTACGACTGGGACCGGGAGGTACGTACCTGCGAACCATCTTACTATGCCTGGACCCAATGGGCCTTCCTGAAAATGTTTCACCATTGGTACAATATCCGTACCGACAAGGCGGAACCCATTGAAGACCTTATCCTTACTTTTTCAAGGCAGGGCAACGGCCATGTACAAGCCGCCTGCGGCAATCCGCCTGCTTTCTCTGCCGCCGAATGGAATGCTTTTCCTGAAGAAAAGAAAGCCGGCATCCTTATGGAATACCGCATTGCTTACCTGGGAGAAACATCCGTGAACTGGTGTGAAGCACTTGGAACCGTCCTGGCCAATGACGAGGTAAAAGACGGGGTTTCTATCCGGGGAGGACATCCTGTGGCACAGAAAAAGATGCGCCAGTGGCAACTCCGTGTCTCGGCTTATGCCGAAAGGCTGCTGTGCGGCCTGGACACGCTGGAATGGTCCGATTCGCTCAAAGATATGCAACGCAACTGGATTGGAAGATCAGAAGGTGCCGAGATGGATTTCCAGGTAAGTAACGGAGACAAAACATATACAATGACCATTTTCACTACCCGCGCCGATACTGTCTACGGGGTTACTTTTATGGTCCTTGCACCCGAGAGTGATTGGGTAGAAAAACTAACAACCGGCGAACAAAAAAAAGAGGTTGAAGAATACGTGGCCTATGTAAGAACCAAAACAGAACGAGAACGGATTGCCGACCAAAAAGTAACCGGAGTATTCAGCGGATCGTATGCCGTTAACCCGTTCACAGAAGAAAAAATTCCCGTGTGGATAAGTGAATACGTACTGGCAGGATACGGGACCGGTGCCATAATGGCCGTACCTGCACACGACAGCCGGGACTACGTTTTTGCCCATCATTTCAATTTGCCGGTGATTCCCCTTATTGAAGGATGTGACATCAGCGGGGAAAGTTTCGATGCAAAGGAAGGTATCATGTGCAATTCCGGTTTTTTGAACGGGATGACGGTAGCGGAAGCCATTCCTGCCGCCATACGGGAAGTAGAGCGGAGAAAACTCGGCAAACGAAAAGTGAACTATCGTCTGCGCGATGCCATCTTCTCCCGCCAACGTTATTGGGGCGAACCCTTCCCTATCTATTACCGGGAAGGGATAGCCCAGCCAATGCCCGAAAGCGAACTACCGCTCAGGTTACCGCACATTGATTCTTTTCAGCCCACCAGGAACGGAGAACCACCCCTGGCTCATGCCAGGAACTGGACCTACGGAGGATACCCGCTCGAAAAAAGCACTATGCCCGGATTTGCAGGCAGTTCGGCCTATTACCTGCGCTATATGGACCCTCATAACGACCGTCAGCTTGTTTCCAAAGAAGCCAACGAGTACTGGCAGGATGTGGATCTCTATATCGGAGGCACAGAACACGCCACGGGACACTTAATCTATTCAAGATTCTGGAATAAATTCCTGTTCGACCTGGGGTACGTATGCAAAGACGAGCCTTTCAGGAAGCTGGTCAACCAGGGCATGATCCAGGGCCGGTCGAATTTTGTATACCGGATTAAGAATTCCAACACGTTTGTATCTTACGGGCTGAAAGACCAATACGACACCACACAAATCCACGTAGATGTGAATATCGTCTCGAACGACAAGCTGGACCTTGAAGCTTTCCGGCTATGGACCCCGGAATACAGGAACGCCGAATTTATCCTTGAGAATGGAGAATACATCTGCGGCTGGGCCATTGAGAAAATGAGCAAATCTATGTTCAACGTAGTAAATCCCGATACTATCTGCTCCAATTACGGTGCCGACACCCTGCGTATGTATGAAATGTTCCTGGGCCCGCTGGAGCAGTCCAAACCCTGGGACACCAACGGAATTGACGGAGTTCATCGTTTCCTGCGTAAATTCTGGAGGCTTTTCACAAACAGGGAAGGCAGCTGGAGCGTTTCTCCCGAAGCTCCTGTTCCGGAGGAAATGAAGATCTTACACAAACTGATTGGTAAAGTACAGGACGATATTGAACATTTCTCATATAATACCTCGGTAAGTGCTTTCATGATAGCCATTAACGAACTTTCGGATCTTAAGTGTAACAAACGCCGGATCCTGGAGCCGCTGGTCATCCTCATTTCTCCTTTTGCCCCGCATATTGCAGAAGAATTATGGTCTTTGCTGGGTAACGAACCTTCAGTTGCCGATGCATCGTTTCCTGAATACGAGCCGGCCTGCACTATTGAGAATATGTTCGAATACCCTGTTTCATTTAACGGAAAACTACGTTTCAAAAAAGAAATGCCTTTAGATCTTACAAAAGAAGAAATAGAAGCCGAAATAGTAAAAGACGAACGTACCATTAAATTTACCGGCGAAGGTAAGGTTAAGAAAATAATCATTGTTCCGGGAAAAATTGTAAATATTGTCGTATGAAAACTTTTTTTTCATCAAAAAAATTCTCGGTCGTTAAAGAGTATACCTTTATTACCATTGGACTGCTCATATATGTCCTGGCCTGGAACACTTTTTTGATCCCCAACCAGCTGGTTGGAGGTGGCGTAACCGGTATTGCCACCCTTATCTTTTATTCCACGGGTCTTCCTATCAGTATTACTTATTTTGGGATCAATACTGTTCTTATACTTATTGGTCTGAAAACAATTGGTTGGCGGTTCGGAGTCAAAACCATATATGGCGTGGTGTTCTCCTCGCTTGCATTTCAGCTGATTCCCGGATTCCTTCCCGAAGACCTGATTCAAGCCATGTCTCTTGATAACGGGAAACTTATTTCGGCTCTCATTGGGGCAGTTATATCCGGGACAGGAGTAGGTATTGTAATTGCCCAGGGTGGCAGCACAGGAGGAACCGACATTGTCGCTCAGATAGTTAATAAATACAGGAACATATCTCCCGGACGCATTATGTTATGGTGCGACCTGGTGATCATAGGCGCGTCATACTTTTTTTCGGACGAGCCTACCGTTGGTCTCAAACTGGCGGTCGTACTTTATGGGTACCTTATTATCGGCTTGTCGAGTTATTCAGTAGACCTGATCCTCTCAGGCGCAAAACGTTCTGTCCAGTATTTTATTTTCTCGGAGCATTATGCGGAAATAGCTGACCGGATCACCCTGGAAATGCACCGGGGAGTGACCGTTATCACGTCTGAAGGCTGGTACACCAAGTCAGAACACAAAGTCCTCATGGTCATACTGCGCAGAACTGAATCAAATGCCCTGGCAAAGATCGTAAAAGAGATTGACCGTAACGCATTTATGTCCGTTGGAAGCGTAACTGGAGTGTACGGAGCCGGTTTTGAGGTATTGAAAAGTTAATTACCGGTTTCTGGTTAGTTCAAAATAAACAGGAACCACAATCTTCACCCTTACTTTTTTTCCCGATTTTTCGCCCGGTTTCCATTTGGGCGAGGCAGATATCACGCGTATAGCCTCGTTGTCGAGCAGGGGATGCACAGAACGCGTAACTTCCACTTGCGTAATCTGTCCGTCTGCTTCTACAACGAAAGAGACCATTACCCTGCCCCTGATTCCCTCTTTTACTGCCTCACGGGGATATTCAAGATATTTGTAGATCCATTTATCCACAAAAGACTGGATGTCGGCATTCAAAAACCTGGGCTGAACATCCACTTCCGAATATGCAAATACGGGATTATCACCTCCCGTTCCGGCGGGTGCAGGAGCCTTTTCAAACCGGAAAAGATCTTCCGGCGCATTCGCCGCTTCCATAATAAAGGCCGAGATATACTGACAGAACGCATCCATTTGGGAAAAATCCATCATTTCGGGCGTATCACGCAAGGTCTGCTGATGCGGATGGAGGCCTGTTGTGAAAAGACACACCGGAATTCCTTTATCTATAAAAGCCTGATGATCCGAGGCAAAGTAGTCCGTCCCGAACACAGTTACAGGAGGCATATAGGGCTGCATTGCCACCTGACGCAAAAGTCTTTCTGATTCATAGTGGGGCACCCCGGTGAAAACCATTGGGGAGTTGTCAAAGGTACGGCGCCCCATACGGTCCAGGTTCAACATCATTCGCACCGAAGAAACCGGAAAAGCCCGGTTGGCAAAATACCACGAACCCATTGCCCCCTTTTCACCTGCACCAAAGGCCACGAAAATAATACTCCGTTTATACATGAAGGACCGTCCCTGGGCAGCCTTTGCCAGTTCAAGCAGGGCTGCTGTTCCGGAAGCATTGGCATCGGCTCCGGAATAAATGCAGAGCGAATCACGCCCGTTAACCTTCATTGTATAGCTTCCCAGATGATCGTAATGAGCTCCCACTACAATATATTCTTCACGTAGTTTTGGGTCGTATCCCTGAACCACGGCCACAATGTTCCGGGAATAAAGTGTATCGCCGGTAACCGGATCTGCAATAGAAAAATCCTGGTATCCTTTGGGATACAAAAGCTCCAATCCGGCTTCGCTGAATTGAGCGGAAATGTATTCAGCAGCAAGGGCTTCTCCCCTGGTACCGGTGGCTCTTCCCTGCATTCGCGGCGCAGTCAGAACGGAAATATGTTTCTGCAATGACTTTTCAAAAGAATCCTGAGCCTGCACGCGGGCAAAACTCAGGATCAGACAAAAGAATACGATCAGTTGTTTCATTATACTTTATAAAACGGAGGACGAACCACTCCGGCTTTCAATAAGCGGTCACGCACCCCGATGAATACTTCGGTGCCGGGTTTGGCATATGCCGTTTCTACATATGCCATTCCTATGCCAATCTTTAACATAGGCGACATAGTTCCCGAAGTCACATGACCTATCACTCTGCCGTCCTTGGTAAGAACCTCATAGCCGTGACGCGGCACGCCCTTGTCTATCATTTTAAATCCCACCAACTTACGGGAAACGCCGTTTGTTTTCTGATCCAGAAGAAGGTTTTTGTCAAGAAAATCTCCCTTGGCATCGGAAAATTTAGTGATCCATCCAAGTCCGGCCTCAACAGGCGAAGTGGAATCGTCAATATCGTTCCCGTATAAACAGAAGCCCATTTCCAAACGCAGCGTATCACGGGCACCAAGTCCTATAGGCATAATATCATATTCTGCACCGGCCTCAAATACAGCTTTCCACAATTTAGGTCCGTCTTCGTTGGCTACGTATACCTCACACCCTCCGGCTCCGGTATAACCCGTGGTGGAGAAGATAGCTTCCGGTATGCCGGCAACCGTGCATTTTTTGAAAGTATAGTATTCCATATCCGTAACAGCAGTGT
The DNA here is from genome assembly GCA_002408205.1 of Bacteroidales bacterium UBA5326. Classification (GTDB taxonomy): domain Bacteria; phylum Bacteroidota; class Bacteroidia; order Bacteroidales; family UBA932; genus DMER64. The sequence continues at coordinate 33,229 of DHQY01000003.1, read as the reverse complement.
CACATATCTTCTGCATTATTTCAAGCGCTTTAGGCCCCTGAATGGCTAACTGGCAAATCTCATCGGAAGCATTGTAGAGTTCTTTGCCGGGAGTAAGGTTAAACATGGGAGCAAAACGGCATAGGTGGTCCCAGTCTTTTTGTACATTGGCCGCATTAACAACCAAAAGATAAGTCCGGGAATCTATACAATATACAAGCAAATCATCCACAATACCACCTTCTCCGTTAGGGAAGCAGGAATACTGAACCTTGCCCGGAGTAAGTAACGCGGCATCGTTAGAAGTGGTATACTGAACAAAGGCAAGGGCATTCGGTCCTTTTACCCAGATCTCTCCCATATGGCTTACATCAAAAACACCCACCTTTTCACGGACCTGGATGTGTTCTGTGTTGATACCCTTGTATTCAATGGGCATATTATAACCGGCAAAGGGTGCCATTTTTGCGCCCAATTCAATATGGAACCGGGTAAATGCAGTGGTTTTCATAATAATTATTTGTGAAGATTTTGGTTAATATCATAGATCCAGATATCGTGTGGAGTAATATCCAGATCAAATAATTCATTCATACGCTTGCACGCCTGGGAGAGATCGTCGGTCTGAAACGCAGAAATCACTGCATAGCCGTTCGCGAACTCAATTTTTTGAGGTGTAAAACCATATGTTGTAAGCGTTTTCATCATTCTTTGTGCATTGTTGTCCATTATAAAACTGCCCATCACAACATGATAGCGTTTAGTTTTATTTTGATCAACAATCCGTTCCAGCGAGTCGAGGCGGGTCTGCTCCAAAATGGAATCTTCCCGCGCACGGGCCACTTTATCGAGCGAATCGCGAAGCATAAGCGATTGTCTCAATTTCAACTCATCAGACGTAGGCATTCCCAGCCTGGAACGGATCCAGTCACAGGAATTCAAACTTCCGAGCAGCAGGAGTCCAATCAGCAAAGGGCAAAATTTCTTCATGAGTGATAAGTTTTAGATGAATAATCACCGCAAATATACATGAAAAACAGCTAACAATAAAAAAACTCGTACCTTGCACCGGCATTTGAGAATGAATATAATCAAGCTTATATTGTTGTCATTCACGTTAATGAATCCGGCATTATGTTTTACGCAACCCGCCGGACACATGAGTGTGTTATTTGCCGGAGATCTTATGCAGCACAGTCCGCAACTCAAAGCCGCCGTACAAAGTGACGGAGCATATGCTTATGATACGTGTTTTTCTTATATAAGCGATCACTTTCATCGAGCCCATCTTGTGATAATAAATATGGAAACCACCTTTGCCGGAGCACCATATTCGGGATATCCCCTTTTCTGTTCACCCAATGAATTGGCAATAGCTGCCCGTGATGCAGGGATAAATGTTTTTCTTACGGCCAACAACCATATCCTGGACAGAGGGCCCCGGGGAGTTAAGCGATCTGTTGCTTTATACGATTCCATTGGCGTAGATCACTGCGGGACAAGCAATAAGTGGCTGCTCCTGGAACACAACGGAATACGTTTGGGTCTGCTCAATTATACATACGGCACCAACGGACACCGCATACCAAAAGATATTTGCCTGAACATACTTGATACAACAGCTATCGCATGTGATATCCGTGAAGTGCAGCAAGCCGGAGCCGATTTCATTGTATGCTGCCTTCACTGGGGGGTTGAATACAGCATGAAACCCGGAGCAGAACAAAAACGTCTGGCTTTATGGCTAAAAAAACAGGGAACCGGAGCTGTAATAGGATCACACCCCCATGTTCCACAAGGTGTTGATATCACCTATGATCACAACGGTAACATAGAGTTCCTTACAGCTTATTCACTGGGAAATTTCATTTCGAATCAACCGGGGCCCATGTCCAGAGCCGGCATGCTGCTGGGTTTTGATCTTGTCCGGAAAAATGGCAGGGTTCAAATTGTGCAACCATTTCATGAATGGGTATGGACATGGCGTCCTGCCGGTAAAACGGGAAAAAGATATCATGTATTACCCGTTTCGGATCCCCGTCTTTACAGGAACCTTATTAAAAACCAACAGGAAGTTTCACTTATTGCAGCAACTATTGATTCACTGCGCAACTTTATGAAAAAAAATGCTCCGGATTGTAAGGAGCGTAAAAGATATCCGCTAAATGAACGAGAAAACCTTTATTTTGGAGACCATCCATCCTTCTGCCCTGTATGGACGCAACAACCCGTTTCTTCCACTTATCACAAAAGCTTTCCCCCAATTAAAGATCGTCGCACGGGGAGAGCAGATAAAAGTCCAGGGGCCGCCGAAGCATATAGCCCGCTTTGAGGAGAAACTGGATTGTCTTGTTAACATATACGAGCGAAAACAGCACCTGTCGGAAGAGAGCATTCGTTCTGTTCTGGAAGGAGTCATAAACTCACCCATGTCCACTGAGGAAGACATTGACGATGTCCTAGTTTACGGTAATAACGGACGGTTGATTAAAGCCCGTACCAAAAACCAGGAAAAGCTTGTTTGTGCCTACGAAAAAAATGACCTGATATTTGCCGAAGGTCCCGCTGGCACAGGGAAAACATATACCGCAATTGCCCTTGCAGTAAGAGCCCTGAAAAATAAAGAGATCAAACGCATTATCCTCACCCGACCGGCCGTTGAGGCAGGTGAACAATTGGGTTTTTTGCCGGGAGATATGAAAGAGAAACTGGATCCTTACCTGCAACCTCTTTACGATGCTCTGAGGGACATGATCCCTGCAAAAAAACTTGAATTATTTATGGAGGAAGGTGTTGTACAAATAGCGCCTCTGGCTTATATGAGGGGCCGGACGTTGGATAATGCCTGCGTAATCCTGGACGAAGCACAGAACACGAGTCTTTCGCAACTCAAAATGTTCCTTACCCGAATGGGCGCCGATGCCAAATTTATTGTTACCGGAGACACCACACAGATTGATCTTCCCCGGAAAACCGACAGCGGGTTGCAATGTTGTATAGAATTACTGGGAAAGATAAAGGGAATTGCTCTCGTCCAATTCGATCAGGGAGATATTATAAGACATTCCCTGGTTAAGAAAATTGTAGCCGCATTCGGTACTTTACCAGCTGCCGGAGGCACCCCCTCCGCCGCCAAGACCACCACCAAATCCGCCAAAACCACCGCCACCGCCAAATCCGCCGCTACCGAATCCTCCCCCGAAGCCTCCTCTGCTCCGGCCACCGCCCAAGAGATTAGCTAAAAGAATAAGTTCGAGCACACTGGGTCCTTTCCGGTTACTTCCGCCCATATTTGTGGGCCCTTTTCGCTGATTGGCAATGAGCACAATAATCACTACAAATACAAAAAGGAACAGTATTGTAAGAACACCTATCAAACCAACCGGAGAATCATCTGCTCCGGTGCGTTCCGTATTGTATTCTCCAATAGCAACCGCCTTGATTGACCGAACACCGGCCAGTATGCCTTCATAGTAAAGATCCTGTCTGAAATTAGGAAGTATCTCATTGGTAATAATCCTTTTTGAGAGTGCATCGGTCAGAACGCCCTCCAGGCCGTAACCTACAGAAATGGCCACCCTGCCCCCTTGTCGGCCTATTGTATGCTCCACCAGCAAAACAACGCCGTTATTATTGGCCGAAGATCCCACACCCCAGCCGGAAAGAATCTCGTAAGCAGACATATTTATATCTGCTCCCTGCAGATCCGGAACTGTCACAACGCATACTTGATTTGACGTGGAATTATCAAAATCAACCAGTTCTGCCTCAAGTTCATTCTGCTGCTCCAGTGTGAGCAGTCCGCTAAAATCATTAACAAGTTTTTGTACCGCCGGGCGTTCAGGAACCTGGGCCTGCAGTGAATAAAAAACGCTCAGTAATAATATGAAGACTGTTGTTAACCGGCTTTTTTTCATTCTCCAATAGATATTTCGTTGGATAATTCGTTCACATCTTCTTTACTAATAGGGAAAAAAGCCTTTAGTTTTTGCCCTATTTCTTTAACCCCCTTACATATGCCCTCAACAAAATATCCGTCCATAAAGGAAACACGCATGGTCTCCTTTATAGATTCCCAGAAATCTTCAGGCACCACAGCATTGATGCCTGTATCGCCTATAACGGCAAACTTCTTGGACTCAGTGGCAAAATAGATCAGCACCGAATTACGTTCTTTCGTTTTGTACATCTTAAGCTGGTTGAATACAAAAATTGCCCTTTCGATGGAAGACGAAGGACAGTACGTTTCCACATGAACACGTATTTCTCCCGAGGTATTAAGCTCGGCCTGAGTAATGGCACTCACAATTTGTTTTCTTTCCTGAGATGATAAAAAAGCAGCCATCTATTCGTTTGTTTGAGGGCCAACCCCGGTTGTACGGACACATCTTACAGAAGCGTAAACGGCCGATTTATCTGTACTTGCATACGAAAACCGATTTATGGCATAATGAATGAAACGATAATACCCCTGACTGCCGTCGGCCCCTGTGCTCCACCAGAAAGCAGTTTGGCCAAAGCCTTCGAAATCCGTACCGGACATGGAAGCATATCCTGCTGGCAGGGCATTCCATCCGGTAGTATTTGTTTTTTCATTGTCGGGATGATATTTCCAGATTTTGTTTCCGTTCACTGTGGCATCCAGGCTGAACCCTTCTGCCAATCCGCTCCAGGGGTCAAGAAACACCTTATGTGTTCCCGAGACGGCAGAAGCCAGATCAGCCCAGTCTTCAGGCGTAGGTACGTGCCATCCGGGAGGGCATACGCCGCGTGGTCCCTGGCCTAAACCATATACGGGAGCAGGAATGGATGACGGTGCGTCTTCTCCGGTAAGTGCCTGGTTCCACGTGTAAAGACTGCCAGTCATATATCCGAGGGCTTCTTCGTTGGAATAGGTTATTCCGGCACCCCTCCAGTCCAGATTCTGCACAAACCAGTCCAGGTTTCCATAGGATCTGTAATAATAAATTTTATTGTCGCGGGGATCGGCAATGGAATCGTCCGGCACGTCAAAACCCTGAACCATAGCAAGAAACTCTTCTGGAATGACTTTTAAAGTACGTGTGTTGGAAGAACTGCTGTATCCTTCTGCCGTAGCCAGGAGGGTCATACTGTAAGAACCTGTAGTTTCAGGAACTTTAACCTGAAAGGATTTTGCGACAACAGAATCGGGAGTAAAATATTCACCTTTGAACGTATATACCACCGAGTCGCCCTGAGGAGCAGTAATGCCCGAAGCCTCGACAAGGAACGAGTCTCCGGGAAAGGCATAGTTGGGCAGATTAAAACTCAGCGTGCCCGACATGTAAAGTGTGTCATCCTCATCGTCATCTTTGCATCCGGCAAAGACAAGCAAAAAAAGACCGAAAATAAAAAGGTACGGTAGAAGGCTTTTCTTATTCATATCCTGTAATGATCTGCAAATGTAGGCAAAAATTTGTAGCTTTGTATTGATGAGAACAAAACCGATTTTTTGTGTATTTGCCGGAATTGTCCTGCTTTTTTCGTATTGTAGTCCCCACAGTGAATACGGACGGATAAACGGATTCGCTTTGGGAACCACTTATGCTGTCACTTTCAAAATGCCGGAAGGAGCCTCCCCGTCTTTTACTCAAACTGTTCAAACGGCCCTGGACGGTTGTTTTGATCAGGTGAACAACTCATTGTCGATATACAATAATCATTCCTTAATCAGCAGACTAAACAATAATCTTACCGTAAACACAGACAGTCTGTTCAACATTGTATTCAGGAGATCTGTCGAAATTAATCTTTTGACGGGCGGTGCTTTTGATATTTCCGCCGGTCCTCTTTTTGATGCGTGGGGTTTTGGAGAACATGACAGAATCCCGGTAACACAGGCACAGATAGAAGAAATAAAAAAACAGACCGGGATGCACCTGTTTAATCTGAAAGATGGGGTCATTTCCAAAACCCATCCTAAGGCAACTTTGAGCATGAACGCCATAGCCAAAGGATTTACCAGCGATCTGGCCGGACACAGGCTCGATTCGCTGGGTATCCCTGATTATCTTGTTGAAATCGGAGGCGAGATCGTTTGCAAAGGGGTAAATCCCCAGGGCCAATCCTGGCGGATTGGCATAGACAGTCCCGTTGACGGAAACAATTCCCCGGGAAAGGATCTGCAGACAGTGCTTACTCTGACTTCGGGAAAAGGACTGGCCACCTCGGGCAATTACAGAAATTATTATATGGAGAATGGGAAAAAATATGCCCATATAATTGACCCGGTAACCGGATTCCCTGTACAACATTCCCTTTTAAGCGTGACGGTAATTGCCAGTGATTGTATGACGGCCGATGCATATGCCACTGCTCTTATGGTTATGGGATTAGAAAAGAGTAAGACATTCCTTTCGTTGCATCCCGAGCTGGGAGCATTCCTGATTTATGACCACAACGGATCTTTTGAAACTTTTGTTACCGATAATATAGCTGCCTCAGTAATCAGACAATAAAAAAACCATGAAAAAATACCTTCTGTTTTTCATCATTACCGTATCTTTTCTTACTGTTTTGGTAAGCTGCAGCATCTCGGGAAAATACAAAACCGTTAAAGGCATTGTACTCGGCTATTCTTACCAGATCGTTTACCAGGCACCCGAAGTGGTCCCCTGGACATTCGAAGCGGATATCCGCCGTTCTGCTGAAAGGCTGGCCAAAAAAATTGACGAATCCATGTCGCTTTATAACACCAGGTCTGCAATCAACGCCGTGAACAATAATCGTAATTTTACAGTGGATTCCATGTTTCTTACCGTTTTGAACACGGCCGTTGAATACGCCCAAAAGACAGGCAGTCCGTTAAATATCACCATAGATCCTTTACGAAAACTCTGGGGAAACAATATGGGCAATGCAGACAAGGTTACGGCGCAGGATGTTGAAGAAATATTACATTATTCCGGGCTGGACAATATATGTGTCATTGGGGACAGAATAAGCAAATCAGATCCGAGAGCTCAGCTTAATCTGAATCCGGTCGCCAAGGGATACGCAGCAGATATGATGAGTAAAATGCTAAACGAATTCCAGATAGAAAACTTCCTGATAGAAATTGGAAAAGAGGCCGTCTGCAGAGGGGTTAACCCGTCCGGGACTCCCTGGCGAATTATTATTGACAACGCCTCTCAAGATGTCATCTACCTTACAGATAAAGCCTTGTCTGTATCGGGTAATTTTTTTAATTACAAAGATCCTACAAAAAAATTACTCCGGGATGTTATTGATCCCCGGACAGGTTATCCTTTTGACGACCGGTTACTTTGTGCTCTTGTGATTATGGACGATTGCCTTACCGCTTCTGTGCTCAGTAATGCTTTTCTGACCATGGGTATGGATAAAAGCATGCAATACCTGTCCGAAAACCCCGGGATCCAGGCTTTATTGTTTTATTCAGAAGCAAACGAAGTCAAAACATTTTCCACTAAAAACATTTTGCCCCGTAATGAAATCCAGTATTTCCCGTAGAGAATTTCTCCGCAGGGGAGCCCTGTTGGGATCAGGCCTAATGCTTGGAACCTCCGGCACACTCGCCGGAAGATCTTCTATATTATATATTTCACAACGCTTCGATACAATTATCAGGAACGGACTGGTCTATTCCGGAGAAGGAACTCAACCTTTTACAGCCGACATCGGAATCCGGGATGGCAGGATTAGCGCTCTTGGATCTTTGGGCGACAGTGCAGACAGGCTCATAGATGTCCACGGGCTTGCCGTAAGTCCCGGTTTTATTGACCTTCATTCTCATACAGATACCAACCTGCTGACCTGTCCGCAGGGAGACAGTCGCATTTTCCAGGGCATCACAACCGAGGCAGGCGGCAATTGCGGTGATTCACCATTTCCGGCAGGACCGTATGAAAATGCAGATCAATTCTTTGGAGCGCTTAACAAAAGCAAAACAGGTATTAATTATTGTTCATTTACCGGTCAGGGCTCACTGCGTTCGGCAGTAATAGGCAATTGGGCTGCTCCGGCTACCGATGAACAGATTCGGGATATGAAACGGCTGCTGGACCGTCAGCTATCAATGGGAAGCATAGGGCTTTCATGCGGGCTGGAGTATGCTCCGGGAGCGTATGCGAGTAACCGGGAACTGGTAGAACTTTTGAAGGTGGTTGCGGTACATGACGGATTGTTTGCCATCCATATGAGAAACGAAGACGATCGTGTGGAAGAAGCCATTACCGAGACCGTTGATATGGCAAAACAGGCCGGAGTGCGGCTGCAGATATCTCACCTGAAAGCACAAAATCCCGCCAACTGGCATAAAGGGCCGGCCATGCTCGGGATAATTGAGCAGGCACAAAGGGATGGCCTGGATGTGGCTTTTGACAGATATCCCTATATTGCTTTCTCAACGGGCCTTTCCAGTTTCCTGCCCCTGTCTGAAAGACAAGGATCCGCCGACGACGTAATAGCCCGTCTGACTGACCCGGCCAAAGCCACAGAGTTGGGAAAATATGCTAATTCGCGTATTGAGAGACTGGGCGGTCCGGGCAATGTGATCATTTCCGCCTGCGTACTCCCTTCCAATAAAGAAACCTGTATGGGAAAGACTCTGGAGCAGTGTGCCTCCGTCAAAGGCGTTTCCCTATGGGAATTTATCCGTAATTTGTTGGTAGAAGAGCGTTTGCGGACCGATATTATTGCCTTTGCCATGTCCGAAGACAATGTTAAAATGTTTTTATCTCATCCCCTGGGTATGCCGGCTTCGGACGGAAGCGTCTACTCCCCCCGGGGGCCTTTGTCTGCCACCATACCACATCCCAGATCCTACGGGACGTTTCCGCGTTTCCTCGGGAAATATTGCCGGGAAGAAAAAATGATGGATCTCTCACAGGCTGTTCGAAAGATAACGTCCCTTCCGGCGTCCCGTCTCGGACTTAAAAACAGAGGCCTTTTGATACCCGGGTACGCAGCCGATCTGGTCGTTTTCGACCCGGACACAATCATTGACACGGCGACCTTTGATCAGCCCCACCGGTTTGCCCGTGGAATTCATCATGTTTGGGTAAACGGGGTACATACCATATCTGAGGGACAACATACCGGTGTTCTGGCAGGTAACATATTGCAGGCTAAAGGGTAATATACCACAGATGCCCTTGTACATCCTGAAAGCCCATTCGCCGCAGAGCGGCAACGTACGAATTGATCTGGCGTTGATGTGATGGATGGGGTTTCCCGAATTTATAATCGATTACCACCATCCGCCCATTTTTTTCAAGTATTCGGTCTGGACGTAATTGTCCCTTTGGTCCGAGAATCGCTATTTCATTCCTCACCGTCCACGATCCGTCAAACCATTCCCGGGCCGGAGAATTGGATAAAGCCCGGGCAATAGCCTCAGCATATTGTTGCACCGTCTGTACGTTGCCGGAGAGTTCGCCTTCTGCGACAAGTTCTTCCAGCACACGCGGAGCATCTTCCTGCACTGTCATACGCGATAAAGCCTTATGCAGAATAATACCCCACTGGCGCATGGAGCTGTCTTGGGAAAAATCAAATTCATCCTCCCTGTAGGCCAGCTTGAGCGACTCGTTGAAATCACCAGAAGGATATACCTTTAAGCTGTAAACGTTGTTCGCAGTCAGGGATGATTTATTATTATGCCGTTGTCTAATATCCTTAGCGGACAGCGGTTCCCCGAATTCACGCCGATCTCCCAGCACATCTTCTATATGGCCCGCTATCTCTTTTGTCGATTTTTTCTGTTGCACCAGGAACAGATACAATTCATCGGCGGGTCTGGTAATGGCCACATATAGCATATTGAGCGCATCGAGCAGACGCTGGGCATATTCCGTAAAATAGTCACCGGCAAAATACGTTTGCAATAAATTGTCTTTGTATGTTACAGGGAGTTTTTCCAACCGATTGAATGGAGCCTGTTCTGTGCCCGCCCACAAAATATAGTTACCTGCACGGGTGTCGAGCTTCCAGTTACAGAATGGAACGATTACGACCGGAGCCTCAAGTCCCTTGGCTTTGTGAATGGTAAGTATTCGGATGGCAGCACCAGGAAATTCAGAGGTCAGCATGGTATCGTGACCCTTGTTTTCCCACCATCTTAGGAATGCATACAAGCCACCACTCTCTTTGTCTGAAAAAGCCAGTAACACATCGTGTAATTCCTGCAGATAAGGGAGTGCCTGAATACATTCCATCCAGCCCATCCGGCGCACAATGGCCTCAAAAGCATCTGAAACAGGCATGGTGCGCATTGTCCGGGTAAAGGCTTCATCGTCAGACACTTTTGCGCCGCCGAGCTGTCGTTCCAGCTGACGTACCACCTCTGTATTGCAGTCGTCACCGGGATAGAGTGCTTTTCTAAGCAGGGCAACGCTCAGACGAACATAGGGTGATGCGTCCAGACGCAGGGAATCAGCAGAAATAAAGTCGTAACAATGCGTATCTCCCGGATTTTCCCGTCTATACCTCAAAAAATGATCCATCAGGATTTGTCCGTCTTTTTTTGTTCTTACAAGCAGGATGATATCCTGTAAAGAATAGCCCCTGTCCTGCAGGGAAGCCAGCAACTTCTGCAGGGCGTCAAGCGACTGCTGGTAGGATGATTCCTGATCGTTATCATAGAAAGACTCAGTCCGGACATAGCCGGGACTAAGATCTGACGTTGCCGGCGAACAATCCTCCCGGTGCGATTCATAAGCCCTTTCCAATAACGTTTGGAGGTACTCTTTCTGCGTTTGGTCAAGCGCAGTATACTCCAAGAGCCTCTTTTTAATCTCCCCGGTCAGGGATTCCCTGAGCCCGTCTATAAGTATATTGACAAAACCTACAATTGCAGTGCGGCTTCTCCAGTTTATACGTAATGTATTACACTCAATGCCCTGGATCTGAAGGGCAGAATCCCGGACGACCTCTTCTCCCAATATCCTCCAGTCGCTGTTTCTCCAGCGGTAAATAGATTGCTTTACATCTCCCACTATCAGGGAGTCGTCTCCCTGTGCAAGACCTTCCAAAAGCAAAGGACGGATATTTTTCCACTGTAAATAAGATGTATCCTGAAATTCATCCAGCAGGAATGAAGAGAAGAACGCCCCCATTTTTTCGTATATGAAGGGAGCATTGCCGTCACCTACCAATTGGCTGAGCAGATAGGTTGAATCTCCTATATTCAGTTTGTTCTCTTCCGCCTGAATGCGTCTCATAGTGCGGCTTACATCAGCAAGAAGACCCATTTTGGGCAGTTGTTCGAGTACAGAAACAGCTGTCGCATAGGCAGGAAAATGATCCTGAAAATGACCGGTACATGCTATGAGAACAGGCATTAATTCATCCTGCAGACGATCTATTCCCGGAGGAGAGGACTTCCCTTTCCACATATTATCAACCCCGTCGCGAGCGTCCAGCACACGGGATCCGGGTATGTACAAATCTGCAGCCGGAGAAGGTTGAGATATTTTCTTGAAATACTGCGCAAAAGAAGATGTTTTATAAGGAAAATCATCGGGCGTGAAGCCATGTTTATGAATGATCGTAAGAGCCTGTTCTCCATACGAGGCCATCGTTTTTCTGAAAGAACCCGTGATATTTTGCAGATCGTCTAAAAATTGTTTTAAAAAAGATTTATCCGATAATTTATCGGCAAAAGAACTACCAAAAGAACGGAAAGATTCCCTTACGACTTCATAACCTACATCCTGCAATATTTTGTTAACGTCCCATTTTTCCGAGCTGTTGACTTTTTCGCGGATCAAACGGCTCAGCCAATCACGCAACGATTCATCTTCAAGGACTTCATCGGTAACCTGAGCGGCAGTTTTCTCAATCAGCAGGGGTGTGTCCAGATCCACTGAATAACCGGGCGACAGCCCGGCTTCGAGCTCAAAAGCATGCAGTATACGTTGGAAAAATGCATCGAGCGTAGACACAGAAAAAAAAGCATACCGGTGCAGGATTCGCTCGTGAATAATCTGTGCACGTTCGGTTATTGTTTCAACAGACAGGCCGGTTTCACTTACAAGATCATCTGCCATTGGAATGGCCCGGCCCAGTGCAAGAGCCCTGAGCGTTTCGAGGATCCTGGTTTTCATTTCTTCGGTCGCTTTATTGGTGAATGTTACCGCCAGGATACGTGAAAACGCATTGGGATCGAAAGAGCGGGCATCACCCAGCAATAATTTAAGGTAGGTGAGCGCCAGTCTGTACGTTTTTCCCGTACCGGCAGAAGCTTTATACACCTTAAGCGCCATCGGCGGACCCTCCAAGAAGGAATGTATGGATAAATCCGTTAATGTCTCCGTCCAAAACAGCCTGGGTATCGGTCATTTCATACCCTGTGCGGTGATCTTTGACCATTTTGTAAGGATGTAATGTATAGGACCGGATCTGGGAGCCCCACTCAATTTTCTTTTTCTGACCTTCCAGCTCGGCTTCTTTTTCTCTGCGTTTTTCAAGCTCCAGTTCATAAAGATGAGATTTCAAAATGCGTAAGGCATTCTGACGGTTATCGAACTGGCTCCGGGTCTCGGTGTTCTCCACTACGATTCCCGTTGGAATATGGCGTACCCGTACCCCCGTCTCTACTTTATTGACATTCTGACCGCCTGCACCGCTGGAACGGTATGTATCCCACTCCAGATCGGCAGGATTGATTTCAATTTCAATAGAGTCATCAACAGCCGGATAGACAAAAACAGACGAGAAAGTGGTCTGCCGTTTTCCCTGGGCATTAAAAGGAGATATCCTAACCAGCCGATGCACCCCGTTTTCTGCTTTAAGATAACCGTAGGCATACGATCCTTCGAATTCAATGGTACAGGATTTTATTCCGGCTTCCTCTCCGTCCAGCATATCATGAACACGCACCTTGTACCCGTTCCGCTCCCCCCATCTTATGTACATTCGCATGAGCATGGCCGACCAATCGTTGCTCTCGGTACCACCGGCGCCCGAATTAATCTTTAACAGGGCGCCCATGTTATCTCCCTCGGCACTAAGCATACTTTTAAGCTCTTCGTCCTCTATTAGCCGGGCAACATTGTCGTACATCTCATTCAGTTCTTCCTGTGGCGCCTCAAGGTCTGCAAGAACCTGAAGGTCTTCCAGATTTGATTTTATCCGGTAATACTTATCAACAGAAGCTTTAAGCGAAGCCTGTATTTTAAGACTTTGCTCCGCTGTTTTGGGATTATTCCAGAACCCCGGGGCTTCTATTTCCCGGCTCAGACTCTCCAGGCGGATTTCTTTGGCTTCAACGTCAAAGAAACCTCCTCAACCGTTGCCCGCGTTGCAACAGGTTTTTATAATTATCGGGTGAATACATGGCTATATAATTTTATTGTTCAGCAATTTCTTTTTTAATTTCCAGTCGGGCAGTTCCGAAGATAAAAGTTCATAAAATTTCTTTCCGTGATTGGGATACAATAAGTGACATAACTCGTGTACAATTACATATTCCACGCATTCATCGGGTTTGTGGAATAATTTAAGATTAAGCGTGATTCTGCGCGTGGTCATGGAACAACTGCCCCATCTCGAATTCATATCCCTCAGGGTCCACCGGAGAGGAGACACTCCATAGCGGATTTCGAATCTTTCAATCCATGGTGCAGCCAAAGACATAAATCGCTCCCGGGCCGCAATTTTTAATTTCTTTAATTCAGGACCATCCGGCGGAATCATTATCTGTTTTCCTGCCGCCTGCCGCCTTGCCCTGATCCATGGAATACGTTCTTTCATCATTTTGTATATTGTACGCTCCGGTAGCCATAAAGGAGCCCGGACATGTACACTTCCGTCCGGACGGACCGAAAGTCCTACCGAACGTCTGGCGCACCGGATGAGGGTGAAAGGAATATCATCTATTATATGAACCGCCATAAACAAAAGAAGCTGCCTTCGTACGAGACAGCCTCATGATTCAGGCACTGATCAGGTGCTTATAAAATACTAAACAGGGGTAGGACCGCTAAAGCTGAATGTGAAGATGTTCTGAAGCACTTCTACAATGGTAAGCCACCATGCTTCGAGAGTATCCCAAGCGCTTGTTCCCCAAAAATAGGTAATAATTGATTCCAACCAAGCGGAAACGATTGTTGAAAGAGTGATAAACATAACAAAAATATTTAAGTTAATAAATTAAATGGCCTCTTTTATGAAACACAAAGATAACAAGAATTTCTATTCAGCAAAAAATAATTCATTCCGGCATGAATATTTTTAAAAGAGTCAAACACCTGGCTATTTGCAGATAACCATAACCTTTTCCCAGACCGAACCGGACGAGTTTTGCGTAGCGCTTCCGGGAATCAGCCTCTTTGATTGTTTTATTTTTCCTGAGCAGCGCATCTTTAAGGTTTTCTTCGAACAGCGTTTGATCGGTCACGGACAGAGCCTCCTGAATAACATCATCCGGTATTCCCTTGATTCTGAGCATTCCGGATACTTTGGCGGGCCCCCAGCCCTGAAACCGGATTTTATCTCTGATATAAGCTCCCGCATACCGTTCTTCATCCAGAAAACGGTCTTCACATAACTGTCCAATAATCCTTTCGATTACTGCCGGTTCAGCGCCCCTCTTTTCCAGTCTGCGACGAATATCATTGCGACATAATTCCTGCCGGCTGCACTGGCTCTGCATCATAGAGAGCAAACGGGCTTCCCGGGGTACCTGCCTGTCTGTCATTGTGCGTTTAATTGTTTGCCGCTCAGCATTCCACAGGCGGCCAGTATGTCCATACCTCTTGAAGCCCTTACGGTCGTTATTAGTCCGGCATTATTAAGTCTTTCTTTAAACGCTTCTATTACCGGGTCGGGAGAGGGTTTCATCGGGAAATCGGGGATGGCATGGAACCGGATGAGATTTATTCTGCACTCCAGTCCCCTGAGCAATTGCAGTAAAGCTGCCGCATGACGTTGGGTGTCGTTCCATCCGTCAAACATTATATATTCAAAACTAAGTCTGCGCTGTCCGTGAAAATCGTACTGCCTCAGCTGCCTGACCACGCGGCTTATGGGATAAGCTTTCTGAACGGGCATGAGTAATGTCCTCTCGGCATCGAACGGATTATGAAGGCTAATAGCCAGATGTACCTGTGTGGTATGCATAAAAGTATCGAGCATCGGCAATATCCCTACCGAAGAAACAGTAATGCGCCTGGGACTCCAGGCAAATCCCCAGTCCGAAGTAAAGATTTCCAACGACCGTGATACCTCCTGCCAGTTATTGAACGGCTCTCCCATACCCATGTAAACTACATTGGTCAAACTTCCGGTTTCTTCAACCCTTAAGAACTGGCCTGCAATCTCGCCGGCAGTCAGATTCCCCCGGAATCCCATCCGGGCCGTCATGCAGAATTGGCAACCCATCTGACAACCCGCCTGTGAAGAAATACAAAGAGTAGCCCTGTCGTCATCGGGTATAACTACCGCTTCTATTCCTGTGGTTGCGGCCTTAAGTGAGGGAAATAAATACTTTCTGGTACCGTCAGATGAAAGCTGCGATGTAAGGGGCTCCGGACCTCCCACCTGGTATTTTTCACCGAGCTTTTCCCTGGCGGTCATGGAGAGATTGGTCATCTGGCCTATCTCTGTAATTCCCTTTTTATAAACCCATTGGGCAATTTGCCCCCCGGTAAAGCGAGGCAGCCCCATGCCAATACACAATGCAGTAAGCTCTTCCTGGGTTTTTCCCAATAACCATTCTTTCATGCGTCAAAGATACGAGAAATTGTATGCGTTTTTGTATATTTGTTCGTTAATCAATAATTGAAATATTATGGCAAAAGTAAGTGCAGAAGTTAAAGAGGGAGCCGGAGTGAATCCGGATAAGATGAAAGCGCTCCAGGCTACCTTGGACAAGATTGAGAAGGATTTCGGGAAAGGAACCATCATGAAACTCGGGGATCAGCCCAAATGGGACGTTTCCGTTATTCCGTCCGGATCCATTGCGTTAGACTACGCATTGGGCATAGGCGGATATCCCCGCGGTCGTGTCGTTGAGATCTATGGACCCGAATCGAGTGGAAAGACCACTTTAGCCATTCACGCCATTGCGGAAGCCCAGAAACTGGGTGGTATAGCCGCTATCATTGACGCAGAACATGCGTTTGACAGGAATTACGCCCGTCAGCTGGGTGTCAACGTAGATACGCTGCTTATTTCGCAGCCCGACAACGGGGAGCAGGCATTGGAAGTAACAGATCATCTGATCCGCTCGGGAGCCATTGATATTGTGGTCATTGACTCCGTCGCAGCCCTCACTCCCAAAGCCGAGATAGAGGGAGAAATGGGTGATTCCAAAATGGGACTACAGGCCCGTCTCATGTCGCAGGCTTTGCGTAAACTGACAGCCAATATCAGCAAAACAAATACCTGCTGCATTTTTATTAACCAGTTGCGTGAGAAGATAGGGGTCATGTTTGGTAACCCCGAGACAACAACCGGAGGAAATGCTTTGAAATTCTATGCATCTGTTCGCGTAGACGTCCGCCGCACCACTCAGTTGAAAGACGGTGAAGATGCGACCGGTAATCACGTACGGGTAAAAGTGGTAAAGAACAAGATGGCACCTCCTTTCCGAAAAGCCGAATTTGACATCATTTTTGGCGAAGGCATATCGCTGCTGGGCGAACTGGTTGACCTGGGCGTTGAATTCGATATTATCAAAAAGAGCGGATCGTGGTTTTCTTATGGCGAAACAAAGATCGGACAGGGTCGCGATGCCGTTAAACAGATACTGAAAGACAATCCCGAACTGAAAGAAGAAATTGAAGCCAAGGTCAGGGCTGCGCTTCAGGAACGGGGAACTCAGATTTAGATAGGATAAAATCGGCCATCACTATGGCCGCAGCGGCTTCTGCCACAACCGGTACACGAAGAGCAAAACAGGCATCGTGACGCCCTTTCGTCCCTACTGTCGGCGTAGGTTTTACAGCCAGATGGAAATTCAGGGTATCGCCATTGGTTATTCCTCCGGCGATACCGCCTTTATGAGGGTTTTCACTGCCTTTAAGGAGAGTTTCCTCAAAACCCAGTCCAAAAGTTATTCCTTTTATTCCGGGAATAGAAAAAAGAATATGGGAAAGCACAGATTCCACCGAATCGAAAAAAGGTTCTCCCAGGCCTGCAGGCACCTGTTCAATAGAACATGCGATAACGGCGCCCAACGAATCTCCCTCGGTTACCACTTTGTCAATCAGCGCCTCCACACGGGAAGAAAAGCCGGATGGGTCTGTTACGACAAAGTTCCCAATGCGAACTATTTGTGCATTTATGGACAGTTCAGGATAATGCAGGGCAATGATCTTTTTTGCAATGGATCCGGCAGCCGTTAAAGGCAGCGTAAGCCGGCCCGAAAAATGACCTCCACCCCGGGGATCCTGATACCCGTGAAATTTAACCTGAGCAGTGTAATCGGCCGTTCCCGGACGGAACACCCGGGGTTGCTCAGAATAATCCTGCGGCCGTGCTCCCGCATTGTCAAAGATAATGCATAAAGGGGCTCCGGTTGTGTATCCGTTATATACGCCGCTAAGAAAATGCGGCTCGTCAGTTTCTGTCCGGGGTGTGGTTCCCCGGGCCCCGCTTTTGCGGCGTAAAATATCGGGAATAATATCCGACTCTTGCAGCGCAATGCCCGGAGGAACACCGTCCAGCACAATGCCTGTGGCGGGACCGTGAGATTCCCCAAAGACCGACACGCGGAATTTATTACCGAATGTATTCATCAGACAGGTTTTATTACTTTATCAAGCGCCTCCCAGAAATCCGGAAACGATTTGGCTACAGTATGTTTTCCTTCAATCTGTATGGGATTTCGTGCACCGAGTGCTGCAATAGCCAGAGACATGGCAATTCTGTTATCGCCCCTGGCCGAGATCTTTGCCCCTCCGGGCAGTTCGCCTCCCTCAATAACCATGTTGTTGCCTTCGAGTCTGATATTGGCTCCCACTTTGGTATATTCCTCCAATAAAGCCAGCGCCCTGTTCGATTCTTTGTGGAAAAGACGATCTATGCCGTGAATATAAGAGGTGCCTTTACAATGTACGGCCAGGGCAACCAGGGGAGGAAACAGGTCCGGACAAGACTGAGCGTCAAAAGTGAATCCGTGCAGATTATCATGTTTATACACTTTGAGCTGACTTCCCTGTACCCAGCTCCAGCTGGCACCAGCTTTCTCAATGGCTTCGAGAATAGCCTTATCTGACTGGAGACTGTTTTTCCATAACGGTCCAATACGAAGGTCTCCGAACAGGGCCGCGCCTACAATGAAATTAGCACCTCCGCTCCAGTCTCCTTCAATAGCAATTTTTTTGGCCCGGTAGACCTGCCTGCCGGGTATATGGAAAACTTTATAATTATCGTGAGTAGCACGTACCCCAAATGATTCCATTACATTCAGTGTCAAATCTATATACGGCTGGCTGGCAAGATGTTCCACCTCCAGGATGGAATCTTCCCCTGCCAGGGGCAGAGCCATAAGCAAACCGCTCAGAAACTGCGAACTGCCTCCCGCATTTACCTTGTACTTTCCACCCTGGAGCGGACCCTGGACTAATAAAATGGGACGAGACATACTCAGCGAAGAGTCGCTGTACTCCCAGTGTCCCGTTTCTTTCAGGTTGTCAATAATGGAAAGTGTGGGCAGCGTGTTCAGACTCTCACACCAGCAACCCAGCTCCCTGAGCCCCTGAATGACAAAATCCACCGGCCTGGTAATAAGAGTGGTACGCCCCCGCAGACAATAAATGCACGATGACAAAGCCAGGATGGGAGCAAACATTCTGAGTGCCAGGGCCGATTCGCCGCAATCCAGTTGCCTGCGTGAATGTTCCCTGCCGGGAACGGCATGGGGTCCGATGTCTTCCTTTACAAACTGTGAACCAACGGACCGAACCACCCTGTAAGCAGCCTGTACATCCTCACAGACCTGGGTCCCGTCCTTAGGCCATGCGCCTCGTAACAAGGTGTCTCTGCCGGCAAGAAAGATGGCAGCCAAAACCCTTATACTCATACTTTTAGATGGTGGCAGCGAGATTTTTCCCTTCAACCGGGCCTGTGAGATAGTAATCATAATTCCTTTATCTATATGCAAAGATAACATTTACCTAAAAAACACTAACTTTGTAGGCTTAATTTTGAACATCTGTTACCTATGAAGACTGTACTGAGCGGCATCCGCTCCACCGGGCATTTACATCTGGGCAATTACTACGGAGCCCTGCTGAATTTTGTCCAGTTGCAAAACACGGCGAAATGTTTTTTCTTTATTGCCGACCTGCATTCACTTACCACCCACCCCAAACCCGACGATTTTCATTCTAACGTAAAGATCATTCTGGCTGAATACCTGGCTGCAGGACTTGATCCGGAAAAGTCGTCTCTTTTTGTGCAAAGCAGCGTTCCCGAAGTCAGTGAACTGTACGTATTGTTGAATATGCTTTCCTATAAAGGAGAGCTGGAACGCACCGCTTCATTCAAAGACAAAGTACGCCAGAACCCCGACAATGTAAACGCCGGACTGCTTACCTACCCTGTTCTGATGGCCTCAGACATTCTTATTCACCGTCCCGATTGGGTACCGGTTGGAAAAGATCAGGAACAGCATCTGGAAATTACCCGCCTGCTGGCACGCAGGTTCAATAATCTTTATGGCGTCAATGTATTTCCGGAACCCGAGGCATATAACTTTGGAGAAAACCTGGTGAAGGTTCCCGGGCTGGACGGCAGCGGCAAGATGGGTAAAAGTGAGGGGAACGGAATATACCTTATTGACGATGAAAAGACCATCACAAAGAAGGTTATGCGGGCCGTTACAGACAGCGGACCGGCTGCACCGGGAGAGCCTATGACCGACCCCATCCAAAACTTGTTTACTTTGCTCGGAATCGTATCTGATCCCGATGTGGTTGAATATTTCACCAATCAATATAATAACTGTACCATCCGTTACGGAGACCTGAAAAAGCAATTGGCCGCGGATATTTGCCGGCGGACACTACCCGTCAGGGAAAGGATAATGGAGATCTCTAATAATGACACTTACCTGCATTACGTTGTAGAAAAAGGGACCGCACAGGCACGCGAATCGGCCGGAGCCACCATGAAACTGGTTCGGGAAGCCGTGGGTTTCAAATCATTTTAAATGATAGACCAGGCCACGATAGAACGTATTCTCGAAGCCGCGCCCATTGAGGCAGTGGTGGGTGAATACGTGAACCTGAGACGTCGTGGCGCCAACTATATAGCCTGCTGCCCCTTTCATAATGAAAAAACTCCATCTTTTTCCGTTTCTCCTTCAAAAGGCATTTTTAAATGTTTTGGTTGCGGGAAAGCCGGTAATGTAGTCCGTTTCATTATGGAGCACGAGCAGCTTTCTTACGTCGAGGCACTTCGCTTCCTGGCTGCCAAATACAATATTCCCATTGAGGAAAAAGAAGAATCCGCTGAACAGATTGAATCCAGGATGAGAAGAGACAGCATGTTGATTGTCAATAATTTTGCCTGTGAATTCTACTCCCGTTATCTTTGGGAAGATCCGGCCGGGCAAGCCATTGGACTGGGCTATTTCAGGGAAAGAGGGTTTAATGACGTAATAATTAAACAATTCCAATTGGGATTTGCTCCCGGCGGACGGGATCATTTAACCAGAGCCGCACTGGACGCGGGATATAAGCAGGATCTGCTGGTATCTACCGGATTGACACTTCATTATCCGGCGCAGGAAAACAAACCCGAAACCGTGCTGGACCGTTTTCAGGAAAGGGTCATGTTTCCCATCCACTCGCTCAGCGGACGGATTATCGGATTTGGGGGAAGAACGCTGCGTACAGACAAACAGGTGGCAAAATACGTGAACTCTCCGGAAAGCGAAATATATAACAAAAGTAAATCGCTCTATGGTATTTACTTTGCCAAATCGTATATTACCAGGCTCCAGAAGTGTTACCTTGTAGAAGGCTATACCGATGTACTTTCCCTCTTCCAGGCGGGCATCTGCAACGTGGTGGCCTCTTCCGGAACTTCTCTCACGGGTGAACAAATACGGCTTATTAAACGCTTTGCGCCGCAGGTTACCGTCCTGTACGACGGAGATGACGCAGGCATCAAAGCCTCTGTCAGAGGTATTGACATGTTGCTTGAAGAAGGGTTGCAGGTAAAAGTGGTGCGATTCCCCGACGGGGATGACCCAGACTCTTTTGCCCGGAAACACAATGCCAGTGAAATACTCGACTTTCTGGAAAAAAACGAAACAGACTTTATCCATTTCAAGATCGCCCTCATGGCCGATGAAATGCAGGATCCGCTAAAAAGATCGGGACTTATCAGGAACGTAATGAACAGTATTGCAGTAGTTCCGGATGCCATTACCAGAACCGTTTATATAGAAGAATGCAGCCGCCATCTGGATATACAGGAAAGCCTGCTGACCAGGGAAGTAATCAAAATCCGGAAGGACAGGACGGCATATGCACATCCTGCGGAGACATTGCCTCCCCCTCCCGCGACCGAAGAAATGCAGGTCACTCCAGGCGACGATGAACTGAGCCACTCCGAAAGGGATATCCTTTATTATCTCCTTAAATTCGGACAAGCTGTCATTGAAAATACAACCGTCGAAGATTACATATTTTCGTCGCTCCGGGAAGATGATCTGGAATTCCAGGACCCCGTTTACAGGAAATTAATGGAAGAATATACGCATCTGTCCGGAGACGATGAAGCCCGGATAAAGCATTTTAACAATCATCAGGATGTTTCCCTGTCTCAACAGGCTCTAAGCCTTTTAGGCAATCCTCATCCGATTAATCTGAAAGTACTGAAGGACAGCCTCCCGGTGGAAGAAACCCTTTTGAAAGAGAACGTGACCAAAGCTGTGCTGGTATATAAATCAAGAATTGTAGCCCGTACCTGCACCGAACTGAGCAGGCAGCTGCACACAGCCCAGCTCACAGGGGACGAACTGCAGATGCAGGAACTGATGAAACAACTCATCACCATGATGGATGTACGCAACTCATTTGCCAAAGAATTGAAACGACTCAACTGATACAATAACATTCCCTTTATTATGGAAGAACAATACAAACGTTACCTGATTACCTCGGCCCTCCCCTATGCCAACGGACCGCTACATATAGGACACCTGGCCGGAGTATACGTACCGGCCGATATTTATGTCAGATACCTTCGCCTGCGAGGCCGGGAGGTCTGCTTTGTAGGCGGGTCCGACGAGCACGGGGTCCCCATAACCATCAAAGCCAGGCAACAGGGCGTCTCGCCACAGGAAATCGTAGACAAATACCATACACTAATAAAAAATTCCTTTGAGAAGCTCGGTATAAGCTTTGATGTGTACTCACGCACTACCTCTGCCACACATTACAAAACCGCCTCGGACTTTTTCCGTAAACTTTACGAAGACGGCAAGTTTGTTGAAAAAGAGACCGAACAGTTTTATGACACGGAAGCTCAGACTTTCCTCGCAGACCGCTACATTACGGGCACCTGCCCGCGTTGCCAGGCCCCTGGCGCCTACGGAGATCAATGCGAAAAATGCGGTTCCACCCTGTCCCCCGATGAACTCATTGACCCTCATTCTTCCATTAGCGGCAGCAAACCCGAAAAAAGAAAAACAAAACACTGGTACCTTCCGCTCGATCAATACGAACCCTGGCTCCGCGAATGGATACTGGAAGGGCATCAGGAATGGAAACCGAATGTTTACGGGCAATGCAAATCATGGCTGGACAGCGGGCTGCTGCCCCGCGCAGTTAGCAGGGACCTGAACTGGGGAGTGCCGGTCCCGGTGGAAGGCGCCGGGGGAAAGGTGTTGTATGTATGGTTTGACGCTCCAATCGGATATATCTCCAACACCATTGAACTTTATCCCGATAGCTGGGAAAAATGGTGGAAGGACCCGGAAACTAAAATGGTCCATTTCATTGGTAAAGACAATATTGTATTTCACTGTATTGTTTTCCCGGTTATGCTCAGGGCTCACGGAGGCTATATTCTGCCCGACAACGTACCTGCCAATGAGTTTTTGAATCTCGAAGGGGAAAAAATATCCACTTCCAGGAATTGGGCCGTATGGCTGCATGAGTACCTGGAAGAATTACCGGGCAAAGAAGACGTACTGCGTTATGCATTATGCGCTACCACGCCGGAGACCAAAGACAACGACTTCACCTGGAAAGAATTCCAGGCGCGGAATAACAATGAACTGGTGGCCATTTTCGGTAATTTTGTAAATCGTGCCGTGGTGCTCACCCACAAATATTTTAACGGAAAAGTGCCTGTCGCAGGACCGGAAACGGCTGCCGAAGCCGTTGTTAAGGAAGCCATCCCCCAGATCAAGGCGGCCCTCGAGGACAACCTGGAACACTATCGCTTCCGCGATTCGCTAAAAGAAGCCATGAACCTGGCCCGTCTGGGCAATAAATACCTGACCGATACCGAACCCTGGAAGCTGGCCAAAACAGACATGGACCGCGTAGCCACTATCCTGAATGTTTCACTCGATATCTGCGCCCAGCTGAGCATTGCTCTGGAACCGTTCCTGCCTTTTTCAACCGCCAAGCTCCGCCATATCCTGAACATCCAGGAAAAACACCAATGGAGCGATTTTGCCGGCAAACGCCTTTTAGAGCCCGGTCACCAACTGAATCCCGCCGAATTATTGTTCGAAAAAATCGAGGACAGTGTTATAGATGCACAGGTAGCCAAACTGGTAAAGCCCTCAACAAAAGCAACGGCTCCGGCTGGCCCGGACGTTGCTCCGGCTTCTGAGCCATGCACCTACGGGGATTTCGAAAAAATGGACATCCGTACCGCAACCGTACTGCAGGCAGAACGGGTTCCCAAAACGGACAAATTACTGAAGCTCACTATAGACACGGGGCTGGATCAAAGAGTTATCGTATCTGGGATCGCACAGTACTATACGCCCGAGTCGGTCATCGGGAAACAGATCTGCATTCTGGCCAACCTGGAACCGCGTACCATACGCGGAATTGAATCCCGGGGAATGATCCTCATGGCCAAAGAGGCCGATGGCAATATGCGCATTGTTTCACCCGAAGAACGCCTGGGCAACGGAGCTAAAATAAATTAATATTCAAGGAATATTTTTCCTATCAGTTCCGGATCGTCTGTTTGTGTAAGAGCCAGCATAAGCAATATCCTGGCTTTTTGCGGCGACAGGCAGCCGGGGGCTATCTGTCCCGGGAACACATCTTCCAGCCCGGAACTTACCCCGCCTGAAATGATTCGGGTGGCACGCACCACCGGGATCTTTTTTTCATTGGCTTTTGCAATGGCTGTCATAAATGAGGGGGCAAAATTGCCGTTACCCACGCCGGCAATCACTATGCCGTCCACCGGATAGTCAATCAGAGCATTTAACTGTATATCGGAAGCATTCGCGTAAGAAAGAACTATTTCTACATGCGAAAGCGGTTTGCCCGACAGTTTCCTTATAGAAAACTCACTTCGTGAAGTATGCCTGGTAAAGGTTTTACGGAAAAAAACCGGTACGCCCCCCCTGATCGTGCCCAGGGGACCGTAATTCGGACATTCAAAGGCATTGGGATTGACTGTATTGGTTTTAACTATATCGTCGGCAGAAAAAATATAATCATTCATTACCACCATAACTCCTCGGTCCCGCGCCAAGGGACTGGCCGCCAGCATTACGGCATTGTACAAATTCATCGGGCCGTCTGCACTCAGGCCGGTAGCCGGACGCATTGCCCCCGTAAGCACAACAGGCAGGTCATGAGGAACCGTGAGATGAAGAAAATAGGCGGTCTCTTCCATGGTGTCGGTTCCGTGGGTAACCACAACACCGTCGCAATGTCCCCCCGTAAAAAGCGAATCTATCACACAAGCCAGGCGAAGCCAGATGTCATGGGTCATGGCCTGACTGGGAATATTACACAGCTGATAGCCGGAAACATCCGCTTCTGATGCCAGCTGGGGGACCTGCCCAAGGAGGGATTCTACCGTAAGACGGGCCGGAGAATAGCCTGCCTGAGTGGCGGTGGGAGCCGTCCCGGCAATGGTGCCTCCGGTGGCAATGACGGTAATGCGTGGCAAAGGCTGGGCGGCAAGCTGTAAGGAAAGCAGGACGGCTGCTGCAACTAATGTTTTTTTCATATACATACCTATCTTTTGTTAACTTTGCGCGATAAAAAACAAAAATACTGAATTAATACCGTATGGGTATTCTTAACCTCCTATTTATGGCCGTTGGCCTTTCCATGGATGCCTTTGCCGTTTCTGTCTGCAAAGGCATGGCCATGAAAGAAATGAACTGGAAAAACGCCTTAAAAGCGGGCCTTTACTTTGGAGGTTTTCAGGCGCTTATGCCTGCTCTGGGCTATCTGCTGGGCAGCCGGCTTCATTCCCTGATAGCCGGTGTGGACCACTGGATTGCTTTGGGTTTGCTTGTTTTCATCGGAGGCAAGATGATTGTGGAATCTTTCGATAAGGATAATAAAACGGATTGTTCTTTTGCGGCCAGAACCATGCTGGTACTGGCCGTTGCCACCAGCATTGACGCTTTGGCCGTTGGCATCACACTCGGTTTTCTTCAGACTAATATTTTGCTTGCGGTGGCGCTTATAGGAGCAATTACTTTCCTTCTGTCTTTCCTGGGTGTAAAAATTGGCACGGTTTTCGGGAACCGGCTCAGTTCCCGGGCGGAACTGGCCGGCGGTATTATTCTTATACTTATCGGAGTGAAGATTGTTCTGGAACATCTAAACGTGATCTCATTCTAACAGGCCATAAGATACGCCTTAAAGTCCTCATAACGGCTGCTTAAGGGGACGGTTTGTTTTTCACTTTGCATAAATGAGGCTAGCTGCCCGGGCATTTCAATCTCTGCCCCGATTATCTTTTCAACAATTTCTTTGAATTTGGCCGGATGTGCCGTTTCCAGGAAGATTCCGGTCTCGTCGTTCTCCAGGCCTTCTTTTAGAGCGGCATAGCCGCAGGCCCCGTGAGGATCCATTAAATAACCGGTCTCTTTATACAAAGCGGAGATAGTCTCTGCAATCTGTCTGTCATCAAAACGGGCGCCGCGTATATGGCGACACACGGCCTCATGGGAATGATCAAAAAGATCGAGCACGCGGGCAAAATTACTCGGATCGCCCACATCCATGGCATTTGCCAGTGTAGCAACGGAAGGCCGGGGACGGTACTGTCCGGTTCTGAGAAAGTCAAAAAACACATCGTTCCGGTTATTGGCTGCAATAAGTCTCTTCACAGGCAAACCCATTCTTCGTGCGAAAGAAGCCGCCGTAATATTGCCAAAATTTCCGCTGGGGATGGAAAAAACAAGCTCTGTTTTTCTCCGGGGATTCATTTTTTTCCACTGGGCACAGGCATGGAAATAATAAAATATCTGGGGCAGAAAACGGGCCACGTTAATTGAATTGGCAGATGTCAGGTTAAGTCTGCCTTGAAGCTCATTATCCACAAAAGCCGTTTTAACCAAACGCTGACAATCGTCAAATGTGCCGTCCACTTCCAGCGCGGTTACGTTACCTCCAAGGGTGGTAAACTGTTTTTCCTGTATATCACTGACCATCCCTCCGGGATAGAGCACATGTACATGGACTCCGTCCACTCCCAGAAATCCGTTGGCTACGGCACCGCCCGTATCACCGGTTGTGGCCACCAGAATATCGGCCCGTTCGCGGCCGTTTTCCTGCGTAAAATAACTAAGTAACCGCGCCATAAAGCGCGACCCGATATCTTTAAAGGCCAGCGTGGGGCCGTAATATAACTCCAGACTGTATATATCCCTGCTTACTTCATGCAAAGGCACATCAAAAGAAAGCGTATCATAAACAATCTGACTAAGAGCTTCTTTGTCAATATCTTCCCCGAAGAATGCCAGGGCAATGTCGTAAGAGATCTCCTGAAAGCTTTTGTTTTCAATCCGGTCAAAGAAAGATGGCGGCATTATCGGGATACATTCCGGCATATAGAGTCCGCTGTCCGGGGCCAGGCTTTTCACAACGGCTTCTCTGAGATTAACGTGTGGGGATTGTCGGTTGGTACTGTAATAGTTCATTTGTTTAAAATTATAGGTTGTTGATTAAAAAAAGCACGGATAAAGCCATCGCCTTCGAGTACTCCGTAAGCACCTTCCGAGACAGAAAATTCGTCAAAGACCTGTACGGCATCTGCCTCAAAATCATCAGATGATTTTTGATTCCGGTTACCCGGGCGATAAATCAAAAAAGGAACCGGATCGGCGGCATGGGTACGTGTACGACAATATGTGGGATGGTCGGGAAGGACGGCTATGGTTACCTCGTGATCCCATTTTGCCGTTTCTTCGTAAATGAGACGTATAAGACGGTGTTCCAGGTATTCAATGGTACGGATCTTCAGGTCCACGTTGCCTTCGTGACCGGCCTCGTCCGAGGCCTCGACATGTAAAAAAACAAAATCTTTCCGGCGAAGCTCATCGAGCGCGGCACGGGCTTTCCCCTCGTAATTGGTCGTATACAATCCGGTGGCACCTGGAACATCAACAGGTTCCAGGCCCGCATACACCCCAAGGCCTTTTATCAGGTCAACAGCCGATATAACAGATCCGCTGCTTATGGGATATAATGCTGTAAGAGGTTTCATAACCGGACGGTAACCGGGAGACCAGGGCCAAATGGAATTGGCTAGGTCCTTGCCTTCGGCTTTTCTTTTTAAATTCACGGGATGACCGGGCAACAATTCCCGGGAACGCAGGATCAGGTGATTTAACAGGTCCGCGGTACCCATCGCCCCGGGCACGAGTGCTTTCACCATCACCTTATCGCACTCAGTTCCAGCTACATCGTGCGGCGGGGTACAATCTATGCGTTTATCGCCCCCTTTCACTAACAGTAAATGACGGTAAGAGACGCCGGGGAAGAAGCGCACCTCGCCGGACCCCATTTCCCTTTGCAGGAAAAGCATCAGCTCGGTAGCTTCACTGGTAGTAATATGCCCGGCTGAATGATTTTTTATCCGGCCGTTTTGTTCACAAATAAGATTGCACCGGGCAGCCATAAAACCGGCGGGGATTTCTATTCCCATGCTGGCCGCTTCCAGAGAGCCCCGCCCTTCAAACTGAGTGCGTACATCGTACCCGAGGAGGCTCATATTGGCGATCTCGCTCCCCGGAGAAAAGCCCTGAGGTATGGTTCTCAGGTATCCGCAACGACCCGCACGGGCCATCGCATCCATACATGGAGTAAAGGCCGCCTGTAAAGGTGTTTTTCCGCCCAATGCCGGAACAGGCTCATCGGCCATTCCGTCTCCCAATATTATTATATATTTCATGATTATTGTCATTACCATTAACGATCTGCATACACGGCGCCCGGAGACACAAATGGCCGTTCCGAAGATCAGATTTTATTTTGTTTTGGATTTTTGTAGCAAAAAGGCTCTAAGCCTTCCTGGCCGGAAACGAAAGAATTAAACCCCCAAAGGGGTAATAATGGTAATGGTGATAATAATATGTCCGGCGAAATAATGCATATTCTGCGGCAAATATACTTTTTTTTTAAATAACACCTATTCTCCGGGCATAAAAAAAAGAGCAGTATGTTTTACTGCTCTTTATTTGGCTCCTCATCAAGGACTTGAACCTTGGACCCCCTGATTAACAGTCAGGTGCTCTAACCAACTGAGCTAATGAGGAATTTTTCCCAAACGGGAGTGCAAATATAAACGGATTTTCCTGAACCAGCAAAATCTTTTCCTAAAAAAGTGTAATTTTGTAAACGAAAATGGAAACCTCTCAATTAGCTTCTCATTGCAAGGAATTGCTGCTTACCCGCAACCGTGTGTCGCTAGGCACGCTGGGCAGTTTTATTGCGGAAGATATACCGGCCTCATTTACAAGAGATTCGCATGTACTTTTGCCTCCGGGTCGTCGCATTTCTTTTAAGGCCTCTGAAACATGGAACGACGGACTGCTGGAAAACGCCGTGGAATCTAAAGCAGAACTGAATGAACTATTAGTAAGGATAAACCATTCCCTGAACAAAGAAAAATCGGTCACGCTGGAAGATTTCGGAAAATTACGCCGTACCAAGGAGGGGGATATCTTCTTTGTAATTGATAAAAGCATTACACTCAATCCGGGAGGTTTCGGCCTCGTCCCGCTTTCTCTCAGTCCGCTGGAAGCTCCGTCAAAAATCAAAAGCCCTGTTTCGCCGCCAAAACACGAAGAACTTACCCCGGCCGAAACACCGCCTCCGGCACTTGCATCATCGGATAGGGATACGAAACAACGGC
The DNA here is from genome assembly GCA_002408205.1 of Bacteroidales bacterium UBA5326. GTDB lineage: Bacteria > Bacteroidota > Bacteroidia > Bacteroidales > UBA932 > DMER64. Next base: position 3,949 of record DHQY01000003.1, on the reverse strand, counting down.
ATCTGGGCGGAATGTGGATCACTTTGGGTATTATCTTACTGATAGTTATTCTTGTGCTGATTGTCTATGTCTTCCGTGAGCCGTTGCGCCCTTTGCTGGAAACTATTCTTTATTCCCGTCAGGAACGCTCGCTTCTCTGAGCCTTTTCCCCCCTGGGTTAACCAAACACCCTTTTTAGCACCGAAATATGAGAAAAAAGAGTAATTTCGCGCCACAAAATCAAAGTGATGCCAAAGTATGATTATGTGGTTATCGGGAGCGGATTGGCCGGTCTTTATGCTTCTTTCAGGGCTGCAAAATACGGGACCGTTGCCCTGATTACCAAAACTGATCTCCGGGAAAGCAATTCATATTATGCCCAGGGAGGAATTGCCGCTGTCACGGACAGAGAAGACGCCCCCATTTTTCATTATAGCGACACTATTACCGCCGGAAGGGGACTGTGTGATCATCCTGCCGTAGATATCCTGGTAAATGAAGGCCCCGAAAGGATAAGAGAACTTGAAAGGGAGGGTATGTATTTTGACCGCCAAGACGGCACCTTATTATTGGGGCTCGAAGGCGGTCATCATAAAAGAAGGATCTTGCATGCAGGCGGCGATGTCACCGGGATGGTCATAACAGATTTCATGATCAATAAAGTTCGCGCCTGCCATAACATCGATATTTTCGAACATCATCAGGCTGTGGGACTTTTAATGTATGATGGCATTTGCTTTGGAATAAGGACATGGAATACGGCGGCTTGTTGTGAGCAACATTTCCTGGGAAAAAATACCATTCTGGCCTCGGGCGGAGCTTCGGCCATTTATGCACATACATCCAACCCGGCGACCACTATTGGAGATGGAGTAGCAATTGCCTATAACGCAGGATGCCGGATTGCCGATATGGAATTTATCCAGTTCCACCCTACGACCCTGTATACCACCTCAGAAAAAAATTACCTTATCAGTGAAGCGGTGCGCGGAGAGGGTGCCTGCCTGGTAAACCAGAAAGGAGAACGTTTCATGAAAGCCATTCACGAGAATGCCGAGCTGGCTCCCAGAGATATCGTAGCCCGGACTATCGCATGCGAAATTTCCGGACAGGAACAACCTTTCGTATACCTGACACTGGACCACCTGAATCCTAAACGGATACGTGAAAGATTCCCGCACATCTCCGAAAAATGTGATCAACTCGGGATAGATATTACAAACAGGATCCCTGTTGCCCCTGCCGCACATTACATGGTTGGCGGAGTCAGAACCGATTTATACGGAAGAACAAACATCCGGCGTCTGTTTGTATGCGGCGAATTGGCCTCAACAGGAATAATGGGAGCCAACAGGCTTGCCTCCAATTCTTTACTCGAATGCCTGGTTTTCGGCTTCCGCGCTATAGAACACACCGTTGCACATCAACAACCAAAAACGGACTGGCCTTCATTCACAAAATATATATACAGGGACGAGAGCCTGTCCGGAGAATATGTAAGACTGAAAAAACACATTGCAGATATTATGAGCGTTCATGCCGGAATCATCCGGGAAGATTCTTCCCTGTCAGAGGGTCTGGCCCTGCTCAAAGAAGAACGGCAGAAAATACACACAGACAACAACGAATACTATACTTTGCTAAGTAATCACCTGATCACGGTAGCCGGTCTGATCATACGGGCGGCATTATACAGAAAGGAAAGCCGCGGAGGTCATTTCAGGAAAGATTTTCCTTCCACGGAAACAGCCTTTGAAAAACACCTGATACAACAAAAAGATAAAGATATCTATACAGAACCCGTAATAAAAAACACAAATCATGAACAGGGAACAATTGATTGACCAGATAATTACGCTGGCATTTGAAGAAGATGTGGCTGCCGGGGACATCACTACCAATGCCCTTATTCCCGAAAATTCACGTGCCGTTGCCACGCTTACTATGAAAGCCAATGGTATAGTTTCCGGCCTTGAGATAGCCGGGAAAGTATTTAGCCGACTGGATAAAGACATCATTTGTACGCCGTATGTTAAAGAAGGGGAAAAGGTCTCACAAGGAGATGTAATTCTGAAAGTAGAAGGCAATTTTCGCGCGCTGCTGACAGCCGAACGTACCGTGTTGAACATATTGCAGCGTATGTCCGGCATTGCTACGGCCACTGCTTTATATGTTAAGGAAACAGAAGGAACCCAAACTCATCTTCTGGATACACGTAAAACGGCTCCCGGCATGAGAATCCTTGATAAGATGGCCGTTAAGGCCGGAGGCGGGACCAATCACCGGATGGGACTGTACGATCTGGCCCTTATCAAAGACAACCATATTAAGGTAGCGGGCAGTATTACCCGGGCTGTACAGCAGGTAAGAGACTACATAACGCCCGGCGTACGTATTGAAGTCGAAACCACATGTATAGAAGAGGTAAAGGAAGCTCTTACCTCGGGAGCCGATATTATTATGCTGGATAATATGTCCACCTCCCTTATGGCCGAGGCCGTTCGCCTGGTGGATAAAAAGGCGAAAACCGAAGCTTCGGGGAACATGACATTGGGCCGGATAAGGGAAGTTGCGACCACCGGAGTAGATTACATCAGCGTGGGAGCGCTGACCCATTCAGTTACTGCACTGGATATAAGCATGAACATTCAAACCGGGTTGTAATATGGACCTTGTCAAAGAAATAGCAAGGCTGAAAGAAGAAAAAAAAGCCGTTATTTTAGCTCATTTCTATGTTAGACCCGAGGTACAGGATATCGCAGATTACCTGGGAGACTCTTTGGGTCTGGCACAAATGGCAGCCAAAACGACCGCTCCGGTTATTGTCTGTTGTGGAGTGCATTTTATGGCCGAAACAGTAGCCATCCTTTGCCCTCAAAAAAAGGTGCTAATCCCCCATCCCGGCGCAGGATGCTCTCTGGCGGAAAGTATCGGACCGGAAGATATTCTGCATTGGAAGGCAAAACATCCCGACGGGGTTGTTGTAACCTATGTAAATACTTCCGCAGCCGTGAAAGCGTATTCCGACTATTGTTGTACATCGGCCAACGCGCTGCGGGTGGTTGAACATATTGTTCCGGAAAAGAAAATTCTTTTTGTTCCCGATAAAAATCTGGGAGGTTATATCAGACTCAGGACCGGGCGCGATATGGAAATTTGGCAGGGAGACTGTTGCGTACACCGCTTTTTTGACCGGTCATCCATCATTAGTAAAAAACGTGAATATCCCGGGGCAGACATTCTCATTCATCCGGAGAGCAGTTGTTCCACAGATCCGGAAATAATGGCCATGGAAAATGTTTTCTTTTACTCGACCTCCGGTATGATCAATCATGTGCGGCAATCCGGGAAAAAGGAGTTTGTAATTGTTACAGAACCCGGGGTCATTCACCGGATGAAAAAGGAAAACCCTCAAAAGACATTTATTCCCGTAAGCGACACAATCGTCTGTTCGGACATGAAAAGAGTAACTCTTGAGAAAGTTTTGCATACACTGCAAATGGAATACTCCCCGGTTGTTATTGATAAAACATTACAGGAACAAGCCTTATTGCCTATTAGGCGTATGCTGGAAGTTTAAACGAGTGGGAACTCAAAAAGAAAAAACCTTTCAAATCGTTGAATTTGAAAGGCTTAGTTTTGTGGAGATAGACGGAGTCGAACCGACGACCCCCTGCTTGCAAAGCAGGTGCTCTAGCCAACTGAGCTATACCCCCAATGCGTCCTCTGTAGTAGTCCCGAGCGGAGTTGAACCGCTGACCCCTACATTATCAGTGTAGTGCTCTAACCAACTGAGCTACGGGACTGAATAATATAAAATAATTGAAAGAAGAGAGAGTAGAGCAAGTAACAGAATTTGCTCCAAAAAGGAGGTGTTCCAGCCACACCTTCCGGTACGGCTACCTTGTTACGACTTAGCTCCAGTCACCGGTTTTACCCTAGGTCGCTCCTTACGGTTACGAACTTCAGG
>DHQY01000008.1:34755-87495 GCA_002408205.1 Bacteroidales bacterium UBA5326 | reverse complement strand
TTCTTTTAGACACTAATATAAAATATATAAAAAATACTACTTTTGCAGTCTAAATCATATCTCCATGGAAGCGATACCCAACAAAGAAATCAATATTGAATTACCGGACGACGTGGCCCAGGGTTGTTATTCCAATCTGGCCATAATTACCCATTCGAGCAGCGAATTCATCTTCGATTTTATCCGGATGATGCCCGGTGTTCCCAAAGCCAAGGTACAGAATCGTATTATCATGACCCCCGAGCATGCCAAACGTTTCTTCAACGCGCTGCAGGACAATATTCGAAAATACGAAGAACATTTTGGAAAGATCAACCTTTCCGGAACGAGTAGTATGCCCAATATACCGCTGAACTTCGGAGACGGCACTCCTCAGGCGTAACGGTTGCAAAGAGGCTACATTCCTGCATTGAAGATACGTGTAATATCCTCGTCGCTGACTACTATATTGTAGAACCGCAGGCAAGCCATATCGGCAGTAAGGAACGTATTAAGCGTACTTCCTCCCAACGCGTTGGCACCAATTACAAAGTCGTTTTGCACTCCAAAAGTCATATTCAGGTCCTGGGTCACCAGCTTGCTTCCGTCCATAAAGACACTCATTTTTGAACCGTCAGATACAATGGAGAGCATATGCCAGCTGGTCCCCAAAAGGCTGGCCACATCTATTCCCAGCACGGAAGGCAGCGGAATAACATAATTCTCTTTTCCGGGACCCATATTCAACGTAAGAATCCAATCTGTACCGTTATGGCGTAACTCTACATATGCCCCGTCGGGCGAAACCGACCCAAAAAGCGGATATATAAGCGATTTGCTCATGGTACTCCTGAAACGAAGCCAGAAATTTATGGTTCCTTTGTTCACTCCGGACAACGGATTGAACGACGGGCTCATAATATAGCCGCTGCTTCCGTTAAAGGAAAGGGCGGCAACGGTCCCCGCAGGTTTGTTGGATCTGTTGTATGTAACTCCGCTTGAGACCACAAGATCGGTAATATGCCCGGTCCATTCCACTGCTTTTCCCGAGGCATCGGTAGTAATGTACATGAGCAGTCCGTTGGGTACCACAACAGATTCGTCTTTTAAAGTACTGAAAGAATAACTGTTTCCGTAATAGATACCGCGTGATGTACGGATATAGGCTCTGAAATAATAGGTAGAACCAATAATCAGCCCATTAGCCTGGGATGTAAAAGAATTCGGATAATCCGGCACGCCAAGATCTGTATGTGAATCGTCAAGAGTAGGTATCTGTGAAGTACTCCAGCAATGTCCGTATCCCAAAATTGTTTCCGAACCAAGGACCTGAATGTCGCCATGTAACCTGGCCGTATAGTAAGATATTTCATCGGCAACAGAACCTGTTTCAATGACCGGAACCGTAATAGACAGCTCTATGCTGTTTTCTTCTGAATAAACAAGCCCCGAGGCGTTAATGGCATAGGCCTTCACATAATAGGTATGTCCGCGTTCAAGGTCAGGTATCTGCGAAATAAAAAGGCCTTCTGCTGTTCTTTGTCCCAACTTAACCCATGCATCGCGGGAAATATCAGGAGATCCTGTTCTATTCCAGCAGAACCCGTGTTCGGACAGTGACTGGGAACCAAAACCGGTTGCACGGCTCCTGCATACCAGTATGTTCCCATTCTGGTTAAGTACTGGTTTTTCGAGAACGGCGGGAGCATAGTTTAGTTGCATAACCTCGCCATAGGCAGTGCCCATTTCATTGGTGGCATAGGCCCTGTAATATATGGGAATACCGGGCTGAAGCGTACCGTCAAAGTTGCTTACAAACGATTCTCCTTCTGCCAGGCTGCCCAGGCGTGATAAAGTTGCATTTCCCAGATCGGGCACAGAAACGGTTCCCCAGCAATGACCGTGTTGCCGGACGGTTCCGCCTCCGTTACTGAGCAGTGTCCCTTTGAATTGTATCCCGTACTGGCTGTTCAGCGTGGTTCCGTCTGTGCGCACAGAGGGCATTTCGGCAGATGTGGCGTATGTTACCGTAACCTTCAGGTCCTGTTCTGCCGTATGGATCTTTATATTTGAGGCAGACTGCCCCATGGGAATATTTTCCCTGTTAAGTGTTACCGTAACAGGGAAGGAGGCGTTCTCATCAGTAACAGTTCCCTGAACGGGAGATACCGTAAGATTGGCGTCATTGCATGAAATTGAGAAAGGTACCGCATGTACTCCCGAAAGGCGGGAAACAGTAAAAGTTTCCTTTGTGGATTCTGTTCCCAGATCCAGTGCCGAGGGCTTAACCTGAATCAGATCTCTCGTTTTAACAACAGAAAACAAATAGCTTGTGTCACCTCCGTTAGAAACGATTTTGGCTGAATGGGTGTACGAACCGAAATCAACGGCGCTCCGGTCCACAGACATTTTTATCGTGCGGCTTTCCCCTGCCGGAATCACCCCTTGTGACTGATTCCAGCTAAGCCAAGCCGGAAGTGATTTTTCCAGGGCCCATTCAAGCGCTATATTGCCGTTGTTGTTCAGGACCGTTTGTCCTTCCTCTTCTTCTTCACCAAAATGAAAAACAGTTCCCTCAGCAGAAAGGAGAGCGCCTTCTACTTTCGTTTTCACGGTTATGTCCAATGGACTTTGTCCGCCCAACAACTGTACCGAACCCTGTTCATCACCAATGGGAAGTCCGGTCCGGTCACACAAAAAAATTATTTCCTGTGAACCGTTCATGGCAAGTACCCCTTCGGCAGGGGATACCTCCAGCCATTGCGGGAAATACATAGAAGGAAGGTTCCATCGGAGGGTATCAGTGCCCGGATTGGATAACAGAACGGATACGGATGTCTGCTGCGCGCCAAAATCAATTATCTGCGATGACAGCACGGCTTTGGCCACTTTTTGTTTTAATGAGACATTGAGCGTGTATTCATTAACACGTTTTGGAGAAAGGGGCATATTGGCCGAGGTGTGTTCTTCGTAGCCGGGATAACTGAAAACAAGATAGACATCGGCATCGGTACGGGGCATTTCAATACTGTAGGACCCGCTTTCTGATGTCTCGCCACCCAGGTTCATAGGCATAACCATAACGGAAACGCCGGTAAGAGGTTGTTTCGTATCTGTATCTGTAACAATCCCTTTAAAAGTTGTTGTTGTGCCCGTATTATCGCAGGCAACAGGCAAAAGCGCCACAACAAGCATAAGGAAAGTATAAAAAGTTCTTTGCATATCGTTTTTAAGTTTACTACCTGACAAAGTTAAAAAAATATATCTTTGTCCTCCGATACCAAACAGATTTCTACTTTATGAGTAACTATAAGAGCCTGCTCCGCAACATAAAAGCATTTGCTTTTGATGTGGACGGAGTCCTTACAGACGGAGGCGTTATTTCAATGCCGGACGGAGACCTTTTGCGAACTCATTATGCCCGTGACGGCTATGCCATACGTATGGCGGTAGAACACGGTTATCCGGTAGCCATTATTACCGGCGGTGTTTCTCCGGCTGTTGCCCTCAGATATAAAAACATTGGTGTAAAAGACATCTATTCCGGCGCCAGGAACAAACTCCCTTTCTTTATGGATTTCTGCCATAAATACGGTCTGGAACCTTCTCAGGTGGCGTATGCCGGTGACGATATTCCCGACATTCCTCCCATGGAAGCGTGCGGACTGCCCTTCTGTCCTTCCGATGCTGCTATGGAAGTCAGAAAGATTTCCCATTATATATCTCCGTTTCCCGGCGGCAGGGGTTGTGTCCGCGACCTGATTGAACAGGTCATGCGCTTGAAAGGTCAATGGTATGACTCCACCGTTATTTCTGAATAAACCTTATAAATACCGGGTAATACTCGGTTCTGCTTCGCCACGCAGAGAACAACTGCTGAGTGGGCTCGACATCCCTTTTACGGTACAGCCTGTACCCGATCTCAATGAGAACGACTATCCCTCAGGCCTTTCTCCGTATGAAATCCCCGAATGGCTAGCCAGGGCCAAATCGGCAGCCTTTCCCAGGGATCTTGAACCCGATGAACTGCTCATCACTGCAGATACGCTTGTGTTTTGCGGCGGGGGCGTCCTGGGTAAACCAGCCTCGGCCGGAGAAGCGTACAAAATGCTATCCGTACTCTCGGACCGTCCACATCAGGTCATTACCGGTGTTTTTCTACGAACATCGGACCATGTTCTTGCTGGAGAAACCGGCATTGGATTTTCAGATATAACTACTGTATGGTTTGCTCCCCTGTCCGAACAGGAAATCACCTATTATATTGAAAAATACAAACCATTCGACAAGGCGGGCGCGTACGGCGTTCAGGAATGGATAGGCTATGCCGGTATTGAGCGTATCGAAGGCAGTTACTTTAACGTAATGGGGCTGCCTGTTCACAAACTCTGGAGATACCTTTCAACTCTTTGAGTATTCCAGCCGTCAAGGATGAGCGTCAAACTCTTTCCCTGAACTTTCCCGGCAGGAACAGAACAAGTTACTATACATTTATCTCCGGGGATCATACTAAAGTAGTTATCACTCCAGAATGCCGGATAAATGATCTCACCCGTTTCATCTTTTATGGTTAATGTATTCATATATGCCACCCATTCAGATGTATTCTCCAGCATCACTTTAAGTAACAGATTATCGGAAGCATTGTCCTGCTCTGTCTCCATATGCACTTCAACGGGTGGAAGGGCACTTACGAACTGCATATCGGCATATGTTTTTACGGGAGTATAAAACCATGTTGTGGCATCCCAGTCAAACACATCGTCGCGTGCCGGCAAACAATAAAAATTATCGGTCAGCACCGTTCCGGTTGAATCGGTTATTTTAAGTGAAAGAAATCTATCCTGGCCATATGCTCCCGTATTGGCTATTCTGACGGGATTCCGTACGGGGACATCCAGCGCTTTTTCTTCTTTCAGAAGTATGCGGCATTGAGCATCCATCAGGGTCACCAGACTTCTTAGGTTCTGACCCTGTGTAGATTGACCTGTCTCGTTCACAGCATATACAGAGCGGTCCTTGTAGTTATAGATCAGCTGCAGCGGGTTGTTTGCTTTTTTAACCCCATAGTAGCCAGCAGTGGGAATGAGATAATAGTCGTACAGTTGCCAGTAAAGCGACGGCCAGGCAGAATTCAGCATCCATTGTACAATCCCCGTTGTGTGGGGAATGTTGGCCCGGAAGGCTTCGAACATAGCCTTTGTTCCTTCGTAATTCAATGCGTGAGCATTCTTCATATACTCTTCCAACGAAGAAGCCTCTCCGTACTTTGCGTTTATGGCTCCGGTAAGAATGTCCATAGAATTCATGGCAGTAGCGGAAGTAGTACAATGTACATTCCACATTTTGCTCACCGGCCAGAGGTTTCCCGGAGAGATCATTTTTTTGAGCGACTCTATTACAGGCAATTGGGCTCCAATACCAGTCTCTGTATTGAACCCGAACGCGCCTCCGTTTGCGGTATCGGTGAACCAGTAAGAAGGTCCTACGTATTCATAAGGGCCAGCCATCTTGGTTCCCGTAGGCCCGCTCAGTTCACTGTAACGCTTACCGGCAGCTCCGACATAGGGTCTGTAATCGAGTTGCGAATAGAGATCCAGATAACGTTTCTCGAGTTCCGGCCTGGGGAGTTTGTCACTGCCGGCCATCCAGGCGAATACAGAGGGATGATTACGCAGCCGGATCACCTGATCGTGCCAATATTTCACGGCAAGATCCATTTGTGCCTGTGTCTTTACAGAGCCGTATTCATCGTCGGGAACGCCGGAATACGATTCCCATTCCCAGAAACAACTCCAGCCAACCAGAGCCAGCAATCCGTAACGGTCGCAAAGATCATACAACGTATGATCAGTCCCCCAGATGTTTTCAAAACGAACACTGTTTAAATTCATGTCTTTTACGTACCTAAGCTGAATATCTATGTCTTCCGGCGTATCGTCCAGGAAAATACGGTCTGTCCATCCGGCGCTTGTCAGCAGGACCTCCCTGCCATTGAGGCGGAAACCCCTGTGCTGGTCTGCAGTCAGATAGGAATCTATCTCACGAATTCCAAATGTTACGCTTTCTGTATCTGATAATTCGCTGTCAATTATGAAATCTAATGTCAGTTCATAAAGTTCGGGCGTACCCATAGTATGGCACCACCAAAGCCTGGGATGATCAAAATGAAGCTCAGGGGACGATTCGGGAGTCATCGCTACTGTTTTGCATTCTTTAGGCTGCAGGGTCACATCCATCCGGAAGATTTTTTCCTCGATGGTTCCTTTGAGCGTGCCTGAGACCGTCTCCTCAGAAAGATTTACGAGTGCTGCGGTAACGGTCAGATCGGCTTCCTCAAGCGTTACCAGGTTTACAGATGGTTTAACAAAAGGATTATCTATTCGGACGCTACCTGTGGTCTTGAGCGTTACATCCCTTACAATACCCATGCTTTCATCCAAAGGTCTCGGGTTCCAGTCAACAAACCCAATGTTAAGATCGCCGGGAACTGCGCGCGACAATTCCACCTCAAGTACGTTATTGTGCTTCACCAGAGGAGTAACATCATAGGTGTACGTGCGGAAAACGCCGTATGCCGTATCGGCCGAGGCTATCTGATTACCGTTCAGGCGGATACCCGAGTAGTAATTGAGACCTTCAAAACGGAGCGTAACGTATTTACCGTGCGAAAGGTCGCATGAAAAACGGGTTGTATATTTCCACACAGAATCGAACAGGCTTTTGCCGGCTTTCAGGTAGTTGTCATCCAGAAAGATATCTGAATACAAGCCGTTGGCTCTCAAAACCCCCATTACGGTAGAAGGCACGCGTGCCGGATATTCTTTTCCCGGATCGCCCTGTTGTTGAAGAGTCCAGTTATCCGACAATTTAATATGTGAGGGACCTGCCTGGGTGCACGCCAATGCCATAATCCAGGATAATAAAAAGAATCTGCCGATAGTCTTCATTGTATTATATATTATTTTGTTAGTGAGGAAGCTCCAAGTATGCCGGCATCTGCCAAATGTGATACATATATATAAATTCTGTCCAAAGCCCTCTTATAAGCATAGTTTCTCATGGTTTCCCGCATGGCCGGTTCAAAAAGTCTGAAAGAGGCGGCCAGTCCGCCGCCTAAAACAATCGCCTGGGGATCGTAGCTATACATGACAGACAGGATCATATTGCCAACGTGCATTCCAAATTCCGCCCACAGGGCCAGGGCCTTTTCATCACCTTCCCCAGCCTGCCCGGAAGCTATTTTACCGGTCGTATCCTTTCCGGCAAAAAAATTCGCACTGCAGTAATATTCCAGATTTTGGTCCAAATAAGGCAAACAACCTATTTCTCCTGCCCCGCCGTTATTCCCTTCGTACAACTCTCCGTTCAGTATCAGTCCCATACCCAATCCTGTCCCCAGGGTGACACCTGCCAGGTGACTGTATTTTCTTCCCGGACCGTAAAGGTGTTCCCCCAGAACAAAACAGTTACAGTCGTTATTAACAAATACGGGAATATGCAACAACTCTTCCAGTATTTTTTTCAGATGCACTTCACGCCACGACGAAATGTTTACCACATCGTAAACAATGCCTTTTTTCGTATCAACTATAGACGGTACGCCAATGCCTATCCCGTCTACTTTGGGTTTAATCAGACATTCCACAGAATCCTTCAGGTATTCTATACTCTGTTCATACGACATTTTATTGGCAGGAGAAGGCAGAGAGATTTTCTTTATTACCTCTCCGTTTTCCACTAAACCCAGCCTCAGGTTCGTTCCGCCAAGATCTACACCAATTCTCATATTTATATATTTCTCATACAAAGCTATCGTATAAAAAGATTAGGTATATATTAATTTGCGCATAATATTCCTCATTTTACGAAAAATAATAACCACGTCAACAATCAGACCTTGTGATACTTCCGGTAACAGGTAGGTGAACAGCCTTTCATTTTACGAAATATTCTGGAGAAATTATGATAATCTATTTCTCCTGTTTCCATTAATATTTCTGCAATAGATTTTTCTGTTGCCAATAACGTACGGATAAATTTTTCTATGCGTTCGTTCCATATATATTGATAAACCGGCATACCGGTTATTTTACGGAAACGCATTTCAAAAAGCCTCCTGGAAAGAGGCAGTTTTTTTACAATATCGTCTACAGTCAGCTTCGAACCCAGATGAGCGTGTATATACCTCAGAGCCTGGCTTACGTATTCGTCGTTTGTGGCAAACAGATCTGTAGAAGCCCTGTTTATTACGCCACAGGGATGAATTACAACATCCTGCCGTCCGGCGGCTCTTCCTCTGACCAGGAGCTCAATTTGCCGGGCCGTTTCATATCCTGCTTTTTCAATGGAGAGGCTGATGCTCGAAAGGGGAGGATCGGTCAGATCGCAAATGGTTTCGTCGTTGTCCACCCCCAGCACAGCTACATCCTGCGGGATACGGATACCTGTCAGTTTGCATACTTCGGCAATCTTATTTCCCTGGTTATCGTCACAAGTAAGTAATGCCACCGGTTTGGGCAGCTGAACAATCCATTCGCTCACCGGTTCGGTCTGATAATACCAAAGACTTCCCAATGGCTGGTGATTGTATTCATATATATTATTTTCATACCCGGCCTCGCACAGACACCGGCGAAATCCTTCAAAACGTTCATCGGACCAAACCGCTTTTTTATACCCGTAAAATGCAAAATTCCGGAAGCCTTTGCGCAAAAAGAAATCGGCCGCCATTTGTCCCGTTAGCAGGTAATCACTGGTAATATTAGTGATCCGTTCAAAACGCGAATTGAAATCCTGTGCTACGACCACTATGCCGTTCTTCTCAAAAAGCTCAATGGGGTCATCATCGTTGAACTGGCCAATAATGGCATCGGCTTTCCATATCCCCGCCCAGGCCAGCACTCCTTCTATCCCCGTCTGCACCTTGTAGGCCGGCGGCATACGACAAACTGCCCAGGGTTCGGTCTGCCTGGAATATTCCATAATACCGCGCAGCAGTTTATGTGCAAATGCCTCAGTAAAATCCGAAAGGATAATTAGACGGATCATTTTGTAAATGTACAAATGAATAGTATTTTTTGTAAATTTGCGGCTTCAAAACATCAAATACCATGGAAAAACAACAATCAGTAGCCATTTTATGCGGTGGCGGTCCCGCTCCGGGAATCAATACCGTAGTATGTACCATAACAAAAACGTTCATCACAAAAGGATACAGGGTAATAGGACTCCACGGGGGGTATACCGGTTTGTTCTGCAAAGAGAAATGCCGTCAGGAAGATCTCGATTTCGACAAAGCGGACATGTTATTCAACAGAGGTGGTTCTTATTTGAGGATGAGCCGTTTTAAACCCACTGCGCAGGATTTCGAAGAACGTTTTAATCTGGATTTTTTCAAAGACAACAACGTAAAATTACTGGTGACTGTCGGAGGTGACGATACGGCATCCACTGCCAATCGCATTTCCAAATTCCTGGTTGAAAAACAGTACAATATAGCAAACATTCACGTACCCAAAACCATCGACAACGACCTACCCTTACCGGAAGGTATTCCCACATTCGGATACCAGAGCGCCAAAGCCCAGGGAACAGATCTGGGACGTACCGTATATGAAGATGCCCGTACCAGCGAAAACTGGTTTATTGTAACAGCCATGGGACGCACCGCAGGCCATCTGGCTTTCGGGATTGGCTCGTCCTGTCATTTCCCGATGATCGTTATTCCGGAAATGTTCTACAAAACCGAACTAACCACAGCAAAGATAGTTAACCTCATCATTTCTTCCATTATTAAGCGTCAGCTGCGCAACATTCCTTACGGAGCCGCCATGATATCGGAAGGCGTTTTTGAATTCCTGTCAGAAGAAGATGTAAAGAATTCAGGCATTGCCTTCACATATGACGACCACGGCCATCCCGAACTGGGCAAGGTTTCCAAATCGCATATCATCAACGAGATGGTGGAAAATAAACTTAAGAATCTGGGTATTAAGGTTAAAACGCGTCCGGTAGAAGTCGGGTACGAAGTAAGATGTATCACCCCCAAATCGTATGACCTGGAATATTGCTCCATGCTGGGAATGGGTGTTTACGAACTCTTTATTAAAGGAGTAAGCGGTTGTATGGTCTGCCGTGACGGTAACGGAAAGATCATTCCCCTCTTCCTTCAGGACCTGCAGGACCCGATCACCGGAAAAATTCCTCCACGCCAGGTTAATATGAAATCACACGAAGTCCAGTTTTATATGCGTCACATTATGGACTACATAACCAAAGAGGACTACGAGGCTGCCAAGGCACTCGTCCCCAATCCCGAGGAATTCGACTTCCATAAGATCCTGAAATTTTAACTGAATTCCGGAAATAAAAAAAGCTGCTCATTCGGGCAGCTTTTTTTATTTCCATAAATCTTTACAGTTGCGGACCGGAAGCCACCAATGCACGGGCAGCATCGTTATCGCAATATTGTTCAAAATCCTTAATGTACTTGGCAGCAAGCTTCTTGGCCTTTTCAGTCCATTCATCAACATGGGCATACGAATCGCGGGGATCCAAAATGCCTTCGCTTACGTTGGGCAGCGAAGTAGGAACTGTCAGGTTCATAACAGGAATATGTTTGGTAGGCGCTTTTTCAATGCTTCCGTCCAGGATAGCATCAATAATAGCGCGTGTATCCTTGAGGGAGATCCGTTTGCCGGTACCGTTCCATCCGGTGTTCACCAGGTAAGCCTTGGCTCCGTGCTCTTTCATTTTCTTAACCAGGTTCTTCGCATAAAGAGTAGGATGAACGGTCAGGAAAGCTTCGCCAAAAGCAGCCGAAAAAGAAGGAACGGGTTCTGTAATACCGCGCTCTGTTCCGGCCAGCTTGGAAGTATAACCGCAAAGGAAGTGATACTGGGCCTGATTTTCATCCAGAATAGAAACCGGAGGCAATACACCGTAAGCGTCGGCGGAAAGATAGATAACTTTCTTGGCATGCCCTGCCTTTGAAGGCAATACAATCTTATTGATAAAGTATATAGGATAGGAAACACGAGTATTTTCGGTAACTGAGCCGTCAGCAAAGTCGGGAGTTCCGTCGGGCAGAATGGTCACATTTTCGAGTAATGCATCGCGACGGATTGCCTTCCAGATATCCGGTTCTTTTTCCTGGGTAAGATCTATACATTTGGCATAGCAGCCGCCTTCGTAGTTGAATACTCCGTGATCGTCCCAGCCGTGCTCGTCATCACCAATCAGGTAACGTTTGGGATCTGCAGACAAAGTAGTCTTTCCGGTACCGGAGAGTCCAAAGAATACGGCCACGTCGCCGTTGTCGCCCACATTGGCCGAACAGTGCATAGAAGCAATACCCTTCAGCGGCAGGTAGTAGTTCATCATGGAGAAGATCCCCTTCTTCATTTCACCGCCATACCAGGTACCACCCACTACAGACATACGTTCAGTGAGGTTGAACACCACAAAAACTTCTGAATTCAGACCCTGTTCTTTCCAGTTGGGATTCACTGCCTTAGATGAGTTTATCATCACAAAATCGGGTTCGCCGAAGTGTTCCAGTTCATATCCGGAAGGACGAATGAACATGTTGGTCACAAAATGAGCCTGCCAGGCTACTTCCATAATAAAGCGTACTTTCAGGCGGGTATCTGGATTGGTACCGCAAAATACATCAACCACATAAAGTTTCTCCTTATTGGACATTTGTTTTTGAGAAATGGCTTTAAGAGATTTCCATACTTCCGTAGAAACGGGTTTGTTGATCTTTCCGTCCCACCAGATGGTGTTTTCGGTAGTGGCATCCTTAACAATGTATTTATCTTTTGGGGAACGTCCGGTGAAAATACCGGTCTTTACATTTACCGCTCCCAAATTGGATAACACGCCTTTTTCGAAACCTTCGTTCGAGGGATCCATTTCCGCCTGGTACAATTCCTCGTAAGACGGATTGTAAATGATTTTCCCTACATTCTCAATACCATACTTTGATAAATCAATTTTGCTCATAATCAATTAATTAAATATATATTTTATTAATAAAACCCTTTTTTACCAAGTTGCGAAGATAGTCATTTTATTTATCTTTGCAAGATAGAAATATGAGCAAAAATTATTCCGAAATATTCAGGGAAACGTTATTCCGATACTGGGGATATGCTACCTTCCGTGAAGGTCAGGAAGATATAATATTTTCTGCCTATCACGGAACGGACACCTTAGCGCTCTTACCTACCGGCGGGGGAAAATCCATTTGCTTCCAGATCCCGGCCCTCTTGCGCGAAGGGATCTGTATAGTCATCTCGCCGCTCATTGCCCTCATGAAAGATCAGGTGGAACAGCTTAACTCAAGGGGAATCAAAGCGTTGGCCGTGCATTCCGGCATGAGCAGTTACGAGATAGACATTACCCTGGACAACGCCGCCTATGGGTCCTATAAATTCCTGTACATATCACCGGAAAGACTGGGAACCGAACTTTTTCGTGCCCGGGTGCAAAAAATGGCTCCCGGCATGCTGGTGGTTGACGAAGCACACTGTATTTCACAATGGGGCTATGATTTCCGGCCTTCATACCTTCGCATAGCCGAATTTCGCGAGAGTTTTCCCGATATTCCCATCCTTGCCCTCACCGCCACAGCCACTCCCCAGGTTGCCTCGGACATTATGGAAAAGCTCCGCTTTAGAAAAGAACATAAGCTAATTCAAACTTCCTTTGAGCGTAAGAATCTGGCCTACATTGTGAGAAAAGCCGAGGATAAACTGGGTCAGGTGCTCCGAATTGTGCAGGGTGTGGGCGGATGCGGACTGGTATATGTCAGGGAGCGGAAAAAAACCGAGGATGTGGCCGAGTTTCTGCTTTTTAACGGGGTAAAAGCCGATGCCTACCATGCGGGTATGAACGCTGCCGCCCGGACTGTCAAGCAGGACGAATGGAAAGACGGAAAAACCCAGGTCATGGTAGCCACCAATGCTTTTGGGATGGGTATAGACAAGCCCGATGTCCGTTTTGTCTGCCATTACGATGTCCCCGATTCGCCGGAGGCGTACTTCCAGGAAGCCGGAAGGGCGGGCCGTGACGGACAAAAAGCCTATGCCGTACTCCTGTATGCCCCGTCCGATGCCAAACGCATGCAGCAGATCTATTCTATCTCGTTCCCCGAACCTGCTTTTATCAAAGAAACATACCAGAATCTATACAGTTTCCTGGAGCTGGGTTACGGCGAGGGGGCCGGTCGCCAGTTCGACTTCAACCTCTCCGAATTCGCCAAACGACAAAAGCAATATCCTCTTACCCTGTGGTATGCCCTTCAATGCCTGGAACAGGAAGGGTATCTCTCCCTTACCGAAGAGCTGGACAATCCCTCTCGGATCATGTTCACTGTAAACAGGGATGAACTGTACCGTATTCAGATAGCCAAACCGCAACTCGACACGTTTATTAAAGTACTTTTACGAACCTATACCGGTCTGTTCAACGGATTTGTTTCCATTGACGAAGAATACCTGGCCAATATCAGCCGGAACGCAAAAACCGTGGTTATGGAATTCCTCATGCAACTGTCCAGACTCGGCGTACTCTCATACATTCCCCGCAAGAAAGCGCCCCAGGTATTCCTGCATGGGCAAAGACTCGAGCCGGGAAACGTGTACCTGAACCCGGTGCATTTTCTGCAACGTAAAGAAGCGTATGCAAAACGTATGGAAGCCATGCTCAACTACGCTCAGTCCGAATGGCCCTGTCGCAGCAAGCAGCTGCTGGCCTACTTCGGAGAAGGCAAGGCGGAGGATTGCGGTATCTGCGATGTATGCATTGGGCGTCAGCAGGGCGAAAACGCCAAAGAAACCTTCTATCGGATTGCCGATTCCATAAGGGAGCAACTCAGAAAAGGGCCGGTGCACGTACACCAGATAGATCTCCTGTTCTCGGAATCGACAGACCAGGTTATGTCCGTGCTGCGCTCCATGACCGATTCGGGCGAAGTGATCCTTAACGGCGATATACTTCAGAACAATAATAAGATTACCAAGTAAAATTATATCTTTGCGTGATGAACCGTAAAGAAGCGACGGCACGCATAATTCAGTTACAACAAGCTATCAATGAGCATAATAAAAATTATTATGTACTCAATTCGCCTGTTATTTCCGATTTTGAATTTGACCTGCTTCTGCAGGAGCTCTCCGCCCTGGAAAAGAGGTTTCCCGGGCTGGCATCGCCCGATTCTCCCACCCGTAAGGTAGGAAGCGACATTGGGGAGGCTTCACAGGGTTTCCGGCAATATCCTCATGATTACCCCATGCTCTCGCTGAGTAATACATACGATAAGGAGTCCCTTTTTGAGTTTGACAACCGGGTAAGAAAAACGGCCGGGGACGAAGTAGAGTATGTATGCGAACTAAAATTCGACGGCACGGCCATTTGCCTCAAATACAAAAATGGTGAGCTGGAACGTGCTCTTACCCGGGGCGATGGCACAGTAGGCGACGATGTCACCCGAAACGTATTATCCATCCCGTCCATTCCCCGGAAACTTCCCCCGCTTACGGAATGTCAGGTGCCCTACCCGACTGTTTTTGAGATCCGGGGCGAGATACTTATGCCTTTCAGCAGCTTTGAACGTATAAACAGGGAACGGGAAGAATCCGGCGAACCGCTGTTTGCCAATCCCCGGAACGCTGCCTCCGGAACACTTAAACTGCTTTCTCCGGAAGAAGTGGAAAAACGCGGACTCGATTGCTATCTGTACCACTTCATTGCAGAAAACAATACTTTTGCAACCCATTCCCAGGCAATGGAAGCCGCCCGCACATGGGGTTTCAGGATCTCCTCACATACCCGTCTGTGCCGCAGCCTGCAGGAAATATACGATCTTCTGGACCAATGGGAAGTTGAACGGACTACGCTGCCGGTGGCGACCGACGGAGTGGTTATTAAAGTCAATTCCTTTGCATTCCAGCGTGCCCTGGGTATGACCGCCAAAAGTCCACGGTGGGCTACTGCCTATAAATTCAAAGCCGAGCAGGCCTGTACCCCTCTGCTCTCGGTAGATTTCCAGGTGGGCCGGACCGGCGCCGTAACACCGGTAGCCAATCTTCAACCCGTATTCCTCTCGGGAACAACCGTTAAAAGGGCCTCGCTGCACAATGCAGATCAGATAGCCCTCCATGATATTCGGCTGGGTGACCATGTTTACGTAGAAAAAGGGGGGGAAATCATCCCAAAGGTTGTGGGCGTGGCATTAGAAAAAAGGCCTCCGCATACTGTCCCGTTCCAATACATAACGCATTGTCCCGAATGCGGCACCCTGTTGCTCCGCGATCCTCAGGAAGCAAAGCACTATTGTCCCAACCGCTGGGAATGCCCTCCGCAAATCAAAGGACGCATTGAACATTTTATGAGCCGCAAGGCCATGAACATACTGGGCGGAGAAGCCCTGGTAGAACAGCTTTACAGCAAAGGCATCGTCCATGATCCGGCCGATCTGTACATCCTTACCCCGAACGATCTGGAACAACTGAGTAACTGGGGGGATAAATCCACTCAAAACCTGCTAAGCAGTATTGAAGATTCAAAAGAAGTTCCTTTTTTCCGTTTTCTGTACGCCATTGGCATTCCGTTCGTAGGCGAGACAACGGCAAAATACCTGGCTTCTCACTTTGGCTCGCTTCAGGCGCTGGGAGAAGCCGGTGAAGAAGAACTGAAGAATGCACCGGAAATAGGTGAGATCATTTCCCGTTCCATAATTGACTTCTTTACTTCCGAAAAGAACCGAAGAATGCTTGAAAGACTTCGCGACTGCGGATTGCCGGTATCTCAGACGGCAGAAGAAATAAAACGGCTGTCAGACCGACTGAAAGGTCTGAATATAGTCATCTCGGGAAACTTCTCACGTTCCAGGGAACAAATAAAACAAATGATAGAATCTCACGGCGGAAAAGTATTAAGTTCCGTTTCTTCCAATGCCAGTTACGTGCTGGCCGGAGAGAAAATGGGTCCCGCAAAAAAACAACAGGCTGTCAGATTGAATATACCTCTGATCACAGAAGATGACTTTATGGCGCTCCTGGGCGAAAACCCCCATGAGGGCACACTTTTTGAAACGAATAAACAACCTACAATCTTTTAATATGGTTACAAAGATCCTTCAGACACTTTACCGTATTGGTACAAATGACCGTAAAAAACAACTATTTGAAAACAACTGGCCCCTGCCATACGGGATTGCTTACAATTCCTACCTGATCCTCGATAAAAAAACAGCTCTGCTGGACACTATTGAATACGGAAGCGACCGCAATTATCTGGAAGAAGTATCACGCACCCTGGACAGTCGCCCGCTGGATTACCTGGTAATCCATCACATGGAGCCGGACCATGCCGGTATGATAGGAGACATTCTTAAGACCTACCCCTCTGTAACCGTGGTGGGCAATACCAGAACACTTAAGCTTATGGACGCCTATTTTCCCTGTACAGAAGGTATTGCCATGCAGGAAGTCAGGGACGGAGAAATGCTGTCACTCGGTTATCACAATCTTCAGTTCCTGTTCACTCCTATGGTCCACTGGCCTGAATCCATGATGAGTTACTGCGTTACCGCAAACATTCTTTTTTCGCAGGATGGATTCGGTTCGTTCGGCACGCTGGACGGAGGCATTTTTGACGATGAAATTGATCTCGTCTTTCAGAAAGAAGAAATGCTTCGCTATTATACAAATATAATAGGAAGGTTCTCTGCTCAAGTGCAAAAAGCACTTGACAAAGCCGCTCCCCTGCCTGTCCAGATGATTTGTCCCATACACGGACCGGTGTGGCGTACCGACCCTGCCACCGTATTCGGCTGGTACGCTCAGTGGGCCGCCAATAAAGCAGAAAAAGGAGTGGTCATGGTGTATTCCAGCATGTACGGAAATACCGAATCAAGCGCAGATTACCTGGCCAGAAAGCTGGCCGAACAAGGTATCAAAAACCTGAGAATATATAATGCGTCGACCCTGCATCCTTCCTTCATCCTCAAAGAAATATGGAAGTACCGCGGAGTAATCCTGGGGTCCTGCTCGTACAATACCGGCATGCATCCTGCCATGCAGCATCTCTGCCATGAACTGGAAATGGTATCACCCAAGAACAAACAACTGGCTATTTTTGGCGGTTACTCATGGAGCGGAGGAGGGTTGAAAAACCTGCAGCTTTTTGCCGATAAAATGATCCAACAGCATCAGTGGAAACTTACCGAACCTGCGCTTGAGGTCATCGGACACCCCACACCGGTGGAATTATCCCAGTTCGACCAACTGGCTGAAACTTTTGCCGCGACACTATAAATATTACATAAAGACACCGTTTTGGATTCGTCTCAAAAAATAGATGCCGCTTTTGATCAGCTGCGGAAAAGCAGCCTCAAACGTTGTGCCAGTCAGGAAGAATACGAACTGGTATTGCGTGCGTTCAGTTTTGCCAGAGAGGCCCACAAGAACCAAAAGCGCATATCGGGCGATCCCATCATCCTGCATTGTATAGACGTGGCTCTTATTGTGGTCAATGAAATCGGGCTCGGGTGCAAATCCATAGTAACAGCCCTGCTTCACCACATTTTTACCGACACCGATTATACCAGAGAAGAGATCGCAGGTCTGTTCGGCAGCAAGATCACCAGTCTGGTGGACGGATTGGGCAAGCTGGAGAAAGTCTTTGCCACCCAGGACAAGACCCAGGCCGAAACTTTCAAGCAGATGCTCCTTACCGTAAACGACGATGCACGCGTTCTTCTCATTAAGCTGGCAGACCGTCTTCACAACTTACGTAATATTGAGGAACTGCCGGTAGAAAAAAGGGCCCGGAACCTGGGGGAGTCAATGTATATATTTGCCCCCCTTGCTCATCAACTGGGCCTTTATACAATTAAATCCGAGATAGAAAATATCTGGATGAAATACGTAATGCCTCAGGAATACAGAGATATAGAGGCCAAAGTACAGACAGAAACAGGCCGCCGCGGTCCGGGTATTACAAACGATCTTATTACCCCAATCAAAGAATTTCTGGACCTTGAAGGCTACAGATATACCATAAGCACACGCATTAAAACGCCTTATTCCATATGGAATAAAATGCGCAAGCGCAACGTCCCCTTCAGCGAAGTCTATGACCTTTTTGCCGTTCGCATTGTATTCGAACCCAAAGACCTCAATCCCGAGGCGGAACACCGAGAATGCTATCATATTGAAGAACTTCTGAACGAACGATGGACACCAAATCCTCAAAGGCGCCGTGACTGGCTTAAAGAAACAAAGGATAACGGGTACGAAGCGCTCCACTCCACCTATATGACCCCTTCAGGTAACTGGATTGAAGTCCAGATACGGAGCAAAAGAATGGACGACCTGGCTGAATACGGTCTGGCTGCGCACTGGAAATATAAAGGGATCAAACCCGAAACTAACGGAGTGGACAGCTGGCTTTCCAAAGTGCGTGAAACGCTCGAAGACAAGGACACAAATGCCATGGAGTTCTTTGATTCGTTCCAGGCCGGAAACCTGGCTACCGCACTCTATGTGTTCACTCCCAAGGGCGAAATGCGCATTCTTCCCAAAGGATCAACGGCACTGGACTTTGCCTACTATATTCACTCTCAGGTCGGAAACCATGCACTGGCCGCAAAGGTTAATCAGCAGCTTGTATTGCTTTCCACCGTGTTACAGGGAGGCGACCAGGTAGAGATCATTACCACAGAAGCCCCGCAAATCAGACCTGAATGGCTTGGCTGCATTCATACTACCAAGGCAAGAACCCTCATAATTGATGCCCTGAACGATAACGGAAAGAACTGTATAGGCAACGGCCGCGATTTGCTAAACAAGAAGCTGGAGGAACTGGGAATCAAATCCCATTCCCGTCTCATTCAGAAACTCATGGCTTCATACCAGACATCTTCCAAGGAAGAAATGTACGCCAAGATTGGTGCGGGAGTCATTGATTTGAAGGATCTTAAAGAGGTATTGCGCAAAGGAATGCATATAAAAAAAGTGGTAAGCTGGGTGCCTGTCCCGGACTGGAGGCGGCGTAAAGACTTCAATGCCTATCATTTTGCCTCGTGCTGCCGTCCCGTACCTGAAGAGCCGCTTGTGGGTTTCATAGATAAATCGGGCGATCTCTATATTCATGCTCAATCCTGCAAAAAGGTAAAAGCACTCCTGCGACTGCACAGGAACGACAATGCAACCGTAGAAGTTGTATGGAAAAAACAACGGGTGCCATCTACCCTGTCTACGTTAAACATGCGCGGAAACGACCGGATGGGAATCATTCACGATATTACCCGCGCCGTGACTCTGGAAATGTGTGTAAACATCCGTAAAATGAACGTGATCACCCACGATAATATATTTGAAGCCGAGATTGAGGTTTATGTTCAAAATAGAAAAGATCTCGAAAATCTAATGGTTCAGCTGCTTGCGCTCAAAGGTATTGAATCGGTAACTCCCGTATAAAAAATGAAAAAGAAGATCCATATAGTCCTGAACATACTGTTTTGCTCATTATTTGCAGCAAGTCTGTATTTTCCCGCCGGATGCGCCAATACTTCAGCTGCGCCCTCCGGAGGTTCCAAAGACAGCATTCCTCCCGTATTGCTGGAAACATTTCCCGAAGTCAACGCAACACGGGTAGACACTTCAATCAGGAGAGTGGAACTTGTTTTCAATGAATATGTTAAACTTGTAGATCCAAACAAGAACGTCATTTTGTCTCCTCCTCAGGAAAAAGCACCGGCTATTCGTACCAAGGGAAAAGGCATTGTGGTGGACTTCAAGTACCCGCTTAAGCCTAACACATCTTACAGCCTCTACTTTGGAGCCGCCATACAGGACAACAACGAAGGCAACCTCTTTCCGGCCTTCGCCCTGGGATTTTCTACCGGAGAAGCTGTGGACTCGCTTATGTACTCCGGAGTTGTAGTGAATGCCTCCACCCTGCTTCCCATAGACAACGCCACCGTCCTTCTTCACCTTAATCCTTCCGACACATCACTCACCAGCTGCCTTCCCGTTGCCGCCACCCGGACAGATAAATACGGCTATTTTGTGCTTCGCAACCTTAAAGATACCAGTTACACGCTTTACGCACTGGAAGATCAAAATAACAACTACCGCTACGAACAGACCGGCGGAGAACTCATCGGGTTCCTTAAGCAAACCGTACGGCCAACAAAAGTAATGTTCCCCTATGCTCCGGAAATTCAGCCCTATTTTCAAAACGATACCGCCGGACTGCTCCGTCGTCCTATAGAAACGGGTGTTTATCTTTTTAAGGAACGCAGTACCCGGCAGGCTTTACGCAATTACGAGCGGGTCCGTCCCAGAGGCCTTGCGATAAAATTCGGAGCAGCCGATCCCGAGATCCTGAGCGTTAGTCTCCCCGGCATCGATTCTACCGAAATTATCCGCCAGCACAATTATTACAGAGACAGCATCATTTACTGGATTACTACCGCCAAAATCCCTGATACCCTGGCCATGTACCTTACGTACAAGGCTACGGACGACACACTTAACAAGCTCGTTACCAGGATAGATACACTAAAATTCATACCTTATACAGACCCCGAGGAAGTAAAGAAAGAGCAGGATGCCGCTTCCGATGCGCCTCCCGGAGGAGGCCGGGGCAAAGCCGAACGGGGCATAAAAGCACCTCCTTCCATGAAACCGGACAGAAAGGTTCTGAGTTATACATCCAAAGTTAGTCCCGAAGTCATACAACAGGAAGGCATTTTGCTGACTTTTAAAGACTTGCTTATTGAAGAAGATTTTAGCACATTACGTCTTTGGCATAAATCACCTAAGGGCGATACTGTACCCGACCCCTTTACCTACAGCCGCGATTCACTCGATTTTTGTCTCTACCGGATAATTCCCGGGGGAAAGAACCTCGAGGGAACCGACTACGAGCTGCACATACCAAAAGATGTTTTTAAAGATGTGAACGGATATCCAAACGATTCACTCATAGTAAAGTATACGACTTTAAAATCGGACGACTTTGGGGCTTTCATTTTTACCCTTAACAACGTGCCCTCTCCCCTTATAGTTGAATTAACGAATGACACCCGTTCTCAGGTATTGCGTACGCTTCACGTCAAATCGGACACTATCGTTACGTTCCCCTATATTAAGGCGGGCAAATACTCCCTGCTCATTACAGAAGACCTGAACGGCAACGGCATATGGGACACCGGGAGCCTTTCAAGAAACCTGCAGGCAGAAAGAGTCCGTGTGTTTAAGCTCCCCGGCGGCAACACGGCTATTGACTTAAAGGAAAAAATGGAACTCACCCAGACCATAGATATAGCACAATTACTGAATGAGAATGTCACACTTACTATTCCCGATAAATCTAAAAAATAACCTGCCCGCGGTCTTGCTTCTTTGCCTTACCCTTGTCACCGTTCCATTAAGTGCCCAGGAGATCACCAGAGTAAAAAAGGAAAGGAAGCTTCCTGTGAAGCAACATATGATTGGAGTGAGGGGAACTTACGCCCTCACCGGCGTTCATTTCAATCCCGACAGAAAACAAGAAACAGTCCCTGGTTACCGGAACGGATCCCTGCTCTATACTTATTATCATGATCTCTGGGGCACCATGCCATATTTTGGGGTCCAGACCGGAGTAACATACTGTCAGTCGGGATACAAAACACCTTCTCTGCAAAGAATTTACGACGTTATTCAGGTTCCGCTCATTGCACAGTTCCATATAGACTTCTGGAAAATGCGCCTTCTCATAAACCTGGGTTGCTTTGGCGGATACCGGATGAGTGCGGTCGATTTTACGGAAGAATATCCTGCCGGCACACCGGTTGTTTTTGATGTGAATCACCACTACGCAGACTACGGGCTTCAGGGCGGAGGCGGACTTGCGTTTAGCTTCCATCCTTTTGAAATTCAGGTTGAATGCAACTATCAGTACTCCATGTCGCTTATTGAAAACCCTGCCCTGTACAGCAACGAAGTATATACCTACGGGTACCCCAATCAGCTGATGTTCTCTCTGGCTCTCTTTATTCACCTCTGAACATGAACACACACACCGTATATGCCGGTCAATGCGCCATTGGGGGCGGTCACCCGCTCTCGGTGCAGACCATGTGTACCACAGATACTCTCGACGTTGAGACCTCTTTGGCTCAGTGTACCCTGCTGGCAAACTCCGGAGCACAGCTCATTCGCCTAACCACACAGGGATCGGCCCAGGTAGAGGCTCTGTCCCGTATCAAAGCAGGCCTGAGAGCATCGGGCATTGACACACCCCTGGTGGCCGACGTGCATTTCTCGGCCCGCGTTGCCATAGAAGCCGCCAAAGTAGCGGAGAAAGTCCGTATCAATCCGGGGAACTTCTCTCCGGATCCTTCACAAGCGCGCGACCTGCTGCTGGAACTCATACATACCTGTAAAGAACACCATACAGCGTTACGCATTGGCGTAAACCACGGATCATTGTCTGCCCGCGTCATGGAAGCTTACGGCGACACTCCCTATGGTATGGCGCAGGGAGCTATGGAATACCTGTGTATTTGCCGTGACGCAGGCTTCGACCAGGTAGTAGTCTCACTTAAATCAAGTAATACCCGCGTAATGGTACAGGCATACCGTGAACTGGCAGGCGCTATGGAACAGGAACACATGCACTTTCCTCTACACTTGGGCATTACCGAGGCAGGAAACGGCCGTCAGGGTCGCCTGAAATCGGCCGCCGGTTTGTTTACTCTCCTTCAGGAAGGGTTAGGCAACACCTTGCGTATTTCCCTTACCGAGCCGCCACTGGCCGAAGTACTTTTTGGTTTGAAATTATCCCGGGAATATGATCTTTACTGCGGGGATAAAAATTATTCTCCGCAAATTAATACTTGGGACGATCTCATTCTGGCGGCCTGCTGGAAATGGGCGCCCGGTCTGATTAATCAAACAATAGATTATAAAAACCTTGAAATACCTTTTGTAGAAGCACCGTTTGCGACCAAAGACGAGCTGACCGAATTTTGTATGGATCTGCTCCAGGCCACGCGTTGTGTGTTTACCAAACCGGAATACATTGCCTGCCCGGGATGCGGCAGAACCAAATACAATCTGGAAGAAACGCTGCAGGCCGTAAAGGCGGCCACGTCGCACCTGAAGGGATGTACCATTGCCGTTATGGGATGCATTGTGAACGGCCCCGGCGAAATGGCCGATGCCGATTACGGATACGTAGGTGAAGGAGGCGGCAAAATAACTCTCTATAAAGGAAAAACCCCCGTTATGCGGGGGATTCCTCAGGAAGAAGCAGTGCAAAGGTTATTGGAGCTTATAGCGTCTCAACAAAAATAACGCCTCCTTCCACTCTCACTACCTTAACTTTGGTATTTCGTGTAATAAATCCTACCGCAGCACGTGCCTCCAGTCTTTTTCCGTTTACAGACACCTTACCGGCAGGTCTGAGATCGGTAAGGGCAATGCCTTCCTGTCCTGCCGAAATATCCTCGTAAACCGGAACGCCTACAAATCCTTCATCAACTTTCAGGTTGGTGCGAAGTGCAATAAAATTGAATGCCCTGGTAGGATACAGCCTGCCCAGTAAATATATGAAACCGGCCACCGCCGCAAATCCCGATACAGAGACCACAGCAACGGGATTCAAAACAGCATTCCAATTGAAAGGCCCTTCAAAACGAAACACCCAGTTATCTATCATAGAAAGGGTCAGGCCTGTAAATACACCTATAATGCCCAATATACCCAACACACCAAAACCCGGTGTAATAAATATTTCGAGTGCCAGGAAAATAAGGCCCAGTACCACAATCAGAAATTCCCAGTATTGCGCGAGTCCTTCAAGGAAAAGCGGCGAGAAATAGCAAATAGCGCAGAATACCGCCAGGCCCAAAGGGAAGCCTACCCCGGGCGTCTTAAGTTCAAAAAAGATTCCACCCACCATGCCCATCAGCAAAAGGCCCTGTACGACCGGTAAAAGGAAAAAGCCAATGAGCTTGTCCAGCCATGTTTCCTTATACTCCCTGGTGACGGTATTTTCGTAGCCTAACAAAGCCATCACTTCCTCAATATCATCTGCCTGACCTTCAGAAAAACCTGCTTCCACGGCTTCTTTGGCAGTAAAGTTGACAATGCGCTCTCCATCTACCATTTGCTCGGCAATGACAGGATCACGTCCCGTCTGCTCGGCCGTAGCGCGCATCATAGAACGCATGAAAGACTGGTATTTTTCAGGCATTTGATTTCCCTGTGCATCAACTACCGTAGCCGAACCGATACTTGAACCGGGAGCCATGTATATACTGTCGCAGGCTATGGAAATAAGTGCTCCTGCCGATGCCGCCTGATGGTCTACGAAGGCCACTGTTATAAATGAAGCATCGAGCAGCGCCGTCCGCATTTTGTCTGCGGCATCCAAAGCGCCCCCATAGGTATTCAAATGTAACAGGAATACATTGGCATCCCAGTCACCGGCCGCCTTCATGGCCTTGTCGAGCATTCTCGCCGATTTGGCATGAATCTCGCTATCCAGCCTGAGTACATATACTTTAGTCTGCCGGGCAAAAGTCACGTTATAAACAAGGCAAAGGAAAACGAATGGCAGGAAAAATCTTTTCATTAATTCATTATTTTTGTTCCAGAACGTCCCCGTGATCCTTCACCACAGCCTCTTTCCATTTTTGTGTATAGCCTTCCTGAATGGGAGAGGCAGGGATCCGTTTGGAATGGCCGTTATCGGCAAACGAGCCGTCGGGGTTCTGACGTTTTGTATTACCATCTATATATTTGACCATTAAGTATTTGTCGAGAGCCACCCAGTCATTGAATAACGATTGAGCAGAGTTAACGGAAAAATCGGTGAGATATTCACGGGCTGCGGCAGGATCTTTCCTGTACATAGCCACAGCCTGTTCATCAATTGTTTTTACTTTTTCAATAGCCTTGTTTTCAATGGCATCAACAATCCCGCGTACCTCTGTGCCAATCTGGTTGTAACGCAGGTAAGCAAACTGGCATACCCGGTTCACAATCCAGAAAAGAGATGTCTCGGAATATTCAATCATGCTGCCGTTACCTTCCTTTATGCACTCGGGAACACGAAGCGATGCACTGTAAATGGGTATAAGCGGCGAGGTAGCCGCATCGTCCACACCAAACCAAAACAGTCCGCCCAGATCTGAAGGAAGCCAGCTGCGGCATTGTCCCACATACCACCAGCCGGTCTGCTGGGTAGCAATTGCGCGCTCGTTCATGTACGTTTTATCGCCCACTTTGAAACTCATGGGACGCCAGCGATACGGAAGTGCATGGCCTCCGGCCCCGATATCGGTAGTCATATCCATGGGAGTCCCTTCGTAGTGATCCCGCATCATATCGGCAACATCTTTAACAGAAAGTTTATCTTTAGGTTTAACGCAAAAAGGCATCCTGTTGGAAGGATTGTATCCCATAGCGTAGTCCAGATATTGATCCATACCTTCCGAAAAACGGTTAAAGAAAGACCATATACGGGCTTCGCAACCGCGCAGAGCGCCAAATTCGAGCGGGGCATATACGTCACAAAAACTGAATTCACTGTCTGTACCTGTATAGATACCCATATCCTTTGCATGAGATATCACGTCTTTACTGTAAAGGCAATTATCGGGGTCATCAAAATCAATGGTAGTGATCCTTGCCTGGTTGGCATGTCCGCTTATATAGCCGTCGGGAATTCTTTTAGCTACCCAAACCGAACCTTTATTCACATTTTTTCCGTTAATAAAAACGGGGGCTTTGGCCATAATCTCCATGATCCACGCCTCATTGGGATCGGCAATCGAAAAAGATTCGCCGCTCGAGGCATATCCATAGGTCTGGGTAAGCTCATCAATAAGAGCAATAGCTTCACGGGCCGTTTTGCAGCGTTGCAAAGCAATATAGATAAGGGAACCGTAATCCATAATCGCCGTTGGATCGTGAAAACCTGTTCTGCCGCCAAATGTGGTTTCGCCTATCAAAAGCTGGTGTTCATTCATATTTCCGGTAACAGAATAAGTGTGAGCCGCCTGCGGAATCTCTCCAAGTAATTTTCCAGAATCCCATTCATATATTTTCAACAGGGATCCATTGGGCCAATCGGCTGCCGGCCAGAAATACAATTCTCCATATAACTGATGAGAGTCAGCAGAATAACTCACCATAACAGAACCATCCTTAGATGCGCCTTTTGTCACAATAAGGTTGGTACAGGCAAAAGCCGCACCGGCACTAAGTATCAGAGTTAAGAAGCTCAATAAAATTTTTTTGGTAATCATTTGGTATTTCAATTAAGGTTTCACAAAGCGTAAAATTACGAAAAAAGTAATAACCAAAGGCTTTTTTATTACCTTTGTTTTCTTTGAGAATATCATCAAACATAATACAATGAAGAAATTTGCAATTATTGTTTTCTCCTTGCTTTTTGCATGTACGATTGGTTTCGCCCAAATGGCAAACCCGAATGACCCGTTAAAGAACGACCCTGCCGTCAGGATAGGGAAAATGGACAACGGTCTTACCTATTATATCAGACACAACGCTAAACCCGAAAAGCGTGCTGAATTCTATCTCTTTACAAACGTTGGAGCCATACAGGAAAACGAACGTCAGGCCGGTTTGGCCCACTTCCTTGAGCACATGGCACTGAACGGCACAAAAAACCTTCCCGGCAAAACCATGATCAATTACCTGGAAAGCATCGGGTGCAGCTTTGGTCAGAATATCAATGCCGGAACCGGTGTTGAACAGACCAGCTACATGCTTAATAACGTGCCCATGCTGCGCGAAGGAATCCTTGACACCTGTCTGCTTATCATGCACGATTATGCTGCTTTTGTTACCAACGATCCTGCCGAGATAGAAAAGGAAAGAGGTGTTATCGTTGAGGAGTTGCGCACACGCAGAACAGGCCAGTGGCGCTTATTCGAAGCCTCTCTCCCTTATTTGTACAAAGGCTCAAAATATGCTACCTGCAACCTGATCGGTACTGTAGAAGGTCTTCAGTCTTTCCCTGCCCAGGAACTCCAGGATTTCTACAAGACATGGTACCGTCCCGACCATCAGGCCGTTATTATTGTCGGAGATATTGACGTTGATCAGGTTGAGAGCAAACTTGTCGCGCTTTTTGCAGATGTTCCCGCGCCGGCTACTCCCAGTCCCAAAAAGATTATACCCATCCCCGAAAACGACGATCCCATTATCGGTATCATTACCGATCCCGAAGCCAACAGCACCTCTGTCGATTTCCTTATTAAAAGCGAAATGATACCCTTTGAGATGCGTCCCCTGGGTATGATGTACCTCATTAATATGTACAAAGCTTTTGTTTCTAACATGATGAACGACCGCTTTGAGGAGATTGCCCAGAAGCCCGACGCACCTTTCATTGGCGCCTACCTCTATTTTTCTCCCATTTCCAAATCTTGCGATGCTACTTATTTCAGCCTTTCAAGTAAAGACGGGGAAAGCCTTCCGGCCTTCGGGGCCCTTTTACTGGAGGTTGAAAAAATGACCCGTTTTGGCTTTACCCAGGCAGAACTTGACCGGGTAAAAACAAATTATGTACGCAGACTGGAACGTGCCGCAGAAAACGCAGCCGACCGCAAGAATGCCGAGTTCGTCAGTGATATGATAACTCATTTTTCCGATAAATACCCCATTCTCGATCCTGTTTACGAACTCGAAGTAGCTAAAGGATATCTTCCTTTTATTCAACTGGATCAGATCAACCAGATTGCTCAGCAAATGATTACCCCTGAAAACCGGGTTGTCGTTGTCAGCAGTCCTGAACGGGAAGGCGTTTCCATCCCTGCCGCAGACCAGATAAACGAAGCTTTCAAAAAAGCAGCCGAAGCCCAGCTGGAAGCATACGCCGAGGAAGTTTCAAATGAACCGCTCGTCGATGCCTCTTCCATTAAGGCAGGCAAAGTAGTTTCAGAAAAAGACGGTGTTTTCGACAGCAAAATCTGGGCTCTTTCCAACGGTGTAAAAGTTGTCATTAAACCTACCAATTATAAAAAAGACGAGGTGATCATTTCCGCTTCGGTCGACGGAGGTACTTCCGTTGTTCCCGTGGAATGTGTTCCTTCCATCGAAAACAATGTATTTTCACTCTGGTCACAGAACAGCGGAGTAGGCAATTTCAATGCTACCGCACTTAAAAAGAAACTGACCGGGAAAATTGCCAACGTATCGCCATATATCAGCTCGTATTCAAACGGTGTTAATGCTTCAGGATCTCCCCAGGACCTGGAAACTATTATGCAGCTTATTTACGCCTACTTTGTAACGCCCCGTTTCGAAGCCAGTGAATTTGAAGCACCCATGGCCCAGATCAAAGCCGTTGTGCCTAATCTTGAAAAGAATCCGAATTTCACCCTCCAAAGAGAGCTCATGAAAACCCTGTTCAATAACAATCCCCGCAGGGAGTTCATTTCAAGCGCTTTGGTTGAAAAGGTATCTCTTGCCAACCTTGAAAAAGCCTACCGCAGCTGTTTTAGCAATGTAAACGGCATGACCGTTACCATCGTAGGAAATGTAGATTTGGCCGCTCTCAAACCTTTTGTTGAACTGTACCTGGGCTCATTACCATCCGCAAAACAGCCCGCAAAATGGGCAGATGACGGAGCTTTCATCCAGAAAGGCAAAATAAACAACCATTTTAAAGTGGTAATGGAAACCCCAAAGACAAGCATCGTGAACATTTACTCCGCCGGGATTGAAAACACGCTGCAGAACCAGGTGTTTATGAATTCTGTAAAATCCATCCTCGACATGGCTTACGTAAAAAGCCTCCGAGAAGATGAAGGCGGAACCTATGGCGCCAGCGTTCAGGCAGAACTGGATAACCGTCCTCTCAGCCAGGGCATGATCCTTATTGTTTTCGATACCGATCCTACTCCCGAAAAACAGGCTAAAATGAGACAGATTGTGGAAGCAGATATCATGAACATTGCTAAAGATGGCCCATCGGAAGAGTATGTGAGCAAAACCAAAGAGAACATGCTAAAGAACCGTCAGGAAAACGTCATTAACAACAATTTCTGGAACAATGCGCTCAAATCTTATTATATTGACGGATTGGACATCGTTACTTCCTATGACGATATCGTTAAGAATATCTCTACCAAAAGCATCGGAGATTTCCTCAAAGATTTCATTAAACAGGGTAATTTCATAGATCTTTCCATGAACCCACAGGAATAAACAACCTGCCGGAATAGAAAAATATCCACAAGAGAAAAGGCGGCTCCTTCCGGGCCGCCTTTTTTATTTCATCAATAACCGTAATGTCTGCATGAAAACGCGTGGTAAATACCATTTCACCGGGAAATGAAAGATCATGTAAGGCTTTTTCCTGTAAAGACAGCATACAATCCAGCGGCTCCAAAGAAATGCTTCCATATCGGCCGGATTGAAAGTCGGATTTTTCTTATTCTGTTTCAGAAGCAAAAGAAACCAGTTTCTTTGTTCCGTCAGACTGAGCGGGGCCTTTTCCTTCCTGGAACCAAACCGGTATAAACGGAAAGAAGCCGTATGAACAACCATATCGTCATCTGATAAAGCCCGTTTCATATAGAACTCCAGATATGGGCGCAGCAGGATATTTTTTTGCCGGGTCTGTTCTTCATTTTTTTCCTGCGAGATATTTTCCGAATGCCACCTGTAATGCAACAGGTATTCCGGAATATTGGCCATGGGATAATTGTGGGCGGCCAACCTAAGCCACAAGTCATAATCTTCACAATGAAGAGCGTGCGGAGAATACCTGAATTCTTTAACAATAGCCGCACGCATCATAACCGAAGGATGCACAAAAGGTACCGAGAAAAGAAGAGATATCCTCACCAGTTCCGGAACAGCGGCGTTCCTTACCCTGCCTGTGATCTTTCCGCCGGCATCTGTTAAACGAACCCAGCTTCCGCACAATGCCACCTGAGGATTTTGTTCCAGGTAACGGACCTGTTTTTCCAAACGATCCGGCATGCAAACATCATCGGCATCCATACGGGCAATGTATTTTCCCCGGCACAATTCAATACCCCTGTTGAGCGTGGCTATTATTTTCAGATTGCCGGGATTTTCCACGAAGACAATTCTTCTGTCGTGGAACGAACGAATAATATCCACACTGCCGTCGGTAGATCCGTCGTCAATCAAAACCAGCTCAAAATGTCTGTAAGTCTGTGATAAAACACTCTCAATAGCCTGTGCTACATATTTTTGGGCGTTATACACGGGCATAAGCACAGAAACCAGGGGATTTTCTTCCTCCATACGGCTGAATAACCTTTCGTAAGCTTCCAGAAGGATCTCCCTGTTGGAAAGATTTTCCGTAGAAGGAGTCGTCAGATAGGTATATTTATACGATTCCCTGAATAGCGGTTCAATGGCCGACCTGTCCATCCGGGCGGGATCTTCCGTGTCTATATTATATACCTTTTTGCCAAAACGTCTGGCATACATTTCCAGTCTGAAAGAAAATTTGCTGTACTTAGCCATCTCGGTGCAAGTAACGAACAAAACGGGTTTATCGTACAAAACGGCATAAGAAGTACTGGTACTCAGATGCGAAATTACCAGAGAGGCATCTCTCACCAACTCGTTGGTTTTGTACTTGATCACACGGCGATTTCCCATTTCTGAGTGATCGTAAGTGGCTTTGGGATGGGCGGCTACCACCACCGGCATTTGAAGCAGGGCTTCCAGCTTATCAAAAAAATCCCTGAGTGATTTCTGGTATAATGCAGGCTCGGCCGTATTCCATCCGGCCATAAGTACGAGATCTGGATGCAGCGGAAAATAAATATCAAGAAATACCGCATACGGGCCCTCCGCCACTCTGTCCGGTGAATTCTTCAACTTCATATAACTCTCGTAATCGGGATGATTTATTGCATCTGTGCGGGGAAAAGAAGAAGAAAAATAATGTTGAGATAATTGCAAACCATGCGTCTTGCAATAGCATTTAAAAAGCACATTGGCTTTAAGAAATTCCGGAATCTTCTTAATAATGTTTGAAGAGAAAACCCGGCGGATCTTTTCCTGACGTGTAAGCTGAATATGGGAAATACCCGAATAAGGAAAAATGGAAGATATACGGAAACCGGCCTTGTTCACCAGATCAAACAGGTGACGGTATAAATAAACAAAATCCAGCGTATAAATAATATACGTGTAAGAAGGATCGTACAGCGAAAGCCTGTTTTTAAGGTCACCGGGAGTATCCGGAATCACATAGCCAGGTTCGTTCAACTCGTCGGGCAGCCGCATAGCCGGATGATAGAACCGGTGCAAACTCCAGTATTCCACCCGGTAACCGGCCTGTTCAAATATTTCAAGAAAAAACAGCTCTTTTATCTTAATTGTCAGAGGAGTAGCTGCTATATATATAAGATTTCGCTCCATTGATTCCATCGGCTACCTGAGGTTCAGGATCCATTCAGCGAACTCTCTTACTGCACCATCCCCTCCCCTTTTCTGCAAGATGATTATACCGGGCAAAGACTTCACCGCAGTAACCGCATTGGCCGGACAGGCTGCGTACCCCACAGACGACAGCAACTCTATACAATTCATATCATCGCCAATATAGGCCACTTCTTCCAGTGATATCCCTTCCTTCTGGCAAATATCCATGGCGGCTTCGAGTTTTCCGCCATCCCTCCGGCCCTGACTCAGGTAATCCACCTTAAGCTTGGCAGCCCTGCGCTCCACCAGTTTGGTAGTCTCGGTGGTAATAATCCCCGTCCTTATCCCGGATTCACGTAATAATCTCATTCCCAAACCATCCTGAGAATTAAACTTTTTCATCTCGTCGCCGTTCTCGGAGTAATACATTCCGGCATCGGTCATTACGCCGTCTACATCGGTCAGAAATAATTTGATTTTTTTACCCTTTATCTTTGATAACACATATTTACGCATGAGTTGTTCCATGGATATCCAGTCGTCGGGATGATCCAGTTCCGCGGCTGTGTGCTCCGGCATCTCATAGATACCTATACGGCCCGAAAGCCTGTTACCAGATTGCATAACAGCTCCAACCCGGCTAATATAAAAAGCACCGTTTTCCATTAACGATCCTGCGAAATCCTGCCTGCGCGGCCGGGCTGTAAACGTGTAATTCAGCGCAGATCCGTCGGGGTTCCAGAGGAACCGTTTAAGACGCACACACGTGAGCATGGAATCATAACCCCGGGCATGGTATTGTTCAAATGCTTCTTCAATCTGATACGTTTCTGTCAGCGGCGAGGTAGCCTGAACCAGCATAAAAATATCGTCACTTTCAAGCGATGTCTTGGCGAGGTATTCCAGCATCACGCTCTCGGTCGAGGCCGTATCGGTAGCATTGGCAGCGCTGCGACGATAAACAGATACTTTGTCAAAACGGAAAGACTGAACGGTGGCTTCTATCCTTATGGAATCGGTAGCCACCACAATACGGTCAACCGGCACGGCGTTATTCAATGCTTTCAGCACCCAATAAACCAGAGGTTTTCCACAAAAATCCTTAATATTCTTTAGGGGTATGGATTTACTTCCTTCCCTGACCGGAACAAAAGCAATTGTTTTTACCATTTCACCTGATTCTTTTTCAGTTTGTTTCTTTGCTCCATCTCCACAGAAAGAATCCCGTTGTTCTTACTTTTCATGGCCCTCCATACGGCTTTGCTGTCACGCACCAGCTTGCGCAGGCCGTCCGGTTCGAGCGATGCCGCATGATCGGTTCCTTTCCAGGTCCTGTCCAGAGTAAAATGCCGTTCAATAAACTCGGCACCCAGCGCCACGGCTGCCGAGTCTACGGCAATACCCAGGTGATGGCCGGAAAAACCAATAGCACCCACACGCTCCCCAAAAGTTTGCCTTAACCGGGGCAATTCCAGCAGGCACACTTCATCAAAAGAAACAGGATATCCTGAAGTGCATGCATAGATCACCAAGTCCCGGTTACGTTTTTTTTGTTCAAAGAACGATACTATCTGCTCTTCCTCATCCCTGGTGGTCATACCCAGGGAAACATGAATCTGTCCCGGAAAGTATTCGCAAAGAAACGACAGCAGTTCTTTATTCAGGTTGCAGGCCGAGGGAACTTTTATGATCCGGGGCCCGATACAGGCAATTTCCCGGGCCGAGGTAATGTCCCATACCGAGGTGGAGTACTCCACGCCGGCCTCTTCGCACCATTTTTTGAGTTGTCGGTGCTGATCCAGATCAAACTCAAGGAACTCCCTGTGTGCTCCGTACGTGGCTCCGTACGCATTATAGGGATTCGGATGAGGGGCGTTGTATTCCTCTGGGGTAAGCAGCTCCCTGTTACATCTCTTCTGGAATTTTACAATATTTGCTTTGCAGTACATGGCTGCCGTAACAATCAATTCCCTGGCAATCTGCATATCGCCTTTATGGTTACAGCCAATTTCCGCTATTATTTCCGGATTATTCATAATATACAAAGGTATAAAAAAAACAGTGCGGAAAGGAAAGCCCTTCCGCACTACTTACTTCATGAGATCAACTATTTGACAGTGCTCATGTATTGGATCAGTTCAACCACTTTGTTGGAATATCCCCATTCGTTGTCATACCAGGCAACTACCTTCACAAAATTAGGATTCAGTGAAATACCGGCTTCGGCATCGAAAATGGAGGTACGGGCATCGTGTATGAAATCGGAAGAAACCACTGCATCTTCCGTATAGCCCAGAACACCTTTCATCTCACCTTCAGAAGCGGCTTTCATGGCAGCCTTAACCTCTTCATATGTGGCGGGTTTTTCCAGACGGCAGGTAAGGTCAACAACAGATACGTCAACGGTAGGTACACGGAAAGACATACCGGTAAGTTTGCCGTTCAGTTGCGGAATCACTTTGCCAACAGCTTTTGCAGCCCCCGTGGACGAAGGTATGATATTGGCTGCGGCAGCACGTCCACCTCTCCAGTCCTTTGCAGAAGGACCGTCTACGGTCTTCTGGGTGGCGGTGGTAGCGTGTACTGTAGTCATAAGACCTTCAACAATACCAAAACTATCGTTCAGCACCTTGGCAACGGGAGCCAGACAGTTAGTGGTACAGGAAGCATTGGAAACAATGGTTTCACCTTTGTAGGTCTTATGGTTCACACCATAAACGAACATAGGGGTATCATCTTTCGAGGGAGCAGACATAACAACGCGCTTTGCTCCTGCAGCAATATGAGCCTGTGCTTTTTCCTTGGTCAGGAAAAGACCGGTGGATTCAACCACATATTCAGCACCCACTTCATTCCACTTAAGGTTTGCAGGATCCTTCTCTGCAGTCACACGGATTGCATGTCCATTCACAACAAGATTTCCGTCCTTTACATCAATGGAACCGGTAAACTGACCGTGAACGGTATCATAGCGAAGCATATAGGCCATATAGTCCACGCTGATAAGATCGTTTATCCCAACAATTTCAATGTTTTCTCTTTCTTGGGCGGCCCGAAAAACCAAGCGACCGATACGGCCAAAGCCGTTAATTCCCACTTTAATCTTATTCATATTTGACGTTTTTGTTAAAATCATTTGCAAAGTTAACATTAGCAGTGAAATGCTCAAAAAAAATCATTAATTTCGCAACCTATGCACATATTTATTACCAATGACGACGGCTATACATCCAAAGGATTACAGGCGCTCATTCAAATGGCGCGTCCTTTTGGTGAAATTACCGTAGTAGCTCCGCAATATCCCCAAAGCGCTATGTCCAGTGCAGTTAGCATTGGAAAAATGCTTCGGATGGTCCCCGTTAGCAGTCCCGACGGCTCCTTTGAAGAAGGTATTAAACGATATTATTGTTCCGGCACACCGGTAGATTGTGTTAAAATGGCGCTGAATGTTCTTTTTTCCGGCAAAAAACCTGACCTGCTGCTTTCCGGGATCAACCACGGATTCAACGGTTCTTCTGCCGTATTGTATTCAGGAACGCTTGGCGCCACCCAGGAAGGGGCTCTTAACGGAATTCCCTCTCTGGCTTTCAGCCTGAAAGACCACAGTCCCAATGCAGACTTTAATGCCAGTATCTATTATGGCACAAAAATCATAGAAGAATTCATAAAACACCCGCCTGTAGAATACTCATTCATTAACGTAAACATTCCCCAGGGCAGCATCCACGAGATCAACGGTATCCGCCTGAGTCGTTTTGGCATGGGAGCCTGGATAAAAGAAATTGAATCGAGGACAGACCCCTACGGACACCCCTATTACTGGATGGTAGGCGAATACGAGAACCTGGAACCCGGGGACCTTGAATGTGACCACAATTTATTGGACAAAAACTACGTTACAATAGTTCCGCATAAGATTGATAACACAAACTATCCCGAGTTGGAGCGGTTGAAAGTAGTGTGGAAGGATCTGACACGGGATGATAACGGTATATAACTATGCGCTATTTTATTATAGCCGGCGAAGCATCCGGCAATAATTACGCCAGGCGGCTCATCCAGGAATTAAAGATTTCAGATCAGCAGGCCGAGATTAAATATTTCGGTCCCGATGCAGATTCTGCCGTAATGGGCTTCATAGAAGTCCTTACCAAGGCGCCGGCGCTGCTAAGACGGCTTAACGTCTGCCGGAAAAAAATTCTTGAATACCGGCCCGATGTGCTTATACTTATAGACTACCCTACCTTTAACCTTAAAATGGCCTCCTATGCCCGGAAGCACGGCATAAAAACATTTTATTACATAGCACCCAAGGTATGGGCTTCCAGAGAATGGCGTATACGAAAGATAAAAAACAATGTTGACCGTTTGTATGTTATCTTCCCGTTTGAAAAAGAATACTTTGCATCAAAAGGTATCGATGCTGTTTACTTGGGCAACCCGCTGCTGGACCATATGCAGTCCACACTCGAAAAAACCGATTCACCGGATGTATTCCGCGCAAAATTCAAACTCGGACCTGAGCCAATCCTGGCTATCCTGCCCGGGAGCCGGCTTAAAGAAATTGAATTCCTGCTCCCAAAAGCCATACAGATTGTTAACGATTTCAAAGATTACCAATGGATAGTTTCAGCCATGTCAAACATTCCCACCACCGTATATGATTCCATTATAAAAGATCTTCCGGTAAGGGTTATGTACGGACACACCTATGAAATCATCCGTCAGGCAGAAGCGGCCATTGTGAGCAGTGGCACCGCCACACTGGAAACAGCCGTTCTTAATTGTCCCCAGTTGGTCTGTTACGGCGGTAACGCCCTTTCTGCCGCCATAGCCAAAATGATTATCAAAGTGAAATACATCTCGCTCCCCAACCTGATACTTAATAAAGCGGCCGTTCACGAACTAATCCAAAAGGAATGTGAACCGGAACGCCTGGCCGATGAGGTCAGTCACCTGCTCAGGGGCCGTCAGCGACGCAGAAGCATCCTGGCAGATTATAAGCGGCTGCACCGGCTTTTGGGCGCCGAGGGTGCCACTGCACGCATAGCCCGTGATATGGTGGTGACACTCACCGGAGGTTCCGGCGAGCCACGCTATAAGGTTTACACCATGACCCCTTTCGGGAACTTCTGCTTTGCAGCCAACGAGACGGACGAACTCGTTTCCTCGGCGTTCGAGGAAGATGAAAGCCTGAACGGTTTTTATAAAAACGGCGTCAAAATGCCTCCCGAAGAACCCCTGCCCGCCGTGCTGGAAGACGCACTTGTCCAGCTCAAGGCGTACCTGGACGGAACACTGCGTCTGTTTAAGCTGCCCCTGCATATTGAAGGAACCGAATTCCAACAGAATGTATGGACTAACCTGACCAGAATTCCTTACGGAACCACCGTGTCCTATTCAGAACTGGCCGAGATGAGCGGTAATTCCAAAGCCGCCCGGGCCGTTGGACAGGCCAACAATGCCAATCCTTTTGCCATCATTATCCCATGTCACAGAGTTATCGGAAACGACGGATCACTTGTGGGATACGCAGCCGGATTAGGACGCAAGCAGAAACTGCTTGCCATGGAAAAATCCTATGCCCCTGAATCC
Organism: Bacteroidales bacterium UBA5326; assembly: GCA_002408205.1. Classification (GTDB taxonomy): domain Bacteria; phylum Bacteroidota; class Bacteroidia; order Bacteroidales; family UBA932; genus DMER64. The sequence goes on along the minus strand of DHQY01000008.1, from coordinate 50,464 downwards.
TCAAACTCACTTTTTTAGTATATTTGCCAGATAAAAGAATAGTCTATGAAATTTGTTGTATCAAGCTCAGAACTGTTGGGAAGACTGCAATCCGTCAGTAGGGTTATCGCTTCCAAGAATACTTTACCCATTTTGGATAATTTTCTGTTTAACCTGGAAAATAATTCCCTGACCATAACGGCATCGGATCTGGAAACCACATTACGTACTTCAATGCCTATTGATAACGTAACGGAAGAAGGCAGCGTAGCTATACCGGCCCGGATACTTACAGATTCCCTTAAAGAATTCCCCGAGCAGCCCCTGACGTTCACATTCAATAAAGAACAGAACATTATTGAATTTACCTGGGCTACCGGCAAATTTCAGGTACCCGGCTATCCTGCCGTGGATTATCCTGTACCGCAGGAAATAAGCGATTCGCACACCATCACTTTCCCTGCTGCTGTACTGCTGGAAGGCATTAACCGCACCCTTTATGCAGCCGGTGACGAAGAGCTAAGGCCCGTTATGAACGGTATTTATTTTGATATGAAAACCACTGCGGCCAATCTTGTGGCCTCAGATTCCCATAAACTGGTCTGCTATACCCGTACCGATATCCTTTCCGAAGAAGACGCCTCGTTCATTCTCCCCAAAAAGCCGGCCAACATTCTTAAGAACCTTCTGGCCAAAATAACAGAAGACGTAAAAGTTTCTTTCGACAACAAGAACGCATTCTTCAATTTTGGGGCATACCGCATGATCTGCCGTCTGGTGGAAGGCAACTACCCTGCATACCGCAGCGTTATTCCTCAGAATAACCCTCTTAAGATCATTGCAGACCGGATTGAACTTATGAATGCCGTACGTCGCGTAAGCGTATGTTCCAACCAGGCTACCAACCTCATGAAACTGCTTTTCTCGGCCAACCAGATATTTGTATCGGCCCAGGACATTGAATTCCGCATTGCCGCCCAGGAACGCCTTTCCTGCCAGTACGACGGAACAGCCATTGAGATGGGTTTCAAATCGACCTTCCTTGCCGAGCTGCTCTCCAACCTGCCCGGCACAGAAGTTTGTGTTGCTCTGAGCGATCCCTCCCGCGTTGGCCTGCTCACACCCGTGACTCCGGACTCGGAACACGAAGAGCTATGCGCCCTCATTATGCCCATGATGATAACACAGTGAGAAGTGAGAAGTGAGAAGTGAGAAGTGAGAAGTAGCTCCAAACACACCATACATTTTGTTAAATGAAAATAAACCTGAAAAATCCCCTGTTGTTTCTGGACCTTGAAACAACAGGGCTTAATGTTGCCACCGACCGCATAGTAGAAATCTGTGTCCTTAAAGTTAACCCCAACGGTACTCACGAGGTGAAAACCCGCCGGATAAATCCGACAATCCCCATTTCGCCTGAGGCCCAGGCAATCCATGGCATCTCAAACGAAGATGTGGCCAATGAACCCACTTTTAAGGAGATAGCAAAATCGCTCGCTAACTGGATGGAAGGCTGCGACTTTGCCGGCTATAATTCCACCCGGTTTGACATCCCCATGCTGGCAGAAGAATTTCTCCGGGCCGGAATTGACTTTGACTTCCGCAAACGCAAAATGATAGACGTTCAGAACATTTTCCACAAAATGGAACAACGCACACTCAAAGCCGCTTACCGCTTCTATTGCGATAAAGACCTGGTAAATGCACACAGTGCCGAGGCCGACACCATTGCCACGTACGAGATCCTGGAAGCACAGCTGGATAAATACTCAGACGATCTTAAAAACGAAGTGCAATTCCTCTCGGATTTCTCTGCCAAAAGCCACTTTGTAGATTACGCCGGAAGGATCATTCTCAATGACAAAGACGAACCCGTCTTTAACTTTGGCAAACACAAAGGCCGCCGTGTCACCGAAGTCCTCACCGCCGAACCATCCTATTATGACTGGATGATGAAGGGCGATTTCACCCTCGACACAAAAAAAGTCCTGACAGACATCAGACTCAGCATGCGGACCCTGCTATAATGATATGAAAATCATAGTCTTTCCTTATAAACAAATCTCAAATCCACTTAGCCCGGAAGACTTTTATTTAAAGCCAGATACGGTCTTGGCCAAACCTGCCGACGATTACTACTGGCCACTGACCTGCGCCAAACTAAAATATTCATTGTGTTACATAATCAGGATAGACAGATTGGGCAGAGCCATAAAGCCTGTCTATGCTTCCAGGTATTATAAGGATGTCAATGCCGGCATTAATATTAACGGACTTAAGACACTTGTTGATTTTAAGTTCTGGCCTGCGGGAACCATGCTTGATTATTCATTGCCAATGCCCCGCAAATTCTTTTTAAAAGAAGAACTCACTCATTTAGATCTACAGATAGACGAACGCAAGATAGTAACCTATCAAATACCCAGTGAGGAAGAGATATGTTACAAGATATCCCTACTGTCTCATTTCATGTACCTGAAAATGGGAGATATGATTATCCTGGAACTTCATAGACCGCAGTCCGTCAAGCACGGCATGCATATCCAGGTCATTCCTCACCTGGACTTTTATATCAAAAAACATATTGGGCAGTAGCTGCCCACTTTGCTCCGGCCAGGCGGCCCGTTGAAAAGGCTATCTGCAGGTTGTATCCCCCACTGTCGGCATCTATGTCCAAAACCTCACCGGCAAAAGACAAATTATCAACAAGTCTCGACCGCATGGTCCTGGCGTCCACCTCGGCCATTCGAACACCGCCGGCCGTTACCACAGCCCGGGCCCAGTCTCCGTACGAGGCAACAGCAAAACGCCAATCCTGCATGGCTTCCACTTCAGTAACGCCGGCACGGCGAACGTACCGGATAAACGGTTCCACCAGGGCAGCAGGCATATAACCGCGCAGCAAGGGAGCGGCTTCTTTTTTCCAACGGGCCGAGAGTTGTTCACGGGTAAGTGCCGGTTTCAGATTCAGGCGCAGTTCGGCACGCTGTCCTTGGTCCATGGCCACCACCAGCTGCCTGCTCAGGCGGAGTCCCACAGGACCCTCAATCCCGAGATCGGTAAAAAAGACCTCTCCTTCCTCGGTACACCGGCGAATCCCGTCTGTAAACAGACTAAGCTGCACATTTTTCAACTGAATGCCTTCCAGCTGCCGGTCGTAATCTACAGGCAGAGCCGCCACCAATGAAGGAAAAACAGGGGCTATCGTATGTCCTGTTCCCAATGCCAAAGCATATCCGTCTCCCGTAGAGCCTGTGGCCGGATAAGACATGCCGCCGGTAGCTAACAGGTAATGACGTGCCACCAGCATTTTTTCGTTCCCGTACCGGTTTGCCGCAACGAGGCCGGCGATCTTTGAACGCTTTTCCCCGGTATTCATTTCAAACCGGATGGCTTTTTGGTGCGGTTCCAACATAACCCCGACACGTTCCAGCCACATCCGGAGCGCATTAATCACATCAATGGACCGCTGTGATTGCGGATACACCCTGTCTCCTCTTTCCAGTACGGTAGGCAGTCCGATTTCATTAAAAAAAGCCACGGTAGCACTGCCTGGGAAAAAATAGAATGCCGGTTTTAAATATCTTGGGTTGGGGTGTACGTGCAGACTGAATTCGTCCCAATCTTTCAGGTTTGTGATATTGCACCTGCCTTTGCCGGTTATGGCAAGCTTTTTCCCCACACGCTCCATCTTTTCTATCAATAATACCTTATACCCGTTTTCGGCTGCTGTACCCGCTGCCATCATTCCGGCAGGACCCGCTCCTATTACAATTAAATCTATCATAAAGCAAAGATAGCAAGATCAAAAAATTATTCTATCTTTGCAACCCTATAAATAAAAGCCTTCTTAGCTCAGTCGGTAGAGCAGCTCATTCGTAATGAGCAGGTCGCGGGTTCGAGTCCCGTGGAAGGCTCCGAATGAGCCAAATACGCGTACACTGGCAGAAGAAATCCCGGGGCGGCCACACTGGCTGCCTCGTTTTGCTTTTGTTGTTTGCCCTGAGCAGCACGCTTTTGGGATGCGGACAAGGACGAGGCGTTAAACAGCCGGTCCGGGAGCAAAAGCAGAGCCAGGCACAACAGGCGGCACAGGTACAAGTCGTTCCCGTGCAATCTGCATTTCCTCACAAGACTCCGGGCCTTATTCTTTACAATCCGGAATATGCACAGAATTTCTATCTGGCTCTGGAAGACGGCCGTAAGGTTCTATACCTGCACGACCCCGCATCGGATAAAACTTTCCGCCACGAAATTGGCACGGTAAAACGCGTCGTATGCCTTTCCACCACACACCTGGCATTCATCCATGCAATTGGCGCATCGGCTTCCGTTTGTGGTGTATCGGGCGCCCGCTACATTTACAATCCCCGACTGCGGCAGTGCACCGACGTCGGGTACGAATCGTCCATCAATTACGAGACCCTTTTAAAACTGGCCCCCGATGTGGTTTTCGCCTATTCTATCCATGGAAAAACGGCCGATTATATTACCAAGATGGAGCAACTCGGCCTGAATGTGATCCAGATCCCCGAGCATACCGAGAGACATCCGTTGGGGAAAGCCGAGTTCCTTGTAGCCTTCGCGGCTTTTTACGGGCTGGAAGATCAGGCCCGGCAACAATTTTGTGAGATCAGAGACGCATACCTGAAATATAAATCACTGGCAACAGGCCAAAAAAAGGAAAAAGTTTTGATAAATGCACCTTTCAACGATATATGGTACCTGCCCGGCTCAGAAAGCCATCAGAACATTTTCATTGGCGATGCCGGAGGCGTTTTATTGGGAACATGCCCGGGAGTTAACAGTTCCACCATCAGCACCGAACAGGCCTACCTCTATGCGCTGGAAGCCGATGTCTGGCTAAACCCCAATCACTACACGCAACTTGCCGAGCTTGAAAACCTCGATAACCGCTTTGCCCGGGTACCCTGTTTCCGCGACGGCAACGTCTGGAACAACAACCTTCGCAGCACTCCGGAAGGCGGCAGTGATTACTACGAATCGGGTGCCATTAGTCCGCACCTCATACTGGCAGACCTTATAGCCATACTCCACCCTTCTTTGCTGCCCTCACACACATTCACCTATTACCGGCAGTTGTCCCGGTCGCAGGCCGCGCCACAGCATCCATAAGTTGCGTTAGCAACCATATGATAATCAGATAAATAATTGCCGTAAGAACCAGCGGGAAAAATGCATCGAAGGTACGGCTGCGGATAATATCTCCGGCCTTAGTCAGATCCTGTACCGCCACGTAACCTACAATGGCAGTCATTTTAACCAGCGAAATAATCTCGCCTTTATACACCGGAAAGGCTACCCGGGCCGCCTGGGGCAAAAGAATATTGAAGAATGTCTGTACTTTGCTGAATCCCAGTGCATAACCAGCCTCTTTCTGTCCAACGGGAATGCTCTGTAAGGAAGTACGGAAAAGTTCAGAAGAATAGGAAGCAAATATCAACGCAAATGTGATAACGGAAACCACCACTCCGCTCACTTTTACAGAAGAAAAGATCACATAAAACATAATCATGAGCGTCACCACTTGTGGTATTGCCCTGAAGAACAAAATATAAGCTTTGGCAAATCCGCTATAAAAACGGCGCCGGGACATTCGCATAAAACAGATGCCGGCACCCAGTAAAGTTCCCAGGACCACCGAACAAAGAGCTATAATAAGCGTCACTTTAAGCCCGTTCAAAATAAGCAGATAACGTTTCTCTTTAAGGACATTGTTTCTGAAACTGTCTGCCAGCCTGTGAAAGAACGAATCCCGGGAAACCGTCTTAGCCTGTGATCGTTCAACAAGTACCTGCGGATTCATAAAATATACCTGAGAAAAGTCCACCTGTTTTTTACGTTCGGCTGTGGCGGTCATGTTCGAGGCAATCGCGTCTATCTTCCCCGATTGCAGCGCTGCAATGAGCGCAGCGTATTTCATATCCTCAAATTGGACCTTCCGTCCGAGAGCCTGTCCTATACGCATCATCAGTTCCCAGTCCAGGCCGGCAATCCTGTTGTTGCGTATAAAACAAATGGGTTCGCGGTTTGCGGCCGTTCCCACAATCAGGGGATTTCCGGAAAAATTTTCCTGTGGAAAATCCGGTACCACGTAATCCGTCCCGTCTGTCCGTATCCAGTGCCCCACAATCTCCTCCAATGTGCCATCTGCCTTAAAAACAGTGAGCACCGAGTCTATTTGCCGTAACAAACCTGTCTTATTCTCTTTAGATACAGCCACCCCGGCGCCCTCGTTGGTCAGGTGACGGGGTACTATCTGTAAACCGCTGTTGTTGCGTACTGCCACAAAGGCAGTAGTGTAGGCTGTAAGCACGTAATCGAGCTTCATGGACAACAGGGCGGCAATGGCGTCCATAATGTCGTCGTACCGCTGCAGAGGAACCTGCGGATATTGTTCTGTCAACAGAATCTCGCCCAGCGATCCGGTCATCACGCCAACGGTCTTATTGCCAAGAAATTCCTCAATAGGCTTAAGACCTTCCTGTACCGGGTCCTGTCCGGACGGCACAGAAAGTCCGTCGGAAGTAAGGGCCGGTAAAGGCATGATCATCAAAAGATTCCATGCCAGCAAAAGAAGCGGTATACGCAGGATAGAGCATTTCATGCACTGCAAATATAATAAGAAGATAATTATTAACTTTACCGAATGAAAGGAATTATTCTTGCCGGCGGTTCTGGCACCAGGCTTTACCCCATCACTAAAGGCGTCTCCAAACAACTGTTGCCTGTATACGACAAACCCATGGTCTATTATCCCATCTCGGTCCTCATGCTGGCCGGAATACGTGATATACTAATCATTTCCACTCCAAGGGACCTGCCCTCGTTCCAATACCTGTTGGGCAACGGGGAAGATTTAGGCGTCCGTTTTCAGTACGCAGAACAGCCCCGGCCGGAAGGACTGGCACAGGCGTTCCTCATTGGGCGTCAGTTCATTGGAAGGGATTGTGTGGCCCTTGCTTTGGGCGATAACATTTTTTACGGGAACGGTTTTGCCGAACGGCTCAGGCAGGCGGTTGTCTCGGCCCGGGAAGAATCCTTTGCGCATATCTTTGGCTACCGGGTTTCAGATCCCTCCCGGTACGGAGTGGTAACGTTCAATACAGAGGGGAAGGCCGTTTCCATTGAAGAAAAACCGCTGCATCCGCGTTCCGAATATGCCGTGACCGGACTTTATTTTTATCCCAACGACGTGGTGGATGTGGCTGCAGACATTAAGCCCTCGGCCCGGGGAGAACTCGAAATCACCAGCATTAACGAATACTATCTGAAAAAAAACCGGCTGAACGTTACCTGTCTCGGACGCGGCTTTGCCTGGCTGGACACCGGGACTCACAGCTCTCTGGCAGAAGCAAGCACCTTTGTAGAAGTGATAGAAACGCGGCAGGGTCTTAAGATTGCCTGTCTGGAAGAAATTTCCTTTACCAACGGATGGCGTACCGCCGAACAACTCCGTGCCTCGGTTGAACCCATGAAAGATAATCCCTACGGTCAGTATATCCTCCGGCTGATTGAACGCAAAAAATAACTTTTTCGCAGGTTAAATTTACATGAAAGAAGAATTTACACAAAGCATTCTCATTACAGGCGGAGCGGGCTTCATTGGTTCCCACGTAGTAAGACTTTTTGTCACCAAATATCCTCAATACCGGATTGTAAACGCAGATAAACTTACTTATGCCGCAGATCCCGCCAACCTCAGGGACATTACAGAGGCTCCGAATTACGTTTTCATTCAGGCCGATGTCTGCGATTATGCCCGCATGATGCAGATCTTTGAACAATACAGTATCGGGGCAGTAATCCACCTGGCAGCCGAAAGTCACGTTGACCGGAGCATCACAGATCCCTTTGAATTCGCACGTTCTAACGTCATGGGGACCCTGACCCTGCTCCAGACGGCCAGGACCTGCTGGAAACCCACAGACAGGCACGTCTTCTACCAGATATCCACAGACGAAGTTTACGGAGCTCTGGGGTTTCACGACCGGGCGTTTACCGAAGCTACCCCATACAGTCCCCGTTCGCCCTATTCGGCCTCAAAAGCCTCGGCAGACCACTTTGTACGGGCCTTCCACCACACCTACGACATGCCCGTTTTGCTCTCAAACTGCTCCAACAACTACGGCCCCTGTCAGTATCCGGAAAAACTTATTCCTGTCATAATCAGTAATATAGTACAGCAAAAGTCGCTGCCAGTTTACGGACGGGGAGAGAACATTCGTGACTGGCTTTACGTAGGAGACCATGCGCAGGCCATTGATCTGATATTCCACAAAGGCCGAAGCGGAGAAACATATAATATTGGCGGTAACAACGAATGGCAAAACATAGAATTGGTAAAACTCCTCATTGAGATCACAGACCGTCAATTGGGCCGTCCTGCAGGCGCCTCGCTGCCACTCATCACCTTTGTAGCGGACCGCCCGGGGCATGATCTGCGCTACTCAATAGACGCCTCAAAACTCAGGAACGAATTAGGATGGAGCCCGCAAACCGTGTTTAGCCGGGGTCTGGAAGAAACCGTAAGCTGGTACCTGCAGCGCATGCATTTAACAATCAATAAAGAATCATGAACATTGCAATTGTCGGAACAGGATATGTAGGGTTGGTGTCGGGCGCGTGTTTTTCTGAAATGGGCGCCAACGTGACCTGTATTGACATCGATGCCAGTAAAATAAACAAACTCAAAAAAGGAATTATCCCCATATATGAACCGGGACTGGAAGAGATGGTTATGCGTAACCAGAACGGGGGCCGATTGCATTTTGCCACCGATCTGACTCAGTGCCTGGACCATGTAGAGATTGTTTTCAGCGCCGTTGGCACGCCTCCCAACGAAGACGGTAGCGCAGACATCCATTACGTACTGGACGTTGCTCATACCATTGGACGCCACATGAACAAATACCTGCTCTTCACCACCAAAAGCACCGTACCTGTGGGAACGGCCCAAAAAGTTAAGCAGGCGATCCGTGAAGAACTGAAAAAACGGGGTACTGATATTCCTTTTGATGTAGCCTCCAACCCCGAATTTTTAAAAGAAGGCGATGCCATCCGTGATTTCTTGAGCCCCGACCGCGTAGTGGTGGGCGTAGAGAACGACCGGGCGCGCAAACTCATGGAAACGCTCTACCGTCCGTTTCTGCTCAAGAATTTCCGGGTAATCTTTATGGACATTCCTTCGGCCGAGATGACCAAATATGCCGCCAATTCCATGTTAGCCACGCGTATTTCCTTCATTAACGAGATAGCTAATCTCTGTGAACGTGTGGGCGCCGACGTGAACATGGTGCGTGCCGGCATAGGATCCGACTCGCGCATAGGCAACAAGTTTCTTTACCCGGGGTGCGGGTACGGAGGAAGCTGTTTTCCTAAAGACGTAAAAGCCATTATCAATACCGGCCTGCAGCACGGCTACCGGATGAAAGTCATGGAAGCGGTAGACGAGATGAACGAACGACAAAAAGAAGTGCTTTTTCATAAACTCTCCTCTTTTTTTGAAGGTCAGCTGGAAGGAAAGACCATTGGCATCTGGGGCTTGTCGTACAAACCGCAGACAGACGATATGCGTGAAGCCCCCTCGCTGGTACTAATAGACAAACTGTTGAAAGCCGGCTGTAAGGTACAGGCTTACGATCCGGTGGCAATGGACGAGTGCCGCAGGCGTCTGGGTGACCGGATCACCTATGCCAAAGACCTGTACCAGGCAGCCGCTAATGCCCATGCGTTGGTCTTGGTGACCGAATGGAAAGAATTCCGCATGCCCGGCTGGGAGATTTTAAAGAAAGTGATGAAACAGCCCGTTGTTCTGGACGGACGCAACATATACCTGGCAGAAGATATGGCTGCCAACGGATTTCATTACCTCTGCATAGGCCGATAACACGACTCCATGACCGAGCTGGAAAATAAACGCCTGATAGCCAAAAACACGGTGGCACTGTACGTCCGGATGATCGTACGGTTGCTGGTTACGCTTTATACTTCAAGGATTGTATTATCTACGCTGGGTTTTGACGACTTTGCCATTTACGGGATTGTGGGCGGTGTTGTGACCGTATTCACATTTCTGCAATCGGCCCTAAACGCTTCTACCCAGCGCTTTATGAGCATTGAACTGGGAAAGGGCAACACCCTGCAACTAAAAAAGGTATTCGACACGGGCATGACCCTTTACCTTTTTGTGGCGCTCATTATAGTGATTCTGTCCGAAACCGCCGGTTTGTGGTTCCTCACCCACAAACTGGTCATACCTCCGGAACGGATACAGGCCGCACACTGGGTATTTCAGTTCTCGGTGCTGTCTGTTTGTATAAATATAATCCAGACACCATACAACGCCAGCATCCTTTCACACGAGAAAATGTCCTTCTATGCCTATATCAGCATTGCCGACGTGGTACTCAAACTGGGCATTGTAGGTCTGCTGGTGGTTTCATCGCTGGATAAACTTATTCTGTACGCCGGATTACTTACCCTGGTGGCTCTTATCATCCTGCTTATCACCCGTTATTATTGTCTTGCACGCTTTCCTGTCTGCCACTTTAAGTGGCAATGGGATAAACCCCTCTTCAAACAAATGATGGGTTTCTCCGGCTGGACACTGTGCGATTCGGCCGCCAACCTGGCCGTTACGCAAGGCCGTGTTTTTCTGCTGAACCTGTTCACTCCGCTGGTCACAAATGCCGCCATGAGCGTAGCTACGCAGGTAAGCACGGCCGTTTACAATTTTGTGATATACTTCCAGTCTTCGTTCAATCCGCAGATTACCAAGGCCTATGCCAAAGACGACAGAAATTACCTGCGGGGCCTGATTATCCAGACTTCCAAATTTTCCTACTACATGATCTTTGCGCTTACGCTGCCCATTTTACTGAATATGGAATTCATTCTGAACGTATGGCTCAAAGACGTGCCGGATTACTGTATAGCGTTCTGCAGCATTACCCTTATTTATTACCTGGTGGAATCGCTGTGCGGTCCGCTGTGGACCGCCACGTGGGCTACCGGCAATATCAGGAACTATCAGATCACCTTGGCGCTCATTCGTATTTTAACCCTGCCCGCCACATATTTCCTGTTAAAGTACGGGATGGAACCCTATACCATACTCATTGCCTGGGTGATTGTTAATACGGCCGGATACATTTACCGGTTATTTTACCTGCGTAAACAGATCCGGTTTCCGCTCACAGCATATCTTAAGGAAGTGTTGGGGCCTGTTGTGCTTATTTCACTCCTGGCAGTACCCCTGCCCTGGCTTACGCACCGTTACCTGGACGGTTGGACGGACCTTATTATCACTACTTTTGTATCGCTGGCAGTCACCGGATTGCTTATCTGGCTGCTGGGACTTACGCCTTCCGAAAAAAAACACATTGGCCATACCGTTAAAGTACGCGTAAAATGAAAGTATCTGTAATAATACCCGTTTACAATACGGCGCGCTATATTGAGCGTTGCCTGTATTCCGTACTGGAACAAAGACACAAGGATCTTGAAATCATTGTGGTAGACGATTGCGGCAAAGATAACAGCATGGAAATTGCCGCTGAGGTGCTGGGCGCGGGTGTGCCCGTGGGCACACCCTGCAGCGCCGCAGGCACTGCCGGAGGCGCCGCAGGCGCCCGCCCCGCGCCCCTTTTCCTTCGCCACGAATGCAACCGCGGCCTCTCCGCCGCACGCAATACCGGCCTGCATTCCGCCTCGGGCGAGTACGTTTTCTTTCTTGACAGCGACGACGAGATCCCCCCCGGCGCCATTGCCAACCTCACAGCAATGGCAGACAGGTATAAAGACGTGCAATTGGTGGCCGGTGCCGTAGATGTGCTTCCCCGGAGCAACGAAGCCCTGGGACTGCACAACAATCTGCCTCTTTATACGCAGGGCAATTATGCCTGCGCCAAAGCCGTACTCCGTCGCGAAATACCTATAATGGCGTGCAACAAGCTTATAAAGAGAGATTTCATTCTGCAGCATAACCTCTTTTTCAAAGAGGGACTCATTCACGAAGATAACGAATGGAGTTTCCGTATGGCCGAACATCTTACGAGCCTGGCCATCACCCGTCAGATAACCTATATGTACCACATGAACAGCGGCGGGCTCACACTGGAACGATTATCTTCCGCCCGCGTGGACAGCCTCCTTGCCATTCTGGACAGCCAGATCAATACCCTCTCGGCCAACCCGCTCATTTCCCGTTTGCAGAAATCCTATATCCTTTTTACGGCCGCCTGGATGATCCATCTTATGTACACGAATGCATATCCCACGCGTATCCCCGTTACGACCCGTATCCGCCATGCCGTCAAACCGCTTGCGGCCGGATTGCTGCATCAGCCCTTGAAAGACATTTCTCTGTACCTGCTTATTCATATGCCCCCTGCTTGGCTGGGTACAGCCAAATCAATAATGCAAAACGTAAAAAAAACATGAAACGACGTGCCCTGCTTACCCTGCTGCTGCTTGCAGCACTTATCATTCCCAAATCCCTGTGCGCCGACGAAGGCATGTGGCTTCCCATGCTCATTGAACAGAAGATCGTAGATATGCAAAAACTCGGCTTCAGACTCACTTCAGACGATATATACAGTGTAAACAAAGCCTGCCTGAAAGATGCCGTCGTTCATTTCGGAGGCGGCTGCACCGGCGAGCTCATCTCGGACCGGGGACTGCTCATAACCAACCATCATTGCGGATACGGCCAGATTCAGGCTCACAGCTCCGTGGAACACGATTACCTGAAAGACGGATTCTGGGCCATGACACGTACCGACGAGCTGCCCAACAAAGGCCTTCGCGTCACATTCCTGCGCCGCATGGAAGACGTAACAGCCCGTGTACTTACAGACATAAATGAACAAATGACCGAGGCAGAACGCACTTCGGCCATAGCCTCCAATATCAAATCCATAACCGAAGAAGCTTTGAAAGGCCTCGACCCCAAATTCTGGTCTGCACAGGTCAGTCCCATGTATTACGGGAACCAATACTTTCTCTATGTGAATGAAAGTTTCACCGACGTACGCCTGGTAGGCGCCCCGCCCTCATCCATCGGAAAATTCGGCGGCGACACCGACAACTGGATGTGGCCGCGCCACACGGGCGATTTCTCACTTTTCCGTGTCTATGCCAATGCAGAAAATCAGCCGGCCGACTACAGTCCCGAAAACGTACCTTACAGACCCCGCAAATACCTGACCATTTCAACCAAAGGAATATCGGAAGGAGACTTCACCATGGTTTACGGTTATCCCGGACGGACGCAGGAATATGTTCTTTCGCCCGCCGTAGATTACATTGCCAATGTTTCCAACCCCGTAAAGATCCGTCTCCGGACACTGCGCCTGGATATCATGAACAACTACCAGTCAAAAGACCAGGCGGTCCGCATCCAATACTCCAACAAAAACGCCGGCGTCTCCAATGCCTGGAAAAAATGGCAGGGCGAGGCAAACGGGATCATCCGCCTGAATACCGCCGGCAAGAAACGCCATTTTGAAGATCGTTTTATGGCTTGGGCGCAAGCCGGCAACCGCACAGAGTACCTGCAGCTGATGCCCGAAATGAAAGAATTGTACAACAGGCTCCAACCACTCCAGTTTGCCGCTGACCTGCACAACGAGGCCATTATGGCCGTTGAACTGCTGCGTTTTGCAGATGACTTGCACAAAACAGTCTCGTCGGGAAAGATGGATGCGGCCGTTACCCAGGCCACAAACTTCTTTAAAGACTACTACCTGCCCATTGACAAAGACATCTTTAGTGCACTGCTCACCGAATACTATAAACTTCTTCCCCAAAGCCCACTTCCCTCCGTAAACCTGCCCGCGCTGAACAACGCATGTGTTGATTTTGGCGCGCTGTCCAACCAATTGTTTAATGCCTCGGCGCTAGCAAATAAAGAAAAAACACTGGCCCTTCTTGCCCTGCCCAAAGAAGAAGCCCTCGGGGCCCTGGAAAACGATCCCGCCTGGCAGTTTGTTGCTCCATTCCTTACTGAATACACCGCTAAACTGGAACCGCAGATCCGTGAAATCAACTCCCGGCTCACGCTCCTGTACCGCACCTGGATGCGTGCCATCATGGAATTTGACAAAGACCGTGTTTTCTTCCCCGATGCCAACTCCACCCTCCGGGTTACCTACGGCACCGTACAGGGATACCGTCCGGCAGACGGCATTACTTACCTTCCTTTCAGCACACTGGAAGGCATCATGGAGAAAGATAACCCGAACATCTTCGACTACGACATTCCCCAGTCTCTGCGCGATATCTACGCTAAAAAGGACTACGGACGCTGGGCAACCGGCGGGACCATTCCTGTCTGCTTCATTGCCACTAACCACACGAGCGGAGGCAATTCGGGTTCACCCGTGCTCAATGACCGGGGACACCTTCTGGGCCTGAACTTCGACCGGGTATGGGAAGGCACCATGAGCGACATAGCATTCGATCCGATGGTCTGCCGGAACATCTCTGTTGACATAAGATTCGTACTGTTTGTGATCGACCGCATTGGCCATGCAAGCTATTTATTTGAAGAGTTGGATTTTTCTGAATAATTACTATATTTGTTGCGGGATGCAGCAGATTTTGGAATTAGGACGTCATATAATTAACCTTTAATTTTTAAGATATGCAGCAATTTATTGAGTTATTAATGGATTTGTTACATGGATTCATTAATATCTTAATTTTAACACTCGACAACCTTGGCATTGTAATTGGTTAATAGTCCGGTTACATCTCATTGGAAACTGATTTACAGACACTTTTTTGTGTCCGAAAGGAATTTATGCGTCATTCAAAACACTTTATAATCAATTATTTACTAACTTAAACACACACTACCATGGATCTTACTCAGATTTTCGACATGATCTTTAATTGGCTGCAATCATTTGGTCAATGGCTCATGGAATTCCTGGAAGAAATTTTCACCTTCTTTTTTGTATAAATTATGGACATGCCTAGTATCATCAGTTGGTTAACACTTTTTGTTTCCATACTGAGCGCAATTATCGGTATCCTTAAACTATTTCCTTCAGGATCATAGTTTTGCGGATTAATTCTAAAAATATCTTTAAAAAAAGAGCTGCCCGGATATGGAACAGCTCTTTTTTTAAAGATAATATTTAGTTGTAATTTTACTCTCTGTAAGCCGGGGCAGCGGGCCGTTCGTTTGCGACAGCCACGTTGATAGCACGACCCATATGCTCGGTACCGTTTAGTGCCTCAATAGCCGCAAGACCTTCCTTTTCGTTTGCCATTTCCACGAAGCCGTAGCCGCGGGAACGACGTGTTTCCTTGTTAAGGATAATGCGAGCTGAGAGTACTTCTCCATAGGGAGCGAAGAGTTCAACTAAATCTTCTTTTTTTGCCTTAAAACTCAGGCTTGAAACAAAGATGTTCATGGGGTTAGGGATAATTATTAGGTTAAATAGTACTCAAATATAATATTTTTTTTAATCCCTGCAACGATTCCGGCACAACTATACACACAAATACTTATATCAAAAAAATCCACCACACCTCTCAATTTCATAAATACTTAACAATCATCTATATACATAATTTATTCTAAATACCTATAACAAGTATTCAAAACATATATCCTCATAACATTTTGAAACTCACCAGCTCCTAAGGCGGAACCTACTCCCGGCTTTCAGCTCACTCCTCACTCCTCACTCCTCAC
>DHQY01000008.1:16041-34634 GCA_002408205.1 Bacteroidales bacterium UBA5326 | reverse complement strand
TCACTCCTCACTCCTCACTCCTCACTTCTCACTTCTCACTCCTCACTTCTCACTCCTCACTCCTCACACTCCAGCAACAGCATCGACAATCTGTTGCATGAATCCGGCAAGAAAATGCATAACACTCAAACACAGTTGCTCAGCTCCCCGGAACATTCCGGAGCTCTCACATAGGAATATCCCGGATTTTTCACTAATAATTGCACCAAACTTTACTGCCACCGCATCCAAACCATAAAATGCCACATAGCCGGTAAATGCATAAAGTATGAGCGAACAGAGAGGTACCACTGCAAAATTCAGGAGCAGGCCCCACAAAGTCACTCTTCCAAAAATCAGGTAGACCAACCAGACAGTTCCGACCTGTACCGTCACAGTGACGCATAACATTTCCCAAAGATACTTTAGAATCTGATTTTTAGGCGACAGTATGTTACGTAACAAAGGAAATAAGATGAGTAACGAGGCCACAGCGCAGTAAGAAAGCTGAAACCCGGCATCCATAAGACTCATCGGTTTGATAATCACCATTATAAGAGCCGATACAGCCAATGCATTCAATCCGCTGCTACGACAACCGAGCATCTTTCCAACTCCGTGTACGGTAAGCATTGTTGCGGCACGCGCCACACTGGCCGAGAAGCCAACAATTGCAGCGTAAACCCAAATGAGTGCCAATGCGCCAACATACCTGCCCCGGCCAACAGGCACCACGGCCTCCATCCGGCAATCTGCTCCGATTTGCACTCTCCCGGTCACTTTTCTTCCAAAGACCGGTTCCTCCTTACTTTTGGATATCAAATCCGTCTCATGCCCCGGAACATTCCCATTCCTAAGACCAGTTCTCTTTCCGGCCTTTTGCCTAAAGCGACTGCCGGTCTTGCGCCGATACCTTCTCTCCACCTTCCACCGGGCAGGAAGTCCCAATAGGAACAACAGCGTAGCGTACAGCACACCAACATGCAACCCGCTCACAGCCAGAACATGAGCCACCCCCGTATTGATAAAATTCTCCCTGGTCCCGCGATCCATCTGAGCCTTGTATCCCAGACAGATACCTGAAAGCAGGGCCCCGGCCTCGCCTTTAAAATTGCGTGTCATGTCCGCCCGAAGCCATTTTATCTTATCTGCTAAACGGGGCTCATGTCCGACCCGCTGCACAGAATACACATAGGCGCGCCGGTAAAAACCTCGCTGTGCCATATACCGTGCGTATTTGAAGGAACCGGCGGCTCCACTAACCGCCACCTTACCCTCTACGGTATCCTTTTCGGACTCGGGCTGTTCAAAACAAAACGTTCTGCACCGGGTAAAAAAGACATCCCCGGGCCTCCATAAAACCGTGTCCGCCGCGAAAGTCAAAGTATCCGAGATGCCAGGTGTGCCGCCCGAGGTTATGTCCGAAGTGATACCCGAGACGCCCGAAGTGCTGTCCGAAGTGCTGTCCGTGATGCTTTTCCGGACAGCGGGTCCGGCAGCCAGATACGCCAGTACTTTCTCCGATCCGTGGCAGAGGCGGCCGGCCGTGTCCGCAAAAAACAGCAGTCGGCATTCCATACGGTCATAGACCCGGCCGGCCGCGGACGTCGCACGCACGGGATAGTCTGTCACCTTCAGGCAGAGTTTTACGTACTCGCCATTGGGGAGGTCAGAATAATCAAGACCGGCAGATGAGCCGGGACCCGGACCGGCAGACGTCCCGGAAGCAACACCGGAATTTGCATGGTAAGTGGCAACAGAGGGAACCGAGACGATTGATGCATTTAGGGCCCCCAGCAGGAAAAGTGCCGGAAGGCCGGCGAAATATACGTGTACTCCGTAGCGAAACCTACGGTAAGTATTGCCATGAACGTACCAAAGTAATAAAAATAAAAGAATCAGAAAACTGATTGACAAATAGATAAACAAATACTGAACATCAGGGGTTAAGGAAGAAAGGCCAACCCACGAACCGCTAATTACGGCAACTGCCGGCCACCACATTGAGACATTTTTCCACACCTTCATCCCTAAATCACCCCCTCATGCTTGCTTATGACGGTAAGTTTCCGTACTTTTGCCGATTCAATTTTTTAAACCCAAATTTACTAAAAATTTTTACCATCAGTCATGATTATTCTTGTTTTGAATTGTGGAAGTTCTTCCATTAAATACCAAGTTCTCCAGATGCATTCTGAAAAAGATTATTCTTTGTTAGCCAAAGGGTTAGTTGAACGCATCGGGCAAGAGAACGGCGATGTGGTCCATACCCGCTTAACCCACGGAAAAGAAAAAATAAGAGTTGAGCTTCCCATTCCGGATCATACTGTAGGTATCAAAGAATTGTTAAAATTTCTTACCGATGAGAAATGGGGCGTAGTCAAATCTCTTTCCGATATCCAGGCCGTTGGCCACCGTGTAGCTCAAGGCGGGAAATATTTCCACGAAAGTGTGATCATAGATCAGGACGTGATCAGCAAAATTGAACGTCTGAGCGAACTGGCTCCCCTACACAACCCGGCTCATCTGCTGGGTATCCATGCCGTAGAAAAACTGCTGCCCGGAGCCAAACAGGTTGCCGTATTCGATACCGCTTTCCATCAGACGGTTCCCGATTACGCATACATGTATGCCATCCCTTATGAACTATATGTGAAATACGATATCCGCCGTTACGGATTCCACGGGACCAGCCACCAATTCGTGGCCAAAAAAGGGTGCGAATTCACCGGATTGGATTATAATACGGCAAAAGTCATCACCTGCCATTTGGGCAACGGCGCCTCAGTTACCGCTATAAAAGGCGGAAAATCCGTGGACACCTCCATGGGCTTCACCCCCCTCGAAGGCCTGGTCATGGGTACCCGGAGCGGCAATATAGATGCCTCGGTAGTTACCTTCCTTCAGGAAAAAGAAGGCTGGACCCCCGCACAGACCAACGACTTTCTTAATAAGAAATGCGGTCTGCAGGGACTTTACGGACTGAGCTCGGACTGCCGCGACATTGAGAACGCTGTCACCGAAGGTAATCCCCGCGCCCAACTGGCACAACAGGTATTCAGCTACAACGTACTCAAATACATTGGCACTTATACCGCCGTGCTCAACGGGGTCGATCTTGTTATTTTTACCGGCGGCATTGGCGAGAACGACGGAATGATCCGAGAAAAGATAGGGAAAAGCCTCGGCTTCCTGGGTATTGAATTCGACTCAGAAAAGAACCGTAACGCCCGCGGCACCGACGTTATCCTCTCCCAACCGGGATCAAAGACCATCCTGGCTGTTATCACCACAGACGAGGAACTGGTCATTGCTACTGACACATTTAAACTTATGAAATAAACCCATATGAATTCTTTCGAACAAATCTTTGAAAAACTTCAGTCACTTCCCAAGAAAAGGCTAATTGCCGCCTGGGGAGTTGACGATCATACCATTAACGCCGTTTTCCGCGCAATTAACCTCGGTTTTGTAGAAGGCACCCTGGTAGGCAACAAGACCATGATCCTTGAAGTCTGCAAAGCAGAGAACCTCGACTGCAACATGTTTAACATTGTGAACGTCGAGAAGGAACTGGACGCCGTTGCCAAGGCAGTTGAAATGGTTCGTAACGGAGAAGGCGATATCCTTATGAAAGGTCAGTGCAGTACCGATAAATACATGCGTGCCATCCTGAACAAAGAAAAAGGACTTCTGCCTCCTAAAGCCGTATTGAGCCACATTTCTGTTCTCTCCCACCCGGGATATCACAAATTTTTGTTAATCAGCGATATGGCAGTTATTCCAGTTCCCGATCTCAGCCAGAAGGTAGCTATTACCCGCTACCTGGTAAAAACAGCCCAATCGCTGGGGATCGCCAAACCTAAAGTGGCCTTCCTGGCCGCTACCGAGCAAATGCTGGCCGGAATGCCCGCCTGCGTCGAGGCAGCCATGCTGGCTAAAATGGCCGACCGCGGTCAGATATCGGGTTGTATTGCCGATGGCCCCCTGGCCCTGGATGTATGCCTGAACAAAGAGGCCGCCGCCATCAAGAAACTCAACAGCCCCGTAGCCGGAGACGTCGACTGCATCCTCTTCCCCAACATTGAAAGTGCCAACGTCATGTACAAGTGTACCACTCAGTTGACGCCCGAGGCCAAGCAAGCCGCTATTGTTTGCGGAGCCATGGCCCCCTGCGTTCTCTCCAGCCGCGCAGACTCCATAGAGACAAAACTCAACTCCATTGCGCTTGCCGCAATGACCGCACAATAAATGGCACTTGCGGAGCGATGACCAACCCGGCATCGCTCCGCAATGCTTTTGCCGCAAGGCCCGCACAGCAAGCCCAGCCCGGTTCGGCCCAGACGTTTAACCTTAAAAACCTTCAATATGAAACCTTTTATTTTGGTTATAAATCCCGGTTCAACCTCCACAAAAATAGCCGTTTACGAAGGCCGGAAACAGATTTTCGGCAAAACCATCAGACATACAACGGAAGAACTTGCCCCTTTTGCAAAAGTAAGCGACCAATACACTTTCCGTAAAGAAACCATTTACGAAGAGCTTACTCGTAACAACATAAATACCACCAACTTTAACGCGGTCATTGGCCGGGGCGGCCTCGTCAAACCAATTCCATCCGGCGTTTACCATGTAAATACCCTGATGATAGAACACCTGAAAAACGGAACCATCGGGGATCATGCCGCTAATCTCGGCGGGCTGTTGGCTGCAAATATTGCCTCGGGGATACCCGGATGCCAGGCACTTATTGCCGACCCCATTGTAGTTGACGAGATGCAGGACGTTGCCCGGATTACCGGAATTCCTTCTATTGAGCGCATATCCATCTTTCATGCCCTCAACCAGAAAGCAATTGCAAAAAAACACTCCTGCACCATGGGCAAACAATATTCAGACCTGAACCTTATTGTGGTACACCTGGGAGGTGGCATTTCTGTGGGAGCCCACCTGCACGGCCGGGTGGTGGATGTAAACAACGCCCTGAACGGAGACGGCCCCATTTCTCCCGAACGTGCCGGTTCCATACCAGCCTTACAACTCGCAAAACTCTGTTTCTCGGGTCAATACACCTATGAGCAAATCCATAAAATGCTAAGCGGACAGGGAGGAATGGTTGCCCACCTGGGGACCAACTCATTCATGGAAGTCAGTGATCGCGTGCAATCCGGAGATCCCGATGCCACAAAAATCTATAACGCTATGGCCTACAATATCGCCAAAAGCATTGGCGCAGCAGCTGTAGTACTCTCGGGACATGTAGACGGCATCCTCTTCACCGGGGGTATTGCCCACAACAAACACTTCATAGACCTCATTGTCGGGCAGGTATCCTTCCTCGGGCCATGTTTCACCTATCCCGGCGAAGACGAGATGAGCGCCCTCGCCCAAAACGCATACAGTGTAGTGACCGGCGAAGAACCCGCCCTCGAATACAAAGCCTGAAAGACTGCATGCGGCCAAAAGCGATTTGGTGCGCAATGCAGTTTTTTCAAAACGTAACACCATGTTTTTCAAGCACCTAATTTTCCGAATTTCCATCTTGCGCACCATTTCTCGTTTGGTCATCCCTCTTCCCTTCGCATTCCCTCGTCCCCCTCAGTCTCCTCTGCTCTCCTTGCATGCGCCATCTGAGGGTTGACTCCGGATAGCCAAAGACTCGACTGAGCTGTATGACAGAAACCGGATACATTCTCTTGCAAAGAATAGCAAGCGAAACTATATCCGAGTCGGATA
Organism: Bacteroidales bacterium UBA5326; assembly: GCA_002408205.1. Lineage (GTDB taxonomy): Bacteria > Bacteroidota > Bacteroidia > Bacteroidales > UBA932 > DMER64. The sequence continues at coordinate 28,919 of DHQY01000008.1, read as the reverse complement.
AGGACGAAAGCTGCCTGGGTCGGATTTTTTCCAGGATTTTTGCGCTCAATTGGAGATCTGTCATCTGAACAAAATGGAGATCGTCTCCAAGTCCCAAAATATCATTTTTCCTCTGATGATCTTCAGATTCCTTTGGTTGAGGATAAGTAATCAGCTTCATAAAATTGTTGAAAGACACAAAGACTTTTTCTATACTCGTGAATTTTAGAAAACTACGTGGATATATATGGCCATTCTCCTCTATCAGATAATGCTCCGGAATCTGTTTTTTAGAATAAGGAAGTCTCCGTCCCGGCCCGGCTGGATAAAGATTCTGAATTGGATCGGCCCGATTCGCAAGAAAGTAGTATTTTGCTGAATTATAAGGATCTACATAAGAATGCGGATATACTTTATGTTTCACAGAATTCCTCAAAACATAAATTACCTTCTCCAGAAGCTTCTCTCTATTGTTCAATAAACCAACACTATATCCGCGCCTTCCTACCGAGCCAATCGTACAATGTACAGACTGATAATACTTTGAATAGCTAATTCTCACGACCTGGATAAACCTCTGCAGATTATCCCCCTCCAAAATCAAATGAAAATGGTTGGACAAAATATTGTACGCCCATACCTGACAACCATAATAATAACTGTATACTCCAAGAATATCGATAAAGTGAAGAACATCACTTTCATCTAGAAATAAACTCTGTGCACCATTACCCTGTACACTAACATGCCATAATTTGCCCCTCATATCACACACACATTAATCATTAATTAGACGGTAAATTTAAAATTACGGATTATTGAGAACAAAAACAAAAAAATCAGACAGAAAAAATGCAACAGAGCAGAAGAGCACCGAGCCGGGCAGGTGGGAAGGTGGGCAGGTTCGCGGGTGTTCACGCTGCTGGTTGCTCGGCCAAAAGCACGGCCAAAAACGCAGCAAAAGCGAAGTGGTGCGCAACGCGGTTTCCTCGAAATGCAACATCCTCTTTTTCAAGCATATAATTTTTCCAAATTCTTTATTGCGCACCACCTCGCGTTTGGCAATGCTTCTGTGTGTGTGTGCCGGGCAGGAAGCTCAGCGGGAAGCTTGGCAAGGTGCAGAGCAGAAAAAAGCCCCCACAAAGTGAGGGCTTTTCCGTAAGGTGTGCCAGGAGGTTTTATTCTTCTCCCAGGAAGAGTTTGTTGTATTTTTCGTAGTTGGCTTCGTATTCAGGTCCGTTTGTACGGAGACGGAAGAAGATGTTTTTAAGATACTCAATCACAACGGTCTTGATCTCTTTATCCTGAACCACCGCCAGGCAGGACTCAAAGGGCGCGATGGCCTTTCCCAGTGTGGCATCCAATTCTTTTACCATCTGCATGTATTTGTTGTCGTCCAGCTCGTCGGCAGCTGCAGTCTGAATCTCAACGGCCTTGTCGTAGTAAGCCTGGCCTTTCTGGAAGTATCCAAAGAAGAAGTTGGGATCTACGGCAACTGATTTGTCGTACAGCGCAATGGCTTCATCAAATTTGCCGAGGTTTTTCAAAACGTTACCTTCTGCGTAGAACAGGCTCGGGTTGTTGGGCTCGTTTTCCTGCGCACGGCGGATAAATGTGAGAACCTTGTTGGGATCGTCGTTGCTTTCCAGGTAAGCATTTATCAAAGCTACCAAAATGCTCTGGCTATCGGGGTATTTAGTAAATCCCTCGGAAAGCATTTCTTTGCTCTTTTCAACATCACCCAATTGTTTATAGGCATCTGCCAGGTTGGCATACACGTCACCGTTCTGACCGTATCCCAATTCAAGGCATTTGGTAAAGTAAACGATGGAACGGTTATAATCCTGGGCCATATGGGCCGTAAGGCCAATATAGTAAACGATGTTGGTATCAATCTTATTTACAGCCGGGTGTGAAGATGCAAGGTAAGCTTTTTCAAATCTTGATGAGGCAATTGCTAAATCACCCAAAGTATAGGCAGCCATAGCATCGTTTATGTAGTTGTTAGATATAAAAACGAGTCCTTCCTGAATGGCTTTCTTTTCGCCGCCCTTGGTATCGAGTTCTGCAGCCTTCTGGTAGGCATTGAATGCCTCCTGCAACATGTCTACCCCTTTTATTGCCGGATCTGTTACATTCCAGAATGAAAGCTTACCTTCCGAGTTGTAGTAAAGATCTTTGTCGGGATACTTTACCACTTCATACTCTTCACCCTGAATGGTTTGATATTCAGATCCGGTTGAACGCTGATCCTTCAGGACAACCTTAGCCTCCAAAGAAGAAAGACCTACCCAGAGACTATTTGTAGGAAGCGAATAAGCATTGGAAAGTACCTGAGCATATTTAACCCATGTAGCGGGTTTCGCTCCTTTCTTAGGATCGGAAATCTCAGTTTTCATTTTTTCGTAACTCTTAATGAGGGACTGTACCTCTTTCGATTGGGCGCCGAGTTGCATTGTAACAAAAAGCATCAGGGCTGCTGTAAGCAATTTTTTCATTTTTGTATTAGATGTTAAAATTTTTATTCGGTTCAATAAAATTACTTTTTCTTAGTAGCAAACATATTATTCTGCTTCTTCTGCTTCTTTGTTTATGGCCTCGCTCTTGGGAACGCATACAACGGCCGCAATAGCGTCACCTTCACGGAGGTTTATAAGGCGCACTCCCTGCGTGGCCCTTCCGGCGAGCCTGATATCACTTACTGCCACGCGGATGGTTATTCCCGAGCGTGTAATGATCATAAGGTCGTTCTCATCGGTTACGGCTTTGATGGCAATCAGTTTGCCGGTCTTATCCGTAACGTTCAGTGTTTTAACACCTTTTCCGCCGCGGGCCGTTATCCGGTAATCTTCAATTAAAGAACGCTTGCCATATCCGTTCTCACTGACTACCAGTACATGAGGCAATGCAGATGCATCTAATTGAGTGTCTGCACATATCATGCCAACCACCTGGTCGCTCTCCTCAATAGATATTCCGCGTACCCCGGCAGCTGTACGTCCAATAGCCCGTGCGTCCTGTTCGTTAAAGCGCACGCATTTTCCTTCGCGAGCCCCGAGCAGCAGCTCGCAATTTCCATTGGTCAGAACGGCCTCGAGCAGCGTATCGCCCTCACGGACCGTAATAGCGTTGACCCCGTTAGCTCTGGGACGCGAGTAAGCCTCCAGTGCGGTTTTTTTCACGGTGCCTCTTTCTGTACAGAGCACAATGAAATTATTGTCTATATATTCTTTATCGGTCAGGTTCTTAACATTTATGTAGGCACGCACGCAGTCATCCGGCTCAATGTTAATAACGTTCTGAATGGCACGACCCTTGGAGGTCTTATTGCCTTCCGGAATTTCGTATACTTTAAGCCAGTAACATTTACCGTTCCGGGTAAAGAACAGCATGGTACTGTGCATATTGGCCACATAGATATGTTCAATGAAATCTTCTTCGCGGGTGTTGCTTCCTTTAGCGCCCACACCGCCGCGGCCCTGCAGCCGGTATTCGTTGAGCGGAGTGCGTTTGATATATCCCAGATGCGAAATGGTGATAATCACGTCTTCGTCGGGATAAAAGTCTTCCGGATTGAAGTCGCCGGCCGCGTATTCAATAACAGTTTTGCGGGGATCGTTAAAACGGGCCTTAATGTCCATAGTCTCGTCCTTGATCATCTGCATTTGCAGGGCTTCGCTGCCCAACAACGTTTCCAGTCCGCTTATCTGGACCATCAACTGGTCGTACTCGCCCTGCAGTTTGCTGCGTTCCAGGCCGGTAAGCTGACGCAGACGCATTTCCACGATGGCCGAAGCCTGCGCTTCCGAGAACCCGAACTGTGTCTGGAGCCCGTTCCGGGCCTCTTCCACTGTCTGGGACGCCCGAATGAGTTCAATCACCTGGTCGAGTATGTCAAGCGCCTTGAGTAATCCTTCCAGAATATGGGCGCGTTTCTGCGCCTGTTCCAGTTCAAATTGCGCCCGGCGAACGATTACGCTGTGCCTGTGACGTACAAAATATTTGATGAGTTGCTTGAGGTTCAGCAGCCGGGGTCTCCCGTCCACCAAAGCAATATTGTTTACCGAGAAGGTGCTTTGCAGCGCCGTGAATTTGAACAGACTGTTGAGCACGACGTTGGCCACGGCGCCAATCTTCAGCTTTATGACTATGCGCATGCCGGTGCGGTCGCTCTCGTCATTCACAAACGATATGCCTTCCAACCGCTTGTTTTCCACCAGCTCGGCAATCTTTTCAATGAGTTCGCGTTTGTTCACCATGTATGGAATCTCAGTCACCACAATGGTTTCACGGCCGCTGGGAGCCACTTCTATATCGGTTTTGGCACGTACCACAATGCGACCGCGGCCCGTCTCATAAGCATCGCGTATACCGCTGGTCCCGTAAATTATGCCCCCTGTGGGGAAATCGGGCCCCTTAACGTACTTTAAAAGTTCTTCAATGGTAATGTCTTCGGAATCTATGTAAGCACAAACGGCATCGGCTATTTCGCCCAGATTATGCGGAGGCATGTTGGTAGCCATCCCAACGGCAATCCCGCTGGCGCCGTTCAGGAGCAACAGGGGCACTTTAGCCGGCAATACGGTAGGCTCTTCCAGTGAATCGTCAAAGTTGTTCTGAAAATCCACCGTATTTTTATCCATATCCATGAGCACCTCTTCTGCAATCTTACGCAGGCGGGCTTCCGTATAACGCATGGCAGCGGCCGAGTCTCCGTCCACGGAACCAAAGTTACCCTGGCCTTCTACCAGCATATAGCGCATGCTCCACTCCTGGGCCATACGCACCATGGCTTCGTAAACACTGGAGTCTCCGTGAGGGTGGAATTTACCTAACACTTCCCCTACTATCCTGGCCGATTTTTTTGTGGGTTTACTACTGGATGTGCCCAATTCCGACATGCCAAAAAGCACACGACGGTGTACCGGTTTTAAACCGTCACGCACATCGGGCAGGGCGCGGGAAACGATCACGGACATAGAATAATCTATGTACGAGCTCTTCATTTCATCCTCAATACTAATCTTCTGAATTCTATCCTGCATTTTCTTTTGAATTATCTTTCAAAAGTACGAAAACTTTACGAAGTGAGCAAAATATTGGCAGATACCATTTCACCCGCCACCACCGTATCGTTCCCTTCTTTGTTAAGTGCCACGCGCAGATTGCGGCTGTCGGAAGATTCCATACGGATAATGGCTTCTGACAAAGGATCTTCAAGGTAACGCTGGATAGCCCGCTTGAGCGGACGGGCCCCGTACTGTGGATCGAATCCCTGTTCGGCCACGAACCGCTTGGCCTCAGGACTGATCTCCAGGGTGTACCCCGAATGCCTGATCCGTTTGAAAAGATCTGCAAGCTCTATGTCTATGATCCGGAAAAGGTCTTCTTTTGTAAGGGCATTGAACAGGATCTGCTCGTCCACACGGTTCAGGAACTCTGGGGTGAACAGCTTGCCCAGCGCCTTTTCAATAATATGGCGCGCCCGTTCCCCGGCTGCCCGCGAAGTAACAGCAGTAGAAGTGGCAAAGCCCACGCCCGCCCCGAATTCTTTTAACTCACGGCTTCCAATATTAGAAGTCATTATTATGATCGTATTGCGGAAATCCACGTGACGGCCCGTACTGTCGGTCAGGCGGCCCTCGTCGAACACCTGTAGCAGCAGATTAAAAATATCGGGATGCGCTTTTTCTATTTCGTCCAGCAGAACCACCGAATATGGTTTGCGGCGGATACGTTCCGTGAGCTGTCCGCCCTCGTCGTAACCCACATAGCCCGGAGGCGCCCCAATCAGGCGGCTCACGGCGTATTTCTCCATATACTCGCTCATGTCTATGCGCACCATGTTGTCGGGCGAATCAAACATATATTCTGCCAGCAACTTGGCCAGCTGCGTCTTGCCCACACCCGTGGGACCCAGGAAAATAAACGTACCTATGGGTTTATTGGGATCTTTCAGGCCGGCGCGGTTGCGATGGATGGCGCGTACCATGCTGTCTATGGCGCTGTCCTGCCCAATGAGCTTTTTCTTGAGCTCTCCGGTCATGTTCAGCAGACGCGCCGTTTCGGTTTCGGAAATCCGGCTTACGGGCACCGAAGTGATCATGGAAACCACTTCGGCAATGGTGTCGGCAGTCACTTCCCTCATGTTGGTGCGCTGTTTATTTATCCATTTTTCCCTTTCCCCGGCAATGGCCGCTATCAGAAACCGCTCTTTTTCGCGGAACTCGGCGGCTTTTACGAAATCGGTTGCAGCTGCTGCCGCGCGTTTCTGCGATACAATGCTATCCATTTCGCGTTCCAGATCGGCCAGTACCTCGGGCACTTTCAGGTGCGATATATGCACGTGCGATCCGGCCTCGTCCAACACGTCAATGGCCTTGTCGGGCAGGCAGCGGTCGGTGATGTAGCGTTCGGAAAGCCGCACACAGGCTTCGAGCGCCTGCGGCGTATACTTAACCAGGTGATGTTCTTCGTATTTCGGCGTGATGTTTCTGAGAATCTCCAGAGTGTCCTCATAATTGGCAGGCTCTACCATCACTTTCTGGAAGCGGCGTTCCAGAGCGCCGTCTTTTTCTATATACTCGCGGTATTCATCGGGTGTGCTGGCTCCTATGCACTGAATCTCGCCACGGGCCATAGCCGGTTTTAGCATGTTGGCGGCATCGAGCGATCCGCCCACTCCGCCGGTGGCGCCGGCGCCGATGAGCGTATGGATTTCGTCTACGAACAAAATGGTCTCGGGATGGTTTCTGAGCTCGGCAAGGAGCGTTTTCATGCGTTCCTCAAACTGCCCGCGGTATTTTGTACCGGCCACTACAGAGCCAATATCGAGCGACAATATTTTTTTCCCCTGCAATGTAGGCGACCCGCTGCGAAACGCAATACGCCGGGCCAATCCTTCTACGATAGCCGATTTGCCCACACCGGGTTCGCCAATCAGTACAGGATTATTCTTCTTACGCCGGCCCAAAATCTGAGACAAACGGTCTATTTCCCGGTCTCTGCATACCACCGGATCCAGTGCTCCCTCACGCGCAGCACGCGTCAGATCAAAAGCGTACATATCCAGCATGGGAGTTCCGGATTCAGCCCCCCCCTCGTTTTTTGAACGGAGTTTACCATTCCCCTCGTCATCGGCAGAAGAGGATTCCTGGGCACGTCGCTTTGAACGGGTTTTGCCCACGGGTGGCGCCTCGCCCCTCATATATGCCCTGACCGAGGTTTCGGTTACTCCTTTGCGCCCTAACCAGTAAATGCCCACACCGTCGTCCACCGAAAGCAACGCCAGCAGCAGGTGCAGCGAATTGGGCAAAGCATGGCCGGATTTGCTGGCCTCGAGGTACATCACTTTAATACACTGTTCCACGTTATCGGACAAGGTTACCTGGTCGGCCTTATCGGGGGGGATCATCTCTTCTCCGGTGTGCCTGCTTTCAATAAGGTTTTTCATCTGCCACAACAGCAGGTTTAACGAGGTGAGTAACTCGTATGCTTTGTTTTTTTCATGGCGGATAAGGGCCAGGAATACGTGGTCTCCCGTAATGGTGTAGCTGCCCAGCCGCATGGCTTCTTCACGTGCAAAGGACAGTATTTGATTGAGTTCGTCCGGCAAATTCAAATTCATGCTTCAAATGTACAGTTTTTTACTTATATTTGTTTACTTTTAACCCAATCCATAACTGAATGAAAAGACTTATTTATTCATTCGTTGCTTTTTTTTAATATCCTGCGCCACTTCCAAAGACATTCTCTATTTTCAGGACATTGACCAGGTCAAAAAGCAACCCATCCAGGCAGAATACATCACCCGGATAGCCAAAGACGATTTGTTGAATATTGTAGTGACCGGGCCCGACAAAACGGTGGTCATGCCATTCAACCTCACGCTGAACGAGAACATGATGGGAGGCTATACCTCTGCCCAGTCGCTGTTCCCCTACCTGGTAGATTCACAGGGAAATATCGATTTTCCCGTGCTGGGACGCATCCACGTGGAAGGTCTTACGCGCATAGAGCTGACCAATTACCTTACCGAACGGTTGCAGGAATACATAAAAGATCCCGTGGTCGTGATCAGTTTCACCAATTATAAGATTACCGTATTGGGCGAAGTCCGGAGCCCGGGCACCTATACCATGCCTTCGGAACGTACCACTATCCTGCAGGCCCTGGGAATGGCCGGCGACCTGAACATTGCCGCCGAACGCGACAAAGTGCTGCTCATCCGTGAAATAGACGGGGTGCAGACTCACGTGAAAATTGACCTGAAATCTGCCCAGATTATGAACTCTCCCTATTTCTACCTGCACCAGAACGACGTACTGTACGTGGCCCCCAGCGCTTCGAGGATCGTACAGGGCACGAACACAGCCAGCATCTGGAGCACTTCGCTTTCCATACTGGTATCGGCCGTATCCGTTGTATCGGTCATCCTCACCCTAACCAACAACAACGCCAAATAATCCAACATCATGTCAGATATCCAATACACTCCGGAAAAGGGAAAAAAGCAGCAGGAAGAAGAATCCTTAGATATTCGTATGATTCTGGAGTCCATCTGGGGACTTCGTTACTGGATTATTCTCTCACTAATTATATGCGTGGGGTTTATTTATGCCTATAACTGGTACCAGACACCTGTTTACGAGAGCTCCGCCAGTATTATGCTCGTGAACGACGACGGCCGCGGGATGGCCACCACCAGCGACATTGCCCTTATGTCCGAGTTTTCGGGGATGTCGTTGCGGCAAAAAATCAGTAACGAGCTTTACATCCTTAAAACTACCGCACTCATGCAGCGGGTGGTAATCGAACTGGAACTGAATATTCTTTATTACGAAGAAGACCGCGTCAAAAGTACAGAATTTTATAAGAACAGCCCGCTGCTGTTCAAATGGGAAAACCCTATACCTATTGCTCCCGAAGATATTAAGCCCATGGAACTCCATCTTAAGATGCAACCGGACCTGGACGGCTATTCCATTACCGGATTCCTGGTTCAGGGACGGGAAGTTATCCTGGAAGACACCGTCTATGCCTTTGGCGATGTGGTGAGCACACCCGCCGGTCTTTTCAGCATAAACAAAAACCCCACCATTGCCTCGGCCCACAGCAAATACCTGATAAGGGTCCTGAATCCCCGGACCCGGGCCAAACAGCTGGCAGAAAGCCTGACGGCTACACAAGTGAGTGAGGGCCCCCGGAGTACCCTGGTGAATGCCTCGGACATTGTGCTGTTGAGCATGCAGGATGAACGCCCCCAGCGCTCGGTGGATATTTTAAGCTCTCTTATTAAGAATTACATAGCCGATAACCGGGACTTCAAAGCAGCCTCCATAGACAAGTCCATTATCTTTATTAACGGCCGACTGAACGAGATAGAGCGCGACCTGGGTATGATTGAGAGCGATTACCGCAGTTACCGGGCCACCCAGGGTATCGTACAGGAAACTTCCCAATCCGAACTGGTACTTACCTCGGACGCCCGCTACCGGGAAGAACGGACCGAACTGGAAGTACAGGTAAGCCTGCTGAATATGGTAAAAGATTACCTTGCCAAACAAGGTGCAAAACACGACATGATCCCCGCCAACCTGGGACTTAAAGACGTGGGTCTGACTTCCGGCATTGAACAATACAACACACTGGTGGTGGAGCGTAACCGGCTGCTTGCCGGATCGAGCCTGAACAACCCGCGTGTGGTGAACGCTAACCTGCAACTCGACGATATGCGTAACGGAATAAATGTTTCCATAGAAAACGTAGAAAAAACTTACGATCTGCGCATAAAAGCCCTTAACAGCCAGATATCACAGGGAAAACGCGAGATATCCAACATCCCCACACAGCAACTGGAACTGGCCCGAATGGCCCGCCAGCAGGAGATCATTGAACCGCTCTACCGGCTGTTGCAACAGAAAAAAGAAGAGACCATGATCTCGCTCTACGCCCTGCCCGATAACGCACGACAAATGGAAGAGCCATACACCACAACGGCTCCCATTAAGCCCAACAAACGGAACAACTACCTGATTGGCATCCTGCTGGGACTTATCATTCCTCCGGGAGTATTCTTTTCCAGGCAGGCCCTGCGCAGGAAAGTAGACGGGAAACGAGACGTGGAAAGCCGGACCAAAATTCCCGTATTTGCCACCATTCCCAAAGCGCCAACCGGTACGTCGCTCATTGATATCAAGAGCAAGGATTCCGTTACGGAAGGGTTCCGTATGCTCCGTTCCAACCTGCAATTCGTGCAGGGGAAAATCATCCACGTGACTTCGAGCATCCCGGGCGAAGGCAAAACATTCGTGGCCTCCAACCTGTCCATTGCCCTGGCCGCCACGGGCAAGAAAGTGCTCCTGGTTGGCATGGACCTGAGAAAACCTAAAGTGGCCGAAGTTTTCGGAAAGAGCAACCGTACCGGAGTAGTTAACTTCCTTATTGGAAAAGAGACCGATGTGCGCGAACTCATCATTTCCTCGGGCGTAGACGACAACCTGGACCTGTTACCTGCCGGCCCCATTCCTCCAAACCCTTCGGAACTGCTTTCCACGGCCAAAGTGGGCGAATTGCTTGAACCGCTGAAAAAAAGCTACGACTATATTATTGCCGATACCGCACCCTGTTTCCCGGCTGCCGACACCTTCAATATTGGACGCTATTCCGATATTGTTTTATACGTAATCCGTTCCAAAGTTACCGACCTGCGGATGATCCCGGAAATTCAGGGTTTTCACGACGCAGAAAAGCTTAAGAATATGTCACTGGTAATCAATGCCGTTGACTTTTCCAAGAGTCCTTACGGGTACGGATACGGTCGCGGATACGGGTATGGTTACGGGTATGGTTACGGATATGGCTACGGGTACGGATACGGCGACGGCAACGACGGCAAAAAGCCCCGCCGGCGTCACAAAGCTACCCATACAACTGTCTGAGAACACTAATAAATATGCCCTGGCCTTTTACAAAAAAAATAGCGCTCAGGAGCCTGCCCCTGACCTGCGACATCCACACCCACATCCTGCCGGACGTGGACGACGGGTTCCGGACGGCCGAAGACTCCCTGGAACTTCTGGAACAATTCGCACGGAACGGAGTTTCACAGGTAATATTTACACCCCATGTGGACCAGGGTATGTTTCCGGAGAATACCCGCTCGTTTCTGCAGGAACGGTTTAGCGCCTTCAAAAAAACGCTTCCTCCCCATCTGAACATAGACCTGCACCTGGCCGCCGAGTACATGTTCGATGAGTTTCTGGGAAACGCAAACGAGCCGCTCCTTTGCATGGGCGACTCGTCTGTGCTTATAGAAATGTCTTATTATTTTATCTCTCCCTACATTAAGGAAGTGATTTTTGCCTTTGTGAACGCGGGTTACAAACCCATTCTGGCACACCCCGAACGGTACGTTTACCTGGCCCGCGACCTGGAAGTTTTTGACCACTTCATAGAAATGGGCTGCAGGCTGCAACTGAACCTGCTCTCCCTTTCGGGCGCCTACGGGCCCGAATCTCTGATTATTCTAAAGCATCTGCTGCGTAATGACATGTACCGTTTTACCGGTACCGACGTACATTCGCTCCGTCAGTACCGGCTCATCCGGGAAATTGAAGTGGATAGTGCCCAAGCCACAAAAATAGAGGCCCTCATGCACAACAACAAAATGTTATTTCGGGAATAAAGCTATTTGTACTTTATTTCTGTCCCGGGATCTTTTCCCAAATCATCTATGGATTGTCCGGTTCTTAACCATAGTTCACCCAATGAAGGGTTTGAATAACAACGCAGGGTATTCAACGCACTGTTATTGCTTACATCCAGGACTGTTAATAAATTCTCGGTACAGAAAACTTCAATAAGCGCCCTGTTATTGCTTAAATCCAATTGAGTAAGGGAGTTATTATCACAAGAAAGAGATTCTAAGGCAATATTTTGACTGAGGTCCAGGGAGGAGAGGTTACATAAAGAACATTCTAAAAAACTCAAAACCGTATTATGAGTTACATTCAGATTTGAAATATTATTATGGTAACAAATCAAAAAACTTAGCGAATCACACCCTGAAACATCCAGTGAAGTAAGTGCGTTTTTGTTACAATAAAGAGTATGTAGCTTGCTATTCTGCTCCAGGTTAAGTGACGCTAAATTATTCTCATAACATGTAAGCTGATATAAATCAAGATTATAGCTTAAATCCAGAGAGGAAATGGCATTTCCTTCACACTCCAGAAGAAACAGAGATGGAAAAAATTCTATACCTTCCAAAGAACCAATGCCCATAGACCGGCAGGTAACAATTTCTACGCCGGCTGTCTCATCGGTACTGACCGCTCCGTCATGATTGGCATCGAATTGGGAGACGCAATATGCCTCAAAAACCGGGTCGGGGAAATATATATCGCCAGAAGTAACCATTACTTTGCATGAATCCTGCAACGTAACATCTCTGGAAACAACGGTTACCTTAATGGTGGCAAAACCGGCTTTTAGTGCTTCCAGATTGCCGGTTTCACTTACTGTTACCACCTGGGGCTTACTGGACTCCCATGTAACCGAAACATCTCCATTAGTATAACGTTTTGGTGTGGCTGTAATGTACAGCAAAAAAGAAGAGTCACCGGCTATGGAAACAGAGTGTTCATTTAAACGGACAGCATTCAACCGTGATGGAGAATCCATTGTATTACAGGATACTAATAACAGAGCACAGGTAACAGTGCCCAATAAAAAACGGGACAATGTTTTCATCTGTTAGGAATTTTAATCAGGTTTGTAAAAAAGGTTAAGAGATGTGTAAAGTTAACATAAAAACCTCACATATTCTACCCACTGACCAAAATTTCCTCTTCACTTCTCACTCCTCACTCTTAACTCCTCACTTCTCACTCCTCACT
>DHQY01000008.1:0-15956 GCA_002408205.1 Bacteroidales bacterium UBA5326 | reverse complement strand
TCCTCACTCCTCACTCCTCACTCAACCGTAACCGATTTTGCAAGATTTCGGGGCTGATCTACATTACGGTCTTTCACTATGGCTATGTGATAGGCCATGAGTTGAAGCGGAATGACCGCAAGCAGGGGCACAAAGCATTCTTCGGCCGGGGGAATTTCAATAAAAAAATCGGCCATTTCTTTGATGACGGTATCGCCACGGGTGATGATGGCCACAACACGGCCCTTCCGGGCTTTTATCTCGTGGATATTGCTCACCACTTTCTCGTACATGGATTTGTTATTGGGAGCAACCACCACCACGGGCATTTCCTGATCTATGAGCGCAATGGGACCGTGCTTCATCTCGGCCGCCGGATAGCCTTCGGCATGTATGTAGGAGATCTCCTTTAGTTTAAGAGCGCCTTCCAGCGCCACGGGAAAGTTGTACCCCCTGCCCAGGTAAATAAAGTTGTGGGCATATGTGAAAATGCAGGAAAATTTTTTAATAAAATCGCTTACCTGCAGGGTTTCTTCCATCTTGGCAGGGATAGCGGCAAGCCCTGCAACCAACTGTTCAAATTCAGGCTGCGGCAGCGTCTTCCGCTCACGCGCCATACAAAGGGCCATCAGCGCCAGAACAGTCACCTGGGCCGTAAAGGCCTTGGTCGAGGCCACCCCTATCTCGGGTCCCGCATGGGTGTACGAGCCCGAATGCGTCCGGCGCGGGATGGAAGAACCCACCACGTTGCAGACTCCGTAAACAAACACATTGCGACTGCGCGCCAGTTCAACGGCTGCCAGCGTATCGGCCGTCTCGCCCGACTGCGAAATGGCTACCACAATATCGTCGTCGTAGAGCACCGGATTTCGGTAACGGAATTCCGAGGCGTATTCCACTTCCACCGGAACGCGGGCAAAGCTCTCTATCAGGTATTTTCCAATGAGGCCGGCGTGCCACGAAGTACCGCAGGCTACAATTATTATGCGGCGGGCTTTCAGGAAGCGTTCGCGGTTGTCTATGATCCCCGATAACGTGATCGAGTTATGCTCCACATTCACGCGGCCGCGCATACATTCCCTTATGGTGTGCGGCTGCTCAAAGATCTCCTTGAGCATAAAATGCGGATAACCGCCTTTCTCCAGCTGGCTGAGCGTCATTTCCAGCTCTATAATCCGGTGGCTCTTTTCTACCCGGTTCAGGTTGTAGAACTGCGGTTCCCTGTCGCGACGCAGGCAAACCACCTCGTCGTCGTTCACATAGACGACTTTTTTTGTATACTCAATAATGGGCGAGGCATCGGACCCCAGAAAGTATTCGCCCTCCCCTATACCGATGACCAGCGGGCTGGATTTACGCGCCGCCATAATGGCATTGGGATTATTGCGCTCAATTACGGCTATGGCATATGCCCCCACTACCTGGGTAAGCGACAACTGCACGGCATGAAAAAGATCTATCCCGTGTGTAAACATAATGTACTCGATCAGCTGCACCAGAACCTCGGTGTCGGTATTGCTGCGGAATGTGTAACCGTTCTGTATCAGATTCTCCTTGAGCACCGGGTAATTCTCTATAATCCCGTTGTGAATAAGCGCCAGGTGCCCGGACTGAGAGTAATGCGGATGTGCATTGGCGTCGCTCGGTTCTCCATGTGTGGCCCAGCGGGTATGTGCAATTCCCATGGACCCCGTGATGTCTTTATCCAGCACGTAATGTTCCAGATCGGCCACTTTGCCTTTGGTTTTATAGACCGCCAGCTGATCGCTATTAGTGACAAGGGCCAGACCCGCACTGTCATAGCCCCTGTATTCAAGACGTTTAAGTCCTTTAATAAGAATGGGATAGGCATCTCTTGCGCCTATATACCCCACAATACCACACATGAATTATATCACCCCTAACTCCTAACTCCTAACTTCTCACTCCTAACTTCTCACTTCTAACTTCTCACTCCTAACTTCTCACTCCAAAATAACCTTCCCGCTCTTGCTCCCGAACTGGTTGCATTTTGCTTTGACCGTCACCTCGGTTCCCTTGGGAAGATCGGGCAACGTGAATTCCACAACTTCCTGCTCGTCCGTCGCCTGCTTTGTCAGCTCTTTCACTTCCAGCTCTTTATCCCCAACCATTACGGTAACGGCGCTTATATAATGCTTCTCCACATTCTTTACGGGATGAAGAATGGTAGCGGTAAGCTTACGTGTCTGCGCATCGTAAGCCAGAGTGACCTTTCTCGCGGGATTAGCCTGCATGACAATAGGCAGACTCACCAGCAACAGTAATGCAAATAAGAGCTTTTTCATAGGTTAATATTTATTTTGTTTTATTATTTGATCCATTCCGGAACGAACCGGCAGAGCGGAAAAATTGGTCTTGTAGCTGCCGCGTGGCCGTATCGGCTTTAATAAGGCGGATGACGTCCCGCAGCTGAGCTACATCGGAGTCAATGGAAAGCCGGCCAATCTCCGGACTGGCTCCAAGGGCATCGCCGGCGTAATGGTTGGGGAAACGGGCATACCACCAGATTCCGGTGTACGCGCCCGGCAGTGGCAGGCGGTTTTGGTCGGCGCCCGAGTCGAGGACCACGCGGTCCATGTGCACCAGGTCGGGACGTATTACAAGTAACACAGAAGTTTCCACCTCATCGGCATGACCGCCGGTAGTGCTTTTTCGGAGGGCTGCAATTTGGCGGGCTGTTTCGCGATCTTCGGAAGGGTTGAAGAAAAAAACGGCGTAATCCCGGGCCGAGGCCAGTTGCGTCTGGCAGAAATACTGCAGGAAGTTATTGTTTCCGCCGTGGCCGTTCATAAGGATGATCTTGGTGAAACCGTTGCGTGCAATCTCGCGGCACGTCTCGTCCAACAGATCGTACAGCATTTGAGGACTATACGATACCGTCCCGGGCTGATGCCTGGCCTCAAAGATCTGGCCGGCATAATAAAAGGGGAAGACCACCGCATACTCGCCGGCGGCTGCCGTAAGCGCAATATGGCGTGCGGCAAAGACATCCGTCCCCAACGGCAAATGCTGCGCATGTTTCTCCATCACGCCCATGGGAATAATGCACACTCCCCCGGCGCGTTCCACAGCAAGGGCAAAATCGCCCGAGGTCAACTCCTCCCAGGCGGGAGACAGCATGCGTTCGGGGACCCGGGTTTGACTCTGCGGCCGGTCCTGCGGGTGAATGGTCTGCCCGGAGCCCTGTGCGTCGTCCGGTACGGCCGGTTGTCCGTAAAGCCCCGCACCCGGCAGAAGCATTGCGGCAAAAAATATAACCTGTTTTATCATTTATTTAAATTATCGGCCATCTGCCTGATAGCCCGTTGTTTGATTGCGGTTACACTTTGAGTGGTTTTGGAAATGCGCTTGACAATAAACCGCTCCATAAAACTCATCTTCTCCAGATTGAATGCACCTCCCAGGAACCAGGCTCCCGAGGCATGACTATGTAATTCCGGGGCGAAAGCGCTTAAAAGTTCCCCGGCCTGTCTCTCATTGGTCACCTCCATCCCTCCCGCAAACAGGTAGAGCGGTTTGGAAAGCAGCGCTGCCAGGTTTTTCGAGCAGAACCGGGACATGGATTTGAGCGGCTTCCCGGCGTATACCGGGGTCCCGAGGATGATCCGGTCGTATTCCCCAATGGACGGATCGGTGTCTATGCACAAGTTTATGAGCGTGGTTTGTCCCGAGCTGCCAAGCTGATCTGCAAGCATTTGCGCTATCTGAGCGGTAGTGCCGTGCTTGGTTGCAAAAATAATGGCGGTTTTCATATGCTACTATATTTTTATACGCAAGTCAAAGATAAGAATTTGTAGCCAGAAGCGGTCTGGTGCGCAATAACTTAAGCAATAATTTTTATGTCTTTGTTAATCTGGCACTTGCAAATTAGAAAGAAAAAGTTACGCACCAGAAGCGTTCTGGGAGTTCAATAAAATGCAAACAAGATATTTAGAACGGGAAACACCTCCCATTGGCGTCCCCAATGGGTCCTTCCCTCCGCGGGCGCGAGGTTTCCCTTCCTCTAAATATCTTGTAATGCTCTTTGTGGGTTTGCGCAGCCAAACAAGCAGCCAGAAGCGGTCTGGCACTCAATTTAAAGAAACATCATCGCATAAATCGGGATGTATGTAATCTTACCCTTGTGTCTAATTGTTCTTTCATTCGACAACACATATGCCTTTTGAACATTGTATGCTTTCGTTTCAAGAAAGTGGTTTAAAGCACTGTGTGCAGAATAATTCTTACCCGATTTTACCTCAAGCGGCACAACAGAAAGTGTGTCGTAGTCATCTATCAGAAAGTCAACTTCATCGTTTGCTTTATTATCGTAATAATAGAGATTATACCCGTGTGCTTTCAGTTCCTGGGCAACAACCGACTCATACACCGTACCAAGATTGATACTGCGGACATCATCGAGGACGGCAGTGATGTTGTTACGGTAAAGAATGCCGGTAAGAATGCCCACATCATTCAGATAGAGCTTTAGCAGATTTTTTCCACTTGATTCAATCAATGGAAACCATCAATGATCAAGACCTTGTTAGATCCCAATTTCAAGTACGTTTCAATAACATCCTGTATTTTCCTGAACAACATAAATCACACTTTTGCAATAAAATTACAGGATCAAAAATACACTTTTCTATAAAATCTCATCGGTATGCGCACCAGCGGTCTGGGGCTCGCATAACAGCGTCCAAAGGAGGTACAGCGGCAAGCTGAATGTTTGGGTCTGTTCCACCCTGTAGTTGCCGATATTCTTCATGGAACACGTAAAACCTATCCGCGGTTCGTACTTCTTGCAGAAAAATCGATAACTTTTGGCTTTAGTATTAATTTCGGCTTTTGCTTCAATGGGGATAAGCTCATTTTCGTTTTCGATGAGAAAATCCAGTTCAGCCGTATTGCCGGAACGCCAGAAGTACGGTTTCATACCAAGCTTCACCAACTCTGTCATTACATAATTCTCCGTAAAGGCTCCCTTAAAATTTTTATACAGTGCCGTCTCTTCCAGTATCGTCTTGGCAGAAACGCCGGCTTTTTGTCTAAGCAATCCGATATCTGCCATATACAACTTAAAGTGCGTGGCATTCGCATGGAACGACAACGGAAGTTCAGCGTGTTCAACAAGTTCCAATTTATAGGTCAAACCGGCATCGACCAACCACTGCAAGGCATCTTCCAGTTCGGCCGAGCGTTTTCCGGCTTTGACATGTGAAAATACAAACTTATTGTTTTCCCTGGCGAGTTGTTTGGGTATGGAGTCCCATATCCATCCCAACTTTGGAATATCCTTTGTGGGTGCATGTTTGGCAAAGTCGTTGGAATAATCAAACAGGATGTGTTGTTGAATGACATCGATTTTTTTATAGTCACGCGTGTCAACCCACCGCTTCACCACTTCAGGCATTCCCCCTACGATGTAATAGTTTTTCAAGGCTTTAGTCAATGAAACGGAAAATGCATCGGGAATCGCCCGGGTCTTGTCGAACCCTTCCACTATCTGAACTGTTTCGTTCAATCCATCGGCACAGAGAAATTCGCGGAACGACATGGGATACAGTTGAAGATGCTCAACCTTCCCCACAGGGAAAGAACTATTTTGGTGATTCAGAGCTACACCGAGCAGCGATCCGGCACATGCCACATGCAAGACCGGCCAATTCTCGCAGAAATATTTCAGCGTGGTGATGGCTTTGGGGCAGGCCTGTATTTCATCAAAAATAACGAGCGTTTTACCCTCCGTTACTTTTGTTCCTCCCACTGCAACCGTCAGTTCTTTGATGATTCTGTGAACGTCAAAATCAAAATCAAAGATAGATGCAAGTTTCTGATTCTGTTCGAAGTTAAAATAAGCCGTGTTCTCAAAGTATCGTTTGCCGTACTCTTTCAAGAGATAGGTTTTTCCGCATTGACGTACACCACTCATCATCAACGGCTTACGATCTACCCTTTTCCCCCAGTCTATCAATTGCACCAATACGTCTCTTTCCATGTTTGTTGTGTTTTATGACATCAAAGATAGTAGAAATATTGCATTTTTCATATGTAAAAAGCAAATATATTTGCGTTTTTCATATGAATAAACATCTAAAGCCAGAAGCGGCCTGGGGCTTACTCCCCCCACACCACGCGCTTCACATAATCTGTGTAACTCAATATGATGCGGACCACTTTGTCGCTGACGTTGGGCATGGAGTAGTCGGCCACGGGGCGGAAGTTCCGGGTCTGGCCGGTTTGCTGGTACTGCAACTGAACGAGGCCCTGCATCACCCGTTCCGGATTCAGGCCCGCCATCATCACGCTGGCCTCTTCCATAGCCTCGGGCCGTTCATGAGCCTCCCGGATATTGAGCGCACGGAAGTTCAGGATGGACGATTCTTCCGATATGGTGCCGCTGTCGGACAACACCGCACGGGCATGCACCTGGAGGGCCAGGTAATCGCTCAGGCCAAAGGGCTTCATTAAGCGCACCAGGGGGTCGAAGGTGATCTTTTTGGCCTCCACCATCTTGCGGGTTCGCGGATGACAGGTTACAATCACCGGCAAACCGTACCGGGCGGCTATGGTGTTGAGAATCTCCACCAGGCGGGAGAAATTCCGCTCGGAGGCAATGTTTTCTTCCCTGTGCGCCGAGACAACAAAATACTGTCCGGCAGTCAGATGGAGCGTATCAAGCACCCCCGATGCCGCCACCTTGGGCAGGTAGCGGTGCAACACCTCGTACATGGGGCTGCCGGTCTTGATAACCCGGTCCGGCTGCAGGCCCTCGGCCAGGAGGTATTCACGGGCAATATCGCTGTAGGTAAGATTTATGTCGCTGATGTGATCTACAATCTTGCGGTTGGATTCTTCGGGAACCCGCTGGTCAAAGCACCGGTTCCCCGCTTCCATATGGAAAATGGGAATATGCCGTTTTTTGGCGGCAATGGCGCAAAGACAGGAATTGGTGTCGCCCAGGACGAGCAAAGCATCGGGCTGCTCTTTTTCAAGGACCGGATCTATATTTATGAGAATCTGACCGGCAGTAGTAGCGGCATTACCCTGGGCCGCGTTCAAATAATAATCGGGTTTACGCAAGTCCAGGTCGGCAAAAAATATCTCATTCAATTCGTAATCGTAATTCTGACCGGTATGGACCAAAACATGTTCCACGGCCTCCGATGCATCCAGTTTTTGCATTACACAGGAAAGACGTATAATTTCGGGACGCGTTCCCACTACCGTCAGGACTTTCAGTTTTTTTAGTGAGAAGTTAGAAGTGAAGAGTGAGGAGTTAGAAGTGAGAAGTGAGGAGTTACGAGTGAGAGGTGAGGGATTGTTATTTTTAGTGCTCATATTGTTATTCGTTTTGTTCTAATATCTTATTTTTCTACGTTTTACAGCCCTATAGCTCTATAGTCCTACTGTTCTACATCCTACTGTTAAAGTTCTTTTGTTCAATTGCCTTTTTTAGTCCAAGGGTCATTTTTCTGATTTCCGATAAAGTCTTTAGAAGTTCATCCTGTTGATTCTGAGTAATATATTTTAAATTACCTGATATGATTAACTGCGTTTCCAATTCGGCAATTGACCCTAATGCAAACGACAGGAACTGACAAAACTCTTTAGGTGATTTTCTTCCGGCTCCTTCAGCAATATTTGAAGGAATTGAAACGGCGGCTCTTCTCATCTGGTTTGTTAATCCAAACAGTTCAGATGGCGGAAAACTCCCTGTTGTTTTATAAATAGTCGTGACAAAATCAACTGCTACTTTCCAAACATGTAAATCCCTATGCGTCTCCATCACTCCTCACTCCTCACTCCTCACTTCTCACTCCTCACTTCTAACTTTTCTATCCCAAAAACATAGTTGCGTTAACAGCCACTACACTATCAGAAAGTTGTTGGGTGGTAGTATCGTTTGATAAGACAAATCCTTTTATGAGAGGCTTGTCCAAAAGATTATTCAGATCCAAAAGATGTCTGGCATCTGTTTTTGAAACATGTTCTGTCATCTTAATCTCAAAAGCCAAATATCCTTGAGGCTGTTCGATCAACAAATCGACCTCTTTGCCATCAGCTGTGCGAAGATGAAAGAATCTGGCATCTAACATACTGTTTTTCGCTTGCTTATAGATTTCTGCAATCACCAGACTTTCGTATTCATGTCCTGTAATGCCACCTTTCTTTTGCAGCACCGCTTGCAAAACGCCATTATCCAGATAGTGAATCTTAGGAGACTTCACCAACCTTTTATTCATGTTTCTATCCCATGCAGGGAGTATAATGGTCTGATAACTCATACTCAGATATTGAACATATCTCTGTACCGTCTTGGTAGTAACACCTATATCCTTACCCACATCCGATGCATTAAAAAGTTTTCCGGTACGTACAGCCATAGCTCTCTGCAATTTGACAAAAGGCTCAAAGTCTCTGAATGAAGCCAGGTCACGAACGTCACGTTCCAGATATGTTCTCACATAATTACGCAGCCATACAAATTTTTCATCATCAGTCAATAGTTCTTCCGTTAGAGCCGGATAAGCACCAAACGTAAGATAGTGATTCCACGATTTCTGCTTAGCAGCATATTCAGGATCAAGTATTGCCGAAGGTAGAAAATCATTGACAATATTAACATCTGTCATAACTTTCTGAAAAAGAGATGGCTCTACTGTATCAAGCCAATCTTGCGTCTTCAATTCAGGCAGCGTAAGCGGAAAAAGCTCCATAATAACACACCTGCCGGCCAGGCTCTCTTTAACCTGTTTCATAAGAAGTAACTGACTTGATCCCAGTAAAATATACTTAGTATCAGTCCACTGATCGTAAACAGATTTAATACTCTCTATCAATGACGGTTCTTTCTGCACCTCATCAAGAGCAGCCTTTGGATATAAAGTCTTCCACTGTGTTGAAGTCAACTTAGCATATTCCATTCTGGCAATAGGATCTTCAATTGAGATATACCTATACTTACTGAAACCTCTCATTACCAAAGTCGTTTTGCCAGTTTGTCTTGCACCGGTAACCACCAAAATTCGTCCGAATTTTTGATTCGTTTGACTCAGAGCATAAGTGATTATTTGTCTTGCCTTCATGATGATATTGCTAATTCATGGCGCAAAGATACAAATTATGGCGTAATATTTGGAATACTACTCCATTTTTCATACAATCGTACGCATTCAACGATTTTCGCCACGCATGCAGAAAACGAGGAGATTATACCTAAAAACATTGCCCCACCAAATTCGAGCCATCTCTAGACCGCTTCAGATCATTGTGAGATGCGCCACTCCGGTTTTGGCACCCTTTTATCAGGAAAATTTGTTGTTTCCCAAAAATTAATATTAATTTTGCAGGGTAAAAGACGTAATATTACACCAAATATCCGCCAAAATGTCAATAATAAAGAGACAACGATACATCGACAAGTTAACCAAGCTTCGTAACAACGGGCAGGTTAAAATAATCACAGGCATACGTCGATGCGGCAAATCATTCCTGCTGAACACATTATATCGTGACTATCTTCTCACTCATGGTGTAACTTCCGAGCAAATTATTTTTCTCGACCTCGACGACATACAGAACAACAGGTATCGAAATCCTTTAGAGCTTGACCGATATATACGCAGTGTAATGAAGGATAATAATTTACGTTACTATGTTCTATTGGATGAGATTCAAAAAGTACGCAGCATCGTCAATCCTAACTTACCTGATAATTCAGACGAGAAAATCGGATTTGTGGACGTGCTCAACGGAATGAAAAACATACCAAATGTCGATGTCTATGTAACGGGAAGTAATTCCAAAATGCTGTCATCGGATGTAGCCACGGAATTTCGTGGGCGCGGTGACGTGATACAGCTATCACCTCTTACTTATGACGAATTTTTTGAAGCCTACGAAGGCGATAAGCACGGGGCTTGGCGCGAATTTTTCACCTACGGAGGAATGCCCAAGGTAATGTCGCTTGCCTCTCATGAAGATAAAGCACAATATCTTGCCGATTTATTCCGTCTCATCTATTTAGCCGATGTCGTTGAACGCAACAATATAAAGGCTGACATCGACGTACTTGACCATCTGCTCAACATAGTATCCTCATCCGTCGGCTCGCTCACCAATCCATCGCGTTTGTCTAACACATTTGGCACAATCAAGCATCTCAAAATCAAGAATGAAACCATCTCCGGCTATCTCGACTGCTTCATCGATGCCTTCATACTCAGCAAGGCGTTCAGATACGACATAAAAGGACGTTCATACATTGAAACACCGCTTAAATACTATTTCGGCGACATAGGACTACGCAACGCTAAGATCAATTTTCGACAGCAGGAAGAAAACCACATCATGGAAAATGTTTTATTTAACGAACTAAAGGCGCGAGGTTTTAGCATCGATATCGGAATGATCAATCACCGTTGGAAAGACAAAGAAGACAAGATGCGACAAACGCAGCTTGAAGTCGATTTTGTGGTGAACAAAGCGGAAAAACGCTATTACATACAATCTGCCCTCACGGTAGCCGACGAAGACAAACGCAGGCAAGAAGTCAACTCTCTCAACCGCATTGACGATTCATATACCAAAATGGTCATCGTAAAAGACGACATACTGCCTTGGACTGACGAGCGCGGCATTCAGTATATTAATATTGAAGATTTTCTGTTGAAAACCATAAATGAGATGTAGCCTTGCATACGAGATGTGCCACTCCGGTTTTGGCACCTCTGGCTGGATAGAATCTCAAGCCATGTTTGGGAAATTGCATCTTGCGCCCCAGAACGCGTCTGGGAAATTATCATAATGTGAGCCGAGGAGAAAAATCACGTATCTTCGTTACAGGCAATTTACTTCCTTTAGCTTTTACTGTTGCAATAAATTCATCGCATTGCTCCTCAGTCATTACTTCTGAAGTTATCGCCTGACACAAAAAATCCATTGTAGTAAAATAGGTAATTCTATTTTCTTCACAATACTCAACAATATCTTTTAGATTACTGCTAGCCAACACTTCTTTTCTATACTTACAGTATGCCATAGCTGCACTTTCGCCCACTCCAAATCTCTTCTGTAAAGCAAAGAATTCTCTTCTTTCCTCACCCAGAGGTTCCCACTTTTCAATCGAGATTGTTTTTAACAAATCTACTGTATTTTGAACAATTGGCCTGTGTCTTTCAGCAAGTTCCCTTTCAAAGACTATATCTAGAATTACAAAAGCATAAGTGGGTAATATTTTAGGTAACACATTCAGACAGCCTCCCTTGATAAAGTGAATAACAACATCGGAATCAAGAATAACTTTTATCAATTTTCTCCCCACCATAATCAAACACTAAAAGTCATTCATTATTCAAAGTCGGATCAACACCAATTTTCGAAAGCAATTCAATATAATGCCCTTCAGAAATCAAATCCTTGTCTAACAGCGCTTTGGCTTTAACACCGTAATCTCCTAAAACCAATCCATCGTTTCCTGGCAAATACAATGCGGGGTCATATCCATATTCACGTGCTGTGCGTATTTTTGGCAACCCCTGATACTCAGAAAATTTTTCTTTTGTAATTAGACCTAATGTCTTTAAACGAACCAATAGTGCCATACCGGATACACCATAATATTGTTCCAGTTTGAGTAATGTGGCAACAGAAACATCTCTTTTTATGAGTTCCTGCTCAGGAATCATTTTTTTTATTCCAATTTCCGGCATCAGAAAAACCGAGGCAAAAAAATCAGCTTCTTTCTCTTGCTTGATTGAAGAATGATTCCCTGGATTACAATAATGCACATCAAAGGTTTCTTGTACAAAAAGATGGTACAGTTCATGGGCAATCGAAAAATTCTGTCTTCCTATCGGATGATTGGAATTAATCAAAAGAAACCTTTTTTCGTTTCTTTTTAAACACATTCCGGATAAGTTTTCCTCTAAAGATCTAAAAAGTGTCAGAATATTTAATTTCAACAGCAATTGCTTAATAGGTACAGGATCATAGGGCGATAGACCCCATTCGCTTCTCAACTCACTTGCTTTTATTTCTATGGTATCCGTTATCATTGATTTGATATATAATCCATTTTAAGGTACGATTTAACCACATCCTTAAAATCCATAACGTGTTTCAGGTCTTTGTCCGATAAGCCTTCAATTCTAAAAGAACAAATTAAGGCATCTTTCACTTTTTCCGGATCAGTTTCATAGAAATCGGAAAGATTAACACCATATAAATTTGATAATTTTATTAATATTGAAACAGGTGCTTCACGTGTTCCAAGTTCATAATTAGAAAGCGTTCCTCTTTCAATATCAAGAAACCCGGCCACCCTTTCCTGAGTAAATCCTGCAGCTTCTCTAAAGGCTTTTAAATTGTTGGTTGTTTTCATGAATAAATCTCTTTACGAACTTCTTTGTGTGTTGCAAATCTATGTATTTATATTTGTATATGCAATTATTGCAACACATTATTTGCAAATTTTTAGGTGGGAGAGTTATTCCTTGTGGATGTCTTTGTCGAGGATGTAGCGTGCCAGGCCGGCGACTTTGCCTTTGGTTTTGTAGATTGCCAGTTGGTTTACCTGATTGATGGTTGCCAGGCCGGCGCTGTCGTAGCCCCGGTATTCAAGGCGTCTTTAGGTCCGATGTATCCTACGATTCCGCACATTGTTGTTTGTTTTGTGAGGTGGTGGTTGGAGGCAGTTGCTGCTGTTTGGTGGCAGCGACCTTTATTAGCAACATCTGCTTTATGCATCAATCTGAAGCATTGAGAACGCGACCATGTTATCTGCCAGAATCGTGGCCCGGTATCCTTTAGAGCGCTACAGCCGATACCCATACAGCGCTATCATCATTTAAATTGCCCGGCTAACGTCCTTAATTCTTTTTCTGCAGTACGTGTTATTAGCATAATACAAATATACAATTTTGGATTTCAATTCCAAATTTGTAAACCATCTCAAATGTGAAGTTTGACTGTAGCTCTGATGATCATACCTATTGACCTATGGATCGTGCCTGGTTTGTTCCGGAATGTTGGCCCACTATGGTCCAGAATATCCACCAGGTGCGAAATCAGGGGTAAAGTGCGCTTGGTGGGTGGGTTTTGAGCCCCACCAGGTGCAAAAACCCGGCAAAAGTGCCCCTGGTGGTAGTTATCAAAGAATGCGGATTTTGTCAAAAGCCTCATTCAAAGCATCTTACAAAATCTTTGCCGAGTCAGCCGAAAGCACCAGGTGCGAAATCGGGGGTAAAGTGCGCCTGGTGGGCAGGTTTTAGGCCCCACCAGGTGCGAAAATAGGCAAAAAGTGCGCCTGGTGGGTGTGGGTCTTTCAATTTAGTTCAGGTGTTTTCATTCAGACGGCCACTGCCATCTGAAGAACGGGAAGCTTTTGATGTAAGCCGAGGCTTCCCTTATCTTAAGGTGGCAGCGACCTTTAGGTGCAATGACCTAATACTTTTTACTTGTCGTTATAATGGCCGTAGGAGGACAATATCAACCCGTTGACCATTTCTTCTTCAATCAGATAAACTAAACGATGTTTATCCGTGATCCTCCTTGACCACTGTCCTGCTCTATCTCCTCCAAGTGGTTTTGGTTTACCTGTACCGGTCATTGGATGTTCTGTGAGTTCCAGTAGTAACTTAGATAGCTTTTTGAAAGCGAAGGGTTCGTTGTCTTTTTATTTTTTCAGATCTTTCTTTGCCTGACCGGTAAAAGAAATCTTAAACATATCAAAGCTTTTCAAGAAAGTTCTTTAAGGATTCGACTGTATCGTAAGTTTCCAGGTTTCCATCACGTGCTTCTGCAATAGATTTGTCAATCTTTGCAAAAAAGGCTTCTTTTGACATGAGTGTATCATCTTCTGTAACAGGAATAATACGATAAGCCTTATTCTTGCCTCTATGAAGTATAATCTCTATGCCTTCATCTATTTTATCCAGATAATTTTTCTGGTTATCACGGAATTCTTTCGAACTAACTACTAACATAACAATATATGGATATGTACTATTTCGGTACAAATATGGTACATATTTCCAAATTGTGCAAATATTTTTGTATTTCGTTAACTACACACAATAACAGCAGCCCATAGATACCTGACCAACAAAATACCCACCAGCTACGAACACCAGGTACGAAAACCCGGCAAAAGTGCCCCTGGTGGGTGGGTTTTGAGCCCCACCAGGTACGAAAACAGGCCAAAAGTGCGCCTGGTGGTAGTTATCAAAGAATGCGGATTTTGTCAAAAGCCTCATTCAAAGCATCTTACAAAATCTTTGCCGAGTCAGCCGAAAGCACCAGGGGCAAAAACCCGGCAAAAGTGCCCCTGGTGGGTAGGTTTTTCCATTTAGGCGGCCACTACCACCTTTAAGAACGGGAAGCTTTATTGAAAGCCGAGGCTTCCCTTTTCTTTTGGTGGCAGCAACCTTTATTAGCAACATCTGCTTAATGCATCAATCTGAAGCATTGAGAACGCGACCATGTTATTTGCCAGAATCGTGGCCCGGTATCCTTTAGAGCGTTACAGCCAGTACCCATACAGCGCTATCATCCCCTTATCAATGTGCAGGCTGCCATATAACCGGAAATTGCTTGTAAAATTTCATGAGTGTAATGCTTTCAGTCCTGAGTTTATGACGAACAAAATTTTTCATCTCATCATCCATTAACTCACCAAGACCATTGAGCAGTCCTTTATCACTCATTGTCTGGAGTGTATCAATACACTTTTGGAGGTAATCAGGCAGAGGCATCCCCATTCGTTGCTCTACTATTGATTTATTCAATGGGGTTTTACTGTTCATAAAAAACCAACAATCAAAAATATCTCTGTTTGTAATGGCTTTTCTATCCAGTATTGCACATAATTTATGGGCAAACATATCGGGCTTAACCATGACTTTTATGCTGACTCCCAATAAATTCTTAATTTCATAACTATCATCAAAATCTCTTTTTGATATTTCAATTTTTAGTTTTCGATTCCCCACACCATAATCCAATACAGATAAAATTCCGTAATACTTTATGGCCTGATCGTGTATGTTACCATGTTCAGACAATATTCCGGTGATTTTATTATAGACCTGTTTCTCCTTATCGGGATTTAGTAAATTAAAATCAAGGTCAACTGAAAATCTTGGTAAACCATAGAAGAACATTAGAGCAGTTCCCCCCTTAAAACCAAGTATCCCTGAGAGTTCCTTGTCTTCATATATATCTTTAAGAATCTGAAAGAGATATAGCTTATGCTTATTTATATCCAGCATTGTAAAATAATTTATGAACTCTTTTTTGCAATGATATTGACTTATAGGCAGGGATTATCTTGTCAATTTTTTGTTTGTCCAAAGGCTTCAGGTGGTCGAAATAGAAATCTTTATTGAGGTACAAAATGTCAAGGAAGGCTCTTTCAGGCATAGCCATGTTTACACTATAGCTGTCTCTGAAAATACCGGCACCTTCCATGATGATGTCTTGCTTAATTTTGCGATAGCTAAATAAACGGTCATCAATTGTTAGTTCTCTTGAAAGATAGCTAACACTGGTAATGCGTGTGTCATATTGAAAAATCACACCTGATCGTTGGAGAACGTATTCCAGAGATATATATGATGGTGTATATAGTATGTTTCCTAATTCCAATGGATTATAGTTCGGCTTGGCATATATCCCTTTTCTTGGATTTAAGAGTCTGTCCGTTTTGACAAAATATCTCATCCGGTCGCTCAAATACCTGCTATCCTCTTGTGGAAAAAGCATGGCAATATCAGCAATCTTGAATACTGTTCTTTGGTCTTGGTATATTACCGGTAAAATATTCATTTGTGCATTCGTGAACTAATAGCAGTAATTATTTCTCCTTTCAGTTCACAAATATAATAATTTTCTTCAAGAAATGATCATTATGATAGGCGGCAGCTGTTTTGCGGCAGCTGCTCCATTGATCGGGGAAGACCTCCCAGTTGCTT
>DHQY01000011.1:218855-221978 GCA_002408205.1 Bacteroidales bacterium UBA5326 | reverse complement strand
GTACTAATTTATGAACTTTTTCTCCCGGCACAAAAAAACACCGGGATCGGAAAGGTGTTAAGCGTGAATGTCTATACCCAAAAAGATATTTGGGAGTTACGTCATTATATGACGTTATCAGGACAAGATAAAAAAGTACTTGTATTATAAATATTTCTGCCAGAATGCTTTATGTTCGGGCAAAATCAAGCAAGGGTATAATATTTTCTTTGTCTGCTTCATATATTGCATTTAGATATTTTGAGCGAGTAACTCCTTTTTCAGTAATATTCTGACTACCCCATGTAAAAACTTTCCCCTTTAGTCCCTTTGATATTAGAATATCTGCACATAATCTTGAATGACGTCCGTTGCCATTTGTGAAAGGATGAATTTTCACCAGTCTATGTTTAAATCTTATTGCAATCTCATCTTCCGCAAATATTTTGTTCTCAATCCAAAATTTACAATCTGCCATTAATGCAGTTAGTTCTATTTCAATCTGGTACTTATCAATGCCAATATTCTTATTTGTTTTTCTAAAAGTTCCGGCCCACCCCCATACTTCTGAAAACATTCTTTTATGAACTTCCTTTATGAATGCGACAGAAAGAATTTTGTCATATGTCGGATTAATTTTCAAAGTCCATTCTATAGCTTTTTCTATGTTAGCTTGTTCAAATTCATCGAGTTCACCCCTGGTTGATATCGTTTTTATTTTCAGGTCCTCTTTTTCTTCTTCGTCAAGAGGAGTCTGACCATTTATATATATGAATTCTAATCCCATAACATCTTTGGTAAATCATTCTTTATTTCTGTAGCTTTTTCTTTTATTGCTTTCACTATCCTATCAGGAGTATTTTTTTGATCTTCCAGGTCCATTTGAACAGAAGTGCGTTCAACAATATTTTTTGCAAGTTCTTCAGCTCTTCTTTCAATCATTGCTTCAAGTGTTTTGCCAGATGGGATAAATCCATAAACAAATTTCATATCCAGAGCACCTGCGACCTTTCTAAGAATCTTTATTGAAACTGTTCCATACTTTTCCCTCTCTTCAATTTCTTTTACACTTTGAGGTGTTATTGACAATCTTTGTCCCAGTTGTCTTCGAGACATGTTAATTCCTTTTCGTATAGAGTAAATCCACCCTTGCGGTGGTATAACAATATCATCTAGAATTGCGAATTTTACAAGCTTATTGTCAAGTTGTTCTCTGATTAATTTTCTAGTTTTCATAAGGCTATGACCTTTAAATATATTTGCGAATATAATACTATAACCTGTATTTTACAAATAGATTTCAAGGATGTAGCCTTTTTTTCTTGGATTTACTATATTTACATCCTCAATTCAATCTTATGTATTATGGAACTACAGGAAGCTATCCGGGAAAGGCACTCAGTTCGCCAATACATTAATAAGCCTCTCACCGAAAGTGTTGTTACTGCTCTTAACAACAAAATTCATAAACTGAATAAAGAAAGCGGGTTGCATATCCAGTTTGTCACCAATGAGCCGAAAGCATTTAGCGGCTTTTTGCCTCATTTTGCGAAGTTCTCCGGCATAAGCAATTATTTTGCAATGGTCGGCAGGCAGGATGTCAATATGAAAGAGAAGTGCGGCTATTATGGTGAACAACTGGTTCTCTATGCGCAGCAACTGGGGCTCAATACGTGTTGGTCTATGACATTCAGCAAGGCCAAAGAGGCTTATGAATTGGAAGAGGACGAAAAGCTCTATATCCTCATTGCCACAGGTTACGGTGAAAATCAAGGGGTAGCGCACAGATCAAAGAGTATTAACCAAGTGGCTGATGACATTGAAAATTCGCCTCAGTGGTTCATCAATGGTGTAAAAGCAGCATTACTTGCTCCCACTGCCCGGAACATGCAAAAATTTTCATTTGAATTGGTGGGTGAGAAGGTATCGGTTAAGGTCAATTCCGGCATCTTCTCCGATATAGACAGGGGAATCATCAGGCTACACTTTGAGATTGGGTCCGGAAAAGATGCAGCTATTTGGAATTGCCAGATCTCTTCCATGCAATTTTAAAATATTATTTACCTATTTGCATGGTTAAAAATGTAAATCTGGAATTACTAAAGCATTACAGAATTTCCCCATAACTACAGTAACAGGACCTCGTCAATGTGGTAAATCAACTCTGGTCAAGCATCTGTTAAACGCTTATCCGGGAAATATTTATTTAGATCTGGAAAGGCCATCAGATCTGCAAAAACTGGAAGATGCAGAATGGTTTTTAACATCACAGAAAGACAAGTTGATATGTATTGATGAGATACAAAGACGACCGGATTTATTTCCACTCATCAGAAGCCTGGTGGATGAATGGAACAGACCCGGTTGTTTTTTAATTCTGGGTTCTGCATCACGTGACTTGCTAAAACAAAGTTCTGAATCGCTTGCCGGCAGAATAACATATAAGAGATTAACGCCATTCTTATAGGATGAATTGGAAAATGATTGTTCTGTAGAAAGGTATTTTTCTGCAGGAGCTTTTCCCCGCAGTTTACTTTCAAAAGATAATGACGTATCATTTGAGTGGAGAGAAAGTTTTATCATGGCTTGCCTGGAAAGGGATCTGTTACAATGGGCAGGGTTTACTCCAAAAACAATGAGGCGTTTATGGCAAATGTTAGCTCATGTAAACGGACAAACAGTCAACTACTCAACTTTGGCCTCCTCTTTAGGGGTAACATCAGCAACAGTAAAAAATTATATTGATTTACTGGCAGATACTTATATGGTTGAAGTGGTTCCCCCATACCCCATCCCGGGAAAGTTGGTCAATGAAGGAAAACATTGACGTAGTGTCAATGGATGAATTAAAGAACAAGATAGACAAACTGCTGTAGACTGCTTCCCCCTTCGGGGATTTCCTTCGCGCTAAAGCGCTCGGTCTTCCCCGGAGGGGGAAGCTTCAGTTTCCCAAGCGACAAAGCCGCAAAGCAGCTCCTTTTTTGGCGGGGGGTAGAGAAAACAAGCAAGCTTGTTTTTCTACACCTCCGCCCAAAAAAAGACACGGACTTTTGTCCGTGTCTTTGTCGCTTGGGAAACTGGCGGAGAGAGGGGGATTCGAACCCCCGGAACCCTAAAAGGGTTCAACGGTTTTCGAGACCGCCC
>DHQY01000011.1:0-218761 GCA_002408205.1 Bacteroidales bacterium UBA5326 | reverse complement strand
CCCGATCGACCGCTCCGGCATCTCTCCGTGTCTCGTATTTATTTTTAGGGCTGGCAAAGGTAATCAATTTTATTTTTTGGAGAAAAACTTATACTGAAATATCAGCAGGTAGGCAGCTCCGCAGGTGATGGCAGAATCGGCCACGTTAAAGATGAACTGGAAGAAAACAAACCGGCGGCCGCCCAGGATGGGAAAGTTGTCGGGCAGGACGGTATCTACCAGCGGGAAGTAGAGCATATCCACCACTTTGCCGTGGAGGAAGGTGCCGTAGCTACCTTCGGGGGGAAAGAGTGTGGCTACCGAGGTCACACCCGATTCGCTGAATATCAGCCCGTAAAAGGCGCTGTCTAAGATATTTCCCAAAGCCCCTACCAGTACCATAGACAGGCCAACCAGCACGCCCATGGGGGTTTCGGGGTTTTTAAGCAGTTTTCGTATGTACCAGATGATCCCGGCACTCAGAACAATGCGGAAAAGGCTCAGGAACAGTTTTCCAAAGTCTCCGCCCAGGACCATGCCAAAGGCCATTCCTTCGTTTTCAACAAAGCATAACTGAAACCAGTTGCCCAGCACATTCACGCTCTGGTGGAGAGTGAAATGTGTTTTTATCCAGATCTTGAAAGCCTGGTCAAGAAGTAAAACGGCAAAAATGATTATGGTAATGATTTTGCCTTTTGAGATTCCTTTACGCCCCATCAATTGTATTATTCGCGACTGTTTTTGGCTTCTACTGATAAGGTGGCGTGCGGGACAAGGCGCAGACGTTCTTTTGGAATCAGTTTGCCCGTTTCGCGGCATATTCCGTAGGTCTTGTTCTCAATGCGGACAAGAGCCATCTCCAGTGACTGGATGAATTTATGCTGTCGTAAGGCAAGTTGCCCGGCCTCTTCTTTGGTCAATGCAGAGGCGCCTTCTTCCAATACTTTGAAAGTAGGGGAAGTATCTTCGGTATCGTTACTCTGACTGTGGGTAACGATAGCCTTAAGTTCCTCATAATCTGCACGGGCCTGGGCCAGTTTCTCGTTTATCAGGACTTTGAATTCCTGTAGCTCTTCATCTGAGTAGCGGACTTTCTCTTTTACTTCAGGAACCGGATTAGTTTTTTTTATTGTCATGGTTCAGATTTTTAGGGAAAGGGCAAATATAGTATTTTAATTATGATTTCTCAATATGAATCGCTAATGTTCCCTCGTCCCATTCCACACTTGCCGGAAGGTGCGGATGGGCAGCCGTTTGAATGGACGAGGCGAGAGTCTGTCCGGCAATGTATTCACTATAATCTTGCAATGATTCAACCACTTCCTGGCGCGATTCCACTACAACAATTATTTTGTCGGTAACTTCCAGACCGCTTTCTTTGCGCAGGTTCTGGATCCTGTTTACCAGCTCTCTGGCGGTCCCTTCACGTTGCAGCGCGGGGGTTATGGTCACGTCCAGGGCAAGGGTCAGGGTCCCGTCAACGGCAATGAGCCAGCCGGGCATATCCTGCGAGGTAATGGTCACGTCTTCTTTTTCCACAGATACGGTTCCCGAAGGCAGTGCCAGCTCAAAGGCGCCTGTCTCCACTTGTTTTTCCAGCCTGGCAATGTCTTCCTGGGTAAAGGCATCCATTGCGGCGGCAATTTCTTTCATTTGCCTGCCGTATTTTTTGCCCAATACTTTGAAGTTGGGTTTTACCTGTTTAAGAATGAGGCCTGTAGTGTCGTATACGTATTCCAGTTCTTTAACGTTCACTTCATTCAGGATAAGGCTTTTAACCTGGGTCAGTTGTTCTTCAATACGGGCATCAAGTACCGGCAGCAGGACTTTGGAAAGGGGCTGACGCACTTTGATGTTGACTTTTCGTCTCAGGGCCAGGATCATGGAGGAGCAACGCTGGGCGAGGTCCATTCTTTCTTCCAGCATTTTATCTATCAGCGAAGGATCGGACGCCGGCATGGAACTCAGGTGTACCGAGGGAGCATCTGCCGCTGTCCGTTGCGGTGCGTCGTCTTCCAGCAGGTCCAGATACATTTGTTCCATGAAGAAGGGCGCAATGGGAGCGGCCAGGCAGGCCACGGTCTGCAGGCAGGTGTAAAGCGTCTGGTAGGCAGCGTATTTTTGCCGATCCATTTCTCCGCCCCAGAATCGTTTGCGGTTAAGTCTCACATACCAGTTGCTCAGCTGGTCGCAGACGAAGTCCTGGATCAGTCGGCCGGCCGTAGTGATGTCATAATCTGCATAGGCATTGTCCACTTTTTCTATGAGTGTGTTAAGCAGCGAGATAACCCAGCGGTCAATCTCGGGGCGGTCCTTCACGGGTACCCAGTCTTTATGGGTGTCACAGGCCATATGGGCGGTAAAGCCGTCCACATTGGCATATAGGGCAAAGAAGGAGTAGGTATTGTACAGGGTGCCAAAGAATTTCCGGCGGACTTCATCCACCCCGGCCTCGTCAAATTTGAGGTTGTCCCACGGCTGGGCATTGGTAAGCATATACCAGCGCAAGGGATCGGCTCCGTAGGCATCCAGTACTTTGAACGGGTCAACGGCATTGCCCAGGCGCTTGCTCATTTTGTTGCCGGCCTTGTCCAGAACCAGGCCGTTGGAAAGGACGTTCCGGAAGCAAACCCGGTTGTTTACCATGGTGGCAATGGCGTGCAGGGTGAAGAACCAGCCGCGGGTCTGGTCCACGCCCTCGGCAATGAAATCGCCCACTTGTCCGAACTCAGGTCTGCCAAGCGCGGCAAGACCTTCCTGAGCAAAAGGCATGGCCCCCGAGTCAAACCAGACGTCAATCAGGTCGGGTTCTCGGTACATGGGTTTTCCGCTTTCCGAGACAAGCACCCAGCGGTCCACAAAGGGCCGGTGGAGGTCAATCCGGTCGTAGTTTTCTTTACTGAAATCACCGGGCACAAAACCGGCGTCTTTCATGGGATTGGAGTGGGTAATTCCTGCACTCACTGCCTTTTCCATGTTCTGGTAGAGTTCTTCCAGGGAACCCACACAGAGTTCTTCTTTGCCGTCTTCGGTTCTCCAAATGGGGAGCGGTGTTCCCCAGAAGCGGCTGCGGGAGAGGTTCCAGTCCTGGAGGTTCTCAAGCCATTTGCCAAAACGGCCGGTTCCGGTAGATTCGGGTTTCCAGTTAACGGTATCGTTCAATTCCATCATCCGGTCTTTCACGGCCGTAGTCCTTATGAACCACGAGTCGAGCGGATAGTACAGCACGGGTTTGTCGGTCCTCCAGCAGTGGGGGTAGTTGTGCACCATTTTTTCAATTTTGAAGACGAGCCCTTTTTGTTTCAGCCACATACAGATGTCTATATCCAGTGTGACGGCATCGGAGTGATCTGTTTCTTCCCGGGAGAGTGCAGGATCGTAGGCGTTTTTTACGTAACGCCCGGCAAATTCTCCGTAGGCGTGAACGTCTATTTTTTCGTTCACAAAGTCGGGATCGAGGTCTTCCAGCCGGTAAAAGCGGCCCACCCTGTCTACCATGGGACAGCGCCCGCCGTTTTTGTCTAAGAGTATCATGGGCGGGACACCGTACGCTTTGGCCACTTTGTTGTCGTCGTCACCGAATGTAGGGGCAATGTGTACAATGCCCGTACCGTCTTCCGTGGTCACAAAATCGCCGGTAATCACGCGAAAGGCGCCTTCGCCCGGGTTTACCCATTTCAGGAGCTGACTGTAACGGATGCCGCACAGTTCATTTCCTTTATAGGTTTTTTCACTCACGCGAAAAGGAATGAGTTTGTCGCCCTGCTTATAGGCGTCCATGGGCAAACCGGCTGCCCTGGGATTGAAGTAGCGATCTACAAGTTCTTTGGCCAGCACTACAGAAACGGGAGTTCCGGTATAGGGGTTAAACGTACTTACTTTTACGTATTCAATGGCCGGGCCCACACAGAGGGCCGTATTGGATGGCAGGGTCCAGGGTGTTGTGGTCCAGGCGACAAACGAAACATTTTCATTATCGGAATCGAACAGGAAAGCGCTTGAGGAATCGCGCAGTACGGCAAACTGGGCCACACAGGTCGTATCTTTTACGTCTTTGTAGCAACCGGGTTGATTCAGTTCGTGGGTGCTCAATCCCGTACCGGCTGCCGGCGAATAGGGCTGGATGGAATAACCCTTGTACAGCCATCCTTTTTTGTAGATATCCTTAAGCAGGTACCACAAGGTCTCTATGTAGGAGTTATGATACGTCACATACGGACGGCTCATGTCTACCCAATAGCCCATTTTTTCCGTCAGCTGTTCCCATTCTTTGGTGTATTTCATCACCTCTTTCCTGCAGGCGGAGTTATATTCTTCTACCGACACCGTTTTCCCGATGTCTTCTTTGGTAATCCCCAGCATCTTTTCCACACCCAGTTCAACGGGCAGCCCGTGGGTATCCCACCCCGCCCGGCGCTCTACCCTGAATCCTTTCTGCGTCTTATACCGGCAAATGACGTCTTTAATGGACCGGGCCATTACGTGGTGAATGCCCGGCATTCCGTTGGCGGAAGGCGGTCCTTCAAAAAAGACAAATGACGGTGCGTCTTCTCTAGTAGTGACGCTACGTTCGAATGTGGCCTCTTTTTGCCACTTCTGAATGAGGGAAGCCTGTTGAGCAGGCATGTCCAACTGCTTGTATTCGGGGAACTTCATAATGATAACCAGTAAAAATAGTTGGCAAAGATACGAATCTTCCATATCTTTGAAAACAACTTGGCAAACTTTCTATGAACTATATCGATATCATTTTACTGGTCATCTGGGCCGTGGCAATCATTGAAGGCCTGTCCAAAGGTCTTATCAAGCAAATTTTCGGTATTCTGGCACTTATTCTGGCCTGTTATTGTTCTTTTAAATTTTCGGGTTTTGCTGCCGTTAAGATCACGGAATGGTTTAACTGGAGCGGGGAAGGACTGCAGGTAGTCGCCTTTATTGTGACCTTTATAGTGGTACTGCTGGTTGTTTCCTTGGCAGGAAAGCTTATTGACGAGGTGGCCAAAGCCGCCTTCCTGGGATGGATTAACCGGCTGCTGGGGGCTGTCTTCGGATGGATCAAATGGAATCTCATTCTTGTAATATTACTCTATATCCTGGGACTGATAGACGGAATTTTGTCTTTTCTGCCAAAAGAAAAGCTTGAAGAATCTTTACTGTATCCGGTGGTGGAGAAATTTTCCACGGTGCTGCTGCCCTATCTGCCTTTTCTGGAAAGCTGACAACACTGCCCGGACAATTCCGTATTAACCGATTTCCCTTTTTTGTCCTTTTTTTTACGTACTGCCGCTGTAGGTTTGTGTCATGGAAAACACAACCCGTGACATCACATACCCGGCACTGGAGAGGGAGGCAAGCAAGGCCCGTCATTTTTTGCCTGTCAGAGTAAATGGTTTATCGTTATTGTTCGTATTAGTGGCTGCGGCCACGCTTGCAGGTATGGTTGTCTTTGCGGTTGTAGCTACCCCGGAGCTGTCCGTGGGGAAGGAGTCTTTTGATGATGCAACGGGGAATAAACGGGCTCCGTTCCCGTCAGAAAGACAAGAAGGGAAAGACGTGACAGCTCCTTTTTTTAAGGAAACCACCCATGAGAAAAATACCCGGAATTAAACAGCATCACGTCAGTGATTGCGGAGCGGCCTGCCTGGCGTCTGTTGCCGCATGGTTCGGACTGCGCTTTCCTCTGGAGCACATCCGGCAGATAAGCGGCACACAGACGCACGGCATTTCGGTGCAGGGAATAAGGGAAGGCGCCGCGGCCCTGCATCTGAAAGCCTCGGCCTACCGACTGGAAGACAATGTGCCGGCAGAGAAAAAAGCGGCTGCCCTGGAAAACCTGCCTTTTCCTTCCATTCTCCACCAGATCCGCCCCAACGGGTACACCCATTTCATTGTCTGCTACGGACGCTCGCGTTCCCGTTTCAGGATCATGGACCCCGAGGACGGACGCGTTCACCGCGTATCGGGGCCGGATGCCTCGGCCCTGTGGACCGGGGTAGTCATTACCCTTTCGCCCGACAGGCATTTCAAACCGGGGAATCATATACCTTCATTTTATTTCCGCATGAAGGTACTTATGAAAGGCCAAAAAGCAGAAC
The DNA here is from genome assembly GCA_002408205.1 of Bacteroidales bacterium UBA5326. Classification (GTDB taxonomy): domain Bacteria; phylum Bacteroidota; class Bacteroidia; order Bacteroidales; family UBA932; genus DMER64. The sequence goes on along the minus strand of DHQY01000011.1, from coordinate 212,687 downwards.
CGGTCAAAGCCCTGGCCGCCTCGCTGCTCTATACCGTTGCCGGGCTGGGGTCGGCCCTGTTCCTGAAATGTATTGCAGACCGTATCATCCCATCGGGAGACGCCCGTTTCCTGACCCAAATGGGACTGGTCATGGTCTACATTACCGTTTGTGCCCTGCTGCTGAACATGGTAAGAGCCACTTTCCTGTTACGCAACGGATTACGGACCGCCATGCAACTGGTCATGGGATTTTACAGACACCTTATGTACCTGCCGCAGCGGTTTTTTGACCAGCGGCCGTCGGGAGAACTCATTGCCCGAATAAACGACGCTTTCAAGGTCAGCACATTCGTCAGCAGCGGGATATTGAACCTGGTACTTTACGGAGCCACACTGGCCGTTTCGTTTGCCGTAATGTTCCTTTTTAACTGGAAGCTGTCCCTTATATGCCTGCTGTCCACTCCGCTTTATGCTGCGGTATATTATTTTTTCGACCGCCGGAATAAGGAAACCCAGCGCCGGATTATGACAGCACAGGCAACACTCGAATCGGGACTGGTAGACACCCTTAGGGGCGTAACCCAGATCAAATACTGCACAGCTCAGGAAAGCGCCATTAAAAGGACCGGGGAACATTTTGAAACATATGTCAGACAGGCCCTGCGGGGCGGCATGAACCAACTTTATGCCGCTTCGGCCGGCGATACCATAACGCGTTTCATGGGCCTGGGGTTATTGTGGACCGGATCCTGTTTTGTACTGGGATCTGCGCTAAGCCTGGGCGAGTTATTGTCTTTCTTTGCCCTTACCGCCTATTTTTCCGGGCCTGTAACAGAGATCATCTCATTCAGCCGTCAATACCGCGATGCCCGGATCGCCTCTGAACGTCTCTTCGAAATCATTGAACTGGAACCGGAACAGGAACCGTCTGCCGGAAATTGCTCTTCAGAAATTCAAATCATCTCATCTATTCCCAAATGCGATATCCGCATTCAAAAAATGTTGTTCCATTACCCCGGCAGACCGGTTCTTTTCAATGATTTCAGTTACGTCTTTCCCGCCGGGCAGATCACTGCCATTGCGGGGGAAAGCGGGTCTGGTAAATCTACGCTGGCCTCGCTCATCATGCGCCTTTACGAACCCGACAACGGGGATATCTTTTTTGGAAATGAAAACGTACGGAACCTTCCTCTTGACCGATGGCGTAAAATCACAGGCATTGTACCGCAGAAGGCAGATCTTTTTGAGGGCAGCCTGCTGTTCAACATAACCCTTGGAGAAGAAGAACCCGATTATGAATACATAGCCGGGCTCTGCACCCTGCTGGGACTCGACACGTTCCTGGAAGAACTGCCCCAGGGCATACTGACCCCCGTTGGCGAACAGGGAGTTCGCCTCTCGGGAGGCCAGCGCCAGCGTATTGCGCTGGCCCGGGCAGCCTACCGCAAACCCGGCTGGCTCATTCTGGACGAGGCCACTTCTTCGCTGGACAGCCATTCGGAAGAATTTGTTATGCGTGCCCTCAACGAGTGGTGCCGTACAGGCATGGGCATTATCATTATCGCACACAGGATGTCGTCGCTCGGCCTGGCCAACAAAATCGTTCTGCTTAGCGGGGGAAAGATCTCTGAAGAAGGCACTCACGGAGAACTCATGGCCCGGGGCGGACAATATGCAACCTGGTGTAAACAACAAGGAATCTGAAGCAAATGCGCGCTTGCTGGCGGAATCTCACGCGCCTGAACAGTGAGAGAGTATATAAAACCAAATTATTATGAAAGAAATTGTGTTGAAGGATTTTGGCTTTATTGCATTGGATCTGCCCTCCCAATGCAGTATCTCGGGGGGCGAGTCGGATAGCGGCGTCATAGGGGCCGTGCTGGAAGGCCTGCTGAATGCCCTGGCCAAGAAGATGGGAAAAGCAGGCATCATTGCCACCATGCTGGCCAATAACGTAGACAGTTTTATTGAAGGATTTAAAGCGGGATGGAACAAATGATGAAAACAAAACATGTTGGGGAACCGGAAGGATTCCGGCTGCTGAACGAAAACGAATGTTGTGCCGTTTCGGGAGGAATGAGCTCTTCGAATATTGACGAAGACCTGGCCTACATGCTGGGTGAATTGTTGGGAAAAGCGTTCCGTGCCCTCTACGATATCGGCTGTAACCTGGTTGGTAAGATGAGCAAACCCCGGGTGGCGGTTCAATAACACGGCAAGGGCGGGGAAACCCGCCCTTTCTTTTTTTCCCATGAGACGTTTTATAAAAAAATACGGGTTTATTGCTTACCCGGTAGTGGTTTACACCGCATTTGCCCTGCCATCTCTGTTGCTGTCTGCCGTCCTGAGAACCGTCTGGCAGACGGACCTGCTTACAGCCAATGCTTTATGCGCTTTGGGAGTCAGTATCTTTCACCTGAGGTACAAACGGAAAAAACTGCCTGCAGCAGAAAAAATAGGCTACACAAGACTCTTTGTCATGTCTTTTTTAATACTTTCGGTCATGGCGGCTCTGTGGCTGATACTTGCGGGCAAGGCTCTATCCGGGTTGAATGTGAGGTTCCTGTGTCTGGCCGTTTTTTTTGACTTCTTCTGGATAGCCTTTATGGAAGAATTGATCTTCCGGGAATACCTGGTAAAGAAAATGGAGGCTGCAGGCATGCGTTTAGGGATCATGTTCCTGGTAAGTTCTGTGTTGTTTTCGCTTTGTCACCGGCCCGACTCGGCGGGTTTGTTTCTGGAACGGACGGTGTTGGGCGCACTCCTGTTCCTGCTCTATTTCAAAAGCCGTGATCTGTCGCTTTGTGTAGCCGTTCACTGGGCATATAATGCGCTCATTTATACTTTCCGCCTGGTGCTGCCAGCCGTATGCGAGCATTATTCCCTAACAAGGGCGGGTCTTACCGGGTTTCTCTGTCTGATGGCCCTTTTGGGTATTATTATTGTATATTATCCAAATAAAAGTAAATTTGCACGACATAGTAAGCGCTGAATTATGAAAAAACGTTCCCTTTTCCTGTGGGCATTGGTTATCTTCCTGCCATTATCCGGATATGCCCAGAAAACCTGGACCCTGGAAGAATGTATTAAATACGCCTGGGAGAACAACCTGAGCCTCAAGCAACAGGAACTGGGTGTCAATCAATCTGAGAACACGCATTTTCAGTCAAAAATGGCGCTTGCCCCTACGCTCAATGCCAGGGTTACGGAAAACGTTAACTGGGGACAATCAGTTGATCTTTCAACACTTACACTGCTTAATCACGTGCGCAGCTCCAATACGGGTGTGGGTGTTTACGCAGATGTGGATCTTTTTAACGGCCTTCAGAAACTGAATACCATTAAGCAGGAAAAAGCCAAACTGGAAATAGCCGTACAGGAGGTACAGAAATTACGCAATGAGATCTCCATTGAGATCACCCGCAGTTACCTGAACGTTCTGCTGGCAAACGAAGTGCTGCAGACTGCCCGCCAGAGCCGCGAGAGTGTGGCCCAGCAATGCGCCCGTTCACGGCAACTGGTAGAAGCCGGCAGCCAGCCGCTCAGTTCCCTGCTGGAAGTTGAATCGCAGCTTGCCTCGGAAGAGTTGCAGGTGGTGGACGCAGAAAACAACCTCCGCACTTACCAACTGAATCTCAAACAATTGCTGGACCTTTCCATGGATGACGATTTCCAGATTGTTTTCCCAAAAATTGGCGATCTGAACCAAATGGAACCCGTTTCTGTAGAAGAAATGTATTATATATCCCAACAGCTGCCGCAAATCAAAAAGACGGAATTCAACCTGGAGCAGCGCAAATATGAACTGGCCATTGCCAAAGGAGGACGTTCCCCCAGGCTGTCGCTGACCATGTCTTACTCCACATTTTATTCCGATGCCGGGAAAAAATCCTCTGACGACGATGATACGGACGACACGGAGAGCGGAGGTTCCGGCGTAGGAGACCTCTTGGGCGGTTCATCGGCAGGGTTCTGGGATCAGATGAAGAACAACAACAATCCCTCCATAGGACTTACTTTATCGGTGCCTGTTTTTAATCAGTGGCAGGTGAACACGAGGATCAAAAACGCCAGACTGGCCTACCAGGCGGCCGAACTCGAGATGAAAAACGCACAGCAGGCACTGCTCAAGGAAGTGCAACAGGCAGCCAACGATGCAACCTCTACCTGGTTACGCTGCCAGGCGTCGGAAAGGAATGTGAAAGCTCTGCAGGAATCGTTCCGTTATGTTCAGGAAAAATTCGACCTCGGGCTACTCAACGGCACCGACTACACCGTGTCCAAAACCAATTTATTCCAGGCTCAAAGCAAGTACATTCAGTCTAAATACGAACACGTGTTTAAACTGAAAATCCTTGATTTCTATAAAGGCATCCCTATTACTCTGTAAACAAAATCAAAAGCACACATATGAAGAAACCAATCTTGTGGATCATAATTGCTGCCGTAGTACTAATAGTAGTGCTCGTAGTGGTGGGTAAAAGCAGATCCGGAAAAGGAGTTGAAGTCACCGTAACTTCTCCTGTCACAAAGGATATAACCGAGATCATTCCGGCCAACGGAAAGATCCAGCCCGTGGTGGAGGTAAAGATCAGCCCCGACGTATCGGGCGAGATCATAGTGCTGAATGTTAAAGAAGGAGACCAGGTAAAAGCAGGTCAGGTGCTGCTGCAGATCAAACGCGACCAGTACCTCTCTGCCAGGGACCGTATGAAAGCCGCTCTCAACCAGGCAAAAGCCCAGCTTGCACAACAAGACGCGAAGTTCCAGCAGATTGAGTTGTCCTATAACAGGAACATGTCTTTGTATGAAAAAGGAGCCATCTCGCAATCTGAATACGAATCTTCCGTTTCTGAATACTCCATGGCCAAAGAACAGCTGAACGCTTCGCGCTTTAATGTGCAGAGTTCCGAGGCAGGCCTTGCCGAAGCCGAGGAAAGCCTGTCTAAAACCACCATTTTTGCTCCCATGAACGGGGTCGTTTCCAAACTCTACGTAGAGCGGGGCGAACGTGTTGTGGGAACCAGTCAGATGGCGGGAACCGAAATGCTCCGCATAGCCGATTTCGAAAAAATGGAAGTGCTTGTGGACGTTAACGAGAATGATATTGTCAGGATCCGCAAGAACGACACCGCCCTGGTAGAAGTGGACGCCTATCCCGGAAGAAAATTCGAGGGGGTGGTTACACAGATTGCCAATTCCGCAAAAAACATAGGCTCTGCCCTGGAGCAGGTCACCAACTTTGAGGTTAAAGTATACATCCTGCCCTCATCCTATGCGGACCTGGTACAAAACAGCCGCACCAATCCATTCAGACCCGGCATGTCGGCCTCGGTATCTATCCAGACCGAAACCCGCCGCAATGCGCTGGCCATACCTATCCAATGCATCACAACGCGTGCGGAACTTCTGTCCGACAGTCTTAAGCTGGAACTGGGCCCCAACGAACTGGTGGAACAGGTCTTTATTGTAAAGAACGATAACACGGTACAGGCCGTCAGGATAAAATCCGGACTGCAGGACCACCTGCATATTGAGATCACAGAAGGACTCACCAAAGAAGATCGCGTGGTGACCGGTCCGTATGCCGCCATATCCAAAACACTTGAAAACGGGACCAAAGTAACCCCTACCACAAAAAGTTCCGATGAATCTACTGCTGATTGAGACGAGCACGAACGTATGTTCTGTTGCTTTGTACAGCCCGGGCCGGTTGGTCAGTCGTGAGACCGATGCGCCCAAGGCACATGCGTCCCGGCTCGCCGTACTTATTGACGAGGTATTAAAGGAATGCGGGCTTACGGTCGGGGATTGTTCAGCTGTAGCCGTAAGTAAAGGCCCGGGGTCCTATACCGGGCTCAGGGTAGGCGTTTCAACCGCCAAAGGACTGTGTTTTGGTGCCTCGCTGCCCCTTATATCGGTTTGTTCGCTGCAATTACTGGCTCAGCTTTATGCAGACACAGTCAGTGAAATGCCTTACCGGATAGTATCCATGATAGATGCCCGGAGAATGGAGGTCTACACAGCCGCTTTCCGGGTAGAACAAGATCATGCCGGAGGGTTTGCCCGGCCTGTAGACGAAGTACGCGCCGAGATCATCACCCCGGACAGTTTTGCCGGTCTGCTGGAACAGGGTCCGGTGGCATTCGTTGGAAACGGTGCAGAGAAATGCAGCAGCGTAATTACGCATCCGAATGCCAGATTTATAAATAGTTCATCCCATGCCTGCGGTATGGCCAAAGCCGCGCAAAAAGCATGGGACGATAAAAAATTTGAGGATGTAGCGTATTTTACGCCCTTTTATCTAAAAGAATTCAGGGCCGTTATTTCCCAAAAAGGCGTCTAATCTCCTTTTCCACCTGGGCTATGCTGTTCAGACGCATTTTGATCTCGGCATCGCTCCCAATGATGAAATAGGCAGGAATCTGTGAAATATTGTAGGTAGCCACGGCAGAAGACGCCACTCCCAATCCGTCACAAACATTTATCCATGGCAAAGCCTGTTCCCGTACGGTAGAGGCCCAGAGTGTCTTATCGGTATCGAGCGCCACCTGGTACACTTCCAAACCCCGCCCGGAAAATTCGTCGTACAAATCCAGCAATTCCCTGTTATCAAGCCGCATATCTACGTTCTGTGAATGCCAGAAAGAAACCAGTATGGTCTTGCCCTTTAACGAAGACAGGCAGACCGGCTGCCCTTTCAGATCGGGGACGCAGATATCGGGGAAATCGGTTACCACAACTTTAGATAAGGCCGAGTCAAAATACAGCGCTTTTTCCAGGGCTTCGTAACGTTCGCGGAGCGCTGTTACATACACCGAAGCAGGATACAGGGGCTGTAGCGAATCGTAGACCCGTTTCAGCAAGGGAGCATCTTTGGCATCTGAAAACACATACATCTGGTCGGGAAATGCGTGAAAAGCCACCGCAGTATTTACAAAAGAACGGGGATTTGAGTACATGAAACGAATAGCCGTTTGCTTGTATTTTATGAACATCCGACCCAGTTGCAGACTCAGAGAGTCTTTCTCGTTTTCAGGGGCAGACTTATAAATCACGTACAGAGAATCGAAAGTCCGGAAAGACCGGCCAAACACACTGTCGGCCTGTTTATAGAGCAACGATTCGCCGGATCCGTCAATATTACAGGTTCTGTCGGTAGCCGAGGCTTTAACCTTTACCCTGTCGCCGGGCATCAGCACCAGAGAAGCCACTTTAACACCGCCTGCGTAAAGGAAATAATAGCCGGGCTGATTGGCCTGGTAACGGTACGAAAAATTTCCCCTGTCATCGTATGTAAGGGTATCGACAACCGATTCGCTGTTGATGTCAAGACGCTTGAGCACAAGAGCCGAATCGGGAGGTATCCCGGATACGGTTCCCTGCAGCGAAACACGGTCGGCTTTGTTGCATGAAAAGAGCATTACGGATGCAACAGACACAACCGTAAGGAAATGGAGATAGACTTTCATAGATTTAATTATTCAAATTGTTGGACAATACTCCGGCAAATATCGGCCATCTGATCCGGAGACAGATCGCATTTGGGCTGTTGCAGATTCATATCCGTTTCCTTTTGCAGAGGAATAAGATGGACATGCGCATGAGGCACTTCCAGCCCAAGCACGGCTACACCCACGCGTTTGCAGGGAATAGCCTTTTTAATGGCTTTTGCCACTCTCTGGGCAAAAGTAAAGAGATCGCCCAGTTCGGCCGGGTCTATATCAAAGAGATAATCTACTTCTTTCTTGGGGATGACCAATGTATGACCGGGTCTCTTGGGACTGATATCCAGAAAAGCATAGAACCTGTCGTCCTCGGCAATTTTATATGACGGTATTTCTCCGGCAACTATACGAGAAAAGATGCTTGGCATATTATATGGAAATATCTAAAATTTCAAACTGTATGATCCCGGAAGGGGTATTGACCGATGCTATCTCACCTTTCTTTTTACCCAGAAGGCCTTTACCGATAGGAGAAGAAACGGCCAGTCTGCCTTCTGCCAGATTGGCTTCACTCTCCCCTACCAATGTGACTTCCATAATGGAATTGTTCTTGCAGTTGCGGATCCTGACCTTATTCATGATCTGCACGACCTTGGTATTCAGTCTGGACTCATCCACAACCCTGGCATTGGCAATCAATGTCTGCAGGTTGGCAATTCTCAGCTCAAGAAGTCCCTGAGCATCTTTTGCTGCATCGTATTCTGCGTTTTCAGACAGGTCGCCTTTGTCCCTGGCTTCGGCAATGGCACGTGCGGCAGCCTCCCTTTCTACAGACATCAATTGATTCAATTCTTCCTTTAGTTTCTCAAGCCCTTCGGCCGTGAGATAATGAGTCTTGGACATAACAGTGTTTTTAGTATAAAATAAAGCAGAAGAAGAACCCTGTGTAGGCAGGACTCTTCTTGAGACAAATATAATACTTCTTTATGAATCAACCAAATTCGTCAAACTTCGGACGCAAAATTTCTGAAAACAATACGGCTTCTTTGGCATTAAAACCGTACTTGCGCGATTTTTGGGGGTGTTCCTCCGCATGAACCGGAAAATCATGGGAATCGTCAGTCAGAGCCCTTTCGCCTTCTGAATACGCAGTCGGCCCGGTTTCAGGGGCAACAGATAACTGGAACTCCGGTTTACGGTAAGGTTCTTCCCTGTCCGGTTCATCATATATTTTGCGTCTGGCCTGTTGCTCACGTTTTTTTGCCTTTTGGTTATTGTTTAAAATACCCAGCACAATGGCCAGAACTGTCATGACGAGTGTGAATATCGATTCGGATTTCATAATAATGCCTGTTTATCTTTTTTCAATTGCTGTTTTAATGCATCTACAGAAGGAAAGGCTATTTCCTGTCTGTGACGTTTCAGGAACTGGACAACTATTTCCAGTCCGTAAATATCTTCGTCAAAATCAAAGATGTGTGTTTCAATGGTGCGGGTAGTGTTGTTGGCAATAGTGGGTCTGCAGCCTATGTTGGTCATTCCTTTGTACCAGCGGCCGTTCACCCGGGCATTTACCCTGTAGACCCCGTTGGCCGGTAATTGCTTGAGCGGTTCGTAAAGTTCCATATTGGCGGTGGGGAACCCCATGGTCCGCCCTATCCGGTTACCTTCCACCACAACGCCATGGAGCTGATAAGGATAGCCGAGCCACTGGCAGGCCGTTTCGACCGATCCCTGCGACAAAGCTGCACGGATCTTCGTGGAGCTGATGTGATCGCCTCCGTCATAAAAGAACTCGGGGACTTCTAGCAGTTCCAGTCCAACAGAGGCAGCATCGCGGCGCATGGTTTCCCTGGCATTCGGCATGTCTTTCCCCAGGCGGTGGTTATAACCAATGATCAGTGCGTCTACATGATAAATCTTCTGCAGATAATCCGTAAAGAACGATTTGGCGGAAACCTGCGAAAAATCCTTGTTGAAAGGCAGCACGTGAAAGGCATCCACTCCTTTATCCATGATCAGCGAGCGTTTTTCCTCCAAAGAAGTAAGCAGTCGAAAGCCGGCTGCATCTTTTTGCAGTACGGCACGCGGGTGCGGCCAGAAAGTTATGACCGCACTTTGGGCACCCCGCGCTGTTGCGGTGGCGGTAAGGCAATCCAGGACTGCTTTGTGTCCAAGGTGCACTCCATCAAAGAAACCTGTTGCTGCTACAACCATTTTACCAATGCAAAATCTTGTCTGTGAGGTAATTTATCATTTTTAGCATATACGCGTGCCGCTATGTAATAGGCACCTGCCGTCTGAGGAATCAGTTTACAGGTAAAGGTAGCTTCGCTGTTGGCAAAACGCTCCAGCTGGAAAGGTATGATCTCGTCAATAACAATACGATCGTCATTATCACGTGTAGTGATAACCATTTCCACGCCTACATCTTCTGCCGAAAGGGCTCCCAGGTACAGCTGTACTTCCGATTCATGTTCGGTTCCCAGGCTCAGCACCTCGTTGCTTTCATTGGGATGCACATACGATATAACTTCCACGGATTCCCACTCGCGTTCCACCCTCTTTTTCCAGAAAGCCAGTTCGCGCGCAAGCGCGAAGTCTTCTGCAATCATATTGTGATAACGCTTGTTCAGCGGCTGGTAATATTGTTTTTCGTAATCGGACATCATGCGGTTGGTAGTAAAATTGCCTGCCACAAAGGCCACGGTATTTTTTATGTGCTGTACCCAGCCTTCGGGAATCCCCAGGGCATTGCGCTTATAAAACAACGGCACTATTTCGGTCTCAAGCAGGTTATATATGGTTGCCGCATCCATTTCGTCTTGGTATTGCTGGTTTTCGTAAGTTCTCTCCTTGGGCAGTGCCCAGCCGGCACCCTGATGGTAGCCTTCAACCCACCATCCGTCCAGTACGCTAAAGTGCATGACTCCGTTCATTGCCGCCTTTTCCCCGCTCGTCCCGGAAGCCTCCAGCGGCCTGGTGGGAGTATTCATCCAGACATCCACTCCTTGCACAAGCATCTTGGCCACCTCCATATTGTAGTTGGGAATAAAAAGGATCTTACCAAGGAATTGGGGCATGCGCGATATTTCAATAATGCGTTTGATCAGATCCTGACCGGCTTTATCATCGGGATGGGCCTTCCCGGCAAACAGAAACTGCACGGGCATATCCGGATTATTAATGATAGCATCTAACCGGTCGGGATTACTGAATAGCAGGTGTGCTCTCTTGTAAGTCGCAAACCGACGGGCAAACCCAATGGTGAGGATGTCCTTCCTGAGGGTGGCACGAATGGACACCACATCCTGGGGAGAATAACACGATGGTGCCTGAACGGTGCTGGAGAAATCCTGTAGAATGCGGTTTATTAGTCTGGCTCTTAGCTGATTGCGAACACTCCATACTTCTTTCTCACTAACTTTCAGGAACGATTCAAAACATTGTTTGTCATAATGATGGGTTCCAAATGCTTCTCCGAATTCACGGGAATGGACCTCCTTCCATTCCCGGGCCGTCCAGGTCTGGTAGTGCACGCCATTGGTAACATAACCCACGTGCGACTCTTCAGGCAGGTAACCGGGCCAGAGCGGGTTCAATATTTCCTGGCTGACGCGTCCGTGTAACTTGCTCACACCGTTAATCTCCTGCGATAAATTGGCCGCCAGATAACTCATCGAGAATTTTTCATGTACATCACACGGATCTGATTTCCCCAGGCTCATAAGCATTTCCCAGCTGGTTTCCAGTCTCACGGGATAGTGTGAAAAATAGGGCCGGAGCATATCTTCCGAAAACGCATCATGACCGGCCGGTACCGGCGTATGCGTTGTGAAAAGCGATGAAGAACGGACCACCTCCCTGGCTTCTTCAAAAGAAAGTTTATCGCGGGTGACGTATTCACGCATTCTTTCCAGTCCAATAAAGGCGGCATGACCCTCGTTGCAGTGGTAGATATCGGCATCCTTTCCCAGGATACGCAAAGCCCTTATCCCTCCCACACCCAGTAACAGCTCCTGTTTTAGGCGGTTTTCCCAGTTTCCGCCGTAAAGCTGATGAGTAATGGACCGGTCTTCGGGCAGATTCTCATCAATATCCGTATCGAGAAGGTACAATTCGGTACGGCCCACATCCACTTTCCATATCCTGGCGTACAGGTTACGTCCCGGAAAGGCAATGCTCACGGTAGCCCATTTATCATTCTCGTCACGCGCCGGGATGGCCGGTATCTTCTGGAAATCTATCATCTCACGCTCACTCACCTGATCTCCCTGCGCCGAGAGTTGCTGGCGAAAATAACCATACCGGTAGAGCAGTCCTACGGCAGTCATTGGCACAGCTTTATCCGAGGCTTCTTTCAGGTAATCGCCGGCCAGTATGCCCAATCCTCCTGAATAAATTTTCAAAGACCAGTCCAGACCGTATTCCATACTAAAATAGGCTATTTGCGGCTCCGTCATGCTTTCCTTGGCCTTCATGTATTCCTCAAACCGGTCCTCTACTGCATCTAAACGGGCCAGAAAAGCGGTATTTTTTTCCAGGGCTTTGTATTTTTTGAGCGGGATCATATCCAGCAGAATAATAGGATTCTTCTCTGCTTTGAGCCACAGCTCGGGATCTATGCCCGCAAACAGGTCAATGGCTTCCTCATTCCATGACCACCAAAGATTCTTGGATAAAATATCGAGGAAAATAAGCCGGTAAGGCAATTGTTTCTGTATGGTCACCGGGAACCAGCTCGGGGCAGAACGCCAGTGATCGTGGCGTATAAAGAAACACTCATCCCTTCTCACGGGGAATTTGGCCAGGTCCTGCACGATCTTTCCCAGGGCAATGGCATAGGCACTGGTATAATAAGTAAGAAAATGATCCCATAAGGCAATGGAAGATACATCCCTGGCGTTTGCTTTCACAGCATCGGCCTGCGCCGTATCGTATCCGGAAACCCGTTCAATAACCTCTGCAATAGCGGTAACCACGCTGTTACGGTTCCTGTCGTCCCTGTGGATGATCTCAATTCCCGGATGGGCTTCCTTATATTGTTTGTCCACCCACAAGCCGAATCCCGCCAGTGAAGTAGTTACTGTGGGAACCCTGAATGCCAGGCTTTCCAGAGGAGTGTATCCCCACGGTTCGTAATAGGAAGGAAAAACAGACAAATCCAGTCCGGCCAGCAGTTCGTAATAGGTCATATTCACAAACCCGTCGTTGCCGTCCAGATAACAGGGAATAAAAAACACTTTCACACGGTTTTCGCTGCTATTCAGCAAACCGGTTTCCCGGAACATTTTAATGGAAGGATCGTTGTCGGGATCGTTCAGGTAATGGGTAGTATACAGGTCATCGAAATTTTTCCTGGGTCCCCTGTGGCCGGCAGGGACCATGAAGAATGCCAGTACCTGGCGGTCCCCTTCGCGAAGTTTTTTGTTCAGGCTGCCCAATGCCTCAATAAAGACATCTATTCCTTTGTTTTTGAATTCATAGCGGCCGCTAATGCCCACCATCAAAGCGTTATCATCCGTTTTTTCTTTCAACAGCGATTCAGCAATTTCTTTCAGCCTGGTTTTTCCTTTGGCCACCCAGGCGGGGTATTGATCGTCAGCAGGAGTGAAACTGTTCTCAAATCCGTTGGGAGTCACCATATCGACGTCTTTTTCAAGGAAATGGGAGCACTCCCGGGAGGTGATATCGCTCACGGTGGTAAAAACGTCGGCATACACAGCCGCCGTTTTCTCCAGCGAGTGTTTGGCTATTACATTGTATTCCCGGGCTTTTTCAGCAGCGTTGTAATTTTCCATCTGATCGTAAAGGGGAAGCATGTTTCCCGCAATACAACGGCCCAGAACAGTGGCATGCGTAGTAAAGGCAGTGGCCACAAGCAACTTGCAGGTCTTCAGATAAAGCAAACCGGTTCCGGTCATCCATTCGTGGAACTGAGCCACACTTTTGTGATGCGGGGCCAGATTAAACCGGACGAAACTTTCAATGACAATGCCCGATGCATAGCCGAACAGAGCGGGTTCTATATAATCCCACTGCCCGCTTATGGAATCAAGTTTAAAACGTTTCCAGAAATCGGTAAAGATCTCGTCTTTTCTGGCTATGTATGACGTAAAATCAACCAATACCACAATAGGGTTACCTGCCACGTTCCAGCGTCCAACCCGTATTCTCAGGCCTTCCTGGGCCGCCTTGTCCCGCCAGGGACGCAGCAGTCTGTTATCTTCAAGAAATTCGGGGTTTTGTTTTGTCTCCCGCCACACGTCCGGCCCAATCAGAATATGTCTGTTATCCATTTGCCTGGACATATTCAGCGCTTTTGTGGCAATTACGGTATGTATTCCCCCTACTTTGTTACACACTTCCCAACTCACTTCAAACAAATAGTCGGGGATCAGATTCATTTCACTCATCATATCATTTTATTTTGGTACGCGGAGCGTAAGATCGCTCAACACATTCATGTAGTTTATAAACGCCTCGTAGGGCGTGTCGTAAGGATTAAAGTATTTATGTACATCTCCGTCGGAGAAGAACTTAGTACACATATAGTAAAAATGATCGCTGGTCTGCAGTCTTCTGAAATCCCTCTGCAAAACGGGATCTCTGCTGTCACGGACCGGATCTTCCAGTTTATACAAATTGTTAAATGCCTCCTGTTGCAGTTCGTTTCCAAGCCAGGCGCTCACATCTCTTTCCTCATCGGCCCAAGAAATGGCATAAGGCACATGCAACGGGGCAATAGGCTGGTGCTTCCTGGCCGATTCGGAAGGTGTGAGTATTTCCGTATTTGCATGATTAAGGATCATGCCCGGCAGTGCCGCCAGAAAATCGAATATTCCCGATTCAGCCGGCTGGTGTTCACCAAAGCTTTCGTAATCCATAAACACATTCACAATATCATCTTTCTCCAGGGCCTGCGCCAGCCAGCCGGCGTATTTCTCGGCGGTCAGCGGCCAGTCTCCCCAACTGCGGTTGGAGAAACGAAAGGCAATATCGTCGCTCAGTCTGAAATTTCTGAGTAAAAGTTTTAATTTGGGATTAATGGCATTAACATATAAATAATTAGGACTCTTCCAACCCATAATATGGCGTGCCCCTTCTGTAAGCATGGTGGTAAAACCCATATCGGCCACCATTTCGCCAATCGTGTCTGAATAGATCAGTTCTGTATTCCTGAAAGCGGTTGGCTTCATGCCAAAGTGCTCTTCAACCGTGTTTACATGCATGGCCACCTGATCTTTGAACTTGCGCGGAGAGACGAGCGAAGATAAAGAATGGGAGTAAGTTTCTGCCAGGAATTCCACACAACCGGTCCGGGACAGTTCTTTAAACGATTCCAGTGCTGCAGGTGCATACTGTTCCATTTGTTCAATAGCTATCCCGCTTATGGAAAAGGCCACCTTGAATGCCCCGTTGTATTTTTTTATAAGACTGGCCAACAGGTTGTTAACTGGAAGGTAGCAACGGTTTGCGACCCTGTTCATGATGGTTTTGTTAGCAAAATCATCATAGTAATACGAATTCTTTCCGATGTCAAAGAAACGATATTGACGCAGTCTGTAGGGCTGGTGTACCTGAAAGTACAAACATAGGGTCTTTTTCATATCTCTTAATTTAAGATTTTTCGTTCAAAACAGATTCATATATGTTTTTTACCTTCAACGCGGCATTGTCCCATTTCATGGCGTTGACTTCTTCCAGACCGCAGCGAACGGTCATACGGGAAAGCGCCGGATAGTTAAGCAATCCGAAAATAGCATCGGCCAGGGCATTAACATCCCAGAAATCGACTTTGATGGCATGGTTAAGCACCTCTGCCACCCCCGATTGTTTGGATATAATGGTAGGCACATTGGCTCTCATGGCTTCCAGAGGAGAAATGCCAAAAGGTTCAGACACAGACGGCATCACATATACATCTGAATATGCAAACATATTTTTGACGTCCTCGCCCTGAAGAAATCCGGTAAAATGAAAATGACTGGATATACCCAGTTTGGCCACCCGGCGTACTGAACGATTGAACATATCGCCGCTGCCGGCCATTACAAACCGTACGTTTTTGCATTTCTGCAACACTTTATACGCCGCCTCAATAAAATATTCAGGACCTTTCTGATACGTTATCCGCCCCAGGAAGGTTACAATTTTTTCAGGAACTCCTCTTTCAATTTCGCGACTCTCAGCCGTTTTAAAATCAACCGCATTATGAACGGTCACTACTTTTTCAGGAGCAATATGGTATTTTCTGATAACTATATCGCGGGTCAGGTTGCTCACGGCAATCACCCGGTCCGCCTGGTCCATTCCTCTCTTTTCCAGTTCGTATACCTGGGTATTGATATTTTCTCCCGACCGGTCGAATTCGGTGGCATGAACATGTATGACCAGGGGTTTCCCCGAGATTTTTTTTGCGGCAATACCCGCCATATAAGTGAGCCAGTCGTGGGCATGAATGATGTCAAAATCGTATTGACGGGCAATGGATGCAGCAACCAGCGCATAGCGCATGACCTCTTCCATAAGATTTTTACCGTATTTCCCGGAAAACTTGAATTTATTACCGAACGATATCCTGAATTCATTCCATTCCTTTTCTCTTTCCAGATCTATGGCTTCTTCGAATTCATCGGGTCCCAGATAAGGGATCAGATTGGATGTAACTTTCAGAAAATGTACGTTATCAAATATTTGCCGTGCCTCTTCTTTTTTCTCAAAAGCAACCACGTCGCTGGCATTAATAATGCGGACAGCACTCTGATCTTCGTCCCCCGATGCGGAGGGCATAACAAAAAGCACTTCCACGTTTTGTTTGGCCAGTCCTCTTGTAAGACCGTCACAGGCTGTACCCAGCCCGCCGGCAATATGAGGCGGGAATTCCCACCCGAACATCAATACTTTCATTGCTTCTGATATTTTTCTATCAACTGTATGGATCTGAGGATTTCCGCCACACTCCATGCCTGGGACGTGCATCCGTGGGGCCGGTGAGGAGGATCTCCGTCGTATACTTCCGGTATGGAACCCACTCCGTGCTCAGTCATATCTTCTTCAAACGCGTATACCAGTTCCCTGGCACATTCGGCAAACATGGCCCCGTGAATACGGAACTGTGCTTCAATATAATGTCCAAGCAACCAGGGCCATACCGTCCCCTGATGGTACGCATGGTCCCGTACATTCTGATTCCCTTCGTAACGGCCCGCAAATAAGGGATTCTTTGGGGAAAGGGTACGAAGCCCTCTGGGTGTGAGAAGTTCCCTGGAACACACGTCCAGTATACGGTTCTTTATTTCGTCCGAAAGGGGACTGAACGGGAGTGAACAGGCAAACAACTGATTGGGTCTTGTGTCTGTATTTTGCCCGGCAGCATCTACATAATCGGCCAGATGAGCCCGTTCGTCCATCCAGAAAACAGGGAAGAAATTTTCTTTTATCAATACCGGTATTTCACTGAATTCCCCTGTAAACTCATCGTCTCCGAAATCCCGCGCCAATTCGAGGGTAAAACAAACCGCGTTGTACCAGAGAGCACATATCTCCACTGCATATCCTGCTCTTCCGGTAACCGGAACACCGTCAACCACGGCATCCATCCAGGTAAGAGCCTTTCCTTCTCCAGCTGCCCAGATAAGCCCGTTGTCGTGCATCTGAACATCTGTAGTGCCGTATCGGTATGCCCTCAGGATCTTTTTCATAACATCGCCGTATGCAGTCCACAACGCCGCACGCTCGCCGGTGTCCAAAAGGTATTGCTGCAGAGTCCAGAAGAACCAGAGCGGAGCATCTGCCGCATTGAAGGCAGCCGAAGCTCCTTCACCGATATTGGGGAACAGGCCGTTTTGCATCTGGGCGACCATAGTGTCCAGAACCTCTTTGCAGGCTTTTGGGTCGTAACATCCGGCCAGTGTAAGTCCGGGCAGGGCAATGAACGTATCCCGGCCCCAACGGCCAAACCAGGGATAACCGGCTACCACCTCGGTACGATTGCCTTTGCGAATGATAAACTGCGAAGCGGCAAGTTTCAGGCAATCCTTAAAGGATTTGCGCTCCGGACGTCTGTCGAGTTCGGTGCTGAAGCCTTTCGTGAGCCCCGGGGGATTGATCTCCTGTAAAGAGGCAGAGAAAACAACGCTCTGACCTTTTTTAAGCGGACATTCAAAATAGCCGGGGACAAACAGGTCTTCATGATAGTCATAACCACGTTCTTTCTCCTGCAAGTATTCAATATTCCTGTACCAGTCGGGGACTGTGACAAATTCATTTTTCACATTAAGCTGCATAAAGAGCGTGGGAAAACCTTCATATAAACAGCAGCCGACACCTTTATCAACTACTGAATGGAAGGTATTTGCCTCCATATTGGCACGGGTGAGGGTATGCACGTTCCTGAAAGCCAGGAAAGGCCGGAGTCTGAGCAGTGTGGGGGAATGTGCGTCCAGGAGCGTATAGCGTAACATCACCTGTTCTTTGTTATGAACGAATACAATTTCTTTCCTGAATATCATGCCGCCAATGCGGTACGTCAGGACAATGTTCCTGTCCAGTTCAAAATCTATGATATACTTATGGCCTCTCGGTTCATAGATCCCGGGATAACGGTGTATACCCAGGTTGAAAGCCTGGTCGTGCTGAACGAGTGTTTCATCGAGAGTAGACAGCAATACGTAATTGCCGCCGCCCAGCGAATCAATGGGAATAACCAGCAATCCGTGGTATTTGCGGGTATTGCATCCGATAATGGTTGTATTCAGATATCCGCCTGCACGGTTTGTGGCCAGTATTTCACGTTTGAGCGAATACTCAAGGTTCCCCAATTCATATTTGTTAAACTTCAAATACGCCATAAATATTCTATTAAACAATAAGTGCGCAAGTTACTAATTATTCTCCAATCAGTACCATTGCCGTCCTGGAGGGTAAGTATAGGAAAAGACGGTCAACCTCATTACAGCGAACTGTAAAATGCTCTGTTTCCGGTTTATTGCGTTCAAAACCTCCGTAGAGTTCACGGTCGGAATCCAAGAGGCAAATATATTTTCCCGGCGGCACTTCTATGCCGTAGTCGGGATAGGAACGGTTCGGGCTCAGATTAAACACAAACAGCAGGGAGCCCCTTGTAAAAATGAGTACCTGGGACCCGATATCCTGAACTGTCGCTTTGGGTCTGTGGGTAAATAAACTATGCTGTTTTGCCAAGTGTATCATATCCCTGTCGAACAGCTCCAGCCCCCGGTAACGTAACTGATCGTTATCGGCCAGAGACCATTGTCTGCGGGCGTAATGAAAGCTCCAGCCGTTTCCTTCCCTGGGAAAGTCTATCCATTCCGGATGACCGAACTCGTTGCCCATAAAATTAAGGTATCCGTCTCCTGCTGTGGAAAGTGAAAGAAGACGGATTATTTTGTGAAGGGCCACCCCCCGGTCTATAACAAGCGATTCTGCCGATTTGCTCATAGAATGGTACATGTCCTTATCGGTCAGCCTGAACATAATGGTCTTGTCTCCCACCATAGCCTGGTCGTGACACTCGGCGTACGAAACGGTTCGTTCATCATCCCGCTTGTTGGTCAGTTCATAAAATATATCCCCGACGTGCCAATCTTCGTCTTTTACATTTTTTATAAGTTTGATCCACTCATCGGCCACACCCATGCTCATCCTGAAGTCGAACCCAATTCCCCCGCCTTCCGCAGGGTAGGCCAGAGAAGGCATCCCGCTGACATCCTCGGCAATGGTTATGGCATGGGGACAACATTCGTGGATCAGCCGGTTGGCCAGTCCCAGGTATGTGATCGCATCTTCGTCCTGCGATCCGTCAAAATAGGCGCTGTATTCTGTAAAATTACGGCCTGTCCCGTGATCGTAGTACAACATGGAGGTTACCCCGTCAAAGCGGAATCCGTCAAAACGATATTCTTCCAGCCAGTACTTGCAGTTGGAAAGCAGGAAATGCAACACGGCATCTTTACCGTAATCGAAGCAGCGCGATGACCAGACTGAATGTTCGCCCCTTGGCCCGGCATGGAAATACAGGCTATACGTACCGTCAAACCGGCTGAGACCCTCTACCTCGTTCTTTACCGCATGCGAATGGACCAGATCAAGAATCACAGAAATGCCCAGTCCATGAGCGGCATCTACCAGCTTCTTCAGCTCATCGGGGGTGCCAAAGCGGGAGCTGACAGCAAAAAAATTAGATACCTGGTATCCGAACGAACCGTAATAGGGATGCTCCTGGATAGCCATCAATTGAATGGTGTTGTATCCCAGGCGCGTAATCCGGGGCAAAACGTTCCGGCGAAACGAGTCGAAGCCCGCCACAACGGGCTCTTCCGAGCTCATACCTATATGCACTTCGTAGATAAGCGGATTGCTCACTTTCCCGGGCGATTTGTGGCGCCACCTGTAAGGAACGGACGGAGCCCATACCTGGGCGCTGAATATCTTGGTTTCGGGATCCTGTACGCAACGGCGCGCATATGCGGGTAATCTTTCTCCCGAACCGCCCGGCCATTCAATATACCATTTGTAGAGCTGCCCGTGATGCAGGGACTCCGGAGGCAGTTCCAACTCCCAGTTGCCGTCTCCCACATGCCGGAAACGGAATTCGGATGTCTTTTTCCAATCGTTGCATTCGCCAATCAGGTATATAGCCGAGGCATTAGGGGCCCATTCCCGGCATATCCAGCCGTTCGCCACTTTATGCACTCCGTAATAGAGGTGGTTATTTACCGCGCTGTACAGGCTGTCATGAGCACCCTGAATAAAACGGGATTTTGCCTCAAGCAGTTCGGAACGTCTTCTGAGTACCTGCTTAAATGGTTTAAGGTAAGGGTCTTTCTGCCATATTTCAACTGTTTCCATAATTTAGAAATTATATCTTAACAGGCAGTTCAGCCGCCACGCATACCCTCTTTCCCTGTTATGGTTAACACGGTCACCGTATAAAACCTCGAGGCCCGCCTGACCGTATTTGAATAATTGCCAGAAGGTATTTATCCCGGCATAGTGGGTTGTCCGGTAGAAAAAGCCGGGAGCATTTTCATAAGCCTTTACATGCACCTGAGAATAGACTGCTCCGGAAAAACATCCGGGAGTCCAGTGATGTTCATAGGCACCATACCAACCGAGTGCGCCAACGCGGCCAAAACTCATGTCGGGTTTCAGGTACACATCGTAGCCCACACCTGACAGGTCCTGAATGTAATGTCCAATACCGGCCCCGCAGGTAGCCTGGAATCTGAAAACGTCTTTTTCAGTAATATCATAATGGCCCGAGAAAGCCCCTCCGTAGCCTTTTTGTTTATCCATGAAACGTATCACACCGGCCAGGCGAAGGTGCCAGTTTTTACCTTTGTATCGTACGGACCCAATGAGATCGGGGAATCGCTGCCCCATGACCGTCACATCACCGGACGCCTGCAACATGGTAACTTCCAGCATGGTGACGTCGGGGTCTTCCAGCGAGACACTGGTTTGCCAACCGTTGGTCCATTCCCATTCGTACCTGATCTGGGGCTGACGAAGGCCGTTCAGTCCGCACGGCCCCTCTCCGTCTACAGTGGCCGGAGAGGCATCGAGGTCCATAATATTGCTCCACGTCTGTCCTATAAGCAGTCCCCTTATCTCAACATAAGCGTGCTTAAGTGAAAAAGCATTGCCGGAACCGGTAAAGCCGGCCTCAATGTACGCATGGACCTTACCGTAACGCGTATCTCCCAGTAATTTAAAGAAAAGGCGGGAACCGCTGGCATCCATGCTAAAACGGTCACTCCTCAGCGTCGACCGGCTCATGGGAATGGAAGCATTGATCATATCCCTGGAAAGAAATCCCGTTCCGTCGTAATAAGCTAAACAAGATACGTAGCCGCCCATTCCAAACAGAAATTTTTCCTTGTTGTCCATCATCACAAAACGCGGAGGATCGGGATCATGAAACACCCGTGAGGCAGACTCGTTCAGCAGATCCTTCATGGAACGCGACAAGGTGTCCTGGCTGACGATTTTTATATTTTCCTGCGCGTATGCCGGAGAGAGGGCATAACAGAAAAGCGTCAGAACGGTAAAAAAATATTTACGCCTTATCATTTAAGTCAGTATTTTGTCTGCATCATTCTGTAAACCTTTCAGGTATTCACGGCAAAATGCCACCAGTTCCACGGCTCTCTTTACTTTTCCGGCGATCTCACTCAGGTCTGCATTGGGTTGTTCCACGGCTTTTACCAGTTCGTCCAGTTCTGCTCTGGCCTGATCGTATGTCAACGGGGATTTTCTGGTCATATCTTATTTTTCTGTTTCTATTACTGTAGAGAGGAAACTTCCATCGGCCAGCAGGACCTTAACCTGCTCACCGGGCCTGAGTACGGAAACCTCACGTACCGCCCTGCCCTGATATACCGTAATGGAATATCCTTTCTGTAAAATGGTAAGCGGATTATTTCTTACCACACGTTCTTCCAGCAAATCAAGGTTGTGATGGTGCTGTCCGACAAGCCATCTTACGGCTCCCTTCAAATCTTTTAACACGTGCGAAAGGTATATTTCTTCCTGGTTGAAGCGGTTTTGCATGGCTCTTTCAATCCGGCGCCCGGTCTGCTCCAGTTCTTCATCTTCGGCAGCCAGGCAATCGATTAGAAAATCGGCAGCCGCAGTAGGTGTTTTCAACGCCATATGCGCCACCCTGTCTGCAATGTGCACATCTCTGAAATGACCTATTCCTGTGATCACGGGAA
The DNA here is from genome assembly GCA_002408205.1 of Bacteroidales bacterium UBA5326. Taxonomy (GTDB): domain Bacteria; phylum Bacteroidota; class Bacteroidia; order Bacteroidales; family UBA932; genus DMER64. The sequence goes on along the minus strand of DHQY01000011.1, from coordinate 190,517 downwards.
TGGGAAACTGGGCAATGTTGGCCGCCAGTGAATAATCGTCAAAGCAATGAAGATCGGTTACGGCACCGCCTCCCCTGAGGATCAGGAGTACGTCATATCCTCCATCCCTTCCCGATCCGGCCGCTGCCACCTTATCCATGGCATCTATGATACTGGCCGAGGCCCCTGAACCCTGCATAAGTGCCTGAAACAACCTGACCCGGAAAGCATACCCCGATTGAGACAAATGATTGGCAAAATCCTGGTAACCGGCCGCCTTATCGGACGAAATAACAGCCAGGCATCTGGGAATCCTTGGAAAAGGCAGTTGAAGATTCATGTCAATGATGCCTTCTTTTTCAAGTCTTTCCAGCGTTTTTCTTCTTTCCAGCTCCACCCCTCCGAGTGTAAAAGACGGGTCCACATCGCTTACGTTCAGGCTGAGACCGTATAACGGGTGCATGCGGGGCTCCACTTTCAGGAGAACCTGTAACCCGGCATTAAGTGGCATACCTGTTGAAGACTCAAAGAAAGGTTTTAAGAAAAGGAATACATTGGACCAGACAACTGCCTGAGCCTTCGCCACCAGGTTATGACTGTCCGGATCTTTCTGTACCAGTTCCATGTAACAGTGACCGTTGCGTACAGACAGCTGGTTTATTTCCGCCCGCACCCAGCAAGACTCGGGGAATGCCTCGGAAACAGCATTTTGTAAACGTTCCTGTAGTTCCAGAAGATCCATTTTGTGCATATCACAAATATATGGAAAATGGCCGGAAAATTGTAACTTTGCGACATGGAAATACGCCGCTCTTCTTTTTTGCTGAGTGTTCCTTCTGTGGAACAACTGCCCGAACATAACATGCATGAATTTGCATTCATAGGACGGTCCAATGTGGGAAAATCTTCGCTCATTAACATGTTATGCGGTAATAACGGCCTGGCGCATACTTCGTCTACCCCCGGAAAAACCCAGCTGATTAACCGGTTTCTCATTGATGACCGGTGGACGGTCGTGGACCTTCCCGGCTATGGTTTTGCCAAAGTATCCAAACTAAAAAGAGAAGCGCTCTCTGCCATGATCTTCGGCTATATTTGCCGTTCCCGCCAGATGACGCTGCTGTTTGTTTTGCTTGACTGCCGTCATCCCTTACAGAAAATTGATCTTGAGTTCCTTTTGAAGCTGGGAGAACTGAACATTCCTTTTGCACTGATCTTCACCAAGGCCGATAAACTTTCGCGTACGGCGCTTGAGAAAAAGATTCAGTCCATAAAAAAAGAATTACTGGAATACTGGGAGGAGCTTCCGCCTTCGTTTGTAAGCTCTTCCACCACCTCACTTGGACGCCGCGAGGTACTGGATTATATCGGCACCATCCTCGCGGAGAATACCTGATTATGTTTTTTCTTGTATCTTTGCCTCATCTTTCAAAAAAAAACAATGGATCATCTTCACTTATTCAAAGTGTTTTCCTGCCGTGGGTCCCGTTACCTTGCGGAACGCATAGCCTCGCATCTTGGCTCCCCGCTTGGTCTTTCGTCCGTAACGGTTTTCAGCGACGGAGAGTTTCAACCTGCATTTGACGAGAGTGTTCGTGGCGCAACCGTATTCATCATTCAATCTACTTTCCCTCCGGTTGACAACTTGTTTGAGCTCCTCCTTACAATTGATGCGGCTAAAAGAGCTTCGGCATACAAGGTGATAGCCGTTATGCCTTATTTCGGATGGGCCAGGCAGGACCGGAAAGACAGACCGCGTGTGTCCATTGGTGCTAAAATGGTGGCTAACCTGTTGCATGCCGTTGGATGCGACCGGGTTATGACCATGGACCTGCACGCAGACCAGATACAGGGCTTCTTTGATTTCCCCGTTGACCACGTTTATTCCAGTTCGGTTTTCGTTCCTTATATTAAAAGCCTGAACTTAGAGAACCTGTCCGTGGCGGCACCCGATATGGGTGGTGCCAAAAGAGCCAATGCCTATTCCCGCAAACTGGAGTGTCCCCTTATTATTTGCCACAAATCCCGTGAAAAAGCCAATGTGGTGGGCAGCATGACTGCGATAGGCGATGTGGAGGACAGGAACATTGTGATTCTGGACGATATGATAGACACAGGAGGCACCATTGCCAAAGCAGCCGATATGATGATGGCCAAAGGAGCCCGCAGTGTCCGGGCCATTGCCACTCATCCCGTATTGTCGGGCCTTGCCTATAATACCATAGCCAATTCTGCGCTCACCGAAGTCATTGTCACGGACACTATCCCCCTGTGTAGCGATCCCAACGTAGACCGGAGCAAAATCAAAGTGATCTCCATTGCCGGAGATTTTGCCGATATTATTGAAAAAGTATACAATTATCAGTCTATTAGCGGTAAATTTACTTTATAATGCTTTCTACGCTGGAGTTATATCATCGTCTTGTGAACGGCATCGGCCGTTTTACCAAAGAAACCGGAAAGGACGGCGCTATAGTCGGCATATCCGGCGGGATTGACTCTGCTGTTGTGACCTGCCTGGCCATTGATGCTTTAGGGAAGGAGAAGGTCCACGGGTTGCTGATGCCCGGTCCCCTTTCTACCGTTCATTCGCTGACAGACGGAATTGCCATATGCGAAGCGAATGAAATTGAACACAAGGTCATACCCATAGATTCTGTTTACAGCAAAATACTGCGTGAACTTTCTCCTTTATTCGAACACAGTCATCATAATGCAGCTGAAGAAGAAAAGATTCAGTCCCGTATTCGTGCGATTTTTTTAATGTATTATGCCGGACAGAAAAATGTAGTAGCCCTTAACACTATCAACAAAAGTGAACTGGCAATGGACTACGGTACAATATACGGCGACCTTGCCGGGGACCTCATGGTTATCGGTGACATCTTCAAGACCCGGGTTTATGAACTTGCCGGTTTCATTAACAGGGACATAGAACGAATTCCCTGGCATACAATCAGAAAGGAACCTTCGGCCGATCTGGCGCCGGAACAAACCGGCAGCTGTACCATTCCGCCATTTCCCGTTCTTGACCCCATGCTGGAAGATCTGACTGAACACGGCAGAAGCGCAGAGGAAGTCACCGGGACAGGGGCCAATCCGGAATGCATTCGAATAGTGACCGAAAGGATCAGCCATATGGAGCACACTGTCCTGCAGTGCCCCCCCGTTCTGGCCGTAAGCGAACGCCCTTTGCTTCCGCAGAATAAATGCCTGTATTTTACATAATGAGTACCTTTTTGTTATCCCTGGCTGTGATAGCCTTTTGTATTGCTGCACTTGCCGTGGGAATCCTTTTGAAAAAAGACGGGACGTTTCCCGAGACTTCCATAGGTAAAAACCGTGATATGCGGCGGAAAGGAATAATTTGCCCCAAAGAAAAAGAACGGAAACTTTATACCAAAAGCCATGAGTATTGTAGCAATTGTAGGAAGACCTAACGTAGGAAAATCAACCCTGTTCAACCGCCTGGTGGGTATGCGCCAGGCTATCGTAGACGAAGTGGCGGGTGTAACCCGGGACAGGCATTACGGAAAAAGTGACTGGAACGGCCGGGAGTTTTCCGTTATTGACACGGGAGGATACGCAGAAAATTCAGATGATCTGTTTGAGGAAGAGATCCGCAAACAGGTACTGCTGGCCATAGACGAAGCAGACCTTGTAATCTTTTTGGTTGACGTACAGACCGGAATAACAGATTACGACACATCCATTGCCAAATTGCTCAGGCGCACCCGCAAGCCGGTCATTGTTGTCGTTAATAAAGTGGACCATGGCGGCAAAATCTACGATACTTTTGAATTCAATGCCCTGGGCCTTGGTGAGCCCATCAGTATTGCTGCAGCAAACGGAAGCGGAACAGGCGATCTGTTGGATAAAGTGCTGGAACTGCTTCCCCCGGCATCTGAGATAAAAGAAGAAGAAAAAAATATACCGCATATTGCCATTGTGGGACGTCCGAATGTGGGAAAATCGTCGCTTACCAACGCCCTGCTGGGACAGGAACGAAATATTGTTACGCCCATTGCCGGCACTACGCGGGATTCAATAGCTACCTATTATAATAAATTCGGACACGAATTCATGCTCATCGACACCGCCGGATTGCGTAAGAAAAACAAGAAAAAGGAAGATCTTGAATTTTATTCTTCCATGAGGGCAATCCGTTCCATTGAATTTGCAGACGTTTGCGTACTGATGACAGATGCAGAGAAGGGAATTGAATCGCAGGACATGAGCGTTTTACAGCTGATCCTCCGGAACAAAAAAGGATGTGTTGTGGTAGTAAATAAATGGGACCTGATTGAAAAAGAAAGTAATACGCTCAAGGAATACGAACGTGAGATCCGGACCAAATTAGCTCCCTTTTCGGATGTACCCATTATTTTCACTTCCGTAACCAATAAACAGCGAATTCTTAATGTGCTGGAAGCAGCAGAAGAAGTATATCAAAACAGAAACAGGCGCATTCCCACCTCACGGCTTAATGAGGTGATGCTTCCGGAAATCGAGAATTTTCCTCCGCCCGCCCTGAAAGGTAAGTTCATTAAGATTAAGTTCATCACCCAGTTGCCCACACCCTGCCCTTCGTTCGCATTCTTCTGCAACCTGCCGCAATATGTACGTGAAGATTACAAGCGTTTCCTTGAAAACAAATTACGTACGCATTTCAGTTTTAAGGGAACTCCTGTTCAGATCTTTATAAGGCAGAAGTAGATCAGTCTTTTTCTATACGTATCTGTTGGATTTTGTGTGAATCCCTCTGGGATTTGACAAAAAGCGTAACTCTGAAACGCTCCCCTCCTGCCATGAGTGTACCTATGCAGTAACGCATAGGCAATGTGCCGCTCAGGTGCACAATGGTAAAAGATTTGGGTGTATATCTGGAATAGAAATTCTTCATTACCTGGCGAGCCTGACTTTTGCTGCATACCCCTGCATTCCCCAACACATCTATTTCCATGTCATCGGCAAACCACTGGGAAAATGTAGTGGCATCTCCAGTTTTTATATCCTCACCTATGGACGTGAATATAGCCCTTGACTGTTCGTCCTGTCCCAATAAAACGGAATGGGACACGAGGCAGGCGCTCATCATCAGGAAATAGGTTAAGGTGTTCTTAATCATAACAAATACCTTTAAAAACACGGCAAGTTACACATTATTTCTTACTTTTGTCTTATGAACATCGTACTGCTTTGTGTCGGGAAAACGCAGGAAGCTTATTTACGTGAAGGCATTCGCGAATATGAAAGGCGATTGCAGCACTACATCAGTTTCAAACGCATAGAGTTGCCCGACATAAAAAATACGGGAGGGCTCACTATCCAACAAATCAAAGAAAAAGAGGGACTTTTGCTCCTGAAAAATGTGGGAATTCAGGACTGCCTGGTCTTATTCGATGAAAACGGCACTACTTATTCTTCCAAGCAAATGTCGTTCCAAATAGAACAACACCTGAGCAAAGGTACAAAATCCCTGCTTTTTTCGATTGGAGGCGCCTACGGATTCTCTCCCCAGGTATATGAAAGAGCCCAGGCCAAATGGTCACTTTCCGCTCTTACTCTTCCCCATCAATTGGTACGTTTATTGTGCGTGGAACAAATCTACAGATGTTTTACAATAATAAGGGGAGAAGCCTATCATCACGTATGAAGATTAATGACCTGGTACCATATATCCGAAAATACCGGGTGATCATTCCGCTCATCCTGGCAGCATTATGCCTGATTCTCTCCTTTTTTGAACTCACATCGCACAACCGTAGAATGCTGCGTCTTGTTGATGTAGAAAAAGTGCTCCACAATAAGCAGGTGACCATAGAAAAGCTCGCGTTGCGGGAATTGGAGGAAGACGCTTCCCAATGGCTTTCGGACAAAGGGGTGGAAGAAGACATGGTCATATACAAATACGTCGAGGATAGCCTTGTGTCCTGGGTAAACACCTTCCCAATAATAAACGACAGCTACAGTCCCGATGTTTTATTCCCGAACTTCTCGTTTTTCTCGCGTAACAGGCTGCTTCAGCAACCGCTTACGGGAGTGAATGAATCTGAGCAATACATGAACCTGGGAAGCGGCTGGTATGTAGTGCGGGTGTACTCAAAAGGTAACGTGAATATTCTCACCGGTATCCTTATCCAGACAGACTTTCCTTTTAGCAATAATTTTGTCAATTCTCATATTAACAAAGACCTGAAACTGCCTAATTACTGTTCCATTGTTCCGCTAAACCTCGATGAAGGATTCATTGTCTTTGGAAAAAACGATGGTGTTCTGTTTACCATTTTGAGCGACACCTCCAAACAGACGTATTCAGATACCGTTATACTCAGGTGGTTTGCCCTGTTTTTCCTGATGGCTTCCACTATTATTTTCTTTTGGTTTAACAGGCAGTTCAAATATGCTTTATACATTATAGCCGGACTGACAGTTGTTCGTCTGCTCAGCTCTGCTTTTTCTTCATACCTGCAACTTGACGGCCTGTTCTTTTCTCCCCTTCTCTATGCAGGAGGGTTCCTTGAGAACTCCCTGGCAGCCATGATGCTCAATACGTTATTCGTATATCTCGGCATATGGAGTATCTATATGGCACGTTTCAGCTTTGTGTCCGATTATTCCGGACTAAAGCGACCGTACCGGATAACCGTTTACACGCTCCTGGTCCTTACGGGTATTGGCATTATACTTCTTGTGCACCACACGTTGCGCTCTCTTACGATGGATTCCAATATTACACTGGAACTCTTCAAACTGGACGAGATAACCTGGTTTTCTGTCCTGGCGTATTTCTCCATTACGCTGCTGTTCCTTGCCCTCTTCCTGCTTGTAAGGGTACTTATGCTTGTCAGCAGGGCTCCGGTTCAGTCTTTCTTCTCCGGAACCCGCTTCACTTTTCTTTTTGTTTTCATTGCGGCTTTGTACAGCCTGTTGACGGTCATGCATTACGGCAAAATCAAGGAATATAATCTGGACCAGGTATGGACACAGAAGATGGCCGTGGAAAGAGACCTGGAAGTGGAAATGCAGCTGCGCAGGGTTGAGAGCCTCATTGCCATGGACCCCATTCTGTCCATAATGATACAGATGGAACAGGACCACGATATGATTCTGTCCCGCATAAAGGAAAATTATTTCTCGGATTTTCTGCAACGATACCAGATTCAGATAACTATCTGCGAACCGGGCGATGTATTAATGGTTGCCGGATTGCCCGGACCGGTCTCTTGTTATAATTTTTTTCACAGCGAATTGCTTCGCAACGGTACACCTCTGGCCGACGACTCCCATTTTTATAATGTGGACAACAAACTGGGGAATATAAGCTATATAGGCGTTTTTACCTACTACAGTTACGGAGGCTCACAGGATCTTTATATTGAACTGGATTCTCATTATATTAAGGACGCGCTGGGATATCCCTCCCTGCTTTCAGACAAATCGCAACTCGATAAATTCAAATTACCCTACGATTATTCGTATGCCAAATACATAGACGATAAATTAATTTCTAACAGCGGGGATTACCCCTATGCCAGCAAGATTACCCCTCCGGGTCAGGACGGTTTCTATCAGGAAAGGATAGACAGGCACCTGCATTTTACTTACAAAACAGAAAACAAAGTACTCATTATTACCCGCCCCCTCCGCAGTCCGTTCCCATACATAGTATCCCTGTCCTATCTGTTTTTGTTCTACGGGTTCATTTTTTCTATCATCCTGGGAGTTTTTCGCACAAAGGAAATACAAATAAACCTGCCCCGAAATTCGTTCCGCCGGAAGATCACCTGGTTATTGGTTGGATCACTTGTCGTGGCGCTTGTTTTCATGGCCTTCGGGAGCCTGGGGTTCGGTTTGCAACTGTACGACGAAACTAACGAAAAACAGATGAGGGATCAGATGCAGGCAGCCCAGGCGTCGCTGGAAGAATACATTCGTCATGCAGACCGATCCAATGATCCCACGGGAAATGCGGTGGAACTGATGAACACCATGAACCGTCTATCTTCAAATATCCAGATACAAGTGAACCTGTACGATCCCCACGGAAGGCTTATGCGGTCTTCGCAACCTGAGATATTCGAACGCCATTTGTTGAGCGCACGCATGAACGGCACTGCGTTCATGGAACTGAACGAGAGGGAGAGCCGCCAATTCACGCACAAAGAGCAGGTAGGCAATCTGACGTATTATTCTATGTACGCTCCGTTGTACAATACCTATGGGACACTCGTTGCCTATATAAATGTGCCCTATCTTTCAGGACAAACAGATGTAACCAAAGACACTTCTTCCATTGTGGCAGCCGTCGTCAACCTGTACCTGTTGCTTTTACTGGCAGCCATTGTCATGAGTTTCACGTTTTCAAACCAGATAACCCGGCCTCTGGTGGCTCTGGAGGAAAAACTGAGCCAGATAGATGTGACAAAAAAAGCCGAGCACATTGTATATACCTCGGAAGACGAATTGGGAATGCTTGTAGCGGCTTACAACAAAATGGCCGACGATCTGGATGAAAGTACCCGGCGCCTGGCCCAATCCGAACGGGAGCACGCATGGCGCGAGATGGCCCGTCAGATCGCACACGAGATAAAGAACCCGCTGACCCCCATGAGGCTCAGCATACAACACCTCATACGCCTTAAACAGGAAGGCTCTTCCAAATGGACAGAACATTTTGACAAGGTAGCCGCTTCGCTCCTGGAACAGATCAATATTCTTTCGGAAACCGCAACAGAATTTTCCAATTTCTCACGTTTCCATTCCGAGGCCCCCACCGAGATAGAACTAAACTCCCTAATCAGGGAACAAATTGTGCTGTTTTCCACCTCGGAACATATTAAGATCCATTTTGAACCGTCAGTTCAGGAAGCCCGGATCGTAGGACAGCGGTCCCAAATCATCCGCGTACTTGTCAATTTGCTGGGCAATGCCATCCAGGCCGTCGAAGCCCAGGCGATAGGAGTGATCACTGTCCGTGTGGAAGAAGAAAGCGACCAATACCTTATACAGATTGCGGATAACGGCCCGGGGGTGGCGCCCGAAAACAGGGACAGGCTGTTTAAGCCCAATTTCACCACAAAGAGCAGCGGTACGGGACTGGGACTGGCCATCTGCCGCGGCATTCTGGACCAGTATCAGGGGACCATATCCTATTCCTCTTCCGAATGGGGAGGTGCGTGCTTCAATATACGAATACCAAAAAAATAAGCTTTATCTGAAAAGCGGGTTGGCATAGGCTTTCACATCGTCAATGCCAATGACATCAGTTGTCAGGATGATAAGCCGCTCCATCACGTTGCGCAATTCCCTTATGTTGCCGGTCCATGTATGCTTTTTCAACTCTTCAATAGCCTCGGGTGTGATTGTCCTCCGGACCATACCGTATTCATTGCATACCTGATCTATAAAATACTCGGCCAGCAGGGGTATGTCGTCCTTTCTTTCCGAGAGGGCCGGCACGTGAATAACAATAACACTCAGTCTGTGGTAAAGGTCTTCCCTGAAAGAGCCTTTTTCTATCTCGGCCGGCAGGTCTTTATTTGTGGCGGCAACCACCCTTACTTTCACGCTGATATCTTTATCTGACCCCACCCGTGTAATACGGTTCTCCTGCAGCACACGCAAGACTTTTGCCTGGGCGGCAAGTGACATATCCCCAATCTCGTCCAGGAACAGTGTTCCGCCGTCGGCCTGCTCGAACTTTCCTTTATGTTGCCTTATGGCCGAGGTGAAAGAACCTTTTTCGTGCCCGAACAACTCGCTTTCAATGAGTTCGCCGGGAATGGCAGCGCAGTTTACTTCCACGAAAGGCATGTTGGCACGGGGGCTTTTTTCATGCAGCCATCTGGCCACCAACTCCTTACCCGTTCCATTAGATCCGGTAATCAGAACGCGGGCGTCTGTGGCGGCCACCCTGTCAATCATATCCCAGATACGTTTTATAGGTTCGGATTGGCCTATAAGCGGAGGCACCCTGGTTACTTTCTTTTTGAGCGTTTTATTTTCCTGCACCAGAGAAGTTCTGTCGCTCACATTACGCAGTGTAATGAGTATTCTGTTAAGATCCAATGGTTTCTCTATAAAATCATAGGCTCCCTTCTTTATGCACTCCACTGCGGTATCTATATTACCGTGACCGGAAATCATAATGACCGGAACATCAATGTCATCAATTCTTTGTATCTTCTCCAGGACCTCTATCCCGTCCATACCCGGCATTTTGATATCACAAAAAACGGCATCGAAGGGTTTTTCCTTCTGTTCGAGTGCCGCCAGACCCTGCTCCCCGTTCTCTGCAAGCACTACTTCGTGATCTTCATATTCCAGGATTTCCTTAAGTGTATTACGGATACTTTTTTCATCATCAATAATCAGGACACGCATAGCCAAAATTTTAGAACAACAAAGATAGTGTGAATTTTACAAATCGGGGATTTTCAACTAAATTTGAAACCGTATTATGAATAAGATCATCATTGCCATTGACGGGTATTCTTCTACAGGAAAGAGCACATTCGCCAAAGCGATTGCTTCGGCGCTGGACTACCTGTACCTCGATTCAGGTGCCTTTTACAGAGCCATAACCTGGTTTGCCATTGAGAACGGATGGATTGACCCGGGCGGCACGCCCAATGTAACTGCCATAGAAAATAATCTGCATAACATTTCGATATCTTTTCGCAAAACGCCGGAAAACGGTTCTCCAATGACTTTTCTTAACGGTAAAAACGTAGAAGAAGCTATCAGGAGCCTGCAGGTGTCTCAAAGCGTAAGCGCCGTATCGGTACTACCCTGTGTCAGGGATTTTGTTGACCGGCAGCTGAGGAAATGGGGCGAGAACAAAGGTATTGTTATGGACGGCAGGGATATCGGTACGGCCGTTTTTCCACAGGCCGAACTTAAGATATTTATGACCGCGCCGGTAGAGATCAGGGCCCGCAGACGCCTGAACGAGATGCTGGCTAAAGGACAGAACGCCACATTCGAAGAAGTGCTGGACAATGTTGAACAACGTGATTATCTGGATTCACACCGTTCCAAAAATCCGCTGTCCAGAGCAGACGACGCCATTGTGCTCGATAACGGCAATATGACCATACCCCAGCAAATGGAATGGTTTATGAAACTTTTTGAAGAAAAATGGGGTACAAGACCACAATAGATAAATATTCAGGATTCTGCGGCGGGGTGATCCGTGCTATCGAACGGGCAGAGCAGCTCGTAGACGCGGGAGAGACGCTCTATTCCCTGGGGGCTGTGGTACACAATAACGAAGAGCTGTTGCGACTGGGGAAAAAAGGGCTAAAGGTCATTACAAAAGACCGTCTTAATGAACTTCCTCCCGGCACAAAGATCCTTATCAGGGCACACGGCGAGCCGCTGTCTACGTATGAACTGGCTTCAAAAAAAGAGCTGGAACTGATAGAATGTACCTGTCCCGTTGTGCTTCAGTTGCAAAAAAAAGTCAGAAAAGAATACGCGCGAATCCATCCCATGGGCGGTCAGATTATTATTTTTGGGAAGCCGGGTCATGCAGAAGTGGACGGACTCACCGGACAGGTATCGGGGAACGCCATTGTACTGGATCATATTGAAGACCTCAACGGAGTGATATTTCCGGACGGACCCGTATCGGTCTTTTCTCAAACAACCAAGAACCCCTCCGAATATGAAAACCTCTGCCGCGAAATACGCAGGCGAATCATCCGGCAAGACGGAGATGACAAGCGCCTGACAGTGTTCAATACCATATGCAAGCAGGTTTCCGGCCGTCAGGCCAGGCTTGAGGCTTTTGCCTCGGCACATTCCATAATACTCTTTATCAGCGGCAAAGAAAGTTCCAACGGAAAAGTGTTGTATCACATATGTAAATCGGTTAATGAACGGAGCTATTTTATTGAAAACGAATTGGATATAAATCCGGAATGGTTCCGGTCGGGCGATTCGGTGGGTATTTGCGGAGCCACATCTACCCCGGCATGGCTTATGCAGGCCATTGCCCGGAACGTGGAACAGCTGCCATGAAAATAATGTATGTTAGGGTCCTCTTTCCGCTGGCCCTGCAAGAAACCTACACATACCTGGTTCCGGAAGCGCTGGAAAATTCTGTATGCCCGGGAAGGCAGGTAACCGCTGTGGTAGGAAAAAGCACCTCAACAGGTTTTATCACTCAGACGGGATTTTTTGACCGGGATGAACCCATGCCTGTCCATCCACTGCGGTATATTGACGCTGTGGAAACCTCTCGGCCGCAACTATCTCCGGGGATTCTTTCTTTCTGGGAATGGATTGCCTCTTATTATCTCTGCCCACAGGGCACAGTGGCCGGATTTGCCATGCCCTCTTGGAGATTCAGGCGGCAATCAAAAGCCGGCCCTGTTCCTGATGATTCCGTATCAGCAACGGATCCCGGCAAACCCATTGTAATAGAAGGAGTAAATCGAATTGACGAATATGTGCGGATGATTCGGAAAACGCTCGCACAAAACAGACAATGCCTTGTGATCTGCCCCGATATGGCCGGATGCGATCAGTTGCACGCACGCCTGTCAGAAGTATTGCGAGACCATCGTGTGTACTGCCATCATTCCAGGAGAAGCCGGAAAGAGCAAAACGATGCCGCAAGGCAGCTCTATGCAGGAAATCCCTGTGTAATTACCGGAATGCACCGGGTTCTGTTCCTGCCTTATAAAAATCCCGGACTAATAATTGTAGACAACGAACAAAGTCCTTTACATAAAAAAACTGATGCGCTCCCTTATATTCATTCAAGAGATGCCTCTCTGGTTCTGGGAAAAATTTTCAATGCCCGGGTTGTGTTAGGGACTGTGGTACCATCGCTGGAAACGGAATATAATATCCTGAAAGAAAAATTTATACGAATAAATGTCTGGAAAAAAGCCGGGCAACCGATAATTCCTTTTGTTATCGATACAACAAGGTCGGAAAAAAGAAAGGAAATGGAAGGTCTTTATGACCGGAGTGTTGCCGGGGCCATTAAGAACGTTATTGACCTGGGAAAGAAAGTGCTTATTGTCAACGCATCCTGGGAGCAGACCAGTACAATGGACCCCCACCCGCAAATCATCTCCTGTACCCCCCTGCAACTAATAAACGGATTGTCAGAAAATCCGTCTCTTATCTGTTTTCTAAACACAGAACTGCTTTTAGCAGGAAAGCTTTTCAGAGCGCATGAACAAGCTTCCCAATTTTTGAAAACAGCCATTCGCTGGGCCGGAGAACAAACTGTTCCCGTTCCCGTATTTGTGCAGTCACAAGATGTATCCGATCCTTTCTACCAGGCATTGACCCTGTGTTTTCCGCCTTCATATCTTCATTTGCTGCTTAATGAAAGGAGTACCTTTGGCTATCCTCCTTTTTCCCGGCTGATTGTCCTCACTTTCAGTCACAGACAAAGATCAGTTGCCGAGAGATCTGCCTTAAGCATGCTGTCTCATATTGAACGAACCATCCCCGGTATATCTGTTTACGGTCCCTATAGCGCCACAGGAAGCAGAAACATGCTGTTTTCTTATGGCATACAACTGACTGTTCCAAAAAGCGAAAAAATAGCGCCGGTAAAAGAAAGGCTTTACGGTATCATCCGCCAGTCATCCTTTTTACCGGCCCAATGTAAAGTAGATGTCGATCCCGCGTGAGAACCTATTAAATCTTTTTCACCTTGATTTTCTGTCCCGGAAATATTTTTGGACTGCTTCCAAAACCGTTGAGTGCACGGATATCGTCTACGGACACTCCCAGTTTTTTGGAAATACCCCACAGATTATCACCCGATCTCACGGTATAATATTCGTACTGATCGTCAGTAGAAGTCACGGAAACTCCCTTGCTGTAAATTTTTAACGTTTTACCTGCATAGATGGTATTTCCTCTCAGGTTATTCCACAAACGGATATTTGCGGCCGACACACTGTATTTTTCCGCAATACCGCCCAGCGTTTCGCCCGGGCGTACTTTATGCCTTACCAGGTTCTCCTGTGTGGATGAAGACGAGCTGCCGGACGAGGCAGATGCCGTCCGTACGTCCGATGCCCTGGGGGCCGTTTCGCGGTTTGTGTGAATAATAAGCCGCTGGTTAATCACAATGCGGTCCGAACGTAATCCGTTCCAATATTTGATATCGGCAATCCTGACGCCGTATTTGCCGGCAATGTTGCTCAGCGTCTCCCCGTTGCGGACCCGGTGAGTGATCTGAGTATCCGAGGCCGTTTCCATGGTCTTAATGATAAGCGGATTGAAATATACGCTGTCCTTAAAGGAATAAATTTCCTGCTCACGGGCAGCAAATTCTCCGCTGCATTCAAACGGCAGACGCAGCACATAGGTACGTTCCTGGCCTGGTATGACATCTTTTATATATTGGGGATTAAGATCTCTGATCTGATCAATAGATATGTCCAGCAATGCTGTTATCTGCTCAAAATGAAGCATTTTATTAACTTCAAAAGTATCTACATGCGCCGGCATTTCAATGGGTGCCGGTTTTATCTGGTGCTCGGGATAATAACGCATAGTATATAATGCCGCTACAAACGCGGGAACGTATCCGCGCGTTTCACGGGGAAGGAACGGATAGATGTCCCAGAATTCACGCGACCCCCCTGCCCTGCGAATGGCCTTGTTGACGTTTCCCGTACCGCAGTTATACGATGCAATGGCCAGGATCCAGTCCCCGTAAATACGGTATGAATCCATCAGGTAACGGGCCGCAGCGTGTGCCGATACAATAGGATCCAGGCGCTCGTCCACATATGAGTTGATGGTAAGTTTATAACTGAGTGCAGTACGGTACATGAACTGCCACATACCCTTTGCTCTTGCCCGCGAAACAGCCCTCGGGTTCAGCGCCGATTCAATAACGGCCATTGCTTTCAGTTCCAGCGGCATATCATAAGCATCAAACACTTCCTCGAAAATGGGCATATAATACTGCGCCAGTCCGAGTATAGTGGATATCTTTTCCGGCATCTTCTGTGTATAGTGAATGATGTGGTTCTTGACAATGGGATTATAGGGCAGCTTAATGAAAGAATTCATGTCCGAAAGCCTTTGAATATAGACCGAATCGGGAATACCCGATGTATACTGTACCGAATCAAGAGCTTCCAGGGTAACATCAAGTTCCATACGGTTAAGAGCATTCTGATGGTAATAGATACTAAGCTTTTGTTCCGTCGAAAGTGAATCGTCTCCATAATAAAATTCATCTCCGTTCGTCTCAAAACCGCCTTCATTGATTTCATTCTCCAAGAGAATAGAGTCATTTACCGGGATCTGGAAGCCCAGAAGTGCCTGTTCGAGTGAATCGGTACGTTTAAGCAGTGAATCCACCTGCCTGAGCAGTACCTTTTTTGAAGGTCTTTTAAAAAACTGGGAATAACTGACCAGTGGGTTGGTAACAAGCAATATTAACAGAACGGAAAGTAATCTTATTTTCATGGTCATTCAATAAAAATTAAAAAGTTAATCGCATTTGCATTCCCACTCCCGATACAGAGGAGGCCGCATAGTTAGTAGTTATGGGGGTGATAATCCCCGGCTCAAGGCGCAACGACAGGTCATCACTAACGTCAAAGTCCTGAAAGTGCGCAAATACATTGGCATCAATTACATTCAAAGCGTACACAATCACAGTGGCAATGATGGAATAATCCCTGTACCGGCGGAACGTATCCCTGTACCATTTGATATTTTCAGCTGTCATCCATCCGTCGTATTCAGACGGTTTGGCGGTAGCATGGTTATACATTGTCTTGTAACGCTTATATTGCATCTGGTTGTACTGGAGAAAGTACCCGCAGGACATAAGGCCGCCGTATATGATGGGCAGTTTCCAGTAATCACCGTTATACATCTGCCCCAAACCGGGCAGGAGAGCAGAATACAGTGTGGCACGGGCCGGCAACACCGGTTTGTCGTATTTGAAATTTGCCACGCCATCCAACAAGCTTCCCCAGTAAAATAACCCGGCTCCCAGGTAGCACAGATTTCTGTACAGCATATAGGATTCGTTTTCTGTGGAGAGGTATTTCAAATTATAGCGGTACCCCATATATATGCCTGTTCCCATACCGGCAAAAACCACGGGAATCTTCCAATACTGTCTGTTATAGGCCTGGGTGTATCCCGGTAACACAATCCCCCCGGTAACCATACGTGCAATGGTCAGCGAATCCTTACCGGCAAGAGCGGTAAAATAGGTGGAAAGTTTGAATGGGGCTTTGGCTGTAACGGAGGTATCGGATGCCGCTGTACCCTGCGCACCCATATCCAGAGCAAACTGCGCCCGTACTATAGTAAGGGAAACCAGAAAAAACAGGCAGAAGAGTAGACTGCGTCGCACAATTAAAGATCCATCTATATATTATTCTTTTCCAATACATTCAGAAATGCTTCCATTTCGGCATCACTGGCACAATGAATAGTAAAGACCCCTTCTCCTTCAGGACTGCGTTTGACACTTATATTATGATTAAAATACCTTCCAATACGCTCCAGTACACGGTAATATATATCCGGAAGTTCAGCTCCGGAAATTTCTTGTTTAACTTTTTGGGTACTATCGGCGGGTCTGACAAGCTCTTCAACTTGTCTTACGGAAAGCTCTTTGTCAACGATTTTTTTTGCCATCTTTACCTGTTTCACTCTGTCATCGAGAGATAACAAAGCCCGGGCATGACCCATGGAAAGGGCCCCTGCACGCAAAAGCAACTGAATTTCGGCAGGCAACTGGAGCAGTCTTAAATAATTGGCCACAGTCGCACGTTTTTTTCCCACCCGTTCGGCCAATTGTTCCTGAGTAAGGTTACATTCTTCTATCAGACGCTGAAAACTGAATGCAATTTCCATGGCATCGAGGTTTTCTCTCTGAATATTTTCAACCAGGGCCAGTTCCAGCAACTCACCATCCTCAACCTGCCGGATATAGGCCG
Organism: Bacteroidales bacterium UBA5326; assembly: GCA_002408205.1. GTDB lineage: Bacteria > Bacteroidota > Bacteroidia > Bacteroidales > UBA932 > DMER64. The sequence continues at coordinate 173,583 of DHQY01000011.1, read as the reverse complement.
GTATTTGTGTCAAACCTGCTATCCTGGCGGCACGCAAACGTCTTTCGCCACTTACAACCTGATACCTGTCAACAGAAAGTTTACGAAGTGTAATGGGCTGAATCAGGCCAAGATGTCGTATAGAAGCGGCAAGCTCTGCCAGTGATTCTTCGTTAAATTCTTTTCTGGGCTGGTCCGGATTGACTTCTATAAGGTCAATATTTATTACCGATGTTCCATCTACATGAGGAAGTACCACGGGATTCCTGGGTTTCCAGTCACCCAGAGACGGAGTCTCCGATATCAGTGCGCCCAGACCCTTTCCCAGTGCAGGCTTTTTAGTCATATTGGTTTTTCTTTAAGAATTCTCTCGCGAGGTTCAAATAGTTGTTACTTCCAATGGAGGCCGCATCGTACAGGATCACAGGCTTCCCATGGGAAGGCGATTCACTCAGACGGACATTGCGCTGAATAACGGTCTGGAAAACCATATCCTGAAAATGGTGGCGGACTTCTTCAACAATCTGATTGTGCGAACGAAGACGCAGATCATACATCGTAAGAAGGAATCCTTCTATTGCCAGGGCAGTGTTCAAACGGCTCTGTACTATTTTAATGGTATTTAGCAACTTACCCAATCCTTCCAGAGAGAAAAATTCGCACTGAACGGGAATGATCACAGAATCGGCCGCCGTTAAGGCATTAACGGTTATAAGCCCCAGTGAAGGAGAGCAATCAATAAAAATATAATCGAAATGGGCCCTGAGTGAATCGAGGTTATTTTTCAACACACGCTCCCGTTCCTGCACCGAGAGCAGTTCAATCTCGGCACCCACAAGGTCAATATGTGAAGGAATCAGTTTCAGACCCTGGATCTCGGTCTGCAGCACAGTGTTTTCAACCGGGATTTTACCAATTAGACATTCATACAGGGTATCACCGCTACTGGCGTTTGGATCAAAGCAAAGACCCGAAGTGGTGTTTGCCTGGGGATCAGCATCTACAAGCAGAACATTTTTTTCCATAACGGCCAGCGAAGCGGCCAGGTTTATGGCGGTCGTCGTTTTTCCTACTCCCCCTTTTTGATTGGCAATGGCTACAATTTTTCCCATGAATGAAAAGTCTGTTTTGATATCAGTTGGGCAAATATACGTGAAATTCCACAATAATTCTTATTTTTGATTTTGCATTTTAACCAGTAGACTATGGACCACAAAACGTGGATGATCATAATAAATCCCTCGGCCGGCGGCGGACGTACCGCCTTGTTGTGGCCAAGAATATCTAATTTTTTCATTAAAGCGGGACTTCAGTTTGAATGCGTCTTTACCACACACAAGTTTCATGCCGTCAGTCTGACTGTAGAAGCCATTCACGACGGAGCACGGAACATTATTGTCATTGGCGGTGACGGAACTATTCATGAAGTGGTGAACGGCATTTTTTTCCAGAAAGACGTGCCCACACGTGAGATCACGCTGGGATTGATCCCCATTGGAACCGGCAACGATCTTATACACACTTACGATATTCCCGCAGATTATATGGAAGCGGCCAAAACGCTCCTTAAAGGACGCTCTGTAATTACCGACGTCGGAAAAGTCACCTTTCAGGATTACGGAGTGGAACGCACCCGTTTTTTTGCCAACGTGGCCGGGTTTGGACTGGATGCCGCCGTTATCCGTCACTACGAGAGAAGTATTGAAGAAAACAGAAGAAGGGGCGAGGGCCGATACCTCAGAAGCCTTTTGAGGCAATTTCTCCTCTATCGGGCCAAAAACCTGAGAGTCCTTGTTGACGATAAGCCAATATACGACGGACCGGTCCTTACCGGAGATGTCGGCATAGGTAAATACATTGGAAGCGGCATGATAGCACTTCCGCTGGCTGTCGCAGACGACGGACTTTTTGACGTCACGCTGGTGGGCAACATGAGTAAACTGGCCATTGGATTGCGGATAAAAGATTTCGTTAAGGGCAATGTGTATGCATTTAAAGAATCCATTCATGCAAGAGGTTCAAAGGTTGAAGTGTACCCGAACAGCACCAACGGGGGATATCTGGAAACCGACGGGGAACCCATGGGAACTCCCCCGTTTGTGTTTACAATTCTTCCGGGATCACTAAATCTAATTGTCGGGGAGAGTTTTGTCGCTTCAACCGGAACCGCCACTTCAGCTGAATCTTAAGTTCCGTTTTGCATTCTCCGGATAGCGTGCAGGCAGCCCTTATCCACAGATCAAGATTTTGGAGCGGACGGTAGCGCAATAACAGGTAAGAGCGCCATCCGTATCCATACAACGCGGGAACGGAAAATCCGTTCTGAACATCAGTTTCATATATATATATTCTGGAGTCCCAGGACGGGGAAGCAAAATAGCCTACTCTGAATGTCGTATACCAGATGTTGTCCGCACCCGAATATTTCAGATCTGTACAGACAGCCCATGCGAATTCGTTCTTTTCACCTGTTTTCATCAGGTAAAGACCATCTACTCTTCCCGACAACTGAAATCTGTCATTTATTGCTGCGGTCGACTGAATCCTCAAACTGAATTTATCCTGTCTGCCCTCATCTGAAAAAGAACGCTGCTGACGCAACAATATTAGATTGTTTTTTCTTTTCAACTGCATACGACCGTCCCATCCATAGGACGGAGCATGACACAGATAGCGGGGAGCAGGAAATTTGAAGACATACGCCGAGACGGTCAGTTCAAGAGCTTTTTTCACAGGTGCATTCATTACAAACTGAATACTCAGCTCATTGGAAGATGTTGAATTGCGACCGCATGCCATCCCATAAGCGGCCGTATATCCTGCAGCAAAGTTTCTGAATAACAGACCCGCCTCCAATCCGTTATCCCAATACTTTATTACACCCGTAAGCATTGCCGTTGCCGCAGCAAAATCTGCGGCTATCTCGGAAAAGAAACGCCAGTCGGGCCATCTGGCAGAAAAATCTATACTTAAACCGCCAAAAGGAACATCACGACTTTGGGCCCTATTGTAATAGAGTGTATCCCTTGTATTCGGGCGGTCATATCCGTATCCAAGGAACGTAATACCGGCTTTCCATTGCTTTCCGCGCCGGGAAATGTTTAGTCCGGCTGCATAGGAAAGCAGAGAGTTTTTCTTTTCCAGTTCCAGCGGAGTACGGTGATATCCTGTTGTAACGAGCGAGGTGAATCCCTCTGGTATAACCCGTGCATCAAGCCTCCTGAGAGAGCCCAACAGAGAAACGCTCCATGAGCCCCATTCAGCCGTAAGGCCTGCCCCCCTGAAAAAACTGTTTTCATCACGCGACGTATAAGGGGTGAAAAACATTTCTCTCTGGCTGAGCCCCGAGGCGGAAAGCGTTTGCCCGAACGAAAGTCCGTTCCAAAGCAATAACCCCTGACCGAAGCGTGCCCTGAAATCTCCGGCCGTAACATTTTTTAGCCACCCATCTCCTTTCCATTGTACATGAAATGAGAAAAAATCCGCAGGAGACCTTTCCCCCGGATCACTTTCGGCCGTTAATCCCCAGAGAAACCGACCCGGCAGTTCCGAGGAAAATTTGTAATAACGGTACCAGGGAATACCCAGGTAACGGGAATTGGGACGCAAAGCATATTCCTGTGCAGTAATCGGGCTATACTCAATGGAACGGGGAAATACGGTACGCGTCTGAAGCCAGAGCGTACGCCGGGAATCCCTTAAACAATCGTCGAATGTGTGTTTTGTAAAAACTTCGCCGGTACCGATATAAAAGAACAGTGATAGTAATTCAATCTCTTGCGAACCAAACCCCGGGATAAGCGGGATTTCCTGCCAGGAAAAGAACATACCGTACCTTTCCCGGTAGTCGAGCAGTGAACGTACCTGGAAATGCGTTAAACAAGCGGTCCCTAAAAGATCCTCTTCCCCGGCAAGGTTCAGATCTGTCTGCTGTCCGTGCAGATCATCGGGATTAATTCCTTCCATACCCCTGCTTTCGGCAAGCATCTCCAGCAAACCGGAAACATCCTGAGCCTCTGCACACAGCACACCCATGCCGAGTAACAGCCACAACAATCCTTTTCTCATTTTTCTCCCCTACTTTCGCCCGCCTCTGATGAGCTGTCATATCTGATTATTGAACTTTAAATTTGTATGATATATTTTTTAATGAATCGTTTGCCTCAATGATTTTCCCGGCCAGAGAAAGCTTGAATTCAGCCATCTTTCTGGCAACCTGCGGATCTGAAAGGGCAAGGATCTGCAAAGCAAAAATGGCCGCATTTTTTGCCCCGTTGAGTGCCATGGTAGCAACAGGAATGCCCGAAGGCATCTGTAGTATAGATAAAATGGAATCAAGTCCGGCAACCGATTGGGCAGATTTTACCGGAACTCCAATAACCGGGAGGGTTGTGGATGCGGCAATCACACCGGGTAAATGAGCCGCTCCGCCTGCCGCGGCAATAATTACCTTCACGCCCCTGCCCGCTGCTTTTTCTGCAAACTCAGCCACCCTCCCGGGCGTGCGGTGTGCAGAAAGAGCATTCATCTCGAACGGGATTTCCATCTGGTCCAAAAATTTAGCGGCCTCTTCCATCACGGGCATATCGGAAAGACTACCCATTATGATACTGACTTTCGGATTCATTTCAATGAGTTTTTAAAAGTTCAAATTTAATCATTATTTTTGTTCCATGGAACGTATTACCCTTCACGATAAAACCTTCAAAACGTATATCCCGTTTGAAACAATAGACTCGGCCATTGCGAAAGTAGCTGATAAACTGAATGTTGACCTAAAGGAAGAAGACAGACCCATTTTTCTCGGGATCCTGAACGGCTCTTTCATGTTTGCTGCAGACCTTCTGAAGAAGGTCTCCCTCAACTGTGAAATTTCTTTTGTCAAAATGGCCTCCTATTCGGGGACACAGAGCACCGGGCATGTTAAAGAACTCATTGGGCTCAACAGGGATATCTCGGGACGTACGGTAATCATTGTAGAGGACGTTGTGGACAGTGGAAACACTATTGTACAATTATATAAAGACTTACAAGCCCGTAATCCAAAGCAGATAAAGATCTGCACCCTTTTATACAAGCCGGGGGCTTACAAGGAATCAATCCCCATTGATTATGCCTGCCTGGAGATTCCGAATGACTTTGTTGTGGGCTACGGGCTGGATTATGATAATTTGGGAAGACAATATAAAGATATTTACGTAATAGACTGATGATGATCAATATAATTATTGCCGGACCTCCGGGATCGGGCAAAGGCACACAGGCTAAAGAAATGGTAGAAGCGTTCGGTTTTGTGCACCTCTCGACAGGAGATATGCTTCGCCGCGAGATCCAGGCCCAATCGGAACTGGGAAAAGAAGTTGAATCCATAATGGCAAGAGGAGACCTGGTTTCCGATGACATTGTGATCAGACTTATTTCAGAAAATGTAAAAAACAACCCCGGTGTAAAAGGGTTTCTGTATGACGGGTTCCCCCGTACCATTGCGCAGGCAGAGGCTCTGGATGCCTTCCTGAATAAACTGGGACATCCTCTTGATCTTATGCTGGTACTGGATGTTGACGACAAGTTATGCGAAGAGCGTCTTTTAAGAAGGGCTGCCATAGAAAACAGGGCCGATGACATGGATGCCGGACGTGTCCGTCACCGGCTGGCCACCTATCACACACAGACTGAGCCCCTCATTGAGCATTATCAACGGCTGGGGAAATGCTGTCATGTGGAAGGAGCCACCGGCGTTGAAACCACATTCAAGCAAATTAAGGAATGTCTGAATCCAATTTTGTAGATTATGTGAAAATTTTCTGCGCTTCCGGGAACGGCGGCGCCGGAGCCATGCATCTGATGAGGGCCAAGTACGTTCCCAAAGGCGGTCCGGACGGAGGCGATGGCGGACGGGGCGGTCATGTGATCCTGCGAACGAACCCACAGTACTGGACGCTTATTCATCTGAAATACCAAAAACATGTCCGTGCGGGACACGGCGAAGGGGGCGGCGGCAATCTCACACACGGCGCCAACGGAAAAGACGTGTATCTGAATGTTCCCCTGGGAACTATTGTAAGAAATACAGAAGACGAATCCATACTAATGGAACTGACCCAGCCCGGACAGGAATTCGTTCTGTGCCGCGGCGGAAAGGGAGGCCTCGGGAATAATCATTTCAAATCGGCTACACACCAGACACCGCGTTACGCCCAGCCGGGCGAACCGGGGACGGAAGGCTGGTTTGTCCTTGAGTTGAAACTTCTTGCCGATGTGGGGCTGGTAGGTTTTCCCAATGCAGGCAAGTCTACATTACTTTCCAGCGTGTCAGCTGCAAGACCCCGAATTGCCGATTATCCTTTCACCACACTGGAACCCCAACTGGGCATTGTGGCCTGCCACGACGATAAATCGTTCGTAATGGCGGACATCCCCGGCATTATTGAAGGAGCACACGAGGGAAAAGGGCTGGGTCTGAGGTTTCTGAGACACATAGAACGGAATTCGGTTCTCTTGTTCATGATCCCCGCAGACAGTCCCGATATTGGAGCCGAATACAAGGTGCTGCTCAAAGAACTTAAACTATATAAACCCGAATTGCTGGATAAGCAACGTATCCTTGCCGTAAGCAAAGCCGACCTGTTGGACGGTCAGAGCGAAAAGTCACTCAGGCGCCATTTTCCCCGTACACTTCCTGTTATACTTATCTCATCGGTAACCGGAAGAGGTATCCCTGAACTCAAAGACCTGCTATGGAACGCTTTGTTGACTCAATAATCCGTCTGGACGAAAAATTGTTTTTCATACTCAACGGGACACATTGCAACGTATTGGACCCTGTGATGAAATTGTTTTCCAATATACCCGTCTGGATTCCTATGTACGTACTGATTGCCCTCGGCTTTTTTTATAAAAAGGACTGGAGACCGGGACTGGTGGCCCTGGGTGGGCTCCTGCTTACCTTCCTCCTTACCGACCAGATTTCATCAAATATTATCAAAGATACCGTTCAGAGACTGCGTCCTTCTCATATTCCGGAATGGGAAGGCTCCATCCGTTTACTGGAAGGCAAAGGAGGACTGTATTCGTTTGTCTCTTCCCATGCAGCCAATGCATTCGGGCTGGCCTGCTTTTCAGGTCTGGTTTTCAGGAAGCGTTGGTATTCCGTACTTATATGCTGCTGGGCCTTTCTTGTCTCTTACAGCAGAATTTACGTTGGTAAACACTTCCCGCTCGATGTCATTTGCGGTATCCTGCTGGGCGCAGTGACCGGCTGGCTTGTATACCTGTTATATAAAAAAATTATCACACGATATATTTTTTCGCGACCATGCGCTGCCTCATAGACTCTACCCTTGATCCTTACTGGAACCTTGCCGTGGAAGAATTCCTGCTTACGCAGACCACTCAACCCGTATTCCGGTTGTGGAGAAATGCCTCTGCCATAATTGTTGGCCGGAATCAAAACACACTGGCCGAGATCAACGCCGGGTACGTAACAGCACACCATTTGCCCGTAGTCAGGAGGCTGAGCGGAGGCGGTGCGGTATTTCATGACCTTGGAAACATTAATTTCACATTTGTTGACGATTGTCCGCAAGGCTCCGACACTTCTGCTCTTTTCGGGTTCTTTACCCGGCCTGTCCTGGAATTTCTGGCTACCCTGGGAATCAAGGCATGCCTGGAAGGACGTAACGATCTTTTGATAGAGGGACGGAAGTTCTCAGGCAATGCCATTGCCATACATAAAAATCGTATCCTCATGCACGGCACGTTATTGTATAACGCCTCGGTATCGGATATCGGGCAAGCCCTCAGGGCTAAGGAAAGAGAAGAGATCCCCCCGGAAGATACTGTTATTGAAGGAAGAGCGGTAGCCAGCCGGCCGAGAACCGTCTGCAATATTTCTGAATACCTGTCCGAGCCACTCCCCATTGAGATGTTTCTGAACCAACTAAGAATTTTCATTACCAGACAGGAACAAAAGGAATACAAGTCTGTTCCCTATACCATGCGTGAACTGGAGGCAATAGAAACGCTTTGCCGGGAAAAATACCGCACCTACGAATGGAACTACGGGATGTCCCCGGCATATAATTACGTCCGGAAGGCCCGATTTCCCGGGGGTAATATGGAAGTAAACCTTTATGTCGATAAAGGGATCATCAAATCCATCCGCATTTACGGAGACTATTTTTCCAATGCTCCCACACAAGAAGTGGAGGCCGCCCTCACGGGATGCCCCCACTCTGCCGAAGCCATTTCCGGTAAATTGTCGGGATTCAGGCTTGATTCCTATTTCCGGAATATTGCTCCCGATGCGTTCCTGTCACTGTTACTTGGCTGATTGTGCATTGAGCAGTTCCAGCATCTTAATGGCACATAACGCGACAGGGGTTCCCGGACCGAAAACCGCCACAGCCCCGGCATCGTAAAGTGCCTGATAATCCTGGGCAGGGATAACGCCTCCCACAATAACCAGAATATCTTCTCTTCCCAGCTTTTTAAGCGCGTCCACCACTTGCGGCACAAGGGTTTTGTGGCCCGCAGCAAGAGAGGACACACCTATAATATGCACGTCGTTCTCTACCGCCTGCTTAGCGGCTTCTTCAGGTGTCTGGAACAAGGGTCCCATATCAACGTCAAAACCTATATCTGCATATCCGGTCGCCACAACTTTGGCTCCGCGGTCATGCCCGTCCTGCCCTAGTTTTGCGATCATTATACGTGGCTGGCGGCCTTCTCTTGCGGCAAATCCGGAGGCCAATGCTTTGGCTTTGTTAAAATCGGAATCGTCCTTCACCTCAGATGAATAAACTCCTGTGTTCATACGTATTACTGCTTTATAACGTCCTACAACCTTTTCGCAGGCATCCGATATCTCGCCCAGCGTGGCCCGGTTTTTAGCCGCTTCAACGGCAAGAGCCAGCAGGTTTCCCGTCCCGGTCTGTACCGCATGGGTAATGGCAGTAAGGCACTCTCCCACTTTTTGTGAATCGCGGTTTGCCCTGAGTTCCTGCAGGCGTGCCACCTGTGACAGACGTACCTTAGTGTTGTCGACGTCTAATATTTCAATGGGATCTTCTTTTTCCAAACGGTATTTGTTTACTCCCACCACGGTTTCGGCCCCCGAATCTATACGTGCCTGAGTACGGGCAGCCGCTTCTTCTATCCTCAGCTTTGGAATACCTGTTTCAATAGCCTTTGCCATACCGCCCAGACCTTCCACTTCCCGAATAAGCTCCCAGGCTTTGTGAGCCATTTCGTGGGTAAGGCTTTCTACGTAATAGGAACCGGCCCACGGGTCAATACCCCGGCAGACCTGTGTCTCTTCCTGGATATAGATCTGAGTGTTACGGGCAATACGTGCCGAGAAATCGGTGGGCAGCGCAATAGCTTCGTCCAATGCATTGGTGTGCAGGCTTTGGGTGTGTCCCAACGCAGCCGCCATGGCCTCAATACAGGTCCGGGATATGTTGTTAAAAGGATCCTGCTCGGTAAGCGACCAGCCCGATGTCTGGCAATGCGTCCGCAGAGAAAGCGATTTTGGGTTTCTGGGGTTGAATCCGTTGACCAGTTTGGCCCATATCATACGGGCTGCGCGCATTTTGGCAATTTCCGTAAAGTGGTTCATGCCTATTGCCCAAAAGAAAGACAATCTGGGGGCAAAATCATCTACGCTCATTCCGGCATTTACTCCGGTCCGGAGGTATTCCAGGCCGTCTGCCAAAGTATAAGCCATTTCAATTTCACTCGTTGCACCGGCTTCCTGCATATGATAGCCCGATATGGATATGGAGTTGAATTTTGGCATGTTCCTGGCGGTATAGGAGAAGATATCGCCTATGATACGCATGGAAAATTCCGGCGGATAGATATAGGTGTTTCGCACCATAAATTCTTTAAGAATATCATTCTGAATGGTTCCCGTCAGCTCTTCCAGCGTGGCACCCTGTTCCAGCCCGGCAACAATATAAAAGGCCAGGACGGGCAATACGGCTCCGTTCATTGTCATGGAAACGGACATTTTGTTCAGGGGAATCTGGTTGAACAATACTTTCATGTCTTCCACCGAACAAATACTTACGCCGGCTTTTCCCACATCGCCCACAACACGGGGATGGTCTGCGTCGTATCCGCGATGGGTCGCCAGATCAAAGGCAACAGACAGGCCTTTCTGTCCGGCCGCCAGGTTCCTGCGGTAAAACGCATTCGATTCTTCCGCGGTGGAGAATCCGGCATATTGACGGATGGTCCAGGGTTTCTGTACGTACATTGTGCTGTAAGGGCCCCTGAGGAAAGGAGGAATACCCGCCGCATATTCCAGGTGCTCCATATTTGACAGATCGGCGGCTGTATAATATGTTTTCATATTCCTAATTCTTGTTGGTATTGTGAAAGCGTTTCAAGGACATTGCTCCTGACACTTATAAAATGGGTAATTCCCCGGGCAATAAGTTCTTCTTTGCAGGCAGGTTCTCCGGCAACCACTAAAATAACCTTGCCGCCAAGTCCTTCTGCGATCTGAGGAACAGCCTGAGCATATTCCTCATCCGAAGAGCAGGCAACTACTATTTGAGCTCCGGATGCCAAAGCTGCCCGGACTCCTTCTTCAATGGAAGCAAATTTATTATTATCTATAATTTCTATTCCGGCCACAGCAAAGAAGTTCGAGGCAAACTGGGCCCTGGCACGGCACATGGCCAGGTTCCCGAAAGTGAGCATAAAGGCTTTTGGATATAATCCGGAAAGCTCCGTCCTAAACCTCATTTTTTCAAAAGCGGTAGCACCTCGTGTCGTTTTTTCCAATATTTCCATAGAAAGCCCGCGGGGCGCTTTTTCGGTAAAATCCGGATACTGGTTTACTCCTAACAATATCTCCTTTCGTGTGGCTATGTTACGCATGCGCAGAGCGGCTGTCTCTTCAATGAGCGAGGGAATCCAGCCCGATTGGTATGCGCCGGTGTATCCACCCCTCTCCAGAGTCTGAGAGAATAGTTCCTTTGCCGCTCCAAAAATCAACGCCGTCAGGTTTTCTACATAGTACGAACCGGCAGCGGGATCGGCCACTTTATTGAAATGCGCTTCTTCTTTGAGAATGATCTGAATATTTCTGGCAAGACGCCGGCTGAACGGATCGGAATCACGCAGTGCACTGTCAAAAGAAAGGACTTCGAGTGAGTCCACTCCGGCTATTGCTGCAGACATAGCCTGGGTGGTTCCCCGCAACAGATTAACATACATATCATATATCGTCTGGTTCCAGGGACTGGTGACCGCATGGACATGCATCCGGCATTTATCGGGAGAGGTAATGCCCATCTCCTTGAGTTGTAAGGCCCAAAACATGCGCCCGGCACGGAATTTGGCTATTTCCATAAAATAGTTGGAACCCACAGCAAAATGAAACTGAATGGCAGCAGCAGCCACGGAAGAGTTCACCCCTTTTGCGGCCAAACGCTGAACATATTCACTGGCAAGGGCCAGCGCAAAAGCCAGCTCCTGAACAATACCCGATCCCTTTTCATGAATAGCATATCCGGAAACAGAGATTATCCGTAGCAAAGGAAAATCTTTTACTTTTTCAATACATTCTGCCAAACGGGATAAGCTGTCTTCCAATGACATATCTCCGTCCATTGAGCGGCCGAGCGGATCAAAATCAAAACGGGCTCTTACTTGCCCGGGGTCTATTTTATTATCCTGAACGTATTTAATAAAAGCATCCAAAATATCTGTACGTGAAGTGCCGCAATGCTCAAAAGAGATCTCAACAGCAGGAAGGTAAATACCATTAAGTAAAACCTTTATGTCGTCAAAAGAGACAGCGTAGTTTTCTTTAAACCGGAATCCGACGGATTCCAAACCGCGGTCAAGGGCGGAATGGGCTTCCCGGTTAGCCTGAGCATACCGGCCCGTTGCATGGAACGTCTGGTGGATTAGCCAGTCATTTACAGTTTTTGTTCCCCTTAAGTAAGGGAACTCTCCGGGGAGCGTATTCAAATAGGGAAGATCTTTAAGGTCTTCCGTTCTGTAGTAGGGCCGAACGGAAAAGCCTTCAAGTGTTTTCCATACGAGTTTCTTCTCATAATCGGCACCTTTCAGGTCCCGGATTATCTGGGTTTCCCACTCTTGAGTAGAAACAGGAGGAAATTCGGTAAACAATTTCTCTGTCATAATATATTTTGTGGTAAAGATTATTCGATACAGTCAAGCACCTGGCTGTCTGCAAGCGACGGTAAAGTAACTTTCAACAAAGGATGTGCTTCCATAGCCCGTTTAATGGCAGTCATTGCACCGGAATTCCTGGCCCAGGCACGTCGCGCTATTCCATTGTTCACATCCCAAAAAAGCATGTTCCGTATCCTGTTGTCGGCCTCGGGGCTGCCGTCTATGACCATCCCAAAGCCGCCGTTGATCACCTCGCCCCAGCCTACGCCGCCTCCGTTGTGCAGCGAAACCCAGGTGGCGCCCCTGAACGCATCACCAATGACATTATGTACGGCCATATCGGCAGTAAAGGAAGATCCGTCGTAAATATTGGATGTTTCTCTGTAAGGGGAATCGGTCCCGGAGACATCGTGGTGATCGCGGCCAAGCACAATTGGCGCTTTTATGCTGCCTTTCCGTATGGCTTCATTCATTCTCAGAGCGATCTCTATCCGGCCTTGTGCATCGGCATAAAGAATCCGGGCCTGCGAACCCACAACCAGTTTGTTTTTCCCGGCTTCCTTTATCCAGTGTATATTGTCTTTTAGCTGATCTTGTATTTCTGCAGGAGCCTCTTTCAACAAGTCTTCAAGCACCCGGGTCGCAATGCGATCCGTTTTGGCCAGGTCTTCAGGCAGCGATGAAGTACAAACCCAGCGATAAGGACCAAATCCGTAATCGAAATACAGCGGGCCCATGATGTCCTGTACATAAGAAGGGTAACGGAACGTACCGTCGTGTTTCATCAGATCGGCTCCGGCTCTTGATGCTTCCAGCAAAAAGGCATTTCCGTAATCAAAGAAATACATTCCCCGGGAAGCAAGCTTATTTATGGCACATACCTGTCGGCGCAGACTTTCCTGAACAGCCGCTTTAAAAGCTTCCGGACTGTCCGTCATCATACGGTTGGATTCTTCAAAAGATATACCTGCAGGGTAATACCCTCCCGCCCAGGGATTGTGCAGACTGGTCTGATCCGAACCAAGATCCACGGTAATATCGCTTTTGGCCAGCTTCTCCCACAGGTCCACTATATTTCCGGAATAGGCCAAAGAAACCGCCTCGCCGTTATTTTTGGCTTTCCTTATACGATCAGTTAACAGATCAAGGTCTTCGAATATTTCATCCACCCAGCCCTGTTCATAACGCTTGCGGGTAGCTTTTGGATTGATCTCGGCAACCACTCCCACCACACCGGCAATTCGGGCTGCTTTGGGCTGAGCTCCGGACATGCCTCCAAGGCCACTGGAAACAAACAGCTTCCCCTTAGTTCCGGGAGCTCCGTGCATACGGGCGGCATTTAAAATAGTAATTGTGGTGCCATGAACTATCCCTTGGGGGCCTATATACATAAACGAGCCGGCCGTCATCTGACCGTACTGTGATACACCCAGGGCGTTGAATTTTTCCCAATGGTCCGGAGACGAATAATTGGGGATAACCATACCATTGGTAATGATCAGCCTTGGCGCCTGTTTTGAAGACGGGAATAGGCCCAGGGGATGACCGGAATACAGTACAAGTGTTTGCTCATCTGTCATTTCTGAAAGGTACTGCATACAGAGCCTGTATTGTGCCCAGTTCTGAAAAACAGCCCCGTTTCCCCCGTAGGTGATAAGTTCATAGGGATGTTGTGCTACCGCAACGTCCAGGTTATTGTTGATCATCAGCATAATGGCTGCAGCTTCCACACAGCGGGCAGGATACTTGTCTATACTCCCGGCAGAAATATTTTCCTTCGGCCTGTACCGGTACATATAAATACGGCCGTATTGTTTTAATTCTTCTGCAAATTCAGGCGCAAGAAAACGATGCTGCTCTTTTGGAAAATACCGGAGTGCATTCGCCAGGGCAAGTTTCTTTTCTTCCCTGGTAAGGATATCTTTTCTTTTGGGCGCATGACTGATCCCGGGATCGTATGGTCGTGTCGCGGGAATTTGCTGTGGAATATCTTCTATATGCATATATTTCCGATATTTTCAAAAATTTGCCCACAAATATAGGGTTTAAGCTTTGATTTACCATTTTTTTATCTACTTTTGCACCCCGTAACAAAAGGAGGTGTCTGTATATATGATTATTGTACCAATAAAAGAAGGCGAAAACATAGAACGCGCTTTAAAGAAATTTAAACGTAAATTCGAGAAAACCGGGATCATCCGTGAGCTCCGGAGTCGCCAGACTTTTGAAAAACCTTCTGTTAGGATGAGAGATCAAAAAAAGAAAGCCGTATATAAACAGCATATGCAAATAAACGAGGAATAATCCTCGTTTTTTTTTATATTTGCATATGGTGGAAAGGGAAGAATTCATAGAATTCCTGAGGGTTCAGAAACGCTATTCTCCACGCACGCTCGTGATTTACAATCAAGCGATTTCTGACTTTTACACCTATATAGATCTGCCGGAAGCCGGCAACTCAATGCAACAGGTCACTCTTTCCGAACTTCGTTCCTACACCGGCTATCTTCTCGAAAAAGGCTTAAAACCGGCGACCGTATATCAGCGGCTTTCGGCATTAAGTTCATTTTGCAATTACCTGGTCCGTACTAACCGGATGGAAGACAATCCCCTTAAACTGCTCATCAGACCAAAGAAAGCCAGCCGGCTGCCCGAGTTCTATACCGAATCCTGTCTGAACGAATGGCTGGACAAGAACACTGAGAACCGGTCACAGTCAGACATGATGGTCTATGTATTGTATTCAACCGGAATAAGGCGTGCAGAGCTTGCCGGCATTACGTTAAACGACCTTGATAGCTCACGGAATATGCTGCGCGTGAAGGGCAAGGGAAATAAAGAACGGGACATCCCGCTGAACGCTTCTCTGGTCCGGGATTTGCTGTTATATATCAAAGAAAGAAAAGTGGATTCACCGTGGCTTTTCTGCCGGAAGGACGGGAGCCCTGTGCCACTTACAACAATAAGCAAAATGGTCCATTCCCAGCTATCTTTTGCCCCGTGCTTCACAGGAAAGAAGTCGCCCCATGTGTTACGTCATTCACTGGCAACCCATCTGCTGAACAGAGGCGCAGATCTGAACTGTATCAAAGAATTGCTTGGCCATTCTTCCCTTGCCGCAACGCAGGTTTATACACACAACTCATTTGAAACCCTTAAAAAAACGTACGAAAAAGCACATCCCCGGGCCTGATAAGGCCCAAAGACAGCTATAATCATTAAAAAATGGAGGTTTATTATGGACATTAGAGTAGAATCCGTGAAATTCAATGCCGACAAAAAATTACTTGATTTTATTGACGAGAAAGTTGGCAAACTTGACAAATTCTTTGATGCCATTATTGGGATTGAAGTGACTCTATCATTAGTTCCGGGGCCGGAAAACAAAAAGGCCAGCATCAGGGTAAAGGTACCCGGAAGCGAACTGATCGCGGAAAGGAATTGTACCACTTTCGAAGAAGCTATTCTTACCGGAGTCGATGTCCTCAAGGAGAACCTGAAAAAAGCCAAAGAAAAAATGCGGGGAGTATAACAGAAAAGGCGTCTTTTTCAGACGCCTTTTCTGTTTAGTTATATATTATATTATTCACTTCACGGCACCTCCGGCAATATCCAGTAATTCGTTTGTAATGGCCTGTTGACGGCTTTTGTTGTACTGAACTGTCAGATCATCTATCAGATCGTCGGCATTGTCCGTGGCAATCTTCATTGCCATTGTACGTGCCGCATGTTCAGAAGCATTCGAATCCAGAATGGCCCTGAAAAGCTGAAAACGCAACACATTGGGCAGCAGGTAGTCTATCAGCTCCTGCCTGGAGGGTTCAAAGAGGTAGCCACAGTAATATTCGGGGTCCTGCTCCTGTGCCGAAAACGTCTCCTGCGGGACAACCAGCCCCTGTTTGCCTTTCAATTCGCGTCCATACGAAGGATTGGTTTCCTTGACGCTCTCATAGTCAAACGGAAGAAACCGTTCTCTTCGTATTTGTTGTACCCCGATATTCTTGAAATGATGGTAGAGCAATTCCACTTTGTCCACCGAGCCCCTCATATATTCCATGCCCAGTTTTCTTGAAAGGCGGGAACACGACTGGTATGTGGGATCAATTGCCAGGTCTATGAAGTACTGGCAAACATTGCATCCGGTTGAAAGCGTCACATTGGCGATCTTTTGACCAATGGGATAAATGGTAATGTCGGACCGTGGAATCTGTTCATATTCCTTCAAAACAATATGCAGGTATTTTTCCATATGTTCGTTATAGGCTCCACAAAGACCGGAGTTGGATGTTATCACAATTATCGCGACCTTTTTTATATCCCTTAACTTAACATAAGGAGATTGTTTGAGGGGCGCAAGGCCACCGGGATAACCGTGAGCATGAAGGTATTTCTCTTCATGAATAAATGACACCAACATATAGTTAAGGCGCTCCTCATAAGGCAGCATATCGGCAAGTGCCGTCTGTGCCTGATGCAATTTGGCAGAGGAGACCATCTGCATGGCAGATGTGATCTTCCGGGTGCTTTTGATGGAATTAATCCGCCTTTTTACTTCTTTAAGCGAGGACATACGCTTACGGTTTAATCTGCAATGCTACTTTTTTTAACGTACTCATTATATCGTTGTCAATGACACCTTGTTTCAGTTTGTCCAGGACATCCCTGCGGTACGTTGTCTCAAGGGTTTGAAGAAATAATTCTTCGAAAGTCTGGATTTTGGCCAAAGGGATTTTTTTCAGGAGCCCCTGTGTGCCGCAGAACAGAACAGCAATCTGATGCTCAACTGGCATGGGGCAGAACTGTTTCTGTACCAGCAGCTTTGTATTCTTCTGTCCTTTATCAATAACCTGGGCCGTCATGGGATCCATATCACCTCCGAATTGTGAGAAGGCTTCCAATTCCCGGAACTGCGCCTGGTCAATCTTAAGCGTACCGGCCACTTGCTTCATGGCCTTCAGTTGGGCATTTCCACCCACACGCGATACGGAAATCCCCACATTTATCGCAGGCCTGTTCCCCTGATTAAACAGATCGGTATCGAGGAAAATCTGTCCGTCAGTGATAGAAATCACGTTGGTGGGAATATATGCCGAGACGTCACCGGCCTGTGTTTCAATCACCGGTAATGCAGTAAGCGAACCGCCTCCCCTGACTTTTTTCTTAAGGGTTTCCGGAAGGTCATTCATTTGGGAGGCCACCTCGTCCTGTCTAATGATCTTGGCAGCTCTTTCCAAAAGTCTTGAATGAAGATAGAAAACATCGCCGGGATAGGCTTCACGTCCGGAAGGCCTTCTCAGGATCAGGGACACTTCACGGTAAGCCACAGCCTGTTTGGACAGGTCGTCGTAAACTACCAGTGCATGACGCCCCGTATCACGGAAATACTCCCCTATGGCGGCCCCTGCAAAGGGGGCAAAATACTGAAGTGCGGCGGGATCTGCCGCTGTAGCGGCAATCACAACGGTATAATCCATGGCTCCGTATTTTTCCAGCTCGTTCACAATAGAAGCGACCGTAGAACCTTTTTGTCCAATGGCCACGTAGATGCAATACACCGGATTCCCTTCCAGATAATTGTTTCTCTGGTTAATAATAGTGTCCAGGGCAATGGATGTTTTTCCCGTCTGTCGGTCACCTATTATCAGTTCGCGCTGCCCCCTGCCAATGGGGATCATGGCGTCAATGGCTTTAATACCTGTCTGAAGCGGCTCTGTCACAGGTTGCCTGAAGATGACACCGGGAGCTTTTCGCTCAAGGGGCATTTCAATAGACTCTCCGCCAATATGACCTTTCCCGTCTATGGGCTCTCCCAGTGGGTTTATCACCCGTCCCATCATTTTTTCGCTCACGGATATTCCGGCAATACGGCCGGTGCGCTTTACGGTATCTCCTTCTTTTATGAGATCCGTTGCGCCCAGCAACACGGCTCCTACGTTATCTTCTTCGAGGTTCATGACAATGGCCTTCATCCCATTGTCAAACTCCAACAGCTCATTTGCCTCGGCATTGAACAATCCGTAAATACGGACCACCCCGTCACTCACCTGAAGGACAAAACCTTTTTCCTCGAATTCAACACTGTTGTCCAGCCCTGCCAATTGCATCCGCAACACTTCCGAGACTTCTGCCGGTTTAATGATCTCTGACATATTTATCTTTTTTTATTTAATAATTCCCAACGCATAACGAACCCTTTTTAAACGGGCCGCCACTGAGGCATCCAAAATATTCATATCTATCTCCAGGGTAAATCCTCCTATAATTGCGGGATCCTGTCTGACCTCCAGTTCCACATCACGAGCCCCGTCGCCGGCAATCAGATGTTTTAATCGTCCGGCAATCTGTTCATCTACCGGAACTGCCGTCGTGAGCACTCCGCACACCATGCGGTTTGCTTTTCTGAACAGGTCCATATACTGAAAACATACCGAACACAGTAACTCTTCACGTTTCCGTACTAAAACAAGTTCAAAGAACCGTGAAAGGATTTCACCGGCTGCATCCTCTTTTCCCTGTTCTGTCAAAGAGGCCTGCAAGAGCAGTGCGACCCTCCGGTCAGACGGAATAACACGGTTTTCAACTGTCTTTTTCAGATCGGGCAATTGCAGGTAATGATTGGCCAGGCTCTTCATTCTGATATATACACTATGTGCTTCGCTCCTTGAATTGGCAAAGTCGAGCAAAGCACCCGCATACCTGGCAGCAATAAGACCTGAATTCATACTACGCTATGCCCTTGGTTTAACAGTTTCATCTATAAGCCGATTAATCAGATCGGTCTGTTTGGCCCCGGAATCCAGTTGTTGACGAAGGATCTTCTCGGCCACGTCTACGGCAAGGGTTGCAACGTAAACCCGAAGCTCCTGCATGGCGGCATCTTTTTCCTCAGCAATCCGGCATCTGGCCTGTTCAAGTATCATGCGGCCTTCGGCAGTTGCAGCCTCCCTTGCCTCCATTATTATTTGAGTGCGTAATTCAGACGTCTGTACCATCATTTTTGTATGTTCTTCCTGCGCCTCTTTCAGCAATTCATCTCCTTGTTGTTTCAAAGTGGCCAAAAGCAGACGGGCTTCGGCTGCCTCGGCCAAAGCCTTATCTATTCTTTCCTTACGTCTCTCCACCATGCCGGTGATCACAGGCCAGCCGAATTTGGCCAGGATAAAGAAAAGGATTGCGAAAGATATGAACATCCAGAACAATAGTCCTGAATCCGGTATCATCAGGTCCATAACGGCAGATCGGCTAAAGGGCTACCAAAAGACAGACAATGATGGCAAAAAGCGAAACACCTTCCACCAAAGCCCCAATGATGATCATTGACATACGGATTCCGTCGGCGGCTTCGGGCTGACGGGCAATGGCCTCGAGTGCAGAACTCCCAATGCGGCTAATACCCATTGCAGCACCAAAAACCACCATAGCAGCAGCAAGGGCAGCCCCCATTCTGGCAAAATCAGCACTGGCAACAGCTGCCTGTAACATAGTAAAAAGTAACATGATATAAAAGATTAATAAGTTATAAAATATTAAGTTGTTATTCAATGATCTTTGCCTTTTTTTCTCCGTGATGCTCCTGGCAGGACATGCCAATGAATACGGCCGAGAGCATGGTAAACACATAAGACTGGATATAGGCAACCAATAATTCCAGACATAACATAAAAATGGAAAACAGTACCGACACCACCGTCATAGATCCGCTAATAACCGGTCCCATGGCGACAGTCAGGAAAATTAGTGAAGTCAGGGCCAGTATAATGCAATGCCCTGCAAAAATGTTAGCAAAAAGACGTATGGTCAGAGCCATTGGTTTGGTGAGAATTCCAAAAAACTCAATAACAGGCATAATAGGAAGCGGAGCCTTAAGAAATAAGGGAACTTCGGGCCACAGGATATCTTTCCAGTACGCCTTGTTTCCGAAAACATTCACGGCAATGAAGGTAAAAAGCGCCAAAACAAGTGTAACGGCAATATTTCCTGTAAGGTTAGCTCCCTCGGGGAAAATGGGGATCAGACCAAGAACATTGTTAAAGAAAATAAAAAAGAAGGCAGTCAGCAGATACGGGGCATATCGCCTGTAATCTTTTCCAATGCATTTCTTGATGATATTATCGTGTACATCCATAATGAACAGTTCCAGAAATCCTTTAAAACCCGCCGGCACTTCGTCTTCTGTCCCCCGTGCATTCCTTTTTTTGTACCAGGCCGCCGTACTCAGGACTAACCAGATCATCAATCCGCAGGCAACAAACAGAGCCAGAACATCTTTTGTGATGGAAATGTCAAAGGGTCGCACCTCCTTGCCGGCTGAGTTTCGTTCCACAATCTTACCGTCGGAAATACCTCCGGAAGCATAATAAAAACCTTTGTATTCAGGCTGTTCTTCCAGCCGGGATGACATAAACACAAACCAGCCTCTTTCACGGCTGCGCACTATAACGGGAAGAGGCAACACAATATCTTTCTCGCCGATGGTAAAGAAATGCCATTCATAGGTATCTTTCAGATGCCCCATAATAAGCTCCCTTACATCAACGGGAGGCCTCTCTTTCTTTTCCCGGGCGATTACAGGTTGCCCCAGGATCAGAAAAAGACATAAAAGAAGCCATGCATATAGTCTATTTGTCCTTCGCATCTTTTTTCTTTACAATCCTTGATACAAATACAATTTCAATGACCGCATATATCATATACATCATCATAAAGCTCACAATAAAAGAGACCTTGGGAGGCTGCGCCATTTTAATCAGCAGGAGCAGCACGGTCAACACAATGCCCCAACGGATAAGACGTTGTATAAGCATACTGTTGAGCACTTTGTGCCCATTACCTCCTCTCCTGTGTACCAGAAAGATTTCCAGCAGACCTATAAGAAGGAACGTCAGCGGGATGACCGGATATGCGGAGAACCACCATCCGGGGATGAAAAAATACATAAGCAGACCCCATCCGCCGCCTACAACCAATATGAACACGGAAAGTATCAATAAAAACTTCTTTGTCATAACAATTGGTTCTTAGATGTTTTCGTTCTGTTTAACACAGGCATACGCCCTGTTATCTTTTACCTGGACAAATCCGGTTATCACAGGAATTTGCCCCTCCCCCTGCAGACTTTCATAAGATATAACCCCTTTATCGAGCAACGCCATTATTGGGGCATGATCCCTCAGTATCACAAAAGGACTTTCTTTTCCGGGAAATCTCACTAAAGATACATTTCCCTGGAAAATCACCTTGTCCGGAGAAATCACCTGAAGATATATCTCATCAGTTTTCATTCTGTGTCAGCAGCTGTTTCCCTTTCTCAATAGCATCCTCAATGGTTCCTACATTGAGAAAAGCGTTCTCGGGAAGATGGTCCACCTCACCGTCTATGATCATATTAAATCCTTTAATACAATCTTCTATGGAAACCATCACACCGGGAACACCTGTATATTGTTCGGCAACGGTAAAAGGCTGTGAAAGGAATCGCTGGACACGTCTTGCCCTGTTTACCGTAACACGGTCTTCTTCCGATAATTCTTCCAGGCCCAGGATAGAAATAATATCCTGTAACTCCTTATTGCGCTGCAGGATCTGTTTAACACGCTGAGCTGTTTTATAATGTTCTTCCCCTACAATTAGCGGATCCAGAATACGTGAAGTGGAATCCAGAGGATCAACGGCCGGGTAGATACCCATCTCAGTAATTTTTCTGGACAAAACGGTTGTGGCATCCAGGTGACTGAAAGTAGTGGCAGGCGCCGGGTCTGTCAAGTCGTCCGCCGGGACATACACTGCCTGGACGGAAGTGATGGATCCGTTTTTTGTGGAAGTGATCCGTTCCTGCATAACGCCCATTTCGGTGGCCAGAGTCGGCTGATATCCTACGGCGGAAGGCATACGCCCCAACAGTGCAGATACTTCAGATCCGGCCTGGGTAAAACGAAAAATATTGTCAATAAAAAGCAGAATATCCTTAGACCCGCTACCGCTGTCACGGATAGCTTCAGCTACGGTCAGTCCGCTCAATGCTACGGAAGCACGTGCCCCCGGGGGTTCGTTCATCTGTCCGAACACGAGAGTTGCCTGGGATTTGGCCACATCGTTGTAATCGACTTTTGATAAGTCCCAGTGCCCGGCCTCCATACTTTTCTTAAACTCCTCGCCGTAACGGATAACACCCGATTCTATCATTTCACGCAACAAGTCGTTCCCTTCACGGGTTCGTTCGCCTACCCCGGCAAAAACCGAAAATCCGTTATGCTTTTTGGCAATATTATTAATCAACTCCATGATAATCACGGTTTTACCAACGCCGGCACCGCCAAAAAGACCTATCTTACCGCCTTTTAAATACGGTTCAAGCAGGTCAATGACTTTTATTCCCGTGAACAACACTTCCCTGGAAGTGGTCAGGTCTTCAAATCTGGGAGGCTCCCTGTGAATGGGACTGGCGCCTGTATCCTTACTAAGCAGCCTCATACCGTCAATGGCTTCTCCCGTTACATTCATCAGACGGCCTCTCACCTGGTCCCCGCTGGGCATAGTAATACACTTTCCTGTGGTTTTTACCATTACACCGCGCGAAAGTCCGTCGGTGGCATCCATGGCAACTGTACGAACTGTATTATCTCCCAGATGCTGTTGTACTTCTACTACCAAAACCCGACCGTCCGGACGGGGAATTTCCAGTGCCTCGTGTATGGCCGGCAAAATAATCCTGTCATTCTGCACTGCCTGAAAAACAACGTCTACAACAGGCCCAATTATTTGTGATACATGCCCTTCAATTCGTGACATACCTATTTATATAATATAAAACGAACTGCAAATATAGTACAACTTTCAGGACCGTCAAGAAATTTGCACTCGGCCCACTTTTTTTTATCTTTGTGCCCCGTATGCCAAATCCTGCCAATACTTATACAGAAGAGAATTTCCAGACTCTGGAGTGGAATGAACACATTCGCCTGCGCCCTGGAATGTATATCGGAAAATCCGGTGACGGGAGCACTCCCGATGACGGTCTATATGTGCTTATCAAAGAAGTTATAGACAATTCTATTGATGAATTTGCCATGGGCAACGGCAGATGCATTACCGTTACCATTGAGAACGACCAGATATCTGTCAGGGATTATGGGCGCGGTATACCGTTCGGTAAGGTTATCGATTCGGCCAACAAGATGAATACCGGTGCCAAGTACGACAACGAGGCTTTCCAAAAATCCGTAGGGCTTAACGGAGTTGGTCTGAAGGCTGTAAATGCCATGTCCACTTCGTTTTATATTGAATCGTTCCGCGACGGCAAAAGCCGGTTTGGACGGTTTTCCAAAGGTATTCTCCTGGAAGAAGGAGAAAAAGAAGTTCCTCCCGAAAAGAACGGCACGCTGGTCCGTTTTTCGCCAGATCCGGAACTGTTCCCAAAATATATCATACATGCGGAATTTGTAGAGCAGATGCTCAAGCATTATGCCTATCTGAACAAAGGACTCAAATTGCAGCTAAATGGCACCGATTTTATTTCTAAAAACGGGCTCCTTGACCTGGTAAATGACAGCTTATCGGACGAACCGCTTTATCCGCCCATCCATCTTTCCGGGACCGACATAGAAATGGTGATCACCCATTCCAACGATACGGGCGAAAGCATTATGTCTTTTGCCAACGGACAGAACACTTCGCAGGGAGGCATACACCTTTCGGTATTCCGTGAAGCCATTGCGCGTACCATCAAAGAGTTTTATAAACGCGATTTTGAACCGTCCGATGTGCGTCAATCCATTGTCGGGGCCATAAGCATTCGACTAATAGAACCCAAATTTGCCAACCAGACAAAAACCATACTCGATTCCAAAGAGATAGGGCCCGGGGGGCCGTCCATCAGAAGCTTTATTGGTGATTTTGTTAAAGAACAACTGGACAATTACCTGCATAAGAACCCGGCAACCGCAGAGATCCTGCTAAAAAAGATCATAGAAAACGAGAAGGAACGCAAGGCCGTGGGCATAGTGCGCAAAAAAGCGAAGGAAAACGCCCGCAAGATTAGCCTTCATAACAGGAAACTGAGGGATTGCCGTATTCATTTCACAGATAAACATGCCGATGCAGACCAGACTATGATCTTCATAACCGAAGGTGATTCTGCCAGCGGATCCATCACAAAAAGCAGAAACCCTAACATTCAGGCGGTATTCAGCCTGCGGGGAAAACCGGAGAACACATTCGGACTCACAAAACAGGTAGTGTACACCAACGAAGAATTCAATCTGCTCCAGGCTGCACTCAATATTGAAGACGATCTGGACAACCTGCGTTATAATAAGATCATCATTGCCACCGATGCCGATCCCGACGGGATGCATATCCGGATGCTTCTGCTGAGCTTTTTCCTTCAGTTCTTTCCCGAGCTGGTAAGACACGGTCACATATATATTCTTCAAACGCCTCTTTTCAGAGTAAGGAACAAAAAAGAAACGAGGTATTGTTACTCAGATCCTGAAAAAGAAAAAGCCATCGCGGAACTGGGTCCTAACCCCGAAATAACACGTTTTAAAGGGTTGGGCGAGATTTCTCCCGATGAGTTTAAGGAATTCATTGGCGAAAACATTCGTCTTGACAAAGTCGGACTGGACAAGGACGACAGGCTGCCCGAACTCCTGAAATTCTATATGGGAGACAACACTCCGGAAAGAAGGGAATTCATTGTTAACAATTTAAGGATGGTGGGAGATTAATCCATTATGATGAGTGAAGACCAACTGAGGTATCTCAGGATTTTAAGCGAAGAGGGTGATAAAAAGTATCGTCTTACCGGAATGTACAAAGACTGGTACCTGGAATACTCGTCCTATGTGATCCTTGAGCGCGCCGTTCCGCACATTACCGACGGTCTCAAACCGGTCCAGCGGCGTATCCTTCACTCCATGAAGCGGATGGAGGACGGCCGTTACAACAAAGTAGCCAATATCATAGGTCATACCATGCAATTCCATCCTCACGGAGACGCGTCCATTGGAGATGCTCTGGTTCAGCTGGGACAGAAAGAATTGCTCATAGACGCTCAGGGAAACTGGGGCAATATACTTACCGGAGATTCAGCCGCCGCTCCCAGGTATATAGAGGCACGCCTGAGCAAGTTTGCCCTCGACGTGGTCTTTAATCCCAAAACCACCGCCTGGGTTCCCTCCTACGACGGTCGCAATCAGGAACCTGAGGCCCTCCCCGTGAAATTCCCCCTCCTGCTTGCACAGGGAGCCGAAGGTATAGCCGTGGGACTGGCCACAAAGATCCTTCCCCACAACTTCAACGAATTACTTGATGCCTCTGTTAAATACCTGAGGGGAGAAGATTTTGTGCTCTACCCCGACTTCATCACCGGAGGCCTTATGGACTGCTCGGGCTATAACGGAGGAGTGGGAGGAAAAACCAGCCGGGTAAAAGTAAGGGCAAGGATTGTAAAAACAGATAAGAAAACGCTTGCCATAACAGAGATCCCTTACGGACAAAATACCGAATCGGTCATAAAATCTATTGTTCTGGCCAATGAAAAAGGGAAGATCAAAATCCGTAAAATAGATGACAACACAGCAGCAAATGTGGAGATTCTCATCCACCTGGCCAACGATGTGTCGCCCGACAAAACAATTGATGCCTTATATGCCTTTACCAAATGCGAAGTAAGCATTTCACCCGATACATGTGTCATTGCCGACGGTAAGCCCTGTATAGTGAGCGTGGAGGAAATCCTCCGTTACAACACGGAACGTACCCGCTCCCTGTTGAAAATGGAATTGGAGATCCGCATGGCCGAACTGGAAGACGAGTGGCATTTTTCCTCCCTGGAAAAAATCTTTTTTGAAGAAAAAGTCTACAGAACATTGGAAAACGACGCCAGGACATGGGAAACTCAACTCAAAGACGTATACGGCGCATTGCTTATATTCCAGGACAGGCTCCGGCGCCCAATAATTGCAGACGATGTGAACCGTCTGGTAGAAAAACCTGTAAGAAAAATATCAAAGTTTGACATAAAAAAAGCCGAGGAACACATAAGGGCACTTGACCAGGAGATGAGCAGCGTAGAATACAACCTGTCACACCTGACCGAATATACCATAGATTATTTTCTCAGACTGAAGAAAAAATACGGCGACCGGTTCCCACGCAGAACGGAAATTACCGGATTCGAGACCATAGAAGCCGCCAAAGTGATCATTGCCAACAGTAAACTGTACGTAAACAGAGAAGAAGGTTTTGTGGGAACGGATCTGAAGAAAGACGAAAAAGCTGAATATGTATGCGACTGCTCCGACCTGGACGAAGTGATTGTATTTCTTCGCAACGGTACCTATTCGGTGCGTAAGATCGCAGATAAGCTCTACGTGGGAAAAGACATCATATATGCCGGAATCTTCAAGAAAAAAGACAACCGTACCATTTATAATGCTGCATACCGAGATGGCAAAAACGGGAATGTTTTCGTAAAACGTTTTCCCGTGAGCGGGGTAACGCGCGACAAAGAGTATGACCTGACACAGGGCAGGGAAGGCTCCCAGGTACTCTGGTTCACGGCCAATCCCAACGGAGAGGCAGAGATCATTAAAATATTTCTAAAAGCAAGGCCTAAACTGAAAAAACTTATTTTCGAGTATTCTTTCCAGCAACTGGCCATCAAGGGACGATCCAGCCGGGGAAATATGTTAAGCCGTTATGCAATCCAGAAGATCACCCTCAAAGACAAGGGTATTTCTACCCTCGGCGGCCAGAAAATATGGTTCGATGCAGATATTCAAAGACTCTCTGCAGACGAACGGGGCCTCTTCCTGGGAGAATTTACCAACGGAGAAAATATCCTGGCGGTCAACCGCAAAGGAACTTTCTACACCACCAACTACGACCTGAGTAACCGCTATCAGGAAGAATTGCTGCATATAGAAAAACTTGACCAGGATAAAATATTCAGTGCGGTTTATTATGAGGGTGAGGCAAAAGCTTTCTACCTGAAACGCTTTCGTTTTGAAATATCCGAGGGACAGGCGCAATCATTTATCGGAGATTCGGCCGATTCCTCCCTGGTGGCACTTTCACAGGATAAATACCCCAGAATCCGCGTCACCTTTGGAGGAAAACATGAAAAACGGCCTGCCGAAATCATTGACGTAGCAGAATTCATTGGCGACAAGAGTTTTCGTGCCAAGGGAAAACGGATCACCACATTCCAGGTTGACAAAATTGAGTTTATTGAACCTCTCGTAAAAGAAGAAGAAAACCAAAACGAAAATCAGGGTGAAGATCTTGAATTTGAACTGGACGGACCGGTATCCGAAGGGTCTGTATCTTCAGGGCCGGAAAATCCCATTGAATTTCACGATGAGGACGCCGTACAGATGACACTTCTGTAACGGGGGCTATACGATCTCGTCTCTTTTCTTGATGTCTTTAATGCGAAGCTGAATATTGGCTATCCCCCGGTAATAATTTTCTGCTACCGAATAACATATATCCACCGGATTGCCGTTGTGCATATGCTCAAAATGCTCGCTCTGATTAAAGGCAATAGCCGAAATGGGTCTGTATGGCTCGTCTTCCTGAATCAGTTCCAGTTTAAGATGTCCCGAATCGGTCCCCACCTTCCTGCCGTTCCCGTTATCATAGACATTCTCTGTGACAAAAACCGGTGAAAGGTTTCCCGGGCCGAAAGGCTGGAATTGTTTAAGCAGCCTGAAAAATTTGGGTGTGATCTGTTTGAAGTCAAGGTATGTGTCTATGCTTACCAGCGGAGTAAGCATGTCGTCAGATACCTTTTCGGCTACAATGGCCTCAAAGCGCCGGCAAAATTCATCGTAGTGCCCCTCACTCATGGTGAGGCCGGCCGCATACATATGCCCTCCGAAATTTTCCAGCAGGTCGCTGCAGCTCTCAATGGCTTCATACAGATCGAAGCCGGGAATACTCCTGGCCGAGCCGGTTATAAACCCGTTAGACTGGGTAAGAACGACAGTAGGACGGTAATAATTCTCAACCAATCTGGAAGCCACAATTCCCACAACGCCTTTATGCCATTTGGGATTATATACGACGGTAGATTTTTTGTTTTCCAGGTCGGGTATTTCCATGACCATAGCTATCGCTTCCTGTGTGATCCTGCGATCTATATTCTTCCGGTCATCGTTATGGTCGTTTATGGTATGTCCTATTTCCCGTGCAGCATCGTCGGTACGGGAGATAAGAAGGTCAACGGCCATTTTCCCGGACTCCATACGACCGGCCGCGTTTATCCTGGGTCCGATTTTAAAGACAATGTCATCCACGGTAATCTGGTGTTTTTCCAGTCCGGCCAGTTTGATAATTGATAAAAGGCCTTTTCTGGGCGCCTCGTTCAATTGTTTTAAGCCAAAATGCGCTAAAATACGATTCTCTCCGGTAATGGAGACCAGATCAGAAGCTATGCTGACTACCAGCAGGTCAAGATAAGGATAAAGCTCCGTTAAAGGAATACCCCGATGTATGCAATAAGCCTGCATAAACTTGAATCCAACGCCGCATCCGCTCAATTCATCGAACGGATAATGACAGTCTGCCCTTTTGGGATCCAGCACGGCAACAGCCACTGGAAGTTTTTCAGCGGGAAGATGGTGGTCGCAGATAATAAAATCTATCCCCTTGCTCCGTGCGTATTCTACCTTATCAATCGCTTTTATACCGCAATCGAGTGCGATCATCAGGGTGCAACCGTCTTCTGCAGCGGCATCAATCCCGATATAAGAGATGCCGTAACCTTCTGTATACCGGTCTGGAATATAGTAAGATACCATGGGAGTTTCTCTGCGAAGAAAAGAATACACAAGGGCCACTGCCGTGGTACCATCTACATCGTAATCTCCGTAAACGAGGATCTTCTCCCCTTCTTTAACAGCCCGGTCCAACCGCTCCACCGCCTTATCCATATCTTTCATCAGATAAGGATCGTAGAGGTTTTCCAATTGAGGACGAAAGAAAGTTTTTGCCTCTTCGAATGTTTTGATGTTTCTTTGTACCAGCAGATTGGCTAAAGAATGGTCTACGCCCAGGTCAGAAGCCAATTGCCTTACCAGCGCGGGGTTTCCAGGCTCTTTTACGATCCATCTCTTATCTATTGCCATAATAATCTTTCAAAGATAAGAAATTAACCTTTCAGCTGTAAAAAAATAATTACTTTTGTATGTTTTGAAAGTTAAAAATATGGAAAACACGCACCTAAGTGAACAAGAACAGATCAGAAGAAATGCGTTAAAGGAAATTGAAAATCTGGGCATTGACCCGTATCCTGCCGCAGAATATCCTGTAGACACTACCGCAGAAGAGATTTTGTCCGGCTTCGATGCCGAAAAAAATAATTATCCGAACGTTACCGTGGCCGGTCGCATCATGAGCCGTCGCATCATGGGAGCCGCCTCGTTCATGGTTATTCAGGACCACACGGGCCGCATACAGGTATATCTTAAACGGGACGATATTTGCCCGACCGAGGACAAAACCCTGTACAATACGGTATTCAAAAAATTGCTCGACATAGGTGACATTGTGGGAATAAAAGGATACACGTTCATCACCCAGACGGGGGAACTTACCATCCATGCCAAAGAATTTACCCTGCTGAGCAAATCCCTCCGCGTACTGCCCATCGTCAAAGAAAAAGAAGGACAAACCTATGATGCCTTTACAGATCCCGAACAGCGTTATCGTATGAGGTATTTAGACCTGATTGTAAATCCGCAGGTAAGAGACACGTTCATTAAACGTACCCGGATTGTTAATACCATGAGGCAGTTTTTTAACGAGTACGGATACCTGGAAGTAGAAACTCCCATCCTTCAGAATATCCCCGGTGGGGCCAACGCCAGGCCATTCGTCACGCACCACAATGCACTCAACATTCCCCTGTACATGCGAATAGCCAATGAACTATACCTGAAAAAACTTATTGTCGGAGGCTTTCCGGGGGTTTATGAATTTGCCAAAGACTTCCGGAACGAAGGCATGGACCGCACACACAATCCGGAATTCACCGTTCTGGAAATATACGTTGCCTACAAGGATTATTTCTGGATGATGCAATTTACGGAAAAGATGCTCGAAAGAGTTGCCATGGACCTTCACGGCACCACACAGGTATCCCTGGGAGGAAAGCTCATTGACTTCAAAAGTCCTTATCCGAGAATTTCCATGCTCGATGCCATAAAAAAATACGCCGGTGTGGACGTTTCCGAAATGGAAGAGGACGCATTGCGAAAAACATGCAACGAACTGAAGGTTCCTGTTACCCCGTCGATGGGCAAGGGCAAACTTATTGAGGAACTCTTTGGGGCTTTCTGTGAAGAGCACCTTATTCAGCCTACTTTCATCATTGATTACCCCAGGGAAACTTCTCCCCTTACAAAAAAACACAGGGAGAACCCCTCTCTGACAGAGCGGTTTGAACTTTTTGTCAACGGGAGAGAGCTGGCTAATGCCTACTCCGAACTGAATGATCCCGTAGATCAGCTGGAACGCTTCAAAGACCAGCTTAAACTTAAGGAAAAGGGAGATGACGAGGCTATGTTTATTGACATGGATTTTGTACGTGCCCTTGAATTTGGTATGCCGCCCACTTCCGGCATGGGCATAGGCATTGACCGTCTGTGCATGCTAATGACCGATTCTCCGAGTATTCAGGACGTTTTGTTTTTCCCTCAGATGCGACCCGAATGATATGATCACATCGGCACAAAATCCCCGGGTCAGGCAGATTGCCCTGCTAATGGAAAAGTCCAGGAAACGCAGGGAAGAAGGGATATTTGTGATTGAGGGGATCAGGGAGCTGAACATTGCACTGCAAAGCGGCTACAGCATAAGTGAACTTTATTATTGTCCTGCGATTCTACGCAACCCGTTTAGTGTGCTTCCCCTAAAACAGAACTCCTTTCCTGTAGAAGAGCTTGATCCGCGCATTTACGACAAGCTGGCCTACCGCGGCACAACAGAAGGTATTGTTGCCCTCATGCATAGCAGGGATCTTTCTCCGGAGCAAATTCCACTAAAAGAAAATCCGCTGATTATTGTACTGGAATCGGTAGAAAAACCGGGAAATCTGGGGGCTGTACTACGCACAGCAGATGCCGTTGCCGCGGATGCCGTTCTGGTTTGTGATCCGCTTACTGACATTTATAATCCCAATATTATCCGGGCCTCTCTGGGATGCCTGTTCAGCGTTCCTACCATCCCCTGTTCTTCCGAAACTGCCTGTGCATGGCTGTCTTCCCGCCATATTGGTATTGTGGCCGCCAATTGTCAGTCTGACCGGCTCTATCATCAGGCAGATTATTCCGGCCCCATTGCCGTAGTCATGGGCACCGAAGATAAAGGGTTAAGCCCTTTCTGGAGAACCAGGGCAGACCTGAACATCAAGATCCCCATGCGCGGCCGGATTGATTCGCTGAACGTTTCGGTTGCCACGGCCGTGCTTTGTTTTGAAATTGTCAGACAACGTAATAAATGAACGCAGGACCTTTTGCCATTATAGGCAATCCCGTACAAAACAGCCTGAGTCCCGCCCTGTTCAGGGCGGCTTATCCTCATGCTCCCGAACGCACCTATGGCCGCCTGGAGGTTTCAGCAGCTGAAACTGCCTGGGAACTTGTACAATCTATGGGACTGCAGGGCGGAAACGTAACCATGCCCTTCAAAGCGGCTTTTGCCCGTTTTGCCGCAATAAAAGATGAAGCCGTGACGGCAATAGGCGCTACCAACCTGATTCTCAACAGGGGAAAAGGCTGGGAGGCTTACAATACAGATCATTGCGGAGTAGTGGAAAGCTTCAGGGAAGCCGGTGCCGGATTAAAAGACGAGCCGGTTTTGGTTATTGGAACAGGAGGAGCGGGAAAAGCCGCCGCATGGGGCCTTGAAAAGGCCGGAGCCACCGTATTCATGGCCAACAGGACGTACGGAGGGAGTATCGCGCCATTGACAGAGGTTCCATCCCTGCTGAAAAAATGTGCTCTTGTGGTAAATACAATTCCGTGGGAAAAAGAAAAAAGCATCGGCCTGGGTTTCCGTCAGTACCATCTGGTGCTCGATGCTTCTTATACGAACGCCCCGCTTAAAGAAACGGCCGAAGAATCCGGAATGAAATATCTGGGAGGTACCTTCTGGCTCTATCATCAGGCTGTCAGGGGTTTTGAGATTCTGACCGGAGAATCACCCTGCCTGAAGGCAATGAGAGCCCTTCTGAATTTGTAAAAAAGATTGTATTTTTACTTTTTTAAACTATTAAAGGAAAGATTATGTTAAACAAAGTCATGCTCATTGGGAATGTGGGGAAAGATCCTGAAATACGCCACCTGGAAAACGGGACGGCTGTTGCTACGGTAACGCTGGCCACTACTGAAAGATATAAAGACCGGAACGGAGAGAATAAGGAACAGACGGAATGGCATACGATTGTACTATGGCGTGGTCTGGCCGACGTAGCGGAGCGTTTTGTAAAAAAAGGCTCACAAATCTATATAGAAGGAAAAATACGTTCCCGCAGCTGGGAAGACCAAAACGGACAGAAACGCTATACCACTGAAATTGTTGCGGACAATATGCAACTACTGGGCAGACGCAGCGACAATCAGACCGCTTTATCTGCCCAGCAACCGGGCCAGGTTTCGGGATATTCCCCGCGTAACTCACAGGGGCCTTCCGTTTCTGCGGACCGACAGGATAACTTTCCCGTTTCGGGTCCGGCAGACGAAGCGGACGATCTCCCCTTCTGATTTACTTTTTTACCTTCTTTTCCTTGTTGGGGACATCTAATCTAAGATGCGGATTATTATCCGAAGAACGGCTCAGGATAAAAGACACAATCACAGCTACGACAGCCAGTCCAATAAACAGGTATTCTGCCCGAACCGCCGCTACTATTTCGTCGGGAGTTTTTTCAATGATCTTACCTACAAATATGGGGACCACGAGCATGCCCATGTTCTGTATCCAGTATATAAGTGAATAGGCCGTACCAAGGTTCTTCTCCGGAATGATTTTGGGAACCGAAGGCCACATGGCAGCGGGTACCAGGGAATAGCCTACTCCGAGAAGAGCGATACCCAGGTAACCGAACGAAGGAAGTCCGGGGGCAAAGGCTATGATAAGGTGAGCGGCAAGTACCAGAAAAGATCCGATAATCATCAGCCGGGTTGCACGTCCCCTGATATCTACCAGGGATCCGAAAACCGGTGTAAAGATCATAGTGCAGAAAGGTATCATTGCCACCATAATCGAGGCAATGTCACTTTCAATACCAAAGCGGGGAATGATAATGGAAGTGGCAAAACGTCTGAATGAAATGATACAAGCATAAAAGAACACGCACAGCAACGAGATAAGAATATAATGCTTATTTCCAAGCACCTTAAATATATCAGAGAACTTGAACTTGTCTTCTTTTGAGATCGGTTGTTCGTTCCTTAAAGCTTCCTCGGCAGCCTGCCTGTCGTATTTTTTGTCCATGGCAATAAACACAGCCCAGACCAACATACCGCACATAAGCAGGATAAACCCGACCAAAGCCGGCTTTGCGGTTTCCGAAAAAGAAATATAAGAAACATCTATGTTGACGATCCGCGGAACAACAATAAGTGCGGTAGCCGTACCCAGACGGGCAAGAGCCAGCTGAAGCCCCATGGCAAGAGCCATTTCTTTTCCCCTGAACCACTTGGCGATGGATCTTGTAACCGCCACTCCTGCAATTTCACTGCCCAAACCAAAGACAGCACAACCCGCATAGGCCAGCGCAAGAGACGGTTTTTCAAACAGACCGCCGAGTAACGTGTAAAAAGCACTGTTATTGAAACTTTCTGATATGCCGTAGAGAACTATCGCAGCACCTCCCACCATCAGGCAGATAAAAAGGGTGCCCGTAAAACGGACACCCCACTTATCAAGTAACATGCCGCAAATGACCAGACCGCCCCATACGCACAAAAGAGAATAAGCGCCTCCGTACATTCCGTAATCACCCGATGTCCACGCCAGATCAAGTATCGCAGGATTCTTGAATATATGCCCTATTGTGGTAAACTGGTCATCAAAGAAATACGAGGCGAACATTGGCAGAGACAGGCACAAAAGGACAATCCA
This sequence comes from Bacteroidales bacterium UBA5326, assembly GCA_002408205.1. Taxonomy (GTDB): domain Bacteria; phylum Bacteroidota; class Bacteroidia; order Bacteroidales; family UBA932; genus DMER64. The sequence continues at coordinate 139,317 of DHQY01000011.1, read as the reverse complement.
GCGTGCCCATGCACTGTCTTTCAACAGTTTGATCACCTTATTCATCAGTTGCTATTTTTTCTTAATATTGGGCAACTCCAGTCCGTATCCTTTCTTACGGTCCTCTGCTTTAAGCCAGAACCCGAGGAAGAACGCCAATACACCCAGCGAGGCGAAAATAAGCATAGGTACCGTATAATCATAATCGAGCGGATTGGCCACGCCTTCATTTGTTTTTGCCAGCACGTTCCCGATAATGAGCGGGAAAGCCCAAAGGCCCATATTCTGGATCCAAAAGATCACAGAATAGGCAGACCCCAGGTACCTGTTTTCAACCAGCTTGGGAACCGAAGGCCAGAGCGCAGCGGGAACGAGCGAGAAACTTATGCCCAGAACAACAATGGCAGCGTAGGCAATGAACGGGGTGAAATATGCCTCCGGGACCAGCGCAAAAACAAGGTGACAGCAGCACATAAGGACGGCACCTATAATAAGCATTGTCGCCCCTTTACCTTTATTGTCAAGAAAAGCGCCCAGAAGTGGGGTCAGAACCATGGCTCCGAGGGGAAACAACGAGAAAATATCGCTGGCTGCCGTGGCAGAAATGCCAAGACGGCATTCCAACATATTGGCGGCAAATTTCTGGAAGGGGAAAATGGCTGAATAATACAGCACACAAAGACCGGCCACAATAAGGAAGGTCTTACTGGAGAACAGCTTGCCTATATCGCTGACTTTGAATTCTTCCTCTGGTTCTTCACCTGAATCGCCCATCTGTTTTTCAAGTTTTTTATCGTAGAAGAAATAAATACTTACAACCAACAGACCGATAATCAGAAAAACAAGACACAGCAGCACGGGCGCACCCACGTTACCTATTCTTTCAGCAATTCTGGGTGATATCCTGAATACAGCAAAAACACCCAGACGGGCAATAGCCATTTCAAGCCCCATGGCAAGGGCAAGTTCTTTCCCTTTAAACCATTTTACGATCCCTTTAGATACGGTGACACCTGCCATTTCAACGCCACACCCAAAGATCATAAAACCAAGGGAGGCCAGTTTGGCCGATCCGGGTAGAGAAACCCACCAGGAGTTAAGCCAGGTCTCAATCCCCGATCCAATGAAAGCATTGCTGACAGCGTAATACTTAAGACTGGCTCCGGCAATCATCACCAAAGCAGAAAGAATAGCGGTAAAGCGCACTCCCATCTTGTCGAGTATAATACCTGCGAATATGAGAAAGAGGACAAATACGTTCAGAAAGTACTCAGCTCCGGTGACGGTCCCGAAATTTTCGGAGGTCCATCCCCTGGTCGTTTCCAACATACTTTTTAAAGGAGAAAGAACGTCTACGAACATGTAGGCGAAAAACATCATTAAAGACAAAAGGACAAGCATACTCCAGCGTACAACTGCTTTATCCCTCAATAGAATCACGGTTTTATTCATTTTATGTAATCAGATTAATAAGTGCCCGGTTTCAGCCAAAATGTTCACTAAGGTAGAATAATAAGTCTATTCTGCAAAATTTGTAGTACTTTTGTCGTGCAATACAAAACAGATTATCCTATTATAAATAATATGAATATAGATGTAGTTTTAGGGCTCCAGTGGGGAGATGAAGGAAAAGGGAAAATAGTTGATTTTCTGGCAGAAGTGTACCCGGTGATCGCCCGTTTCCAGGGTGGTCCCAATGCCGGCCATTCACTTCAGTTTGAAGGAAAATCTTTTGTTCTTCACTCCGTTCCTTCGGGTGTTTTCCGCAATAACACCATGAACCTCATTGGCAACGGAGTGGTGCTCGATCCTATAGTCTTTCAGGAAGAATGCCTGGCTATAGAAGCATTGGGTATTCCGGTGAAAGACCGTCTGATAATCTCAAAAAGGACGCATCTTATTCTGCCTACACACCGTATTATAGATGCAGCCAGCGAACATTCCAAAGGTTCGTCAAAGATAGGCTCCACACTCAGGGGAATAGGCCCTGCCTACATGGACAAGACAGGGCGAAACGGGTTACGGGCGGGAGATATTCTTACTCCCGATTTTCTGGAGAGGTTCAATACGCTCAAAACAAAACATATTGCCTTTCTTCGCCAGTTCGATTATCAATACGATCCCAACATGGATCTTGACAAATGGATGCAGGCCGTAGAATATATGAAAGGGTTCCGTCTGATTGACGGGGAATATTATATAAATGACTGCCTGAACCAACACAAGCGGGTTCTTGCGGAAGGAGCCCAGGGCTCGCTACTGGACATAGATTTCGGTTCATATCCCTTTGTAACCTCATCGTCTACAACCTGTGCCGGCGTCTGCACCGGACTCGGGGCTGCTCCCACTCATATCGGAAAAGTATACGGTATCTTCAAGGCATACTGTACACGTGTTGGAAGCGGACCGTTCCCTACGGAACTTTTTGATGAGACAGGCGAGCGACTACGCAGGGAAGGCAGGGAATTCGGAGCCACCACCGGCAGGCCCAGACGTACCGGATGGCTGGATCTTGTCGCCCTTAAATATGCTGTTATTCTTAACGGGGTTACCGAACTCATCATGATGAAAGCAGATGTGCTGGACAAGTTTGATTCCATTAAGATTGCCACTGCGTACCGGATAAACGGCGAAGTATACGACAGGATTCCTTATGACATTTATGCCGATATAACTCCTGAGTACAAGGAATTCAAAGGCTGGCATAAAAGCCTTGAAGGCATGCGTACAGAAGAGGAATTGCCTTTTGAGTTCATGAATTACGTCAGATTCATTGAAGAATCGGTAGGCGTACCCATAAAGATCATTTCCCTGGGCCCCGACAGGGGACAAACTATTGTCAGGGAATAACCGGGTATAATAATGGATACGTTACTGGAGCAAATTAACAGTCCGTCTGACTTGAAAAAATTAAGTCTGGACCAACTGGAGCCTCTCTGTGCGGAGTTGCGTACCTATATTACTGAATGCTGTTCAAAGAATCCGGGCCACCTTGGAGCCAGTCTGGGCGTAATTGAATTGACCGTTGCGCTTCATTATGTCTTTGATGCTCCTAAAGATAAGATTATCTGGGATGTAGGCCATCAGTCCTACGCACATAAGATCCTTACGGGAAGACGTAAAGAATTCCTGAAGAACAGATGCTATCACGGATTGAGCGGGTTTCCAAAGATGACTGAAAGCCCTTACGATGCCTTTGGTACAGGCCATTCTTCCACTTCCATATCGGCTGCATTGGGTTTTGCCTCAGCAGCTGCTCTGAATCATTCCGACGAGCAGGTGGTGGCCGTCATAGGCGACGGTTCACTTACCGGCGGTCTGGCTTACGAAGGATTAAACAATGCGGGAGGCAGTCAGGCAAATATGCTTATTATTCTCAATGACAACCAGATGTCCATCGATCCCAACGTGGGAGGACTGCACAACTACCTGCTCAAGGTAACTACATCGGCCCGTTACAATAAACTAAAACAGCGCACCTGGGCGGCACTGGGTGCCGGAGCCGTTCGCGATTTCATTCAGGGCTCTGTCAAAGCATTAAAACGTTTCTTTATAAAAGACAGCACATTTTTCCAGCCTCTGGGTATTCGGTATTTTGGGCCGGTTGAAGGTCACGACGTCGTTCAGCTTGTTAGAACACTCCGTCGGCTTAAAACCATACGGGGTCCCAAATTGCTTCATGCTCACACGGTTAAAGGCAAGGGATACGCCCCGGCGGAAAACGATCAGCCTACCTGGCATGCCCCCGGTCTGTTCAATCCAAGAACGGGGTTGCGGATTAGCGACCAGGAGCCGGACAAACCCGGAAAAGTGCGGTTTCAGGACGTATTTGGTTATACATTGCTCGAACTGGCAAAAACAAATCCCTCCATTGTGGGTGTTACACCCGCCATGCCCAGCGGCTGCTCTCTGAATATAATGATGAAGGAAATGCCCGACAGGTGTTTTGACGTAGGGATAGCAGAACAACATGCGGTTACTTTTTCCGCAGGTATGGCCGCTGCCGGATTCCTACCCTATTGCAACATATATTCGAGTTTTATGCAACGGGCTTACGATTCGGTAATCCACGATGTAGCCATTCAGAACCTGAAAGTGGTGTTCTGTCTTGACAGGGGCGGTTTGGTAGGAGAAGACGGCGTTACCCATCATGGAGCATTCGATCTGGCATATTTTAACTGCATTCCGGGACTTATGGTCGCAGCTCCAATGGATGAACTGGAACTGAGAAATATGCTTTTCTCGGCACAGGATAACCGCTACAGCGCCGTAAGCATCCGCTACCCCAGAGGAACAGGAGTGGGAATGAAGGACTGGCAAAAGCCTTTTACCTATCTGACTCCCGGAAAAGCCAGGCTACTGAGTAAGGGCGAAAAAATTGCCCTGTTAAGCATTGGGGCTGCCGGTATCATGGGTGCGTCAGCTGTTGCAAAGCTGGCGGAGTCGGGTCTTTTTGTCCAACACTATGATATGCGGTTCCTGAAACCTGTGGACGAAGAAGTCCTGGAATATGTCGCCGGCCACTTCTCCCGAATATACACCCTGGAAGACGGAAGCCTGATTGGAGGTCTCCACAGCACGGTATCTGCCTTTGTTGCTTCGCACGGATACAATAACGTAAAAGTTACCGGGTTAGGTATCCCCGACCGTTTCATTCAGCAGGGAAAGACAAAACAACTTTTTCACGAATGCGGATACGATGCCGAAACCATTGTAAATGCTTTGTCGGAAGGAAGAATATGAGATTTTTTTTGGTAGTTTGGAGAAAACATTTATCTTTGCCGCTCCTAAATAGAGGGATAGTTCTTTAGCACATCTGCCGATGTAGCTCAGTTGGTCAGAGCAGCTGATTTGTAATCAGCAGGTCGTGGGTTCGAATCCCTCTATCGGCTCAGAAGTTTTTTGACAGTATGAATTAAAGGGAGGGTACCAAAGTGGCCAACTGGGGCAGACTGTAAATCTGCTGACGCACGTCTTCGTAGGTTCGAATCCTGCCCCTCCCACAACCTTACGCGGAAGTAGCTCAGTTGGTAGAGCATCAGCCTTCCAAGCTGAGGGTCGCGAGTTCGAACCTCGTCTTCCGCTCTAATCAAGCATTAAGCCAGTGTAGCTCAGGGGTAGAGCGCTTCCTTGGTAAGGAAGAGGTCATGAGTTCAAATCTCATCACCGGCTCATTTTTCATGTTAAGTTATTAAATTATTTTCAATTATGGCAAAAGAAACGTTCAAAAGGGATAAACCCCACGTAAACATCGGAACCATCGGGCACGTTGACCATGGTAAAACCACTTTGACTGCTGCTATCACGCAGGTATTGGCTAAGAAGGGCCTGTCAGAATTCCGCTCATTCGATTCTATCGATAATGCACCCGAAGAAAAAGAACGCGGTATTACTATCAATACATCTCACGTTGAATATCAAACGGCAAACCGTCACTACGCTCACGTTGACTGTCCGGGACACGCCGACTACGTTAAGAACATGGTTACCGGTGCTGCCCAAATGGACGGCGCTATTCTTGTTGTAGCCGCCACCGACGGTCCTATGCCCCAAACCAATGAGCACGTGCTGCTGGCCCGTCAGGTGAACGTTCCCAAGATCGTTGTTTTCCTGAACAAATGCGACATGGTTGACGACCCTGAGATGCTTGACCTGGTTGAACTGGAAGTACGTGACCTGCTTTCCAAGTACAATTTTGACGGCGACAACGCCCCCGTTATCCGCGGCTCTGCTTTAGGTGCTCTCAACGGAGAAGCCCAATGGGAAGATAAAGTCATGGAACTGATGGACGTGGTTGACTCATACATTCCTATTCCCATCCGTGATAACGAAAAACCGTTCATCATGCCTGTAGAGGATATTTTCTCCATTACCGGTCGTGGAACCGTTGCTACCGGACGTATTGAAACCGGTCTTATCAAAACCGGTGAACAGATTGAGATCGTAGGTCTTGGTGAAAAGCCCAAAACAAGTGTTGTTACGGGAGTTGAAATGTTCCGTAAGATCCTCGACAGAGGAGAAGCCGGTGACAACGTAGGTCTTCTGCTTCGCGGTATTGACAAGAGTGACGTAAAACGTGGACAGGTAATCTGCCGTCCCGGTACTATTACTCCCCACAAGAAATTCTCCGCAGAGATTTACGTGTTAAGAAAAGATGAAGGCGGACGCCACACCCCGTTCCATAACAGGTACCGTCCCCAATTCTTCCTCCGTACACTTGACGTTACCGGTGAAGTACAGCTTCCCGAAGGCGTTGATATGGTTATGCCGGGTGACAACGTTTCCATCAATGTGGAACTGATCTACCCCGTAGCTTTGAACGAAGGGTTACGTTTTGCCATCCGTGAAGGCGGACGTACAGTTGGTGCCGGTCAGATAACCAAAATTGGTGACTGATATCCGGCTTACTCAAAACAAACAGGTTTAGCTGCATTAACAGCTAAACCTTTATAGGATAGGGGCATAGTTCAAGGGTAGAATAGCGGTCTCCAAAACCGTTGATGGGCGTTCGAATCGCTCTGCCCCTGCAAATACGGGATGTTACGGTTTCGTATTTATTAACCTCAACACCGGGAGAAGCTTCCAACTCCATGTGTTGTAATAAAATAAACAATGAGCAAAATTGGAGTGTATTTTAAAGACTCTTATAACGAGTTGGTACATAAGGTAAGCTGGCCTTCATGGAGTCAATTGCAGAACAGCGCTATCATTGTTATGGTGGCATCTGTAATTTTCGCTATTGTGATTTTCGCAATGGACTTTGCCTTCAGGAACATTATGGAGTTCCTCTATAAAGCCCTTTATTAATCATATAGAGAAATGTCAGAAGTTGCCAAGAAGTGGTACGTCGTCAGAGCAGCCGGCGGAAAAGAAAAAAAAGCAAAAGAATACATAGACAACGAGGTCAAACGTTTGCGCCTGGAAGACTATGTATCTCAGGTTTTAATCCCTACTGAAAAGATCTACCAGGTCAAAAATGGTAAAAAAATCAGTAAGGAACGTATTTTCTATCCGGGATACATCCTCATTGAGGCTGCGCTCACCCCTGAAATCCAACATCTTATCAGCAACATTCCTCACGTATCGGGTTTCCTCGGCGCCGTGAAAGGCGGAGACCCTGTGCCAGTACGTATGGCAGAGGTCAACAGGATCCTGGGACGTGTAGACGAACAGGCTGAAAGAGAAGAAGAGAACATTGCACCCTATCTTGTCGGAGAGGCAGTCAAAGTGATTGACGGTCCCTTCAACGGATTCAACGGAACCGTAGAAGAGATTATTGAAGATAAGAAGAAACTGAAAGTAATGATCAAGATCTTCGAAAGGAAAACGTTGTTGGAGCTCGGTTTTGTTCAAGTAGAAAAAGAATAAACTAATTATCATTATGGCTAAAGAAATTGCCGGATTAATCAAATTACAGATTAAGGGCGGCGCTGCCAACCCTTCTCCCCCCGTAGGGCCGGCCCTGGGATCAAAGGGTGTAAACATAATGGAGTTCTGCAAGAAATTCAATGCTCAGACTCAGGACCGTGCAGGAAAAGTCTTGCCGGTCATCATTACTGTTTACAGCGATAAATCTTTTACATTTATCGTTAAGCAGCCACCTATTGCCGTTCAGTTGAAAGAAGCTGCCAAGATTACCAGTGGTTCAGCGGAGCCCAACCGTAAGAAAGTGGCTTCCGTAACCTGGGATCAGGTCCGTGCCATTGCCGAAGATAAGATGCAGGACATGAATGCCTTCACTTTGAAATCGGCCATGAGTATGGTTGCCGGTACTGCACGCAGTATGGGTATTACCGTTTCTGGAACGTTTCCCCAAGATGTTAACTAAACTTACATGCAGAAATGAGTAAACTTACTAAAAATCAAAAAGTAGTATACGCCAAGGTCGATCCCGGAAAACAATATAAATTACCAGAGGCATGTGAATTGATAAAGGATACAAGCTTTACCAAGTTCGATGCTTCAGTAGATATGGCTGTTCGTTTAGGTGTTGATCCGCGTAAAGCCAACCAGATGGTTCGTGGCGTGGTAACTCTTCCGCATGGAACGGGGAAACAAGTACGTGTGCTGGTTCTCTGTACTCCCGATAAGGAAGAAGAAGCCAAAACCGCCGGAGCCGACCATGTTGGTCTGGACGAATATATTGAAAAGATTAAAGGCGGCTGGACAGATGTTGATGTCATTATCTGTACGCCTTCCGTAATGGCTAAGATTGGCCCTATCGGCCGTATCCTGGGACCCCGTGGCCTTATGCCCAACCCCAAGACCGGAACCGTAACCATGGAGGTAGGGAAAGCTGTTAACGAGGTGAAAGCCGGTAAAATAGACTTTAAGGTAGATAAAACAGGAATTATCCACTCATCCATTGGCAAGGTGTCTTTCGATGCCAGAAGCCTTCAGGAAAATGCCCAGGAGTTTTTGAATACCATATTAAAACTAAAACCGCAAGCTCTGAAAGGAACCTATGTGAAGAGTATCTATCTTTCCACTACCATGGGTCCCGGTTTGTGTATTGATGTAAAATCCGGTAGTGCTGCCGAATAAAACTAAGATTTATGAAGAAAGAAAAAAAAGTACTTGTAATTGAAAGTTTAGCGGCACAACTGGCATTGACTCCCAATTTCTATGTGGTAGATCTGGAAGGCATGAATGCCCAGAAGACATCCATGTTGCGTCGTGAATGTTTTACACAAAATATTAAACTGGTTGTAGTAAAGAACACATTGCTCCGCCGCGCTCTGGAACAAACGGGCGTTGAGGATGCTGCCCAGCTCTTTCCCGTGCTTTCCGGTTCGACTGCCGTTATGTTTACAGAAACGGTAAACGCTCCTGCCAAACTTATCAAATCGTTTGGTGCAGAACACGGTAAACCGGTTCTTAAAGGAGCCCTTGTTCAAGAATGTGCATATGTTGGTGAAAACCAATTGGATACCCTCATTAACATTAAATCCCGTGAACAACTTATTAGTGATATTGTTGGTCTTATCCTGTCTCCCGCACAGAAACTTGTTTCCGCCATTACTTCCTCGGGAAGCAATGTGGCTGGCATTGTGCAAACACTTGCCGAACGCGAATAATAATTAATAAAAAAGTAAAAACAATTTTAAACAAAATAATCATGGCAGAATTGAAACAAATGGCCGAAGCCATTGCTAATCTTACCATTAAAGAAGCTATTGAATTAGCAAACATCCTTAAAGACGAGTACGGAATTGAGCCCGCAGCCGCTGCTGTTGCCGTTGCCGCTCCCGGTGCTGCTGCCGGACCCGCCGCCGAAGCTGAACAAACTCAATTTGATGTTATACTTACATCGGCCGGACAGGCTAAATTGCAAGTTATCAAAGTAGTTAAAGACCTCACCGGTCTTGGACTGAAAGAAGCTAAAGATTTAGTTGACGGAGCTCCCAAGGCTCTTAAAGAAAAAATTAGCAAGGCCGAAGCTGAGCAGATGAAATCCCAGATTGAAGAAGCCGGCGGAGAAGTTGAGATTAAATAAACAAAACTCCCGTAGAAATCGGGAACGGAGACCAGGTTTAGGACCCCGCGGGGTTCTAAGCCTTTTTGTCGTTAAATTGTTTGTTTTCAACTAATCCTTTTAAAATGTCTCAAAAATATAATAATCAGCGAATTAGCTTCGCAACCTCAAAAACTCTTCTGGACCATCCGGACTTTTTAGAAGTTCAGTTGAAATCGTTTCAGGATTTTTTCCAGCTTGAAACGACACCGGAAAACCGTAAAAACGAGGGCCTTTTTAAAGTTTTTCAGGAAAACTTTCCCATTACAGACACGCGCAATAACTTTGTTCTGGAGTTTATTGATTATTTCGTAGACCCGCCACGCTATTCCATTGAGGAATGTCTGGACAGGGGCCTTACGTATAGCGTTCCCCTCAAAGCAAAACTTAAACTGTATTGTACAGATCCCGAACACGAAGATTTTGACACCGTCATTCAGGATGTGTACCTTGGAACCATTCCCTATATGACGCCCCGCGGAACTTTTGTCATCAATGGTTCCGAACGTATTGTTGTATCTCAGCTGCACCGTTCGCCCGGCGTGTTCTTCGGGCAAAGCATCCACACGAACGGGACTAAACTCTATTCTGCCAGAATCATTCCGTTCAAAGGTTCCTGGATTGAATTCGCAACGGACATCAATAACGTGATGTACGCCTACATTGACAGAAAGAAAAAATTACCGGTGACCACCCTTCTCCGTGCTATCGGGTTCGAGGGTGATAAAGATATCCTTGAGATCTTTGGACTGGCAAATGAAGTTAAGGTTAACCGCGTTAACCTTAAAAAGAACCTGGGCAGAAAACTGGCTGCACGTGTTCTGAAATCCTGGATCGAAGACTTCGTAGACGAAGATACCGGAGAAGTTGTATCCATTGAACGTAATGAGATCATTCTCGACCGCAAAACCGTCCTGGAAGAAGAGCATATAGACCTTATCCTGGATTCCGGAGCCTCTACGGTATTGTTGCATAAAGAAGATGCCAATATTGGAGACTATGCCATTATCCACAACACCCTGCAGAAAGATCCCTGCAACTCGGCCAAGGAAGCCGTTATATACATCTACAGGCAGCTTCGCAACTCGGAACCGCCAGACGAAGCAACGGCTATGGACGTTATTGATAAGCTCTTCTTCTCGTCCAAACGCTATGATTTGGGAGATGTCGGACGTTACCGTCTTAACCATAAACTCAATCTTTCTACGGCGCCTGACATTAAGGTCCTGACCAAGGAAGATATTATTGCCATTATCAACCACCTGATCCAGTTGATCAATTCAAAGGCCCTGGTAGACGATATAGATCACTTGAGCAACCGCCGCATCCGCACCGTAGGTGAGCAGCTGGCCAATCAGTTCAGCGTGGGTCTTTCCCGTATGGCACGCACAATAAGGGAGAGGATGAATGTTCGTGACAACGAGGTTTTCACACCAATAGATCTGATCAACGCCAAGACTTTGTCTTCCGTTATCAACTCGTTCTTTGGCACATCACAGCTGTCACAATTCATGGACCAGACAAACCCGCTGGCCGAGATGACGCACAAACGCCGTCTTTCCGCATTGGGTCCCGGAGGTCTGTCCAGGGACCGTGCAGGGTTTGAAGTCCGTGACGTACACTATACCCACTACGGACGGTTATGCCCCATTGAAACACCCGAAGGCCCAAACATCGGCCTTATCTCTTCGCTTTGCGTTTACGCAAGGATCAACGACCTGGGCTTTATTGAGACCCCGTACCGGAAAGTGGAACAGGGACGCGTTGACCTTTCTGCCAAGGGCTATGTTTATATGAGCGCCGAGGAGGAGGAGGAACAGATGGTGGCCCAGGCAAACGTTAACCTCGATGACGACGGTAACATCCTTGACGAACGTATCAAATGCCGTTACGAAGCGGATTACCCCGTAGTGACCAAAGATGAGGTGCACCTTATGGACGTTGCTCCCAACCAGATCGCATCCATAGCCGCCTCTCTTATTCCTTTCCTGGAACACGACGACGCTAACCGCGCACTCATGGGATCTAACATGATGCGGCAGGCTGTACCACTCATCCGTCCGGAAGCTCCTATCGTCGGGACCGGCCTTGAAGGCCCGGTAATCCGCGACAGCCGCACCCAGATCACGGCAGAAGGCAAGGGCGAAATCGTATTTGTGGACGCCAAAGAAATACATGTAAAATACGAACAGACAGATGACGAGAAATTTGTAAACTTCAATGCCGATATCACTGTTTATAATCTTCCCATATACCGCAAAACAAACCAAAACACCTCAGTCAATCTGAGACCTATTGTACGCAAAGGACAAAAGGTTGTGCCCGGGCAGATCCTTACAGAAGGCTACGGGACGCAGAACGGAGAACTGGCGCTTGGCCGTAACCTTAAGGTGGCGTTCATGCCATGGAAAGGCTACAATTTTGAAGACGCTATTGTATTATCCGAAAGAATGCTCCGCGAAGATGTCTTCACCTCCATACATGTTGATGAGTACATTATGGAAGTCCGTGACACAAAACGCGGTATGGAAGAACTCACAAGCGATATTCCCAACGTCAGTGAAGAAGCCACCAGGAATCTCGATGAAAACGGGATTATCCGTGTTGGAGCCTATGTGGAACCCGGAGATATTCTTATTGGAAAGATCACTCCCAAGGGGGAAAGCGATCCTTCTCCGGAAGAGAAACTGCTCCGTGCCATCTTCGGTGACAAGGCCGGTGACGTAAAGGATGCCTCTCTTAAGGCTTCGCCGTCGCTTTTTGGTACCGTAATAGACAAACGGCTGTTCTCCCGCATCATGAAGGAGGGATCCAAAAAGATAAAACCCATATCCAAGATGCAGGTTCAACAGGCAGAAGATAATTTTAAATTGCGTTTTGACGCTTTGAAGGACAGATTTTTGGACAAGATGGAAGTTTTGCTCAAGGGGAAAGCCTCCCCGGGGATCTCAGATCTGTACGGCGTCGAGATTATTACCAAAGATACGATTTTCACCAGGGCATTGCTTTCCGGTCTCGATTATGAGAATGTGAATCCTACCAAATGGACCAACGATAAACACATTAATACGCTTATCAAGAAACTTATAAACAATTACCTGATTGCTTACAAAGAACTGGATGCTGAGCTCAAACGTGTAAAATACAGTCTTACTATTGGTGATGAACTTCCTTCGGGCATTATGCAGCTGGCAAAGATCTATATTGCCAAGAAACGTAAAATCCGAGTGGGAGACAAGATGGCAGGACGCCACGGAAATAAAGGCATTGTAGCCAAAGTGGTACGTGACGAAGATATGCCTTTCCTTGACGACGGCACAATAGTTGACGTTGTATTGAACCCTCTGGGTGTGCCTTCTCGTATGAACCTGGGACAGATCTACGAAACCGTACTCGGATGGGCAGGGAAAGAATTGGGAACGCAGTTTGCCACACCTATCTTTGACGGAGCGTCTCTGGAAGAAATCACCGAATTCACAAGCAAAGCCGGCGTCCCCAAGTTCGGTAAAACCTACCTGCGTGACGGAGGTACCGGCGATTATTTTGACCAGCCCGCTACGGTGGGTGTGATCTATATGCTTAAACTCGGCCACATGGTTGATGATAAGATGCACGCACGTTCCATTGGTCCCTACTCACTCATCACGCAACAGCCCCTGGGAGGTAAAGCCCAATTTGGGGGACAACGTTTTGGAGAAATGGAAGTCTGGGCCCTGGAGGCATTTGGTGCCGCCAACATTCTGCAGGAAATTCTTACCGTTAAATCGGACGATGTGGTAGGAAGATCACGTGCTTACGAAGCTATTGTCAAGGGAGACACCATGCCCGCTCCGGGTATTCCTGAATCCCTGAACGTATTGCTTCACGAATTACGTGGTTTAGGTCTGAGCGTTAACCTGGAATAAAAAATTGATTATGGCTTATAAGAAAGATAGCAAGTTAAAAAGCAACTTCAATAAGATTACCATAGGCCTTGCATCACCCGAGGAGATACTTGAAATGTCTCACGGGGAAGTGCTCAAGCCTGAAACAGTAAATTACCGTACCTACAAGCCGGAACGTGACGGTTTGTTCTGCGAACGTATATTCGGGCCTTCAAAAGACTACGAATGTCACTGCGGAAAATACAAAAGGATACGTTACCGCGGTATCACCTGTGATCGCTGCGGTGTTGAAGTTACAGAGAAGAAAGTGCGCCGTGAACGCATGGGACATATCTCACTGGTGGTTCCCATTGCCCATATATGGTATTTCCGTTCCACTCCCAACAAGATCGGGTACCTGCTGGGTATCCCTTCCAAGAAACTCGAGGGGATCATTTACTATGAACGTTACGTTGTCATCCAGCCCGGAATCAAGGCCAAGGACGACATAAAAGAACTGGACCTGCTCACAGAAGAGGAATATCTTAACATTATTGATACCCTCCCCAGAGAGAACCAGATGCTGGACGACGAGGATCCCAATAAATTCATCGCCGGTATGGGTGCAGAAGCCATATACAAGCTTCTTACCCGTATAAATCTGGATGATCTTTCATACGACCTGCGTCATAGGGCCGACATTGAAACATCCCAGCAGCGCAAGACCGAAGCGCTCAAACGTCTGAACGTTGTTGAAGCTTTTCGTGACTCAAAAGAGATCAACAAACCCGAGTGGATGATCATGAAGGTCATCCCGGTGATTCCTCCCGATCTGCGGCCGCTGGTACCCCTCGACGGGGGACGGTTTGCCACCTCGGACCTGAATGACCTGTACCGCCGGGTGATTATTCGCAACAACCGTCTCAAACGCCTTATCGAGATTAAAGCTCCCGAGGTTATTCTGCGCAACGAAAAACGTATGCTTCAGGAAGCCGTCGATTCCCTGTTCGATAATTCCCGCAAATCGAATGCCGTTAAGACAGAGGCCAATCGTACTCTTAAATCGCTGTCCGACAGCCTTAAAGGGAAACAAGGCCGTTTCCGCCAGAACCTGCTTGGTAAACGTGTTGACTATTCCGCCCGTTCCGTTATCGTGGTAGGTCCCGAATTGCAAATGCATGAATGCGGGCTTCCCAAGGACATGGCCGCCGAACTCTACAAACCGTTCATTATAAGGAAACTTATTGAACGCGGCATTGTTAAAACTGTAAAATCGGCCAAAAAGATAGTTGACCGTAAAGACCCTATGATATGGGATATTCTGGAGAACGTAATGAAAGGCCATCCCGTATTGCTCAACCGTGCCCCTACCCTCCACAGACTGGGGATCCAGGCATTTCAGCCAAAACTTATTGAAGGGAAGGCTATTCAGCTCCACCCTCTGGCCTGTACGGCATTCAACGCCGACTTTGACGGAGACCAGATGGCCGTTCACCTTCCTCTGGGCAATGCAGCTATTCTGGAAGCACAACTGCTTATGCTCGGTTCACACAATATTCTTAACCCCGCTAACGGCGCTCCTATTACCGTTCCTTCACAAGACATGGTACTCGGACTGTATTATATCACCAAACTGCGCAACCATGCCAAAGGAGAAGGAATGACATTTTACAGCCCGGAAGAAGTGATTATCGCCCATAACGAGAAAGTGGTGGACATGCATGCCAAGATCAAAGTCAGGCTGCCTAAGACCATTGTACGCTCTTCCAGGGATGATAATCCATCAGGAAGCAATATTGTTGATACTTCTGTAGGACGGGTTATTTTTAACCAGGTAGTTCCCGAAGAAGTAGGCTTCGTAAATGAAGTGCTTACCAAACGGTCACTGCGCGATATTATCAACCTGGTGCTGAAAACCACGGGTGTAGCAAGAACTTCGCTGTTTCTCGATGATATCAAAAATATCGGTTATACCATGGCCTATCGCGGAGGTCTTTCATTCAACCTTGACGATGTGATCGTTCCCAACGAAAAACAGGTACTCGTTGATCAGGGATATAAAGACGTGGCAAGCGTGATGAACGACTTCAACAACGGGTTCCTTGCAAACAACGAACGTTATAACAAAGTGCTTGACATATGGACCCGTGTCAATGTCAAACTGACCAATATCCTTGAGAAACAGCTGAAGGAAGACCAGCAGGGCTTTAATCCCATTTATATGATGCTCGACTCGGGTGCCCGCGGTTCCAAGGCACAGATCAAACAGCTTTCGGGTATGCGCGGTCTTATGGCCAAACCGCAGAAATCCGGTTCCACCAGCGCCGAAATCATTGAAAACCCCATTCTGGCTAACTTCAAGGAAGGTCTCTCGGTACTCGAGTACTTCATTTCTACTCACGGTGCCCGTAAAGGTCTGGCCGACACGGCCCTCAAGACAGCCGATGCCGGATATCTTACCCGCCGTCTGGTTGACGTATCACACGATGTAATTATTAACGAAGAAGACTGCGGCACGTTGCGCGGCCTGGTGGCTACCGCCATCAAGAACAAAGACCAGGTTGTAGAATCGCTCTATGACCGGATCCTCGGCCGTACCAGCGTACACGACGTATACAATCCGCTTACCGGTGAGATCATTGTCGAATCCGGAGATGAGATCACAGAACCGGTGGCCGAGCTGATTGCTTCGCTGCCCATTGAACAGGTTGAGATCAGAAGCGTTTTGACCTGTGAATCGCGCAAGGGGGTTTGTGCCAAATGTTACGGCAGAAACCTGGCAACGGCACGTATGGTCGAAAGAGGAGAAGTTGTCGGGGTCATCGCCGCACAATCCATTGGCGAACCGGGCACTCAGCTTACGCTGCGTACTTTCCACCAGGGAGGTACCGCCTCAACCAGCACATCGGAGAGTGAGATTGTTGCGCGTTACAATGGTACCCTCGAGATAGACGACTTAAAGACACTGACCAAAATATCCGAATCCGGAGACTCTCAGCAGATTGTGATAGGACGTACGGCCGAAATGCGCATTGTGGACAATAACACCCACATTACATTATCTTCCTACGACATTCCCTACGGTGCCATCCTTTATTTCAAGAACGGTGACCAGGTAAGGGAAAAGGACAAAATATGCGAGTGGGATTCCTACAACGCCGTGACCATTGCCGAGTTTGAAGGGTCCGTGGCATTCGACAACCTTATAGAAGGAGTGACCTACAGAGAAGAAGCAACGGATGAATATTCTATGCATAAAGACAAGGTCATAATTGAAAGCCGTGACAAATCACGTAACCCTACCCTGCGCATTATGGATAGCGACCTGGAACTCAAACAATACAACCTGCCCGTTGGCGCACATATTATGGTCAACGAGAAACAGCGCGTTAAAGTGGGTGATATCCTGGTTAAAATCCCGCGTGCATTCGGAAAATCCGGAGACATCACCGGAGGTCTTCCCCGTGTAACCGAATTGTTCGAGGCCCGCAACCCGTCTAACCCGGCCATTGTTTCCGAAATTGACGGTGAAGTGCTCATGGGCAAGATTAAACGCGGTAACCGTGAGATCATTATCCGTTCCAAAACCAGTGAAGAGAAGAAATACCTGGTTCCCCTGTCAAAACAAATATTGGTTCAGGAAAACGATTTCGTGCGTGCAGGTATGGCCCTTTCAGAAGGAGCCATCTCACCTACAGATATACTTTCCATACAAGGTCCCACAAAAGTTCAGGAATACATTGTAAATGAAATCCAGAGCGTATACCGGAACCAGGGTGTGACCATTAACGATAAGCATTTTGAAGTTATTGTACGTCAGATGATGCGCAAGGTTGAGATTGTAGATCCGGGTGACACCAAGTTCCTGCCCGAACAACTGGTAGATAAATGGGAATTCATGCAGGAGAACGATTTCATCTTTGACAAGAAAGTGGTTACAGATCCGGGAGATTCACAAAACTTTAAAGCCGGACAAATAACTACTGTAAGGAAACTCAGGGACGAAAACTCTACGCTCAAACGCAAAGACCTCAAACCCGTTGAAGCCAGGGACGCTATGCCCGCCACTTCAAATCAGGTTCTCCAGGGTATCACCCGTGCGGCCTTACGGACCAACAGTTTTATGTCAGCCGCTTCGTTCCAGGAAACGACCAAAGTGCTTTCAGAAGCCGCTATATATGGTAAAAGCGACTCTCTGGAAGGCCTCAAGGAGAACGTAATTTGTGGTCACCTTATCCCTGCCGGTACCGGTCAGCGCGAATACGAAAACATACTTGTCACCTCGTTATCTGACTACAATAAGATGCTTGACGACAGGTTAGTATCACGATAAACCGTTTTTGTTACAAATAATCACTAATAAGGGCCCTGGCCCTTATTATTTTGCCTATATTTGCCGTGTTAAATTACAAATCAATATAATTAGTCTCATGCAACACAAAGTAATTGACGTTCAGGATGTAGTAATTCGCTTCTCAGGAGATTCGGGCGACGGTATGCAATTGACCGGAACCCTTTTTGCCGATGCTTCGGCTCTTTTGGGAAACGAAATATCTACATTTCCTGATTTCCCTGCCGAGATAAGAGCCCCGCAAGGGACTGTTGCCGGCGTTTCAGGATTTCAAGTTCACGTAGGCAATTGCGCCATCCACACTCCGGGAGATTATTGTGATGTCCTGGTAGCCATGAATCCGGCTGCACTTAAGTGTAATGCCAAATGGGCCAAGCCCACTGCGACCATTATTGTCGATATCGACACTTTCGATGCCAAAAGCATTGCAAAGGCCGGCTTCCTTACATCAGATCCTTTTGAAGAACTGGATATGAAGAAGATGAATGTCGTATATGCTCCCATTACTTCCCTTACCCGTGAAAGTCTGAAAGATTCCGGACTGGATCCTAAAGTGGTTCTGCGTTCCAAGAACATGTTCGCGCTTGGTATTTGTTTCTTCATGTATAACATGCCATTGAATTATACAGAAGAATACTTCCGGAAAAAATTCAAGAAAAACCCTTTATTGGTCGATATAAATAAAAAAGTGCTGAAAGACGGTTTCAATTATGCCGGAAACATCCAGGCTATT
Source organism: Bacteroidales bacterium UBA5326 (assembly GCA_002408205.1). Taxonomy (GTDB): domain Bacteria; phylum Bacteroidota; class Bacteroidia; order Bacteroidales; family UBA932; genus DMER64. Next base: position 120,877 of record DHQY01000011.1, on the reverse strand, counting down.
GCCGATACCTATTTTATTCAGCCGCCAAAACATAAAAAAGGAATCTACCGTAACATCAACGGCAACCAGGCTACCGCCTGGGGACTCATGGCTGCATCGGAAAAATCGGGGCGTCCGTTGTTCTGCGGTTCTTATCCCATTACCCCTGCTACTGCCATTCTGGAAGAGCTGGCCGCTCACAAGGAACTGGGTGTCAAGACACTGCAATGCGAAGATGAGATTGCCGGTATATGTACTTCCATTGGAGCATCCTATGCCGGAAGTCTGGCCGTTACCAGCACATCGGGTCCAGGATTCTCGCTTAAGTCAGAAGCGCTTGGACTGGCCGTTATTACCGAGTTGCCGCTTGTTGTCGTTAATGTACAACGCTCAGGCCCCTCTACAGGAATCCCCACCAAGACGGAACAGACAGATCTTAACCAGGCTCTTTACGGACGGAACGGAGAATGTCCTATTGCCATTATTGCCTCTCACTCACCTTCCCATTGTTTCAATGCCGCCTTTTATGCCGCCAAACACGCTTTGGAATATATGATGCCGGTAATCCTTCTTTCGGAAGGTTTTCTGGGAAACGGTTCTGAGCCCTGGCTTATTCCATCGATGAAGGATTACCCGGCCATCAATCCGCCTATCATTGATACGCTGCCCCAGGACGAGCCCTTTTTTTACCCTTTCAAACGCGACGAAAAGACACTCGCACGCCGTTGGGCTCTTCCGGGAACACCCAATCTTGAGCATCGTATAGGCGGTCTGGAAAAAAACCATAAAGGGGCCGTTTCGTCAGATCCTCTGGTTCACGAACAAATGGTAGCCGAACGGGCCGAGAAAATTGAGCGTCTCGCACAGGAAATTCCTCTGCAAAAGGTAATAGGAGAACAGGATGCGGATGTGCTTATTGTCAGCTGGGGAGGCACCTACGGTCATATGCTCAGCGCTATTGATCAGTTGAACAAAGAAAACAAGAGCGTTTCACTGGCTCACTTCGATTACATTAGCCCGTTACCTCTCAACACTTCCGATATATTCGGAAAATTCAAAAAGATCATCGTATGCGAATTGAACAGCGGACAGTTTGCCAATTACCTGAGAGCAAAGTTCCCTCAATATCAATTCATGCAATATAATAAGGTTCAGGGCCAGCCTTTTATTGTGGCCGAGATTGTAGAAGCAGTAAAGAATATACTATAATGAAGTTCACACCTCAGGATTTCAAATCCGATCAAGAAGTCAAGTGGTGTCCCGGATGCGGGGACCACGCCGTATTGGCCTCGGTGCAAAGAGCCTTACCTGAAGTATCCGAGGCGCTGGGTTATTCGCACGAACGTTATGTGTTTGTTTCAGGAATCGGGTGTTCTTCCCGGTTCCCATATTATATGAAAACCTACGGTTTCCATGGCATTCACGGCCGGGCCGCCGCCATTGCCACCGGAATTAAAGTGGCCAATCCCACACTTTCCGTATGGGAGATGACCGGAGACGGCGACTCACTGGCTATCGGGGGCAACCACCTCATCCACGCGATCCGCAGAAACATCGACATCAACATCGTTTTGTTCAACAACCGTATATATGGTCTGACCAAAGGACAATACTCCCCCACCTCAAAATGGGGCACAGTAACCAAAACATCGCCCTTCGGGACCGTTGAACATCCTTTCATTCCCGGAGCTCTTGTAATGGGAGCCCGCGGCACGTTTTTCGCCAGAACACTGGACGTAGAGCTTCAGCTGACACAGGACATTCTTGTAGAAGCAGCCAAACACGACGGAACCGCCCTGGTGGAAGTGATGCAAAATTGTGTGATTTTTAACGACAAAACCCACGCAGAGATTTCAGACAGGGAAGTCAGGGCGGACCGTACTATTGTGCTTCGTCACGGGCAGCCCATGATCTTTGGTAAAAACAAAGACAAGGGGCTTATCCTGGACGGAATACGCCTTAAGGCGGTTACTATTGGTCAGGACGGTATTACAGCTGATGATATTCTTGTACACAATGCAGAAGAAGAAAACCACGGTATTCATATGATGCTTTGCGAAATGCAATGGCCTGAATTACCCGTTGCCCTGGGCGTTATTCGTAAAGTAAAAGACCGCACCTATGACGATATGGTAAGAGATCAGGTTCTTGAAATAGCAAACAACTCATCCATACGTTGTATGGATGATCTGCTGCACAGCGGGAGTACCTGGGAAATAAAATAAGGAAACACACTTATACACAATAAAAATTATTATTCATTATCATGAAAGCAAAAGAAGTAATGGCTACTCTCGAGGCAAAATACAGCCACGAAAAAGAGTACCTGCAAGCTGTTCAGGAAGTGTTGGAATCCATTGAAGAAGTCTACAATCAACACCCCGAATTTGAAAAAGCAAAAATCATTGAAAGGATGGTGGAACCCGACAGAATCTTCACTTTCCGTGTTACCTGGGTTGACGACAAGGGTGAAGTACAGGTAAACAACGGTTACCGTGTACAATTTAACAACGCCATTGGCCCATATAAGGGAGGTTTGCGTTTTCACCGTTCCGTAAACTTGTCCATTTTAAAATTCCTGGGATTTGAACAGATTTTCAAGAATGCTCTTACTACATTGCCTATGGGCGGTGGTAAAGGCGGCTCAGATTTCGACCCACGCGGTAAATCTGACAATGAAGTGATGCGCTTCTGCCAGGCATTTATGACCGAATTATGGAGAAATATTGGCCCCGATACCGACGTCCCTGCCGGCGACATTGGCGTGGGTGCCCGTGAAATCGGTTATTTATACGGCTGGTACAAAAAACTGGCTCGCGAGAACACCGGTGTTCTTACAGGAAAGGGCATAACCTGGGGTGGTTCGCTCGTACGTCCCGAGGCTACCGGATTTGGCGCTGTCTATTTTGTACAACATATGCTTAATGAAAAAGGTCAGGACATCAAAGGTAAGACCGTTGCCGTATCGGGTTTTGGGAACGTTGCCTGGGGTGCTGCGCTGAAAGCCACCGAACTGGGAGCCAAAGTGGTCACCATTTCCGGTCCCGATGGATTTATCCTGGACGAAGCGGGCCTGAACGCAGAAAAGATTGCCTATATGCTTGAGCTCCGGGCTTCGGGCCGGGATATTGTAGCTCCATACGCAGAGAAGTTTGCCGGGTCCAAGTTTTTTGCCGGTAAAAAACCCTGGATTACCAAAGTGGACATTGCTCTTCCCTGTGCAACCCAGAACGAACTCGATGGTGAAGACGCAAAAACTCTTATTGCCAACGGAGTTCAACTTTGTGCCGAGGTGTCCAATATGGGATGCACCCCTCAGGCCATTGAATCTTTCCAACATGCAAAGATCAATTTTGCTCCGGGTAAAGCCGTTAATGCCGGCGGCGTAGCCACCTCGGGACTTGAAATGACACAGAACGCCGCCCACCTGGGATGGCCTGCAGAAGAAGTAGATGCCAAACTGCACCAGATCATGTCCAGCATTCACAATGCCTGTGTGGAACACGGTACTCAGAAAGACGGATATATCAATTATGTCAAGGGAGCCAATATTGCCGGTTTTATGAAAGTGGCCCGCGCATTCCTTGAACAAGGTATTGCCTGATGTTCCATCTTGGTCTTGATTTTGGTTCTACATTGACCAAAATGGCAATGACAAAGCCCGGGGCGCTGGATTATCCGGCGCCTCAGGCTATCTTTCAATATAAAACCCATAACGATCCCTCGTTATTTTATAAAGCCCTGGAAGAGTTTCTGAAAGCAGAAAATATTTCTCTTTCCGATATTGACGGCATCACAGCCACAGGGACACATGCCAATGTAGTCAGGAACAACATTCTTAACATCCCTACCCGCATTGTAGGGGAAGTTGAATCCATAGGCAGGGGAGCCCTGGCTCTTACCGGTCTGGACCAGGCGCTGGTGGTAAATATGGGAACAGGAACAACCTATGTACTTGCCAATAAAGAGGGATACCGCCATATTGGCGGGACAGGCGTTGGCGGCGGGACACTTTCCGGTCTCGGGTCCTATATGTTAAAATGCAAATCTGTAAAGGATATTATTTCTCTTGCAGCCCAGGGAGACCTTGAGAAAGTAGATCTCCTGATAAAAGATGTGACCGACCAGACACTCGTTAATCTGCCGCCTTATCTTACCGCAGCCAACTTCGGAAAAATGGGTCATTCACTTTATGAAAAAGAAGCCGCTCAGGCCGGACGGGCAGATGTGGCCCGCGGATTGATAAATCTGGTACTCCAGGTAATCGGCAGCATGGCCGTGATGGTCTGCAAAAGCTGTAATACAACAAACGTTATATTTGTTGGATCGCTCACCCGATTGCCCCAGATCACGGAAACTTATTCTATGTTCTCCAAGGTATACGATCTCCACTTTATTGTACCGCCATTTGCCGTTTTTGCTACAGCGCTGGGCAGCACGCTTACTTCGCCGGTAGTATAAAATTCATCTTCATCAACAATTCCCGAATTATTAGTCAGGTTGTTTTCCAAAAGCAGCCATTTTACTCTCTGAGCCACAGCAGGCGCAGGATCAACTATCACAACATGGGGACCGGCCAGTTCCCCAATCACGGGAGCCAGAAAAGGATAATGCGTGCATCCGAGCACCAAATGATCTGCACCCTGATCCAATAAGGGCTTAATAGCAGCGGCCACCATTTCCCGTGTAGCCGGAGAATTCCACTCTCCCCGTTCCACGGCGTCGACCCACCCTTCGCCTACTTTTTCAATAACTTTTACTTCTCCGGCGAAAGTTGCCAGGGTTCTGTTATATAGAGAACCTTTAAGTGTGCCTCTTGTAGCCAGAACACCTACCACTCCGGTCCGGGTATGCAGGACTGCCGGCTTGACGGCAGGTTCCATACCCACTATGGGAAGGTCGGGAAATTCGGCGCGTAAAGTATGTATTGCCGCCGCAGTGGCCGTATTACAGGCAAAGACTACCATTTTGCATTCTTTACGGAGAAAAAAACGTACGATCTTCCGGCAACGGTCAGTAACTTCCTCTGCGGGCCGGGGACCGTAAGGACAAAAGGCATTATCGGCCAAATAGATAAGGCGCTCCTGTGGCAGGAGCGCCTTAATATGGGATAAAACCGTCAGGCCGCCTATACCGGAATCCATGATTCCTATGGCAGAACCATTCATGGCAAAGTCACCTACTGTTGTTGTTGATCAACACCCGGAAGTTGCGACGGGGCCACTTTTTCTGCAGGAATACCCAACTCGGCTTTGGCTATAGGAAGTACATTTATACTTATTTCTTCGTTGAAATAGGCAAGAGCGCCGGTAGAAAGGTCGAAAATATAAGTAAACCCGTTATCCTTGGCAACTTTTGCGATTGCGGCATTGGCTTTTTGAAAAACAGGAGATAACAGAGCCTGTTGCATTTGGTTGTATTCTTGCTGGGCACCCTGGCTGAATTGTTCAAGACGCTGTTGAATTTCAACAAGTTCTCTTTGTTTTGATTCAAGAACGGCTGCTGTCCAGGTAGCCTGTTTCTGTTGGTAAGTATTGTATTTGGTAGTATACTCTTGTTGCATTTCAGCAATAGTATTTTCCAGCTCCGTTGTGTAGTTTTGAAGTTTGATAAGGGCGGAGTCCCGTTCAGGCATAAGCGCAATCAGTTCCTGTGAGTTGATATGGCCGAATTTAAAATTTTGCGCCGTAGCCGGACCAACAACACAGAGCAAGAAGAACAAAGCAGAAGCAATACGTTTCATAAAAAATTTTGGTTTAAGATTACAAATGTACAAAAAAATCAGTTACCAAGCTGTAAAGATTTCAATACCTGATCTGTGATGTCAATATCCGGGACGTAATAGATCACACCCATTCCCCCTGCAACATCAAGAACCAGGGCGCAATCATTAGCCTTAGCCACCTTATCAATGGTATTCATCACCCGCTCCCTAATTGGAGTGAACAAGGTTTCAGACGTCTTGGCCAGGACGCCTTCCTGTCCAAAATATTGTTCCTGAAGTTCCTTTACTTTGTTTTCACGGTCAACAATAGCTCCCTGCCTTGTCTTTTTTTGTTCGGCAGACAGGGATCCTTTTTCTTGTTGATATTGTTGGAACATGGTTTCAAGGTTATCATACTCAGATTGGATAAGTGCCTGATATTGTTCCCTGAGCTTATCTACCTGCTCCTGGGCCGCAGTGTATTCTTTAAGTCCGCTGAAAAGGTTTTCAGTATTGACCACAGCGTATTTCTGAGCAAACAGGCCGCTTGCTGTAATGCATGCCAGTAAAACCAAAACAATTCTTTTCATATAATTTAAATTAAAATGTTTGTCCCATCATAAAATGGAAATTGGAGCCGCCCTTTTCACCACTGAAATCGTTGTCAAATCCGTAGCCCCAGTCAATTCCCAGCAGTCCTACAATCGGCAGGTAAACGCGGACTCCCACCCCTACGGCACGTTTAATGGAGAACGGGTTGAAATCGCGTATATCGCTCCAGCAATTTCCGCCTTCCAGAAATACAAGCGCAAAAATAGTGGACTGAGGCTGTAAAATAACAGGGTATCTCAGCTCAACGGTAAAACGGTCATAGACACGCCCCGCATACGCATTGTTAATGGTCGGAGTAAGGGAATAGTTGGAATAACCGCGCTGCGAAATAATATCGGCACCGTACGTATTATATCCGCTCATTCCGTCACCGCCCAACATGAAACCTTCAAAAGGAGAATAACCCAGATTGCGGTTATAATAACCCAGATACCCGAAATTAGCCCGGGTCATGAGCACCAGGTCTCCTATCAGCTGGGTGTACAACGAAGCATCGAAAGTCCACTTGTGGTATTCAATCCATTTGTATCTTTCGGCATCGCTCATGGAGCTGTAATCGGTATTTTTGCTTCTGAAAAGAGAATAAGGAGGCGTCAGCTGTAAACCGAACTTAAAGTCAGATCCCCTTCTGGGATAAATGATCTGGTCGGTAGAATTACGCTGCAGGGTAAGGGTGTAATCAATAATATTTGACTGCCCGTCCGTAAACATAAAATAATAGTTCCAGTCCTGCAGGTTGTATCTCTTGATATCCAACTGATTGTAGAAGACAAAATAATTATCGGGCCATTTGAGCCTTGTTCCCAGTCCGAGCCCGAGTCCGTACACCTCCATAAACTGATCATTGGTAAGGTAGTAATAGGTCGAAGCTGTCTGTCTGGTATAGTAGATACTTGTACTGAAAGAAGTAGGTTTTTTACCGGTCAGCCAGGGTTCCACAAAACTGGCACTCAGCGCCATATAATAGGTACCGTTGGTCTGGAACCTCAGTGATAAAGTCTGTCCGTCTCCCAGTGGTACCGGTCTCCAGGCCTGTTTGTCAAAGAGGTGCTTAATGGAAAAGTTGTTGAACCCAATTCCGACCGTACCCACAAAGGTGTTTCCACCCCACCCCCCGGCAATTTCAAACTGACTGTCGGGTTTCTCGGTTACATTGTATATAATGTCTACCGTATTGTTTACCTGGTTGGGAACCACATTGAACCCGGTTCCCATCTGCATAATGGATTCCTGGTCAAAGTGCCCCATTGTAGCAATTTCGCGTATGGAACGTTCCAGTTCCGTCTGACTGAATAAATAGCCGGGCCGTGTAAACACCTGACGCCTAATGATTTTTTCGTTGGAAACGTTGTTGCCGCTTATAATAATATTGTTATATGTAGCCGGCTTTCCTTCAAAAATACGCATCTCCACGTCAATGGAATCGTTATCTATGTTAAGCTCAACAGGTACTACTCTGAAAAACAGATATCCCTGGTCTTTATACACTTGGGAGACATTTCCCTGCTGTGTTTTGCCGCCTCCGAACAACCGTTCCTCCATGGTAACTACATCATAGATATCTCCTTTTTCAATACGAAGCACCGAGTTAAGCATTTCGCTGCTGTACTGGGTATTGCCTGTCCAGGTGATATCCCGGAAATAATACTGTTTCCCTTCATCAATGACCAGATCTATTCCCAGGCTCTTATCATCAATTACATATATGGAATCTTTGACTATCCGCACATCCCTGTAGCCGAGTTCGTGGAACTTCTGTAATAGCAGTTGTTTATCGTTCTTGTATTCCTTCTCGTTAAACTTTTTACTGAAAAAGAAATTATACAGCCTGCGGTCCTTTGTTTTTTTCATGGCAAACCTCATTTTATGTATAGACAAATGTTCGCTGCCAATAAAATTGATCTGCTGTATATGTACCTTCTGCTTGCGGTCTACATTAAAAGTGACCTGCACCGCATTCTTAATGGTGGTATCTTCGCTGTGGGTGGCAACAACCTCGGTATTCAGGAAACCCTTTTCCACATAATACCGTTTGATGATATCACAGGAAGATTTTATGACGTAATCTGAAAGCTCACTCCCCCGGCGCAATTTTACACGTTCTTCTATATCGGTACGTTCACCCTTCTTTACTCCCTGGTAATTCCAGCGGGAAACCCTGGGCCTCTCTACTATATTAATATTCAGATAGGCATTGTTCCCGACCAGACTGTCTACATACACTCCAACATCTGAGAAAAAGCGCTGCAGGAACAAGCGTTTTACAATGGAGGTCAGCTCCTCTCCCGGAATAGAAATCGTATCGCCAATAGCCAGACCCGTCAGAGAAAGTATTTGGTCCGAATTGAGATAATTTACTCCCGAAACGGTAAGTCCGGAAATAACGCATTCCCTGGGATTGGAATAATCAATCTGAATCGAATTGGCCGTTCTGTTCAAAGTATCCGTAACCGGAGTTTTTTCAGTCACCTGCGCAGAAAGAGGAAAAGATGATATCAATAAGGCAAAGCAAAGAATCAGGTGCTTCATCAATAAGAGGTTATTAAGTTTATTCTTCCGTTTTTCCAAACCGTCGTTGCCTGTTGGAATAAGCCTCAAGAGCAGCTTCGAAGTCAGGTTTGCGAAAATCGGGCCAAAGTACGGGAGTGAAATATAATTCAGTATAAGCCAGCTGCCATAGCATAAAATTACTAATCCGCATCTCACCGCTCGTTCTGATGAGCAAATCCGGGTCGGGAATGTCGGCAGTGGACAGGTAACGTGCAAATTCGTCCTGGGTAAGCGGTTTGCCGGGAACTGTTCTGTTTTTCAAAAAAGCCTCGGCCGCCTGCAAAATATCCCATTTACCGCTGTAGTTGAAGGCAATTACCAGGGTCATATGCGTATTGCGGGAAGTGGTTTTCACACATTCTTCCACTTTTTCAATAACTTGTCTTTCAAGATGTGTCCTGTCGCCAATGAAAACACACTTAATGTTATTTTTCATAAGCGTAGGAGTCTCGCTGTGAAGGAATTCCACCAGCAGGTTCATGAGAATATCTGTTTCTTCTTTTGGCCTTCCCCAGTTTTCTACAGAAAAAGCAAAAAGGCTCAGGTATTGAATACCCAGTTCGGCTGCATATTCGGTTACTGTACGTACTGCATAGACCGCTTCCTCATGCCCCCTGGTGCGGGGGAATCCGCGGGAAACAGCCCACCGCCCGTTGCCATCCATAATAATGCCCACATGCGAAGGTAATCTGTTGCTTATATTCATACTTGTTCTCCTCCGTTTCTTTTATCGAAACCCCACATAAGTTTTTCCCGGAGGGCAGATATAAAATCGTTCCCCAAGAAAGTCAGGCTGGTAACGGTAAACGGTGCCTTTTTTACAACAAATGTGTACTCAGGATCAATGATCACGGACCTGTTGTCTAAATGCAACTGGGCCTTTTGTCCCCTGCTTTTTACGCAGATTTGCAATTCGTCGCAGTCTGGCAGCACAATGGGGCGAACATTCAGGTTATGTGGTGCAATGGGAGAAAGGATCAGTACACCGGAGTTGGGAAATACTATTGGCCCCCCTACACTTAGTGAATAAGCAGTAGATCCGGTAGGTGTAGCAACAATAATTCCATCGCCCCTGTAGGTGGACAGCGGTTGTCCGTTAATCTTCACATCCACTTCCACCATGGCAGAACTTAGCCGCTGTACGCACACCTCATTCAGAGCAAATGGATATATCTGATCTTCAAGGCCTTTAGCCTCAATAGACAATACTGTATGGCGTGAAGTAATATAATTTCCTTCCCGTACAGCATCAAAAAGCCGGTCAATAAAATCGGGACGGCAACCGGTAAGAAAACCCAAGCGTCCGAAATTTATCCCGGCAATAGGGATATTCGAATCCCTTACCAGTTCAAGGGCTTCCAGAAACGTTCCGTCGCCTCCGAGAGTAACCAGTAAATCCGTAGTGCCGGGTAATTTGCTTTTTTCTTCTATCTTATGAAAAGACAAGCCGGCCACAGGGGCCGGAAGCCATTCTTTTTGCACTGCACTCCCATAAAAAGCAACATTCATAATTTGCATTGACGATAAGATGGTGTACTTTTGCAACAAAGATAACGAATAATGACAAAACTGAGTGTTAACATAAACAAATTTGCCACGCTGCGGAATGCACGCGGAGGCAACGTACCGGATGTCCTCAAGGCGGCTCTCGACTGTGAACGTTTCGGAGCCCAGGGTATTACGGTCCACCCCAGACCGGATGAACGTCATATACGTTACAGGGATGTCAGAGATATCAAACCTTTGATTCATAATGAGTTTAACATTGAAGGCAACCCTATTCCTTCTTTTATAGACCTTGTTCTGGAAGTTAAGCCTGCGCAGGTAACCCTGGTACCCGATGCCCATGATGCGATCACTTCCAATGCCGGATGGAACACCCTGCGTTATAAAAATGAACTCACGGAATGGTCAGGGATTTTCCGTAAAGCGGGAATCCGCACTTCTATTTTTGTTGATCCCGATCCAGAAATGATATACGGAGCTGCCCGTGCGGGAGCAGACCGTGTGGAGCTCTATACAGAAGCATATGCCCGCATGTACCTGCAGAACAGGGGGAAAGCCATTGAACCTTATGTTAGTGCAGCGTTGGCTGCCCGTCAGGCAGGATTGGGACTAAACGCCGGCCACGACCTGAACCTGGAAAACCTGAATTACTTTTACAGTAACATACCCGGCCTGTTGGAAGTCTCCATTGGACACGCTCTTATCTGCGAAGCTATTTACCTTGGACTTGAGAACACCATTCAGATGTACCTGCGACAACTCTCCGATTTTTAATTATATTTGCAAGTTATATTACATTTTTCACTCATGAAGAAAACATCACTGATTATCACCATTTTACTGGCAATTGCCATTGCTGTTCTGTACATTCTGCATTTTACCGGAATTGGAACCGGAAACGTTGCTTCCGTAAAAAAAGACTCCGATTCGACCGACGTTGCTGCAGGACCTGTTGTTTATATCCGCACAGACACTCTTTTGAACCATTACGATTTTTTCAAAGATCTCCAGGCAGATCTTTCAACCAAGGCAAAGATTGTTGAAGACGATCTGAACAAGAAAGGACGCGCTTTTGAGAAAGACGTGGCAAACTTCCAGGAAAAAGTACAAAAAGGCCTGATCACCCGTTCTCAGGCAGAAACGCAACAAAATCAGCTTGCCGCTCGCCAGCAGGAACTGGAACAATACGCTCAGCAAAAACAGGTGGAACTGTCTGAAGAAAATCAGGTGATGCTCAACCGTGTGATAGACGCCATAAGAACGTACCTTGCCGATTACCGTGTGCTCCACAACTACGACCTTATCCTTACCACAGACGGGAACACTAACACCATTATAGAAGCGACCCCGGCTCTCGACATTACCATGAATGTAGTTGAAGGTCTCAATCAGGAATACGCAAAGACAAAGAAATAAGCGTATTAAGCATGAAGTCAATTATTGAAACCCGGTTTGATTTTCCGGGGCAAACCGCAAAATACACTGGTAAAGTCCGTGATGTCTATACCATCGATGACCGTATTCTGGTCATGATTGCGACCGACCGTATCTCGGCCTTTGATGTGGTTTTCCCTAAAGGAATAACTTATAAAGGGCAGATATTAAACAAGATCGCTTCCCGGTTTCTGGACGATACAGCAGATATTGTGCCAAACTGGAAGATTGCCTCTCCCCATCCTATGGTCACCATCGGGTACAAATGCAAACCTTTCCCGGTGGAAATGATCGTACGCGGATACCTTACCGGAAGTTCATGGCGTACCTATAAAAGCGGAGCCCGCACATTATGCGGAATACCTCTCCCGGAAGGAATGCGCGAGCATGAGGCTTTTGAAAAACCCATTGTAACTCCCACCACCAAGGCCGAGATTGGTGCACACGACCAGGACATTTCTAAAGACGAGATAATCCGTACAGGATTAGTAAGCAGAGAGGATTACGAGCAACTCGAGAAATACGCACTGGCTCTGTTTGCCAGGGGACAGGAGATTGCTGCCGGAAAAGGACTTATACTTGTCGATACCAAATACGAATTCGGGAAACTGGGTGAAAAGATCTATCTGATTGATGAAATTCATACGCCCGATTCGTCCCGTTATTTCTATGCGGAAGATTACAAGCAAAATTTCCCCCAGAGTTTACCCCCAAGGCAACTTTCCAAGGAGTTTGTCAGAGAATGGCTTATGGAAAACGGATTCAGCGGACAGCAGGGACAGAAAATGCCTTTACTTACAGATCAGGTTATTGACAACATCTCCAAAAGGTATATTGAATTATACGAAAACATAATGGGCACGGCTTTTGAAGCAACACCATACGACGATGCATTCTATGAAAACATGGAAGCATGCATCTGTAATATGCTGGCTCGATTATGAAAAGACCTCTGGTAGCTATATTTTTACTCTTGTTCCTGTGTGTTCAGGTTTCCGCACAGGAACAGTTTTATATCCGTCATAAAGTGCGCTGGATGGAAACCCTTTATTCCATTGCCAGAAAATATAAAGTAGAAGCCAAAGAAATTGCGATACTGAATAACCTTACGACAGGAACTGTGGAACGCGGACAAATCCTGCTCATTCCGGATAAGGATCGCATACAGGCTAACACCGATACCACCGAATTGGATATCCCTCTGCCGGAAGAAGAAATAATATCTGACCAGACGCCTGCCAGATTATCCTGTGCTGACTACAGGCCTTCACCGTCTCACCGTCATAATATTTCGCTTCTTTTGCCTCTTTCCGGAACAAGAAACAGTTCTTCTTTCCTTGAATTCTACCAGGGTGTGCTCATTGCAGCCCAAGAAATGAAACAGATGGGAATGAATGCAGATATTCAATGTTTTGACTGGAACGCGCAATCGCCTGATGAGCTCTTGTCGGGAGAGCGGCTGGCTATGAGTGAACTGATCATTGGCCCGGTATATTCACCACAGATTGGGAATACACTTGCCTATTTCAGGGATACTGAGATCAAAATTGTATCACCTCTGGATGTTACCTCAGAAGCCTGGGTTTCCTCATCGCCACATTTGTTTCAGGTACAACCGACCCAGACCAGTCAACAGGAAGCCATCATTAAAAAACTGGACCCGCATAACGCATCAGTCTGGCTCATATCAGAAGAGGGAGACCAGGAAGTGGCCCCTGAAATGCGTGCCCTTCTGGATGAACAACATATCCCGTACCGGAATTTTATTTACGATGTCCTCCGTGGACGTGAAGTGACCGGAGAACTGAGGCGCCTGCTGGCACCTAACAGAAAGAACCAGATCATAATCGCTTCCCAAAACGAAGCTTTTGTATCCGATGCTCTTCGCAATCTGCACCTGCTTTTTGCCTATGACAATATACCCATTGAGTTGTTCGGAATGTCCAAATGGCGCAGTTTCGAAACGCTCGATCTGGCAGCACTGCATCAATTGAAAGTGGTCATTCCCCTGCCCGTATATGTTGATTATTCCCGTGATAATGTCAAGAGGTTTGTACGGACATTCCGGGCTCTTTTTCATACCGAACCTTCGCATTATGCTTTCCAGGGATACGATGTCGCCTTCTATTTTATGAACGCTCTGTTCCGGTACGGGCCCGATTTTGAAGATTGTATAGATTCGCTGGATGTTCCTCTTCTTCAATCGGAGTATTCCTTCAGAAAAAATGAACCTGATGGCGGTTATTCAAACACAGAAGCACGTTTGATCCGTTACCTTCCGGATTACACTGTCACGTTACTTCCTTAGGGATCATGCATTCCTAAAGATTATCCTTTTCAATGTCTTTAAAATAGTTGACCGTACCAACCCTGAGTTCCACAGTAGCTGCCTCGTCGCATACAATAATCCCTTTCGGGTGCATCTGCAGGGCCGATATAGTCCACATTTGGGTGATACTTCCTTCTACTGCCTGATACAATGCACGAGCCTTGTTGTGCCCGTTCACGAGAATCAACACCTCTGCGGCATCCATCACGGTACCCACTCCCACAGTCAAAGCGGTTTTTGGCACAAGATCCATATTATTGTCAAAAAAACGCGCATTGGCAATCAATGTATCTGTCGTGAGCGTTTTAACCCGTGTGCGTGAAGAAAGTGAAGAACCCGGCTCGTTGAAAGCAATATGCCCGTCGGGACCGATCCCCCCCATAAAGAGATGTATTCCGCCTGCCCGACGTATGGCCTCTTCGTAATCTTCACATTCCTTTTGAAGATCGGGAGCATTTCCATTCAGAATATGGATATGCTGCGGCTGAATATCTATATGACGGAAAAAATTATTATGCATAAAACTATGGTATGACTCGGTGTGGTCTTCCGGAATACCCACATACTCATCCATATTAAATGTAACCACATTCCTGAAAGATACTTTTCCCTGATTATAAAAGGCTATCAGTTCCTTATAGGTGCCAATCGGAGAAGAACCCGTTGGAAGCCCCAACACAAACGGTTTATCTTCTGTAGGATTAAAGGCATTTATCTTATTGACAATATAGCGGGCAGCCCATGCAGACAGTTTCTCATAATTTTGCTGAATGATTAGTCTCATAATATAGTATTTAATAATTCTTCTGCATTTTTTACCGCAGCGGGAGTAATCCTGGATCCGCTCAGCATTCTGGCCACTTCCATAACCCGTTCCTGTCTGTTAAGTTGTTTTACCGAGGTTTCGACCGAATTGTTTTCAGTAACCTTAGACACCAGGAAATGCACTTTCCCTTTAGCCGCCACCTGGGGCAAATGGGTTATGGCAAGCACCTGCATATTTCTTGAAAGCTCACCTATCATGTTGCCCATGCTGTCGGCAATCCTGCCGGACACACCCATATCTATCTCGTCAAAAATGATGGTGCTTAACCCGGAGTGACGCGCAACGACCGATTTGATGCACAACATCAGGCGGGACATTTCACCGCCCGAGGCCACCCTGGACAGTTCCCGGGGAGGCATATCTTTATTGGCAGAAAAGTGTACTTCCATACAAGTATTACCCAGTTGGCCGTACACCGGTACCTGCCGGACAGGAAAAAGCACCCGGGCATGAGGCATGCCGAGCATTTCCAATCTGTTTTTCAGTTGAGATGACAGTTCGTCAAGACAGGCAACCCTTGCCTGATGCCAGCGATCGGCTATCACTGCACGGAGTTCAGTCGCCTGCTTGTATTCGTTTTCGAGAATCGCAAGCTGTCCGGCATCTTCATCTACATGCTTTAGCCTGGATGCAAGGGAGTCTCTCAGGGACACAAGATCGGAAACAGATGAAAGATTGTGTTTTCGTTCCAGTAAATAAATCAGATCGAGCCTCCGGGTTACTTGTTCCAGAAGCTCAGGGTCGGTGCGGACGCGCTGTAAGGCATTGTCACATTCGTTCGCCAGATCTTTCAATTCAATTCTGGACTGTTCAAAACGGGCAGATATATCATGGAAAGAGGCCATAAACCGGGCCACTCCTTCTGAAAGCCTCGATGCTTCCCTCAACTGTTTGAGCACTGGCTCCTGCCCGTCCTCAAGAAGCTGAACGATCTGAAATAATGATTGTCTTATCTCCTGAGCATGGGTCAATTCACGGAGTTGGGCCTCCAAATCCTCTTGCTCTCCAACCGCAAGAGCAGCTTCTTTAAGTTGTTCATACTGGAAAAGGATGTAATCCAGCTCTTTTTGTTGCTGCTCTATCCGGCTGCGAAGCGTTTTCAACTGTTCTTCCAGCGTGTTTACTTTCAGATGAATAGCCTCGTACTCCTTTGACAAGTCGGAGAGCCCGGCAAAAGCATCCACAACCCGCAAAGCATAATTGCCTTCTCCTACCAGGAGATTTTCATGCTGTGAATGGATGTCAATGACACGTGATCCTACTTCCTTAAGGAAAACGAGAGATACCGGCTGATCGTTAATAAACGCCCGACTTTTTCCGTTCGGATTAATGACCCTTCTGATAATAAGTTCATTGCTGTAATCAAGCTCATTTTCTTCAAAAAAGGCAGGCAGGTCACCTTCGTTTCCTGTAATTCGAAAACAAGCTTCGACCACCGCATTCTCAGCAGGGTTCCTTAACACTCCCGTATCGGCTCTCTGTCCAAGAACCAAAGAGAGAGCTCCCAATAGTATTGATTTACCAGCACCGGTCTCGCCGGTAATGATAGTTAACCCCTCGGAAAATTCAATGTCCAACGCATTGATCAGGGCATAATTCGATATGCTTAAAGAATAAAGCAATATTCTTATTTAGGCTCTTCAACAATCTTGTAAAAAGTTTCCGCGTCTTCGAATTCTTTAATGGCTACCAAAGTGGGCTTGGGCTGACGTTCATAGAAACGGGATATCTCAATCTGTTCACGGTTTTCGAAAGTTTCCTCAAGGGTGTCGGCAAAATTTGAGAACTCTTCCAGACGGCTGTTCAATTCTTTTTTTACTTCTGTCGCAATCTGATTCGCCCGTTTGGCAATGATAATAACCGTTTCATATATGTTGCCGGTGGGCGCCGACAATTTGGAGAGATCACGCGTAATGGTGGTATCGGGAACGGGTTGTTTTTTATTATCCATTTTATTATCCATTTTATTCTTCTGTTTTATTATTTCTTGTTGTTACTTGTTGTGCTTTTTTAAACATGACATCCACCTCTTTCCGGTATTTTGAATCTGGAAATTCGCTGATGAAATTATAATACTCGTCTATCACGTTCAGGAAACGTTCCCTTTGCATTTGGGGTATACTATTTGAGGCGTATTTATAATTTGACGCCACAACATAGTAGAGAATATCCTCTCTGTAACGGCTTTCTGGGTTTTGTTTTAAGGCTTCTTTTAATGCATAGGTCGAGGCCTTATAGTCTTCAATCACATAATAGATCTTTGCAGATTCAAAGCCTTTTTTGTCCAGACGGTTATAAAGGTCTTCCAGCATATAGCGGCACACCTGGGTGTATTCATTCCCGGGAAAATCATACAGGAATTCTTCAATGGCAGCAATAGCCTTTTGAGAGGGATTCTGGTCCAGTTCATACCGATATGTGCTTTCATACAGACAATCCAGACGAAGGAAACGGGCTGTTTTTGTAAAAGGGCTCCGGGGAAACATCTGGGCAAACTGGTTGAAATTATCCTCGGCCAGCACGTAATCGTTCAAATGATAATTACTTAATGCCAGATAGTACTGAAGGGTGTCGTCCTTGGCTGTACCACGATAGATCATCTGGATCTGATCAAAGAGTTGCTGAGCTTTAGTGTACTTGCCGGCCTCGTAATATTCGATGGCCTTTCTGTATTTCAGGTCATGATCCGTACTGCGGAACAAAGCTTCGTATTGATTGGCACAAGATGAGAATCCCAATACACCGAGGATTACGAATATAAGAATACTGTATTTCATGAAATATAATGATTTGGCAAATATACGACACTTTAGCAAAATGTACGCCAAAATATTAAAGCTGTTCGGACAGGTAACGTTCGGCATCGATTGCCGCCATACATCCGCCTGCTGCTGCAGTAATTGCCTGCCTGTATCTGGGATCCTGCACGTCTCCGGCAGCAAAGACCCCCTCAACATTGGTATGGGATGTTTTTCCTTTTGTAAGAATATATCCTTCCTCATTGACTTCTATCCAGGGACGGAAAGGTTCTGAATTGGGATGGTGTCCAATGGCAAGGAAGAAGCCGTGAATGGGAATGTCTTTCATCTCGCCGTTGCTATGTACCAGACGAACACCGGTTACACCGTTCTCGTCTCCCAGTATTTCCTTTGTCTGATGCTCCCAAAGAATTTGAATATTTGCCGTTCTCATTACACGTTCCTGCATGGCTTTTGACGCCCTGAGCACGTTACGGCGGACAATCATATACACCTGGCGGCATAACCCGGACAGGTAAACCGCCTCTTCACAGGCTGTATCGCCACCGCCCACAACGGCCACATCTTTCCCGCGATAGAAAAAACCGTCACATGTAGCACACGCCGATACGCCCATTCCCCTGAACTTTTCCTCTGATTCCAGACCCAGGTATTTTGCGGTAGCTCCGGTGGCAATGATAAGAGTACGTGCCAGAACCTGCGACCCGTCGTCGAAAGTAATAAGAAAAGGCGATTGATCCAATCTGGTTCCCGTAATGATACCCGTTCTCATATCGGTTCCAAATCTCAGTGCCTGGTTGCGTATATCGTCCATCATCTGATTACCGTCCACGCCCTGGGGGTAACCGGGAAAATTGTCTATTTCTGTAGTCGTGGTCAGCTGCCCACCCGTTTGAACTCCCTCATATAAAACGGGTTGAAGATTTGCACGGGCAGCATATATCGCAGCTGTATATCCTGCCGGACCACTTCCGGCAATAAGACATTTTATAAGTTCCATTTGTTTTTTGTTGCAAAGGTAGACGTTTTATTAAAAAAAGCGTATATTTGCGGCTCAAAATCCGGGGCGTGGCGCAGTTGGCTAGCGCACTTGCATGGGGTGCAAGGGGTCGAATGTTCGAGTCATTTCGCCCCGACTTTGAAAATCAGGCGGTTATACATTTATTTGTGTAACCGCTTATTTTCTATTCTCTAATTTTTTCACTCCTCACTCCTTACTACTCCTGCTTTTTAGTCGCAGTATATTGTTGAAACATTCCGCTTTTCTGCATGTAGTAAGTCTCTTCATTCCTTTCCAGGCGAGCAGGTGCTAATTGGTGCTCACTCTTTTTCCATTTTACATAATACATCATATAAGCTATTCAGAACGGGAAACACCTCCCATTGGCTTCGCCAATGGGTCCTTCCCTCCGCGGGCGCGAGGTTTCCCTTTTCTGAATAGCTTGTGGCATTCTATGCGGAGCGGCGCAGCCAAACGCGGTCTGGCACTTTTACGTAAGGTCCCAATCAAGAACCAAAGATTTTTCTCACTCCTCACTTCTCACTCCTCACTTCTCACTTCTCACCCCTTTGACCTTTTCTGCAAAAAATCTTTCGAGCCTTCGTTCCCATACTAAAAAGAAGGACATAATCCATCTGGAGAATAGCATCCAGGGCATAAGACCTCCTACCGTAGAGAAGAGAATCAGGTCTTCCAGGTTGCTGTGCGATATACTGATGTGATGGTTAAGAAGATCGATATCGCGCCGGGACACTTTACCTTCACGGGCCTCGTCTATCATTACGGCCGCACCGTAAGCCAACCCGAGAATATTGGCTACTATCCACAGAAAAGCCGTTTTGGGAGGCAGCCCGAAAAATTTCATTATCGGTCTCAGGAATTTGGCAATATATCGGATAACGCCGAACTCAGACAATAATCGCTGAAAAATAGTCAAAGAGAAAACCAGCAAGACCATTGGTACGGCAATTTTTAGTGTATCCACCAGCCAGTTACCCAGGGTATTAAGAAAAGGCAATTTTGCCGCCTCAATATATTCTGTTACATGACCGGTCGACTGGCCCGGCAGCATGATGTTTAGCATCCAGCCCAGGAAAAGCGAAGATAACGTCCTTACAAAAACAATGCGTATGGCCGAAGTTCCCGTTTTCTTTTGCACGGCAGTTTCCATAGGAATGTTGTGTGCACAGAGTACCATTACGGCAAGAATAGTCGTTGTTCTGACATCCAGATTGAGGGTGGCCATAACGGCCAGTGCAGAATAGCAATTGACAAAATAGCCCGAAACATAAGCCAGAGAAGCTTCTCCGGGTAATCCAAACCATGAAAAAACCGGGGTCAGATACTGCGAGATCATGGCTATTATGCCAAAGTAATTCAACAGCATAATGGCAAAAGAAACAATCAGCATAATCTTCACAAGCCACCAGACAGTACGCAGGGCTCCGGGAATGACCGATTTAACGGACTGTATAATTCTTTCTTTCACGTTTTTCATGAGCGGACAAAGTTACGTTTTATTTTGAACGTCAAAAATTTTTACGCCACTGTAAAAAAATTAGACATCACACGAAGTTATCATTTTATTCAAAACATTATATATTAGCGTATTATATCTGTTGGCACATTTTTGGCGCAACATTTTTGAAAACAAAGTTGATCATGAGAAGAATCTTATTGACGATTACCTTTTTTATTTTTACAAACGCACTAAGATCCGGTGCGCAGGAATTACAGGTCTGGACATTGAGGGATTGTATGATCTACGCTATAGAAAATTCCCCTGAAACGAAGATCCAGGAGCTGACCAACGACAATCGCCGTCTGGACCACAGGGACGCATACCTTGAATTCGTGCCCTCAGTGAACGGCAATATAAACGCATACACCAGCTTCGGCCGTTCCATAGACCCGGAAACAAATACTTATTCAAACGTTAATTCGTTCAGCAATTCATACGCCATCTATAGTAACTATACTATTTTCAACGGATTTACCGTTGTAGATAAATATAAGGTAACCCGGATTGCGCGGTTATCCGGCATAGAAGAGGCCCGGCAGGTGGAGGACAATTTATGCCTTACCATTATGCAATCTTACTATAATGTACTATATAGAAAAGGGATGGTACAATTATGCCGCGAGCAGTTGATGGAAAGTCAGACCACACTGAAAAACACCAGGGTGCTTGAGGAACTTGGACTTAAGAGTTACGCCGATGTATTACAGGTAGAAGCCCAGGTGGCTGCCAATGATTATAATTTGGTGCGTGAACAAAACATGATGGAATCTGAACTTATTTCCTTAAAAGAGAAAATGTTCTTTCCTTCGGATCGGGAACTTGTTATAGATACCACGTTTTCTCAGATCGCCGATCCTTTTGCCAGGTCAGTCACTGCCGGCGACATTTACCTGTCGGCCCTGGAATTTCTGCCTGCGGTCAAAATTTCCGCATTCGATGTGAAAACCGCCGGGATTAAGCTGCATAACGCCAAATGGAGTCTTTTGCCGAATATATTTTCCGAGGCCGGTTATTCAACCGGTTATATTTCCACCCTGGGGCAGGCCGCTAATGCCGATCCTTTCTTGTCTCAGATGAAAAACCGCCAGGGAGAATACGTCCAGGTTGGGATGAGCATCCCCCTTTTTGGACGGTTAAACAGGCAAAGTGCAATCGGACGCATGCGTAATGCCCTGCATATTGCAGAAGCTCAAAGAGATAAAAAGCTTAAAGAAATAGAAAGTGAGATTGCACGTGCCGTTCAGGATATGGAAGGAAGTGCCAAAGAATTTATTCAGGCAGATAAGCGTGTGGCAGCACAGGATATGGCCCACAAGGCAAACCAGCGCAAATACGAAGAAGGCTTGCTGAGTGTTCTGGAACTGCAAACCAGCTCCAACCAGGCTCTTGCCGCAAAGGCCGAAAGACTTAACTCGGCACTCACTTACCTTATCAAGAAACGAATTGTAGGTTATTACCAGGGGACATCATATATCAATCAGGAATAGATTGAATTTTAGAGTTAATATGAATGTTGGCCCTCCGGTTGCCGTTTAGATGTGGATAAATGAACCGGCAACCGGAGGATAATAAGGAAAGAAAAAGTAATATTTATGATACTATGGACAGAGTAATTGAAAAGAAAAAAGGAATTCAAAAGAAACACCTACCCTATATATTAGGTGGAGGACTGCTCCTCGCCTTTCTGGTATGGCTGATCTTTGGTAATCACCAGGCATCGCTGCGCATTGACAGTCGCTCCATTATTGTGGGAGAAGCTAAACAGGACCAATTCAACGATTTTGTACGTGTTAACGGACAGGTTCAACCCATTACCACTATTCAGCTGGCTCCGCTCGAAGGAGGTGTGGTGGAACAGAAGGTAGTAGAAGAAGGGGCAACGGTAAGACGGGGCGATGTGATTGTCCGTCTGAGTAATTCCCAACTCAATCTGCAGATCCTCGAAAGCGAGGCCTCACTTGCCGAGAAGGAAAACTTTCTGAGGAATACGCTGGTAACCATGGAGCAGGAAAAACTTACCCTGCAGCAGAACCGGCTGCAACTGAATCTGGATGTGGAAAGGAAGGAAAGAAAGTATCGTCAGAATGAGCGTTTGTTCCAGGAAAAAATGATTGCAAAGGAAGATTATCTGCAGGCAAAAGAGGACTGGGAACTCGCCGTGCGCAGCCGCGAATTGGTTATGGAACGTCAGAAACAAGATTCCATATACCGCTCTATTCAGGTAGAGAATATGGAAGAAAGCCTGGAAAGTATGCGCCGCAGTATGAGACTTATTCGTGAACGGGTAGAAAATCTTAATGTAAAATCACCCATAGACGGACAATTGGGGTCTCTGGACGTAGTATTGGGACAATCTGTGATGTCGGGGGCAAAAATAGGCCAGATCAACGATCTTTCTGCCTACAAAATTGAAGCGAATATAGATGAACATTATATTGACCGCGTACGTCAGGATCTGGATGCCACTTTTGAACGCCAGTCATCCGTCTTTGACCTTGTTGTAAGCAAAGTATATCCCGAAGTCCGTAACGGACAGTTCAAAACAGATTTTTGTTTCTCAGGAGAAAAACCCGATAACATCCGTACCGGACAGACCTATTATATAAATCTGGAGCTGGGACAACCCACCCGAGCTGTGATCATCCCCAGGGGCGCCTTCTACCAGAAGACAGGGGGGACATGGATCTATGTTTTATCTACGGAAGGGGACAAAGCTCAAAAACGATCCATACGTATTGGACGCCAAAATCCACAATATTATGAAGTGCTTGAAGGCCTGGAACCCGGGGAGAAAGTGATTGTTTCAAGCTATGAGAACTACGGAAACAATGAGATCTTAATTCTGGACTGATATGAGAGCTTACTACCTGGACAGAATACGAATCTTTCTGACCATTCTGGTAATTTTTCACCATACGGCCATAGCGTTTGGCGCCTCGGGGGGCTGGTATTATATATCGCCCGAAAGCGCCTCGGGATCTGCGCAAATGCTGCTCTCATTCTTTATGACAATAGATCAGGCATATTTTATGAGCTTCTTCTTCCTCATTTCAGCACTTTTAATGCCTGCTTCGTACGAAAGAAAAGGATTTGGCCAATTTGTAAAAGACAGGCTGGTAAGACTGGGGATTCCCCTGATTGTCTACATTGTACTTATTCACCCCACCGTCGTATGGTTTGTTCTGGATCATACCGGGCAGGAAATATCCTGGCCCCGGCTGGCATGGTATCTTATAAGCCGCGAGCCCGGATCCGGCCCCATGTGGTTCGTGCTCACCTTACTGATCTTTGAATTGCTTTATGCTCTTTATATGAAGTTCCGGGAGCACAAAGGCTCCGGGCAGCGTATGACCAAGACCCCTACAGGTTTAGGTATCATCCTTTTTATTGTGGGAACAGGCATCGTCGCTTTCCTGGTAAGACTGGGGTACCCGGCAGGAAAGAATTTCTTTGGGCTGCAATTCGGATACTTTCCTTTATACATTGCTATGTATATTGTCGGCATTGTGGCCGCACGCCGTCACTGGACGGAAAAACTCACACTGAGGCAATCCAAACCATGGTTTTATCTTTCTATAGCAGCCATACTGGTCTTAATGATCGTAATGATGCAAAATGCGGGAAAGGATCTGTCTTCTTTCAGCGGAGGATGGAATACATCCGCTTTATTCTATGCCATGTGGGAACCAGTTGTATGCGTGGGCTTCTGTTTCTTTATTACCTTGCTGGCAAGAGACCATATGAACCGGCCGGATAACTTTGTCACAAAAATGTCCAAGGCCAGTTATCCCGCATACATTATACATCCGCTGATTGTTGTATTATCTACTTTCGTTTTGGAAAGTCTTCCCGTATCCCCCTATCTTAAGATAGCCGGCGTTTGTCTTTTAGCGGTACCCGTATGTTTTGGGGCCGGCGTTCTATTTAACAGAATAACCAAAAAATGAAAAATCTTAAACGAGCGCTTCGTAATTTTTTTGCCAAAGGGCAGAATAATCTCATAAAAATTCTTTCTCTGGGGGCAGGTCTGTCCGTGGGATTAATTTTGACAGCTAAGGTATGTTTTGAAGTTTCCTATGAAGACTTTTATCCCGAGAAAGAACAGATCTTCTCGGTTCAGACATGGTATTCAGCGCCCGGGCAGGATGTGAAAGAGTACGGACAGGTAAGCGGCGCAGTGGTCCCGGGGATGATTGATGAAATACCGGAAGTTATCATGGGTACCAGGACAACAGGTTTTTTTGGCACTCCTGTTTTCTTTACTACAGACAAAAAACGCTACACCGGCGAAATGCTTCTGGCGGACACCTGCTTCCTGGATATGTTTCCCCGTCCTGTACTGGCTGGGAATGCTAAAGAGGTGCTGTCGCGTCCCAATTACGTTTTGGTGTCCCGGACCATTGCAGAGAATATGGGCGGGATAGAAGCCGTTATGGGCCAGAGCATATACCGTGACGATATGCCCCAGGTCATCTTTACCATTGGAGGTGTTTTTGAAGATGTCCCTGAAAATTCCGTTATTCAGTATGATATATTGGTGTCACTCGAATCCTGGTCAAAATGGAGCCGGGAAAACTGGCTGGGCAATGACCGGTATCGCGGATATGTCAAGCTGGCCCGGGGTACAGATCCTGCCGGCCTGGCCACGGCTATCTATGAGATGCAAAAACGTCATCAGCCTATTGACGAGCTCGAAACGGAAGGAAAGAAGCTGACTTATATACTTAAGCCGTTTAAAGAATTGTATAGCGGGACTCCGGAGATCAAAAGGATGAACAAATTACTCTCGCTGCTTGCATTCGCATTAATTTTCACAGCTGTGATGAATTATATCCTGGTAGTGATCTCTTCCCTTATAAGAAGGACAAAAGAGGTTGGAGTCCGAAAATGCTACGGGGCGCAGGGCGCACAGATCAGAGGCATTCTACTGACCGAAACCCTTTTGCATATCGTGCTTTCACTAATGGTTGCGGTGGGGGTTATCCTGGCCTTCAGAGGGACCATAGAAGAGCTGCTGGATAACCGACTGACAAGTATGTTTACCTCCCAGACTCTGCTCATTTTGGCCGGAATAGTGGTTCTGGTGTTTTTTGCCTCGGGACTCGTACCTTCACTTCTGTTTGAACGTATCCCTGTTGCAGCTGCTTTCAGGGATTTCAGAGAATCGCGCAGATCCTGGAAACTCGGCCTTTTGTTTATTCAATTCATGGCTGCGGCATTTCTTATTGTGCTGCTGATTGTCATTGGCAGGCAATACCGTTTAATGGTCAATGACAATCCGGGATATGCCTATAAAAATGTGCTTTTTTGCAGTACTTCGGGGACCGAAGATCTCCTGCAGCAGCAGGCTTTGGAAGAGCTTAAACGCATGCCCTGGGTAAGGGAAGTTTCCACATGCAATACCATTCCGTTGTATTATGCATCGGGGAATAATATCCGACTGCCGGAAAATCCGACAAACGATCTGTTCAATATTGCCGACTTGTACTGGGCAAGCGATAACTATTTTACGCTTATGGAAATTCCCTTCATTGAGGGGCATGCACCCGGAAACCCCACAGAAGTAGCCGTGAGCCGGGCATTCCTGACCGAAATGGCGAAATTTGCAGACTGGAGTGAAGGGGCCATTGGCAGAAGCGTATTTATCACCGAACACAGCCAGTCCGATGATCCCAAAGAAGCCTTTACCGTTTGCGGTATCTACGAAGACATCCAGATAGGCAACCTGACCGATGTGGATAAGCGCGCCAGTGTGCTTTTCCATCATGAACCCAGCTCACAATACACAGAATATATTCTTGTTAAATTACAAAATTTCGACCGGGAACATACAAAAGCAGTTTACGATATCATAAAAAAAGCCATGCCGGACAAAGATATTGAAGTACTTTCGTACGCCGCCGAAATGCGAAATGCCTATTCCGGATCCAGAAGGTTCCGCAACTCGGTCATGATAGGCGGGATTATAACTGTTTTGATTTCCCTGGCAGGACTGGTGGGATATACGAAAGACGAGACAAACCGGAGGCGCCGTGAAATCGCCCTGCGCAAAACCAATGGGGCAGAAATCAGGGATATTGTACGGCTTTTTATAGCCGATATTTTAAAAATTTCGATACCCGCAACGATTGCAGGCTGTGTTTTAGCCTGGATCGTAGCCGTCAAATGGCTGGAACAATTTGCCAAAAAAGTTCCGCTTACAGCAGATATTTACGTGTACGGATCGCTGCTTGTGCTGTTTGTGATACTTTTTGTTGTACTGACAGGCTGTATCCGGTCTGCCCGCGAAAACCCAATTGAATGTTTACGCAAAGAATAAATATATAAATCAATAAAATCATTACTGTTATGTTAAAAGTAGAAAAACTGAGTAAAGTGTTCCGCACGGAAGAAATTGAGACCGTTGCTCTGAATGAAGTATCGTTCCAGATAAAACAAGGAGAGTTTGTAGCCGTAATGGGTCCCTCGGGCTGCGGGAAATCCACCTTGCTGAATATTCTGGGTCTGTTGGACAACCCCACTTCGGGAAAATATGAATTACTTGGTAAAGAGGTAGGCGGTCTAAAAGAAAAAGACCGGACAAAATACCGTAAAGGAAATATCGGATTCGTTTTCCAAAGTTTCAATCTGATTGAAGAACTGAGTGTATACGAAAACGTAGAATTGCCTCTGATCTATTTGAAGATCAAAGCATCTGAACGTAAGAAAATGGTCAATGACATTCTAAAACGAATGAATATCAGCCACCGTGCCGGACATTTTCCCCAGCAGCTTTCAGGCGGCCAGCAACAACGTGTGGCCATTGCCCGCGCCGTTATTTCCAACCCCAAACTAATCCTGGCCGACGAGCCTACCGGTAACCTCGATTCAAAGAACGGGATTGAAGTTATGGATCTGCTCACGGAACTCAATCGTGAAGGCACTACCATCATTATGGTGACCCACTCTCAAAGAGACGCAGGCTATGCACAACGTATTCTCAATCTGTTTGACGGTCAGATTGTAACCGATGCCCGAAATTAGGTATTTATTTCAGCATAAGATCAGTCTGTTCATAAAAATCAGTTCTTTAGCCATTGGGTTGGTTATTGGATTGGTACTTTTCTCCAAGGTCGCCTTTGAATCTTCCTATGATCGCTTTTTTAAAGACTGTGACAGGATTTACAGGATAGAATTTGTGGCAGACAAAGAAAGCGGAAGAGAGCAGTACGCCGGTATTATGGCCGGCGTAGCTTCCGTATTGGCAGACAACCTTCCGGGAACTGAAGCCGCAACTACACTCTACAGACCCGGTGATCATCTTCTGTATTTCGACGGTCAGGAATACGAAACAAAAATAGTTTACGCCGATTCTTCTTTTTTTAAAGTATTGGATTTTAATATCATCCAGGGAAGTGCCACCGGGTTGGCCCAAGAGAACAACCTAATGATTTCTAAAACCCTGGCCGGACAATTATTTAAAGGGAAGGACCCTGTCGGGCAAACGGTTTTGTTCAACAAGGCACGTCCTTATACGATTATTGGTGTATTTGAAGACGTTCCCGAAAATTGCCATCTATCATTCGATGCCGTTGGGTCATTCGTTAATATGGAAACACAATTCGGATTCTATACCGGATGGGAAGGCGGCGACTTGTACAACGGATACATCAAACTGGCAAAAGGGGTAGAAACAAGCCTGCTTACAGAAGAATACCTGGGGAATATACTGGTTGAAAACGGGCCAATGGATTGGTACATACAAAGGGGACTCACTATAAAGCTCACTTTGAATCCTGTTGATTCCATACATACCAAAGACCGGACCATCCTTAACCGAAACATCACTTTTTCTTTGCTGGGGTTTGCCGTATTATTTATATCGGCCATGAACTATATCCTGCTTTCACTGGCCTCTCTTGGAAAACGGGCAAAAACCATTGCGGTAAAAAAGACGGCTGGTGCGGGCAAAGGAACTATTTTCGGCTGTTTTGCAAGAGAAAATGCTTTGGTGTTGCTTTTTTCCATTCTAATGGCCGTTGCATTGATCTTTTCCTTCAAAAGCACGCTGGAACAAATTACATCTCAAAGCATAAACAGTTTGTTTGCCCCCGAACGCCTGTGGGTTTCTGTGAGTATCATTGGGCTTATCTTCTTGCTGGCAGGACTTATTCCTGCCGGGCTTTTCAGCCGGATACCCGTTACACATGCCTTTTCTCAGACGGGATCGGGAAACCGGCTCTGGAAACGCTCTCTGCTCGGGATTCAGATAGGAGGCTCCGCCTTTATTATTGCACTACTGATTCTCGTCTCGCTGCAGTACCGCCTGATGACACATAAAGACCTGGGGTACGACTACAGAAACCTCATCTGTTTTTCTGTGTCTGACATGAGCCCTGAACGTTACAATAACGTAAAAACCGTTCTGGAATCGAGACCATATATCCGAACCGTCAGTTACTCAAATAGTATTCCCATTGATCAGCTGTACGGATTCCCTGTTGAAGATCCAAAAACGGGAGAAATAATGTTTTCTTCCCGTACCATGAACGTAGCGCCTAATTATTGTGAAATGATGGGATTCCGGTTGTCTGCCGGACGATTTCTTGCTGAAAATGATCCCTGGCAGAATATTGTGGTAAACACTTCTTTTGTAAATCAAATGCATTGGGACGACAATCCCGTGGGAAAACAGGTCTATTTTGAAAATAAACCCAGTTATACAGTAATTGGTGTGGTCTCCGATTTTCATCTGGAGTCGCTTCATGTGGCTCAGTTACCGCTGATGATCCGCCTAATGGGAAACAGTCACGACAGGATGATCCTTTCTGTCAAAGCTTTGGATCTTTCACAACAAACAACAGAATTGATCTATAAAGATATTTCTTTATTGTTCCAGGATCAGATTGTACGTATGCGCCCTTATCACGCCATGGCCCTGGCACAATATGAAAAAGAGAAAATATTCAGGAACATTGTCACAATATCCTGTATTGCGGTGTGGATCATATCCCTTACCGGACTTATCGGATTCATGGCAGACGAGACATTCCGGCGTCGCAAAGAACTGGCTATAAGAAAAGTGAACGGGGCTTCAGGAAGGGATCTTCTGCTTCATTTGTCCCGAGGCTTTTCTGTCCTGACATCACTGGGCATTACGGTAGGACTGACCGGATTCTATGTTACCGGTTCACATTGGCTGAATCAGTTTGCCGTAAAAGTACCGCTTTCGTGGTGGGTATTTCCAATAACTATTTGTATTACATACGGCTGCATAATAATCACGCTTTTTGTGCAAACCTGGAAAATTACCCGTGAAAATCCTTCAAATTTCCTGGTCAACTAATTTCAATGAAAAAATTACTGCTCCCTTTATTGTTTAGTATTGTAGGTGCTTTTTTTGTCCCGCTAAATAGTATTGCCAACAAATAACGACTTAAAAATCTACCCGCAGCCCCAGGCTGCCGTTTATGCCAAAGCCCCAATAGCCGCGAAAGGATTCCAGTGTATGGTCCGCACCGTCTTTTCCCCGTTCAATATATGTTTCATTCGTCAGGTTGTTCAGATTGGCCAGCAAAGTAAGCCCAAAGGGCATATTCCAGGTGACTGACATATTGACCAGATGGTAATCGGGCAATCGTAAGGAATTAGCCCTGTCGTTGGGATCTGTCCGGCCGACAGGGTCAAAATCGGCATAGATCCTTCCGTTATACGTCCAGTCTGCATTGATATAAAGCCCTTTTATAACAAGAACTTCAATTGAGGCCATGCATTGTGTCTGGGGAGAATCGCCCACCTTCAGGCCGTCGCAATAAACGTCAATACGATCTGTAAGAATGCCCGAATAAGGATCATAGATATTGGCCGAAACATCATTCTTCCAGGTCCAGCTGCCGAACGAGGCTCCGGCTTCCATCCTGAGCCATCGGGCAGCCTGTATGCCAGCTGTAATTTCCACCCCGTAATGCAGGGCATCAAGTCCCTGGACCATATACAGATATGTACTATTGTCCTGTTGTTTGTAAGGATCGGATAACAAAGTCTTGTTTTTCCAGTAGGCATAATAGACAGTGGCCTCGAGAGTGGTTCGGGTACCGGTAAAACGGTAGCCGGCCTCCGTTAGAAAGTTTTTTTCATTTTTTACGTTTGATGTAATATCATTCGTTCCGGAAGAAAAAAATACGTCTGCATACGGGAGCCGGCTGTAAACAGCCGCATTCAGATAGATCGCACCGGTGCGGTTCAGTTTGTACAGGGCCCCGCCCTTGGCACTGAAACCGGTTGCGCGGGCCACAGGACTATAGACAGAAGAGCCTGGTCCTGCGGCCGATACAGCATAATTGTACTTATCCCATCTTCTGTAGTTGTTCCACATAAGAGAAACACCACCCCGAATGTTCCATCTGCCGGCCGAATAATCTCCGGACACATATCCGGTCACATGGTTGATGATTTTTCCGTTACATGTACGAATATAGTCACCCACCGTTTTAACCGGATTCCGGCCGGCCATTCCCGCCAGTGAATTGGCGCTGTAATCTTCATACCAGTAGTTCCCTCCCAGGAGATCGGTAATCCTTTCTTTTTCCCAGGTGGAATAATACTGGTAATGCACTCCTGCCTGCAGGTTCAGACGGGGAGACATACGGAAATCAATGTGACTTTTGAATCCTGTCTGTGTATGCCCGGCCAGGTATACGCTCAAAATATTCAGTGCCCCACCCGATGCTTTATTGGCCGCCACCACGGCATCCCAGTCAATTTGACCGCCCTTCCGGTGGTCAATAATTCGCTTTCCCTTACTCTCAGACCAGTTTCCGCCCCCATTTCCAACGGACAGATACAAAGTATTGGTAAATGATATCCTTTCTCCGGCTTTCATAAAATGGTTAAGGGTTATGTAGGGTTTATGATAGAAGTTCTCACTCAGGGTTCTGGTTTTCCCCTCGAGATATCCCCAATTTTTATTGTATTTAAGTCCGTACGTTTTAATTTCCGATGCGCTCAGTCTGACCGAACGTTGCTCATGTCTTTCGGGGGACCCGAGAACCGTCAGCAACAACCGGTGACGATCATTGAACCGTTTGCTGACATTGAGCATATAAGCCCATGAATTTACATCCGTTTCCCGGACATATCCGCTGCCCCGGGCATAGGATCCCATAAGCGATACCGCCCAGCCCTTTCTGTTTTGTCCGGAATTCAAACCGATGTAATATTTTCCCAGTCCGTATCCGGTATAAAACAGACCCGCCGAGGCCGACGGTTCCGCTGTAGCAGTATTTGTAATAATATTCACCGTTCCTCCCACCGAGTTATCGGAAAGCATAGAGGCTCCGATCCCTTTCTGAACCTGAACGGAATACGTGGCATCGGCAAGACCCAGCCAGTTATTCCAGAACATATTGCCTGTAACAAGACCCGAGATGGGAATGCCGTTTAGCAGGACCGAGATGTTTTCCTGTTTAAAACCACGGATATTGATCCTGGCATCGCCGTAACTGCCCGATTCGCTGGTGGCATAAATCCCCGGAATACCGGCGAGCAATTCCGGATATGTTTTGCCGGCACTTTTTCTCTCTATCTGCCGGCTGTCGACTGTAGCCAGACGCAACGGAGAAGATCTTGTTTTAAGATACGAAGCCGAGACGGTAATTTCACGGATGTTGATTTCAAGAGAATCATTTACAGATTCACGTTCCGCTAAAGTCTGAGCTTTTGCCGGAACAAGCGGGGCGACGCACAGCATCAAAGCCCCAAAGATAATGGTCGCAACTGATGTTTTCATAATATCTTCTTTCTTCCAGACTTTAACTGTCGGCACCGTAGTTTCAACGGTTCAGCCATTTATGGCGCGCGGACTATACCGCCGATCGGGAATTACACCCTGCCCTGAAGGTTTGAAGTTGTAAAGATATAAAAAAAGATACATCCAGAAACGGTCTGGTGCGCAACTCCACCGAAAAGAACATCACAAGCTATTCAGAAAAGGGAAACCTCGCGCCCGCGGAGGGAGGTGTTTCACGTTCTGAATAGCTTGCTGGATGTTTGTGTACGGAGTGAGATGTGAGGAGTGAAATGTGACTACAAGGAAGCCGTAGCTTCACAATATCGGCCGAGCTCAAGATACCTTTTATAGGCCCGATCATAAGCATCCACCAATTCCGTCTGGGGAGTGTACGTTTTGGCAAAGCCCGAGCTCATAGCCTGTTGTGCCTCTTCTACTTTTGAGTAGAGCCCGGCAGCGGTGGCGGCAAACATGGCGGCACCCAGCGCACAAGCCTGGTCAGTACGGCAGACGTCAATGGGCATATTCAGCACATTGCTAAGAGTTTGCATTACAAACGGAGACTTGAGGGCAATGCCTCCAATCCCAATTACGTTGTCAATTCGGACCCCCTCGCTGCGGAAACGCTCAACTATGGCCCTGGAACCGAATGCGGTAGCCTCAACCAATGCCTTAAAGATATGCGGAGCCGAGGTGCCCAGCGTTATACCGGCAATGGCGCCTTTAAGCAACTGGTTGGCATCCGGGGTACGACGGCCGTTCATCCAGTCGGTGGCAATGAGTGAGCTTTCTTCAACGGAAATTTTTTCTGCCTCGGCAGTCAGCACAGGAATGATCTTTTCTGCAAGCCGGTCTGCCAGTTCTGAGTCGGAGAGAAGTTGTCTGAGCGGGAATTCAAGGACTTTTCTGAACCAGGCGTAAATATCGCCAAAACCGGACTGTCCGGCCTCGAGCCCAATCATCCCGGGAATAACGGAACCGTCAACCTGCCCGCAGATGCCCCTTATTAGTGAAGAACCTATCTCTTCACATGGAGCAACCATAATGTCACAGGTAGACGTACCGATAACCCTCACAAAAGTATAAGGCGTAATACCGGCCCCGACGGCTCCCATATGGCAGTCAAAGGCGCCTCCCGCAACCACTACATTGGTGGTCAGTCCCAAACGGGCAGCCCACTCGGGAGTCAGATAACCAACCGGTTTATCGGCCGTGAATGTATCTTCAAAGAGCCTGCTCCGGAACCCGGTCAGCAGCGGATCGAGTGCCACAAGGAAATCTTCCCCGGGCAACCCTCCCCAGCCGGGATGCCACATAGCTTTATGACCCTGGGCACAACGGCTTCTGATGATATCGGACGATTTTTTTACCCCGGTAAGCAATGCAGGCATCCATTCGCAATGTTCCACAATGGAGTATGCCTTTTCCCTTACGGCACTGTCTTCCCTGAGAACATGCAGGGCTTTGGCCCAGAACCATTCGGATGAATAGATTCCTCCTTCGTAAGCACTGTAGTTGATCTTCCAGGTACTGCAGAGCTTGTTGATCTCCTCGGCCTCAACAACGGCTGTATGATCTTTCCAAAGCACAAACATGGCGTTAGGATTGTCCGCAAATTCGGGCAAGAGGGCAAGCGGCGTACCTGTTTCATCCGTAAAAACCGGGGTGCTTCCCGTGGTGTCGAAAGCCATTCCCACCACATTGGCGGCAGTACCCGCAGGAGCGAGCGAAAGGGCTTCCATAACCGAGCCTTCGAGCACCTCAATATAATCCAGCGGGTGCTGACGGTACCTGTTGGCGGAGGGCAAACAATATTTGCCCTCCATCCAGCGGGGATAGTATTTTACAGAGGTAGCAACCGTTTCTCCGGTACGTGCGTTAACTATTACCGCACGGGCAGAATCGGTCCCGTAATCGAGTCCTATTACATATTTATCCATACTAACAAAGGGCTTTGTTTAACATATAATAGATCTCGTTCAATTGCAATTCTTTCTTAAGCGAATTGACAGTGGTATTTTCGTCAATCACAACCAGTTCAATCCCGGCCATTTCTGCGTAGTCCTGCATGTATTCCACTGTCAGGTCGTACGAGAAGGCAGTATGATGCGTACCTCCGGCAAGGATCCAGCTGCTGGCGCCCACTTCAAAATCGGGACGGGGAATCCAGAGGGTCGAGGCCACCGGCAGTTTGGGAAGTGATTTGGATTTGATGCAATCTACTTTATTTACGATCAGACGGAAACGGTTACCCATGTCAATAATGGTAGAAGCAAGTCCCTCTCCCTCTTTGGATGTGAATACCAGACGAGCGGGGTCATTCTTGCCTCCGATTCCCAGGGGATGAACTTCCAGACGGGGCTTTTTGTCTGCCAGTAAGGGAGAAACCTCCAGCATGTGAGCCTGAAGGATTGCGCTCTTTTTACCGTCAAAATGAATGGTATAGTCTTCCATAAAAGAACAGCCTTTAGGCATACCCTGGCTCATGAACCACACCGTCCGTGTAAGAGCAGCCGTTTTCCAGTCACCCTCGGCACCAAAACCATAGCCTTCTGCCATAAGACGCTGACAGGCAAGTCCCGGTAACTGATCCAGCCCGGCCAGATCATCAAAATTGGTTGTAAATGCCTTGGCGCCTTTTTCTTGCAGTAACCGGCGCAGAGCAATCTCTTCACGGGCAGCCCTTAGTACCTGGGCACGGTCTTTCCCGCCTTCTTTGCAATTATCGGCAAACAGGTATTGCGCTTCGTATTCAGCCACAAGTGAAGTAACTTCTGCCTCGGTAACCTGAGACTGCACGGCCACCAGTTCGGCTATGGGACAATAGTCTACATGATAGCCCAGGCGCATTTCGGCTTCTACTTTGTCTCCGTCGGTCACAGCCACATTATTCATCTGATCCCCAAAGCGGATGATCCTCATATCGTGTGCATCGGCCCAAGCGGCGGCAACGCGCATCCAGACGGCAATCTGCGCCTGCGCCTTTTTATCCTGCCAGTGCCCCGCAACAACTTTCCTGTTCTTACGCATACGGGTTACCATGTGTCCGAACTCCCGGTCCCCGTGCGCACTCTGGTTGAGGTTCATAAAATCCATATCCATTGTATCCCAGGGGATCTCTTTGTTAAACTGCGTATGGAAATGCAGCAAAGGCTTGTTGAGTGCCTGCAAACCGTGAATCCACATTTTTGCAGGGGAGAAAGTATGCATCCAGGTTATTACCCCAATGCATTGATCGCAGTTATTGGCCTCCTTGAAGGTGGCTGTCACCTCTTTCTCGGAATTTACCGTTCCTTTATAAACGACCTTCACAGGAAGATTCCCCGAATCGTTAAGTCCTTGTACCATTTGGTTGGAATGAGCATCCACGGCTATAACCGCATCTCCTCCGTACAGAAGCTGTGCTCCTGTTACAAACCATACTTCAAAATTTTCGAATGCCATAATAAAATAATTTGATTTAGATTTTTACAAAGGAAAGAAAAATGGTTATGCAAAGAATGAAATAAGAATTCATTTTTATGCAAAAATAATCCATTAGCAGGCAATAAAAATATATTTTAATCATATTTGAATTACAAAATAACAACTAAAAATTAAATATATATGATAAGACTGCTAACTGTTACTTTGCTTGCTTTATCGATCCACGGTTATCCTATTGACCCCGTACCTTTTACTTCAGTAAAGGTCACCGATGCTTTCTGGGGACAACGCCTGAAAGCCAGCCGCGAGGTCACCGTACCTCTGGCTTTCAGTAAATGTGAAGAAACCGGCCGTTATGATAATTTCGTTAAAGCCGCCCATCCCAGCGATGAATACGAAGTAAAAGGTTATTCCTTTGACGACACCGATGTGTACAAAACCATAGAAGGGGCCAGTTATCTGCTTCAGACCTACCCCGATAAAAAACTGGAGGCTTACATAGACAGCGTCCTGGTTCTGGTAGCAGCAGCCCAGGAACCCGACGGGTACCTGTACACGGCCCGTACCATGAACCCAAAACATCCACACGAATGGGCAGGGTCTAAAAGATGGGAAAAAGTGGAAGAACTGAGCCATGAATTCTATAACCTTGGACACATGGTGGAAGGAGCCATTGCCCATTACCAGGCCACCGGCAAAAGGTCGTTCCTCGATATTGCCATCCGCTATGCAGATTGTGTCTGTCGCGAGATAGGGGACGCCCCCGGACAGGTGGTTGCCGTTCCCGGACACCAGATTGCCGAGATGGCCCTGGCGAAACTCTACCTGATAACAGGAGATGAGAAATACCTGAAACAGGCCAAATTCTTTCTGGACAAACGCGGATATACCTCCCGCAAAGATGCTTACAGCCAAGCACATAAACCTGTCATTGAACAGGACGAAGCTGTGGGTCATGCGGTACGCGCTGCATACATGTACTCGGGCATGGCAGATGTGGCGGCCCTAACCGGAGACAAGTCCTATATAGAGGCCATTGACCGGATCTGGGAAAATATAGTTACAAAAAAATACTACATCACCGGTGGAATTGGTGCAACCAATCACGGAGAAGCTTTCGGCGCCAATTATGAATTGCCCAATATGTCTGCCTATTGCGAAACATGTGCGGCCATTGGAAACGTATATATGAATTATCGGCTGTTCCTGCTGCACGGAGAATCTAAATATTTTGACGTACTGGAACGTACACTTTATAACGGACTCATATCGGGCGTCTCACTGGACGGCGGAGGCTTCTTCTATCCCAATCCGCTGGAATCCATAGGTCAGCATCAGCGTCAGCCATGGTTCGGTTGTGCCTGCTGCCCATCCAATATCTGTCGGTTTATACCCTCTCTGCCCGGATACATCTATGCCGTAAAAGACAACAGTCTCTTTGTTAACCTTTTCATGTCCAATACGGCAACAACCAAAGTCGGCGGTAAAGAAATGGCCCTGAGCCAACAAACTAATTACCCCTGGGACGGCAATATTAAGATTACCATAGACAAAGCCACAGGCAAAAACGTAACCCTTAAGATACGCATTCCAGGATGGGTGGGAAACCAGCCGGTCCCCGGAGATCTTTATTCTTACGCAGACAACAGGAAACCCGCTTTCCGTATTATGGTTAACGGGGCAGAGGCAGTAGGAACCCTTTGTGACGGATATTTTTGTATTGACAGGAAATGGAAGAAAGGCGATTATGTTGAAGTACATTTCGATATGGAAGCCCGGATCGTTACGGCCAATAGAAATGTGGCTGCCGACAGAGGCCGTGTAGCCGTTGAAAGAGGTCCGGTAGTCTACTGTGCCGAATGGCCCGATAATGATTTTGAATTGCGCAGTGTGCTCATGAATCGTACTCCGGAATTCAAGGTTATTCCCGCCCCGGATAAATTATACGGTATTTATCAGCTGGAAACACCGGCACAGGTACTGGCCTACAACGAAGACGGCCGCCTGGTTACTGAAGAAGTTACCCTTACACTCATCCCCTATTATGCGTGGGCTCACAGGGGTGCGGGATCCATGATGGTATGGCTCCCCCGGGAAGTCAGCGTAGTGAAACCCGCTACGCCGCCTTCTATTGCCTCATCAAGCACCATTGAAGCATCCCACAAAGTGGCTTCGCTATCGTCTGTTAACGACGGCCTGATCCCTGAGTCCGAACAAGATCGCTCTATACCCTATTATCATTGGTGGCCAAAGAAAAATTCCGTTGAATGGATTTCTTATGTATTCAAAAAGCCCGAAATTGTATCCAAATCGGTTGTATATTGGTACGACGACGCCCCATGGGGAGATTGCAGAATCCCCAAAACATGGACTACTTATTATAAGGACGACTCCGGCGCCTGGCAACCATTGAATGGAGAAGTTAAGACTACAGCTGTAAAACTGGAAGTAAAACTCCCGGAAGAATATTCTTCGGGAATTTATGAATGGGAGATAAAATAATGAAAAAGTATTTACTTCTTATTGGTGCCGTACTGCTCCTGCACGGCACCGTTTCTTTTGCACAGGGAACAGCGGAAGATTATAAAAGAGCCTATGCGCTGGCTAAGACTTTCAGCCGCGAAAACGTTTACTTTTCCGACGTTATGCCCGTCTGGATAACAAACTCAAATTCATTTTGGTACGTCAGGAATACACCGCAGGGACGTATCTATGTGGTGACCGACGCCAATAAAAAGACGCGAACCCCGCTGTTCGATCATAAGGTCCTGGCTGCTTTTCTTGCCCAAGCATCCGGAAAAGAAGTCCCCGCAGACAAGCTGATGCTGGAACGACTCCAGGTCAACCGTACCATGGATACCCTGAAATTCATTTTTGAACGTCAGAACTGGACTTATTTTGTAAAAAAGAACAGCCTGAAAAATGAAGGAGAAGTTTCCGTACCGCCTCCGGGTCCCCACTGGACAGTAGTTGACGAGGAAAAAAACGGGGCACACGTTATTTCACCGGA
Source organism: Bacteroidales bacterium UBA5326 (assembly GCA_002408205.1). GTDB lineage: Bacteria > Bacteroidota > Bacteroidia > Bacteroidales > UBA932 > DMER64. The sequence continues at coordinate 82,453 of DHQY01000011.1, read as the reverse complement.
CGGCAAACATTCCGCCTATATCAAAGACAATAACATTTATATTATAGAGACCGCAACCGGTAAAGAAAAACAGGTAAGTATAGACGGGACGGCCGGAAACTATTACTCATCGTACATTTCCTGGGCACCCGACTCAAAAAAGCTGGCCGCCAATAAAATCAGGCCGGCAGAAAAGCGATTCATTTATTATGTGGAATCCTCTCCCGCAAGCCAGCTGCAACCCATTCTTCATCAGTTGGAATATGCCAAACCGGGAGACGAACTGCGGTTCAAGGTTCCGTGTGTATTCAACATAGAGGACGGAACTTCCTATGCAGCTCCTACTCAAGCTCTTTCGCCTCAGTACGAAGTAGGAAATCCCGAATGGAATAAAACTGGAACGGCCGTTCTTTTCGACTTTAACCAGCGCGGGCACCAACGTTACTGCATATATGAATTATCTGCAGAAACCGGACAAATTAGAGCGGTTATTGAAGAAACAAGCAGTACCTTTGTAAATTATACCCGCTATTTCAGACGAGATCTGAAAAACGGAAATGAAATCATCTGGATGAGCGAAAGAGACAACTGGAATCATCTGTACCTGTACGATGTGCATACCGCCTCGGTTAAGAACCAAATAACACAAGGGGAATGGTATGTCAGAGACATTGTCCATGTGGACGAAGATTCCCATACTATATGGTTCACTGCCAACGGGATGGTTCCGGACGAAGATCCGTATCTAATAAGATACTACCGGACAGGTTTTGACGGAGAAGGATTAACCTGCCTGACTCCGGAAGAAGGAACTCATCAGGCCTGGTTCTCAGACGATATGAAATACCTGGTAGACGTGTATTCTATGGTCGACAAAGCTCCTGTTGCCGTGTTGCGGAATGCCGCCGATGGCCGTATTATCATGGAGCTCGAGAAAGCCGATATTTCCGCATTACTTGAAAACGGATGGCAGGCACCCGAAGTATTTACGGCCAGGGGGCGTGACAACAAAACCGATATCTGGGGCATCATCATCCGTCCCGTGAATTTTGACCCTTCGCGGAAATACCCGGTGATAGAATATATTTATTCGGGACCGGGCAGCCATTATGTTCCCAAGAACTTTATTCCCTATAACTGGAACATGACCTCCCTGGCAGAACTGGGCTTTATTGTCGTTCAGATTGACGGAATGGGGACATCGTTCCGTTCCAAGGCCTTTGAAGAAGTATGCTTCAGGAATCTGGCCGACTCCGGATTCCCCGACAGAAAGCTCTGGATCAAAGCCGCTGCGGAGAAATACCCCTATATGGACATTGACTGTGTAGGCATATTCGGTGCTTCTGCCGGAGGGCAGGAGTCCACAACAGCCGTGCTGCTTCATCCTGAATTCTATAAAGCGGCATATTCTTCGTGCGGATGCCACGACAACCGTATGGATAAAATATGGTGGAACGAACAGTGGCTGGGATATCCGGTAGGAGAGCAATACCTTGCTGGATCGAATGTCGAGAATGCCCATTTGCTCACACGTCCGCTAATGCTGGTAGTGGGCGAGATGGACGATAACGTAGACCCGGCTTCCACCATGCAGGTAGTCAATGCCCTGATTAAAGCCAATAAAGATTTTGAATTGGTTGTATTGCCCGGGGTTCGTCATACAATGGGCGGATCTTACGGGGAACATAAAAGATATGATTTCTTTGTGCGTCATCTTTTGAACGTAAATCCCCCCAAATGGCAGGAACTGGACTAATCATTTAACTATATACCCTATGAATAAAAAACTTTTGACCGGATGCGGCTTCCTGTTGTTCATGTTTCTTTTCTGCGCATGTACACAGACCCCATCATCATCGGTTTCGGGATTGTATCCCGACAACTTCAAAGCAGAGAAGGACGGACAAAAAACCGGGCTGTATATTTTAAAGAATAGCCAGGGCATGGAAGTGTGTGTGACCAACTTTGGGGGACGTGTAGTATCCCTGATGGTTCCCGATAAAGAAGGCACGCCGCTTGACGTGGTCCTGGGATTCGACAATGTTACCGATTATATGAACATTCCTACGGACTTTGGCGCTTCCATCGGCAGATACGCGAACAGAATAGCTAACGGAAGTTTCACATTGGACAGCACAGTATACGACCTTCCTAAAAACAATTTCGGACATTGCCTGCACGGAGGTCCCAACGGATGGCAATACAAAACCTATGAAGTGGAAAAAGCAACCGACAGTTCCATTATTCTGGTGCTGCATTCCCCCGACGGAGACGAGTCGTTTCCGGGAAACCTTACGGCCAGGGTCACATATAACCTGACCGAAGACAATGCCCTGGAGATAGGATATGAAGCTACAACTGACAAGCCTACGGTCATTAACATGACAAACCATTCCTATTTCAACCTGACAGGCAATCCGGTTAACAACATTCTTGGTCACGTTCTATATATTAATTCACAACTCTTTACGCCGGTTGGAGAAACGCTTATTCCCACCGGTGAAATGGTCCCGGTGGCAGGAACTCCCATGGACTTTACAACACCCAAAGCCATTGGAAAAGATATTGACAGCACCGGATTTGAGCAGATCAAATTCGGGAACGGATTCGATCATAACTGGGTACTTGACACCAAGGGAGATATGGGTACCGTAGCTGCCACCCTGTTTTCACCCGAAAGCGGTATAAAAATGGATGTCTATACAGACGAGCCGGGTATTCAGGTCTATTCAGGTAATTTCCTGAATGGGACTGTAACGGGAAAACGCGGCATAACTTATCTGACACGTGCGGCGGTATGTCTTGAAACACAACATTATCCCGATTCTCCCAACAAACCGGAATGGCCGTCTGTTGTTTTGCGTCCGGGAGAAACCTATAAGAGCCATTGCACTTATAAATTCAGTACCGTAACCTATTAATAATAATTCATATGCAACTATTAGACTGGATTGTGATAGGCATTTTTGCCATTGCGTTAATTGGAATTGTGCTGTGGGTGGTCAAACAGAAAGCGAACGATTCTAAAGATTATTTTCTGGGTGGCCGCGACGTTACATGGCTTGCTATTGGAGCCTCCATTTTTGCTTCCAACATAGGATCTGAGCACCTTATCGGTCTGGCCGGTGCCGGAGCATCGAGCGGTATGGCCATGGCACACTGGGAAATCCAGGGCTGGATGATTCTGTTGCTGGGGTGGGTGTTCGTTCCATTTTATTCACGAAGCATGGTCCTGACCATGCCCGAGTTCCTGGAACGTCGTTATAATAAAGAATCGCGTACCATATTATCCGTCATCTCGCTGGTAAGTTATGTGCTTACGAAAGTGGCCGTGACTGTTTACGCAGGAGGACTTGTTTTCCAACAGGTATTCGGCATAGACGAACTTTGGGGCATCGATTTCTTCTGGATCTCCGCCATTGGCCTGGTCCTGATCACGGCCCTTTACACTGTGCTGGGCGGCATGAAATCCGTATTATATACTTCTGTACTTCAGACACCTATCTTACTTATTGGATCTGTTGTTATTGTAGTACTCGGATTAAGGGCCGTAGGAGGCTGGGACGAAGTGCTGGCGGTTTGCGGAGCGACTCCCGTCAACGAATACGGCGATACTATGGTGAATCTTATCCGTAACAATAACGACCCCGATTTCCCCTGGCTGGGCGCCCTGGTGGGTTCTGCCATTATCGGGTTCTGGTATTGGTGTACCGATCAGTACATTGTACAGCGTGTTCTTTCCGGCCGTAATCAGAAAGAAGCCCGCAGAGGAGCCATTTTTGGAGCATACCTCAAACTGTTGCCCGTATTCCTGTTCCTTATCCCCGGCATGATAGCGTTTGCCATGTCACAGAAAGGCGTAATGATAAACGGACAACCCTTTGTACTTAATACGGCTGATACCGCTTTCCCGCAATTGGTAGCCACATTGCTTCCGGCCGGTTTAAAAGGGATGGTGGTTTGCGGCATCCTGGCAGCTCTCATGAGCTCCCTGGCTTCGCTGTTTAATTCGTCCGCCATGCTATTTACCATAGATTTCTACAAACGTTTCAAACCCGCAACACCTGAAAAGAAACTGGTCCGAATAGGACAGATTGCCACTGTTGTCATCGTGATCCTGGGCATTTTATGGATACCTGTCATGAAGAGTATCGGAAATGTTCTCTATGCCTACCTGCAGGATGTACAATCCGTTCTGGCTCCGGGTATTGCGGCAGCGTTCCTGATGGGGGTCATCTGGAAGCGTGCCAGCGCCAAAGGCGGTATGTGGGGACTGATTTCGGGTTTTGTAATCGGTCTTACCCGGCTCGGGGCTAAAGTGTACTATTCCAGCGTGGAAACAGCCAGTCATTCCGGCTTGTTTTATTCTGTTTTCTATGAAACAAACTGGTTGTTCTTCTGCGGCTGGATGCTTCTGTTCTGTATTTTGGTCATTGTGTTAGTGAGCCTCTTTACCAAAGCGCCGCAACCTGCCATGATTCAGGGCCTGGTTTTCGGAACCGCTACAGCCGAGCAGAAAGCCGAAACAAGAGCCAGTTGGAATGCGTGGGATATTATTAATACAGTGATCATTCTGGGAATAACCGCAGCTTTCTATTGGTATTTTTGGTAATTTTGCGCCATGTTAGAATCATTAAAAGAAAATGTATTCAAAGCCAATATCATGTTGGTGGAATATGGTCTGGTGATCTTTACCTGGGGAAATGTTTCTGCCATTGACCGTGAATTGGGTCTGGTGGTCATTAAGCCCTCAGGAGTGAGTTACCGGACCATGACCGCCGATGATATGGTCGTGGTTGATATGGACGGAAAGGTGGTGGAAGGGAATCTGAGGCCCTCTTCGGATACTCCCACCCACCTTGCCTTATACAGGGCATTCGAAGGGACTGGAGGCATTGTCCATACCCACTCCGCCTATGCCACTTCGTGGGCCCAGGCCGGAGTGGACATTCCGAATATCGGGACAACACATGCGGATTATTTTCACCATGACATACCTTGTACCGGTGATATGACCCGGGAACAGATAAACGGGAATTACGAGTGGGAGACCGGAGCCGTGATCATTGAACGTTTCAGGGGTATTGACCCTATGCATACTCCGGGAGTACTTGTTAAGAATCACGGGCCGTTCACCTGGGGAAAAGATCCGTTCAAAGCAGTGGAAAATGCCGTAGTGCTGGAGCAGGTGGCTAAGATGGCCGCTGTGGCATACGCAATAAATCCGGCACTCAAAATGAATCCGCTGCTTATAGACAAGCACTTTGGACGCAAACACGGACCAGGGGCTTATTATGGACAAAAATAACCTTGAATGAAGAAGATCGCTTTTGTTGCGCCGGGCTTATTACTGTTTTTCTGTTTAGTTTCCATTAACATTCTTAAGGCGGGACCTGTATCGTACCGGTTCCGCCATTTTACCGTTGAACAGGGCATTGCTTCAAATACAGTAAGAACATTGTATCAGGATTCACGCGGTTTTATCTGGTTTGGCACCTCTGAAGGATTAAATTGTTTTGACGGACGGACTATTACCCGGCATAAAATTATTTTTCCTTCTAAAAACGAATTCGGAACAGATTATATAGGAGCACTGCTTGAAGACAATACAGGAAATTTTTGGGTGGGAACAGAAATCGGGATTTATATATACGATGTTCGTCGGCAAACCTCCAAGAAACTCGAAGCGCAGACTGAAGAGGGGATATCCATTAATTCACTGGTAAATAATATCGTAACCGATAAAGACGGCAATCTGTGGATTTCGTCGGAGAAACAGGGTGTTTTCAGATACAATCCCGGAACAGGCGCACTTACACTGTTCTCCATAGATGAATTCCAAAATTATATCCATACTATTTTAGTGGATTCGGAAAATAATATATGGATTTCAGGAGGTTACGAGCATAAGCTGGCAAAACTCGACAAGAAAAACGATGTCTTTGCTATCTTTAATCTAAAAAGCAGGGATCCCAGATTTGCGTCGCGTATCCTGGATATCTACCAGGATGCTGCGGGAAATTTCTGGTGCGGAACATGGGATGCCGGACTGCAGATAATGGACACGTATTCGGGAGAGGTTAAACCGTTCCTCATAAATCCCGACGGAAGCCGTATAATGCATATACACAGTATCAGGGAAATTGCTCCAAACCAGTTGCTAATTGGGTCTGACGACGGCCTAACCTGGTTCAATTCGGCTACCGGGGAACATGCCCATTATATCCCCAGCGAAAAAGACCCTTCGTCTTTATCAAATAAATTCGTATACCCTATTTTGCTGGACAGGGAAGGAGGTATATGGATAGGAACCTACTATGGAGGCGTAAATTATGTTTCACCCAATAACGGACAATTTGAAGGAACTTCCTGTTCAGAATTCACACATTCCGGAAGCGGAAATATCATCAGCCGTTTTTGTGAAGACCCACTGGGTAATCTCTGGATTGGATCTGATGACGGCGGGCTGATGTATTATTCACCCCATAACGGACAAGCCAGGCACTATGTGCCGCAACCCGGAAAAAACAGTCTCTCATACCATAATGTGCACGCGTTATGTTTTGACGATGATGATCATCTTTGGATTGGAACTTATTCCGGCGGTCTGAATATTTTAAACACACAAACCGGAAATTTCAGGCATTATATAAAAGACGACTCCGGTCACTCGCTGGATGATAACGGCATCTATTCCATCTTTAAGGATAAAGACAATAATATGTGGGTCGGTACAATGACGGGGCTAAATATATATGACCGCAAGACCGATGGATTCAGCCAGGTACGTGAACTAAATGTAATGACCGTTGATATCAAACAGGACACAGACGGTTATATCTGGTTTGCCACATTCGGTAAAGGCCTTTTACGTTATAACCCGGAAAATGCGGAATGGAAAACATACCTGGCAAGGCCGCTGGATCCCAGGTTGATGAGTAACCATGTAAACAGTATTTGTATTGATCAGCACAATCAAATATGGGTAGGAACAGAAGGAGGGTTGTGCCGGTATGATAAAGAAAAAGATTCTCTTCTTCTTTATTATCTTGATATCCCAAATAATAATATCCAATGCATTATCAGTGACAACGATCTTCTCTGGCTCACCACTTCTAACGGAATGGTTTGTTATTCGCCGGATAACGGTACGTTTAAATTATTTACCACTGCAGACGGCCTCCAAAGCAATTACTTTATATTTAACTCAGGGTTAAAAACTTCTGCGGGAAAGATCTACTTTGGGTCCATTAACGGATTCAACTCGTTTTATCCCTACCGGATAAAGCCCAACGTTTATATGCCGCCCGTGATGATAACCCGTTTGGACATATCCAACAAAGAAGTGAACGTATCTGAAGACGGCCCTTTAAAAGAAACGGTAAGTTACTGTCCCGACATTGATCTTACCTATAAAGACAATGTGGTCACCATACAGTATGCCGCTTTAAGCTACTGTTCCCCCGAGCAAAATATGTATGCCTATAAACTGGAAGGATTCGATAAAGATTGGAACTATGTGGGGAAACAGAACCGGGTAACCTATACCAACCTGCCTGCCGGAGATTATGTATTTCATGTTAAGGGCTCAAACAACGACGGTCTGTGGAATGAAACGGGGACCACGCTCAATATTACCATTCATCCTCCGTTCTACCTCACGCTCCCTTTTAAGATCCTTTACTATCTGTTGGCATTGCTCACCATTCTGGGAACCATCCGCTTCTTTGTGAATAACGCAGAAAAACGTCACAAAGAGAAGATCCAGATGATTAACCAGGAAAAGGAAGTAGAACTGCACAATGCAAAAATACACTTCTTCACTACCATCGCCCACGAAATACGGACACCTGTTTCGCTTATTCTGGCCCCTCTTGAAAAGATTATGTCTTCGGGCGATTCTGTTCCCGAATCCATTAAGGAAAATATAGACATAATTAACCGGAACAGCCAGCGTCTGTTGTTTTTGGTTAACCAGCTGCTGGATTTCAGAAAGATTGAACAAAACGGGGGAATGAACGTGCGCTTTACTTCCCAGAATATCTACGAACTGCTGATTGATGTCAAAGAGCGTTTCGATCCTACCATGATTCAGTCGGGCATTAACTTTGTGTTTAACTGTTCCACTACCGATCTGACAGCCATGGTTCATTACGAATCCATAATCAAACTGGTAAGCAATCTGTTAACAAATGCAGGCAAATTCGCTAAGAGCCGGGTGGAACTTTCCTGTACCGCTATGCCCGGCGGGAATGACTTCCGGATTTGTGTGTCGGACGACGGATGCGGCATTAAAGACGAAGAAAAAGAATTGATATTCAAACCTTTTTATCAATCGCAGCAACATGTAGGCGGAACCGGCATAGGATTGAGTATTGTACACAAAATTGTTCAATCACATAACGGGACTATAGAAGTAACATCCGAACCCGGGGGAGGGAGCGCATTTATTGTCACCCTGCCGCTTGCCCAGAACGGGACAGAAACAAAGCGCCCCAAAGGAACGCAACAGGGACAAGACGAGTTGCCCCAGGATATTCTTTCAGAGGTGTCCCAGCTGGATCCGGGAAAAAACAAGCCCGTTATGCTGATTGTGGACGATAACGACCAGATGCTTCACTTCCTGGCAGACAATTTTTCGGACGATTACGGCATACTGACGGCCAAGGACGGTCACGAGGCCCTGGAATTGTTAAAAAATAATTCGGTATCTATCGTAATCAGCGACTGGATGATGCCCAACATGGACGGAGCGGAACTGTGTAAAGCAGTTAGAAATAATAAGCATACGAGCCATATTCCCTTTATTCTCCTGACGGCCAAAACAGGCAACGATGCACGGATAGAAAGCATGAACTGCGGAGCCGATGCCCATATAGAAAAACCATTTTCCATTCGCTACCTGAGAGCCTGTATAAGGAACCTGAGGGAACTCAGGAACATGCTCATGCATAAATATTCCAAAATGCCGCTGGTCCCCATCAGTTCTATTGCAAACAACTCTTGTGAAGAGCAATTCCTGAACCGGATGAACGAGGTCATTGAACAGAATTTTTCCAATCCGGAGCTTTCGGTTGATTTCCTGGCCAGGGAGCTATGTGTAAGCCGTTCGGGATTATTCGCCAAAATCAAGAGCCTTACGGACGTCACACCCAATGAACTGATACAGATCGTACGCCTTAAAAAAGCGGCGATCCTGCTGCTGGAAAATAAATACACGGTAAGCGAGATCAGCTATATGGTGGGCTTCAACAATCCCTCGTATTTTGCCAAATGTTTTCAGAAGCAATTCGGGATCAATCCCGGTGAATTCGCGCGCTCACAGAGATAATTTGTTTATTATACAAAACCTCGTATCTTTGTACTACAACGGTTCCGAAAGGCCCTAAACGGCCCGCCGGATTAAAAGGGAATGCTGTGAAAATCGGCAACAGTTCCCGCTGCTGTAAGTTCCCGGGGTGTGATACCCCATGTGTTTTTGAATTCTTTGCCACTGACCGTAAGGTTCGGGAAGGCGTCAAGAACAGGAACAAGTCAGAAGACCTGCCTTTGTAACTCTGAGCATAATACTCCTGCGGAGAATGGGAGAATAAAACGATCCTGAACACGATCTGCAGATATAGTATTATACTCAGAAATAGCGGTGAACTATCGTTATATTTGATGTTTATACTATGAAAAAAAATCTTCTCATTTTCTGCTTCTGTACTGCGGTCATGCTGAACGCGTGTACTCCCTGCGAAACCGTAACCACGCACGTGATCACCTTCGAAGAGGCTCCGGAAAGTCTTTTGGCCAATTCACCTTACGGGGACAATCTCTATGACGGCTCCTATCCCGGATATGTCAATAACGTTACGGGACTTGGACTGGGTTATCTTTTCTCCTCTTTTGACTACGGCGGTTATCTTTTCACGACATGGAACGGGGGTGCCGTTTCCCGCTGGAACGACACGGCAACGGAAGGCTACACCAACCAGTGCAGCGTGTATTATGAAAATCCGTATACCGGCCAGGGAGGATATAACGGGACAGCCACTTTTGCGATTATCTATGTGAGTGAAAACTCCACGTTGTATTTTAAAGAACCCGGGGAGGAAAAAGTAATCGAATCCATATATGTGAACAACAGCACCTACACCGCACTGTCTATGATAAAAGGCGATGCCTTTGCCAAGGTCTTTAAATATGAAGACAGCGACTGGTTAAAGCTCATTTGTACCGGATTGGATGCAACCGGTAACGAGACCGGGCAGGTGACGTTTTATCTGGCCGATTTCCGCACTCCCCAGTCCAGAGGCGTGGTTACTTCATGGTCTAAAGTAGATCTTTCTTCACTGGGAAAGGTCCATTCCATAGCATTTACGATGGAAAGCTCCGATACGGGAGCTTGGGGCATGAATACTCCGTCCTACTTCTGTCTGGACAATATTGCAGTAAATATGGAATAATATGATAAAGCCTTTTTCCATTACAGCCTGGGTCTGTTTGTTTCTGTGCCTTCCGGCCTGTATGAAATACGGGCCGTCCGCAGAAGAGGAATTTGATGTGTCGGGAAAAGGGTTGTTTATTATTAACGAAGGCAATTTTATGTATGGGAACGCCTCGCTTTCCTATTATGTTCCGGGAACCGGAAAAACCGAGAATGAGGTGTTCCTCCGCGCCAATGGGATTAATCTGGGAGACGTGGCCCAGTCTATGCAGCTCTACGATGGAAAAGGATATATTGTAGTCAATAATTCGGGGGTTATCTTTGTAATCGATCCGGTTACTTTCAAAGTAACGGGAACCATAACTGGGCTGATCTCGCCCAGATACATTCATTTCATCAGCAAGAACAAGGCATACGTCACAGATCTTTATGCAGAAAAAATAACTGTCATCGATCCGCTTGCCTGCCGCATTACCGGGAATATACCGGTAAAAGGACACCCCTCTACGGAACAAATGGTCCGATACGGCAATAAAGTGTTTGTCAGTTGCTGGTCATATGATAATATGATTCTTGTTATTAACTCGGAAACAGATCAGCTGACCGATTCCATTTTGGTCGCCTCACAACCTTCTGCTCTGCAGATAGACTGTAACGGGAAGATCTGGTGCGCTTCTGCGGGCACATTATACCGGATAAACGCATCGTCACACGAGATAGAAAAAACATTCCCGTTGAGCGGGGATGGTTTGTTTTCCAGGCTTTGTCTGAACGGGGCACGGGATACGTTATATTATGTTAATAAATCGGTCTGGAGGATGGATGTAAGTGCTGACCGTCTCCCGGTCAAGCCTTTTATTGAGTACGACCGCGAACTCGTTTACGGCCTTGCTGTAGATCCCGTCACATCCCAGGTTTATACTGCCGATGCCGTTGATTATGTGCAACAGGGCGTCGTATATCGCTTTTCCCCGCAGGCGGTTCCCATAGACACCCTGCGAACGGGTATCAATCCGGGAGCATTTTGTTTTAAATAGAACTATTATGAAAAAAAGTCTGTTATACCTGACTCTGACTGTCCTGATTCTTTTCGGGTGCAATACGGGCAGGGAGATCACGATCCCGCCTGCCCCGCAGATTGAATTGGATTCCGAGACAGGCGTTTATACGGTAAAAGCCGGCAAAACCATATGCATCACCCCCATCGTTACCTATGCAGAAGACGCCTTATATACCTGGACTGTTGGCAACAATATAGTCAGCCGGGAAAAAGAACTGAATTTCACGGCCGGGCAACCCGGGTCGGTGTATGTAACGCTGAAAGTAACTAATGAACACGGGACTGATTCGGAAGATTTAAGAATAGATGTTCTGGCCCTTGCTCCTCCTGTTATTTCCCTTGCGGTCCCCGATAGCGGTTTTTCCATTGCCCCGGACAGCCTGCTTATACTCAAGCCATTGATATCCAATAGTAAAAAAGCCACCTGCCTGTGGAAGGTAGATTCGGTTGCTGTGGCCAACACGTTGGAATACGTTTTCAGCTCTGCGGTTCTGGGAACGTTTTCGGTCGCACTGGAATGTGAAAACGAAGACGGAAAAGACGGGATATCTTTTAGCATTTCTGTAATCCGTCCAATTGTTGACGAGCCGGGAGAAGAGGATCCCGGGGAAGAGAACCCGGATGATGACGAACCCGGAGATGACGAGCCCGGAGATGACGAGCCCGGGGACGATAATCCGGGCGATGAGGATCCCGGGACCGAAGATCCGGGGAACGATGGCCCCGGCGATGAACAACCCGACTACTTCAGACCCGTTACCTCTTCCAGCCGTACGGAATGGGATATAATACACCTGTATTTGCCTGCGCCCGGTCAGTTCATTAATGAAACGGTAACCGGGGGTTTCCAGGGAGAAAACACACAGGAAAAAGCCAACCTTTATGCGGCAAACCGCCTTCGTTCGGGGCTCTTTATTTCGTTAGGCGGTTTCGGAGGGAGCCTGGTTCTGGGTTTCGATCACAGCATTGTAAACGACGGGTCATATAACCTCGAGATAAAAGGCAATGCGCATAAAAATTCATCGGAACCGGGCATTGTCTGGGTCATGCGCGATGAGAACGGAAATGGAAAACCCGATGACACCTGGTACGAACTGAAAGGGAGCGAATATGGTAAAACAGGCACAATAAGTTGTTATGAAGTAACCTACTACAGGCCGCGGGCCGCCGGACAACCTGTACAGTGGACCGATAACGCCGGGAAAAGCGGAACCATAGATTATCTGGGTTCTTTCCATAATCAGGATACATATTATCCCTTATGGATCACTTCCGATTCCTATACGCTGGAAGGTACCGGGCTGGAAGCCCGCAATTACCTTTCCACCACAAATACCTGGATTAATCCGGCCTATGAATGGGGATACGCAGACAATCATAATTCTGCTCTTTTTCGTATAAGTGATGCCGTTACCCGCAGCGGAGAGTCCGCAAACCTGCCTTATATAGATTTCGTAAAAATACAGACGGGAGTAAACGCCAAATCGGGATGGATAGGAGAGCTTTCTACCGAAATATGTTCCGTGAAAGATTACAACATGGTGAAGACAGAATAATGAAGAAATCTTTTCAGGCATTGTTTTCTGCTGCAGTACTCTTTTTGGCATTCCCGGTGTGTGCGCTTACGCAGGAACGCATGGAAACACGCCAGCTGGACTCAATCCGCATTACGGCAGACAGGGTTCTGAAAGACATGGGCATTCAGAAAACGGTCATCGATACGCTGGCGCTCAGGGAAAGCATATCGGGGTCACTTGCCTCGGTGCTCACACAAAACAGCACCCTCTTCATCAAGTCTTACGGACGTGCCACCCTTTCCACCGCCTCGTTCAGAGGAACAGCCCCTTCCCATACCCAGGTAACATGGAACGGGATGAAGCTGAATTCTCCCATGCTGGGAATGGTGGATTTTTCCCAGATCCCCTCGTATTTTATTGATGATGCACATATATATCACGGAGCCAGCTCGGTACAGGTTTCCGGAGGCGGTCTGGGTGGTGCCGTTACCTTGTCCACCAGGCCCGCTTACGCAGAAGGATTTAACACCGAATTCGTTCAGGGAGCAGGCAGCTTTGGGACCTTTGACGAATACCTTCGTCTGAACTGCGGTTCTTCACGCTGGAAATCATCTACGCGGATCGCTTTCTCTACTTCAAAGAATGACTACAGGTACGTGAACTACAGGAAGAAAAATATTTTCTACGACCCACAAGGCAATGTTACCGGATTTGAGTATCCGGTAGAACAAAACAAGAACGGGGAATTCAGGGACCTGCACGTTCTTCAGGAAGCCTGCCTCACCTCCCGGGGCGGATCACAATGGGGAATTTCGGCCTGGTACATGAATTCCACACGCGGTGTGCCGCTGCTCAATGTAGATTATAAGGAAAATAACAGTGTAAAAAGCACACAACTGGAAAATACCATAAGAACCGTAACCAGCTGGCAAAAACTGCTGGAACAATTAAAACTGGCAGCCCGTGCCGGTTATACTTATACCGACATGTTGTACCTCTACAGGCGCGGGCTGGGTAACGGAGAATGGGCCGACATGGTACATTCGCAAAGTTTTGTGAATACGTTGTTCGCGCAGGCAGACATGGAATACTACCTGAAAGGGAAATGGATGTTTACCGGAAATCTTTCTGTATATCAACATTTTGTTACCAGTATGGACAGAGCGGTGGTATCGGTATCGGGTCAACAGGCAATTGCCGGGTATGAACAGGCCCGAATGGAAATATCGGGCTTTCTGGCAGTAAAATACAGAGCCACAGATCGTCTGGGTTTGGCATTAAACCTGCGGGAAGACCTTTACGGCAGAGAATTGGCTCCGCTTATACCCTCATTTTTTGCCGATTACCTTCTCTCAAAAAAGGGGAACGTTACACTAAAAGCCTCTGTGGCAAGAAATTTTCGCTATCCAACACTTAACGACCTTTATTTTATGCCGGGAGGCAATCCCCTCCTGAAGCCTGAGCAGGGATTCACTTATGACGGAGGCGTATCGTTTGCCATTGACCGCGATTATCTCCGGGCAAATGGTGAAGTCACGTTTTTTAATTCACGGATCAATAACTGGATTGTGTGGCTACCTACATTCAAAGGATTCTGGTCGCCGTTAAACGTTAAACAGGTAAACAGTTACGGTATGGAAGCCAAAGCATGGGCCCACGTACTTCCCGGGAAAGAATGGAACCTGATCCTTGACGGTCATTTTGCCTGGACGCGCTCAATTAATCTGGGAGATCCCGTAGACTGGTCCGACCAGGCCATTGGTAAACAACTGGTTTACATCCCTGAATTTTCGGGAGCGATAACCGGACGCCTGAGATGGAAAAACTGGGAATTTGTGTATAAATGGTGTTATTACAGCGAACGGTACACGACATCGAGCAACAACACAAACACACGGCTTGGCGTGCTGGGTCCGTATTTTATGAACGATATGGCGCTGGAAAGAAAATGGTATTTCAAACGGGCCGATCTGTCTGTTAAAGGAACCATTAATAACTTGTTCGACGAAGAATACGAAACGATTCTTTCCAGGCCCATGCCCGGAATCAATTTTGAGCTGTACCTGGGAATAACCCCTAAATTTTCATCCATTCGAAAGTGACGTAATGATCGTCACTCATTCCTAAGCTACGGTATGCAGCAAGCGCTTTGTGGTTATTCCTTTCTGCATAGAGACGGATCCCAAGCACGTCGGGCGATTCGTTAACCAGCTTCTGAAGGTGCTCATAAAGGGCTTTGTATACTCCCCTGCGGCGAAACTCAGGCAAAACATAGACACTCTGGATCCACCAGATCCAGCCATTTCTCCAGTCGCTCCATTCCCGGGTCACCATCAAAGATCCGGCGATCTGACCGTCCTCCTGGGCTATATAGCAGGTACCCTTTCCGGGATCGTTCAGATAGGCCTCTGTCCCCTTGATTACGGTCTGGTAATCCAATTTCATATTTTCTGACTCCATGGCCATCCGCACCTGGTTTTCTGCCAGCGTCACGGCATCCTGAAATGTGGCTTTTCTTATTATCATAAACAAATATAAGTATTTTTGCACTATGGAAAATAGAAAAGACAAAGTACTCAGGCAACTGAATGAATGGGGAATTACCTGGCAGATCTATGAACATCCGCCCCTGCCCACGGCCGAAGCAGCCATTGAATACTGGAAAGACATTAAAGCCCAGCACTGTAAAAACCTTTTTTTTCGCAATCACAAAGGGAACCGTCATTACCTGGTCATATTCGACTGGAAACGCCAATTGCCCATCCACGATATAGAACATATGCTCCGCCAGGGGAAACTCACTTTCGCCTCGCCGGAACGGATGACCCGCTATCTGGGTCTGGAACCGGGTTCAGTATCACCCTTCGGGCTCATTAACGACACCCGGAAGCACGTTTTCCTGTTCATCGACTCCAAAATAAAAGAAGCGGAAGAAGTGAGCTTTCATCCGAACGACAACCGTTATACGGTGGTCATTTCGCTGGCAGACTTCTACCGCTTTCTTGAAAAATCAGGCAACGAATATGCGTTCCTGGACATGGACAACCCCCCGGCGGATTAATCCAGTTTCCGGGCTCCGTCGCTTATAACTACGTCATACACTTTGGGCTCATGCCCAAACTGTGCAGCAAACTCTTTTTTGGCTGTCTGAATAAAAGATGCATAAAGTGTATCTTTCACCAGGTTAATGGTACAGCCGCCAAAACCGCCTCCCATAACGCGTGATCCGGTAACGCCGCATTTTCTGGCAATATCGTTCAGAAAATCAAGCTCTTCACAACTAACTTCGTATAGCTTGCTCATGCCGTGATGCGTTTCGTACATACGCTCGCCCACTGTCTGATAGTCGTCCCTTTCGAGGGCCTGGCAAACGTCCATGACGCGTTGCACTTCGCCTATCACGTATTGGGCACGCATGTAATCCTCCTTGGTAATCAGGTGCTTAACCCCATCTAGCATTTCCATGGTAGCATCCCTGAGGAACTCCACCTGCGGGTGTCCGTTCTCACGAATCGCCTTGGCAGCATTTTCACAGGATTCACGCCGTTTGTTGTAAGCCGAGGAAGCCAGTTCGTGCTTCACTACAGTGTCGAGGAGAACGAGCCGGTATCCATTGGGATGGAACGGATAGTATTTGTGTTCCAGGGAACGGCAGTCAAGCAGCATAAGACTGCCCGCCTTGCCGAATAACGAGGCAAACTGGTCCATGATCCCGCATTTCACCCCTACATAATTATGTTCGGTGGCCTGACCTACCCTGGCCAGTTCGAATTTATCTATACCGCACCCGAACAGTTCGTTCAGGGCAAAAGCATAGGTACTTTCGAGCGCTGCAGAAGAAGACATGCCCGCACCCAGCGGCACATCGCCGGCAAAAGCAGTGTCAAAACCGCCCAGCACGGCACCCCTTTTTATCATTTCACGGCATACACCAAAAATATACCTTGCCCACGAAGGGGCAGGAATATTCTGTTCTTCCAAACCAAACTCGGCGTAATCCTTTAAATCTACCGAATAGGCGCGGATTGTGGATGTACCGTTTTTACGGATCTCTGCAACCATACCTTTATCAATGGCGCCCGGAAAAACAAATCCTCCGTTGTAATCGGTATGTTCTCCAATGAGGTTAATACGGCCGGGAGACGCATACATCTCTCCGCTGCCCTGGAAATGTTCTGAAAACGATTTTTTAATAAGTGCTAAATCCATACAATACTACTTTAGAGTTCCCAGGCCAGCGCGGCGGACCCTAGAATGGCGGCCTCGGAACCCGGTAACTCGGAATGAATAATCTTAACTTTCCCTTTCCATATCTGCAACAGGTTTGCTTCCATAGCTTCTACGGTGGGATTGAAAATAAGTTCTCCGGCCTGGGCCAGACCGCCAAAAAGGATAATGGCTTCGGGAGCGCTGAAAGCTACAAAATCTGCAAAAGCTTCGCCCAGCAGACGTCCGGTAAATGAAAAAACGTCTATGGCCAGAGCATCGCCTTTTGCCGCCGCTTCGGCAACATCTTTGGAAGTAATATCATCGGCGGGAATATTTCGCAAAAGGCTCGGTCTCTGCGAATTGAATTCCAGCATTTCACGCGCCGTGCGGGCAACCCCAATGGCAGATGCATACGTTTCAAGACAGCCGATCTTGCCGCAGTTACAATGACGGCCCGTCCTGCGAACCGAAGTCGTATGCCCCAGTTCTCCGGCAAAACCGTCGTGTCCGTAAACTACCTTACCGTCAATGATAATACCGCTTCCCACGCCGGTACCCAGCGTAATCTCAATGAAATTCTTCATTCCCTTGGCTGCCCCGTAGATCATTTCTCCCTGGGCAGCCGCGTTGGCATCGTTGGTCACAACAGCCGGTATGCCCATAGCCCCTTCTACCATGGTCTTAAGGTACACGACCGACGGTTTCCCGTATTCATCTTTTGCCCATTTGAGATTGGGAGCACATTCAATGGTGCCTTTATAATAGTTCCCGTTGGGCGCCCCTATACCAATCCCCTTGACTTTTTCTTTTCCTCCTACCGAAGGATCTCCAATGAGTTTGTTTAAGGTCTTTACCAGCTCGTCCATATAAACCCTCAGTTCCACAATGTCCTTGGTGTCGAACGAGGTTTGAACCATAATGTTTCCGCGGGCATCTACCACGCCCAGCTTGGTGCTCTGTCCGCCTATATCAATACCGACTACGAAAGGTTTTCCCATGACAGCTACTTTGTTACAATATTTTTATTAACATTCTTAGACCCGATGAGTGCATAGAACAGCATGTAAGCCACGGCAACAACAATCACCCAATAACTTGATATATAATTAGTCCTGTCTGCTACGAACCCCTGGAGAAGAGGCAGAATACCTCCACCGCATACCATCACCATGAACAAACCGGAAGCAGCAGCAGTGTATTTGCCCAACCCTTCTACGGCCAGGTTAAATATACTTCCCCACATAACAGAGGTGCAAAGACCGCAAAGTACAAAGAACATCACAGACAAAGGAACTTTTACCAGCGCAAAGGAGAAACCGCCTTCGGATTGAATAGCGGGCATACTTACGGAAACATTCAGTGGACAGAAAATGGCGATCACAAGGAGTACAAGGGCCACGGAGGACACCACACCCATCATGAGTTTACTGGAAATTTTTGCTCCGACAGCAGCACCCAGCAAACGACCCACCAGCATCAGCAGCCAGTAGGTTCCTACTACACTGCCTGCAACGGCTGCATCCATAGCTAATCCTCCTTTTACCAGGGGTTGTGTCATTAAAAGGTTAGCCGTACTGGGAATACCTATTTCCACACCTACGTACACAAAAATGGCAATAATCCCGAGGATGAAATGACGGAAAGACATGGGACCGTACGGATCTTTTTCTTTAACCAAGGTTTTGGAGGTAATGTGAGGTTCGGGAATTTTAACGAAAGCCAGCACAATGAAAGCCAGTGCGAAAATACCCATGGCAAGGAACAGCGCGGGATTTGCCTTTTCTATGGTACGCCCTGCCTCTGCCCCCATAAGATAACCTACGAGCATGGGGGTAATGGTAGCAGCAACGGAATTAATGGAACCTCCGAACTGAATAAGCTGATTACCTTTATTTCCACCGCCGCCCAGGGTATTCAGCATGGGGTTCACTACCGTATTGAGCATACACATGGAGAAACCCGATATGAATGCTCCTATAAGATAAACGGTAAAACTGTGTGCCTGACCGGAAAGGAACTGAACGCCCACACCAATGAATCCTACGGTGATGGCAGACAGGGCGGTTTTTTTGTATCCAATCCTTTTAAGCATCATACCGGCAGGTATACCCATAAAGGCATAAGCAATAAAATTGGCAAAGAAACCCAAGTTTGACTCGAAGCTAGAAGCTCCAAACTGTTTAGCTACGATCACACCCATTGGACTGGGCAAGCCCGTCACGAATGCAATCATAAAAAATAAGGCAAACATCATTGCAATGGGCAATGCATAGCTTTTTTTCTCTGTTGTCATATTAGTAATTTTAGATCTGAATTTTTTGTGAATAACTATCAAAAATAGTGATTTCTTTTTAATAACGGGCCTTTCATTTTCTTTATTTTCCGGCCGGGAGCAACTCCAGTGTTACAATGGATTTGGCAGGCATGGTAAGTGTAAGAGTGCCATTGCCGGACTTCAAACCTGAATAAACAACCGGCATGACGGTATGAGGATGATCAAAATCGTTATAATCCGTTATTTGCGCCGAGGTAAGTATCCTGCCTGCGGGTTCTTTGAAATGAACCCCGTTCAGATTGATAGTAACTTCACATGACTTGTCCAGGCAAACATTGGCCAGAGAGATGTGCATTATCCCCTTTTCATTCACAGAAGCGGTGGCATATACCGTCTGAATGACACGCTTGTCGCGTGTTACAATATCCGAAGCCTTCACATTGAGCGGCATAAAGGCAGCCCCCTGATGCACTTTGAACATTTCAAACACGTGATAAGAGGGAGTAAGAATCATTTTGTCGTCTTTGGTCAGGACCATCGCCTGGAGTACATTCGCCAGCTGTGCTATATTCGCCATTTTGACCCGGTCTGCATGCTGGTGGAATACCATGAGTGAAAGGGCAGCCACAAAAGCATCCCGCATGGTATTCTGCTGGTACAGATGACCCCGTACGGTACCCGGCTCTTCATCCCACCAGGTTCCCCATTCGTCTACCATGAGAGAGATCCGTTTATCAGGATCGGTCCGGTCCATTACGGCACTGTGAGACTTTATCACATTATCTATATCCAGGCATTTTCCAAGTGTCCAGTAATAATCGTCGGAGGTGAACTTTGTGGCGGAGCCTTTGGCATTCCAATTATAAACCGTATAAAAATGGACCGAAAGTCCGTCCATGCGTCTGCCTACGTTCTTCATCATAACCTCTGTCCAGTTAACGTCAAAATCACTGGGCCCCACCGCAATTTTAAACAATCGGTTATCCCCGAAATTCCGGCAATAAGTGGCATACCTGCGGTACTGGTCTGCATAGAACTCGGGACGCATATTGCCTCCGCAGCCCCAACTCTCATTCCCCACTCCCAGATAGGTGACTTTCCATGGTTTATCCCGTCCGTTTTCCCGTCGGAGATTAGCCAAAGGGCTGTCAGCGGGGGAGGTCATATATTCAACCCAGTCGGCCATTTCCTCTACCGTCCCGCTTCCGAGGTTTGCGCTTATATAGGGTTCACAACCCAATAATTCGCAAAGATTAAGGAATTCATGCGTACCAAAACTGTTATCCTCCACGGTCCCTCCCCAGTGGGTATTGATCATTTTTGGTCTCAGTTGCCGCGGACCTATCCCCTCACGCCAGTGGTACTCATCGGCAAAACAGCCGCCCGGCCACCGCAGGACCGGTATCTGCAGGTTTTTCAGGGCATCGAGCACGTCGTTACGGTATCCCTGCGTATTGGGAATGTGAGAATCGGGACCTACCCAGAGGCCCCCGTAAATACAGGTGCCCAAATGCTCGGCGAAATGTCCGTAAATCTCTTTTTCTATGCGCCATGTTTCCTTTTGAGGCAGCAGGTCAATGACGGCTTTTTCTTGTGCGTCCATTGGCAGACATGCCAACAGTACCACCAGGGTTGTAATTCTTTTCATACGTCAAATTTACTATTTAACAGGAAAAAACCACCCCGGACGAGGTGGTTTTCCACAACAAAATCTATTTTCCGGAAAAAATCAGATCTGCGGAGTTAATACGTTGTTAACAGCCACAAATATTTCCTTTTTCACAGTTGCAGAAGTCTCCCGGCGAATATCGGCAGAAGAAGCGCCCAGATAAATTTTATATAAGCCGCTTTCGGTTACCCAACCCGAACGGACGGCATCAAAAGAGGCCAGATCCCGCGCAGTAAATGTAAAAGCAAGCGTTTCCGATTCACCCGGCTCCAACAGTTTGGTCTTGCCAAAAGCACGCAACTCTTTTACCGGTTTAATCATATCTTTTGCAGGAGCGCCCACATAAACCTGAACCACTTCCCGACCGGCCGTTTCGCCCGTATTCTTCACTTCCACGGTTATGGTGAACACGTCTTTTTTAGCCGAGACAGCAGGTATCCCGTACTCAAAGGCAGTATAGGAAAGCCCGTATCCGAAAGGATACGAAACGGCCGTTCCGCTATGTTCAAAGGCACGATACCCCACAAAGATATCTTCCACATAGTCTGTATAGTCAACCGTACGGACAGCGTCTTTGTCTTTCTGCTCATCACCTCCGGTCATTGCAGCCAGCAGAGCCATAATATCCATATCGGCTCCGGCCGGAAATTCAGCGGAAGAAGGATGATCTTCCCAACCCACGGGAAAAGTCATGGTGAGCTTTCCGGACGGATTAACCTTCCCGGAAAGAATATCAGCCACGGCATTTCCGCCTTCCTGCCCGCCCTGCCAGGCCAGAAGAATGGCGTCGGGAAGAGATTTCCACGAAGCGGTTTCAATAACACCGCCGGCGTTTATTATAAGTACCACTTTCTTTCCCCGGGCATGAAAAGCTTCGCAAACCTTTTCTATGAGCTTTTTTTCCGTCTGACTAAGCAAGAAATCATCCGCCAGTTTTCGGTCGGTAAATTCCCCGGAATTCCGGCCTATTGTAATAATAGCCAATTCGTTTTTATCGGCCGGCACAGCAATATTTTTGTCCGGGGGAAGGTATTCGCCAATAGGCGCTTTGGGCATAAACCACTGTTGCCCCTCATAGGCCTTAGCCTGTTTCTCCAGTTCAGTTTTCCGGTAGGCTTCGTATGCAGAATTAAGACTTTCATCAAGTACATAACCGGCATTGGTCAGCCCCTGAACAAGCGATACGGTATATGCTTCATTCACATCACCGCTGCCGGTACCTCCCGAAATGAAAGCATAGGATGTATTTCCGAACGCGGCAATGTTTTTGATACTGTCAGTCAAAGGAAGTGTCCCGGAATCGTTTTTCAGCAATACCATACCTTCGGCTCCCGCACGGCGCGTTACCAGGGCATTAGTTTGAAGGTCGGGTTTATTTGAGTATGCATACCCTTTGAAGCGCGGAGAATTAACAATCAGCTCCAGTATTCTTTTAACATTTTCGTCCACGTATTTTTCTTCCAGAGTACCCTCCTGTAATGCTTTCATAATGGCTTCTTTCTGATCCGGGCGTCCGGGCATAAGCAGATCGTTCCCTGCATAGACCTGTGCAGCGGCATCTTTTCCCCCAAACCAGTCGGTCATTATAGTCCCTTCAAACCCCCACTCGCTACGGGTAACGGTAGTGAGCAAATCCCGGCTTTCGGAAGTATAGGTACCGTTAATTTTGTTGTACGAGGTCATGATGGTACGGGGTTGAGCCTCTTTAACCGCTATCTCGAACCCTTTCAGATATAATTCCCTCAGGGCGCGCACAGACATACGGGCATCGTTGGCCATACGGTTCGTTTCCTGGCTGTTGGCAGCAAAATGCTTAACAGAAGTTCCCACTCCGTTGGACTGAACGCCGGTTACCATGGCAGCTGCAATTTTCCCTGTGAGGAAAGGATCTTCCGAGTAATATTCAAAGTTACGTCCGCAAAGGGGATTACGGTGCAGATTCATGCCGGGTCCCAGCAGTACGTCCACTCCGTATTCAAGGACCTCGGCGCCCATATGTACTCCCGCTTCCCTTACCAGATCAAGGTCCCACGACGAGGCCAGTTGAGTGGCAATGGGAAAGGCTGTACAGAAATAGGTGGCCGTATCGCCCGGTCTCTGCGGGGCAATGCGCAAACCGGCCGGGCCGTCCGCCAGAACAATGGCCGGGATACCCAGGCGCGGAACCGGCCAGGTAGTACCGGCAGCCCCGGGAACCAGGTCCCTTGTCTCGCCTATTACCGGATCGTCACCTGAAAAACCGGCCATGCCGGTGCCAATAAGCAACGACACCTTCTCGTCCAGGGTCATAGCCGGGATGATCTCATCTATATTGTCCGGGTTCAATTGAGGAACTCCGTCTATATAGACAGTAGGTTGCCTGTGTTCTCCGCACCGGATGGCCATGAGAGATACGAACATTGCAATCAATAAGAAAGTCAGGTATTTTTTCATTTTTCAGGTTTTTTTCACTATTTAAACAACAGCGGCACAAATTCAGTCAGGTATAACCGCCAGTTGGTCCAGGTATGTCCGCCTTCGCTTTCCCTGTAAACATAAGGCATTTGCATCTTGTCCAACTTCTGCCTGTATTCAGCGTTGGCTTTATAAAGGAAATCTGTTTTGCCTATGCCTATCCAGTATAATTTATAGCCATTATCTTTCTGAGCCTGGAGCGTTTTGTCAAAGCCGGCGTAAACGGGATTGGACGCCTGTCTTTCATCCGTCATAATAGCTGCGGAAAACAAACCTATATAATCAAACGTATTGGGATAATACCGAGATATATGAAGCGCATGAAATCCGCCCATGGACAGACCGGCAACAGCCCTGTCAGACTTACGGGGAATAACCCGGAACCGGCTTTCCACAAATTTGATCACATCTTTGAAAGCGACCTCAAATTGTCCGTCCATTGTTCCGTCCAATTGCATACCAGGCTTGTACAAACCCAGGGAAGATTCGCCGGGAGCTGCTTCCTGAATTACATTTCCGTTAGACATAACTACGATCATGGGTTTCGCTTTTCCGCTGGCAATCAGATTGTCCAGTATTTGCGACGTACGTCCCAGGTTGATCCAGGCTTCTTCGTCGCCGCCCATCCCGTGTAACAAATAGAAAACGGGATATTTGTCCTTGCCGTTTTCATACCCCGGAGGAGTATAAATGGTAATACGGCGCTTTTGTTCATACTGGTCCGAAGGACTGTCATACCAAGTACGTAAGACGGTCCCGTGAGGCACTTTGTTGACCGAGTAATAATCGCCCTGCCCGCCGGGAACAATAAAAACATTGGTCACAGAAGCCACATCGCGGATCATATATACGTTATTAGGGTCCATAGATCTTAGCCCGTCTACAATAAAAGCGTATCCGTACAGATCTGAAGATAACGGCCGGGTTGTGTAAGACCACACGCCTTCTGCATTTTTTTCCATTGTAACACTACCGGGCATCCAGCCGTCGGGCGGCAGAAAATCGCCTGTAAGCCTGACCTCTCCGGCATTCGGAGCCTGAAAGCGGAAAGTAACGGAGCCGTCTGAATGGATTTCGGGAGAAACGATCTGGGGTGCTCCCTGAAAAATAGCCTGTTGTCCGTAGGTATGAACCTGTAAAAGGAACAAAGCAAAAAGAAATACAACTAATTTTTTCATACTGAATTATATTTATACAAATCTATATTTTTTTCACCAGCCGGGGTTTTGTTTCAGGTTTTTATTTACGTTCATTTCATGTTCGGGAAATGGCAACAATTCGTGTTTCCCGGTTTTAAAACCGTATTGAGTGTTCGTAACCACAATGGAAACGCTCCCGTCCGCACTTAAAGCGGGGATTTCTTTGCCCTGATTAGCCAGTACAGTGGCGGCGTCACCCCAGCGTACCAGATCCTGGTAACGGCAACCTTCAAAGCAAAGTTCCAGGCGTTTTTCTTTTTTAATATCATCTAATGTTACGTTTGATAACGGATTGAGCCTGGCACGTGAACGAACCTCGTTAATATAAATCAGCGCAGAGGCAGCATCTCCGGATTGCAGACTGGCTTCAGAAGCCAGCAGCAACACCTCTGCATAACGCATCCAACGGAAGTTCGTATGTGTGGAATACCCCCAGGAGGTGGTAATAACTTCATCGCTGGGCATCCTGTGCTTCCATTGCAGATACCCCTCATTGCCGTACAAAGGAGAAATAATGGTAATAGGAACATACGTATATGTGTAAGTGTTCCAGTCAAACGCCCAACCTCCTCCCATTTGGTCTTTGGTTTTAATTGTATTGAGCAGCCTGTAGCCCTGGGGCCCTTCCATGTCAATAAATGCATCATATAATGTTTTTGTCGGGTTGTAAAAACCCCATCCGGTATTCCAGATACCTTCCGGCATACCCGTGAGATGATCTGAACGCCAATTAGCCATAAGACCAAAAAGCATAGTACCCTGTGACCATGCATTATCATTGTCATTTAAGGAGTTAGATTCAAAAATATTCTCAGAGCCAAAGTCGGTGGAAGATCTCAAAACCTGACTGAAATCATTAACGAGCGCATAATTCCCGGAATTTATTACGGTTTTCAGGCTGGCAGCCGCTTCTGCATATTTACCCTGGAAAATCTGTGCTTTACCCAAAAAAGCCAGAGCAGCTTCTTTTGTAAGACGTGCTCCTATCTCAGATTGTCCTTCTACACCAGGTTTGGAAGGAAGAAAATTGGCCGCATGAGTCAGATTTTCTTCCACCCACGCCCACATTTCAGAAACATCGCCGTTTGGCAACTGGTATTCATCGGCTCCCAGTACATGATCTGCAAAGGGAACCGGTCCCCACAATGAAATAAGTTCGGTCATGGCCCAGGCACGTGCAGCCATCGCCTCGCCTACTACCCGGGCTTTTATGTCCGTATCGGGAACAACTCTGTCTACTATAAGGTTTGACATATAAATTATGCTGTAGAGTCCGCTGAAAGCAGAACTTATAACCGTACTTGCAGAACTGAAACGATATTCGTTGATCATTTCAAAATTACTGTTGTCGCCCCGTCCGCCACCTCCGGTAAAAGAATCATCGGCTAACATGTTTTTAAGATAAAACCAGTTGAAATATTGGCCCCTCCAGGTATTGTACACAGCAGTGATCGCTTCTACAGCCTGTTCATCTGTCTGGTAAAATGATTCTTCGGAAATAACGCCCTGTTGTTCAATATTCAGTTTTTCCGCACAGGAAACAAATGTCATTATGCAGATTGTCAGAGATATAATAATTTTTTTCATAGCTGTTCATTTTAGAAAGTAATGTTTAATCCGAACATAGTCTTTTTAGACATAGGATAAGCGCCTTTGTCCAGCCCCATCCCGGAAGTGGCTTGATAAGAAGCAGCTTCGGGGTCCATACCGGGATATTTTGTAAAACAGAACCAGTCGTCAAGAGAAACATAAAAACGTAATGAACCTACGGCAATTTTGTTCATCCATTTTGCAGGTAACGAATAACCCAGCTGGATTTGTTTTATTTTGAAATAGGAACCGTCAAAGATTGCAGCATTTGACATCCAGAATTTATCTTCGTCATTACAGCCAGGACGAGGGTAAATAGCATCCGTTTTGCCCGGGGTCCAGCGGTTTTCATAATAAACTGCCAGCTTATTTCCCATTGGACGATCCACCCGGTTAAGCAAAGAAAAAATATCATTTCCGTAAGAGCCCGACCCAAATATGGTGAAATCCAGCCCTTTCCAGGAAGCATTCAATGTTATGCCGTACGTAAAATCCGGTAAGGCGCTACCAATCATAACCTTATCGTCATCGCTAATAGCGCCGTCTCCGGTATGATCTACAAACACAGGATCTCCGGTGGAAGGATCAATATGATCCAATTCATAACCTCTCATGTACCAGACTGGATATCCCACTTCAAACGCAGTTAAACCGGAATACGTATGATAACTTCCTCCGGAAATACGGCTGATGGAAGGATCGAGCCAGGTGACTTCGTTATGTAGATAAGATAAATTGCCCCGGAGCCCGTAACGGAAATCACCTGCATTGCCGTTATAAGCCAGTTCAAATTCAAAACCGTGGTTGTGTACATTACCTGCATTTATTGTAGTGCTGCTGACTCCCGTTTCATAAGGCGGCGTAGTGGCGACCAAAAGGTCTTTTGTTTCTTTGGTGTAATAATCGGCCGAAAATACCAGCCGGTCTTTGAACATCCGAATATCTACCCCAAGATCAAATTGTTCGGATGTTTCCCATCTTATATCGGGATTGGTAAGTCCGGTAGGAGCCGAGCCCACATTATAGCCAATAACAGGGTAATACGGATAGGTGTAGCCCGATCCGATGGACGTTTTGTATGCAAAACCTCCCAATGGTCCGATATTACCGTTTTGGCCCCAACTGGCACGCAATTTTAAATACGACAAGGTTTGATTCCCGGACAGAAATCCTTCTTTGGAGGCAACCCATCCGGCGGAAACCGACGGGAACGTTCCCCATCTTTTTTCAAGCGGCAACACAGAGGTGTCAAAAGCATCGCGTCTGACAACTGCCTGCAGGAGGTATTTTTCTGCATATGTGTAAGACAGGCGGGCAAAATAGGACATTTTGGCCGATAATGTATAATAACCTCCGATTCCTTTTGTTGCCGTTGCGGCAGAATAGGCGATGTCCCTGAACTGGGGAAGATCTTTAGTCAGTTCATTCGTACTGGCAGATACGTAATCCGTCCTGGTTTGTGCAAACGAAATACCAAGCATTGCATTGAAATAATGCTTGCCTGTGTTCAGATTATAATTGGCATAATTCTCCCATTGGTAATACAGGTTATTCCCTGAGTTGCGGGAAAGAGTAATCTGGTTCCTGTAAACCATGTCATTGGCATAATACAAACCTCCGTAAGTCTTGGTATTACTGTATCCGGCGCGATACCCCAGTTTGGAGGTAATCGTAAGATTTTTCAGAGGCATAAAATCAATAAAAAATGTTCCGAGCGCATTAGCTCCCCAACTTTTGGAGTCTGTGGCATCGCGCATAATCATGGGATGCACCTGCTCAGAGGTAACAAATTGAGAAATACCGTAATAATCACCGTCTTTATTTTTTAGATAATCGTTATAACTCGCCACCCATTCGGGGTCGGCCTGGTTATTTTTCATAAATACCGGCAGATTTTCTGGTTTGTACAGATTGGGTGTAAGAGGATCCATACAAAGCACTGCGGCCAGAAGGCTTCCGTATTCGGAACTTTCAGAAACAGTACTCATATCCCATTTCTCCAGAGAAGCGGTCATTCCAATCTTAAGCCACTTCTTGATTTTATAATCTGCATTTACCTGGGCCGAAAGACGGTTATAGACATCTTTATCGCCGACCACAATCCCGTCCTGTGACAGGTAGTTCAACGAAGTGAACAGACTCCCTTTTTCATTACCGCCCTGGAATCCTATACTGTGACGCTGCGATACCGATGTCTCAAAAGCCACGTCGGCCCAATTTGTATCGGTCTTCCCATCGTATTTTAGATCAAATTCTTGTTGTGTAAACGTCCCGGCTTCTACCATATAATTCATATACTGGGTTGCATTCATTACCTCTGGGACTTTGGCAAGATCGTTCAGGATATACTGGAAATCATAAAAAACTTTTCCGTCTGTTGCTTTTTTCCCGGTTCTGGTGGTTACCAGCACCACACCGTTTCCTGCCTGTGCACCGTAAATGGCGGCAGAAGCGGCATCTTTCAAAACTTCAATAGATTCAATGTTGTTTGGATCCAGATAACCAAGATCCGACACCTGCAATCCGTCCACTAATATGATTGGATTAACAGAGTTTGAGTTAGAACTGATTCCGCGAACACGAATATCCATGCCTTTTCCCGGAGCTCCCGATGTGGTTACTATCTGTACACCGGCTGTCTTACCCTGCAGAGCTTCCTCTACGCGAGAAACTGAACGGTTCTCTATATCCTGAGTGCTGATTTTAGCAATAGCTCCGGTAACATCACTTTTGCGCTGTACACCGTAACCTATCACTATCACATCGTCCAAAAGCTTAGCATCCTCATCCATTACAATATTAAAAATGCGCTGTTCCCCAACTGGCATTTCTACTGTTTTAAACCCCACATAGGTAATAAGCAGGACAGCATTAGCCGGCACATCCAGGGAAAAGGTACCGTCAATACCTGTGCTTACCCCTTTTTTTGTGCCTGCAACAGAAACATAAGCTCCCGGCAAAGCGACGCCTGCCTGGTCTACAACCGTTCCGCCAATACGCACCTGCGTATCTTGCGTAGCAGCAAATCCGGGTACGGCCATGAGGAAGCATAAAGCCGCCGTCAGGATTTTCTCCAGAGTTTTATTTAACATCTTTTTCATAATTAGGTTTTTGGTTAAGTTTGTTTTATTTGATGAGGTTCATTAATTCTTTGTCATGATGGTATGAGATCTTGCATTCGGTATCAAAGATCATGGTAGCGCCCGAAACCGGATTAAACGGTTCCCAGGCAGGAAGTGACGGCTCCTGGGGACTTCCCGTTCGGGCAAAATGCAGCCAGGCGCCACTCATTTTTTCAGCCAGTTTCCTTGCTTCATCTCCACCCCCGGTCATGTTCCGGCATCTTTCTATGTTCCTGAACACGAACGGGAGTTCCATGCAGTGCATAGAGCGCAACAGACCGTCCATTACAGGAGACTCCCACGTAAAAAGATACATATACACCGAAGCGCCCTTTTGATTGGCCATGAGCGTAGCCTGCCTGATGGCTTCAGGCCGGAATCGTATGTCTATATCAAACAGATCGGCAGGTTTGAAATCCGGATAGGCTTTTCCAAGCGCATCAATAAAAGCATCCGTTCTGTCCCGGTAAATTTTCTTCAGTTCTGTTTTTGCCTGCTCCACAGTCATGTTTTTCAAAGCCGGCAGATACGCGCTGGCCAGGAATTCGTGCAGTGTGGTACCAATAATTACAGGAATATTCCTGGCGTGTTCAGAGACCGTTTCTGTAAAAGGCTGTCTGGTAAGAAAAATTCCGTCTACAGTAGGAGCCCATCCGAAAATAAGCTGTTCAACACCCTCACGCGCTGCTGCTTCTTTTACCTTTGCGACAGCCTTTTCACCGGCAGCCAGGAGATCTTCATAAGGTACATCTTGTAATTTATTAATCTCCGAAGGTTGCAGCCCTAATTCCTGAACGACGGCAACGCCTATCCTGCGTGAATATTTTTGATCCATTGCAGAAGTCATTGACCCGCTCTGAATAATGGCTTTATGAAATAATCCGGCCGCAGAAGGCGCTGTCAGGAGTGTAGATACTTTTCCGCCTCCGCCGGACTGCCCAAAAACAGTAACATTTCCGGGATCTCCCCCAAAAGCGGTTACATTATCTCTAATCCATTGAAGAGCCGCCACAATATCAAGCATTCCTGCATTTCCCGATTGCGCATATTTTTCCCCAAACGCCGATAAATCAAGAAAACCGAGTACATTCAGCCGATGATTAAGTGAGATAAGCACCACATCTCCTTTTGCCGCCAATGCTGCGCCGTCGTAGGAAGGCAGTTCCTGGGCAGATCCTGCCGAATATCCGCCTCCGTGAAGCCAGACCATTACCGGTCTTTTGATTCCGTCTGTAAGTCCCGGCGTCCATATGTTCAGCCTGAGGCAATCTTCTCCCGGGTGACCGTCGTCCCAATCAAAAGCGAAAGCCATTTCATCTGAAGCCCACCCCGTCCTGGCTCCCTGAGGACAGCTGGGGCCGTAAGCTCTGGAACTGCGAATATTATCCCACGGCTCGGGTTCCAGGGGAGGCATAAAACGCTCGGCCCGGGCATACGGAATACCTTTGAAAATATAAAGTCCGCCATCCAGATACCCGGCTACTTTACCATATTTTGTAATAATAACGGCCTGCCCGGCAGATGCGACAACCGATCCCGAATGGGTACCTCCGGGAAGGATACGCGTACTGTTTTCCGAACAACCCCAGAGGCATATAACAGCCATAACACAACAGATAGTCAATTCCCTTTTCATAATAAATTTGATATCAGGCAAATTTATCTCTGCCCGGTCTTTTGGACTTTGTCAGGTGTTTTAGTTTTTTATTTATTTGTCAAAAAGAGTTTTCAATTTGTTCAATCTTTTTCTTTTTTGACCAAACAGCGAAAATATCAGAGGCTATTACCTATTTTTACTTATGTTTTATAAGAATATTATGCGATACACCTTATTTTATTTATCACTGATATTTACATGCATGCCTGTGCTCACAGGTTGCGGGCATGACGCTCCCGTACGGCACGAAGAAAACATGTACTTTGTCTCTCCTGACATATCAAACCAGACCGTTAAATGTTTTGGGGAAGATTCATTAGGATATATATGGATTGGAACCGGAAGAGGGCTCAACCGGTTTAACGGATATGACTATTTCCATTTTCTGGTCGGAGAAGATTCTACAAGCCTCTGTGACAATCAGGTACAATCCATTTTTCGGGATTCACAACACCGTATGTGGATTCTTACGGTCAATGGCATTAGCCTTTATACCGATAAAGGCCGTTTTTTAAATTATCCTGTAAAAGACCCGAGCAACAATGCTTTACAGATGATTGAAAACAGTGAAGGGGACCTGTTCCTGAACGTAGGATCCGCATTGTGCCGTTTTTCAACAGAAGAAGCCTGTTTTAAAACCATACTCACATACCAGACAGCCGGATTCCCGAATTCGGTATATATTGATCATTTGGACCGGATATTTATCGTGACACCGCTTAAAATCTATTGTTATCATTCCGGTTCTATGGAAAAGGCCGGAGAATACGAAACCGGGACATACATTTACTATTCTTATATGAAGGATAACGGAGAGATCTGGCTTGTTTCGGCAAGCAGACTTTTCATTTTTGACACCCGCACCGGACAATTTTGCGAGGCTCCAAAAAATCTTACAGAAGACGCCCGTTTTGCAGAAGCATCTGTTACATTATTATATGCATATAATCAGACATCCATACTCATTAACACTCAACACAACGGATTATTCCTCTATAACCCGCTCACAAAAAAATTATTGCATCAATCCGACAGAGATTTCCCATTTGATGTGCCGGATGTTGAAATCACATCGTTTTTTACCGATTCAAAAGCAAATCTTTTTATAGGATCTTTTGACAAAAGTTTTGTTATCAGAAATCCCGCACGTCCTTCATTTAACAGTATCAGGCAACTCACAAAACCTGTTCAACATATTAACATAATAGGACTAACCCGCGATCACGAACAGAACCTGTGGGCCGCAACCAGACGTGAAGGTATTATGGTTTATCGTTCAACTGAAGGTAAATGGGCCACTATGAATGATGAACTGATGAGGCTCGCTCCACGTTTTTATCCCGATCCGAGTACTACCGTCTATGTAGGACGGGATAACACAATCTGGATATATAATCTATTTGAACTGCTCGGATTTGGATACGAGAACGGCCATCTCAGGCTTATAAAAAGAATGACCTCTCCGCTGCTTGTATATACTATAGCGGAAGACAAAAACGGGACGTTATGGCTGGGCGGTTTTGGCGGAACATTATTCGCTTTGCGGCACGAAAGCGCCACTTTTGAAAGTGTATCTCTTTTTAAAAGAGATTTTACATTCATCCCGCATATAATAAATATGAACGACGGGTCTTTACTGATCTCCGCTTTCGGATGCAATCCGGTAATTCTAAATCCGGATGACCTGAAAATCAAAGAAATAAGCCTGATGCCACAAATAAAACGATCTTTATTGATTCCCTCGGCAGTATTTGAAGATTCCGGAGGATTCCTGTGGTTTGGAACGTTAGGTAACGGAGTGCTTTGTTATGACCCCGATACCGGTAAAGCCGAGCCTGTAACGGGACTTTCCTGCATGGATATATCAACAATAATTGAAGATGCCCATGGCCAGATCTGGATAGGAAGTCAATACGGATTAATGAAATACGATAAAACAATCCGCAAAGTCACAACGTATACGTCAGGGGACGGAACAGGAGGCAATCAGTTTAGTGAAAGGAGTGTCTGCCGCCTGCAGGACAACAGCCTGGTTTTTGGAGGAACTCACGGAATCACCCATTTTAATCCCATTGACATTGCCTATAAACGGACTATTCCCGTCTGTTTTGAATACCTTAAGATCCACAATAAAATGGTTAAACCTTCCGACAATGGCATATTAACAAAAGATCTGGCACTCACATCCGGGATTGTGCTCAACCATCAACAAAACAATATAAGTGTTTCATTTGCAGCCCTTGATTATAACAGTTCAGCTCCCCGGGTAAAATATTCTTACCAGATGCAGGGATTCGATAGGGAATGGATTGATACGGGGTCTAACCGCGAAGCTTTTTACTCCAATCTGCCGGCCGGGAAGTACGTTTTAACCGTACGCATTTCCAATGAAGACAATACCATTGCCCCGGCTGAATCTTCACTTATTATTCGTGTAAAAAACGCACCCTGGTTCGCCTGGTGGGCCTGGAGCATATATGTCATCTTTGTCCTTATTATTATTTTGGGCTTTATGGTCCTTTTCCGGCGTGTTCGTGAAAATAAAGATAAAACGGCACAGGCAATGAGAGAAAAAGAGCAGGAGATAAAACAGAATGAGACCAATATGCGTTTCTTCGCCAACATGTCTCATGAATTCCGTACTCCTTTAACCATGATTGCCGGGCCTGTATCCACACTGTGCTCAGATGAAAAGATTTCCGGAGAAAGCAGGCAACTGCTTTTAATAGTCCGGCGGAACGTCACGCGTATGCTTAAATTAATAAATCAGTTACTGGATTTCTACAAGATTGAAAACGATACACTTAAGCTTAGTGCGGCCAAAACCGATATCATTGGATTGCTCGGGCATCTGCTGGAAGTATTCAGGGTTAATGCAAAAGAAAAAGGAATTCAAATAATAGAACACGGGTTGGAAGATTCTTTCGTAACCTGGATTGACAGCGATAAGATTGATAAGATAACCGGTAATTTGCTGGCCAATGCCCTGAAGTTTGCTCCTACCGGACATGGTCGCATTGATGTCACTTTCGATGTCATTAACCGAAAAGAAGCCTCCTGTCTTTTTCCTCTTACTGACCGGGATATATCGGCCTCCTATGTTATGATTTCGGTGTCGGATAACGGTCCGGGATTTCCTGAAGACAAACTTTCTATGGTATTTACACGCTATTATCAGATGGAGCATCAGCGGAAGGAATTCTTATCCTGGGGAACCGGCATTGGACTTTATTATTCAAGACGTCTTGCCGAAACGCATCACGGCTATATTAAAGTGGCCAATAATTCGGGAGGAGGAGCTGTCCTGACGTATATCATTCCGACAGATCAGGAAGCCTACATACCATCCGAACTGGATTTTTCTCAAAACCAGGAGCCTATTTCACCTGCCGTCACATTGGAGAATCCGGCCAATGAAACCTGTCAGACGGAAAAGAATCTGCAAACTTCTCCACCCACTGTCCTATTAGTAGAAGATGACAGTGATGTAACACATTACCTGAAAATACTCCTGCATCCGCATTATTCCGTTATACACAAGTTTGACGGAAACAGCGCTCTGGAAGCCATTGAAACAGTAGCTCCCGATTTGATTATCAGCGACATTATTATGCCCGGAATGGACGGCTATACTTTTTGCAGAACCATAAAAGACAATATATCTTATTGTCACATCCCTGTTGTATTGCTTTCTGCAAAAAACACAACCGAAGACCAGGTATCAGGCTTTGAAGTAGGAGCCGACGCTTACATAACCAAACCGTTTGAGCCCGATTACCTTATTGCCGTATTGAAAGCACAGCTTAAAAACCGGGAGAAGCTCAGACGGTTGCTGGGACAAACAACCCGGCCTCCCGGGGAAATAGATGACAAAGAACTTTTGCCTCAGGATAAAATTTTCATTCAGAATTTATACGACCTCATGGAAACAGAACTGTCTAATCCTGAATTGAATATCAATAAAATGACAGAAACTCTTAAAATAAGCCGCACTAAGTTTTATTACAAAGTAAAAGGCCTTACCGGAATGAATCCAAATGTTTTTTTTAAAACCTATAAACTCAACCGTGCCGAAGAAATCCTGATGACGGGAAAATACAATATCTCGGAAATTGCAGATATGACAGGTTTTAGTACGTTATCACATTTCTCGCTCAGTTTCAAAAAACATTTTGGTACAACACCCAGCGAATATCATAAAAAATCATAATGTCCCAAGTTTTTTATACTTGAAGGGTTTGATCTCGGTGCCCAGGCGGCGCCTGCGATTTTCTTCGTATTCGCTGTAACTGCCTTCAAAGAAATAGACTTTGGAGTCGCCTTCGAAAGCCAGGATATGTGTGGCAATCCGGTCCAGGAACCAACGGTCGTGAGACACGATGACGGCACAGCCGGCAAAGCTCTCCAAGCCTTCCTCCAGGGCACGGATGGTATTCACATCCACGTCGTTGGTAGGCTCGTCAAGTAACAAGACATTGGCATTTTCTTTCAATGTGAGGGCCAGGTGCAGCCGGTTCCGTTCGCCTCCGCTCAGAATGCCGCATTTTTTTTCCTGGTCGGCGCCGGAAAAATTAAACCGCGACACGTAGGCCCGGGCGTTTACCTCCCTGTTGGCCAGTTTCACGAATTCCGAATCCTGCGCAATGGTTTGATAGACGGTCTTCTCCGCGTCTATTTGCTTGTGCTGCTGATCTACGTAAGCCAGACGAACCGTTTCTCCTACCCTGAACGAACCGGAATCGGGCGTCTCGGTACCCATGATCAGCCGGAACAAAGTGGTTTTACCCGCCCCGTTGGGTCCGATAACTCCTACAATGCCGGCAGGAGGCAGTTTGAAATTCAGATCTTCAAAGAGGAGTTTGTCTCCGTAAGCCTTGGATACACCCGATGCCTCAATCACCTGGTCCCCCAGCCTCGGCCCGTTGGGAATAAAAATCTCGAGCCGTTCTTCTTTCTGCCGGCCGTCCTCGTTGAGCATTTTCTCATAGGCGGAAAGACGGGCTTTGGATTTGGCGCGACGGGCTTTAGGCGCCATACGCACCCATTCCAGTTCGCGTTCCAGGGTTTTGCGGCGTTTGCTTTCCTGCTTTTCTTCCATAGCCAGCCGTCCCGATTTTTGTTCCAACCAGGAAGAGTAATTTCCTTTCCA
Source organism: Bacteroidales bacterium UBA5326 (assembly GCA_002408205.1). Classification (GTDB taxonomy): domain Bacteria; phylum Bacteroidota; class Bacteroidia; order Bacteroidales; family UBA932; genus DMER64. The sequence continues at coordinate 46,141 of DHQY01000011.1, read as the reverse complement.
GGGGATCCCTTCTCCGCGGTCGAGCTCCAGGATCCAGCCGGCCACGTTGTCCAGGAAATAGCGGTCGTGCGTAACGGCAATGACGGTGCCTTTGTATTGTTGTAAATGAGCCTCGAGCCACTGTACGCTTTCCGTGTCCAGGTGGTTTGTGGGCTCGTCCAGCAATAACACGTCCGGTTCGCGGAGCAATAAGCGGCACAGTGCCACGCGGCGCCGTTCGCCGCCGCTCAGATTCTTCACCGGCCATTCGGGATTGGGGCATTGGAGAGCATCCATGGCCCGCTGCAACTTGGCATCGAGATCCCAGGCGCCGAGGTTGTCTATCTTCTCGGTCAGCTCGCCCTGTTTCAGGATCAGATCATTCATTTCTTCATCGCCGAGAGGCTCGGCAAACTTCAGGTTCACTGCCTCGTACTCTTTAAGCAGATCGGCAACTTCCTGTACGCCTTCCTCCACTACCTGGCGCACGGTCTTGGCCGGGTCAAGCTGCGGTTCCTGTTCCAGGTAACCCACAGAGTAGCCGGGAGCCCAGACCACTTCACCCTCTGTGCCTTTTTCTATACCGGCTATGATTTTGAGCAACGTGGATTTTCCGGACCCGTTAAGCCCTATGACACCAATCTTGGCTCCGTAAAAAAAAGAAAGGTATATACCTTTCAGAATAACTTTATTGCTCGAAGGAAGGATCTTGCTGACCCCGTTCATAGAAAAAATAATCTTCTCGTCGGCCATGATTAAAACTTTTTTACTCTAAAATGACAATAGGGACTGTCCCCAGTTTTTCCGTAATAATTCTGATGATAGTCTTCTGCCGGCCAGAATGTGGAAGCCGGCGTCAGACGCGTATGTACCGTGTAACCTTTCGCCTTAAGCTCTTGCATAAGCTCCAGGGCAACAGTGCGCTGTTCCGGATTCAGATAGAATATTTCCGAACGGTACTGAGGCCCGATATCGGGTCCCTGTCCGTCTGTCTGTCCCGGATCGTGAATCTCAAAAAAGAGTTTGCAGAGCTCCCGGAAATTCGTCTTTTCCGGGTCGAACACCACCTCAATGGCCTCGGCATGACCGGTAATATGTGATTTAACCTCTTCGTACACGGGATTTTCCTTATGCCCGCCAATGTACCCCACAGTAGTATGCTCCACACCGGGAGCTTTTTCAAAATAATATTGTACGCCCCAGAAACAACCGGCGGCGAAAATCGCTTTTTCCATATGACAAAGATAATTTTGTTCCGGGAAATACAATGCATTCCGCCCCGCTAAGCGAAACTTACAAAATGTAATCTATTGATTAAAATCAAGTTAACGCTCATTTTACCGAAACTTTCGCTCGGGTAGTTGTTTTTAAACTAATAAATTTTTATTTTCGTAAAGAGTATTGTTTGTTTTATATTTCCTAAAAGACTTACCAATAGATTTATCCGGGTATTCTAAAAACAACAATAATTGTCCCAATAAAAATCAACTATTGCAAGATTTATTGTAAGAAGAACTTATGTTCTACTATATAATTTATTTCGACATCCTGTTTTTAATCGATCCATTTTGGAAGTGTCAGGAGTCAAAAGTGTTCTTTGAAATCTTGGGTTACACGTAAGAAGAGATCGGAATATTAAAAGAGTTTTTTTGTGAAGTGCACACAAAAAGGAGTTCTCCATTATTTAAGGGATTGGAAAATATTCCATAAACTGCGGTATGCTGATAGCCGGCTGCCAACCGGCTGTTTTATGGTATTTTAAGCGACTTCTTTTTTTAGTCGTTTGAGCAGTTCTTCCATGTGGACAATCTTCTTTCGCTTTGAAATCATGAAATCTTAAAAAATTCTCTCCTATAATGTAAATAATATAAATTTTTGGAATATAATAAAATAAAAAATACATCTATGAAAAAATCTATATTTTTAGTTATGCTACTAGCTGGCATAATATGTTTTTCCTGTAATAAAAACGAAAGAATAGAAAAGGAAACTACAAGAGAAAAAGTTGACCTTTTTTTAAATCAAATTGATGATATCAAAATTTTGTCCTTTACCTCTGTTGAGGATATGGAGCCTGGTGAACAACCAACCGGAGCAGGTCACGGACCGTCTTGAAAAGATGGATATCGGGAATTGGAATTACTAACTTAGCCGGGTGGAACGTGAGGATCTAAAGGCGAAGAAGCGGTTGCAGACCATTGGCAAAGCATTGGCTTATGCATGACATCCTAATCGAAAAAACCGTGATATGTATCAAGGTTTTCGATTATTTCTTTGGTTGGTTAAGAATACAAATGTACCTTAGCAATCAAATAACCTGATATTTGGCACAGATTTTTCGATTATGAAGAGAATACAACGTGATAAGTATTTAGACGAATTGGTTTCTCTGCAAGGAAACGGCATGATTAAAGTCGTAACGGGAATGCGTAGATGCGGCAAGTCGTATCTACTGTTTGAACTGTTCGTGTCTTATCTTGAAGAACAAGGGGTGGATTCAAACCACATCATAAGGGTAAACCTTGAAGACTTTAAGAATGCGCAGTTGCGCAATCCAGACGCACTTTACGCCTATGTGGAAAGCCATATTACAGATAAAGCCATGCATTACATCCTTCTGGACGAGGTACAGCTGATTGACCGCTTTGAGGATGTGTTAAACGGTTTCTTGAAGATGCGTCATATGGATGTGTATGTAACGGGAAGCAATGCCAGATTCTTGTCGAAAGATATAATTACAGAATTCCGGGGCCGAGGATATGAAATAAAGATGTACCCTCTGATTTTCAGCGAGTATATGTCTGCCTACGAGGGGTCTGTCCAAGCCGGGCTGAACGAATATATGCTCTATGGAGGTTTGCCACAGATATTGTCGTTCACCTCCGACGAGCAAAAGTCGAGATACCTGAAAACCTTGTTCGACGAGACCTATATCAAGGACATCAAGCAACGCTATGGCGTACGTAAGGATGACGATTTGGAAGAACTTATCGACATCATGGCTTCTGGAATAGGCGCCCTGACAAATCCCAATAAATTGACCAACACGTTCCGCAGCGAAAAGAAGTCTGCCATATCCTACGATACGATTAAGGATTATATCGATTACTTGTGTGATGCCTTCCTCGTGGAGAAATCTACCCGTTATGATATAAAGGGCAAACGTTATGTCAACTCTCCATACAAGTATTATTTCATGGACCTGGGACTGCGTAACGCCCGCATCAATTTCCAACAGTATGAGAGAAGCCATTTGATGGAAAACCTGGTGTATAACCAAATGCGTGCACGTGGGTTTAATATAGATGTCGGTGTCGTGCCTACGTATACATATAACGAAGACGGAAGTCGCCAGCGAGCCAACCTTGAAGTTGATTTTGTTTGTAGTCTGGGAAGCCGTAAATATTACATTCAGTCTGCCTACAGAATGGAATCGGAAGAAAAACAGAAGCAGGAACGGGCTTCCCTGCTCAAGATTTACGACTCGTTCAAGAAGATAATCGTACTTGGCGAGGAGTGTCCCGTCACACGCGACGAGCAAGGCATCACCACCATAAGCATCTTCGATTTCCTGCTAAAAGAGAACGCTCTCGAAATCTAGTAGGCCGTTCAACAGTGAATTATTTTAACACTCTATGAAAACAACAATCCGCTTCGCTTGGATAACCCTGAAACATTACAGGGGTTATTTCCTGATCAGTATCATTGGTCTGATACTGGGGCTTACAAGCCTGCTGTTAGTAGCCTCTTATGTATACCGGGAAAAAACTACGGACCGGTTCTATAAAGAAGCCGATTGTATTTTTGTTCCGGTATTACAGAAATCTACGCTCTCTTTTCCAATGAAATTTACAAAAGGTCCGGATTCCTCTCCGGCTTTTGATCTGGTTCCCGAAATAAGCAGTCATACGGCTATTTCCGTTATACATGACGGTGAAATTACGGGCGATAAGCCTAATACATTTAATGCCGATATTATTGTTGCCGACAGTTGCTTTTTTCAGGTATTCGATTACCCGCTCCTGGCCGGCGACAAAACGACAGTACTTCAACAACCCGGAAGTGCCGTTCTGTCCGGGGCACTCGCACAAAAACTTTTTGATAATGAGACCAATCCGCTCGGGAAAGTAATCCTTATTAGCGGGGTTCCCTGTACCGTCACGGGAATTACCGGTCACACCCCCTACAATAGTTCTCTGGAATACGATGCCATAGCCGCTATTCCTGCCAATACAGGGGATATTGTTGCTTCGGTTATCAGGCTTAACGACAGTAAAACTGCCCGGCAGGCCCAGGAGAAATTAAATGAGTTTTACCGGGATACCAAATTTTACCGTAGCGGTGACAATATAAAACTGGTATCATTCCCCGGATTATATATGGATAGCCGTATTGTCATTCCCTCTGTCTTTACAAAAAAAGGAAATCCCGGGACCCTGAAGTTAATGATCTGGGTAACTTTATCTATAATGGCCGTTGCCCTGTTCAATTACATAAATATTTATTCGGTACTTACGTTAAAACGAAGCAGAGAACTGGGCATAAAAAAGATTTTCGGAGCCGGAGGAAAACAGCTGTTCGGACAGATTTTTCTGGAAAATTTACTCATTGTGAGTGTTGCTACAATAATGGGTTTTCTTTTACTGGAGTTATTAAAACCTGTCGCGAGCCGTCTTCTTGAACTGCGTATTATTCATATCTGGCGTTTTGATATATTGTTGTTGGCAGGTATTCTCGTATTATTACCACTGCTTATTTCAACCGTATCGTATGTCAGGGTTCGTTTTATTATGCCGGTTAAAGCGCTAAGTCAGGCCGGATCTGCGGGGAAAACATCAAACATGCAAACCATTATTGTTGGAATCCAATATGTTACAGCCATTGGTCTGGTTATTATTTCTGTATATTTTTCAAGGCAATTGAAGGTTATGCTGCAATCGGACTGCGGATACGACAGAGAGAATATAATAGTAGTGGACCATTATATGCCCACATCTCAGATGTCCCAATACCTCGGCGACCGGTTAGAAAGCGCTCCCTATATCCTCAACTGGGGATTCACCTGGCTCTTTACGGCAAAAGACGCTTCCGCCGAAATGAAATTCCGTTCGAGCCCCGAAGCGGATTTTGTAACATTAAATGGATTAATGATAGATGTGAGTCTGCAGGATATTTATAATCTGGAATATATAGAAGGCCAAAAGTTCACCTTATCAGATAATTATTACGAAGGAATTATTCTGACTGAATCGGCCAAACGCAGTTTGGAAATAACTGACATACATACCGCAAGAATTGAGCCGGAATTGTCTTTTCTTGGAAACAGAAAGATAATAGGAGTAGTAAAAGACATTAATACCGGACATGCGTCCAAAGCACAGCTTCCCGTTGTACTCATTCCACAGGAAACTTCCATTGAGTACGGACTGCCTCTGGTTGTGAAATACCAGAAAGATAAAGAAAGTGAAACACTGGCATTGCTCAATAATATCGTTTCTACCACTGCGGGAACAGAATTCGCATATCATACGGTAGAAGATGAAATATCGTCCATTTATAAAGGGGACAAACAGGTATCCTCGCTTTATCGGACATTGGCAATACTTGCCGTTATCATCTCCTCGGCAGGCGTATTCGGGCTGTCATTGTTTGACGTACAACGCAAATACAGGGAAATTGCCATACGTAAAGTCTACGGTGCCTCTGTAAAAGAAATAATGGGCGTACTAACTAAAAAATATTTAGTAATCATTATTGTTTCCTTCTTTATTGCCAGCCCGGTTGTCTGGCTTATCCTTAACGGTTACGTGAAAAATTTTGCCGTTAAAGCCGCATTATCTCCGTGGATGTTTTTATTCTCCGGGACTGTAACAGTGATCATTTCCATGTCCACCCTCTGGCGGCATTCCTACAGAGCCGCCACACAGAATCCTGCAGAAGCCATAAAAACCGAGTGAATTTGTCAGCCCCCTTTACTTAATATAGAAACAGCTGCATTGGTGTAGAGCAGGTCACAGACCGTCTTCGGTTGCATTCTAATCGAAACATCTGTGATATATATCAAGATTTTCGATTATCTCCTGCAGCCCCTTTCGGTTATGTTCAAGATCAAATACGGAATAAACTAAATATAAACCAGGTAATTATCTTTATTCACTACATCAAACGTTGCATTCGGATAGGCCTCATGAAAAGCACCCGGTATATTTGGTTTTTTATTCCCCCACTTCAATTCCAAAGCGATAAGCGAGTTTGAACTTTCTTCAATAAGATCTATTTCCTGACGGTCATACGTCCTCCAAAAATAGAACTCTTTACCTAAGCCTTCATTATTGTTAGCCTTGATACGTTCACTTATCAGATAATTTTCCCATAATGCGCCAATATCCTGTCGGATAGACAAAGGATTGAAATTACCAATTATCGCATTACGTATTCCGTTGTCATAAAAATACCATTTACCGGCTTTTGTTACCTCCTTGCGTAAATTCCGTGCATAGGCTCCGAGACGATATACAACGAAAACTTTGGAAAGCAGGTCTAGATACTTTTCAACAGTATTTTTACTCATACCAAGCTGTTTTCCAAGTTCATCATAAGACACTTCATTCCCAAGTTGAAATGCGATCAGGCGTAACAGGTCTTTCATCTTGCCGGAATTTTTTAGCCCGTCAATGGTTAAAATATCTTTCAGCAGATAAGCGCTTACAATATCCCGCAAATAATCGGTCTTGCGTTCAAAGCTCTTCAATGTTACCACTTCCGGGTAAGAGCCATATATCAAACGCGATTCGAGATTTTGGAGGGTATCCAGAGCTGTTTCAGTCTGCGCTATTTCTCTTTGAGAAAAAGGCATAAGATAAAATTGCGTGCCTCGCCCTACCAACGGTTCGCCAGCTTTATTCAATAAATCGAAAGAAGACGATCCACTTGCAATTATACGAATATCTTTAATCTCGTCAACTATCAATTTTAACTTTGAACCAATATCCGGAATATTCTGCGCCTCATCTATTGCCAGCAACTTGACACCTTCCAGAACATGTCTGTAATTCGCAATAGATCGTTCTTCCAACAAAGCTAAAGTATTGTAATCTTCTCCATTGAGCAACATTGTTTTGCCTTCAAAACTATCTATCAACTGGCGTATCAATACTGTTTTGCCTACTCTTCGCGCGCCAAAAATAAGAATAGTCTTATTCGGTTCTATTCTCTCAACTACTCTGTCTTGTATTAATCGTTTTACCGGCTTCATAGTATTTTTTCCGAAATACAAAAATAGCACTTTTATTGGATTGACAAATTTATTGTTAAATTCGTCATCATATTGACGTTTTTACTGTGAATGATTTAATATCTCAGATTGCTGACTTTGTTCCAGTCTATCTTATCTGTGGACTGCGCAACGGGAGCAACCGGAATGACGGCGCCTTTGCGTACCAGTATTACAGCGGGAATTTCACCGGCTTCAATGGTGTGCCATCCTTTTTCATACACTTTGCCGCTCTGGTAATCTACCCATTTGCCTCCGGGAAGATATACGTGCCTGAGGGTAGCGCTCTCAAACAACGGGGCCACAAGGATATCCCGTCCGAAAAGGTACTGGTCCTCTATGGTCCAGACAGCCGGATCGTCGGGATATTCTATGAGCAAAGCACGCAACATGGGAAGTCCCGTACGGGTGCATTCACGCGCCTGTTCAAGAATGTAAGGCATGAGCCGGTATTTCATTTCGGCCGTACGACGGAATGCCTCTACAAAATCCTGCCCGTAAAACCATGGTTCGGTGGGCGGAGCTCCGTGTATGCGCGTATGTGAGGTAAGAAAACCGAAAGGAAGCCATCTGCGGTACAATTCTTCCGGACAACTCTGTACAAAACCTCCTACATCATGGCTCCAGAAAGAGAATCCGCACAAACCAACAGACAAGCCGCAACGCAACGTACCCAGCATGCCCATATCGGTATTAGCCGCATCGCCCCCCCAGTGCAGGGGATAGCGTTGCGAACCGGCCCAGGCGCTCCGCGCCCACATAATATGCTCGCCTTTCACCGCATGGGTGATATCGGCCACAGCTTTATTATAACGCAAGGGATACAGGTTATGCTCGTACAGGCCTCCCCTGCCGCTGGCATACCATCCGTTAAGCGGGGCTCCTTCCCCAAAATCGACTTTTATGGCCCCTACTCCCATTTTGAGTAATCCGGCCAGTTTTTCCTGGTACCAGGCTACCGTTTGGGGATTCGAAAAATCAAGCACCACATCTTCGTACGGAAGACCCCCTTTTTCGTTCTTTACGTACAGCCCTTTTTCTATCAACTCTTTATAATAGCTATTGTGCGGCGTAAAATACGGCAGTTGCCACAGCGAGATATGAAAACCGTCGGCCAGCAGGTCGTTTATCATTTTTTGTGCATCGGGAAAACGATCCGGGGCAAAACGGTAATCGCACTGCCAGTCGGTCTGGAACCAGCCGGTATCAAAGTGGATCACATCGGCCGGTATCCGGTTCTTTCTCAGTTCCGAGGCTACACGGTACCCTTCCTCCTGGGAGAAATACGTTATACGGCTCATCCACGTCCCGAAAGACCATACGGGAGGCATAGCCGCTTTCCCGGTTATATCGGTATAAGCGTCTATTACTTCCGCCGGTTTGCCAAAAAACAGGAACATATCCATCGTTTCATCGGCCATGAACAACTTGGCGGCTCCTATGTACGAGACGCCGAAATCGCAGGTCACCGGGGCCGAGGTATGCATGAACACCCCATAGCCGCGGCTGCTGATGAAGAAAGGAATGGGTTTGTACATCCCGTCCGACTCGGGGCCCTGCGGATCCGTCACAAACAGGTGAACTTTCTGTCCCACCTTATTCAGCCCGGTGGCCGATTCCCCGCAGCCTACTATCCTTTCGTTAGGGGAAAGAGACAGAACCGGGTTGATGCTTCTCGTGTTATCCGATGCCCTTTTGATGAAATTAAAAGGCAATACTTTTATCTGCGTGGAGTCGTTGTCTTTCCAGTGTCGTGTCTGCGTGAGTTTTTTTCCGTTTGCGTCAAAAAGCACTATGCGGAACGGGTATTCCTCAACCAGGACAGAACCGCAGGAACCTGTATATCTATAACCCTTCGAATCCCTGGTGAACTTCCAGTTTTTGTCCGCCGGAAGCGGACCGGCCAGCATGAGGGTGTCTTCTTCCTCAAAAACGACCGGCGAGGTATATACCTGAATACGAACCGTAGAGGCCGAGATAAAATCCAGCCGAAAACCGAGGCGGGGATTATTTTCATATTCTGAATCAGGAAAATCCAACATTTTCAGTGCCTGAGGAAGCACTGTAGTGGTGTTGAACGCCTGCCGTGCATACAGACTCTGACGTTTCCAGGATAAAGTTCCGGAAGCCGAGACGCCGTTGAATGAAGCTATCGAATCGGCAAAAAAATACGTATTGCTGAAATCCCCAAAATCCCGACTCACATCAACCGTCTGGCTCTGTAAGTAGGGTTGGGCCCCGGTCAGGACCGGACACAGGGCCAACGCAAAAAAAAGTATTGATTTTTTCATGAGATGATCTTCTGTTTCAAAGATAAAGAATTTCTTCCTACTGTCCTTCTCATGAAAGAGTTAAACCGCTTTTTCCAGGAAAGAGAATATGGTTTTATAATATAACATATTATTTTCGAGTCCCTTAAATCCGTGGCCCTGTCCTTCAACTTCCAGAAAATCAACCGGTTTTTTCAAATCCTTCAATTTTTTGTACATCATACGGGACCCTTCTATATTCACCCTGTTATCGTGGTTCCCGTGAATCAGCAATAAAGGTCCGGTAATTTTTTCGGCATGATTTATTGGAGATCTGTCCTGTAATCTTACACTGTCTTTTACCGGATCTCCGGCTTCCAGAAATGTCCAGTCCGGAATATTGGAATGGTTGTGTTCGTAGATAATGTCGGAGAAGCCGGCCACAGCAACCCCAAAACCGAACGGGAACGAGGCCGTGATGCCATTAACGGTGCCGGGAAATGTCATCAGACGCATGGTCGCGTAACCGCCGTGACTCATCCCGAAAACTCCGATTCTTTCCGGAGGTATGCCGAGTTTTTCCGATATATAACGTGCGCAATAGATGATATCTACTATCTCGTTTCCTCCCAGGTCTTTATCGTTCAATGCGGCAAAATCCCTTCCAAATCCGCCGGATCCGCGGGGCGAAGGGCTCAGCACATAAATTCCGGCTTCCGTAAAGATTTGATGTTCCATGTCGTATTCATTGGATCCGCCATAGAAAGACTGGATCATAACCATACTTTTATCGCCTTCGAGCGGTTTCTTCGGGATCAGAAGATAAGCGTGCAAATCACGGTCGAAAGAAGGAATGGTAAGGCGTTCGACTGCAGAGGTTATCATCTCCTCTTTTTTTACCCCGGAAAGGTCAACCACAATCTCCCTGTTTATTTCATTGTCGGAAACAGAAACAGCCCATAACTGAAAAACAATGTCCACGGCTCCGGCATAGAGATATACCCTGTCTTTGTTGTTTCCGGCAAAACGCAGCTCTGCCGGGTATGTTTCCTCGCAGAGAACCTGTCCCGCAGCAGGGTCTATCAGCAGCATCTTTGTTCCCGCAGGTGCGTTTTGAACGGCCAGTAATTTTCTTTGTCCTTCGCAGTCTATCCATTCAACTCTTGTGTCCGTCTCAAAACGGGTGATTTGCGTGACCTGCTTATTTTCAATGTTATATGAATAGACATTCGGATAACCGGTCTGGTCGCTCAGGAAAAATCCGGAACCGGACGAATACCAGTCCGGTATCACTTCCGTTCCGTCCAGACTTGCCGGTAATAATGTGTCGGTCAAGATCTTTAATGAGCGGTCTTCAAAGTTGACATATCCGATATTAGAAAATGTTCTGTCGGCGTTTTTCAGCACACTAAGCAAAACCCCTTGTTCGTCGGGTTGCCAGGCTATCTCTGTCCAGGTCATTCTGAAGGCAGGAGTATCGCAATAAACGACGGTTTCCTTCAAGGTCTGCAGGTCCAGTATACGAAGTTCATCCAAACGGCTTTCATTCTGGCCGAGTCGGGCGACATAGGCGATTTTGGTACCTGCAGGATTAAATCCCCACCCGTAAATATAAGGGACGTCGGTCAGTTTTTCCGCCACTCCCGTCTGAAGGTTCAGTCTCCAGATATTAATAATTTCATCGTTCTTTTCATCTCCTATCCAATAGAGACAGCTGTCCGCAGTGTTATACCTGTGATTCCAGAAGTTACGTTTTGAGAAATCAATATCGGAAAGGCAAACTCCGGCATCCAGATTGTTTTCCGATGTCAGGTCCAGCATCAAAAGTGAGTTAACAGTATCTGTTTTTAAATAAAACAATTTGCTGCAATCTTTGCTTAAACTGAAAGAATAGGGTTGATAAGGAAAATCTGTAAGGAAAGCTTTAATGTTGATTTCACGGTCCTGAAAATGAACCATTCCTTCAGCCTGGTTTTGCCGGCACGAAGAAAGAGGGAGCACACATAAAAGTGCTCCCGCAATCAGTAAGGTATTAAAATGTTTCATTGTGTTCAACTATTTCCAGTAGTCGTTCTGATCGTTTTCCGTCAGAGCTGTATTATACAGCATTTCGTTGTTGGGTATGGGGAACATAAAACGGGGGCTGTCTGCGGGAAGGTCAAGAGCCACCCATTGCTCGGGATAAGCGGAACGAACCAGGGGCTGACGCAACCGTTTAATGTCAAACAGACGATGCCCTTCTCCATACAATTCTTTTCTCCTTTCAAGATATATTTTATCCAGGCTTCCCTCCGTAGGAGTCGCTCCACGTTTGATCTGCAAAGCATTCAGAACATTTTTTGCTGCAGCGGCATTACCAAGATTTGCCTCTGACTCGGCTTTTATCAAATATGCCTCGGCAATACGGGCCATGGGGAACTCCGCATCGCCCATCATAGTACGGTGTCCGAACTTTGAGGTAAAGAAGCCGTCTTCCTCATTTACATAAAACGGGAACCGTTTCCTGACATCATTCTTATCAAATAATTGGACGAATGCCTTTGTGGCCCGAATGGTTCCGTAACCATCCCAGATCTCATTTCCAAGAGTAAAAACTTCACCGGCTTCAACCTGACCGCCATATTCTATTCCTTCCATGCTCTCGGCAAACCAATAAAACGATGGGATGGAAGCATAAATATTGCAATTGGAAGGAATAAAATTAAAGTACCACAACCATTCGCTGTTATGATCTTTAAACCCCGAAGCCCATTGTTCTTTGCTCATAAGATTAGAACCGTCGAATACGTTTCCGGCCGCAGCTTCGGCATATTTCCTGGCATTGCTGAAATCATTCATGTCCAGACAGGCACGTGCCAGCAATAAGGCGGCACTCTGCTTTGTGATATAATCCGTATTAGAATTCGAAACATTCTCGTATGCAAAAGTCAGATCGGAAATTATTTGTGAATACACCTGGGCAACAGTTGCTCTGGGCAAATGCTCCGAAGTAGCGGTTGCGGGTTCTGTATGTAAAATCACTCCGGGTCCGTCGGGTTTATAGTTATATGCACCGGCAAATAATCTGACCAGCCAGTGGTAGCAATACCCCCTGAGGGCATGGGCCTGTGCCAGCAATTCCGTCCTTTCGGAGGTTTCGGGCAGCAAATCGGCATGGCCAATGATTGAATTGACACAATCTATCGCCTTATAGTTAATAGGCCAGATATAATTGGAGTAACCCGTCCACCAGGGGCTTGACACCGGCGACTGGGCATACATATAAGAATATTGGTTCCAGTTATAGGTAGGCCATCCGTAGGCACCGCTTGTAACGGTCAGGTCTTCTCCCATAACATCGGCCGCAATGTAACTCAACGTATGATTTTGATAATGTCCCACATAAGAATATGCGGCGTTGAGTACCGTCTGGGCAGCTTCCACAGAAGAAAAGGCCTGCTCGTCCGACACCGAGGTTGAAGGCTGAAGATCCAGAAAATCTTCTCCGCACGAATTCAATCCAAGTACGGCAAAAGCCGCAAGGAGTATATATAATCTTGTTTTCATTATCGTGTTATATTAAAATGTAACATTCAATCCAATAGTAACAGTTCTGGAAATCGGCAGAGTGGGATCTTCACTGAATCCGCCTATTCCGTAAATATCCAGATCGTCATATCCCTTCCAGTCGTCTTTAAACCAGGTATACAGGTTGTCTGCATTTACAAAAACTCTGGCTCCTGCCAGGAATCCAAGTTTGTTAACCGCAGAAGAAGGCAACGTATAGGAGAGGCTTACATTCTTCAGCTTAATGTACGTAGCATCGTACAGGAAGCGGGAAGAAGCAGAGTTGGATAAATTGGAATTCGAGTTGGAGTATTTTGGGATATTGGTATTGGTGTTCGTCGGGGTCCACGCGTTCAGAGCGTCTTTATGCAGTTGGGAACCGGGACTGTTCCCTTCATGAAGCACCGTAGCATACAATCCGTCGTAAACCAGTCCGCCCACGCTGTAAAAAAGAAATACCGACAGATCAAAACCTTTCCAGGAGACTGTATTGGTCAGTCCTCCGTAGAAATCGGGAGTTGCCCTGCCCTGGAATTCATTGGTAGCAGAGGAATAATCGCTTGTGGTGCCATTATCTTTTACCCATAAAGGAGCTCCCGTCGCCGGGTCTACACCGGCCCAGGTAGGCATATAAAATTCATATTGACTGTATCCGATCTTCCATATTTTTTTCTGCAGATCCATTGGCAGGTCATCATCTCCTGCAAGATCCAAAATTTTATCACGTGATCCGGAAATATTGAACTGCAGATTCCAGTTCCATTCCTTTCCCCTGATAATATTGGCACTCAGCTCAAATTCAAGACCGGCATTCTGTACTTTGGCCATATTCATCATTATGGATTCAAAACCGGTAGATGTGGGCAGGGGATACTCATACAACAAATCTTTGGATGTCTTATGGAAATATTCCAACGATCCGTACAGGCGATTGCTCAGGAAAGCGAAATCAACGCCCAAATTGAGCATAGCCTGTTTTTCCCAACCCAATCCGGGATTTGACAGTTGGGTATGTGCAAATCCGGAAGCATTGGCATAATTGTAATCGGCACTTGCAGACCATAAACCTAAAGATTGATACCTTTCCAATCCGCGGTTATTACCAGACGTACCGTAACTGGCTCTTACTTTTAAGGTATTGATCCAATGAACATTCTTAATGAAGTTTTCCTGATCGAGACGCCAGGAAGCACCTGCGCTCCAGAAATTACCCCATTTGTTATCAGATCCGAATACCGACGATCCGTCACGACGGAAAGAGCCGGACACGAAATATTTGCCTGCATAGTCATATTCCGCGCGGGCTATATATGAAATCAGGCTTTCCTGGGTTGTGTACGACGAGGGCGACAGGGCCGAGGCGGCAGCATCCAGCTCGGTCATAAAATCAAACGCAAAGCCGGTACCCTGTGCCAGGGCGTATTCCCGTTTGCTTTTCCATACTTCATAGCCCAGCATGGCCGATAAATGGTGATTGTCTGCCAACGTCGTGTCATAATTCAGCGTATTAGTGGAAGTAAACATAAGATCGTGAGTCTGGTGTCTTTCCGAGCGTCCCCCGTATGCCGGACCGTTCCCGTGTTCCTTGTTCCAGAATATAATCTCATACAACGACACATAATCCGGAGAGAAAGTAGATTTAAAGGTCAATCCTTTGGTGAATTCTACCTGAGCATAAAACGAGGCAAGGAAACGATACGTTTTTGTCAGCCAGATATCCATATGCGGGATGGCCACCGGATTAAAATCTTTTGATACCGGATTGAGCCAGTTGAATTGTTTATTGCCTTCCTCATCTAAAATATAATTTCCCTGGGCATCGGTCAGATATACCGGAACGCCACTGGGAAATTTTAAGGCATTGTATAAAGGAGAGGCTCCGGCACCGCTGGCAACTTCTGTATTCTGTTCCGAATAGGAGAATGTTGTATTTAACCCGGCTTTCAGCCATTTTTTGATTCGGGCGTCAATATTCGCCTTTCCCGAATACCTTTTGAAGTTTGCGGCAGGAGTTGTTCCATCCTGATTATAATAACCTCCCGATACATAATAGGAAACGGCATCGGTTCCCCCGGAGAAACTCAGGTTGTAATCCTGGGTAAGCGCCGGATTAAACACTTCGTCCTGCCAGTCGGTATCTACAATCGTGTGAGCTCCCGAAACCAGTTTACCGTCAGCTCCAAAAGGCTGTGCCATGCTAAAGGGGTTAAAGGTGATAAGCCCCTGAGTCTGTGCATTGGCCCATAGAGCGGCATCGGCGGCACTATGGCCGGCAGCCATTCTCGTATTATAATAATCGGAGAACACTACCTGATAATATTCGGCAGAATTCATGAGATCAAATGTCTTGGGGACACTGGCCACACCCAGTTGAGCGTTAAAAGACAATTTGCCTTCTCCGGATTTTCCGCTCTTTGTTGTAATGATCACTACGCCGTTTGCAGCACGTGAACCGTATAGCGAAGCGGCAGCCGCATCTTTTAGTACCGTAACCGATTCAATATCCTGTGGATTAAGAGAAGAGAGAATACTCGAGGTAGAATAGGCACGGTCTGCTACCTTCGAATAATCGGCAGAAGTAGTAGCTACACCGTCTATTACATACAAAGGTTCGTTAGACCCGTTTAATGAACCGGTTCCCCTGATCCTGTATGTGGTAGAGGCCCCGGGTTGTCCCGAAGCGGCTGCCACTTGCAGTCCGGCCACTTTCCCCTGCAACGATTTTTCAAACGATGCGGAAGGATTGGCGGTTATTTCCTGCGAATGAACCACGGCTGCCGATCCCGAGAAGGAAGATTTTTTTGCAACGCCATAGGCAACTACCATAACCTCATCGAGCGGTGTGGCTGCAGGAGCCATCTTTACATCAAGCACTACCCGGTCACTCACCTCCACTTCAACGGATTGATAACCTAAGAAACTGAAAACAATAATATTGCCCGGCTCGGCAACAATGGTATATTCCCCGTTAATATCTGTTGTGGCATTGATTGCCGTGCCTTTTACTATTACGGTGGCTCCCACAACAGGACTGTCCGTTTCGTCGGTAACCAGTCCACGGATCATACGTTGAGTGTTCTGTCGCGGCAGGGTTTGCTGTTTCTCGGCGGACACATTCCCCGATTTCTTATAGATCACAATAATTTTCCCCTCAATGGAATAGTCCAGTGAACTGTCAAGAACGGATTCAAGAACTGTGGCAACAGATGCATCATTAAAAGAAGCTGTAACTGCAGGGCTTGCATTCACGTCAACCGTTTCGTACATGATTGACATCCCCGACTGTTTTTCAACCTCTTTAAGAACGGTCTTCAAAGGAGTGTTGCTAAACACTTTTGTGACCGTTTGTCCATAAGACAAAAATCCCGACAATATACATATTGTGGAGATCAGAAGTCTTTTGCGCATTAGGTTTCGTTTCATAGATGTATTATTTTAGTGTTATGGTTAAGGTCCTTCCGTTTCGTTCAATAGTCATAGGAATAATTAATGATAAGGCATCCAGAACATCGGTGATCGATTCTCCGTTATTCAGAGAAATGTTCAGGACTTTATCTGTCTTTCGTTCAGAGGTGAAGACAATGTCGACGTCATATTGACGGGACAATCTCCTGAATAACTCATCGAATGTAATGGAATCATACTCTATCCTCCCTTCTGTCCAGGAAATAAACTGTTTGGCATCGGTAGAATAAATAGATTTTGCGTTCAGGGACAAATTATACGTGACTATGTCATCGGGATGCATCATCAATCCGGACTCATCATCACCAAACTGCAGCAGGCCTTCAAGTAAAGCGGCAGTCAGCACCTGCTCTTCTGGATAGGCAGTAACGTTAAATTTTGTGCCTTTAACCAGAAGTGGATAATCTTTCGCATATACGACAAACGGAATGTCTTCATTCTTTTTTACTTCAAAATAAGCTTCTCCCGACAGATTGACCCTTCTGGATTTTTTATTGTAATCATTAGGACAACTAAGTGTTGTGGCAGCATTCAGCCAGACCACGGTGCCGTCCGGCAACGTCACTTTGCTTCTTTCGGCACAATGTGTTTCAAAAACAAACGGGGCTCCCTGATTTTTCTCCAAATACGTTCTATAGATGCTTACAGAAAAGAAAATAATCAGAAAAACAGCCGCCACCGCCGAAACACAATGCCATATTTTTTTCCTATAAACTTTACTAACTGATGATGAAAAATAAGTTACGGAATTTTGTTGAATAGAAATCCGACATTTAAGTCTTTCCCATAACAACAGCATGTTTTCTTGAGGCTGGTGGCTGGCTGTCCATTCCCGTTCCCAGTTTTTAAATAAATTTATATTATGTTGATTTTCATTTACAAAATCAAAAAGAACCCGTTCATCATCTTTTGAGATAGACCCTTCAAAATAATTTACCGCCAATTGATGAATATCTTTGTTGACTGATTTCATAACACAATTATGTTTATCGTTTATAAGAACAATAATTAGTTGTTTTACCTAACCTTCATTAGATAAAAAAATATTTTATTCGATTTTTCTTAATAAGCAGAAAGCAACCAGCTCAGAACAATAATGCAACAGCCAAACGGATACCTTTTTTCAAAGTGAGCGTTAAATGCGACAAGGGCCCTTCGGATATGTTTTTCGACCGCCGTCAGCGAAATGTCCAACCGGGATGCGATATCTTTATTTTTTAAACCCTCAAAACGACTTAACAGAAAAACCTGCCTGCAACGTTTTGGCAGCTTATCAATAACAATCTGAACCTGTTTTTCAAGTTCTTCGTAAAGGATGGGCGTGTTAGGCTCCATGTTAAAATCGTAATGATAAATCCGCTCCTCTCCCACATCATCATATATGTATTTTAAATGCTGCAGCGTGAGCACATTTTCATGCTTCAGATGATTCAGGCAGGCATTCCGGACCATAGTAAAGAGCAGAGGCTTTACCGCCAGGAAATCGAATTTCTCCATTCGTTCCCAAAGATGTATAAAACAATCCTGTACAATGTCCTGGGCAATTTCGCGGTTGGCAACAAAACGAATCGCGTAATTGATCAACCGGGGAGAATAGTTCAGGAAACTCTCCTTCAGTATTTGTTCTTTATCTTTAGGATCGAAGACCATACCTTAGTGACACTGATTATCATACAAAACTATATTTTTTCCAGTATTATTTCACCTAATTCAATATAAACAATAGACTTATAACAATTAAAAAGGCTTTTTCGTTGAAAAAACAACAAAAAAGCCTTTCCTTATTATTAACTATTATTTCTGCAGCTACTTCATTATCCGTCGTAGCCTCAACGCATCTGCCATAGCCTGGTTCACCAATATATTCATATTGTAGTTGTGCGGGAGGAACTCAAGCGTAAGGCAGTGTTCCCCGGCGGTAAGATATGTCTGTACTGTATTTGTCCAGCCCCATTCATTCCACAGCCCGGTGCCCCGTTGGGGAAAAACGTGTGTTCCTGCCTGCTTCCCGTCCACCAGTAAAGTACGTACCGCACATTTGTTTGATGTATTTACGGGGCCGTTCCCGTTGGCGTAACGCCAGTCAATAAGGTACTGCCCGGATTGTTCTATAACCACCGGGATAGCAATACGCACGTTTTCCGTCGTATTTATCTCTACAAAACCGCTCCCGGAGAATCCTCTGTAAGGTTGAGCGGAAGAAAGCGCATATTTTTCTGCCTCAAATATCCGGCTCCACCCATACCGCTCCACTGGCTCCGATGCAAACGATTCCAGACCATCTGCATTAACAGCTGTTACCTGAATATCCCCCTCATAACCTGCCACCGGGAATTCCATTATATTATCAAAACGGTTAGCGGGCGAAAGTGTATCAACTCTCTGACCATTAACCCACAAACAATAAGAAGATATATTTTCCTGCGGAGCCCAGACAAGCTTTTCCCCCTCCTGTAAAGATACAACCGGTGCAGACGGGCTGTAAGCATTTCCGACCAGCATGATCTGTGACGAACGCGGGCTTTTGGATTGGAGCACCAGCCTGAGTGTGTGCCTTCCGGTGAGACCGGCCGGTATAAAGGGATCGTCCAGTTTCTTACCGTCCAATGAAACGAAACGTATTTTATTGCCAAAACCTTCCATTTCTATGTCAAGTACCGCATTTCGGTACCTGAATCCCCCCAGGGTCCGTTTTCCGTCCATTGGTTGCGGAACAAAAGGTTTGAACCTCAGGCCGTTTTCCTCAAAACGAATCCCAAACAACAAATGATAGATAATACTCAGGTTCCCCGATAGGCTCCATAGCATATTGGATGAATTGATCTGAGTGCCAAACCAGTCTCCGCCAGACATTACCATATTTTCGTAATTGGTAAGAAAAAGAGCGGCCGCTCTGTAAATTGAGCCGACACTGTGCAGTACTCCTTTCTCGTTCCCCGTTTCGGCCGAAGCCCACATCCAATATGCCTGAACAAAAGGCCATATGGCGTCGTTGTGATAGGGAGGAATGTCCGGGATCTGCGGAAAAAAACAAGCAGTCCCGTACACCTGGTTAGGGACCGAAGCCGTAATGCGTGCCGCCCGGTCTTTCGGCGCAATGCCAAACAGGATACAAAGGGCTTCGCCCAGGGTTTCGCTTCTTGAAGAAAGGATCATGCCATTCCGTCCGTACAGGTATTGCCCGTAATAGCCCCTGTCTTCCATCCATAAATAATTGTTTATGCCCTCGGCTATCTGCCGGGCAATCTTTTCGTACCTGAGGGCTTCGCCGGGTTTATCCAATAAGGAACAGATCCTCGCCAGGACCGATATGGCTCCGTAATGCACGGCACTGGTTCCAAGGTTCTCACTTTGAAAAATATCCGCGGGTTGCATCCAGCGTGGATATTCCTGCTCCCTCCAATCCAGAAAAGAGGATTCGCCTTTTACAAGGCCTGTCTTGGGGTTGAACGCCGTTTGAAGATCGGCTTCCACGGAGCGGCGAATAATGGGATATATGGTTTCGAGCCACAGACTGTCTCCCGTGACCTTATATATTTCGTATGCGGCCACCGCCCATATCATGCGATCCGTAGAAACGGGCCAGGCACCTCCGGTTCCCGTATCCTGAATGATCCGGCCCAACGTATCGACCTTTCGCATAAGGCTTATCTCTGAAACCCGGGGCTGTAAATGAGCCATGGCCAGAATAATACTGTAACTTACATCCCTGGTCCAGACGCCAGCCCATTCTTTACCCGTTCTGAGAGTAGAGTCGGGTTCAATTGCCTTTACCATCTCCTCAAGAGACATATTATACAGGGCATTTTCCAGCAATATTTCACTCTGCAGCTGCGGAAAGGCAGATAAATCGGAAGCCAGCGTCCACTTATTGACAGAATTGGAACGTTCGTCCACGGCATTGAGGACCATTTCAATTTCATATATATATGGATTTTCGGCCGAAACATTAAGTTTCAGATCTTCACGTTGGTCCAGATTATCGAAATCCCAGCTCAAAGGATCACAGCTCCCTGCAATGAAAACACCCTTAAAATCTTCCTTATATATTCTGGAGCGGGCAGGTGTAGCATAAAAACCTTCTTCCTCAAAGGCTTTGTGCATGTCACTCATATCCACCCGGAATTTTACCTTTACATTCCGAGGCATATAGCGCCCCTGGTCAGAGAGTCCGGGGTCTGTTTTCAGCTGTTCTCCAAAACGGATAAGCGGAATTTCAAGTGAAGCACCATCCGGTGCGAGACAAAGATATTGGTGGTCCACCCCCGAAGCACTTTCGTTGTCCCGGGCATTTATACAGAATTTGAATTGTATGCGGGGAGATTTGAAATACAGACTTTTACTCCTATAATCAGATTCTATTTCAGTGGCCGATACAGCCCTTGCCGTAAAATCGCCTTCCACTACCCTGTCGGGAAATAATGAATAGGCATCGGTTGAATAAATGGGTGGTCGGGAATGGCACGAAGTGCCTGACAGTATGGCTAGAACGCCGGCAAGGACCGGCAAGGCTCGGGTCGCTTTCATTATTTATTGTATGTAATATCAACTGTTATGGTTTCAGGAATATCGGGGAACATAACGGTACAGACACCTTGTTGCGAATCCCAGTTCCAGAAAGTTTTCTTTCTCATGGGACGTCCGTTAATTTTTATCGCTTTGGGACCCTTGTCACAATATAACCGGATTCCTAACCGGCGTTCATATTTGTTGGCATAAGTTCCTTTACGGGGTGCTTCAATGGTAATGGAATAACCTTTATCAACGGGAATACACGTAATACGGCGGGACGTCCACCCGTCTTCCAGGTAATCTGTACTTTCTCCATCGTCTTCGTAGAATGTGCAGGTTGCCGTCTCATTGCCGGGTATTACTTCAAACCAGACAGGATATCCTTGTACTTCATCCAGGTATTGCATTACCGGTTGCGTGGGAATGACCGATCCTTTTTTAATAAACAAAGGAATTCGTGACAATGGGGCCTCAACAGTTATCCAGGCTCCGCCGGAATATACTGTATGCCTGTCATAGAAATCCACCCATTCTCCTTTGGGCAGATATACTTTTTTTGTAAGGGCGCCTTTTTCGAGGACAGGAGCCACCAGGATCACGCTGCCGAACATGAACTGTTCATTCAGCAGGAAGGTGTTCCTGTCTTCGGGAAACTCAAAAAACATACTTCGCATAATGGGCCAGCCCATATCGTGTGCTTCACGGGCACAGGAATATATATACGGTATAAGAGTGTATTTAAGTTCAATGGCGGATTTTGAAAAAGCTTCCGCAACAGGTCCGAACTGCCAGGGTTCCACGGCCCAGTTGCCTTCGTGATGTGCCCGTGAGAGGGGTGTAAACACGCCCAACTGTATCCAGCGCACATACAATTCGGCCATGGCGGAATAATCCGTAATATCTCCGCAGTACCCCGATATATCACACGTAATAAAAGGGATACCGCTCAAACCGGCCGACAGCATAACCGGTATCTGGCCGGCCATCTGTTCCCAGCCCTGCGTTACATCGGCCCCGTTGCCACTGTCACCGGTCCAGCTGAAAGCATAACGCTGAATACCGGCATATCCTGCCCGGGTCATCTGGAATATTCTTTTTCCTGGATTACGTTTATTAAACTGTTCCGTAACCACTTTATCCCAAGTTAATCCGTACACATTATGAATCCGGTCGTGCATCCCGTCATAATGAAGCATGGAAAGCCGTTCGGTATTTTCTTCGTTACTCCAGGCCGGTTCACCCATGTCGGTCCAAAAGCCCTTCACCCCCATATTGAGCGGTTTCTGTTGGTATGCTCCCCACCAGTCGGCTACTCCGGGTTTTGTGAAGTCAACTACACCACAAGGGCCGCCCCACGGCCAGGGCATATCGTATGTGAGGCCGGTACATGTGTCTTTTGTAAAATACCCCAGGGAATCGGCCTCTTTCCATTGTTTTCTGTTTTTTTGCGATACTACTGGGTCTTGCGAAACGATCATTTTGAAACCCATCGCGGCCAGGTCACGAATCATTCCCTGAGGATTGGAATAATTTTCTTCCTCCCATGTAAAATCCTGGAGATGTTGGGTCCACCCGATATCCTGATAGATTACGTCGCAGGGAATTTGTTTTTCACGAAAAGTGCGTGCTACCTCCCTGGCCAATTCTTCATTGGTATACAGACCACGGCACTGGGCAAAACCAAAGGCCCATCTGGGCGGCATAATGGGCTTACCGGTAAGCGCCACGTACCGGGTAAGTATTTCCTTATAATTCCTGCCGTAAATGAAATAATAAACCATGGACCCGCCGGGGGTAAAAAAAGAATAGGTATCGGGATTTTCCGTTCCAAAACGAAAAACCGTCTTATAAGTGTTATCAAAAAATATCCCGTATTGGTAGCTGCTCATGAAGAAAGGAATTGACTTATATAGCGGATCCTCCGTGGTACTATAGCATGGTTTGTCGCTGTTCCACATTTTAAATGTGCCTCCGCGCCTGGACATTGGTCCGGCTTTTTCTCCCAGCCCGAAGATCTGTTCATCGTCCCTGAGCAGTTTGTTGGATACAACATGTCCCGCTTTATCGGCTGCATGTCCGTTCTCCGGAGTATCAGAAAAAAGTAATTTCTGGTATTTGTCATAGATGCGGAGCCTGACGGGTTCTTTTGAGATAACAATTCGCAATTGGGACGTATAAAATTCATAAGCAGAACCCTCACCCGATACATTCAGTGTCCCCGCATCGGAAGGCTCATCATTTATTACGGCAAAAGAAGAGGCTTCAGACTCGTACCGTCCCGATGGCAGGTAGGTGATTTTCAGGATCTCCGGGCTGCAGCATTTCAAAGCCAGCGCAGCGGAGTTGTCTAAACGGAAAATAACAGTCCGGTCATCCGCCTTTTCGTAGGAGATCACTGCCTGTGAAAAAACATAAAACGGTACCAGCAAAAAGATATATATAAGAAAAATTTGCCTCATCTACTGAATGACTACCATAGTCCAGTAATTGAGCACAGGAACGGTGAAAGTCACATATCCGCTCCCCTGCGTGTATTCAAGTTCCCGGTACTTTGCTCCTTCCGGATCGGGGGTAGCTGCCCAGATTTTGTTAATATTTTTTGTTGTTATCAATCGGAACACAGCGTCCCGGATCAGACGCTGTTCGGGTTGTTCTCCGTTAAGATCCCGCCAGCTTAACGAAATGGCATTCGAATAGTTCAACAGGTGAATAACCTGACGGTTTCCCACCTGTTTTGCCAGGTAGATCACTTTGCCTGTGCGGGGGGGCCAGCTGTCCACGGAAAAAGACGAAGAAACCGCATTCAAAGACACCTCGTTAAATGAACCTCCGTCTCTTAGAAGGTTTTCATAGGCAACAAGAAAGTCATAATAGGACACCAGTCCTATGGAAAGTTGTTTGTCCATAGACAGATTATTATTGGGAAAATATTCCTTGCACAACATGTGTTCTCCCAGCTCCAGGTGCGAACCGCCCGAGGCAAAAATAACGGCCTCTGTCATTAATACGCCGGGAGTATTGAATGTTCCCGCGGTATTGGCCTTATCATAATTCATATATGCGGCCAACACTGTGTTGAGTTTTCCCCCTGAATAATATGCATTCAGATCAATAATATTTTTGAGATCGGCGTAAGAGGACTGGTTCGACCATACTTCGTTGTAAAGAAAATCGGCTCCGGACCAGGCAATCGATTGCTGGCCGTAACCTGCCACTGCATTGAATACATGTGTTTTTTGCGGATAATCCGAATTCATTCGGTTAAGAAATTTTCCATAGCCCCGGGCCATATCCACTGTCCCGCCATTATAATCGTACCTCGCCCCCCTTTCTCCCAGCTGATCTATATGGAATCCGTCAAAATCATAAACACAGTAAACATCGGCCACCCGGGCAGAAAAATAGTCCAGCCAAAACGGGTTAGAAGGATCTGTCAGGTAAATCGGGCTCCTAAAGGGAGGAGAAAGTTCAAGCACATCTTTGTGTAAATGATTTCGGTCCGTGAAAATATACCATTCCTCTTTCACTCCGTCTGCTGCTCCGTTAGTAAGCACCCCGTAACACAAATCATAAAACATAGAGGCCATATTTTTCTCTCTGGCCAGGGAAATATATTCTTCCACCGTAGCTTTATACTGGGTCCGACCGCCTATGTCCGGCCACGAACCGGCCGGTTGTTCCACCGTTCCCGCCAGGGGTCTGTTGTGGTCACAGTGCCAGTCGTAATATTGAATTCCGTTTATATGAAAGCGGCAAAGATTGTCGATCACTCCGGCCATTTTTTCCTGTTTTAATGCGCCGAAAGAGGAAAGAAATCCATACCTGGGGAAGCGGGTCCATCGGCTCGATACGTCCAACCCTGTCGACCCGGCCAAAATCAGATCTGTTCCCTGTACCGCATATAACTCAACCAGATATCCCCTGAAATCTTCTCCGGGGACCGTCCAGCTCCATGTATTACCCGTTACGGATTCTTCATGGACGATGGAGTCGAGGTGTCTGTACCTCACCCGGTATTCAATAGACGCATCCATGGCGGGATCGCATTGAAAATGAGCGGTACTCCCCGGGTCATAACGAGCTTTATCACAAGACAGGACAACCGTCGTTACGGAATCCGGTCCTCCCTCCGGCAGTCCGGACCCTTGCGGATTTTTTCTGCAACCGGAGAGTAGGACGCATTCCGTTAAACACAGAATAAAAAATAGTTTGTTATTTCTTAAACGTGATGGTTTCATTCAATTGATCGACTGTGATGGTATATCTTCCGGAAGATGTGATTTTCCATTTTCTGTCCACTCCGCCCTGCGACGGATCGTTTTTCTTATCTACAAAGGTCATCATCTGTGTTTCTCCGGAGGGTTCTTCTGCCTCGGCATAAGACATAAACCAGGCTCCCATCCAGTCACCTTGCTTATCGCAGGTAATTTTCATCTCTCCCTGGTTTAATGTACCGGTCCAGGTGAAGATATAATCACTGCTACGCGTCAGTGCCGTACCGTCTGAAATGCTCCATCCGCCTGGAGTGGCATCTCCCACCATCCACAGATTTTCAAAAGGAACAAACGGTGTCATAACCATCTTTTCTTTACCTTCTGTGATATCGAGGTATAATTTGTACGGCTTGCCGCATTCGCTTTCTGTAAGTAACCATTTATTGTCATTGGGACTGGTAAAGATAACGGCTGTATGCGTGTAAGGCGCATTGGCCACAGATGGATGATACATATTGTCCCAGCTGCCGTCTGCCGTGGCAAATTTAAACTCGCCGCCTCCATTCCATTCAAAAACTCCGGCATGCCTGAAAGTAAACGGATTGGTGGGATCCTTTCTCATTTTAACAAAACTCCAGCCGGTAAAACTGCCTACAAAATAAATGTCATTGAACCGGGGGCCGGTTTCTTTTGATATAGATATTGTCATCTTAACCAGATCGACTGCAATTCTGTAACCCCCATATCCCTCAATAACGAATTTTTCGTCGGGCTGGTCGTAGCTTTCCCTGTACAATAACTTACCGGCATTCTCCGGATCGCGGTTATATGAAGGGATATAATCTGCGGTTCCAGTCATAAACTTGAATTCACCAGCGGTAAGGGTACCTGTCCAGACAAAATTTCCGGGCGCGTTGGCAACCGAATTCATTTCTGTTATGGCATTCAGATCCCAGCCGCCGGGTGTAGCGCTTCCAAACAGGTATAATTTTTCAGGGAGCGGTTTGAATGTAGTATATGCCAAAGCAGTTAATCCGGCTATCTGTTCCTCAACGGATTCATCTGCCGGAATGGCAACTATACGGGCTTCCAGGTTCACCTGTTCTTTAATGCCTGCGCCAAAAGTCTTGAGCAGAAGTTCATTCATCTGCAGATGGGTAAAAGAAAGGGAATAAACACGCTTCCCCAGATCTGCCGAATAACCTCCTGCAAAATTATTACCCTGCCTGTCTATCTGAAAAATATAGTTCAGGGCACAATTGGTTCCCTTATTGGTGCCGCTGGTCCATGAAAACGTAACGGCATTTTTTGACATTTTTGCCACACTCAGTTCCAGGCTCTGGTTATCTACCGTTAATGCCAGTGGCGTTTCGCCCGGGGCCAGGTCCACTATACTGTCGCTGCACCCGGCCAGAAAAAGCACAGGCAAGAGCATTATCATAACGGGTAATATATGTTTTTTCATTGTTTTCTCTGTTTTACGGTTAATTAATATCCAGGGTTCTGGGTTATGGCCGGATTATCGTCAATTTCATCCTGGGGAATGGGGTACAACAGTCTCTCTTTTGTCACATTCATTTTCCCGATGGATTTGAAGAATTTTACAGCATAATCGCCATTGTCAATTCTAATGAGATCAAACCAGCGGTGTCCTTCAAAAGCCAGTTCCATTCTCCGCTCATGGATGATGATTTCTTTCATCTCTTCCTTATTTGTTGTGTTAACTGCAGGAAGTCCGGCCCGGGCACGTACTATGTTCAGTGGCACCTGCGCACGGACGGTTTCGCCCAGTTCATCTAAGGCCTCGGCTTTCATAAGGAGCACATCGGCAAATCGGTAAACGACGATATTGGCGGGATTTGTGTTCATTTCTTTTGAAATACTTTTAGGAACAAGGTATTTACGCACATTATATCCTGTAAGAGACCAGGAAGGGTCGTATTCCTTATCGTCGAACGGAGGACATCCCTTATATAAAATGGTAACATCTTTTCTTAAATCGCCCTCTTCATAGGCATCTACAAATTCCTGGGTTACATGCTGCCAGCCATAGGATCCGCCAACCCATCCCGAGTTCCGGGGCCCCATGAAGGTACTCAGCCAACAGGCCTGGTTATCATTGCCCCAAAAATCATAAACGGTAGATCCGGAATATTGTACTTCAAAGAGCGATTCGGGGCCGTTATCTATTGTTGCGTTAAAATTAGTAGCATAATCCATTTTGGACAAATCATAGCCAAGCCCTTCTATATTTTCGCACAAGTTGACTACCTCCTGGTAATTAGTGCCGAGGGTCAGATAGACCTTCGCCAGTTGAGCCATGGCCGCTTCACGGCAGGCGCGGCCTAGGTCAGAAGCACCGTAGGAGGCCTTGACAGGCAGCATTTCTATGGCCTTATTGCAATCGTCAATAATCAGATCGTATACCTCAGATTTAGGATTCCTGGGTCTGGCCAGATTGTCACCGGCCACAAGCGGCTGGGTGATCAGGGGCACATCTCCAAACAGTCTTACGAGAATAAAGTAATAATGCGCCCGCAGAAAATAAGCTTCACCCAGTACCCGCTGTCTTAATGCATCATCCATGGGAATTTCAGGAACCTTTGACAAGACAATATTACAGCGTAATATGCCGGGATTGGGCCCGCGCCACACGTCCAGGGCAGCCATATTGCTGGAAGAAGCCGTAAAATTGGCAAGGTCCGTTGTCTCAATTCCGTCGGATGCTCCGTCTGCTCCCACGTAGCTGTTACCGGCGACAATATCTGTGGTCCAGATACGCATATTATATAATTTGGCCCATTGAAGCGGTTGATAGGCTGCATTTATCAGGGCAACAGCATCCGTTTCGTTCAGTTCACTGTCTGTACTGATTGTATCCAATGGCGCTTTTTCCAGAAAATCTTCGCAATTCTGCAGCATAGCCGCAAATAAAACCACAGTAGTTAAAAATATTATTTTTTTCATTGCTGTCTCTTGTTAAAAAGTAATATCAAGGCCTAAACTTATGGTTCGCGTAACCGGATAGTTACCCAAATCGTAACCGTCAATGCCTACTTCCGGGTCAAAACCGGAATATTTGGTCAACGTAAACAGGTTCTGACAGGAGAGATAGACCCGGAATCCTTTGGGCAACGTATAGCCCAGCGAAAGGTTTTTGATCCTCAGGTACGAGCCGTCCTCTACAAACCTGTTGGAACTTCTCAGATTCTTGTTGGGATCGCCATATACGGTGCGAGGCATATCGTTGGATGTACCTTCTCCCGTCCAACGATTCAATACGGTAGTATATTGGTTGAACGCCACCGACATGCCTTCCAGATATATTCTGTTGGCATTGTATACCTCGTTTCCACAGACTCCCTGTAAAAAGAGCTCCAGGTCAAAATTCTTATATGTCAACCGGTTATTCCAAGAGAAAAAGAAATCGGGATTGGGATTCCCTATAATGGTACGGTCGTAATCATCAATTACCCCGTCACTGTTCAGATCCAGGAATTTGATATCTCCGGGGGCCGTACCGCCTGTCACCTGAACTGCCCAATTGTCTACCTCGGCTTGATTCTGGAAGATTCCTCCCATTACATTTCCGAAGAATGATCCAATGGGATAACCTTCCATATTAACACGTGTATTGCCCAACATTTCAACGGATCCGTAGTACATTGGGGTATCGCTGTTCAAGCTTACGATCTTGTTCTTGTTGAAGGTAATATTAAAATCGGAGGTCCAATTAAAGTCTTTGCGCGAAAAGATGTCGGCAGATAATGTTACTTCTATCCCTTTGTTATTGACCTTTCCCGCATTGATATAAGGCACGTCAATATCTGAATAGCCCGATGATACAGGAACTGCCATGGCAACCAGCATATCGTCTGTGTCTTTGTCGTATGCATCTACAGACAATCTCAGACGATTTTCCAGAAAGCCAAGGTCAACTCCTATATTAAACTGTTTTACCTCTTCCCAGTGAACGTTAGGATTCGGCATTTTGTGTGCCACCAGTGTACTGACCGTTTTTCCGTTAAATACATAGAGTCCTGTATTGAACGTAGAAGCAAACGTATAATTCCCGATATTCTGGTTTCCCGTAATCCCGTAGCCGGCACGTAATTTCAGGTCGGAAACAAAGCCGTGCCGGTTAAACCACGATTCATTGCTCAGCCTCCAGGCCAGAGAGAAAGACGGAAAAGTTCCCCATCGGTTATTGGCGCCAAAACGGGAAGAGGCGTCTTCACGTACGGTCACGGTAGCATAATATTTATCGGCATAGGAGTAATTGGCTCTGAACATAAAAGATGCCAGGGCCCATTCGCTTCCGCTCCCGGTAAAAGACAGGATATTGGTAGCATTTTTAAGTTGGTTCACCTCGTCTTTCAGAAATTCGTCTTTTGTTCCGTTAAAATAGTCTTCACTGCCCCATTGAAGGCTGGCTCCGGCCATAGCATTGATTGAATGTTTACCGAACGTTCTGTCATAAGTGAAATAATTATCCCACAAGTAACTGAAATACCTTCCGGTACCTTTATACAGGGAAGAAGCCGCCACTTCGATGGGTTTCCATTTATAGGCAGGAATAAAATTAGTGTTGTATGCGAATTTAGCTTCCAAGCTGCCCAGAGATTTGAATTTCAGACCCTTAAGTATAGAAGCCTCGGCATATACAGTACCCAGCAGATTGTATCCCTGTGTTAGATTTTTATCGATCTCCGCCGTTCCGTATTGGTTCCTGATGTTTCCCACCCAGTATGAATTTCCTTCCGGACCGGCATACGTTCCGTCCTCTTCAAATATGGGCTGGGTAGGCAGTGACCGGAATACATCGTTAAGGCTATATGTTCCGCTTGTTTTTTTATCGTAGCTGAAACTTATATTATGTCCGAATTCAATCCAGGGTTTAACTTTATGTGTCCCGTTCAGCTGCAGGGTCAGTCGTTTATATCCGACACTCTTTACAATACCGTCAATATCTGAATAACTACCCGATACATAATAATTGTTTTTATCACCACCGCCCGAATAACTCAGGGAATAAATCTGTGAAAGCGCCGGATTGAACATGGCATCAATCCAGTTTGTACCCTCTCCCAGCGAAGCCGGGTCTGCCCATGCCGGATTGGGTGCCACACCGCCGGCAGAAAGCATTTCGTTGCTGAGTTCCGCATATTGGGCTGCATTCAGCATTTGGGGCATATCGGTAGCCTGAGAAACACCCACATTGGCTTTCACACAAATTTTGCCGTCTCCCTGTTTTCCTTTTTTTGTTGTAATAAGGACCACACCGTTAGCGCCACGGGAACCGTAAATGGCTGTAGCCGAAGCATCTTTAAGGATATCTATGCTTTCAATATCCAGCATATTTATGGAATTCAGGCCCATACTCATTGGAGCTCCGTCAATTACATACAGCGGATTGCTGTCGTTTATGGTACCCAATCCCCTGATCTTTATGGAAACATTCTCCTGAGGATTCCCGTTGTCCACAACATACACACCGGCTGCCCTGCCCTGCAGTGCCTGTCCAAAACTTGTTACCGGCTTGTCTGAAAGCAAATCTCCACCAACCCGGGATACCGACCCGGTAAGATCGGATTTCCTGATGGTACCGTACCCGATAACCACCATCTCCTCGAGTAAAAACGAATCTTCTTGCATGATGACATCTATCCCGGCTCTGCCGGCGACATCCACCAGCTGGGTCCGAAACCCCATATAGGAAAACTCAAGCCGGGCTCCAGGAAGTACCGTTATGGCATAAGTCCCGTCAAGTCCCGATGTTGTAAGGTTGTCCGGATTATCTTTATCAAAAATGGAAACACCGGGAATGACCGCATGGTCTTTGTCGTAGACAACTCCCCCCACAGTCATTGTCTGTGCCTGTGCCCGCGGGGACAAAAGCAAAAACAAAACGGCTGCAAGGATTGTCAGTAACCTTTTTAAAGGTACGTTAATTAAGCATTTCATTAAATATTGTTTTTAGGTTATGAATTTGTTAAAAAGGGTTTGTTTCACCATAAAATTATACGAAGAATACAGGTCTTTATAACAAATTGATATTTTAGTAGCAAAAACATCTGTGACATTTTTGCAACCGACTGAATTTCTGTTATTAAAAAAATAGAGAGATAATAAAAAAGTAGTAAAAATATGAACTTACCGGCCGTCAGATCTGCCCGATTTTCATAACTTCCTCCTCGAAATTATCTCTGCCTGTTATGGCGGCATTTCTGAATTTTACACGGTAATTGTAAACGGTAGATACAGAAAAACGCAAAAACTCGGCAATCTTTACCGAATCGGTTATCCCCAGACGGATCAGGGCAAAAATACGCAGTTCAGAATTCAGGAGCCGGCCTTTCTTAATGACAATTTGCTCTTCCAGGGAGAGCAGGGCATTGAATTGTTCTATGAAATTGGGGAAAAGATGCAGAAATGTAGCATCAAAATTATTATAAAAATCACGCAATTCGTCTTCTACAAAAGTAGAGGATTTGATTTCCTTTACCAGTTCAGAGGTACTGCTTCTCCTGGCAATCTCCATCAATCTGCCCCGGTATTTTTCTACGCAGCCTATATAATCCGAACAACTGTCCATATACCGACCAAGGTAAGCCGTTTTTATATTATTGGTTTCCAGCAGTCTGTTGTTTATTTCACGTAAACGACCGTTGGCTGTCTGCAATTCTTCATTGACCTTCTGCAGCTCAAGATTAATTGTATGTTGCTGCCTCTGCGCTTCTGCCAGTCTGCCTTTCTGTTTACTTACAACAGACATAAGCACGGTAAGGGTTATAATGACCAGGGCCATAAGCAACAGAAGCACATTCTGCTGCATTCTTTTGTGAGCCAGCTGATCTTCGTAAGCCTTATTAATTATAGGCAACAGGTCGGTCATCGCGGGAAGATATGTCCTGGCATTGGACGAGGTGGCATCATTAACGGCACAATTTATATAATTATAGGCCCGGCTTATATCTCCCCGTTCATAGATCAATGCAGCGAGTTCCTGCAGAGAACGGTATTCTCTTACAGGCGTGGTAATATCATTTATGGCGCTCAGGGCCAGATAGTATTCTGCCTGATTATGATTATTCAGGCCAAGGTAGGCCTGTGAAAGCGAATAGGCCAGAACCGCTTTTTCGTGCAAACCAATCCGGGAATCTGCATATTTCTTCAGTAACATTTGCAGGGCGCTGTCATATTCCCCTTTTTCAATGAGATAATCGGTCACAACATACAGGTGCGATATATCATCCTCGGAAATATACATTTTTAACGAATCGCGGTATTTATCTATCTGCACCTGGTATTCGCCCGCCTTTTCCGGGGAGATGCAATTACGTCTGAGTCCTCCGTAAGTACTTCTGAACACATGGTAATACCTGGCATACTGATCTTCAGACAATGACTTTCTGTCAATCATGCGTACCAGCTCAAGTGTTTCTACATACATACCGGACATATAATATAAATTAGCAATGTCCAGTACCGATTCGTTTATCCACCGGGTATTGTTCAGTTCCCTTGCGAGTTTGAGTTTTTTTTCTGCATAAACCAGCGCCGAATCGGTACTGTAATTGTTGTATTCATTATAAAGGCCGGCATAAATACCAAACCGCTGTTCACCCGTTACCGCCGAGGCCAGCAAAGACTTAATGCTCCTCAGGTAATTTTCCTTGTTTTTCTGCCAGGTTGCCTTATTGGCAATCACATTGTCCAGCTCTTTCAGAACCGTTTCGTTTTCGGATTGCGCATAAATGAGAAAAGGCCACAGGAAGCAGAAAACAAATAAACTTACAAGTGATGTTTTTTTCATAAAAACAAAGATAGAAATAACTTTGTACCATGCATCCGTTAGAAAAAATGATTCTGGAAGGAGAGCATCAACAGCAGGATTTCAAATATTTCCTGAACGATGCAAAGAAGATCGCCCGGACGTTGGCCGCTTTCGCCAATACCGACGGAGGCCGTTTGCTGGTGGGTGTTAAGGATAACGGGAAGGTAGTGGGTCTAAAGCATAAGGACGAAGAGGTATACGTTGTGGAGGCCGCGGCGAATGTATTCTGTAGGCCCGCAGTTGTTTTTGAAACGCGCTACTGGAATTATGAAGGCCGGACTGTTCTGGATGTCTGGGTCTCCAAAAGCGGGCAGGCGCCGCATACGGCACCCGCCGAAAACGGAAAGGCTGCCTGCTTTATCCGAAAAGAAGATGAAAACAAAGTAGCCTCTGAACTTGAAACGGCAGTGCTGAGACTGAAATACAGTCCTCAACCGCTTACCTTAGCTATGGACAAACAACTGGAACGTTTGACCGAAGTGCTGAAGTCCTACGATGCCTCGAACGGATACGACATCCGGACACTTTCCCGCCTGAGTTTGATGACGGGAAAGGAATGTATAGAAGCACTCGCCCGTTTGATTGCCGGCGGTACTATTTAATATTCAGATAGCCTTTCAATACCTCTACATACTTCTCAAAGGCATCTGTCCCGGTTTGTGTAATCCGGCATACCGTCCTGGGTTTTTTCCCCCTGAATGTCTTTTCTACTTCAATATATCCCGCCTGCTGAAGCTTATCCAACTGCACGCTCAGGTTTCCCGATGTGGCCCCTGTCTGTTCCTGTAAATAGACAAAATCCGCCTCTTCTGCCGTAATGAGCACAGACATCACGGCCAGACGCAGCTCGGCGTGTAACAGCGGATCCAGTTCTTTAAGCATTTTTTGGGTTTTTATTGTTTGCGGCCTGTAACATATGCCCCGGAATCACCATAATGATAAGAAATATCAGAGCCAAAACAGAAGATTGAACAATCCCTTCAATCCATAGAAAGGCAAACGAAAGCAGAATTCCTGCAAAACCGCAGACAATAAAAGGCAAGTAACGTACAAAAAGCCCGGAACAACTAACCCCTATGGCTACCAGTAAAGTCATAACAAAAGCCACCGGAAATCCTCTGATAATAAATGGAACAATCATGCACAACACCATAACGCCCGCCAGCAGATACCACATTTTGGCGATTATCCGGCCAATATACGAACCGGGAGTTGCTTCCTCCCGGGAACGCTTTGCTTTGAGTAATCCCAGCACCGGCCAGCCCAACATAGGAATGGCAGCCCAAAGAATATAAAACACAGGATTTCCCGTAAATGAGAGAACCAGCCAGACGGCCAGTGAAGTGATAACGCTGGCATACCCGAAAATCAACATGGGTAAAGCGGCGTTTTTTTCAATACTTTTTCTGGTATTGTTTATCATTCTGGTAATCAAATCCAGACTTTCTTTTTCATTCATAGCTTTGTTCTATTAATAAAGTTTTTGCAAATATAAACTACTTTATTTTATAAACAATATATTTATTTAAAAAATTTTTATATTTGCTGCATGAATTACAAGTTCTATCTGTATTCTATGTCTATGCGCATGCATCTTTAAGATGCATTCCGGACCCGGGTTCGTCTGAACCCGTATTATTTTCCCCATTTTTCCACTTAACATACTTAAAAAATGTCAGAATATTCTCATTTTGAGACCTTGCAGGTCCATGCCGGTCGCAAGTCAGACCCGGAGACCGGTTCCTGTGCCACCCCACTCTATCAGACCGCTTCCTATACGTTCAAAAGTATTGAGCATGCCGCCCGGTTATTTGAACTGAAAGAAGATGGATATATTTATTCCCGTCTTTCCAATCCCACCACAGAAGTATTGGAAAAACGCATTGCCGCACTGGAAGGCGGAACTGCCGCAGTGGCCGTTTCATCTGGACAGGCAGCAC
The DNA here is from genome assembly GCA_002408205.1 of Bacteroidales bacterium UBA5326. GTDB lineage: Bacteria > Bacteroidota > Bacteroidia > Bacteroidales > UBA932 > DMER64. The sequence continues at coordinate 11,126 of DHQY01000011.1, read as the reverse complement.
ATCTACTTACTTTTCAAAATATTGCATCACCCGGAGATAACGTCGTTTGTGCTTCTTCTCTATACGGAGGAAGTTACACGTTATTCAATAACAGTCTGCGGCATTTTGGCATTGATTTTCGTTTTGCCGGTGGAAAAGAGACAGCTGATTTTGAACGCCTGACCGATAGCGAGACCAAAGCCCTATTCGCCGAGACCATTGGAAACTCAGATTATTTTGTTCCCGATTTCGAGGCACTGGCCGATATCTGCCACAAAGCGGGCATTCCCCTGATCATTGACAACACGTTTGGCGGAGGAGGCTATCTTTTCCGGCCGCTGGACTATGGAGCCAGCATTGTTACACACTCCGCCACCAAGTGGATAGGAGGTCACGGCAACAGTATAGCCGGCATTGTGGTTGATGGCGGAAATTTTAATTGGGATAATGGTCGATTCCCCGAATTTACAGAGGATTGCGTCTCATACCATGGATTGAATTTCTGGAAATCTTTCGGAGGCTGGGAACCCGGACAACTCAATACCGCATTTGCCACACGGGCAAGAGCCCTGGGTCTGCGCGACCTGGGTTGCTGCCTGGCTCCGTTCAATGCTCTGCTCATCCTGCAGGGAACAGAAACACTCTCATTGCGTATGCAACGGGCCATGGACAATACACAGGAACTGGCGGAATGGCTGGTGAAACATCCCAAAGTGGAAAGTGTAAATTATCCCGGTCTTAAAGACAATCCGTCATATGCCAATGCCCGGAAGTATTTCAAAAAAGGATTCGGAGCGGTACTAAGTTTTGCCGTTAAAGGCAGCCGCGAGGAAACGGCCCGTTTTGTAGAACGGCTCGGGCTCATTACCCACCTGGTTAATGTAGGTGACAACAAAACCCTTATTGCACACCCGGCTTCGACCACCCACGGTCAGATGAGCCCCGATGCATTACGGGCCGCCGGCATAGGACCGGGAACGCTACGGCTGGCTGTTGGCATAGAGCATATTGACGATCTGAAAGCAGACCTGGAGGAATCGCTTAACAAACTGTAGCCTCATGATCAGAAAAAAATACCTGTACGACAAAACATTCACTCTCGAGAACGGCCAAACGCTCCCCGTACTGGAAATCTGCTATCATTGCAGTGCCGGATCGCCCAAAGGCCGCAAGGTGGTCTGGATTTGCCATGCTCTGACTGCCAACTCCAACCCGATGGAATGGTGGCCTTCCCTGGCGGGCCCAGGTAAATTCTTCGATCCGGACAAATATTTCCTGATATGCGCGAATGTCCTGGGCTCCTGTTACGGTACCACCGGTCCCGTTTCACTCGACTTCCCCGTATTCTCGGTACGTGATATGGTTAAAGCACACGAACTGCTCAGAGAGCATCTGCAGATAGACTCCGTAGATCTGTTAATTGGCGGTTCAAATGGCGGGTTTCAGGCCCTGGAATGGAGCATATCAAATCCTGCAGTCATTAAAGAATTATGTCTTATAGCCTGTAATGCACGGATCAGCGCATGGGGCACAGCCCTCAACGAATCGCAGAGGATGGCGCTCAGAGCCGACCCGTCTTTTGAACGGCAGGACAATCCAGGGGGAGGTAAAACGGGCCTGGCGGCAGCACGCACCGTGGCCCTGTTATCTTACCGTTCCTACGAGGGCTACTGCCGGACACAGTCAGAAGATGATCCCGAATGCTTTCTTGCCCGTAAAGCCTGCACCTATCATCAGTACCAGGGCAGGAAACTGACAGACCGCTTTAACGCCTACAGTTATTATTATCTCACACTAAGCCTGGACACTCACAACGTAGGCAGGGGCAGAGGCGGAGTGGAAAACGCATTATCCGGGATAACGGCCCGCACATTATGCATAGCCATAGACAGCGACATATTGTTTCCGCTTTCAGAAATGGAATATTTGACACATCACATACCCGGCGCCAGATTGGTTGTTATCTCGTCCGGTTTTGGTCACGACGGTTTTTTATTGGAACACGAACAAATCATTAACGCATTATGCAAGTACTTAAATTTGGAGGCAGCTCGGTAGCCAGCGCTTCTACCATTACCAAGGTTATTAATATTTTAAAGGAGGCCTCGGGAAAAGATAAAACCATTTTTGTGGCTTCAGCCATAAGCGGAGCTACGGACAAATTAATTGAGATTGGGACTCTCGCCGGAGCCGGGAACAAAAAATACGAAGAACTCATCCGGGAGCTTGAAACCCGTCACACGGAAATCATAAACAAGCTCATTCCGGCCGATTTTCAACACGAGATTCAAAGCCAGATTACCGCTCTTTTCGATGAATTGAAAGGCATCTGCAACGGGATCTACCTCATCCGGGAAATCAGTTTCTACACGACCGATCTGATCATGAGTTTTGGAGAATTGCTTTCTACAAAGATCATCCATGCCAAATGCGCATCCCTTGGAATGAGTTGCAAATGGGTAGATGCCCGGGAACTGATCAAAACCGATCTTTCCGGATCCCATAATGTAGTGAATACAGAAGCTACATACAGGAATATACGTAAAATAGTCCGTGCCAACTCTACCAAGATATATATTGTCCCGGGCTTTATTGCCACCGATTCAGGCGGGCGTACCACTACGCTGGGGCGCGGAGGCTCGGATTACACCGCTGCTTTATTGGCCGTGGGTGCCGAGGCCAGGATCCTTGAAATCTGGACCGATGTGAACGGCATGATGACCGCAGACCCCAGAATCGTTACACAGGCCGTGACCATAGAAAACATATCCTATAAAGAGGCGCTGGAACTTTCACACTTTGGGGCAAAAGTCGTTTATCCTCCCACTATCCAGCCGGTAGTGGCCAGCGGAATTCCAATCCTGGTAAAGAATACTTTTAATCCGCACGCTGCCGGAACTCTTATTGAACAGAACCCGCCGGAAGGGAATAACAAGATCAAGGGAATCTCCAGCAGTAACCGGATAGCCCTGCTTTCCATGGAAGGAAGCGGCATGGTTGGCGTCCCGGGTTATTCGAGTCGTCTTTTTGACGCGCTTACCAAACAGGATATCAACATTATACTCATCACCCAGGCTTCATCGGTACATACTATGCTCGTGGCTATTGAAGAGAAAGAAGCCGATAAAGCAAAGAAAGCCGCCGACGAAGTGTTTGCCTATGAAATATCGCTGAATAAGGTAGAGCCGCTGAAAGTCGAATGCGGATTCTCCATAATAAGCCTTATCGGAGACGATATGAAAAACCAGTCCGGAGCCAGCGGACGCATGTTCGAAGCCATAGGCAGAAGGAACATTACTATCCGGGCCATTGCGCAAGGTTCGTCCGAGAAAAACGTTTCGGCCGTTGTGGCAACAGCCGACGTAGAAGACGCTATCCGGGCCGTCCATGAAGAATTTTTTGGAGTGCCCAGTGTGAAGGTGAACCTGTTCATTGCAGGGTACGGAAATGTGGGAAAACAACTGGTGAATATGATCTTTGAACAGAAAGAGGTAATCAAAGAAAACAAAGGGATCGAACTGAATATTGCCGGGATCAGTAATACACGTACCATGATTTTTGACAAGACGGGATTGGACAGGGAACGGATTGCAGAAGCTCTGGGAAGAAAAGACATAGCCAGAAGTAACGACTCATTCCCCGACAGGGTACTTGAATTCAACATGCGTAACAGTCTTTTTGTGGATTGTACCGGCGATAAATACATAGCGGCCCGTTACGCAGAAATTCTCTCCAACAAAATAGGGATCGTGACCTGCAACAAGATCGCGAATGCATCGGGAATGGATTACTACCTTGCCCTAAGGAGGAATGCCCGTAACGAGCACGTTCCTTTCCTTTACGAAACGAATGTAGGAGCGGCGCTTCCGGTGATATCCCTTATCGGGCAGCTGGTTCGTAGCGGCGATAAAATTTCACGCATAGAAGCCAGCCTCTCCGGAACACTTAATTATGTGTTTACCCATTACGACGGATCCGTGCCATTTGAACAAATTGTAGCACAGGCCAAAGAATTGGGTTACACAGAGCCCGATCCCCTTACAGATCTTTCCGGAACGGACGTACTCCGCAAAGCGCTTATCCTGGCCCGCGAAACAGGACTGGCTATAGAAGAGGAAGATATAAAATCGGCCTCATTTCTGCCGGCGGTCTGGCCCGATGAATCCCATTTCGTTGACCTGTACAGCCGGGCTTCCCGGGAGGGGCGGAAGCTGAAATACCTCGTGTGCATAGAAAATGGGCAGGTAAATGTTGGCCTGCAAGCCGTTGATGAAACTCATCCGTTTTTCAATCTGGGCAATACAGACAGTGCCCTTCTTATTTACAGCAGTATGTATCCCGGAGGACTAAAAGTGGAAGGTGCCGGAGCAGGCGCCGTCCAGACGGCCTCGGGCTTGTTTAATGATATTCTTCAAACCGTTAAAATATGAAAATAGCAGTAGTAGGTGCCACCGGACTGGTAGGAAGCACCATGATTAAAATCTTGGAAGAAAGGAACTTTCCGGTAAGCGAATTAATTCCCGTAGCCTCTGAAAAATCGGAAGGAAAAGAAATTCTTTTTAGGAACAAAACGTTCCGTGTGGTTTCCCCCGCGAAAGCCGTGGAAATGAATCCTCAGATAGCTTTATTTTCCGCAGGAGCGACTGTCTCGCGCCATTGGGCGCCCCTTTTTGCCAACGCCAGATGCCGTGTGGTGGATAACTCTTCGTGCTGGCGTATGGATCCCGATGTCAAACTTATCGTACCCGAAATTAACGGGAACATTCTCACTACAAAGGATTACCTTATTGCCAATCCAAACTGCTCCACCATTCAGATGCTCATGGCACTTGCTCCGCTTCACAAAGCCTTCCGGCTAAAAAGAATTGTAGTTTCTACTTATCAGTCGGTTTCGGGAACGGGGCAAAAAGGAGTAAAGCAATTATTGGATGAAAGACAGGCCCGCTTTACGGGGAACGAAACCGGCAAACCCATAGGGAATGCCTATCCCTACCCCATTGACTTGAATATCATTCCCCAGATAGATGTATTCCTTCCCGACGGATATACAAAGGAAGAGATCAAGATGGTAAACGAGACGCACAAAATATTGGATGATCATTCCATTGGCGTGTCGGCCACGACCGTGCGGGTTCCGGTTACGGGAGGTCATTCCGAGTCCGTAAATGCACAGTTTGAAAAGCCTTTTACACTCGAACAGGTCAGAGAACTCCTTGAATCGTTCCCGGGAGTTACCCTGCAGGACCATCCCGGCTCGCTCACCTATCCCATGCCTTTATTTAGTGAAGGTTCCGATCAGGTATTTGTGGGCCGTCTTCGTTACGACCTTTCGTGTGAAAACACACTGAATATGTGGGTGGTATCGGACAACCTCAGAAAAGGAGCCGCCACAAATGCCGTTCAGATTGCAGAGAAACTGACCGATTTGTTAAAAGGATAACAGCCGACCGACCCTGGGCAGGGAACTGATACGTGCCCTGGTTTCCTCATCTGTATTTTTCCTGGAAAAAGGAACGATCTCCACATCGTTGACGAATTCCCCGGGATTACGTCCGTATTTGTACTCGTATGAAAACCGGCCGGGATAATCCAGGCGACCGGCCGTTAAAGAATCTTCAACAGGCACTGAGATATAAAACGCGACCCTGGATGGGGCAAGTCTTGTAGATAACTGCTTGTCCTTAAGCAGTGTTGTATAAACTTCGCGCGCGGTTTCAATGGCCGGGTCAATAATCACCACATCTTCTGCAATAAGATGGCGATAAACGTATTCACCGTCTTTTTTATAGTCCCTCAATTCTTTAAGCATGGCGGCAATAGTTTGTGTCTGGTAGGGATAGTGCGTGCACCCGAGTATCAGGCACCTGAGCTCCAAGGGCGTATCGGACCGCCGCAACTTCTCCACCAGGGACAGGAGATGATACCTTGCGTAATTTTGGGGCGCATTAAGCTGCAAATGTTCCGGTGTCTGGGCACTGCCATCGTATAACATATGGTTTTCATAAAAATCAAAACGGTAAGCATCAAGCAAATCCGTGTCTATTCTGAATTCGGGATGATCCTGGGACGGCCCGCGGTACAAACTCCGGGGCGCTGTCGCTTCCGGATCTATGAAATCGGGTTCGCCGTCAACGGCCTCGGCAAATCCCATGGATCCCTGGCTGATTACCCGCAGGGTGCCCCGATATCCCTGCTCCTTTGCCGCATTCATAAGAGCATTTTCATATCCACCCGAGGCAATGGTGCCCACCGTGGCCAGTACGCCAATGGCCGCATTTTCATTTTTATCTAACTGGTTCAAAGCGGCTGTTACCCCTGCATCAATAACTCCAATGGCCTTTATCCCGGACCGGCTTTCTTCCAGCAGGGTGCGAATATCCCCCAGTCCGTATGCAGTAGCCGTATTACAGGCCACCACTATGATCTTTACCTTTTTTTCCAACAGGAACAAGGCATCCTTGACAACAAGTTCCCTTAGAAAATCTGTCTTGTCCTCGGAAGGATAATTACCGTAAGGCATGTTGGCCTGATCGCCAAGATAAATGTAATCTTCACTATCCAGCAATCTGCTTGAAAGTAATGCTTCCAAAACCGTAAGCCCGCCGGTTCCCGAGTCAAAAACACCTATAGGCAGCGCATCCCGGTCTTTCGGATAAAACCGGAAATTTACGTAATGCGAAAAATTTTCATCGTTGAGCGCACGATCGATAACAGGCAGATACTCCGGTTTGCTCTGGCAGGACAGCAGCAATAAACCCAATAAAATGAACCATTTTCTCATTGGACAGCATTAATTAAGTTTAACAAAAACGGGTTTCCTTTGCCGGTAAAAGACACCGTAACGGAAGCCGCAACGTTTCATTATATCTGAATAATATTCAAAATTCTCTCCTATATGATTTTCCGTATGAGCATCTGACCCCAGACTCACGGCATCACCGCCCAGTTCTTTGTAGCGTTTGAGAATGGCCGTATCGAGCGAAGGCGTTCCGTGTGCAAACGGTTGATAGGTTTTTGTGTTGATTTCAAACGTTTTTCCGTTGTGAGCCAGCAATGTAAGTATAGAGTCAAGTATTTCGCCGAATTCAGCCATGGTAATGGTATGCTCTTTATACGGCGAATAACGGGCTACATAATCGAAATGGCCCAGGATATCGTATCCGTCAAAATCCTTAAGGCATGTGAGGATAGACTCCAGATAGCGTCCGTAAGCTTCTTTGTACCCGTAATCAAGATAATAATCTCCGTGATAAGGGTCCTTGTCTTCAATAAAATGCATGGAGGCTATAACCGTATCAAAACAATAACGGCCAAGAAATTCTTTTACAGCCTCCATGCTTTTGGGCTGAATGCCCACTTCAACGCCTTTCAGCACCTCAAATTCCAAACCGGCTCCGAGGTTCATAGACCGCACCGTCCGCCCTATCTCTTCCTGGTGCTCCTGAGGATCAAAAGTAAATAAAGTAACATTCTCCGGCGCATCAAAATCGTAATGTTCGGTAAAACAAATACCCGATAAGTTTATCTCTCTCGCCTTCTCAATCGCACGGACCATTGTCATCCTTCCGTCTGTGGAAAATACCGTATGGGTATGATTATCTGTAAGCCTCATTTAACGTTTTTGAAAGCCTTTTTACCGGGAAAACGCGCAACAGCACCTAATTCATGCTCAATACGCATTAGCTGGTTGAATTTTTCTATGCGTTCGCTGCGGCAGCCGCTGCCTGTTTTAATATGGCCTGCATTTACGGCTACAGCCAGGTCGGAAATAAAACTGTCCGATGTTTCCCCGCTACGATGCGAAACAAAGCAATTGTAAGAGTTTTTGTTTGCCAACTCAATGGTTTCGAGCGTTTCTGTAACCGTACCTATCTGATTCAGCTTAATGAGGATAGAATTGGCAACGCCTTTTTCAATACCTTCTGCCAGAATGGCTTTATTGGTACAGAACAGGTCATCTCCTACCAGCTCTATCTTCCGGCCGACCACATCGGTAAGGTTCTTCCAGCCGGTCCAGTCATTTTCGGCCAGGCCGTCTTCAATGGATACAATCGGGTATTGATTAACCCAGCCTTCCCATAACTTGATCATTTCGTCACTGTCCAGTAACTGCTGCGTGCTCTTAAAGAATTTGTATTTCCCGTTCTCCCACATCTCGCTGGCGGCAGGGTCAAGACATATGCTCACATCGTCTCCGGGACGGTAACCCGCTTTCACGATCCCTTCCAGGATCATCTCCACGGCCTGTTCATTCGATTTCAGATCGGGTGCAAAACCGCCCTCATCACCCACGCCGGTGCTTAATCCCTTGGCTTTCAGCACACTTTTGAGCGAATGGAATACCTCGGCCCCCATTCGTATGGCCTCGGTAAAAGAAGGCGCATTATGGGGAGCTATCATAAATTCCTGGAAATCTACGGTATTGTCTGCATGCGCACCCCCGTTGATCACATTCATACAGGGGACCGGCAGTAGATAGGCATTGCTGCCTCCAAGGTAACGGTATAACGGCAATCCCAGGCTGTCAGCCGCGGCCCTGGCATAAGCCATGGAAACACCCAACACGGCATTGGCGCCCAGTTTCGATTTATTGGCCGTCCCGTCCAGATTCAAAAGGAAATAGTCCATTGCACGCTGACTGCCAAAACATTGGCCCTCTATGGCCGGGGCAATTTTTTCGTTTACATTGCCCACAGCGTTCAAAACACCTTTTCCCATATACCGTTTCTTATCTCCGTCACGCATTTCCACCGCTTCTCTTTCCCCGGTAGAGGCACCGCTGGGAACCATAGCCCGGGCCTGTGTCCCGTCTTCCAGCCTTATATCCACTTCTACTGTTGGATTCCCTCTTGAATCCAGAATTTCTATGGCTTCTACTTTCTTGATTTTCATAGTATAATTTTTTTCAAATTTACAAATAAATTATCGGCTGCCCAATACCAAAAAAACCAGCCCGGCAAGCACAAGAATCATATCAAGCACCTTTGCCTTAATATTTTTTTCCTGTAAGGCCACCGCCCCGTATATAAACGAGACAACTACGCTGCAACGCCGCAGCATTGACACTATTGAGATCATCGATTCGTCAAAAGAAAGGGCATAAAAATAGGCAAAGTCGGCAACGGACAGGAACAGAGAAATAAACGGAATACTCCATACCCAGCGGAAAGGTGTTTGTTTTTCGATTCCTTTCCTGTATATGCGGAAAAGCAACAACCCCATCAGGAGGCATTGATAAACCACATACCAGGACTGCACGAACATCGGCTCCATTTCGCGCATCAGTTGTTTATCGTACAGGCCGCTTACGGCTCCCATGACGGTCGCCCCCACACTGCACCAGATCCATTTGTTCCTCGAAAAGGCTATGCCTTCTTTCCTGCCGGTAATACTCAAAAGAAGAAATGACGTGAGCGCCAGCGCAATGCCTGTCCATTGGTAAAGATTCAATCTTTCACCAAATAACGCCACTGCGCCAATAAGTACCAGCACGGGCCTTGTGGCATTTACCGGTCCCGCAATGGTTATGGGCAGATTTTTAATGGCGTAATATCCCATTGTCCATGAAGCAAGCACAATCACAGACTTTATCAGTACTTTCAGATGATCCGTTGCTCCGCCATGAGGCACAAAATAAGGCGTTCCCTGCAACAAAGAGCCCGATGTATGCGAGATCACAATAAAAGGGATAAAAAGCAGCGCACAGAACAATGTGTTGAGAAATAATATCGTCAACACATTGTTCCCCTCCAAGGATTTTTTTTTAAAAATATCATAAAGTCCCAGGAAAAATGCCGAGACCAATGCAAGGACTATCCACATAGCGGACGCAAAGGTACCAAAAGACACTAAAAATGGTGCGGCTAAATTTCGTCTGTAAGATCAACACCTAATAAAGTGTTGCACAACTCATTATATTTAACCAGCATTTCCGGTTGACGGGCCAGTCCATCCAGAATACCTGATAACGCCCTTACCCTTGAATAGGAATTTATTTGTGCCGTAATACCCGGGCTGTTATAAGCTCCCAGTAACTTTACAGCCACATCCAAAAGCAAATCAAAAACTTCGGGCTGACGGGCAACCGCCTCGGCGCAGGCAGCAATACAGGCGCCCCTGGCATATCCAAAATCTTTGGATATATAAGGCCCCACAGGGGTCAGCTCCGAAATATCGCTGTACCCGGCAATCCGTTCCGCCGTATTTATCAGATCACCGGCAGCTTCCGGTTGACGGGCAATGTTTTCAAAAAGGCTTTGAATAGAAGTGATTTTATCAATTTTGTAATATTCGGCAGCAACCATATCATCGTATTCACACGACGGAAACAGACACAATACGGCCGGTAACAGTATCGGAATTATCTTGCTTATTTTCATCCTCATCATTTTTATGTTATATTTCCGGACAAAGATAATGCTTTCTTGAGTTCCGGATTGACTTTCACCTCTTTTTTCACAGGCAAAACAAGACATTTCATTAGCGTTGGCTCTATGGAACGAACTCTGTTATGTTTAACTCAAAAGACGAACCAAGACCCGGTGTCATATAGGCATTCTTTTTAACGTAATAATCTGTACTGTATATTACTTTTTCAGGATAATGGTATTGTTCATTATAGGTAACTTTTAAAGTAACTGATTTTAAGGGGTATTCTTTATTTTTATCTTTATCTTCCAATGATCTTTCAATATTATCCAACGACCTTCCATTGAAATCTCCATCACAGCCCCAATTCATTTCATAATAATAAGTTATCACACCGCCCGTTGACCACGGACTCTGAAAAGAAGGTACATAATCCCATTCATATTGACTTGCGTAAACCTGACAGATATTGAAGCATATCAAATCGAATAGTTGATTCCTAAATTCCAGAAAGGTCATTTCTTTATTTTGTTTCTATTATACCGCCCAATATAGTGCATTTCAGAAACAAAATATCGTTCTTTTTTTGTAGTTTTAAATAGAATCACCATATTTGTGCAAAATAGAAATCGTATTTATGATATGCAAATATTGATCAATAGAAATATAGAAACGTTTGTAACAGGGAATATAAACGTATTTCCTGCGGTTGCCATTTTAGGCCCAAGGCAATGTGGAAAGTCCACTTTGGTGAAAATGCTCTATCAAAATTCGAATGC
>DHQY01000012.1 GCA_002408205.1 Bacteroidales bacterium UBA5326 | reverse complement strand
GCAAAAATCATATAATGTTGAATATTTGCTGATTATTAAATTGAGAAAATAAATGTGTCGAAGTCAGGAAAGAAAAGGGAAACCTCGCGCCCGCGGAGGGAAGGACCCGGTTGCGTCAGCAAACGGGAGGTGTTTCCCGTTCTTTGTGGTGCAGCGACCGACTCAGTGGCACACTGCAGCGGCCAACCCGGTGGCAGAATACAACGACCGACTCAGTGGCATTCCGAGGTTTTTCGCAACACCGTGAACATATAATACTGTTTCTGTTTACGGACAGGCAATTTTCAGTTTTTCGTGAACATACAGGACCGTTTTTGTTTACAGCGAGGTGGTTTTACGTCACTCGTAAACGTACAAGACCGTTTCTGTGTACAGACGGACTTTACCCGCACCGCTTTCAGGCCATTGATTTCACAGAGGGGATGTCCTGTGGTAAACCACCGGGTTCGTTTCGCCTGCGCCTCTTTCAGGACGCTGACACCAAAAGAAAAGGGAAACCCCGCGCCAGTGTAAAAAACACTTGTCGGGGAGGTAGTAAGTATCAAAAAAAGTTCATATGCCCATAAATTACATAAAAACAAAATATTACACAATTTCAGGACGTTACTGTTACTTACCACCTTCTCCTTAAGTAGCCCGAAAACCACGAAAACGGCAGGAGGAGGTAAGTAGTAAAAATAGTTCATTCGTCTTTAAAGTGTTTAATAACAGCAAATTGAACGATTTAATAACATGGTCGTTGCTTACTACCTTCCATAGCACACAAGATTGGTTGGAGGTGTTTCCCGTTCTTTGTGGTGCAGCGACCTACTCAGTGGCACACTGCAGCGGCCAATCCGGTGGCAGAATACAGCGACCGACTCAGTGGCACACTGCAGCGGCCAACCCGGTGGCAGAATACAGCGGCCGACTCAGTGGCACTCCGTTACAACAATCCCACTATTTTATATACATTTGCGCGATTTTTTAATGAGCGGATCACCGCAGGATAATACAAGATGAAGAAAACACAAACAGCCGGTCCCCTGTCGAAATTATCGATGGCAGGCCTGCTCATTACACTGGGGATTGTATACGGAGACCTGGGAACCTCGCCGCTCTATACGCTAAGAGCTATGCTCAACGGGGCGACAACCATAGACCGGGATTTTGTCCTCGGGGCTCTGTCCTGTATTTTCTGGACTCTGACGCTTCAGACAACCTTTAAATATGTATTTATTACCTTAAGGGCCGATAACAAGGGCGAGGGTGGCATTATGGCCCTGTTCGCCCTGCTGAAAAAACGCAAGGACTGGATTTTCATTGTGGCCATTGTGGGAGGCTGCGCATTACTTGCAGACGGGATCATCACTCCGGCCATTACAGTTACCTCGGCCATTGAAGGCCTCCGGATCCTGAAGCCCGATATCCCCGTAGTCACGGTGGTTTTCATTATCCTTTCCGTCTTGTTTTTCATACAACAGTTCGGTACGGCTTTCCTTGGTAAGTCCTTTGGACCGGTCATGCTTTTTTGGTTCTCCATGATTGGGGTACTGGGGCTGGTTCAGCTGGTTCGTGTCCCGGATGTCCTTCTGGCGGTCAATCCCTACTATGCCATAAAATTGTTGACCGCCTATCCCAGCGGTTTCCTGCTTTTGGGGGCCGTGTTCCTGTGTACCACAGGGGCCGAGGCATTATACTCAGACCTGGGGCATTGCGGATTACGCAATATCAGACTATCCTGGATCTTTGTCAAGACGGCCTTGTTACTTAATTATTTTGGACAGGGAGCCTGGATAATTGGTCATGCCGGTGAAATTACTTCCCGTGTTAATCCGTTTTATGCCATAATGCCCGGGTGGTTTCTGGCCCCGGGAATTATTGTGGCTACCGCGGCTGCCATTATTGCAAGCCAGGCGCTAATAAGCGGATCGTTCACCATAATCAGCGAGGCCATTTCACTCAATTTCTTCCCCAAGGTACGCATAAGCTATCCTTCATCGCTGAAAGGACAGATGTTCATTCCGCTTGTGAATGTGATCTTATACCTGGGTTGTTGTTTTATTGTCTTCCATTTCAGGGAATCAGCGGGTATGGAAGCGGCCTACGGGTTGGCCATTAACCTGGCTATGCTGGCCACAACCGTGCTTCTGATGCTTTATCTGAGAGATAAACTTCCCTCGTACCTGCGCATCCTGTGCGGAGTAGTTTTCTTTGGCGTGGAACTCTCTTTCCTGGCGGCCAACCTTTCCAAGTTCAACGAAGGAGGCTGGATCACCTTGGTAATCACCGGTGTTTTTGCCCTGGTTATGTATGTATGGAATAGAGGGCGCCGGATAAAGAACAGCTTTATCTCGTATGTGAAGATTAAAGATTATCTGCCTGTAATCAAGGCATTATCAGGCGACGAAACGGTTCCCAGGTATGCCACTAACCTGGTATATATCACACACGCCAACCGGGTGACCGATATTGAAAATAAAATCTTGTATTCCATTCTCAGGAAACAGCCTAAACGGGCCGGTACTTATTGGCTTCTGCATGTAGATATTGTTGACGATCCGCACGTAACGGAATACGAAGTTACGGAACTCATCCCGGGGATAATGATCCGGATAGACCTCCGGATGGGATTCAAAGTGCCGGTGAAAGCCAGCCTGTATTTCCACAATATTGTATTCGAGCTCATGGCCGAGCATAAAATTGACCTGATAAGCTCCTATCCCTCTCTAAAACAGTATAACGTGCTGAGTGACTTCCGCTACGTTGTCATAGACCGCGTGCCTAATAAGGAATATGAATTCAGCCATAACCAGAAACTGATTATGGGCCTGTATTTCCTTATAAGCAAGATAGGGATGACCGATGTGCGTTATTTGGGGCTAGATGTCACCAACGTAAATGTCGAGATGGTGCCCCTGCTGGCCCGGTCGGAGATCATCTACAACGAGAAACAACCGCCCGTACGTACTAAAGACCCCAAAAAGATCCGTACTTCTGATATCACTTTTACCCGGGTGAATTAAAATCTCACAATCCTTACTCCAATGCAGGATTTGATGCTGTTCACGTAACCCGCCAGAGTCTGTGGGTCCACCACCACTTTTCCGGCCGATGACGAGGCATGCAGAAACCCTAGCCGGCGCTGGCCGTTGGAGCAGCCGCGGGCATCGGGACAGCAGTCGTGTTCACACTCATACGTTTCATAGGCGTAGGCGACGTGTGTGATATCCAGTCCTTCTATATTGGTTACAAAACAGATCATGTCCCCGTGACGGATCTGATCCAGGCTGTTTTCCAGCCGGGATTTGGGAATATAAAAATAGTCGGCGCCACTCAGGTTCTCTTCCGTTGCAGCAATTTCCGGGACAAGACCGGGATTTTTGACTAATACGGGATACTTGCCGGCGTTTTTTGACATATACGAAAAGGATTGCTTAAGAGGAGTTTGCGACAGTTCGCCTGTAACTTCGCGGAGCAGTCCCCGTGCCTGTGCCTGAGCTATCCATTCGCTGGAGTAATGAATGCGGCTGGCATACCCGTCTGTGATCCCGTTTCGGTAGCGGAATTGCCTGAGGTTTTCGCAGAAAGCTTCAAAGCTGCGGTCTTTCTGCCCGGCGGTTTGCGCCATGCACGCGCACGCCTCGACCAACAGGATACAGTCGGTTTTGGCGAGGCTGACCGTCAGTGCCTCGGGCTCCTGTTCCAGCGTCCCGGCTACGTACGGTGTACCAATCATGGCTCCGGCCGCTGCCATGATCCGCACGCTCATGGGCTCGTCCTTCAACGGCTCCAGCACTTCCATTACCTTGTTGTAAACGTCTTTATCGGCCTGATTAAAACGCACCTGTGCCATGGAGGCACCCATCGTGCAACCCGTAAAAAGGGCCATCAGCAGTATGATTTTCAATGTCATTTTCATACTGCAAAAATAATAAAAGTCTAATGCCTAAGATCTGCGGGATCTGCGGAAATATCTATTAGTTAGTAAAATCACTGTGAATAAAAGAATTATGCCGGCAATAATAGAAATGATATTGTATAGCGGCGAGCGGGGTGCTTTCCCGGGCAGGTCTGATGCAAAAGGATTCTCGGGAGAAAGATACCGGCCCTTTTCAATTAACTTTAGTGTGAAATTTAATATGGCATCGCCGTTTCTGAAAGTCACCTCGTCCAAAGTGAGCGGAACATAATAATCGGGTAGGACACCCCGGCCGTACGGTACACGGGAATTGACTACATTGTCGAACACAACCTGCATCAGGGGTACACGGAAGGAAATCATGGAATGAGGCAGACGCATTTCCGTGAATTTCTCGGCATTCATGAAATGGTAAGCAGTGCGTGTTTCCCTGCCTACAACAACGCCTCTTCTACTGCGCACAACCAGGGCAGGAAAAACGGTAGCCGCAGAAATGGAATTTTCGTTGGACAGGACATAAATTTTGTTGCGGTAGTTGACGGCTGTATCGGGGATAACAACCCGGAGCGAATGACTGTCCGAATAATTAAAGTAACCATCTTTTCCTTCTTCTGCCACGAAATCCGGAAAAAGCTCATCTTCTGGTTTTTCAGAAATTCCCTGAGTGTAATTCATGGAATATTTTAACGTCTTGAATCCTCCTTTACGATTTACCCGGGTATATCCGTTCAGTCGTAAAGTATCGGTGGCAATGTGTGTGAAAAGTCTTAAAAGTACTTCACTGTCGCCTCCCGGATTGTTCCGCACGTCAAACACCAAATGCGGAACCTGCGCCACAGAATCTATGAAAGAGACAATGGTTTCTTCCTGAGTCTGGTTGAGTTGAAAGGTGGAAAGCCCGATATATGCTGTTGAATCGTTCAGCATCTTTGTGGCATATCCGTCCCTGTACCTGTTCAGCATATTGAATTTATTCCAGTCGGTAGTATAAGAGGGCAATCCCTTTTTCGTATCGGCCCCTTTGATTGTCACCTGTTCTCCTCCTTCAAAATCCACTATCATGTCATAATTCTGGGAGCCGTAGGGCGGATTGAAAAACGGACCCAATCCAACGGTCGCTAATCTATATTGAATATAGCTTTCCACTTTGGCATCGTAATCCGTAACATTTGCTGTGACGATCTTCTTTATGGAGTCGGCCGGAATTCCATTTATTGCATGAATCTGCCTGCCTATATATTGTTCATATTCTTTTACTGCCCTGTTACATGTCAGGGTGTCGCTGAACCAGCCAAAATAGATTTGCGGCTGATAGGGGGGATACCGGGTTTCCCGCATGCAGGTTGCATTATTCGTCGCATTATAAAGAAAAAGATGGCTGTCGTGGACCTTTGCAGTGGCCCTTCGCAACAGTCTCCAGAAATCGTTATATGGTATAGACTCCCCGTAGTTTTCTATATACCTAACAGATTCGGCCGAATAAGCTGTCAGTTCATTTTCAGATACCACATCATTTAAACCCGGATAGCAGTCTTTCAGAATCTCAATGAACAGCCTGAAATCTTCCAAGGCCTGTTCCTGCGTCAGGGATTCTATCGGTTTTATCTCTGTTGGTTTAATGAAAGTGGTTTTTAATCCGAAAGGGGTCATGGGGTCGGCCGGTTTACTATTAATAGAAATGGAAATTTCGATACATGGCTGGGGAATGGATCTGTACCAGTATCCCACTTGGCCGAGAATACGTCCTTTTTCAAGCTTCTGTCCGGTCTTAAATTCTTCACTTCCGGTGAGGCCGCTAATGTATATGGTTTTCCCGTCTTCGGTCAATATAGCAATCGTTCCGTGAATGTATTTTGGATCAATTGATTTATTTGATTTAACAATGCTTGCCCGGGATTCCTCCAGCATCTGATCAAAGTTTTTCGCATTTTCGCTTTTATTGAAACAGATACTGAAAGAAAGGTTTTGTAAATACCCGGCGGAAATATGTTTAATGGTTCCGTCAACAGGACATACAACATTGGTCCCTTCGGGCGCAGCAATAACCAGATTGTCAAAATTCAATTCTTTATCTATATAACACTGGGGAGTATAAAGAATGTCAGCCCCTGTACGGGCTCCTTCAACAGGCCAGAGATAAGTGACAGATTCTCCTGACTGTTGTGCACTTAATTGCACAGTATTGAACAAAGTGAATGCAACAATACATTCGATAAAAATGGCAATGAATTTTTTCATATGATATATCTGTTAAAATTATACTACCTGTATCGTTTCTCTGTCTGTATAGTTTTCTGTCTGTTCAATTCCCCGTTATTGTTATAACGACTGGTGAAAATTGGTGTCGTCGGACATTTTCACATAGTGCCAGGCTGTTTGCATCGAAAGAAGCAAGGGCGGATACCTGGAATTATTATGCGGCTCATTATCAAAAGTTTATCAAAAAAACTATAGCATAAATCATGCCAAATACTTAATTAACAAGCAAATACAAACATAAAGTTTAGCTGTTTAAATGGTGGCAAACACGGAGTGCCGCGCAAAAGGGGAGGCGCTTCAGAAATCTAATCGCTGTGCCATCTCCACACAAGGAAAGGACATCAGCAAGATATTTAGTAGAGGGAAACCTCGCGCCCGCGGAGGGAAGGACCCGGTTGCGCCAGCAACCGGGAGGCGTTTCCCATGTAATGGTCTAAAAAATTTGG